>JBJHCZ010000008.1:0-6182 GCA_050486285.1 Chromatiales bacterium
GGTGTGCGCAGCGAAGTCAAGCGCAGCCTCGCCGGAGCCCGAAGGGTGCCGCGCAGCGGCAGCGAGGCGAGCCATTCGCGGAGCACACCCGCCGGGTCTTTCCGCCGACTGTTAACGTTATGACAGATCGCCCCACAGGGTCTGCAGGGCGGCGAGGGCGGCAATGCCGGCGGTTTCGGTGCGCAGGATGCGCGGGCCGAGTCGCAGGCCGGTGAAGCCGGCGGCGATGGCCGCCGCGACCTCGTCGTCACCGAGCCCGCCCTCCGGACCGGCGAGCAGGATGACCTCGCGCGGTCTCGCGCTGATCGCGCCGGGCCCTTGTTCGGCGCGCGGGTCGAGTACGAGGCGCAAGGGCGCATCGGTCCCCGCCTCGTTCTTCTGCCCCATGACCTCTGTTTCCGACAGCCATTGCGCGAGCGTCAACCCGGCCGTCAGCGACGGCACCGCGGTGCGCCCGCTCTGTTCGCAGGCGCCGCGGATGACGCCGTTCCAGTGCGCGATGCGCCGTTCGAGTCGCGCGGCGTCGAGGCGCACCTGGCTGAACGCGGTGGTCAGCGCGACGATGCGCGTGACGCCGAGCTCGACCGACTTCTGCAGCGTCCAGTCCATGCGCTCGCCGCGCGAGATCCCCTGCGCCAGCGTGATCGCGAGCGGCGACTCGACGGCCGGGTCGCGCCGCGCGCCGATGCGCAGGCGGGCGCGGCGGCGGTCGTCGCGCTCGTCGATGACCGCCTCGAATTCCCCGCCCTGGCCGTTGAACACGATGACCGCGGCGCCCGCCTTCAGGCGCAGCACGCGCAGCAGATGCGCGGACGCGGCGTCGTCGAGCTCGATGAGGCCGCCTTCGGTCAGCTCGCCTTCGTAATGGATTCTGGTGCGGCGCATGGGGAAAGAGGTCAGGGGCTATCGGGGTCAGAGTTACCAAATGGGGTCAGAGTCGTTTGATCGCCTGGGTCATCGAATCCGACGGTTGCACTATCGATCAAACGACTCTGACCCCGATAGCCCGATCGATACCGCCAGCAGCGACGGCGGCGACCTCGCGGATCTGCGCCGGCGTGATCACATACGGCGGCATCAGATAGACGACGTTGCCGAGCGGGCGCAGCAGCACGCCGTGTTCGAGGGCGTGGCGATAGACCGCGAGGCCGCGGCGTTCCTGCCACGGCCAGGGTTCGCGCGTCGCCTTGTCGCAGACCATCTCGATCGCGACGATCATGCCGCGCTGGCGCACCTCGGCGACGTGCGGATGATCGGCGAGCGGCGCGCAGGCCTCGGCCATCACGCGCGCGAGCGCGCGGTTCTGGTTCAGCACGTCGTCCTCGTCGAAGATGTCGAGCGTCGCCAGCGCGGCGCGGCAGCCGAGCGGATTGCCGCTGTAACTGTGCGAGTGCAGGAACGCGCGCAGCTTGCCGTAGTCATCGTAGAACGCGTCGTAGACCTCGTCGCCGGTCAGCACCGCCGACAGCGGCAGGTAGCCGCCGGTCAGTCCCTTCGACAGGCATAAAAAGTCCGGCGCGATGCCGGCCTGCTCGCACGCGAACATCGTGCCGGTGCGGCCGAAGCCGGTCGCGACCTCGTCGGCGATCAGGTGGACCTCGAAGCGGTCGCAGGCGTCGCGCAGCAGTTCGAGATACACCGGGTCGTACATGCGCATCGACCCCGCGCATTGCACCAGCGGCTCGACGATGACCGCGCAGACCTCGTCGCGATGGCGCTCGAGCGCCTGTTCCATCGCCGCGAAGCGCCGCCGCGCGCAGGCGGCCGCGTCCTCGCCGGGCTCGCGCGTATAGGCGTCCGGCGACGGCACGGTGATCGTCTCCATCAGCAGCGGCCCGTAGGTGTCGCGATAGAGCGGCACGTTGCCGACCGCGAGCGCGCCGAGCGTCTCGCCGTGATAGCTGTTCTCGAGGGTGATGAATTTCGTGCGCGCGGCGCGGCCGCGGTTGCGCCAGTAGTGGTAACTCATCTTCAGCGCGATCTCGACCGCGGCCGAGCCGCTGTCGGCGTAGAAGCAGCGCGTCAGGCCCGGCGGCGCCAGCGCGACCAGGCGTTCGGCGAGCCGGATCGCCGGTTCGTGGCCGAAGCCGGCGAGGATCACATGTTCGAGGCGCTCGAGCTGGTCGCGCAGCGCCGCGTTGATGCGCGGGTTCGCGTGGCCGAACAGGTTGACCCACCACGAACTGATCGCGTCAAGGTAGCGGCGGCCGTCGAAGTCCTCGAGCCAGACGCCGTCGCCGCGGCGGATCGGGATCGGCGGCAGGGCCTCGTGATCCTTCATCTGCGTGCACGGGTGCCACAACACCGCGAGATCGCGGGCAGCCATCGCCCGGTTACCGGATCGCGGCCCGGTGGTCATCGCAACGCCAGAATTTTCATGATGGGAATCAATATGCTGATCTCCGGCGTGCCGGCGAGGGCGGGATCGCTCAGGGTTCGGGCCGGGCTTGAACGCGGGCGGAAAAGCTGTAGAATAGATCGAGTCTAATTCTCATTTGACCCCGAATTCACCCGTCTTAACCAAGGAGGAAGCAATGAGCGTATTGGTGGCCAAGCCCGCTCCGGATTTTACCGCAACCGCGGTCATGCCGGACAACAGTATCAATGAAAACTTCAAGCTGTCGAGCTACCAGGGCAAGTCCTATGTGGTCCTGTTCTTCTGGCCGCTCGATTTCACGTTCGTGTGTCCTTCCGAGCTGATCGCGTTCGATCACCGTCTCGACAAGTTCAAAAAGAGGGGCGTCGAGGTCGTCGGCGTGTCAGTCGATTCGCACTTCACGCACCTCGCGTGGAAGAACACGCCGATCGACAAGGGCGGCATCGGCAAGGTCGGCTACCCGATGGTCGCCGACCTCACCAAGAGCATCTCGCGCGACTACGACGTGCTGGTCAACGACGCGGTCGCGCTGCGCGGCTCGTTCCTGATCGACAAGACGGGGGTCGTGCGCCACCAGGTCGTCAACGACCTGCCGCTCGGCCGCAACATCGACGAGATGCTGCGCACCGTCGACGCGCTGCAGTTCACCGAGAAGCACGGCGAGGTCTGCCCGGCCGGCTGGCAGGAAGGCAAGAAGGGCATGAAGGCAACCACGGAAGGCGTCGCGGAATATCTCGCGAAGGAAGCCGCCGGCCTCTGAGCCGTCTCTGAGTCCCCCCTTCGCTTGCGAAGGGGGGCCTTATCCTGAACCGCGCTTGCGATCTTCGTCGTCGAAGTCGAGCGTCAGATCGTCGAACTTGATGTCCTCGAGCACGATCTCCTCGTCGAACGGCGAGGGCGTGGACTCGGGTTCCTCCTCAGCAGTGTCCGCCACGGCGGTTTCCGGCAGGGATTCGGCGGCAGGTTCGATGCCGGCCGCGGGCGCCGGGTCGGCCTTGTCGGTCGCGACTTCAGTCTTCTCCTTCACATCGGCGACGGCCTCTGCCGCGGCCGTCCGCGACCTCGCCGGCGGCGGGTCGATCCAGCGCCGCCAGGCCAGCCACATCAATGCAAGCAGTACGAGATTGACTGCGACGACCGAGGCGCCGACCACGGCCCAGTCGGTCTCGGCGTGAGCCAGCGCCTCGGTCGGGGCCTCGATCGGCAACGCGTCGTGCGTCGGCGCCGCGGTCGCGGGCAGCGGGAGCGCCGCGACGGTCGGCGCGCGGCCGAAGCCGATATCGCTGTCGCGATGGCGCAGCAGGCTGCCGTCGGGGCGGCGGGCCTCGATGTCGAGCGCGAGCCGATGCTCGCCGCTCGCCGCCGGACCGAGGTCCAGGCGCCATTCATGGTTCGCGGTCCGGGGCACGATGAGTTCGCGCGTCGCGCCGTCGTCGCCGGTGATGCTCGCATGGATGCGCAGGCTGTCGGGTTCGATCAGGCCGGCGCGCGGAATCACCACCAGCACGTCGCGCCCGTCCGCCTCGATGAGGCCGTTGATGACGGGACTCGCGACGACCTCGACGGTCTGGCGATGCGCGCGGCGGAAGGTCGTGCCATCGACCTCGATGGCCAGTGCGTGACTGCCGGCCGCGAGTCCGTCGGCCAGGATGAGGGTATGGATGCCGTCGCCGGCAACCGCGTCGCCGTCGCGCCCGTTGTCGAGCAAGACGCGGCTTGCCGGTTCGCCGAACGCCGGTCCGGGGCCCTGCCAGCGCGCCTCGACGCGGACGAAGTGCAGGAATTCGCGCCGGGTGATCGTGCGGCCGCCGTCGCTGATGCTTGCCTCGATCCGGGGCCGGTCGCCGGCGAGCAGCTGGGTCGGCAGCCGCGTCGCCTCCAGCCGCAGGTCGCTGACGACCATGATGCGGCTGTCGGGATCGAGCGCGGCATCGATCTCCCAGGTCCCGGCCTGCGGTTCGTTGATCGTGACGAGGTCATAGCGCAGATCGCTGTGCCAGCGCACGCCGCGCGGCGGATTGCCGGCCTCGATGATCGCGCCGTCCGGCATCGTCAGGCGCGCCGGCGCGGTGCCTTCCTCGCGGAAGGCGAGGATCGTCAGTTCGCGGATGCTGTCGTCGATGAGGAAGCGCTGTTCAAGCAGCGGCAGGCTTGCGGATTCGACGGCCCGCGCGAAGATGCGCGCGAAGAGGCGTTCGAGTCCGGCGGCATCGGTGGTCTTCTCGAACAGGCCGCCGGTCGCGGCGGCGAGCTGGCGCAGCAGCGGCTCGTCGGTCTCGTCCGACAGCGCGACCGCATGGATGCGGACGCCGGCGTCGCGCAGTCGCACCGCGATCGATTCGGTGATGCGCCCCCGCGAGCGGGCATTTTCAGCGGCGCCGTCCGGCAGGTCGACCATGCCGTCGGTAAACAGGATCAGGTGGCGTTCGGCTGCGGCATCCGCGGCGTGCCAGTTCCAGGTCGCGGTCTCGAGCGCGCCCTCGATATTCGTGTACAGCGCGATCGAGGGGATCTCGCGGGTCGCGGCGGCGGCGCGGTCGCGCCAGGCCTCGTCGACCGGGCCGTGGGGCACCAGCATGTTGACATGGCGGCCGAAGGTCCAGACCCCGGCGCGGGCGTCGCCGGGGATCAGCCCGGTCAGCAGGCGCAACGCCGGCACGCGCAGGTTGTCGGGGTCGGTATGGCGCATGCTGCCCGAGACATCGACGAGGATGCGGACGTCGCGCACCGGCGGCGTGGCCTCGGCGGCCACGGCGGCGAGCAGGAGCCCCGCGCACAGGGCGCGCGCGATCACGGGCAGGAGCTTGTCGGCAAGGGTCATCATTGGCGCGGGAGCGGTCCTCGTCTCCCCTTATCGGTATCGCCGGGAGGAAGCTTGACCCGCCAGCCTGAGGATTTGCCGCTGCAGACCGATATATAGCCCACGGACACAGACACAGGCGGCAGGCATATGGGCATCCAGGCACTTCTGAGGCGGCACCCGGTCGCGGGACGGCGCACGCTCGACGGCGTGCACAGCTTCACGACGCTGGTCGGTCACGACACGCATTTCACCGGCACGATCGAGGCCAAGGATAACTTCATCATCAACGGCACCGTCTCGGGCGATTGCAAGGTCGAAGGCGCGGTCGTCCTCAGCGAGCAGGGGCGCTGGGTCGGCAATATCCAGGCCGAGACGGTCGTGATCTCCGGCACGGTCGAGGGCGACATCACGGTGACCGGCAAGCTCGAGCTGACGCCGAGCGCGCGCGTCAGCGGCCGCATCACCAGTCCGGTCATTGCGATCGCCGAAGGCGCGATCCACCAGGGCGAGATCCGCATGACCCGCGAGGGCGAGGTCGCGCGCTTCAGCGAGAAGCGCGAAGCGGAGAAGTCAGGCCAGCGATCGCAGTCCTGACACTGCCCCCGTTGCGGGGCGAATGCCGACGGATCAGGCGACCTGGCGCGGCCGCGCGGTGTGGTTCAGGCGGGCGAGATGGGGATTGACCGCGGTCTCGGTGATCATGATCGTGACGCCGAGGATCGACATCATCGTCTCGATGTCGTTCGGGTCATCGAACTCGCGGCGCAGGTAGCCGAAGTGGTAGCGGTTGATATAAAGCAGGTTCGGCCGCTCGCCGAACATCCGCTCGAAATCATGCATCAGTGAATAGATGAAACTCAGCATCGCCGTTCCTCCCTCCATTACCGGGATTAACGGCTGATCTGCATTGGAGTTTAACAGGCGGGTGAGAACCTCCGGGGTCAGAGTCGTTTGATCACCGGTGGGGTCAACGGGGTCAGAGTCGTTTGATCGAAATTGCAT
>JBJHCZ010000008.1:6192-134783 GCA_050486285.1 Chromatiales bacterium
ATCGAAGTTGCATCAGTCAGATTTGATGATCCCGGCGATCAAACGACTCTGACCCCACTGATCTTAAACGCTCGCGCGCAGGCCTAGACTGATGATGCGCCCGATGAACTGCGGGTAGCTCATGCCGGCCTTCTCCGCCGAGAACGCGCAGTCGTCGATCGACGAGATCGCCGGATTCGGATTCGCCTCCAGCATGTAGATCCTGCGGTCGTCGCCGAGGCGGAGGTCGAAGCGCGCGACGCCGTTCAGGTTCAGCACGCGGAAGGCGCGCTTGCACAGCGTCGCGATCTTCTCGGCATGGCCGTCCGGCAGGTTCGCCGCGAAGCGGTAATCGATGCCCCGGCGGTCGCGGTACTCAGGGTCCCACTTGACCTTCGCGGTCGCGAGGCGGACGTTGCCGTGGTCTTCCTTGCTGAAGACGATCTCGCGATAGGGCAGCACCTCGAGGCGGGTGTTGCCGATCACCGTGACGTAGAGCTCGCGGCCGTCGATATAGCGCTCGGCGATCGCGTCGCCGTGGGTCATCTCGTGGATCACGCGCACCCGCTCGCGCAACTGCTCCTCGTTGTGCACCAGCGAGGCCTGGGCGATGCCGACCGAGCCCTCCTCCATCAGCGACTTGACGACCATCGGATAGCGCAGGCGCTTGCGGCGGCGGATCGCGCGCCCCGGCGGGAACACCGCGAACTCCGGTACGCTGATATGGTGATGCGACAGGATGATCTTCGACAGCGCCTTGTCGCGGGCGAGCACCAGCCCGCGCGGATTGCAGCCGGTGTAGGGGATGCCGAGCATCTCGAGATAGCTGACGACGTAGTAGTCGAAGGCCGGGTTGCCGGCGAATTCCTCGAGCAGGTTGAAGACGATGTCCGGCGACCACTCCTCGATCGTCGCGCGAATCGGCGCGAGGTCGTCGTAGGCGCCGACGACGCGGACCTCGTGGCCGAGCTCGATCAGCGCCTGGCGGACGTCATGCTCGGTGCGGATCTTGTCGAGCCTCGGGTCGTCTTCGCCGGCGATGTCGTCGGGCGGCACCAGGGTCGCATGCACCAGCAGCATCACGCGCAATCGCTTCTTCCGGATCATCTGGCGACTATCGTTGTCCTTGTCAGGGCCGGTCGGACGGGGCGGCGGCGCCCCGGGTTATCACCCCCGCCGCGTTTCCCGGTAAGATGGGACCCGGGGCGCGTCGCGCCTCCGCCGTTGTTATTATATAACCCGCTGTAATTATTAATGTTATTGAGCAGTCTCGCAAGCAGGTCGGCGGTGCCGGCCGGAAATGGAGAGCGCCATGTCCGATGAAAAACCCCGCAGCAGGCTCGAGGAACTCGCGGGAAGGGACAAGACCACCGAGAGATTCGTCTACTATATCAGCATCGGCATCGCCGGAGTCCTGCTGGTCCTGCTGACGACGATGATGATCCTGAGTCTCTGACGAGCCGCCGGTCCGTCCCTTCAACCCTGAACACACGCCGATGCCGCACGGGCACGAGTTATTGCGCATCCTTGCCGACGGCCGCTTTCATTCCGGCGAGCAGCTCGGTCGCGCGCTCGGCATCAGCCGCGCCGGCGTCTGGAAGCGGTTGCGCGCGCTGAAGCAGCAGGGCCTCGACATCCATTCGGTACGCGGGCGCGGCCATCGCCTCGCGGCGCCGATCGAACTGCTGTCGGCCGACGCGATTCGCGCCGCGCTGCCGGCCGCGGCGCAGGCGGCGATCGCCGCGATCGAGATCCATCACGAACTCGACTCGACCAACAGCGCGCTGCTCGCGCGCGCGCGACAACTGCCGTCCGGCACCGCCTGTCTCGCGGAATCCCAGCGCGAGGGGCGCGGTCGCCAGGGGCGGTCGTGGGTATCGCCGTGCGCGCGCAATCTCTACCTGTCGCTGTTGTGGCGCTTCACCAGCGGCCCCGAGGCGCTCGCGGGGCTGAGCCTCGCGACCGGACTCGCGGTGCTCGACGCGCTACATGATGCCGGCGTGCGCGAGGCCGGCATCAAATGGCCGAACGACATCCTCTGGCGCGAGGCCAAGCTCGCCGGCGTGCTGATCGAGCTGTCCGGCGAATCCGGCGGCAGCGCCGCGGTCGTCATCGGCATCGGTATCAATGTCGACATGCCGCGGGCGCTGGCCGGCGAGCGCATCGACCAGCCGTGGACCGATCTGCGCGCGGTACTCGGCGAGCCGCCGTCGCGCAACCGGCTCGCCGCCGCGGTACTCGCGCGGCTGGTCGCGATGCTCGAGCGCTTCGCGCGCGAAGGCTTCGCGCCGTGGCTCGATTCCTGGCGCGCGCATGACCTGCTCGCCGGTCGCGCGGTCGGCGTGCGCAGCGGCGACGGCGTCGTGACCGGGATCGCGCGCGGCGTCGACGCGGTCGGCGCGCTGCTGGTCGACCAGGGCGGCGTCCTGCGCCGCTGTCATGCCGGGGAGGTGCAGGTGCGCGCGCTGCCCGCGGCGGTCACCGAAGCGGCGCCGGCATGATCCTGCTGATCGACGCCGGCAACAGCCGCATCAAATGGGCCTGCCTCGTCGGCGGCGTCGTCCAGCCCGGCGAGGCGATCGCGCATAACGGTGACGCCGATGACCTCCAGGCGCTGTCGCTCGCCTGGGCGCCGCTGCCGCGGCCGGCGCGCGTGCTGGCGGTCAACGTGCTCGGGTCCGGCTTCGCCGCGCGGTTGTCGGCGTGGGTCGAGGACACCTGGGAGATCGCCGTCGAGTTCGCCGTCGCGCAGCGCGAGGCCTGCGGCGTCATCAATGCCTATCGCGAGCCGGAACGCCTCGGCGCCGATCGCTGGGTCGCATTGATCGCGGCGCGCCACGACGGGGACGGACCCGCCTGCGTCATCGACTGCGGCACCGCGGTGACGATCGACGTGCTGGCGGAGAGCGGCGAACACCTCGGTGGCCTGATCATCCCGGGTCTTCAGTTGATGCGCCGCGCGCTGACCGGCGGCACGGCCGGTATTCGACTCGACGACGAGGGCGGGCGCGACGGCGACGCGCCGCTGTTCGCGCGCGATACCGCCGGCGGCGTCATCGGCGGCACCCGTTACGCGCTGGCGGGGGCGATCGACCGCATCGCCGGCGACGTGCGCGCGGCGATCGGCGCGGACCTGCGCTGCCTGTTGACCGGCGGCGATGCCGAAACGATACTGCCGCTGCTGTCGGGGGACTATGACTACGCGCCGGAACTGGTGCTGGAGGGATTGGCGGTGATCGCCGGGGATAATGCATGAGATTGTTCTTTCTGTTGCTGCTGCTCGGCAACCTCGCGTTCTTTACCTGGCACTTCCAGATGGGCGCGTACTCGGAGACCGGCGTATCGGCGGAGGCGACGGTCGCGCGCACCGATCCGGGCGTGCCGGGGATCGTGACGATCGCCGAGCGCGCGCAGCAGACAGCCGCGCCCGCGCCGCGCGCCGCGCGTCCACCGGAACCCGAGGCGCCCGTCGTCGCTGAAACGCCGGCTGCGCCGTCGCCATCGCCGGAGGAACCCGTCGCGGCGAGTCCGCCGTCACCGGTCGACCCCGCGCCCGCGGTCTCGTCGGCGCCGAGAGATCCCGCGACCGTTCGCCCCCCGCAGACGGCGCCCGCAGCCGTGGCGCCGCCGCCCCCCGCGACGGCCGCGCGCGTGCCGGAACGCTGTACCAGCGCCGGACCCTACGAGAATGCCGAAGCCGCCGAAGCGGCGCGTCGCGCCGCGGTCGCGGCCGGCATCGACGCCCGCGTCGAAGAGACCGGCCGCCAGGTACCGGCCGGTTTCTGGGTGCTGCTGGAGGGGCGTTACCCGATCGCCGAGGCGCGGCGACTCCTGCGCGAGATGGAAGGCAAGGGCTTGCGCGACATCGCGATCACGCCGCTCGAGGACGGCAGTCACGCGATCTCGCTCGGCATCTTCAGCCTGCAATCGACGCTCGACAACCGCCGCCGCGAGATCATCGCCCAGGGTTATATCCCCGAGGTCCGCGAGCGCACGCGCACCATCAACGCTTATCGCCTGCGGCTGCGCCTCGCCGCCGAAGACCTGCGCCCGATGACCCGGATGATGAACACCCTCGTCGAGATGGACCCGCGCATCGAGTGGCGCGACATCGACTGCTTATCGGGGTCAGAGTAGACTTCGTCTACTCTGACCCCGATGGCTACCACGTCCTTACCCTGCCTACATCGATGTGCAGGAACCCCGGGTTCGAGTAGTGTCCGACCCCGCCGGCCTCGAGCGCCAGCGCGACATCGCGCACATGCGCGAGATCGAGCCCCGGCAGGCTGATGTCGATCGCCTTGCCCTCGGTATGCATGCTGCGCTGCGCGACCGCGCGGCCCTGGGCGCGCAGCATCTCGTTGGTCTCGGGTGAGCGGTAGCCGGAGACGACCTCGAAGGGTCCCTTGAAGTCGAGTTGCGTCTGCAGCGTATGCAACGTGTCGAGCAGGCCGGTGTCGATCGGGTGGACCGCGTCGCGGCGATGGTCGCGCAGCAGGCGATCGATGCCGGCAAGCGCATCGGGCAGGTAGCGCCCGCGCTCCCAGTAGGTCGCGCGCAGCGTCTCGCCAGTGTGGAGGTTATGGAAATGCAGGCTGCGCGCCGGCCCATCGATCCGTGCTGCGAGGCACGGTGGTGAAACCAGCGCCGCCAGCGTCGCCGCCGCCGAGCACAAAACGAATCTTCGGCGGCTGAGCCCGCCCTCCCGGTGACCGGTACACATCCCTGAGACTCCCCCAAGCGCGTTGTCTGGCGCCCGTCATTGTATATCGGCGGGCGGGCGTCCAGACAGGACTCAGAGTCGCATCGGCAGGGCGGCATCCCTGTCGTAGATATCGTCGCGGAATTCGAGGGTCCCGGCGTTGTTGACCCAGGCCGTCAGGTAGACCAGGCGGACCTCGACCGGCTGCGAGAGGCGCAGGTGGCGGGTCTGGCCGCTGCGGATCTCTGCCTCGAGGCGGCCGCGCTCCCAACCGGACGCGGCCGCCAGCCATTCGGCGAGGTCGTGAATGCCCTCGACGCGAATACAGCCGGAACTGAAGGCGCGCGTCGACCGCGCGAACAGCGCGCGGTCCGGGGTGTCGTGCAGATACACCGAGTACGGGTTCGGCATCTCGAACTTGAGGGTGCCGAGCGCGTTCGCCGGACCCGGGGCCTGGCGCAGCACGAACGGGAAGCGGCCGGTGACCCCATCCCAGTCGATCGCGTCGGGATCGAGAGAGCGGGCATCCGGGTTCCAGCCGGCGAGGACGCGGAAACCGCCGCGGTCGAGATAGCCGGGGTCGTCGCGCAACTTCGGCAGGACGTCCAGGCGCGCGATGCGTTCGGGCACGGTCCAGGTCGGGTTGACGACGAGATGGGTGATGCGGGTCGCGAGTTCGGGCGTCGGCCGGCTCGCGCGACCGACGATGACGCGCGCGGATTTGAGCACTTCGTCGCCCCGGCGCAGCTCGGCGCTGAAGCCGGGGATGTTGACGATCAGCCGCAGCGTACCGTCGTCGGGCGGCATCGCGCGCCAGCGCTCGAGGTTGACGAGGATCTGCGCGAGCCGCTGCTCGACCGGGACGTTCAGCGCAGCGAGGGTCCGCGGGCCGACGATGCCGTCGATGTCGAGGCCGTGGCGGGACTGAAAGCGGCGCATCGCGGCGGCGAGGTCATCGTCGTAGCGCAGGGGGTCCTGCGCGGCTGACTCCAGGCCCTCGGTCGCGAGGTCGCCGCCGAGGATCAGGCGCTGGCGAAACAGCGGGATGCGGGCGTCGACATCGCCCGGCCGCAGCCACGGCCCGGCCGGTAACGCGGGCCAGCCGCCGGCGCGCTGGAGTGCGAGCAGCGAGGGCAACGCGTCGCGAAGATGGTGGTAACCGTCGGGGGCGGGCAGGGAGAGGGCAATGTCCGTGGCATCGGTATCGACGGGCGCCGCAGCGGCTTCGAAGGGCAAATCCCTGCCCTGCGCGATCCCGGCCGACAACAGCAGCGGGAACATCCACGACCAGGGCAATGACCTGCAAACCGCGTACATCGGGCGCCTCCGGCGAGGCCTCTATATTCGCGGCGACGTACGCCGCGTAATGGATTGGACAGCGGGGCGGGGCAGGAGTTTAGCGTGTCGAATACCTGCGGGGACGGGTGGTTGCGCAGATGCAGGGATTTTTGGGGGCTTTGTTATAATCCCGCTCGTTTCCCACAGTGCTGGCGTAGCTCAGTCGGTAGAGCAGCTGATTTGTAATCAGCCGGTCGGGGGTTCGATTCCTCTCGCCAGCTCCAATATTCAGGTCCTTTTCGCCCCCGGAAATACCCGTTGTGGGGCACTCCTGGGGCACTACATCGCAACCCTCCACCATCACCGACCGGAAAGCAGTGGTCGCGCTGATCCCTCATTTCCAGCCGCGGGGACCGGTACCCGCCCCTTGTTTTACAATCTGGACGGTCGCTTTGTTGAGTAGCACAGAAAGCCGATCGACTCATCGGAGAGCGAATCGGCGCCATCCTCGCCGGCCGAAGCCCGATCGGGAAACCGGCGTGATCCGAATCATCTGTTAAGGCAAGCCGGCATCATCTCAGCAGGACGAGTTCCGGAATGGCGTCCGGACCGCACCAGATGATGGCATTCTGTCCGTATTCGATGCCCATTGCCCTGGCTGAGTCCAGAGCATGTCCCAGCACCAGATAACTCGGTTCACCGGGCCACTCATTCGAGGGATGACGGCCTATGCCCTCGATATATCGCAAGCCGGCATCCCGCAGCTCGTTGGCCATCCGCGCCTGGCGTTCGCTATTGGTCGAATCATCCAGTAACTGGCTCTCCGGATTACAGGCGGTGATGAACGATGCGCAATCGGTTCGATGGATGCCATACAGATCGGCGAGCGCAGCACTGACAATGCCGACCTTGAGGGTAAAAGGCGATGCGCCGAGCACTTCGAACAGGGTTTCCTGATAGGCTCTGAGTGTGTCAGGATCGATGGCTGTAATATTTGTGATTGACGACATATTCTCAAGGTAATCCCGGACGCACGAATTCCCCCGGGTTCAAAACCGATAGCCTGCAAGGCCTGGATCTTCGGTTAGCATTTCGTTGATCTGCGCCACGAAACGGTGCGCGCTGTCGGCGCCTGCCAATACCTGGGCGTGCTCGATGATCTGTCGGCGGACGCTTGCTCCGGAATCATCGGTCTCCCGGCCGATTTCAGCGGCAAAGGCCGACAGATACTCGCCGCCTCCGCGACTGATATCCCGCTGCAGATTGCGATGATTCATCAGGGCATAACGATAGAGCCTGAGGCTGCGGGTATATTCATTCGAAGCCTGCTTTGGGCTGACTTCCCGCATGTGTATATGGTAATCGGTCGGCGAGAATCGCATGATCGATCCGGTCAGCATGTCGATCCCGCTCGATGTCACGATGCTGGTCACATCCAGGATCGCGACTGTATTGAATTCGCGCGTCAGTTGGAACTCCTGGGTCTCGTAGCCCTCTTTCTCGAATCTGGCGATGAACCGCGCGCCGCCGAGAAAGTTACGTGACAGCGTCAAGGTGAGCGGCAGGTCACCCTTGTACTGGCCGTCGATCGACAGGCGCACATCGGGGACATTCGAGTTGAAGGTGATGGTATCCGTCGTGCCGGTGAACAACGTCGCACAGCCGTATAGCGGGATCATCAGAAGTATGACCGCTGCGCGAAATGAATATCGCCGATATGCGTATGGAGTCATTTTCTCGCTGAGGGTCGAACGGACGAATGCGCAATCATAGCAATCTGTTTATTGCGCACATATCCCGGAAGACCGGTCGGAGATCAGGCATCACCCCGTTTTCACCCCAAAAATCGCCCGGGAGGCCTGTTTCCGACCCGATTATCGAGGCAATTTATCTATTAATCAACGTCTTACCGTGGTCCGACCCGACGCAAAAACAGGCCGCGGTTGATGTCGCCGATGCTGACCATGCCGACGAGGCGGCCTTCGTCGACGACGGGGATGCGGCGGAGGTTTTTCAGGCCCATGTAGGAGGCGGCCTTGAGGACCGGGTCGTGGGGGGAGACGGTCATCGGGTCGGTGGTCATGAGGTCGGCGGCGGGGAGGTCGAGCAGCTTTGCGTAGCCGGCCTCCATTTCCTCGAAGTCGCGGGCGCGGACCTGGTCGTGGACATAGTCGCCGAGGTTCGGGTACAGCGGCAGCAGCAGGTCGCGGACGGTGATGATGCCGGCGAGGCGGTCGCCGTCGCGGACGATCGGGATCGAGCCGCAGTGCCGCATCACCATCAACTCGACGACCCGGCGCACCGGGTCGCCTTCCCGGGCGCTGATGACGCCGGTGGTCATCACTTCGGATATCTTCATCGCACCCTCCTGTCGCGCTCGCGAGCGGTGGAACGAATCGGTCTCCTGTGTCCGATTCTAGGCCTCGCCCCGGGGCTTGGCAACGACCCGCCGGGCCGCCCCGATCGTGAACGGTATCTCATTGACCTTGTTAAAGACTTTGGGTCGGGCGCCGATAGGCTGGGAGACGGCCGGGCGGGTCGTCTCTCACCCTGCGGGCGACCCGGACAAGGACAGACGATGACCGAAATCACGATAGACAGGCTCGCGCCGGGCATGACGCTCGCGCGTGATGTCGTGCATGCGAACGGTCGCGTGCTGCTCGAGACCGGCGCGACGATCGCGCCGAGTCATCTGCGCATGCTGAAGGCCTGGGGCATCGGCTCGGTCGAGATCGACGCCGCGAGCATCGCGACGGCGGGCGGCCTGCCCAGGGATGTCGACGCCGTACGCTACCAGGCCGTCTGCGAGGCCGTCGCCCCGGAATTCAGGCACGCGGATCTTTCGCATCCGGTCGTTGCCGAATTGTTTCGTTACCGTGTCGGTAAATCACTGTGAACGCGCGCGACCGCCATCTCGGGGCTGAAGATGCGCTGAGCGCGGCCGCGCTGGTCGAGGGGGTCGGCACGCTGCTGTCGCTGCCGAATGTGGTCGCGCGTCTCGACAGCATCGTCAACGATCCGCTCAGTTCGAACCGCGACGTCGCCCGCGTCATCGGCGAGGATCCCGGCCTGACCGCGCGCCTGCTGCGGCTCGCGAACAGCGCCCTGTATGGATTCCCGGGCAAGATCGACACGATCACGCGCGCGGTCGCGATCATCGGCACTCATCAGTTGCGCGACCTCGCGCTCGCGACCGGCGTCGTCGACATGTTCGAGGGCGCGGGTGTCGAGGCGGTGAATCTCGACGCCTTCTGGCGGCACAGCGTCGTCTGCGGCGTCGCCGCGCGGGTGATCGCGACCTGCCGCCGCGAAGCCAATGTCGAACACCATTTCATCGCCGGCCTGCTGCACGACGTCGGCCGCCTGGTGATGATCGGCCAGGCGCCGGAGCGCTATCGCGCGCTGCTCGCCGAGAGCGAGGACACCGGCGAACTGCTGCACGTGGTCGAGCAGCGGCGTCTCGGCTTCGATCATGCCGAGGTCGGCGCGGCGCTGCTGCGGCGGTGGAATCTGCCCGAATCGCTCGCCCTCGCGGTCTCGCTCCATCACTGCCCCTCGCCGCGCAACGGCGCCTGCCATACCGGTGGCGCGATCGTCCATGTCGCCAACGTCATCGCCCATGCGATCGAGACCGGCGCCCGCGGTGAATACTGCGTGCCGCCGCTCGATCCGCGCGCCTGGGATCATCTGCGCCTGCCGGTATCGGTGCTGCCCTGGATACTGCGCCAGCTCGACAGCCAGTGCGAGGATGCGATCGGCATGATCCTCGGTCAGGCCGCGTGAATCCGAGACCGGCGCGCGCGGGCGATCTCGAGACGCATGTCCGCGAACTCGAGTTCCTGCGCGGCTGGTTCATCGAAGCGCTGGAGATCGGCGCCAATCTCGTCGACACCGGCGCGACGCTGCGCGACGGCAGCGATCCCTTCGCGGTGCTGCGCGACATCGGCCCGCGCCTGCGCGCGCTGTACGGCTACCGGCGCTATGCCTTCCTGCGCATCGACGAGCAGGACCATGACTTCAAGATCTACGACTGCTTCCCTGACGACGACCGCGCGACGATAGAGCGCGAGATCGACCACCAGATCGAGCGCGGCGCCTTTGCCTGGACGCTGACCCAAACGCGGCCGGTGATGGCGCGCAGCATCGATGACCGCGATATCGTGGTCATGCAGGTCATCGCCACGCGCTCGCGCATCCGCGGGATGTTCGTCGGATTCCTCGATCGCGATGCCACCGAGCTGCGCGATGCGCTGCAGCAGGTCCTGTCGATGATCCTGTCGAACGCGGCGAACGCGATCGAGAACCATGAGCTCTATCGCTATATCCACGCGCAGAACCGGGACCTCGAGCGCATCGTCGACGAGCGCACCCGCGCCCTGGAGCAGGCGCGCAGCGACGCCGAAGCCGCGAACGAGGCCAAGAGCAGCTTCCTCGCCAACATGAGTCACGAGATCCGCACGCCGCTGACCTCGATCATCGGCTTCGCCGAGATGCTCCATGACGAGTCCCTGCCCGACGCCGAGCGCCGCCAGGCGGTGGCGACGATCTACAGCACCGGCCGTCACCTGCTCGAGATCATCAATGACATCCTCGATCTCTCGAAGCTGAACTCGAACCGCCTGCAGCTCGAGGTCGTGCGCACCTCATTGTTCGAGGTCGTCGCGCGCGTGACCTCGGTGATCGAGATGCATGCCCGCCAGAAGGGCCTGACCTTCGGCGTCGACTGGCGCTTTCCGCTGCCGCTGGAGATCGACACCGATCCGACCCGGCTTGCGCAAATCCTGCTGAACCTGTGCAGCAACGCGGTCAAGTTCACCGAGCGCGGCGGCGTCAGCATCGAGGTATCCTGCGACCCGCAGCACAGTCGCATGAGCTTCAGCGTCGTCGATACCGGCGTCGGCCTGTCGCCGGCACAGCGCGCGCGCCTGTTCAAACCGTTCACCCAGGCCGATGCGTCGACGACGCGCAAGTTCGGCGGAACCGGCCTCGGTCTGCATATCTCCAAGCAGTTCGCCGAGCGCCTCGGCGGCACGATCTCCGTCGAAAGTCGCGAGGGCGAGGGCAGCCGCTTCACGGCGACGATCGACTGCGGCGCCATCGACGTCGCGGCAATGGTGGGGGCGGCGCCGGTACGCGGCGAGGACCCCGGGCAGCAGGATGCGACCGGATTGTCCGCAGGCCTGCGCGGTCGCGTACTGCTCGCCGAGGACGATCCGAACATACGCCGACTGATCGCGCTCTATCTGCGCGATACCGGCATCGACATCGTCGAGGTCGACAACGGTCGCGAGGCGGTCGAGCAGGCGCTGGCCGGCGACTTCGATCTGTTGCTGACCGATTTGCAGATGCCCGAGATGGGCGGCCTCGAGGCGGTCGACTGGCTGCGCCAGGCCGGCTTCGCGCGACCGGTGATCGCGTTGTCGGCGAGCGCGCTCGGCGGCGAACGCGAGCGCTGCATCGAGGCCGGCTGCAACGACTTCCTGACCAAGCCGCTGGATCGCGCCCGCGTGCGCGCGGCGATCGCGCGTTGTCTCGGCGACGACGGCTTCGCGCGACCGGCCGAACACGAGATCTCGCTCGACGACGATCCCGGCTACCGCGAGGCGCGCGCCGAATTCCTCGGCTCGCTGCGGCGATCGCTGCCCGTGTGGGAGGCGACGGGCGTCGCTGACGATGACGGCGGGCGCGAACGCCTCCGCATGCTCGCGCACCGCCTCAAGGGCGCGGCCGGGGGCTTCGGCTGGCACGCGCTCGGAGAACTGGCCGGACGGCTCGAGGCGGCGCTGATCGGGGGCGACGTCGGGGCGCCGGTGCTGAAAGAGAACGTGGTACAGGCCGCCAGGGAGGTCCTGGCGACCGTCGAACGGAATGAACGGGGAGAACCAGGGATATGAAACAGACCGCAATCACCGTGATAGACGACGACATGTCGGCGCGCATCCTGCTGACGAGCATCCTCAGAAATCTCGGCTACAGCGACATCCGCTCGCTGAGCGACGAGGAGGTCGCCAAATCGACATTCGAGAACCTCAAGCCGGGCATCGTGTTTCTCGATATCGAGATGCCCGCATGCAACGGCTTCGACCTGATGCCGAGGCTCAGGGAGGCGCATCCCGCGATGTTCATCGTCATGGTCAGCGCGCATACCACGATGGACAACGTCAAGCGGGCGATGGAACTCGGCGCCGGGGCCTTCATCGCCAAGCCGTACGCGATCGGCAAGGTCCACGACGTCATCCAGAAGTTCAACGCCGCCGCCGACGATGCGCGGGAGGCGCGCAAGACGGGCTGAGGCCCGCCGCGTCGCCGCGATGCGTGAACCGCTGACGCTCGAAAACCTGAGGCCGGGCGACCTGCCGTCGCCGCCGCAGGTCGCCCTCGAGATCATGCGCGCCTGCGGCCGTGACGACCTCGGCAGCGCCGAGCTGTCGCGCATCGCCGCCACCGATTCGGTGCTGACCGCGGAACTGCTCAGGGTCGCGAATTCGCCGTACTTCGGTCCCGGCCACGGCATCACCTCGATCGCGCGCGCGATCACCGTGCTCGGCCTGCGCACGCTGCGCAACCTCGCGCTGTGTCTCGCGGTGCGCGATGCCCTGCATCGCGACGCGCCGGCGGGATTCGATCCCGCAGAATTCTGGGAGGACGCGCTGCTGCGCGCGGTCGGTGCGCGTCTGCTGGCGCGGTCCGCGGGCTGCGATCGCGACGACTGCTTCACCGCCGGCATCCTGCAGGACTTCGGCCTGCTGGTGATGCTGTATCTCGACCCTGCCGCTGCGGCGAGCTGGCCGCGGCTGCGCCGCCTCGATCCCGACGCCCGGCTGGCGCGTGAGTTCGAGCTGTTCGGGATGACCCATGACGGCGTCGCCGCGCTGCTGGCGGAGGCGTGGGAACTGCCGGACGAACTCGGCGTTGCGCTCGGCGAGCATCACTATGCGGCCGGCGACGGGGACGACCCCTCGGCCGCGATCTCGCCGCTCGCGCGCGCGATGTACGCGGCCGACTGGATCGCGGCGGTCTTTCGCGCCGAGGATCCTGCCGCCGCGCTCGAACGCTGTCGCGGCCTGCTGGAGCGGGAGTTCGGCCTTGCCGAGGCGAAGATCGGGGAGTTGCTGGCGCAGGCGCCGGAGCAGGTCGGGGAGGCGGCGGCGGCGCTTGGTCTCGGAGTGCGGCGCGATGCCGCGACCGGTCACGCCCTCGAGGTGATCAGGGAAGCATTTTCCTTGCCCTGAGCGCGCACAGCGTCGCGTTCAGTACGGTGCCGGTAATAAAATCCGCGTGGATGTGATAAAAATGCAGGTGACAGTCGATCGGCTGGTGCAGCCCCGTGCGCGCCGCCGGGTCGAAGCCGGCCCAGGCCAGCACCGGCAGGTCGTAGAAGGTGCGATCGACGCAGATCCAGGCGTGGCGATCGAGGATCATGTCCATCCCGCGCAGTCCCGTCAGCGGCAGCCTGAGCGTGCCGTTCGCGCGGATCACTGCCACGCGAATCTCGTTCCAGTAACGGGCTTCGAGGCGCGCGGCGCGGGTGTGCAGGGTCGGGATCTGGTCGAGTCTCAGGTGCATCGGCGTCGGTTCCGGCCGGTCTGTCCGGCTACCTGATAATAGCGGCTCCGGCCCCGCATCCTGAAGCGCGCAGGGCGGACCTGGATCACACTGTGAGTCATTCGGAACAGACGAACATGCACCGGATCGGCACCCCCCTTTCGGCCTCGGCGCTCAGGGTCATGCTGCTCGGCAGCGGCGAACTCGGCAAGGAGGTCATCATCGCGCTGCAGCGTCTCGGCGTCGAGGTCATCGCCGTCGATCGCTATGCAGACGCGCCCGGCCACCAGGTCGCGCATCGCGCGCATGTCATCGACATGAGCGACGGCGCCGCGCTGCGCGCGCTGGTCGAGCACGAGCGGCCGGCGATCATCGTCCCCGAGATCGAGGCGATCGCGACCGCGACGCTGGAGGAGATCGAGGCCGAAGGCCTCGCCGAGGTGATCCCGACCGCGCGCGCCGCGCGCCTGACGATGAACCGCGAGGGCATCCGCCGGCTCGCGGCCGAAACGCTCGGGCTGCCGACCTCGCCGTATGCGTTCGCGAGCAGCCTCATCGAGCTGCGCGCGGCGATCGACGGCGGCATCGGCTATCCCTGTTTCGTCAAGCCGGTGATGTCATCGTCGGGCAAGGGCCAGTCGGCGGTCGCCGGTCCGGACGAGGTCGCCGCGGCCTGGGATTACGCGGCCCGCGGCGGGCGCGTCGACCAGGGCCGGGTCATCGTCGAGGGGCGCATCGATTTCGATTACGAGATCACGCTCCTGACCGTGCGCGCGCGCGGCCGTGACGGCGGCATCGAGACCTTCTTCTGCGAGCCGGTCGGTCACCGTCAGGAACGCGGCGACTATGTCGAGAGCTGGCAGCCGCAGCCGATGCCGCCGCGCGCGCTCGAACGCGCGCGCGGGATCGCCACGGCGGTGACCGGCAACCTCGGCGGCCGCGGGATCTTCGGCGTCGAGCTGTTCGTGCGCGGCGAGGAGGTCTGGTTCAGCGAGGTCAGCCCGCGCCCGCACGACACCGGCATGGTGACGATGGCGACGCAGCGCCAGAGCGAGTTCGATCTGCATGCGCGCGCGATCCTCGGCCTGCCGGTCGATACCCGGCTGTCGTGCCCCGGCGCGAGCGCGGTGATCTACGGCGGCATCGAGGCGCGCGGCATCGCCTACGACGGCGTGGCCGAGGCGCTCGCGGTGGCGGACACCGACCTGCGCCTGTTCGGCAAGCCGGAGTCGTATCGCTTCCGGCGCATGGGCGTCGCGCTCGCGCATGGCGGCGACGTCGACGACGCCCGCCGCCGCGCCCGCCTCGCGGCGTCGAAGGTCCGGCCGCTGTCAGACCGGGACGCGGGCGTCTGACGGCGGCAGCAGCGTCAGCAATTCCTCACCGACGACGCCGCGACGCCAGCCCCTGAGCAAGGCCGCGGCGGGATCGCCGTGCAGCAACGCGAGCAGGTCGCGGCGCGCGGCGATCGCCGCCGGATCGATCGACAGCTCCGCGGCCTTGCGCCGCACCCGCTCGCCCAGCCGCTTCAGGGTCTTCTTTTCCTCGTCGCTCAGGCGCTCCGTGTCGGGCGGCGTCGCGCCGTCGTCCGCCGCGCCGGTCCTTGCCTCGCGCGCGAGGTCGAGCAGGGCCGGGCCATGACGCGCGGCGGTCTTCGGCGGCAGCGTGCGGATCGCCTCGAGCTCCGCCTGACTCGACGGCAGGAGCCGCGCGAGGTCGAGCAGCGCGTCGTCGCGCAACAGCCAGCCGCGCGGGCGGTTCTCGTTGCGCGCGCGGGTCTCGCGCCAGGCCGCGAGCGCGCGCAGCATTTGGTGCTGGCTGCCGTTGAACTGGACGGCGCCGCGGATGCGTTTCCAGGCATCCCCTGGCGGATTCGCGTAACGCGCCGGATCGGAGATCGCCGCGCAATCCTCTTCCAGCCATTCGAGACGGTCGAGCGCCACCAGCCGCCGCCGCAGTTCGAGGAACAGCGGGCCGAGCCAGCGCACGTCGTCGGCGGCATAGTCGATCTGCTCCGGTGACAGCGGCCGCCGGCTCCAGTCGGTGCGCGCATGCGCCTTGTCGAGGCTGACGCCGAGCACTTCGCTGACCAGGCTCGCGTAGCTGGCCTGCCCCGCCAGCCCCACCAGCGGCGCGGCGAGCTGGGTGTCGAATACCGGGGCCGGCAGACGACCGTCGCAGAGGTGATAGAAGATCTCCATGTCCTGATGGCTTGCGTGCAGGACCTTGGTGACCTCCGGATCGAGGAGGCGCGCGAGCAAAGGCCCGGGATCGGGCAGCGCGAGGGTATCGACGCAGGCGGTGATGCCGGGGACCGCGACCTGGATCAGGCAGGGCTTCGCGAAATAGGTATCCTCGCGAATGAATTCGGTGTCGAGCGCGAGCCAGTCATGGCCGGCAAGGCGCGCGCACAGCGATTCGAGTCCGGCGCGGGTGTCGATGTACTGCAAGGCGCGCGGGGCGTCCATCGAGGCTCCCCGATCAGCTGTCGTGGCCGGGCTCGACCGCGCGCATGCGTCGCTCGATCTCCTCGAGGCGGCGTTGCAGCCCTTCGACGTCGAGTTCGTCATGGACCGCGCGCTGCATGACCTCGGCGCGGGTCAGCACCGGATAACCGGCCGGCAGTTCGAACAGCGCAGCGGCATGGACCTCGTCGAAGGTGATGCGGGTGATCTCCTGGACCACCCGGCCGTCGGCATCGAGGGTGCGCAGCGGGATGCCGGAGACCGGGTAGTGATCGTCGATCAGGTCGTCGGCGGCCTCGCAGATCCGCTCCGGCGCGGTCAGCTGGATCAGCACGCGCTGCGGCTCGTTGTCGGAGCCCTGCGACATTGCCGCGACGAAACGGCGGATGCCGTCATCGGCGAGCGCGTCGGGGGCGAGATATTCATCGTAGCAGTGGCGGCCATCGACGGTGACGCGATAGTGCACGGTCCGATAGCCGGCAATCGTCGGGCCGTTGTTGCGCCGTTCGAGGCGGACCCGGAGCTTCGGCGCCTCGAGCTGCATGTCGCCGTGCTCGCGCCGCTGCGGGATCGGCGAACGCATGTCCATCGCGATGCGGTCGGCGTCGTTGACCGCGAGGATCGAGCCGGTGGCGAAGTCGAGCAGCAGCCAGAAATCCTGGCGACCGGTTTCGACGCGCGCCTTGTCGCCGGAGATCAGCACCCGACCCTGGGTGCCGTCGGCGCTGGCGCTTTCGATCGTGACGCCGGCCTGCGCGGTCGTCGCGATCAGCGCGACGGCCGTCAGCAGGCACAAGGGGGTGAACCGGCGAAGTATCGACATCGGGAATCCTCGGTGGAGCAGCCGCGGCGCGGCGGGGTTCAGAGTCGGAAGACCTCGAGCCCGAGATCGCCGCGGGCCGCGAGGCGGTCGGGACTGGTGATGACGGCGACGTTGGCCTGCGCCGGCGTCAGATAGCGCTCGCCGACGCGCCGGAGGTCGTCGAGCGATACCTCGAGGATGTGCTGGCGATGACGCCGGCGCTGTTCCGGCGTGCGACCGTAGAGGCCGTGATGGAACGCGCTCTTCGCCTCGCCGGCCGGGGAACCGGGCTTGTCGATGCCGCCGATGACGCCGAGGATCGCCTCCTCGAGCTGGCGAGGTTCGTGGCGGCGGGACAGCAGCCAGTCGATCGCGGCGTCGAAATCGGCCAGCGTCTCCTCGAGGCGCGGGTCACGATACGAATAGAATCGGAAGCCCGCGATGTCGGCGTCATGGCCGGCGCCGCCGCCGTAGGCGCCGCCCTTCTCGCGGATCGCGCGGTGCAGGAAGCCGTTGCGCAGGAAGGCGCCGAGCACGTCGAGCGCCGGCGCGTCCTCATGCTCGGCCGCGACTGTCGGGTAGACCTTGGCGCAGAAATTGACCTGGGTGCTGGTGACCCACAACTGGCGCACCTGCTCGCGGACCGGCTCGCGGCGGAACAGCGCGAGATCGTCCGCGACCGTCACCGCGCTGTCGCGCCAGGCCCGTTCGATATCGGCGAGCAGCGCGTCGCGGCGTTCGCCCTCGGCGACCAGCAGGAACTGGCGCGGCGCAGCGAGGATGCGCTCGTGGATCTCGCGCAGCGTCGCGGCGAAGGCCTCGAGGCGGGCCGGGTCCTTCAGGCCGTCATCGAAGGCCTTCAGCGCGCGGATGCCGGCGAGCCCGCGCAGGCGATGACTGATCGCGGCGGCCGGGCTGAGCCCGCTCGCCGCGGCGGACATCGCCAGCGCATGGCCGTGGCCGGTGACGCTCTGTTCCATGCGCGCGCGCTCCTGCGACACGATCTCGCGCAGCCGGCTCAGTTCATCGAAGCGCACCGTCGCCAGCGTCTGTTCCATCAGCCGCGAAAACTCGGCGTGCTCGCTGGCGAGCGCCTTGCCGGACAGCACGAAGTGCGCGCGCACGTCCTGCACGTCGTCGACGCGGCCGCGCATGCTGGTATAGGCGCTGATACCGCCGCTGACCCGGTCCTGCCAGGTCTGCGTCTTCAGATAGTCGCGGCCGCCGCAGCCGACCTCGGGCAACAGCCGCGTGTAGTGCGGCAGGCAGTCGAGCAGCGGCTCGTCGAGCGCGGGCAGTTCGGCGACGATCTGCTGGTAGACGAGGCCGTTGGTGCCCTGGGCGAAGAAGGTCAGCGGCCGGCCGAGCAATTCGCGGCGCTCGCCGGTCGGGATCGGCATCTCGGCCGGGACGTCGTCGAGGCCGACCTTCGGCAGGATCTCCGGGTCGTCCTGCTGGTGCTGGCGTTCCTCGAGCCGCTCGGCGCGCTCGACCAGCGCCTGTTTCTGCGCGTCGTCGAGCGCGGCCCGGATCGCCGCCAGCCGTTCGGCCTCGGCGGCGGCGCGGCGGCGGGCCAGCTCCGGATCGGGTGTCATCGTCAGGCGCACGCGATGCGGGTTGTCGAGCAGCAGTTCGCGCACCAGGCGCGGCACGAAATCGGGGTCGCGGACCGCCTCGCGCAGGCGTTCGAGCACCGGGTCGAGGTTCAGCGCCGCGACCGGGTCGCCGCGGTGGATCGCGGTCGGCAATGCGCCGAGGATCAGTTGCAGGCCGTAGGGATAGCTGTCGCCGCCGATCTCGCGGCGGTGCAGTTCGAGCTGGTGCAGCGCGGCGTCGACCATCTCCTGCGGCACGCCGTGTTCGGCGATGCCTTCGAGCACGTCGAGGATCAGGCGCTCGAGCGCCTCGGCGTGTTCGGGGCGGCTGCCCTCGAGGCCGCAGACGAAGGCGATCTCGCGGTTCGAGTCCTCGAGCCCGCACAGCGGCGACGGCGCGCTGCCGAGGTCCGTGGTCTCGAGCGCATGCATCAGCGGCGAGGCGCTGTTGTCGAGCAGGATGCCGGACAGCAGGTGCGCCTTCAGCAGGGCCTCGAGTTCAGTGCTGTGTCCGAGCAGCCAGCCGAGCACGATATGGGTCTTGTCGCCGGCCTCGTCGCCGTCGAGGGCGTAGCTCGTCTCGGCGCTGACCGGCGCCGCGAGCCGCTGCTCGTCGTTGGCGGCGATGACCGTGTCCTGGCGCTCGAAGCGCGCCAGCGCGCGTTCCTCGAAGCGCTGCTGGTGGCGATGCGCCGGCAGGTTGCCGAAGGTCATGAAGACCGCGTTCGACGGGTGATAGTGCGAGCGGTAGAACGCGACGAGGTCCCCGTAGCGCAGGTCCGGGATGCGCTCCGGATCGCCGCCGCTGTTGTAGTGATAGGTCGAGGTCGGGTAGAGGCGCTCGCACAGCGCGTGCCACAAGGTGTTGACCGGCGAACTCATCGCGCCCTTCATCTCGTTGTAGACGACGCCCTTGTAGACCAGCGGACTGTCGGGATTCGCCGGGTCGTCGAACTCGACGCGGTGGCCCTCCTGGGCGAAGTCGAGTTCATCGAGGCGGGCGAAGAACGCGGCGTCGAGATAGACGTCCATCAGGTTATAGAAGTCCTTCTCGTTCTGGCTCGCAAACGGGTAGGCGGTCCAGTCGCTGCTGGTGAACGCGTTCATGAACGTGTTCAGCGAGCGCCGGATCATCATGAAGAACGGGTCGCGCACCGGGTAGCGCTCGCTGCCGCACAGCGCGGTGTGCTCGAGGATGTGGGCGACGCCGGTCGAGTCCATCGGCACGGTGCGGAATGCGACCAGGAACACGTTCTCCGGGTGTTCGCTCGCGAGGTGGAAGTGCCAGGCGCCGGTGCCGGGGTGGCGGTACTCCTCGACGGTCAGGTTCAGGGAGGTGATGCGCTCGCTGCGCACCCATTCGAAGCCGCCGCCGGTCTTCGGGGCGGCCGCGGGGGCGGCGCGCTCGCTGTTGGCAATCGTCATGCGCGGTGATCGTCCTGCTGGTGATGATCCGGGGATATGGCTGATATCTTACGGATTCGGGCCGGATTTGGCCAATGCGGGGAGGGTATTCGGGGTCGGATCCCGAAGGGCTCCGACCCCGGGCGGGATCAGGGGCGGGTCAGGCGCTGAACAGGTTGACCGCGTCGCGGTACTGCTCGCGGGTGTCTTCGATGATATCGGTCAGGCGTGCCGGGTCGGCATCGAGGCCGGTGATGCGCCAGGCCTCGTGGTCGATGAACAGGTCCGGCGTCGGCATTGCATAGAACGCCCCTTGCTCGGAGCGGTTGGCGAGGCCGTCGGCGATATGGACCAGCGAGGCCTCGAGCCGCGCCTCGTCCGCCGAGGTCGGGTCATGATGGCAGCGCACCGCCTCGTGCAGCAGCTTCGGCAGCTGCCAGCGCGCCAGCAGCATGCCGGCGATATCGGCGTGGGTGAAGCCGAATTCCTTCTGCTCGAGGTGCTGGAGGATGGTCTCGTTGCCCTGCGCCGCCAGCAACAGGTTCTTCATGCGGTCGGGGGCGCGGTGATACATGACCAGGCTGCCGATATCGTGCAGGATGCCGGCGACGAACAGGCGCTCGGGGTGCAGGACCTTGCACTGGCGCGCGAGTTCGCGGGCAAGGATGCCGCAGGACACGCTGTGACGCCAGAAGGTGTCGATGTTGACGATGAAGTTCGGGATGCGCGAGAACGAGGTGATCGCCGAGACCGTGACGACGAGATTGTAGAGCTCGCTGACCCCGATCACGGTGACCGCCCGCGATACCGTGTCGATGCGATGCGGGAAGCCGTAGAACGAGCTGTTGACGATACGCAGCAGGCGCGCGGTCAGGCTCGGGTCGCGGCTGATGACGCTGCCGAGCGACTGCGCCGAGGCCTGGTTGGTCTCCATCAGCTCGAAGATCTTGATGCAGATGTCCGGCGGCGAGACCAGGCTGGCGCTGTCCTTCAGCCACAGCTCCGCGGTCTCCATCGGCTCCGGCCGCCCGTCCCGCGGCAGGGCATTCGAATTTTCGTTTGTGGCTTCGTTCTTCATGACCCTGGTTCTCGCTCTGGATTCCCCAGCCATTATTAGCGTTCACCCCCGCCAAATCATGAGTTTCGGGGTCGGACCACGAAAATGCGGATTTTAAAGACAAATAGGAACAAAAGACGGCTTATTCGTGTAAGATAGCGACACTAAATCGGATTTTCCGCCACTCGCAGGCGATTTTCGGGGTCATTTTCGATGGCGTTATGGGAGCAACTCCTGGTCGGCATGCTCGTCGTGCTGCTGTTGCTGTGGTACCGCCCCGGCATCCGGGCGGCGCTGAAGCAGAGCCGTGACGCGAAGGAGCGGGACTGGCATGGCGTGCTGTTCCCGATCGGGCTGGTCGTCCTGTTCGTGCTGATGCTGATCGTGTTCATCCGCGGCTGAGGGGCGCGTCCGCCCCTCGCCCGCGTCCTCACTTGGCCGCGCGACCGCCTGTGCTAACATCGACCCGGATGCAGGGAGAGACGCGCGAATGAGAGGATTCTGGCTGGCCGGGCTGCTTGCCCTGGCGCTGGCGAGCGCGGCGGCCAAGGCGGCGACCTATCCGTTGCCCCCTGCGGGCAGCGACCTCGTCGGCGAGATCTCGACGGTGCAGGTCCGCGACGGCGAGACCCTGATCGACATCGCCCGCGAGCAGGGCCTCGGCTACAACGAGGTCGTCGCCGCGAACCCCGGCCTCGACCCGTGGCTGCCGCCGGTCGGCGCCGAGGTCGTCCTGCCGACCCGCTATATCCTGCCGAGCGCCCCGCGCGATGGCATCATCATCAATCTCGCCGAGATGCGCCTGTATTTCTATCCGAAACCGGCGCCGGGCGAGGACGCGGTCGTCATGACCTTCCCGATCGGCATCGGCCAGGAGGGCTGGTCGACCCCGCTCGGCATCACGAAGGTCATCGACAAGGTCGAAAACCCGACCTGGACGGTGCCGCAATCGATCCGTCGCGCCCACGCCGAGGCCGGCCGCCCGCTGCCGGCGGTGGTGCCGCCGGGCCCCGACAACCCGCTCGGCAAGCACGCGATGCGGCTCGGCTGGACCAGCTATCTGATCCACGGCACCAACAAGTCCTTCGGTGTCGGCATGCGCGTCAGCCACGGCTGCATTCGCATGTATCCCGAGGACATCGAGGCCCTGTTCAATCGCGTGCCGCTGTCGACGCCGGTGTGGATCATCGATCAGCCCTACAAGCTCGGTCGCGACAACGGCCGCCTCTACATGGAGGCGCACGCCCCGGTCGAGGACCCCGATCGTCCGCCGGCGGACAACTTCCCGACCATCCTCGCCGCGATCGAGGCAGTGACGAATGCCGAGGCGCTGGAGCAGGTCCGCCAGCGCGCGGCGCGCATCGCCGGCGGCATGACCGGCACCCCGGAGGCAGTCGCCGAGGTGCGCCCCCCGAGACCCGACGACTTCGCCGCCGGCGGCTGGATGGTGCAGCTCGGCGCGTTTTCGAACAAGGGCAATGCCTCGCGACTCGCCGACCAGCTCGCGGTCCTCGGCGCGCCGGTCATCGTGCAGGCGCGCGTCAACGACGGCTACTGTCACGTCCTGGTCGGCCCGTTCAGCGACGAGGCGATGGCGCGCGATGCGATGGATGAGTTGCGGGAGTCGACCGGCCATGTCGGCAGGCTGATACCCGCCGACCGTTACGGCCTGCTGTCGGACTGCGTACTGTAGGGAGGCGGGGTCAGGCCCGAAGGACCTGACCCCGCCGGAATCGTCTTACTTGGACATCGCCCGCTGGAACATGCGCTCGGCCTTCTCCTCGGCGCGGGCAGCGGCTTCCTTCGCAGCTGCGGCGTCGGCCTTGGCCTGGTTCGCGTTGTTATTCGCGTCCTGGGCGGTGGACATCGCGCGATCGGCGGTGCTGCGCGCCTGGCGCGCGGTATCGAGCGCCTCCTGCGCCATTCGCTTCGCCTCATCCGCCGTCGTCTGCGCGGCGGCGGCCTCATCGGAGATACGCTGGATCTCGGATGTGCTTGCGCAGCCACCGAGCAGCAGCGCCGCGAATGCCAGCGCCGAAACGGTCTTGACGGTCCTGTTCATGCGATCAACCTCCTTGCTGTTGCGTTATTGATTCTGGCTTCAAAGGTAATCAAAGGTAATCGATAACGATGACAATGTCACTTCGGTTCCGTCCCGGCGTTTTCCGGCGCGAAGTCGAGTGAGGCGGAATTGATACAATAGCGCAGCCCGGTCGGTCGCGGCCCGTTGTTGAAGAGATGGCCGAGATGGGCCTCGCAGGCGGCGCAGCGAACCTCGACGCGGCGCATGCCGTGACTGATATCGGGCAGGGTTGCGAGTGCGCCGTCGCCGATCGGGCTGTGAAAGCTCGGCCAGCCGCTGCCGGAGTCGTACTTGTGCGCTGACGAGAACAGCGGCGCGCCGCAACAGACGCACAGATAGCGGCCCTGCGCCTTGTTGTCCAGCCAGACGCCCGTGAATGGCGGTTCTGTCCCGCCCTCGCGCGCGATGCGGTACTGATCGGGCGAGAGTCGGGTCTTCCACTCAGCGTCGGATATCGGGATCCTGCTCATGCAGCCGCTACAGTGTTCAATGCCTGGTTTCGATTATACCGAACGGATGTCGCGCCGCCAGTATCGCGACTGTCGCCGATTGCAGGCCCCGGGTTTGACGCGACCTCTGCCCGAATGCAGAATAGCCCGGGTTTACCGGTCCGAACGAGCGTGAAACGTCGCCTTCAGCTGCTCATCGTCCTTGGCCTCTTCGTCGCCTGTCCGCTGCTCGCGCAGCCGCAGGATTTCGATGACGATTTTGACGACTGGGACGATGACTGGGATGACGACATCATCCTCATCGCCGATCCGCTCGAGCCGTTCAACCGCGCGATGTTCGCGTTCAATGACCGTCTGTATTTCTACGTGATGAAGCCGGTCGCGCGCGCCTATCGCGTCGTGCCCGTCCCGGTGCGCACCTCGACGCGCAATTTCTTCGATAACCTGAGGGCGCCGGTCAGGATTGCGAATTCGCTGTTCCAGCTCAAGCTCGTCGATGCCGGCAACGAGCTGCTGCGCTTCGGCTTCAACAGCACGATCGGTATCGGCGGCCTGTTCGACCCGGCGCGCAAGTATCTCGATATCCGGGGGAATCGTGAGGATTTCGGCCAGACGCTTGGCCGCTACGGCGTCGGTCACGGCTTCTATCTGGTCGCGCCGGTCTTCGGCCCGACCAGCCTGCGCGACGGCATCGGCGGATTCGTCGACGGCTATTATCTCGATCCGCTGGTCTACATCGTCGACAACGAGTGGCAGTACATCGGCGCGATGACATTTGACGGCATCAACACGCTGTCGCTCGACCGCGATACCTATGAATCGATCAAGCGCGACGCCCTGGATCCCTACGTATTCATCCGCGACGCCTACGCCCAGAGCCGCGCCGCGGCGGTCAAGCGCTGATCAGAAGGGCGCGCGTTCGAAGCGGCGGAAGAACAGTAACAGCGACATCGCGGCAAAGCCGGCGAACGCGACCAGCGTCCAGCCCGGGATGCTGAGGCCGAGAAAGCTCCAGGCGACCTCGGCGCACTCACCCGAACCGCGCAGGACCATCTCCAGTGCGCGCATCAACGGGAAATTCTCCAGCATGTAATCGAGACCGGGGCCGCAGGCAGGCACCTGGTCCTCAGGCAGGTTTTCCAGCCAGACATGACGACCCGCGATCGCGGCACCGATGCCCGCGGTCAGCAGCGCCAGCGTCGCATAGAGCCGCCGTCCGAACCGGCCGGGGTCGTGCAGTGCGCCGGCGAGAAAGATCACGCCGAGCGCGATCACCGCGACCCGCTGCAGGATGCACAGCGGACAGGGGTCGAGGTACATCACATACTGGAAATACAGCGCGATCGCGATCAGCGCCGCGCAGGCCGTGAAGCCGCCGAGGAACAGCAGGCGAGGGGTAGACAGGGCAAGCCGGGGCATCGAGGGGGACCGCGTCCGCGCGAGAACGCGGTCAGGCCATCAGGTCGATCGCGCCGCCCGCCCGCACGCGCGTATCGAGCAGCACTGCGATCCGCCGCCGGCGCCGCTCCCGGCCGCGCCACACCGGCGCCGCGACCCCGGTTGAAACCGGCAACCGCGCGGACCGCGGCCAGCGAAGCGGATCAGGTCGGGCATTGGCATCGGCCGACGGATATTGCCGCACCGCCGCGGCCTGCGGGATCAGCCCGCGGCGCGCGCGCTGCGCCTGATGCTCGATGAGCCCGAAATCATCGCGTGGGGCACTAATGGAGTTCATGTCGCTGATTATACCTCAATCGTTCTCGCCGAGCTCCGCCTGCCAGCCCAGCGCCTTCGCCCGCGCGATCGCCTCGTCGTGGATCCGCTGATGGCTTTCGGCGAGGTCCGGCGGCAGCCGGCTCGCCATGTGGCCGTAGGGCTCCCATGCCTGCCACACCTGCTCGTACAGCTTCTGCATGCGTCCCGGCGTCCAGCCCCTGCAGGTCTCCTCGCGCGGCAGGATGCCGAATACCCAGGCATCGCGGATGATCGTACCGGCGGGCGTCATGCCGCCGAACTTGTCGTCGTCGATGCCGGCATAGGTGTGTGGTTCCGCCACTCGATGTGCTCCGCTACCAGTAATGTTCCGACGTGATATTGCCCGGCGACTTGCGCAGGTTGCGGGTGAAGCCGCGCGCCTCGAGCACGCGCGTCGTATCGCGCACCATGCCTGGGTTTCCGCACAGCATGACCTGCGACGACTCCGGAAGCAACGGGGCGTCCGCCGCCGCCGCGAGACGGCCGTCGGTGATCGCGTTCGGGATGCGGTCGCGGATCGCGAACTCGGTATCCTCGCGGCTCACGAACGGCACATAATCGAACTGATCCGGGTGACGGGCGCCGAAGCCCTCGATCTCCTCGAGATAGGTCAGCTCGCTCTGGGTACGCGCCGCATGGACGAGGATCACGCGGCCGAAGCGTTCCCAGATCTCGGTGGTCTTGAGCAGTGACAGGAAGACCCCGAGCGCGGTGCCGGTCGCCATCAGCCACAGGTGATCGGCATCGCGGACCCCCGCCAGCGTGAAATGCCCGGCAGGACGCGCGGAGACCCAGATCGGGTCTCCGGACTCGAGGCGCTGCAGGCGATCGGTGAGCGGGCCGCGGGGGATCGTGATGAAATGGAATTCGAGCGGCCGCTCGTCGGGGCCGTTGACGAATGAATACGGGCGGCCGATGCGCTCGCCGTCGATGTCGAGCGCGAGCTGCGTGAACTGTCCGGCGGTGAAGTCCTCGACGGTCGCGTCGATGCGCAGTGAAAAGAGGTTGTCGGTCCAGCTGCGCTTGCCGACGATCCGTCCTTCGATCCAGTGGCTCATGTCAACGGTTATGCGGTTCTGTCCGGCGAAATAAAGCGGCGGGAAACGGTTATACTGGCCGGGTAACGATGCCTTGACGGGGATTATACACGATGACACAGCGTTCGCGGGGGCGCCGGTGAGCGCCCCGATCACGATCATCGGCAGCGGACTGGCCGGCTATCACGCCGCGAAGGAGTTCCGCAAGCATGATACCGGGTCGCCATTGCGGTTGATCAGCGCCGATGGCGGCGAATTCTATTCGAAGCCGATGCTGTCGAATGCGCTCGGGCGCGGCATGTCGCCGGAGCAGATCGCGACCGCCGGTCCGTCGCAGATGGCGGAGCAGCTTCACGCCGGGATCCTGCCGAGGACCCGGGTCACCGCGATCGATGTCTCTGCGCGCACGCTCGATACCGCGGACGGCAGACACGAATGGTCACGCCTCGTCCTTGCGATCGGCGCCAGTCAGATCACGCTGCCGATCGGCGGCGACGCCGCCGACGCGATCCTCACCGTCAATTCACTCGACGACTTCGCCCGCTTTCGCGACGTGGTCATGGACGCCCGCCGCGTCGCGGTGATCGGACCCGGGCTGATCGGCTGCGAATTCGCGAACGATCTCTGTACCGGCGGTCGCGAGGTCACCGTCATCGGTCCCGACACGACGCCGCTCGGGCGGCTGCTGCCGCCAGGTGCCGGCATGCTGTTGCGCGACGCGCTCGCCGAGGCCGGCGTCCGCTGGCGGCTCGGCACCTCAGCGCGCGCGATCACGCGCCGTGGCGAGGGCTTCGCGCTCGAACTCGAAGACGGCAGCGAGGTCGTCGCCGAGGTCGTATTGTCGGCGATCGGCCTGCGCCCGAACATCGCGCTCGCGGAGCAGGCGGGGCTTGCCTGCGGGCGCGGCATCAAGGTCGACGGACACCTGCGCGCGAGCGCCGAAGACGTCTTCGCCATCGGTGACTGCGCCGAGGTCGAAGGCCGCGTGATGCCGTTCGTGATGCCGATCATGTTCGGCGCGCGCGCGCTCGGCAAGACGCTGGCCGGCACGCCGACGGCGGTCAACTATCCGGTGATGCCGGTCGTCGTCAAGACGCCCGCGCACCCGGTCGTCGTCTGTCCGCCGGCGCAGGGCAGCGCGGGTGAATGGGAGGAGACGCGCGTCGGCAACGGCATGCGGGCGCTGTTCCGCGCTGCCGACGGTCGCCTGCTCGGCTTCGCGCTGACCGGCGAGGCTGTGACCGAAAAGCAGAAACTGGCTGCGGAGATTGCGCCGGCCGGATAGTGAAAGACCAGGCCGGTGTCGCTTGATCGCGTTTTAGTTCGGTGGCGGGAAGCCGGTGGTTCCCTGTCGTGTTACGGGACACGCTGTAAATACGTCCATGTACGCTCTCCGGCCGCGTCCTGCGGCCGGAAGGTCCCGTAACACGACAGGGAACCACCGGCTTCCGGAGACCTCGCTGGCGCGCGCGATCAAGCGACACCGGCCCGGTCTTTCACAGGCATTCGCCGATCGAGCCGGTGCGGCAGCGGCGGCGGTTGGTCCATTGCGCGGTGTCGAGGATCGCGCCGTCGAAGATCGCGCCGCGCGTCTCGGCGCGGACCAGCACCGCGTTGGTCATGTCTGCGTCGGTAAAGTCGGTGAACAGCAGGTTCGCGCTTTCGAGGCGGGTGTTGCGCATCACCGCGTCGCGGAACGACGCGTCCTCGAGCTGGGCGCGCTCGAAGTCGGCGCGGCTGACATCGGCCTCGGAGAAGTCCGCGCCGGTCAGCGTGGCCTGGCTGAGGTTCGCGCCCAGCGCGCGCGCGCCGCGCATCGAGACGTTTTGCATCTCGGCCTGGTAGAACGTCGCGTCGCGCAGGCTCGCGCCGCTGAAATCGGCGCCCGGCATGCGCGCGCGATTGAAGCTGGTGCCGTCGACGATCGCGTCGCGGAAGCTCGCATCGCCGAGATCCGCGCTGAGGAAGCGGGCGCTGTCGATGCGGGCCTCATCGAAGCGCGCGCCCTTGAGCCGGGCGAAATTGAATTCCGCGCCGGTCAGCACCGCGCCGGAGAGATTCGCATTCTCGAGATTGGTGCGCGTCATCACCGCGCCGCGCAGGTCGGCGCCGCTGAGGTCGGCGCCGCTCTTGTCGCAGTTGATCCAGATGACGTTGCGTCCCGGCGGAGCGTCGCAAGCGGCGAGCGCCGCGCCGGCGGGGGCGAAAAACAGCAAGATACTGACCGCCCAGACGCGATTCGTCATCATGGCTCCCGGAACATCGATTGGCTTTCCTGTATTCTATGGGCAGCGGACGGCCAATAAAAGCCGCGTCATTCCTGTGACAGCGGATCGCGCTTTTTTATCCGTGCCGGTCATGGATAATACAGGTTTGTCCACAGGATTCGCCGGGAGGAGTCATTGATGGCAGCCAGACTGGAATTCCGTCGCGCCACCGCGACGCACGAGGGCGCGGGCGTCGAAGTCAGGCGGCTGATGCCGGTGCAGGGCTGGATGAACTACGATCCCTTCGTGCTGTGGGATCACTTTTCAGTCTCGCCGGATGCCGGCTTGCCTGAACACAGCCATCGCGGCTTCGAGGCGATCACCTATATCTTTTCCGGCGGCATGCGCCATGAAGACAACCTCGGCAACCATTCGACCGTGCTTGCCGGCGGCGCCCAGCGTTTCACCGCGGGGCGGGGTATCACGCATTCGGAGATGCCGGTCGGTCAGGGCGCGACGCGCGGCATTCAGTTGTGGATCAACCTGCCGGCACGCCTCAAGGGTCTCGAGCCCGACTACCAGCAGGTCGATATCGACGAGTTCCCGGTCAGACAGGTGTCGGGCGGCCACATCGTCACGATCGTCGGCAAGGGTTCGCCGCTGCGACTGCATACGCCGGTGCACTATCTCGATGCCCATCTCGAACCCGGCGTCACGCTGCGCGAGAGGATCCCCGCCGGCTACCGCGGCCTGGTCTACGCGGCCGAGGGCTCGGCGGCGGTCAACGGCCGCGCGCTCGATCACGATCATGCCTGCTTCGTCGAAGATCCCGGTGAACTGATGATCGAGGCCTGGGAAGAATCCCGCCTGATGTTCTGCTTCGGCAAGCCCCACGGCGAACCGATCCGCCAGCACGGTTCAGTCGTCGACTGACGATCAACGGGCGCAGGTTCGTTCGATCGCGTTTCAGTTCAGTGGCGGGAAGCCGGTGGTCCCCTTGTCTGTTACGGGACACGCTGTTAATACATCCCTGTAAGCTCCCCGGCCGCGTCCTGCGGCCGGAAGGTCCCGTAACAGACAAGGGGACCACCGGCTTCCGGAGATCGCTGTGGGCTGCGCGATCGAACGAACCTGCTTCGCGGTCAGCTTTGCATCAGCCGCTGGAAGATCATGAAGCCGGCGAGGTAGGTGCCGGCGGCGGAGCCGAGCGTTGCGAACAGGAATACCAGCAGCGTGCGCGCGACGCGGTTGCGGCGCCAGCCGCTGAAGCTCGCGGTGTCCTTGCGCAGCGACGCGAAATCACCGACCTGCGGCTTGCGCACCCAGGCCTCGACGGCCGCCGTCACCATGCCGGCGCCGATCATCGGATTCAGCGACGTCAGCGGCGCCGCCGCGAAGGCGGTGACGATCGTCACCGCATGACCGCCGGCGATCGCCGTGCCGAGCGCGGCGAGGCCGCCGTTGATGATGACCCAGTCGAGCAGCATGCGCAGCCCGAGTTCGGGGCTGCGCGAGAAGCCGATCGCAAAGCCGGTCAGGATCAGGGCCACGATCAGCCAGGCGATCGCCTTCGGCCAGCGACTCGGCGGCGGCACCTCGTCGAGTTCGCGTATCGTCCGGTCCGGCACCTTCAGCGGGAGCGCCTCGAGGTATTCGGGCAGGTAAGTGGAGATCCCGCGCAGGTGCCCGGCGCCGACGATCACCAGCAGGTTGCGATGATCCGATTGTCCGAACTCGTTCGCGACCCGCGCCGACATGTAGCGGTCGCGCTCGTCGATCAGCGGCAGGTAGAGTTCGCCTGATTCCTCGGCGAATTGCGCGAATGTCGATTCGAGGATGTCGCCTTCCTTGAGGCGTTCGATCTCTTCCTCGGTGATCGTGCGCGACGAGAACAGGCTCGCGAACAGGCCGGAGACCAGGCCCAGCCGCTTCCACCACGGCACATTGCGATAGACCCGTCGCAGCGTCACCGCGATCTCGCGATCGATCAGCAGCACCGGCAGGCCGCGCGCCCTTGCCCCGTCGATCGCCGCGATCATCTCCGCGCCTGGCCGGATGTCGAGCTGCTCGGCCATGCGCTGCTGGTAGGCGCCGAGCGCCAGACTGGCCGCGACCATCGACGCCTTCTTCTTGCGGAACACCTCGAACAGGTTCATCCGCGACAGGTCGTCCGGATTCAGCAGCGCATTGTGCCGGCTCGGGCACAGCTCGATCGCGACCGCATCGTAACCACCGCGATCGATCAGGTCGGCGACCTTGTCGGCGCTGCTGCGGGAGATATGCGCAGTGCCGAGCACCGTGATCCGGCGCCCTTCATGTTCGACCGTGAACCAGGGTTCGGTATCGCCGATCAGCTCGGCGGTTGCGGTTTCAGGTGTCATCAATTGTGTCAGGCAAGGTCGGTGAGGCAATTACTCGAAATCAGCATCGGCGTCAGGCAGGGAGAACTGCTTGCGGGACCCTCGGCCGCAGGGATGCGGCCGCGGAGCGTACAGGGACGTATTCACAGCGTGTCCCGCAAGCAGTTCTCCCTGCCTGACGGCGATTCCGTTCGCAGTCGACAGGCGGATAGTCTAGCAGTAAAGCGGCGACCGGGCGGGAATATCGTCGAATATGCCTATTTCGTCAGGCTCGCGAACAGCAGCGGCAGTTTCTCCGGCAGCCGTCGCACATGGTCGATGATCGTGTAATGATTCTGGCCGAAGATGCGTCGCACGTAGTCATCGGCATCGGGATCGACGGTCAGGCAGTAGCTCGCGATGCCCTGCCCGCGCAGTTCCTCGACCGCCTTGCGCGCGTCATGGCGCAGGTACTGCGGATCGCGCTCGTCGATGTCGGCGGGCTCGCCGTCCGAGATCACCAGCAGCAGCTTGCGCCGCTGCGGCTGCCTCAGCAGATGGCGGCCCGCATGGCGCATCGCCGCGCCCATCCGCGTCGACAATTTGCCCCGCATGCCGGCCAGTCGCTGCTTCGGCTCATCGCCGAAGCGCTGGTTGAAATCCTTGATCCGGTAGTACTGCACATCGTGGCGGCCGTCCGACGAGAAACCGTGGATCGCGAACGGATCGCCGATGCCCTCGATCGCGGTCGCCACCAGCGCGCAGGCCTCGCGGGTCAGCGACAGGACCGTCGCCCCGTCGCCGTCCTCGACCGGCTCGTTCGTCGACTCCGACAGATCGAGCAGCAGCACCACCGCGAGGTCGCGGGAATTCAGCTGGTTGCGCATCGTGATCCGCGGATCCGGCGACAACCCGGCACGCAGGCTCACCATCGCGTCGACCGCCGCGTTGACGTCGATCTCGTCGCCGTCCTCGAGCTTGCGGCGGCGGGTGACGCCTTCAGGACGCAGGCGGTCGATGATCTGGCGAATGCGCGACGCGATCGGGCGGTGATGCTGCAGGATCCCGTCGATCGTCCCCGCATCGCCCTTCGACTGGCGCCGTTCATGCACCGTCGCCCAGTCCGGCCGATGCAGCTGAATCTGGTAATCCCATTCGTGATAGTGCGCCGGCGCCGAGACCGGCTCGCGTCCCTCGAGCTGGTTCATGCTGACGCCCTCGGGATCGCCGTCGCGAAAGAACTCGGATTCGAGCGTCCAGACCTCGCCGGCATCGTCGCCGGCGAGTTCGCAATCGACCTCGTTGACCATTTCCAGCACCGAGACCTTGCGGCGGACCTGGCGCTGCGTCGCCGCGAGATACTCGGCGTCGCTCAGCGCGAACTCCTCGAAGTCCCAGATGAAGCGATTGTCGTCGCGATAGTGCGGACGCGCGCCGGCCAGGATGCGCAGGCCGGGTACCGACTTGCGGCGGTGGAACAGGTGATACAGCGTCATGCCGAGGTCCCATGACATCGCCGGATCCCGCGGACGCCTGGCGACCTCCTCGTGGAAATGCGCCGCAAAGGCTGCCAGCTCCCGATCATCGATCGACTGCGACCCGTCGAGCAGCACGCGCGCGAGCCGCTCCAGCGCCTGCGTGCCTGGGTGGGCCGCGGCGGACTCGTGCCCGGCTGCGAGCAGCCCCCCCCACAGCCGGCGCAAGCCCGGAAATTCATCGCAGGCGCAATGTTCGACGCGGGCATCCTCGACGTAGCCGATGAAGAACATCTGCGCCGGACTCAGCTGCTCGGCGGACAGCGGCGCGCGGGTATAGGCGACATGCGCGGCCATATGCGCGGCGATCGCCCGATAGAGGTCGAGCCCGGCGATGTCGCCGAGATCGTCGACGGCATCCGGCAGGTGCAGCATGCGGCCTTCGATGTATGGACGGAAATCGCTGTAATCGGCCGAGGTCGGGCGCAGGAAATAGTCCCGGCCCCACAGCGCGCGCAGGTAGAAGTTCAGCTTGCGCTGGCTGTCGATGAACAGCGTGCCGCGGCGCTCGCGCTTGAGTACTGCAAGGCTGTCCCGGGTTTCGAGATTGAAATACGCGACCAGGTTCTGCTGGTCGGTGCGATAGGCCTGGGCGCCGAAATTCGCCCAGCGCCTGAGGCCGCTCAGCGTCAGTTTCGACAGCAGGTCATCGACATGGCGCAGCATCGGGCGCAGCCCGCGCGGCGCCTTAGCGGCCAGCTGATGGATCAGGTTCAGATAACTGCGCAGCAGCCCGGCATCGCCGAGTCGCCGTGCCGCGGTCGGCAGGCTGGCGATCGTCAGCGCGACGACCTCGCCCGAGGTCATCGACGACAGCTTCAGCGCGGCATGGAGGCAGTCCCGGATGACATCATCGCCGCATTCGACGACCACCGCCGGCATCTCCTCGAGCCAGTTGACGATCAGCTCGCCGCCGCGTCCGAGACCGGCGAGACCGCGCGCGCCGTCGAGGTATTCGCGCAATCCGGCCGGCGACATCGCGCGCGCCGCCTCGTGAAAGATCCCGTCGAGGGTATCCTTCAGCTCCGGCGCGGCCTTCACCAGCGCATCACGATAATCATCGAGTCGAATCGTCATCGGTGTACCGCACAGTCTCCGTGTTTCATGAACCCGGCAAACTGTCTCAGCAGGGTTCCGGGCGGGTGGCTCCTTTTCAGGAGCCTGCGAGACAGGATGTCTCGCCGGCAGCCCCCAGGGATGGGTTCATGGCGGTCCTGAAAAGGAGCCACCCGCCCGGAACCCGGATCTGCCGCAACTGGTGGTTCATGAAACACCGCCCCTCAGCCGAGGATCGTGTTCACCGCCGCATCCAGCGTGTCGCGCATGTCCGGGTCGTCGGTCAGCGGACGGACCAGCGCCATGCGGCAGGCCGCGACCGGTTCGACGCCCTTCGCGATCAGCTGACCGGCGTAGACCAGCAGGCGGGTCGAGATGCCCTCGTCGAGGCCATGGCCCTTGAGATTGCGCGCGCGTCCGGCGATCTGCACCAGCTTTGCCGCGAGCTTGGCGTCGATGCCGGTCTCGTGGGCGACGACCCGCGCCTCGATGTCCGCGGCCGGGTAACTGAAATCGAGCGCGCCGAAGCGCTGCTTGGTCGACTGCTTGAGGTCCTTCATCAGGCTCTGGTAGCCCGGGTTGTAGGAGATCACCAGATGGAAGTCCGGGTGCGCGGTGACCAGCTCGCCCTTCTTGTCGAGCGGCAGCGTGCGGCGATGGTCGGTCAGCGGGTGGATCACGACGGTCGTGTCCTGGCGCGCCTCGACGACCTCGTCGAGATAGCAGATCGCGCCGATGCGCGCGGCGGTCGTCAGCGGGCCGTCCTGCCAGCGCGTGCCGTTGACGTCGAGCAGGAAGCGCCCGACCAGATCCGACGCGGTCATGTCCTCGTTACAGGCGACGGTGATCAGCGGGCGGCCGAGTTTCCATGCCATGTACTCGACGAAGCGGGTCTTGCCGCAGCCGGTCGGACCCTTGAGCATCACCGGCATGCGCGCGTCGTAGGCCGCCTCGAACAGGTCGATCTCGTCGGCGACCTTGAGATAGTACGGCTCTTTCCTGATCCGGTACTGTGAGCTGTCGATGTCGTTCATGTCTGCCTCGAAAAAAAACCCCTGCGCGGACGGCTGCCGGCAGGGGTTTACAGGGGGGTATAACTGCCTGCCGCTCAGTTCATCGCGCCGCGATAGATCACCATCGAGGCGCCCTGCGACTGGGCGAAGTTGTCATAGCCGATCAGGCGGACGTGGTTGCCGGGATGGGCCTTGTGGCAGGCCTCGGCCTCGGCGAGGATGCGGTCGATGTCGGTCTCGCCGAACATCGGCAGCTTCCACATGTACCAGTAGTGGTCGAAGGCGTTCTCCGGCTCGGTGTGCTCGATCGCCGGGTTCCAGCCCTTGCTGACGATGTACTGGACCTGTTTGCGGATCTGGTCCTTGTTCATCTCCGGCAGGTAGGAGAAGGTCTCGAACCTGCGGCTCGACGGATCGGTCAGGCTCGACTTGTAGTCCTGCATTGCGCTCATGTCTGTGGCTCCTGTGTAACGGTTGGCTTACTTGTGGGCGACGTCCAGCTTGTCCACGGTGTCGAACTCGAACTTGATCTCCTTCCAGGTCTCCAGCGCGATCTTGAGCTCCGGGCTGCTCTTCGCGGCGGTGGTCAGGATCTCCTTGCCTTCCTTCTCGATCGCGCGGCCCTGGTTGCGGGCCTCGACGCAGGCCTCGAGCGCGACGCGGTTCGCCGCGGCGCCGGCTGCGTTGCCCCACGGATGGCCCAGTGTGCCGCCGCCGAACTGCAGCACCGAGTCGTCACCGAAGATGCTGGTCAGCGCCGGCATGTGCCAGACGTGGATACCGCCCGAGGCGACCGGGAACACGCCCGGCATCGAACCCCAGTCCTGGTCGAAGAAGATGCCGCGCGAGCGGTCTTCCTTGATGAAGCTGTCGCGCATCAGGTCGATCCAGCCCAGCGTCGCCTCGCGGTCGCCTTCGAGCTTGCCGACGACGGTGCCGGAGTGCAGATGGTCGCCGCCCGACAGGCGCAGCGCCTTGGCCAGCACGCGGAAGTGGATGCCGTGCTTCGGATGGCGGTCGAGTACCGCGTGCATCGCGCGGTGGATATGCAGCAGCATGCCGTTGTCACGGCACCAGTTGGCGAGTCCGGTGTTGGCGCAGAAGCCGCCGGTCAGGTAGTCGTGCATGATGATCGGGGCGCCGATCTCCTTGGCGAACGCGGCCCGCTTGTACATCTCTTCCGGGGTCGGCGCAGTGACGTTCAGGTAGTGGCCCTTGCGCTCGCCGGTCTCGCGCTCGGACTTGTCGATCGCGTCCATGACGAACTCGAAGCGCTGGCGCCAGCGCATGAACGGCTGCGAGTTGATGTTCTCGTCGTCCTTGGTGAAGTCGAGACCGCCTCTGAGGCACTCGTAGACGGCGCGGCCGTAGTTCTTGGCAGAGAGGCCGAGCTTCGGCTTGATCGTGCAGCCGAGCAGCGGACGGCCGTACTTGTTCATGATGTCACGCTCGAGCTGGATGCCGTTCGGCGGGCCGCCGCAGGTCTTGACGTAGGCGATCGGGAAACGCACGTCCTCGAGGCGCAGGTGACGCAGCGCCTTGAAACCGAACACGTTGCCGACCAGCGAGGTGAATACGTTGACGACCGAGCCTTCCTCGAACAGGTCGATCGGGTAGGCGATGAAGGCATAGAACGACTCGTCGTCGCCCGGCACGTCCTCGATGGCGTAGGCGCGGCCCTTGTAGTAATCGAGGTCGGTCAGCAGGTCGGTCCACACCGTGGTCCAGGTGCCGGTCGAGGACTCGGCGGCGACCGCGGCGGCGGCCTCTTCGCGCGGCACGCCCGGCTGCGCGGTGACCTTGAAGCAGGCCAGGATGTCGGTGTCGAGCGGGGTGTATTCGGGCATCCAGTAGGTTTCGCGGTATTCCTTGACGCCCGCTTGGTAGGTCTTGACTGCCATGGTGTCGGTCTCCCTCGTTGGTGGGTTCGGTCGCAAGCGGGGTCTGTCCCCGGATCCTCCGGTCGGCTGCCTGTGACCGTTGCGATGTCAGGGATTATTGAGGGGGACTAAACATAAAGTAAAATCAATAATCATGATTGATTGCATAATTTTCTACTTATATACTCGGGAATATGCGAAAAATGACGCTGCGCCAGCTCCACGTCTTCGAGTCGGTCGCCCGCCACCTCAGTTTCACGCGGGCCGCCGAGGAGTTGCATCTGTCCCAGCCCGCGGTCTCGATGCAGATCAAGCAGTTCGAGGAGGGCGCCGGCCTGCCCCTGTTCGAGCACCTGGGCCGCCAGATCGCGCTGACCGAGGCCGGCGAGGAGATGTACCTGTGCGCGCGAGCGGTCGCGCAGCAGATTGCCGAGACCCGCGAACGGCTCGAGGAGATGCGCGGCGTGCGCTTCGGCCGGCTCAGGATCGCGGTCGCGAGCACCGCGAACTCGTTCGCGACCGCCCTGATCGCGACCTTCAGCCGCCGCGTCAATCGGCTCGAGGTCAGCCTCGACGTCACCAACCGCGAGGGCCTGCTGCGGGATCTCGACCACAACGACACCGATCTCGTGATCATGGGCAAGCCGCCCGACGGGCTCGATCTGGTCGCCGAGCCGTTCATGGACAATCCGCTGGTCGTCATCGCGGCGCCGGATCATCCGCTGGCGCGGAAACAGCCGATTGCGCTCGCGGACCTGCGCGGCGAGACCTTCGTCATGCGCGAGCCCGAATCGGGGACGCGCACCGCGATGGAGCGCTTTTTCACCGAACACGGCGTGCGACTGCGGACCGGGATGGAGATGCGCAGCAACGAGGCGGTACAGCAGGCGGTGCAGGCCGGACTCGGTCTCGGCATCGTGTCGGTGCATACGCTCGCGCTCGAGCTCGAAACCGGCAGGCTCGTCATCCTCGAGGTGGAGGCGTTTCCGATCATGCGCCAGTGGTACATCGTGCATCGACGCGGCAAGCGGCTGTCGCCGGTCGCGCAGGCCTTCAGGACCTTCGTGCTCGAGGAGGCGCGCCTGCACTGGCGCATTCCGGGCGCTCCGCAGCCTGCCGCGGACGCGTGAAAATCCCGCAGGAACAGGCGAATCCGTCGCCTTCTGTGACGGCTCCGCCGCGAATATGGTAAGATTCCCTGACAAGTGCCGCAGTAACAGGCACAACCGCTGGGGAGACCTGTCGTAATGGCGATATCAGCCGCTCGAAGACCCGTGATGACCCTGTATTCGAGAGCGGACTGCGCGCTGAGTCACCGGGTCCGGATCGTGCTCGCGGAGAAGGGCATAGCCGCCGAGATCGTCGACGTCGACGTCAACAATCCCCCCGAGGACCTCATCGATCTCAACGCCTACAGTTCCGTGCCGACGCTCGTCGACCGCGATCTCGTGCTCTACGACTCGATGATCATCATGGAATACCTCGACGAGCGGTTCCCGCATCCGCCGCTGATGCCGGTCGACCCGGTCTCGCGGGCGCGCACGCGCATGATGCTGCACCGCATCGACAACGACTGGTACAACCTGATCGGTGATCTGACCGGCGCCGACAAGGGGCGCGCCGACAAGGCCCGCAAGATGATGTACGACGACTTTACGATGCTGGCGCCGATCCTGGCGAAGAAGCCTTATTTCATGAGCGACGAGTTCGCGCTGATCGAATGCAGCATGGCCCCGATCCTGTGGCGTCTGCCGCAGTTCGGCGTCGAGCTGCCTTCGCAGCTGAAGCCGCTGTTGCGTTATGCCGACCGCATCTTCAGCCGGCCCTCGTTCAAGGCCAGCCTGTCCGAGGTGGAGCAGGACCTCGCCAGGGTCAGGATATGACGGGAGGCGATGCGATGACGATGACGTCGAGCCGCCCGTATATCTTCAGGGCGATCAATGAATGGATCACCGATAATGGTCTGACGCCCTATGTCCTCGTCAATGCCGAGTTCGCCGGCGTCAGCGTCCCCGGTCAGCATGTCGAGAACGGCAAGATCATCCTCAACATCAGTCCCCGCGCGATCAGCGACTGGCGGCTCGACAATGACTGGATCTCCTTCAGCGCCCGCTTCGGCGGCAAGAGTTGCGAGATCAGCTTCCCTGTCCATGCGGTGCTCGCGATCTATGCGCGCGAGAACGGCAAGGGCATGGTGTTCGAGCGCGAGAACGGCACCACCACTGCAGCCCCCCCGAGTCCGCCCAAACCGACGAAGCCGCCCGCCGGCAAGAAACGCCGCCATCTGCAACTTGTGAAGTAATCGGTTCTGTTGATTTTACGCTTCGGCTTCCATGCCTGGCCGAACTTCAGTAGACATGAGCCGATTGTTTCTTCCATCGTGTCAGCCAAATCCGGCGGATAGGTTCCTCGACTCGTCTACTCGGGATCCGGGATTGTCTTGTCCGGGTTGAGGATGCCGTTGGGGTCGAACTGGCGCTTGATGCCGCGCATCAGCGTGAGCGCGGCCGGGTCGATCTCGCGGGCGACGAAGGCGCGCTTCTCGATGCCGACGCCGTGTTCGCCGGACAGCGTGCCGCCGAGTTCGAGCACGAGGTCGAAGACCCGCGACAGGCAGGGTCCCGCCTGCGCCATCTGGCGCGGGTCGTCGGGATCGACGAGCAGGTTGACGTGGATGTTGCCGTTGCCGGCATGGCCGAAGTTCACGATCGTCACGCCGAACTCGCGTGACAGGGCGTCCAGTCCCGCGATCAGCGCCGGGATTCTCGATACCGGCACGACGACGTCCTCGTTGATCTTCTTCGGCGCGATCTTGCGCAGCGCCGGCGACAGTGCCTTGCGCGTCGCCCACAGCGCGGCGATCTCGTCGGCGGTCGCGCCGATGCTGAAAGACAGCAGGCCGGGCAGGGTGGCCGCCGCGCGTACCGCGGCGACCTCGGCGTCGATCGCGTCCGCCATGCCGTCGACCTCGATCATCAGCAGCGCGCCGGCGCCGGCCGGCAGCGGGGCCTGTGAGTATTCACGGATCATCTCGATCGCGCGACCGTCGATGAACTCGAGCGCGCACGGCGTCGCCGGCTGCGCCATGATGCGGGCGACGGCCTCGGCCGCGGCGTGGACCGAGTCGTAGACCGCCTGCATCGTGCGCCGCGCTGCGGGCAGCGGCGTGAGCTTGAGCGTCGCTTCGGTGATGATCGCCAGCGTGCCTTCGGAGCCGATCAGCAGCCGCGTCAGGTCGTAGCCGACGACGCCCTTGCTGGTCTGCACGCCGGTGCGGATGTCGTCGCCGGCGCCGGTCACCGCGCGCAGGCCGAGGACGTTCTCGCGCACGGTGCCGTACTTGACGCTGCGCGGTCCGGCGGCGTTGCAGGCGAGGTTGCCGCCGACGGTCGAGTACGCGGCGCTGGTCGGATCCGGCGGCCAGAACAGCCCGGCCGTGGCGGCGGCATCCTGCACCGCCTGGTTGGTGACGCCGGGCTCGACGACGATGACGCGATCGCCGGGCGACAGCCGCACGACGCGTTCCATGCGCTCGAGCGACATGACGATGCCGCCGCGGGTCGGCACCGCGGCGCCGGTGGTGCCGGTGCCGCGTCCGCGCGCGACGAGGGTGACGCCGTCGCGGTTGCACAGGCGCACGATCGCGAGGACCTGCTCATGGCTGCGCGGCAGCACGACCGCATCCGGCGCCGCCTGCCGGCGGCTGTTGTCGTAGCCGTAGGGCCAGCAGTCGGCGGGGTCGGTCAGCAGGTCGTTCGGGGCGAGCAGCGCGGCGAGGTCCGCGAGCGTGGCCCGACCGGGTGCGCTCAACGGATATACTCGAAGACCAGCACGACGCGGCGGACGCCGTCGACTTCCTGCACCACCTGCGACACCCGATCCGCCTCGGCGCGGCGCACCATGCCCATCAGATAGACGACATTGTTCTCGGTGACGACCTTGACCTGCAGCGACGACAGGCCCTCCTCGCCGAGCAGCGCGCTCTTGACCCGGCTCGTCGTCAGCGCGTCGCGACTGCGCTGGCCGAAGCCCGTCGGGGCGCGGCGTTCGATGTGCTCATGGACGGTGCGCACGTTCTCGATCGTCTGTACATGACGGATGATGCGCTCGACGGCCTGGTCGTCGGGCGCCTGGCCGGTCAGCAGCACGACCTGGTTGTAGCTCGTGACCGAGACATTGACGCCCTTCGCGAGCTGCTGGTCGGAATTGATCGAGTCGATCGCCTCCGATTCGAGCTTCTGGTCGTCGATGACGACCCGGGCAGTGCGGCGGTCGGAGACGACCGCGCCGGCGCCGACCGCGGCGGCGCCGGCGATCAACAGCGGCGGCACGCAGGCGGTGGCTGATGCCAGCGTCCACAGCGCGAACAACGGTAACAGCAGTCGGGTGATCATGTGCGTGCGAGGCTCCTTCAACTGAATGCGTTCATTATCCATTCGAACTCGGGTCCGTCGTGCCCGGGCCGGATCGCGACGACGTCGAAACGCGCGACGCCGCGGCGCGGGTGTTTGAGCAGATACAGGCGCGCCGCGAGCAGCAGCCGCTGCTGCTTGCGGCGGCCGATCGTCTCCGCGGGGCTGCCGAAGCGCGAATCGCTGCGATAGCGCACCTCGACGAAGACGAGGCAGCCGCCGTCTTCCATGATCAGATCGATCTCGCCGCCGCGGCAGCGGAAGTTGCGCTCCCGCAGCCGCAGTCCCTTGCGCTCGAGCCAGGCCAGCGCGGCGTCCTCGAGGCGCCGACCGATCCCGACTGTCGTCTCTGCGCCGTTCAATGATAGGGGCGCGGCAGTCCGCTGCTGAAGCGCGCCCACGGCAGCTGGCGATAGACGCGGTTGGCGTCGCTCAGTTGCAGGACGCCGGTCGCGCCCTGGAAGCGCTCGTAATGAAACAGCCGCAGGTTGTTCAGATACGGGATGACGTCATAGGCGTCGACGCCGAGGGCATAGAAGCGGGCGTATTGCGCCGCCCGATCCGGCCACACCCGCTCGATCTCGCGCTTGAGCGAGCGGCGACCGTCTTCGAGCAGCCAGGGCAGGTCGCAGAAGATCACGCCGTCGATGTCGCGATCGTCGTCGCGGCTGCGCTGGCCGCTGAACACATGCGAGGTGCTGTAGACCGGGAGGTCCGCGGCAAAGTGGAACTCGAGCTGCGGCCGGATCAGCCGCGCCTGGCGCGGGAACGCCGCCATGAACACGAAGTCGGCATCGCCGCGTCGCCGCGGCTCGTGCTGCAGCGGCTGCTGCAGCACGCGGGCGAGATCGCGATGACGCTGGTCGCTCTGGTCGAGGTTCATCAACCGGCGGATCTGTTCCGAGAAGTCGTTGAGTTCCGACGGATAGGTCTCGGCCTCGAGCAGCACGCCGCCGAACTGCTCCCACTCATCGCGGAAGGCCGCGGCGACGCGCTGTCCCCATTCGCCCTCGGGCACGATCGCGAGCGCGTGATTATGGCCGTCCAGCCACGCCCGCTGCGCAACCTGGCGCGCCTCGTCTTCCGGCGCGAGCCCGAACTGGAACAACCGCGGATCGCTGCGGCGATTCGATTCGCTGTAATTCAGCGTCAGCGTCGGCACGCTGATGCGCCCGCTGTCGGCGAGTACCGTCACGGCCTGGCGGGTCAGCGGCCCGACGATGAACTCCGCGCCGTCATCGACAGCCTGCTGGTAGACCGACAGGATCGCGGCGGCATCACCGCCGGTGTCGTAGAAGCGGATCGTCGGCGTATAGGCGCGGTTCTCGCGATGGAAGTGCGCGGCGATGAAGCCGTCGCGCAGCGCCTCCGCCATCGCGGCGGCCGCGCCGGCGTGCGGCAGCAACACCGCGATCTGCATCGGACGCGCGGCCTGTCCGCGCTCGCGCGCCAGCACCAGCTCGATGAGATCGCCGCCGGCCGGATGCGCAGGATAGCGTTGCCGCCAGTTGTCGATCATCCCGGCGACACCGGCCGCGCCGGTCTGCGCCGAGCGCGCGATCAGCGCCAGCTCGCGCCAGCCGTCGAACACATCCGGCGGCGGCGCCAGTTCACGGCGCAGCACCTCGTCCGGCAGCAGGTTCAGCGCCTGCCAGACGGCCTGCTGGCTGCGGGCGCGCGCGCCGTGATCTTCGGGGGCGAGGAAACGCTCGCGCAGCACATGCTCGCGCGCCGCCTCGAGCGGGTTACCGGTGCGCTGGCGCGCCTCCGCGCGCAACTCGTGGACCTCGGCACGCAGCGCATCCGGCACCCCGTCCGGCGTCGTCGCCGGCAGCGCGTCCAGTGCCTGTTCCGGCCGGTTCTGCGCCAGCGCGATGCGCGCCGACGCGACGCGCCAGCGCAATTCGCCGAGCCGGTCGAGCCGATCCGCGTCGATCCTCTCCATGACGCGCTGAGCGCGCCCGATCTGATTCGCGCGCAACAGCGCCGACACCGCCTGCAACTGGTGATCCGGTCGCCGCTCCGCAGCGGCGGCATCGGCCGCCTCGAGATAATGCCGCGCGGCCGCCTCGTAATCCGCGCGCTGCATCGCCTGCGCCGCCTGCCGCAACAGCTCGCCCTCGCTCGGCGCCACGCCCGGCTCCGGCGGCGCCACGACGCAGCCGCCGATCGCGAGTGCTATGATCAGCGCAAGAATGTGGCGGACAGTGTTTGAATGACGCATGCGGATTGGACGATAAAAATCAGATTCGGTTTCGGAAGGCGGTGGTCATTGTCTGACGGGACCTTACGGCCACAGGGATGTGGCCGTTGAGCGTACAGGGACGTATTCACAGCGCGTCCCGTCAGACAATGACCACCGCCTTCCGGACTCCTTGAAGGCTCCGGTTGGACAGGGCCCAGTATCCGAACGGTGATCAAGAGTGTCAATCGGAAAAGCAGGAACATTGTACATCGTCGCCACTCCGATCGGTCATCTCGGCGACATCAGCGCGCGCGCGCTGGAAACGCTGCGCGACGCCGATGTCGTCGCCGCCGAGGATACCCGCCGCAGCGGCCAGTTGCTGCGCCATTTCGGCATCGCGACGCCGTGCCTGTCGCTGCACGACCACAATGAACGCGAATTGACGCCGCGCCTGCTCGAGCGCCTCGCGCGCGGCGAGACCGTCGCGCTGGTCAGCGATGCCGGCACGCCGCTGATCAGCGATCCCGGCTTTCACCTCGTGCGCGCGGCGCACGAGGCCGGCATCCGCGTCGTCCCGATCCCCGGGCCGTCGGCGCTGATCGCCGCCTTGTCCGCGGCCGGCCTGCCGTCGGACCGCTTCGCGTTCGAAGGCTTCCTGCCGGCCAGGCCCGGCCCGCGCCGTGAACGGCTCGAGGCCCTGATCGCGGAGCCGCGCACACTGGTGTTCTACGAGGCGCCGCATCGCGTAGTGGCGACCCTGGAGGCGCTGACGGAGGCCTTCGGCGCCGAACGCGAGGCCGCCTGCGCGCGCGAACTGACCAAGCTGCATGAAACAGTGATCCGCGACACCCTGGGCGGCCTGCTCGAACGCGCGCGCAGCGATCCGATGATGCAGCGGGGCGAGCTCGTCATCGTCGTGCAGGGAGTCGGCGAGGCCGCGGGCGCCGACGAGGTCGAGGCCCGGCGTGTGCTCGCGATCCTGCTGGCGGAGATGCCGGTGAAACAGGCGGCGGCGATCGCGGCGCGCCTGACGGGGATGGCGCGAAATCGCCTCTATGAATGGGGGCTCGGGATGCGGCAGGGTGAGGACAAGGGCGGGGATTGACGCAGGTCGTTGCGCCTTCGCGTCTGTTATACTGCGCGCGGGAGCCGGCCGGACAGTCGCTGCGCCTTCGGGCGTGGAGGAAAGTCCGGGCTCCGCAGGGCAGGGTGCCAGGTAACGCCTGGGCGGCGCGAGCCGACGGAAAGTGCAACAGAAAGGATACCGCCCGCGGCAACGCGGGTAAGGGTGAAATGGTGCGGTAAGAGCGCACCGCGCCGGTGGTAACACGCGGCGGCATGGCAAACCCCACCCGGAGCAAGACCAAATAGGGGGACAATGACGCGGCCCGCGTCGTCCCCGGGTAGGTCGCTCGAGACGCGCGGCGACGCGCGATCCAGATGAATGACTGTCCCCGACAGAACCCGGCTTACAGGCCGACTCCCTCCTTCAACAACGAGGTCAGACCCCGACAGGGTCTGACCCGTTCCCCTCGGCGCGCGCCTTTCATTCACAATCCACTCCACAACAATTCCCCAACGTAATGATTTTTCTCCCTTAGTTATTGGGGCTTTCCGGCTGTCGCCGCCGGCGGACAGGCATCAGGGCGTAAGTGACTGTGCAATAAAGGGGAAATTTCCTTTCCGGGTGGGTCGTTTCGGCTTGACAGTGGGTTAAAGGTGTATATAGTGGCAACAAGTGGAGATAAGTGGTTAATTGTGGGAATTTTGATTGGGGGAGTCACCATTCGTGTTTCGCGGCGCCAGCACCTTGAGTCTCGACGCCAAGGGTCGCATGACGATCCCGACCCGCTATCGGGACCTGCTCCTGCATGCCTGCCAGGGCCGCATCGTCCTCACCGGCGATCGTGACCGCTGCCTGCTGCTCTACCCGCAGCCGGCCTGGGAGGTCATCGAGCAGCGCCTGTCCGATCTTCCGAATCTCGACGAGCGCACGCGCGGCTTGCAGCGCCTGCTGATCGGTCTCGCGACCGAATGCGAGATGGACGGCAACGGACGCATCCTGTTGCCGCCGCCGCTGCGCGAGTTCGCGGGCCTCAACAAGCGGGTGATGCTGATCGGCCAGGTCAACAAGTTCGAGCTGTGGGACGAGCAGGCGTGGAACGACCAGTGCGGGCGCCTGCTCAAGGGCGAGAGCGGCGAGCAGGGCCTGTCCGATTTCCTCAGTACGTTTTCACTATGACGCGATGGCCGGCGCAAGCGAGTTGCATCGTCCCGTCCTGCTGTCCGAGGCGCTCGAGGCGCTCGCGCTTGCGCCCGGCGGCGTCTGTATGGACCTGACCTACGGCCGGGGCGGCCATGCCGCGGCGATACTGGAACGGCTGGGGCCGGCGGGTCGTCTCGTGGTCATGGATCGCGATCCGGACGCGATCGCCGCTGCGCAGGCGCGTTTCGGCGCGGATGCGCGCGTGACGATCCGTCACGGTTCCTTTGCCGGCGCCGCGGCAGTGGCGTCGGAGCTCGGGGTGTCCGGGTGGGTGAACGGTGTGCTGATGGATCTCGGTGTGTCCTCGGTCCAGCTCGACGACGCTGCCAGGGGCTTCAGCTTCCTGCGCGACGGACCGCTCGACATGCGCATGGACCCGGGCGCCGGCATCAGCGCCGCCGACTGGCTGGCGCGCGCGAGCGAGGGCGAGATCGCCGGCGTGCTGCGCGAATACGGCGAGGAACGTTATGCGAAGCGCATCGCGCGCGCGATCGTCGCCGAGCGGCGGGAACAGCCGATCCTCACCACCGGCCGCCTGCGCGCGATCGTCGCGCGCGCGAACCCGTCACGCGAACCCGGCAAGGATCCGGCGACGCGCGCCTTCCAGGCGATTCGCATCCACGTCAATCGCGAACTCGAGGCGATCGAGCAATGTCTCGACCCGATCGTCGATGTGCTCGCAGCGCGCGGCCGCCTCGCGGTGATCAGTTTCCATTCGCTCGAGGACCGCATCGTCAAGCGCTTCATCCGCCGCGAGGCGCGCGGCGATGAGTTCCCGCGCGGGCTGCCGGTGACGGACGCGATGCGCCGGCCGCGGCTGCGCGCGGTCGGCAAGGCGATCCATCCGGGTACCGCCGAGGTCGCGGCGAATCCGCGCGCGCGCAGCGCGGTGCTGCGGGTCGCGGAGCGGCTGTCATGACGCCGGGTCATGGCCTGATCCTCGCGCTCGGGGTCACCGTGTTCGTGTCCGCGCTCGGCGTGGTCATGACCAAGCACGAGAGCCGGCAGTTGTTCATCAAGTTCGAGGCGCTCAAGGTCGAGCGCGACGAGCTCGAGGTCGAGTGGGGCAAGCTGACGCTGGAGCAGGCGACCTGGGCGACGCCGACGCGCGTCGAACGCATCGCCCGCGATCGCCTCGACATGACCCTGCCGCCGGCCGATCGCATCGTGGTGATGCGGCCGTGAGCGCGCGCGACGGCCTCACCCATCCCGCCCGGCTGGCCTGCGTGCTGGCCCTGCTTGCGGCCGCCACCGGCACGCTCGGCTGGCGCGCGCTCGATCTGCAGGTGATGAATCGCGCGTTCCTGCAGGACCAGGGCGATGCCCGTCACCTGCGCGCGCACACGATGCCGGCGCACCGCGGCATGATCACCGACCGCCACGGTGATCCGCTGGCGGTCAGCATCCCGGTCGATTCGATCTGGGGCAATCCGCAGGAACTGGTCCAGTCGCGCGAACACTGGCCGGCGCTGGCGAGCGCGCTCGGCGTCCGCCCGGCCGACCTCGAGCAACGGCTGACCCAGCGCGCCGGATCGCAATTCGTCTATTTGCGCCGTCACGTCGATCCGCCGGTCGCCGAGGCCGTCATGGCGCTCGGTATTCGCGGCGTGGCGCTGCAACGCGAGTATCGCCGTTACTATCCGGAGCACGAAGTCTCCGCGCATCTCGTCGGCCTGACCAACATCGACGACCAGGGCCAGGAAGGCCTCGAGCTCGCCTATGACCAGTGGCTGCAGGGACGTCCCGGCGCGAAGTGGGTGCTCAAGGATCGCTTCGGCCGCATCGTCGAGGATGTCGCCGCGATCCGCGAGCCGGAACCGGGCCGCGACCTCCGGCTCAGCATCGATCGCCGCATCCAGTACCTCGCCTATCGCGAGCTGAAGACCGCGGTGCAGTTGCATCGCGCCGAATCGGGCTCGGTCGTCGTTCTCGATGTGCGCAGCGGCGAGGTGCTGGCGATCGCGAACCAGCCGTCGTTCAATCCGAACAACCGCGGCAGCATCCGCGCCGACGCCTTCCGCAATCGCGCAGTCACCGATCTCGTTGAGCCCGGCTCGACCGCGAAGCCGTTCACGATCGCCGCCGCGCTCGAGGCCGGCAGCCATCGCCCGGAGTCGCGCATCGACACCGCGCCCGGCTTCATGCGCGTCGGCGGCGGCACCGTCCGCGACCTGTCGAACTACGGGGCGCTCGATCTGACCGCGGTGATCCAGAAATCCAGCAATGTCGGCATGACCAAGATCGCGCTTGCGCTGCCGCCGGATCGCATGTGGCGCATGTTCACGTCGCTCGGTTTCGGCGAGCTGTCGGGCAGCGGCTTTCCCGGCGAGGCCGCCGGCACCCTGTCGCACCACAGTCGCTGGCGCGAGCTCGAGCGCGCGACGCTCTCTTTTGGCTACGGCCTGTCGGTGACACCGCTGCAACTCGCCCAGGCCTATGCCGCGATCGGCGATCACGGTCGTTTCAAGCCCGCGGTCTTCCTTGCCGACGGCGAGACGCCGCCGGTCACGCAGGCGATGAGCGCGCAGACCGCAGACGAACTGGTGCGCATGATGGAGGCCGCGGTATCGGGCCAGGGCACCGGCCAGCTGGCGCGGGTGTCGGGCTACCGCGTCGCGGGCAAGACCGGCACGGTGATGGCGGTCGGTTCGCGCGGCTACAGCGAGGATCGCTACATCGCGCTGTTCGCCGGCGTCGCGCCGGCCTCGGATCCGCGCCTCGCGATGGTCGTCATCATCAACAAGCCCGCCGGCGAGGAGTACTATGGCGGCAGGGTCGCGGCCCCGGTGTTCTCGCGGGTCATGACCGGGGCGCTGCGCATGCAGGGCATCCTGCCGGACGCTGCGCCGGCGCGCCAGTTGCAGGTCGATGTCCCGGCCCCGGCGCCGCTGCCCGAGAACGCGATGCCGCTCGACGCGACCCGCGCCGATGCCGCCGGGTCGGCGCCGATCGTCGGCAAGGAGGTCCTGTGATGGCCGCCCGCCAGACGACCCCGGGACGCGCGTCGCCGCGCCTGTCCGCCTTGTTGCAAGGCATTGCCGCAGTCGCGCCGGGCGATGACCGCGAGATCACCGGGCTCGCGCTGGACAGCCGCGCGGTGCGGCCGGGCGATGTCTTCTTCGCCTGCGCCGGGACGCGGGTCAGCGGCGCGGCGTTCATCGCCGATGCGATCGCCGCCGGGGCGACCGCGGTGCTCCATGACGCGAACGATCCGGCGGCGGCCGTGACCGCCGCCGCGGTGCCGCTGATCGCGATCGACGGCCTGCGCGAGCGCATCGGCCCGATCGCCGCGCGCTTCCACGGCGAGCCGTCGCGCGAAATGACGGTGATCGGCATCACCGGCACCAACGGCAAGACCTCCTGCGCGCACTATCTCGCCCAGGCCCTCGCCGCCGGCGGCGATCGCTGCGGGCTGATCGGCACACTCGGCTACGGCGAACCCGGCGCGCTGCGTCCCGGTCTGCATACGACGCCGGATCCGCTGACCTTGCAGGCGGAGCTCGCGCGTCTGCGCGATGCCGGCGTCGGCCATGCCGCGATCGAGGTGTCGTCGCACGCGCTCGAGCAGCACCGTGTTGCGGGCACGCGCTTCGCCGGCGCGATCTTCACCAATCTCAGCCATGATCACCTCGATTACCACGCCGATCTGCGCGCCTACGGGCTGGCGAAGAAGAAGCTGTTCCTGATGCCGGGCCTGCGCTTCGCGGCGATCAATCGCGACGATGCCTTCGGCCGTGAACTGATCGGGAGCCTGATGCCCGACATCCGCTGCGTCGCCGTCGGGCTCGGTGACGCCGCCGCCGGGCTCGGCGCGCATTTCCATATCGATGCGACCGGCGTCGAGCTCAGCGACGCCGGTCTCTCGCTCGCGATCTCGTCGAGTTGGGGCGAGGGCCGGCTCGAGGCGCCGTTGCTCGGCCGCTTCAATGCGCGCAACCTGCTCGCGGTGCTCGGTTCGCTGCTGATGCTCGATATCCCGTTCGAGGAGGCGCTGGCGCGCATGTCGGCGGTGCGGCCGGTGTCCGGGCGCATGGAGCGTTTCGGCGGCGGCCGCCGGCCGCTGGTCATCGTCGACTACGCGCATACGCCGGATGCGCTGGCCGAGGCCCTGTCCGCGCTGCGGTCGCACTGCACGGGCCGTCTGTGGTGCGTGTTCGGCTGCGGCGGCAATCGCGATCACGCCAAGCGACCGCTGATGGGCGAGATCGCCGCGCGCCTCGCCGACCGCGTCGTGCTGACCAGCGACAACCCGCGCGCCGAGGATCCGGACGCAATCATCGCCGCGATCCGCGCCGGCATCGCGCGCGCGGAAGGCATCGATGTCATTGCCGATCGCGCCCGCGCCATTCGCGAGACGATCGCAGCCGCCGCCGGCGGCGATGTCGTGCTGATCGCCGGCAAGGGGCACGAGGACTATCAGATCATCGGCGACCGCCGCCTCGCCTTCAGCGACCAGGCCGAGGTGACGGCCGCGCTCGGGGGCAGGCGGCGATGAATGCGGCGACCGTGAATGCTCGCGGCGTGACGCTCGCCGGCGGCCTCGGCCTCGGCGAACTGGCCGCCGCCGTGTCCGGCGAGTTGCGCGGCGCCGACCTGCGCGTGCAGCGGCTGTCGACCGATACCCGCGGGCTGGCGCCGGGCGACCTGTTCGTCGCGTTGCGTGGTGAGCGATACGACGCGCACGACTTCGTCGCCGAGGCGGTCGCCGCCGGCGCCGCCGCCCTGCTGGTCGACCGCGATGTCGACGTCGCGGCGCCGGTCGTGCGCGTCGACGATACCCTGCGCGCGCTCGGCCGTCTCGCGGCCTGGTGGCGCAGCCGCTTCGACATCCCGGTCGCCGGCGTGACCGGCAGCAACGGCAAGACCACCGTCAAGGAGATGCTCGCAAGCATCCTCTCCGCGCTCGGTCCCGGCGTCGTCACCCGCGCGAACCTGAACAACGAGATCGGCGCGCCGCTGACGCTGCTCGGGCTGACGCCGGCCGACCGCTACGCGGTCATCGAGATGGGCGCGCGCAAGTCCGGCGACATCGCCTATCTCGTCGGCATCGCGGCGCCTTCGGTCACCGTGATCACCAACGCCGCGCCCGCCCACCTCGCCGGCTTCGGCGACATCGCCGGCGTCGCCCGCGCCAAGGGCGAGATCTTTTCCGGCCTGCCCGCGGACGGCATCGCGGTGATGAACGTCGACGACCCGCGCGTCGGGCTGTGGCAGGTCATGGCCGGCAGCCGCCGGATCGTCGGCTTCGGCCTGCGCCATCCGGCCGAGGTCAGCGCGCGCGACCTGCGCGCGAACGACGCCCCGGGCTGTTCTTTCGAACTGCGCACGCCGGCGGGCGCGGTCGACGTCGACCTGCAGCTGCCCGGCCGCCACAACGTCATGAACGCCCTCGCGGCGGCGGCGATGGCGCACGCGCTCGGCATGTCGCCCGATGACATCGCGCGCGGCCTGCGCGCGATGCGCCCGGTCGCCGGTCGCCTGCAGACCCGGGCCGGCATCGGCGGGATTCGCGTCATCGATGACACCTACAACGCGAATCCCGGTTCGGTGAAGGCCGCGCTGGAGGTGCTCGCGACCTGCGGCGGCAGCGGCCAGCGCCTGCTCGTGCTCGGCGATATGGGCGAACTCGGCAATGCCGCGCGCGCGCTGCATGAGCAGATCGGTCGCCAGGCGCGCGTCGTCGGCGTCGATCGCATCTACGCAGTCGGCGATCTGGCCTCGGTCGCGGCCGGCGTATTCGGCAACGGCGCGCGCCACTTCGACAGCCATGAAGCACTGATCGCCGGACTGCGCGCGGACCTGTCCGGCGCCCGCGCGGCGACGGTGCTGGTCAAGGGCTCGCGCACGATGCGCATGGAGCGCGTGGTCGAGGCGCTGGTCGCCGGCGGTTCGACATCCGGCGGCTACGCGCCGGCGCCCGGCATGCGGGCGGGAGGCTGACGATGCTGCTCTGGCTGACCGACTGGCTGGTACAGTTCCATACCGGATTCAACGTCTTCAATTACCTGACGCTGCGCTCGATCCTCGGCGTGCTGACCGCGCTGGTGATCTCCTTCGTGATCGGGCCGGTGATCATCCGCAAGCTGAGCCACTACCAGATCGGTCAGATGGTGCGCGAGGACGGTCCGGCCACCCACCTCGGCAAGGCCGGCACGCCGACGATGGGCGGCTCGATGATCCTGATCGGCATCGGCGTCAGCACGCTGCTGTGGGCCGACCTGTCGAACCGTCATGTCTGGGTCGTGCTGATCGTCACGATGCTGTTCGGGGCGATCGGCTGGGTCGACGACTATCGCAAGCTGATCGCGAAAAACCCGAAGGGCCTGTCCGCGCGCGCGAAGCTGTTCTGGCAGACGCTGATCGGATTCCTCGCGGCGTATTACCTGTTCTCGAGCGCGCAGAACCCGATCGAGACCCAGTTCATCCTGCCGTTCTTCAAGGACGTCGTCATCGACATCGGCTGGTGGTTCATCCCGCTCGCCTGCCTGGTCATCGTCGGCTCGAGCAACGCGGTCAACCTGACCGACGGCCTCGACGGCCTCGCGATCCTGCCGGCGGTGATGGTCGCCGGGGCGCTCGGGGTCATCGCCTACGCGACCGGTCACGCGCGCTTCTCCGAGTATCTCGGCATCCCCTACGTGCCCGGCGTCGGCGAGATGGTCGTATTCTGCGGCGCGATCGTCGGCGCCGGTCTCGGTTTCCTGTGGTTCAACACCCACCCGGCGCAGGTGTTCATGGGCGACATCGGCGCGCTCGCGCTCGGTGCCGCGCTCGGCGTGCTCGCGGTCGTCGTGCGCCAGGAGATCGTGCTGCTGATCATGGGCGGGGTGTTCGTCATCGAGACGCTGTCGGTGATCATCCAGGTGGTGTCGTACCGGCTGACCGGCCGCCGCATCTTCCGGATGGCGCCGTTGCATCACCACTTCGAACTGAAGGGCTGGCCCGAGCCGCGGGTCATCGTGCGTTTCTGGATCATCACCGTGATCCTCGTATTGATAGGGCTGGCGAGCCTGAAGATCCGATGATGGAGGTGTACGAGGCTGAACGCGAGGTCGTGGATATGAGCAGGCTTGACGCCGTCGCGACGCTGCGCGCGCGCCTCGGGCTTCATGGCCGCACGCTGGTCGTCGGACTCGGTGCGACCGGCTTCTCCTGCGCGCGCTTCCTGCACCGGCTCGGACTCGAGGTCGCGGTCACCGACAGCCGCGCCGCGCCGCCGCAGCTCGAGGCCGCCCGCCGCGAGCTGCCCGACGTGCCGCTGTTCGTCGACGGTTTCTCGCTCGATGCGATCGATCATTGCGACCAGGTCGTCGTCAGCCCGGGCCTGTCGCTGCGTCATCCCTGTCTCGATCGCGCCCGCCGCCTCGGCCGGCCGATCTTCGGCGACATCGAACTGTTCGCCCGCTGCGCCGATGCACCGGTGATCGCGATCACCGGCTCGAACGGCAAGAGCACGGTCACCGCGCTGAGCGGGGAGATGGCGCGCGTCGCCGGTCTGGACGTCCGTGTCGGCGGCAATATCGGCACGCCGGTGCTCGAACTGCTCGCGGGTCCGGTGCCGGATCTGTATGTGCTCGAGCTGTCGAGCTTCCAGCTCGAGACCACCCACAGCCTGGAGGCGCGGGCGGCGACGGTGCTGAACATCTCGCCGGATCATCTCGACCGCTATCGCGACCTCGACGAGTACCGCGCCGCCAAGCTGCGCATCTTCGGCGGACCCGGAGCGCGCATCGTCAATCGCGACGAGCCGGCGATCAGCGTCGGCCTGCCGGGCAGCGGTCCGCGGCTGTCGTTCGGCGCCGGCGCGCCGCCCGGCGATGACGATTACGGATTGATAGCCCGGGACGGCGCGTTGTGGCTCGCGCGCGGCAAAACGCCGCTGATCGCCGCAGCCGATATGCGCATCCGCGGCCGTCACAACGCGGTCAACGCGCTGGCCGCGCTCGCACTCGGCAGCGCGGCCGGTCTGCCCGACGCGGCGATGCTCGCCGCGCTGCGGGCCTTCCCGGGTCTGCCGCATCGCACCGAGTGGCTCGGCGAGCGCCGCGGCGTTGCCTGGTACAACGATTCGAAGGGCACCAATGTCGGCGCGACCATCGCCGCGATCGAGGGCCTCGACGGCAAGGTCGTGCTGATCGCCGGCGGCGTCGGCAAGGGCCAGGACTTCACGCCGCTGCGCGCGGCGCTCGCCGGCAAGGCGCGCGCGGTGGTGCTGATCGGCGCCGATGCCGGTCGCATCGAGCAGGTACTCGCCGGCGCTGTCGAGTTGATTCATGCGCCGGATCTGGGCGCCGCGGTCGATGCCGCGGCCGGCCTTGCCGAAGCGGGCGACAGCGTGCTGCTGTCGCCGGCCTGCGCGAGCTTCGACATGTTCGCGAACTACGAGGAGCGCGGCCGCCGCTTCGTCGAATTGTTCCGGAGGCTGGCGCCGTGATCTCCCGTATCCCGGCGACGCTGAAACGGACCAGACCGCGGGCGCCGACGGTCGAGCCCTTCGTCATCGACAAGGCCCTGCTGTGGGCGGCGCTGACGCTGCTCGGCATCGGCCTCGTGATGATGGCCTCGGCATCGATTGCGATCGCCGATCGCGCGCTCGGGCAGCCCTGGTTCTTTCTGATGCGTCAGTCCTTGTTCGCCGGCATCGGCCTGCTTGCCGCCTTCATCGCGCTGCGCATCCCGCTCGAGCTGCTGGAGCGCTACAGTGGCCTGCTGCTGCTCGGCGCATTCGCGCTGCTCCTGCTGTTGCTGGTCCCCGGCATCGGCAAGGAGGTCAACGGCAGCACGCGCTGGATCGCGCTCGGGCCGGTCAACCTGCAGCCGGCCGAACTCGCGAAGCTGGCGCTGATCCTGTACCTGTCCGCGTACCTGGTGCGGCGCGGCGAGGAGGTGCGCAACGCGATCAGCGGCTTCGCCAAGCCGATGCTGGTCGTCGCGCTGTTGTGCGCGCTCCTGTTGCTGCAGCCGGACTTCGGCACCGCCGTGGTCATGGCCGGCACCGCCGCCTGCATGATGTTCCTCGGCGGCGTGCGGCTGCGTCAGTTCGCGATCCTGATCGTCGTCGCGTCCACGGCGCTGGCGGCGCTCGCGGTATCGTCGCCGTATCGCATGGCGCGCATCATGACCTTCATCGATCCGTGGGCCGATCCCTTCGCCAGCGGTTTCCAGCTGACCCAGGCATTGATCGCGTTCGGCCGCGGCGAATGGTTCGGCGTCGGGCTCGGCAGCTCGATCCAGAAGCTGTTCTACCTGCCCGAGGCCCACACCGACTTCGTGTTCGCGGTCATCGCCGAGGAGCTCGGCCTGGCCGGATCGCTCGCGGTGATCCTGCTGTTCGCCTTCGTCGTCGCCAAGGCCTTCATGATCGGCCGCCGCGCCGAACGCGCCGACAAGCCGTTCGGCGCCTGGCTGGCCTACGGCATCGGCGTGTGGATCGGTCTGCAGGCCTTCATCAATATCGGCGTCAACATGGGCGTGCTGCCGACCAAGGGCCTGACGCTGCCGCTGATGAGTTACGGCGGCACCAGTCTCGTCGTGTCCTGCGTCGCGATCGCCTTGCTGCTGCGCGTCGATCACGAGACCCGGCAGACGCTGCTGCGCCGCCTCGGCCGCGACCGGGAGACGTCATGGTGACCCGCGTCATGATCATGGCCGGCGGCACCGGCGGACATGTGTTCCCGGCACTCGCGGTCGCCGAGCGCCTGCGCGCCGGCGGCGCCGAGGTGCTGTGGCTCGGCACCCGCGCCGGCATCGAGGCCGGCGTCGTGCCGCGTGCCGGGATCCCGCTCGAGACCGTCGCGATCTCCGGCCTGCGCGGCAAGGGCGCGCTCGGCTGGTTGCTGCTGCCGCTGCGGTTGCTGCTGGCGATGACGCAGTCGCTCGCGGTGATCATGCGCTTCCGCCCGATGGTGATCCTCGGCATGGGCGGCTTCGTCGCCGGTCCCGGCGGGCTGGTCGGCTGGCTGCTGCGCAAACCGCTGCTGGTCCATGAACAGAACGCGATCGCCGGCATGACCAACCGCTGGCTCGCGCGCCTCGCGACGCGCGCGCTGGTCGCCTTCCCGGATGCGCTGCCCGCGCGCCTGCACCCGGTCGTCACCGGCAATCCGGTGCGCGATGCGATCGCCGCGCTGCCGCCGCCGGAGGCGCGGCTCGCCGGTCGCGAGGGTCCGCCGCGCCTGCTGGTGCTCGGCGGCAGCCAGGGCGCGCGCGGTCTCAACGGCGCGCTGCCCGTCGCGATCGCCGCGCTGCCGGCCGATGCGCGACCCGTCATCCGTCACCAGGCCGGGCGCGGGCGCGACGACGAGGTGCGCCGCGCCTATGCCGAACGCGCGCTGCCGGCCGAAGTCGATGCCTTTATCGACGACATGGCCACCGCCTATGCCTGGGCCGATGTCGTCGTCTGCCGCGCCGGCGCGCTGACCATCGCGGAGTTGACCGCGGCCGGCCTCGGCGCGGTGCTGGTGCCGTACCCGCATGCGGTCGACGATCACCAGACCCGCAATGCGGCGTTCCTGGTCGAGGCCGGCGCCGCGTTGCTGGTGGCGGAAGGCGAGGACCTGGCGCGCCGCCTCGCGGACGCGCTCGCGCCGCTGCTCCGTGACCGCGCGCGCGCGCGCTCGATGGCGGTGGCCGCGCGAAGCCTGGCGCGGCCCGATGCCGCCGGTGAGGTTGCACGACATTGCCTGGAGCTGGCCGATGCCTGAGGCGAGCCGCATGCTGATGACGATCCATCGCGCCGCGCGCGACGACGAACGCGCCGCCGGCGCCCCCGCCTTCGACGCGGTGCGCATGGGCCGCGTCCGTCGCATCCACCTGGTCGGCATCGGCGGCTCGGGGATGAGCGGCATCGCCGAGGTGCTGTCGAATCTCGGTTACCGGGTCTCGGGCTCCGACGTCGCCGAGAACGCCGGCGTGCGCCGCCTGCGCGGACTCGGCGTCGAGATCGCGATCGGCCACGCCGCCGCGACCGTCGAGGGTTGCGACGTCGTTGTCCAGTCCTCGGCGATCGGCGAAGACAATCCCGAGATCCGCGCCGCCCACGAGCGCAAGATCCCGGTCGTCGCGCGCGCGGAGATGCTCGCCGAGCTGATGCGCTTCCGTTACGGCATCGCCGTCGCCGGCACCCACGGCAAGACCACGGTGACCAGCCTGGTGACCAGCCTGCTCGCCGAGGGCGGCCTCGATCCGACCTTCGTCATCGGCGGCCGCCTGAACAGCACCGGCGGCAATGCGCGCCTCGGCAGCGGGCGCTACCTGGTCGCCGAGGCCGACGAGAGCGACGCCTCGTTCCTGCGCCTGCAGCCGCTGCTCGCGATCGTCACCAACATCGACGCCGATCATATGGCGACCTATGGCGGCGACTTCGGACGCCTGCGTCACGCCTTCCTCGAATTCCTCCATCACCTGCCGTTCTACGGCCTGGCGGTGGTCTGCATCGACGATCCGGTCATCGGCGGGATGATCCCGGACATCTCGCGGCCGGTCGTCACCTACGGCTTCGACGCGCGCGCCGACCTCCGCGCGCGCGATGTCGTGTTCAGCGGCGCGAGCTCGCGCTTCATCGTCGAGCGGCCCGGCGCGGCACCGCTCGAGGTCCGGCTCAATCTTGCCGGCCGGCACAACGTGCTGAACGCGCTCGCCGCGCTCGCGGTCGCGCAGGAACTCGGCGTGCCCGACGAGGCATCGCGGCGCGCGCTGGCGGCGTTCGCCGGGATCGGGCGGCGCTTCCACAGCTACGGCGAGATCGCGACCGCGGCCGGCGCGGTGCTGATGATCGATGACTACGGCCATCACCCGCGCGAGATCCAGGCGGTGGTGCAGGCAGTGCGCGACGGCTGGCCGGGGCGGCGCATCGTGCTGGTGTTCCAGCCCCATCGCTATTCGCGCACCCGCGACCTGTTCGAGGACTTCAGCCAGGTGCTGTCGGAGGTCGACGAGTTGCTGTTGCTCGAGGTCTATGCCGCCGGAGAGGCGCCCGTCGCGAACGCCGACAGCCGCAGCCTGTGCCGGTCGATCCGCGCCCGCGGGCGGGTCGAACCGCTGTTCGTCGCCGGCGGCGACGAACTCGCGAAGGCGCTCGCCGGGCGGCTGCGCGACGGCGACATCCTGCTGACGATGGGCGCCGGCGACATCGGCGCGATCGCGGCGCGGTTGCCGGACGCGCTGGCCGCAGGAGGCCGGACATGATGACGATGCCGACACGCGGCCGCCGCGGCGGTTCGGGTTCCGGGGCGGACACGAAGCTGCGCGGCCGGCTGCGCCACAATGTCCCGCTCGCGCGTCACACGACCTGGCGCGTCGGCGGACCCGCCGATCATTGCTACCAGCCGGCCGATCTGCGCGATCTCTCCGCGTATCTTGCGAGCCTGCCGCCGGACGAGCCGGTGATGTGGCTCGGCCTCGGCAGCAACCTGCTGGTGCGCGACGGCGGCGTGCGCGGCAACGTGATTCTGACCCACGGCGTGCTGAATGTGCTGGAGCGCATCGACGACGCCGGTGTGCGCGCCGGGGCCGGCGTGCCCTGCGCGAAGGTCGCCCGCTTCTGCGCCAACGCGGGACTCGCCGGCGCCGAATTCCTGGTCGGCATCCCCGGTACGATCGGCGGCGCGCTGGCGATGAACGCCGGCGCCTTTGGCGGCGAGACCTGGCGGCAGGTGACCGCGGTCGAGACGATCGACCGCGCCGGCCGGATCCACCGGCGGTCGCCCGCCGAATACCGGATCGGTTATCGCAGCGTCGAAGGCCCGCCCGGCGAGTGGTTCGTCGCCGCCGATCTCGGCTTCGACCACGGCGACGCGCACGAGGCCAACGCGAAGATCAAGGCGCTGCTGCAGCAGCGCGCGGCGAGTCAACCGATGGGCCTGCCGAGCTGCGGCTCGGTGTTCCGCAATCCGCCCGGCGACCATGCCGGCCGGCTGATCGAGTCCTGCGGGCTCAAGGGCTATCACATCGGTGGCGCCTGCGTGTCGGAGAAGCACGCGAACTTCATCATCAATCGCGGCGGCGCAACCGCCGCCGACATCGAGGCGCTGATCGGGCATGTGCGCGCGACCGTCGCCCGCGAATGCGGCGTCGATCTCGTCGCCGAGGTGCGCATCATCGGCGAGCCCGTGCCGGAGGAGGTCGCGCATGGCTGAGTCCGGCTTCGGCCGCGTCGCGGTGCTGATGGGCGGCTGGTCGGCCGAGCGCGAGGTCTCGCTGGTCAGCGGACGCGCCGTCGCCGACGGGTTGCGCCGTCGCGGCGTCGACGCCGTCGCCGTCGATGTCACTCGCGCGACGGTCCGCGCGGTCATCGATGGCGGTTTCGATCGCGCCTTCATCGCACTGCATGGCCGCGGCGGCGAGGACGGGGTGATCCAGGGCATGCTCGAATCGTTCGGCATCCCGTATACCGGCAGCGGCGTGCTCGCCAGCGCGCTGGCGATGGACAAGCTGCGCACCAAGCAGTTGTGGCTCGCGGGCGGCCTGCCGACGCCGCCGTTCGCGGTGATCGGCGGGCGCGAAGATTTCGCGCGGGTGATCGCGACGGTCGGCCTGCCGCTGTTCGTCAAGCCGGCGTGCGAGGGATCGAGCCTCGGCATGAGCAAGGTCGAGTCCGCCGATGCGCTGGAGGCGGCGTGGGAGACGGCACGCGGTTTCGACAGCGCGGTATTCGCGGAACGCTGGATCGACGGCGCCGAATACACCGCCTCGCTGGTCGGCGAGCAGGCGCTGCCGCTGATCCGCATCGAGACGCCGAGGGTGTTCTATGACTACACCGCGAAATATCACGCCGACGACACCCGCTATCACTGCCCCTGCGGACTCGAGGCGGCGGAAGAGCAGCGCATCGCCGCGCTGGCGCGCCGGGCCTTCGATGCGCTCGGTTGCAGCGGCTGGGGCCGCGTCGACTTCATGCGCGACCGTGCCGGCCAGCCCTGGCTGATCGAGGTCAATACCGTGCCCGGCATGACGGATCACAGCCTGGTGCCGATGGCGGCGCGCGCCGCGGGCATCGGGTTCGATGAACTGGTGTGGCGCATCCTCGCCGGCAGCATCAAGGCCGGCGCAGAGGACGGGGAGGCACGGCATGGCCAGGCGTAAGTCGCGCAAGCAGCAGGCCGCGCGCCGCGTCGATCCCGCGGTCGCGCGCGTGCGCCTGTGGCGATGGCTGCCGTTGCCGTTCGCCGGCGCGCTCGCGGGCGTGGTCGCCTTCGCCTATTCGGAGGGGCATCTGGCGTTGCCGGAAGTCGAGTTTCCGGTCCGGACCCTCAAGGTCGAGTCGCGCTTCGAGCGCATCGCCGCCGCCGAGGTCGCCGCAGTCGTCGCGCCGGAGGTCACGGGCGGCTTCTTCGCGACCGACCTCGGCACGGTCAAGCAGGCGGTCGTCGCGCTGCCGTGGGTGCGCGATGCCTCGGTGCGCCGGGTATGGCCCGATGCGCTGCACATCACGGTGTACGAACAGCAGGCGGTCGCGCGCTGGGGCGACGAGGGCCTGCTGAACGCCGACGGCGAGCTGTTCGTGCCGGCCGCGGCGGACCCGGTCAGCGGACTGCCGCGGCTGGACGGCCCGCCGCGCGCCACGCAGCAGGTGATGGCGCAGTACCGCCGCCTGGAGGCACGGGTCGCGCCGCTCGACCTGCGCATCGAGCGGCTGGCGATGGATCCGAGGCGTTCGCTCAGGCTGACGCTCGACAACGGCATCACGCTGGTCCTCGGCCGGCGCGACGCCGAGGAGCAGATCGAGCGCTTTGCGCGCTACTGGCCGGGGGTCATCGCGGCGCGCGCGCCGGAGATCGCCGAGCTCGATCTGCGCTATCCGACCGGCTTCGCGGTCAAGTGGCAGGAGGCGCCGGCCGCGCACGCAGGCGCCGGCAGGAAGAAAACGGGAGACCAGGTATAAATGCCGAAGAAAGACGAAAAAGATCTGATCGTCGGCCTCGACATCGGCACCTCGAAGGTCGTGGCGATCGTCGGCGAGATCACCGAGAACGACGAAATCGAGATCATCGGTATCGGCTCGCATCCGTCGCGCGGCCTCAAGAAGGGCGTCGTCGTCAACATCGAGTCGACGATCCAGTCGATCCAGCGCGCGGTCGAGGAGGCCGAACTGATGGCCGGCTGCGAGATCCACTCGGTCTATGCCGGCATCGCCGGCAGTCATATCCGCAGCATCAATTCGCACGGCATCGTCGCGATCCGCGATGAGGAGGTCACGCCGGGCGACGTCGAGCGCGTCATCGACGCGGCGCGCGCGGTCGCGATCCCCGCCGACCAGAAGATGCTTCATGTGTTGCCGCAGGAGTTCATCATCGACAACCAGGAAGGGATCATGGAGCCGGTCGGCATGTCCGGCGTGCGCCTCGAGGCCAAGGTCCACATCGTCACCGGCGCGGTCAGCGCCGCGCAGAACATCATCAAGTGCGTGCGCCGCTGCGGGCTCGAGGTCGACGACATCATCCTCGAGCAACTGGCGTCGAGCTACTCGGTACTGACCGAGGACGAGAAGGCGCTCGGCGTCTGTCTCGTCGATATCGGCGGCGGCACCACCGACATCGCGGTGTTCACCGACGGTTCGATCCGCCATACCGCCGTGATCCCGATCGCCGGAGACCAGGTCACCAACGACATCGCGGTCGCGCTGCGCACGCCGACCCAGTATGCCGAGGAGATCAAGCTCAAGTTCGGCTGCGCGCTGACCCAGATCGCGAGTCCGAACGAGACCATCGAGGTGCCCGGCGTCGGCGACCGCAAGCCGCGCCGGCTCGCGCGCCAGACGCTCGCCGAGGTCGTCGAGCCGCGCTACGACGAGCTGTTCACGCTGATCCAGGCCGAGCTCAGGCGCTCGGGCTTCGAGGACCTGATCGCGTCCGGGATCGTGCTGACCGGCGGCAGCTCGAAGATGGAAGGCGTCGTCGACCTCGCGGAAGAGGTCTTTCACATGCCGGTCAGGCTCGGCATGCCGCATGACGTGCGCGGCCTCGCGGACGTGGTGCGCAATCCGATCCATGCGACCGGCGTCGGTCTGCTGATCTACGGTCACCAGCAGCGTTTTTCGAAACAGCGTCCCGCGCTGCGCGGCGGCAAGGGCGTCAAGGGTATCTGGGCCAGGATGAAGGGCTGGTTCCAGGGCAATTTCTGAAAATTTCAATCAACCAGGAGGTAAGGGCAATGTTCGAATTGATGGATTCCTACAGCCAGAACGCGGTCATCAAGGTCATCGGCGTCGGCGGCGGCGGCGGTAATGCCGTCGAGCACATGGTGTTGGCGAACATCGACGGCGTCGATTTCATCTGCGCGAACACCGATGCGCAGGCGCTCAAAAGCTCGTCGGCGCGTATCACGCTGCAACTCGGCGCGAATATCACCAAGGGCCTCGGCGCCGGCGCCAACCCCGACGTCGGCCGCCAGGCCGCGCTCGAGGACCGCGAGCGCATCACCGAGGTCCTCGAAGGCGCCGACATGGTGTTCATCACCGCCGGCATGGGCGGCGGCACCGGCACCGGCGGCGTCCCGGTCGTGGCCCAGGTGGCCCGCGATCTCGGCATCCTGACCGTCGCGGTGGTGACCCGGCCGTTCCCGTTCGAGGGCAAAAAGCGCGCCCAGATCGCCGACGACGGCATCCGCGAGCTGTCCCAGTACGTCGATTCGCTGATCACGATCCCGAACGAAAAGCTCCTGTCGGTGCTCGGCAAGCAGGTGACGCTGCTCGACGCCTTCCGGGCCGCGAACAACGTCCTCCTCGGCGCCGTCCAGGGCATCGCCGAGCTGATCACCCGCCCCGGGCTGATCAACGTCGACTTTGCCGATGTGCGCACCGTGATGTCGGAGATGGGGATGGCGATGATGGGCACCGGCCACGCCCGCGGCGAGAACCGCGCCCGTGACGCCGCCGAGGCCGCGATCGCGAGCCCGCTGCTCGAGGACGTCGACCTCCAGGGCGCCGGCGGGATCCTCGTCAACGTCACCGCCGGGCTCGACATGTCGATCGGCGAATTCGAGGAAGTCGGCAATACAATCAAGGAGTTCGCGTCTGAGAACGCGACCGTCGTCGTGGGCACGGTGATCGATCCGGAGATGGGCGATGAGCTGCGCGTGACCGTCGTCGCGACCGGTCTCGGCCGCGACGCGCGGGCCGCTGCGCAGCCGGTCCAGGAGGCCACGGTCAAGCTGGTGCGCAAGAATACCGGCGAAATCGACTACCAGCGTCTGGAAAAGCCGACAGTTTTCCGCAATAACCCGGCCGAGGAGCTGGCCGCGCTGCGCGATGGGACCAATATGGACCACTACGACATCCCGGCATTTCTGCGCCGACAGGCCGACTGAATTAATTCTTTGCGCAAAAATGAGAACGGGTTATTGTAAAAACCGGAACTATTGACGATAACCCGGCATGCCCCCCCGCTAAGGTGGGCGAGCCGGGGTGGCTGTGTTAACATGGCACCCTTTTTCCCGCTTCATGCGGGCGCAGACCGGAGATGACGGGACAGGGACTGATGATCAGACAGCGTACCTTGAAGAATGTGATCCGGGCCACCGGAGTCGGACTGCACACCGGCAAGAAGATCTACCTGACGCTGCGTCCGGCCGCTGTCGATACAGGCATCGTCTTTCGTCGCACCGATCTCGACACGCCGGTCGACATCCGCGCCAGCGCCGAGAACGTCGGCGACACCACGCTGTCGACGACGCTCGTCAGCGGCGACGTCCGCATCTCGACGGTCGAGCACCTGCTGTCCGCCTTCGCCGGCCTCGGCATCGACAACGCCTGGGTCGACCTCAGCGCCGCCGAGGTGCCGATCATGGACGGCAGCGCGGGTCCGTTCGTCTTCCTGATCCAGTCGGCGGGCATCGAGGAGCAGGATGCGCCGAAGCATTTCATTCGCATCAAGCAGCCGGTCGTCGTCGAGGACAATGAAAAGTGGGCGCGTTTCGATCCGTTCGAGGGCTTCAAGGTCTCGTTCGCGATCGACTTCGATCATCCCGCGTTCCGCAACCATACCAAGCAGGCGACCATCGATTTCTCGACGACTTCCTTCGTCAAGGAAATCAGCCGCGCGCGCACCTTCGGATTCCTGCGTGACTACGAGCGCCTGCGCGAGATGAATCTCGTGCTCGGCGGCAACCTGAACAACGCGGTCGTCGTCGACGAGTATCGCGTGCTGAACGAGGACGGTCTTCGTTACGAGGACGAGTTCGTCAAGCACAAGGTGCTCGATGCGATCGGCGATCTCTACCTGCTCGGCCACAGCCTGATCGGCGCCTTCAGCGGCTACAAGTCCGGCCATGCCCTCAACAACCGGCTGTTGCGCGCGCTGCTCGCGAACGAGGAGGCGTGGGAGCTGGTGTCGTTTTCGGATCGGGACCAGATCCCGATCTCCTATATGCAGGCGGTCACGGCCTGATCTTCTCGCGAGCCGGGCGCATCGCGCATCCGGCCGCGCCGCTGACGCCTCCCTCGAGACAGTCGCTCAGCGCGCCTGCTCAGCCCGGCGTGCGAGCCGGAGCAGGGCCTCTCGCAGGCCCGGATCGGACAAGGTCGAAGCCGTCGCGCGCAACTGCGCCGCGGCCGATGGCGGCAGGACCCGCGCCGGCGGCGCCGGCGGGGGCTGCGGCGGGATCGCCGATTCGGGCGCGATCCTGAACCTGATCTCGCGCAGGCCGGCGAATTCGGGTTGCGCGCGCAGCGCCGCCAGCAGGCGCGGACGCTCGAGCCGCAAGCGCGTCAGCCAGGCCGGCGCATCGACATGCAGCACCAGCGCGCCATCGTCGAGCGCGGCGATGCGGCAGTGGCGGTCGAGCGGCGCCGGCAGCAGCGCGCCGATGCGCGCGACGGCCCGTTCGAGCGTTGCCTGGCGCTGGCGCAGCGCGCCGAGCGCGCCACGATCGCCGGACAGGATCTTGTGCACGGATTTTGCAGTGATTTTGGCCGATGACTTCATGATGACGATGACAACCGCCTGGCCCGCGCCGGGCCGATACGATCCAGCATAATGAACATTATCGTCTATACCAAGCGCTCGCGCGCGCCCGGTTCGTTCCAGCTCAGGGGCTGGCAGCTGGGTCTGCTGCTGTTCGCGCTCATCGTCGCGCTGCCCGGCGGCGCGCTGTGGGTCGGTACGCTGATGGGCGAGCACCAGGTGCGCAACCACCTGTTGCCCGGCGAATGGAAGCAGGAAATGGAGCAGAACCGCGTCGAGATCGCGCAGGCCACGCGCAAGGCCCGCGACGAGATGACCGCGCTGCAACTGCGCCTCGCCCAGCTGCAGGCACAGGCGATCAGGCTCAACGCGCTCGGCCAGCGCCTGGTCGAGATCGGCAAGCTCGACGAGGGTGAGTTCGACTTCACCCAGCCGCCCGGTCTCGGCGGCCCGCAAGGCGATGCCGCGCTGGAGCACGATCTCGAGATGCCGGATTTCATCCGCTCGCTCGACCGCCTCGCATTTGAACTCGATGATCGCGAACAGCGTCTGCTCGCGCTCGAGTCCTTCTTCATGAACCGCAATCTCGTCCTCGACGTCGTCCCGGCCGGGCGCCCCGTGCGCAGCGGCTGGATGTCATCCGGCTTCGGCGCCCGCACCGATCCGTTCTCAGGCTCGCGCGAATATCACCGCGGACTCGACTTCGCGGGTCGCGAAGGCACCGAGATCCATGCCGTCGCCGCCGGCGTCGTGACCTGGTCCGGAGATCGCTATACCTTTGGCAACATGGTGGAAATCAACCATGGCAACGGGTATATTACCCGCTACGCCCATAACAAGAAGAACCTGGTCAAGGTCGGCGACGTCGTCGAGCGGGGGCAGGTGATTGCGCTGATGGGCTCGACCGGACGGTCGACGGCGCCGCATGTCCATTTCGAGGTGATCAAGAACGGCCGCACCGTAGATCCCCTGAGATACATCCGCGCTGCACGATAACGGTTGACCACGTGTCAACCCTTGTTTTTTTCTCACCTTCGCCCATTTATATCTGATGGTTAGCGGTTTCCTCAGCAAGATCTTCGGCAGTCGCAACGAGCGCCAGTTGAAGCGCATGCGGGCGGCCGTCGAGCGGATCAATGCAATGGAAGACGGGCTCGCCGCCCTCTCCGATGCCGAGTTGCGGGCGAAGACCGATGAATTCCGCCGTCGTCTCGCCGACGGCTCTGCTCTCGATGACCTCCTGCCCGAGGCCTTCGCGGTCGTCCGCGAGGCCGGCAAGCGCGCGCTCGGCATGCGCCATTTCGATGTCCAGTTGATCGGCGGCATGGTGCTGAACTCCGGCCGCATCGCCGAGATGCGCACCGGCGAAGGCAAGACGCTGGTCGCGACCCTGCCCGCGTATCTGAACGCGCTGACCGGCAACGGCGTCCACGTCGTCACCGTCAACGATTATCTCGCGCGCCGCGACTCCGACTGGATGGGCAGGCTGTACGGATTCCTCGGCATGACCACCGGCGTCGTTACCGGCGGCCAGACGCCGGAGCAGAAGCGCGCCGCCTACGGCTGCGACATCACCTACGGCACCAACAACGAATACGGCTTCGACTACCTGCGCGACAACATGGCCTTCCGCCACACCGACAAGGTCCAGCGCAGGCTCAACTTCGCGATCGTCGACGAGGTCGACTCGATCCTGATCGACGAGGCGCGTACGCCGCTGATCATCTCCGGTCCGGTCGACGAGAAGTCGGATCTCTATCTGAAGATCAACAAGCTGGTGCCGAAGCTCAAGCGCCAGGACTCCGAGGAGGAGCCCGGCGACTTCACCGTCGATGAAAAGGCCAAGCAGGTCTATCTGACCGAGAGCGGCCACCTCCATGTCGAGGATTTGATGACGAAGGCGGGGCTGCTGAAGGAGGGCGACAGTCTCTACAGCGCCTCGAACATCCGCCTGCTCCATCACCTGAACGCGAGCCTGCGCGCGCATGTGCTGTTTCACCGCGATGACCAGTACATCGTCAAGGACGGCGTGATCGTCATCGTCGACGAGTTCACCGGCCGCACGATGCCGGGCCGGCGCTGGTCCGACGGCCTGCACCAGGCGATCGAGGCGAAGGAAGGCGTGCCGATCCAGAACGAGAACCAGACGCTGGCATCGATCACGTTCCAGAACTATTTCCGCATGTACGACAAGCTGTCGGGCATGACCGGCACCGCCGACACCGAGGCCTACGAGTTCCAGCAGATCTACGGACTCGAGGTCACCGTGATCCCGACCCACCGGCCGATGATCCGTATCGACAATGGCGACCTCGTCTATCTGACCGCCGAGGAGAAATACCAGGCCGTCATCGAGGACATCACCGACTGTCACCGGCGCGGCCAGCCGGTACTGGTCGGCACGACGTCGATCGAGATCTCCGAGAAGCTGTCGAAGCTCCTGCGCAAGAACACCATCCGCCACGAGGTGCTGAATGCGAAGCAGCACGAGCGCGAGGCCGAGATCGTTGCCCAGGCCGGTCGCCCGGGCGCGGTGACGATCGCAACCAACATGGCCGGCCGCGGCACCGACATCGTGCTCGGCGGCAATCTCGACGCCGAGCTCACGGCGCTCGGCGCCGACGTCGCCGAGGCGCGCAAGGCCGAGATCCGCGCCGACTGGGAGCAGCGCCACGAGGCCGTGCTCAAGGCCGGCGGCCTGCACATCATCGGCACCGAGCGTCATGAGTCGCGGCGCATCGACAACCAGTTGCGCGGCCGTTCCGGCCGCCAGGGCGATCCCGGCTCGAGCCGCTTCTATCTGTCGCTCGAGGACAGCCTGATGCGCATCTTCGCGTCGGACCGCGTCTCCAGCCTGATGCAGAAGCTCGGCATGCAGGAGGGCGAGGCAATCGAGCACCCGTGGGTGACCAAGGCGATCGAGAACGCGCAGCGCAAGGTCGAGGCCCATAACTTCGACATCCGCAAGCAGCTGCTCGAATACGACGACGTCGCCAACGACCAGCGCCGCGTCGTCTACCAGCAGCGCAACGAGCTGATGGAGGCCGAGGACGTCGCCGACACCATCCGCGACATTCGCCGCGACGTCATCAGCGCGCATATCGACACCTATATTCCGCCGGAGAGCATCGACGAGCAGTGGGACGTGCCCGGTCTCGAGAAGGCGCTGGAGCAGGAATACGGCGTCGCGCTGCCGATCCAGCAGTGGCTGGACGAGGATGAGAACCTGCACGAGGAGCCGCTGCGCGAGCGCATCCTCGGCGAGTTCGAGCGCCGCTACGCGGACAAGGAACAGCTCGCGGGGCCGAAGGTCATGCGCGAGTTCGAGAAGGCGGTGATGCTGCAGGTGCTCGACAGCAACTGGAAGGATCACCTCGCCGCGATGGATGCGCTGCGCCAGGGCATCCACCTGCGCGGCTATGCGCAGAAGAACCCGAAGCAGGAGTACAAGCGCGAGGCCTTCGAGATGTTCACGACGATGCTCGAGCGCATCAAGCAGGAGATCACCTCGGTGCTCGCGCGCGTCGAGGTCCGTGCCCAGGAAGACGTCGAGGCCGTCGAGGAGCAGCGTCGTTCGAATGCCCGCATGCAGTTCCAGCATGCCGAGGCCAGCGCGCTGGCCGGTGCGGGAGGTGGCGGCGCGTCCGCTGGTGGACCCTCGCAGGCGGAGGCCGGCGAGCCGCGCCAGCCCTTCGTCCGCGAAGGCGTCAAGGTCGGTCGCAACGACCCCTGCCCCTGCGGCTCGGGCCGCAAGTACAAGCAGTGCCACGGCAAGCTCAACTGAGCGCGATATTGCTATGGCCGTCGGTCTGAGCGCGGAGCTTCCCGTCCTCCACGAAGTCCCCGGTATCCGCATCGGCGCGGTCGCGGCCGGCATCCGCAAGCAGGATCGCCTCGACCTCGTGCTGTTCGAGGCCGCGCCGGGCAGCGCCTGCGCCGCGGTCTTCACCCGCAATGCCTTCTGCGCCGCGCCGGTGATCCTCGCGCGCCGTCATCTCGAACGGACCGCGCCCCGTTACCTGCTGATCAATGCCGGCAACGCCAATGCCGGCACCGGCGATCCCGGCCTGCGCGCCGCGGAGGAATGTTGCGCGCTGGTCGCCGCGCTCGGCGGCTGCGATCCCGACTCGGTACTGCCGTTCTCGACCGGCGTCATCGGCGAGCCGCTGCCGGTGGCGCGCATCGAGGCCGCGGCGGGCCGGCTGATGAAGTCGCTCGACGCCAACGGCTGGACCCAGGCCGCGCGCGGCATCATGACGACCGATACGGTGCCGAAGGCGGTGTCGACGCGCTTTCGTCTCGGCGACGCGACCATCACGCTGAACGGCATCGCCAAGGGCGCCGGCATGATTCATCCCGACATGGCGACGATGCTCGCCTTCCTCGCCACCGATGCGCGCGTCGCGCCGACCTTGCTGCAGCGTTGTCTCGCCGACGCCGTCGATGACAGCTTCAACGCGATCACGATCGACGGCGACACCTCGACCAACGACGCCTGCGTGCTGCTCGCGAGCGGCGCGGCGGCGATGCCGGCCATCGAGTCGGAACGCGACCCGCGCTGGCCGGCGTTCCGCGCCGCAGTGCGCGAGGCCTGCGCCGCGCTCGCGCAGATGGTGATCCGCGACGGCGAGGGCGCGACGCGCTTCATCACGGTCGAGGTCGAGGGCGGACGCGACCGCGCCGAGTGCCGCAAGGTCGCCTACGCGGTCGCGCTGTCGCCGCTGGTCAAGACCGCGTTCTTCGCCGGCGATCCGAACTGGGGACGCATCCTCGCCGCGGTCGGCCGCGCCGGGCTTGAGGGGCTCGACGTCGGCAAGGTATCGATCCGGCTCGACGATGTCTGCATCGTGCGCGACGGCGCGCGCGCCGCCGACTATACCGAGGAGCGGGGACAGACGGTGATGCGGCAGGCGGAGATCACGATCCGGATCGCGCTCGGACGCGGCGAGGCCGCGGCGCGCGTGTGGACGACCGACTTGTCCTACGACTACGTGAAGATCAACGCCGAATACCGGACCTGAAGGCGGGAGGGCAGGCAACAAAAAACCCGCCGCGGCGGGTTTTTTGTTTACTTGATCTTGGCTTCCTTGTACATCACGTGCTTGCGCACGACCGGGTCGTACTTCTTGATCTCGAACTTGTCCGGCATCGTCCGCTTGTTCTTGTTGGTGGTGTAGAAGTGTCCCGTCCCGGCGGAAGAGACCAGCTTGATCTTGTCGCGCATGATCGGGGCTCCTTAGACCTTGACGCCGCGGCCGCGCACGTCGGACAGCACGCTGTCGATGCCGCGCTTGTCGATGATGCGCAGGCCGTGCGAGCTGACGCGCAGCTTGACCCAGCGGTTCTCGCTGGCGACCCAGAAGCGGTGCGTCTGCAGGTTCGGCAGGAAGCGGCGCTTCGTCTTGTTGTTCGCATGTGACACGTTGTTGCCGACCATCGGCCCCTTGCCGGTCACCTGACATACTCTGGACATCGCAAGTACTCCAAACCAGTGGAAAATCCGAACGTGACTTTATATCAGATCGTCCCCGCCCCGGCAAGCCCCCCTCAGCCAACCCATTGATATCATAAGGGTGCCCGGTGCTCGGGGTCAGAGTAGACGAAGTCTACTCTGACCCCGTTATTACAGCAGGCCCTGCTCGGCGAAGGAGAGCACGGCGCCGTCGCCGACGATGAGGTGGTCGAGGACGCGGATGTCGACGAGCTGCAGGGCCTCGCGCAGGCGGCGGGTCAGGCGCAGGTCGGCCTGGCTCGGCTCGGCGATGCCGGACGGATGGTTGTGGGCGAAGATCAGCGCCGCGGCATTGTGCGCGAGCGCGAGCTTGACGATCTCGCGCGGGTGGACGCTGGCGCCGTCGATGGTGCCGCGGAAGACCTCGTCGAAGGCGATGACGCGGTGGCGCGTATCGAGAAACAGGCACGCGAAGACCTCGTAGGCGCGGTCGCGCAACTGCGCGGTCAGATAATTGCGGGTGTCGGCCGGGTTGCGCAGCGCGTCGCCGCGTTGCAGCGTCTCGCGCAGGTAGCGCCTGACCATCTCGAGCACGGCCTGGAGCTGCGCGTACTTCGCGAGCCCGAGTCCCGGGCTGTCGCAGAAGCGGCGGGCGTCGGCATCGAGCAGGCGGCGCAGGCTGCCGTGATCGGCGAGCAGCCGGCGCGCGAGATCGACCGCGGTCAGGCCGGGCAGGCCGGTGCGCAGGAAGATCGCGAGCAGCTCGGCATCGGACAGGCTCGCGGGGCCGCGCGCCAGCAGTTTTTCCCGCGGGCGCTCGTCCGCGGGCCAGTCGGATATGGCCATGTCGACACTCCCTGTCGTTGGTGAGGGGTCACAGGCACGCTATATATGATGCCGAGTCGCCGCGTGCTCCGGCCGCGTATGTTATCTTATGGAGTCCGGGATCCTTCCCGCGACGTCCCTGACCATGACCCGCGATCCAGCATAATCGAGCCCCGATGAGTCTCGCAAACCGCAACATCCTGCTCGGCGTGACCGGCAGCATCGCCGCGTACAAGTCCGCGGAGCTCGTCCGCCGCCTGCGCGACGCCGGCGCGGCCGTTGAGGTCGTCCTGACGCGCGCCGGCGCCGAATTCATCACCCCGCTGACGCTGCAGGCGCTGTCGGGTCGGCCGGTCCATACCCGTCATCTCGATCCGGACGCCGAGGCCGCGTTCGGACATATCGACCTCGCCAGATGGGCCGACCTCGTATTGATCGCACCGGCCTCGGCGAATTGCCTCGCAAAACTCGCCCACGGCATCGCCGACGACCTGCTGACCACGCTGTGTCTCGCCAGCGATGCCCCGCTCGCGGTCGCGCCGGCGATGAACCACCAGATGTGGGCGCACCCGGCGACGCAGGCGAATCTCGCATTATTGAAGCAGCGCGGCGTGCAGGTGTTCGGTCCCGGCGTCGGCGATCAGGCCTGCGGCGAGACCGGCCCCGGCCGCATGCTCGAGCCCGACGAGATCTGCGCGCTCGCCGGCGCGCTGTTCGAGAACGGCCGGCTCGAAGGCCGCAGCCTGGTGATCACCGCCGGCCCGACCCGCGAGGCGATCGACCCGGTGCGCTATGTCACGAACCGCAGCTCCGGCAAGATGGGTTACGCGCTCGCGAACGCCGCCGCCGAGGCCGGCGCGCGCGTCACGCTGGTCAGCGGGCCGGTCGATCTGCCGTTGCATGCCGGTATCGAGCGCGTCGCAGTCGAGGACGCGCGGCAGATGCATGACGCGGTGATGTCTGCATGCGCGGGCGCCGACCTCTTCATCGCCGCCGCCGCGGTCGCCGACTACCGGCCCGCGCAGATCGCGGACGCAAAGATCAAGAAGCGCGCGGACACGATGACCCTCGCGCTCGAACGCACGCCGGACATCCTCGCCGCGGTGGCCGCGCGTGCGGACGCGCCGTTCACGGTCGGCTTCGCCGCCGAGACCGAGGCGCTCGATGACCACGCGCGCGCGAAGCTGCGCGACAAGGGCATCGACCTGATCGTCGGCAATCTTGTCGGTCGCCCCGGCACCGGCTTCGACAGCGACGACAACGAGGTCACGGTGTACTGGACCGGCGGCAGCGAACCGATCCCGCGCATGTCGAAGGACCGCCTCGCGCGGCGGCTGATCGATCTGATCGCGGACCGATATTCGGCGAGCAGGCAGTAATCCCCCCTTCGCTGGCGAAGGGGGCAGGGGGGATGCGAGCGAAGCTTCAGCAGCCGCATCCCCCGACCCCGCTTCTGAAGAAGGGGGGAATGATAGCCCATGATTCAGGAGACCCCCCGATGCAGCGGGTACAGCTGAAGATCATCGACCCCCGGCTCGGCGACGCGATCCCGCTGCCGGACTACGCGACCGCCGGTTCGGCCGGGCTCGACTTGCGCGCGTGCCTCGATGCGCCGCTCGAGATCAGGCCCGGCGAGACGCAGCTGATTCCGACCGGGCTCGCGATCCACATCGGTGACCCCGCGCTCGCCGCGGTGTTGCTGCCGCGCTCCGGCCTCGGCCACAAGCACGGCATCGTACTCGGCAACCTCGTCGGCCTGATCGACTCCGACTACCAGGGCCAGGTCTTCGTGTCGTGCTGGAACCGCGGCAAGGAGCCGTTCACGATTGCGGTCGGCGAGCGCATCGCGCAGATGATGTTCGTGCCGGTTGCGCAGGTCGGCTTCGATGTCGTCGACGAGTTCAGCGCGAGCGAGCGCGGTGCCGGCGGCTTCGGGCACTCGGGGCGGCATTGAGGTGATCTCCCCCGACATCTTCAAGGCCTACGATATCCGCGGCATCGTCGGCCGCACGCTGACCGCTAACAGCGTTCGCGCGATCGGCCACGCGATCGGCACCGATGCGCATGAGCACGGCCTCAAAGCGATCGTGCTCGGCCGCGACGGTCGCCTGTCCGGCCCGGAATTCGTCGAATCGCTCGGCGCCGGTATCCGCGCCGCCGGGATCGACGTCATCGACGCCGGCCGCATCCCGACGCCGCTGCTCTATTACGCCGCGCATGAACTCGGCGGCGGTTCCGGCGTCATGGTCACCGGCAGCCACAACCCGCCTGACTACAACGGCTTCAAGATCATGCTCGGCGGCGTGACGCTCTCCGGCGCGCGCATCCAGCGCCTGCGCGAGCGCATCGAGCGCGGCGAGCTGCATCAGGCAGCGAGGCCCGGCGCGCGCAGTGAGGTCGGCGTCATCGACGACTATCTCGCGCGCGTCGCCGTCGACGTCGAACCGGCGCGCGCGCTGAAGGTCGTCGTCGACTGCGGCAGCGGCGTCGCCGGCGATGTCGCGCCGCGTCTGCTGCGGATGCTCGGCTGCGAGGTCACCGAACTCTATTGCGAGGTCGACGGCACGTTCCCGCACCATCACCCGGACCCGAGCCAGCCCGAGAACCTCAAAGACCTGATCGCGGAGGTCAGGCGGCAACAGGCCGACGTCGGACTCGCGTTCGACGGCGACGGCGACCGCATCGGCGTCATCGACCCCGACGGCCGCATCATCTGGCCCGATCGCCAGATGATGCTGTATGCCGCCGACGTGCTCGCGGAGCATCCCGGCGCGCCGATCATTTTTGATGTCAAATGCTCGCGCCACCTCGCGCGCGTGATCCGTGAACACGGTGGCGAGCCGGTGATGGCGCGCACCGGCCATTCGCTGATCAAGGCGAAACTGAAGGAACTCGACGCGCCGCTCGCCGGCGAGATGAGCGGGCATATCTTCTTCCGCGACCGCTGGTACGGCTTCGACGACGCCCTCTATGCCGCCGCCCGGCTCATCGCGATCCTCGCCCGCGACCCGCGCCCGCCGGCCGCGGTGTTCACCGCGCTGCCGGACGCGGTCTCGACTCCCGAGCTGCGCGTCGATTTCGCGCGCGAGGGCGAGAACCACGCCTTCATGGACCGCTTCCTCGCCAATCCGCGCATCGACGGCGCGCGCGTCATCACCATCGACGGCCTGCGCGCCGAGTTCGCCGACGGCTGGGGCCTGGTGCGCGCGTCGAACACGACCCCGTCACTGATCCTGCGTTTCGAGGCCGACGACGCCGACGCGCTCGAGCGCATCAAGGCCACCTTCCGGCAGGCCCTGCGCGCGATCGAGCCGGGGCTATCGTTGCCGTTCTGAGGGCGGCGGGTATACTGACGGGGTCGGGTATGGGGTCGGATTCAATTGCCGTTGCAGCTTGGGGTCAGATTCAATTGCCGCCACCTTCAGTTAGACTCCTGCAGCGCCCGGCCGGCAATTGAGTCTGACCCCATAGGATCGACCTCATGACCCTGAACAAGAACACCGCGATGAACATCGCCCGCGTCCTCACCGAGGCGCTGCCCTACATCCGCCGCTTCGCCGGCAAGACCATCGTCATCAAGTACGGCGGCAATGCGATGATCGACGAGGCGCTGAAGAGCGGCTTCGCGCGTGATGTCGTGCTGATGAAGCTGGTCGGCATGAACCCGGTCGTCGTCCACGGCGGCGGGCCGCAGATCGGCAAGGTGCTCGAGCGCATCGGCAAGCGGAGCGAGTTCATCGACGGCATCCGCGTCACCGACAGTGAGACCATGGACGTCGTCGAGATGGTGCTCGGCGGCCTCGTCAACAAGGAGATCGTCACGCTGATCAACAAGCACGGCGGCCAGGCCGTCGGCTTGAGCGGCAAGGACGGCCCGCTGATCAAGGCGCGCAAGCTCAACGTCACCCGCAAGTCGCCGGAGACCGAGGTCGACGAGATCATCGACATCGGCCATGTCGGCGAGGTCGCTAGCGTCAACGCCGCCATCATCAACATGCTGGTCGGCGGCGATTTCATCCCGGTCATCGCGCCGATCGGCGTCGGCGATGACGGCCAGTCCTACAACATCAATGCCGACCTCGTCGCCGGCAAGGTCGCCGAGGTGCTCAAGGCCGAGAAGCTGATCCTGCTGACCAACACTGCCGGCGTGCTCGACAAACAGGGCGAGGTCATCACCGGCCTCACCGTCGCCGACGTCGACCGGCTGATCAAGGACGGCACGATCCACGGCGGCATGCTGCCGAAGGTACGCTGCGCGCTCGACGCGGTGCAGGGCGGCGTACGCAGCTCGCACATCATCGACGGCCGCGTAGAGCACGCGGTGCTGCTCGAGGTGTTCACCGATGAAGGCGTCGGTTCGCTGATCCGGCGTTGACGGGCGAGCCTTCGAGCGAACATCTCACCGCGCGTTTTGCCGCTCGGACGCGCGTTCGAGCCTCGGCCCGCTTCCCGATCAAGACCCTGGCCCGGTGACGCGCCATCGACTGGCTCAATCATCTCGTCCTGTTCGTCGTCGCGCTGGTCGCGAACATGCTGTCCGCGCTCGCCGGCGGCGGCGCGGGGCTGCTGCAACTGCCGGCGCTGATCTTCCTCGGCCTCCCGTTCGCGATCGCGCTCGCAACCCACAAGGTTGCGAGCGTCGCGCTCGGCGTCGGCGCGACGCTGCGCTATCTGCGCGGCGGCGGCCTGACCTGGCGCTTCTCGCTGTTCATCCTCGCCTGCGGCCTGCCCGGCGTCGTCATCGGCGCGAGCGTGATCCTGCATGTGCCCGAGCGCATTGCCGAGGTCACGCTCGGCATGCTGACCATCGGCCTTGGCGTCTATTCGTGGCTGCGGCCCGATCTCGGCCTCGTCCGCCGGGAAGTCGCCCGCGACTTCCGGCGCCATCTCATCGGCGGCCTCGTGCTGGGCTTCATCGGCATCGTCAACGGCTCGCTGACCTCGGGCAGCGGCCTGTTCGTCACACTGTGGCTGGTGCGCTGGTTCGGCCTCGAGTACAAGCACGCGGTTGCGTATACGCTGGTGCTGGTCGGCGTGTTCTGGAACGGCGCCGGCGCGTTGACCCTCGGCGTGCAGGGCACGATCCAGTGGGACTGGCTGCCCGCGCTGCTGCTCGGCTCCCTGATCGGCGGCTACCTCGGCGCCCACCTCGCCGTCATCAAGGGCAACCGCGTCATCAAGCGCGTCTTTGAAATCGTCACCGTCCTCGTCGGCCTGAAACTGATCGCAGGCTAGGGTCGGACCATGGCAAGTCATTGTTATAATGGTGTTTCACGCTGAAAATCGGCTAGAAAACAGGCCTCGGAGCGTGATTTCGGGGGCAAAATGAAGCCATGAACCGTGTGTCGCCTCACTGGATAGGCGATTTCGACCCTGAAAATGGGCGGGGAGGGTAATTATAGGGTCATTTTTTAGACTGGATTGCAACGGATACAAGAGGTTGCCGTGGTCCGACCCGCATAATCACTGTAACTGCGATAGAATTAATACAGTCGTCGATAACAGGCAGAAACCCCGGGAGGTGCGTCATGCGACCGAGTCGATTCATCTGGTTACTGCTTCTGCTGCCTCTGGTCCAGGCCCTCCCCGCACTCGCCAGCGACCCCGACCCCGAACTCACCGAAGCCCGCGAGGTCTTCCTCCTCGCCGTCGACGGTGACCGTCGCGCGGTGCGCGACGCGACCCAGCGCTTTCGCTCGCTGAGCCGCGCGCATCCGCGTGAGCCGGTGTATCTGGCCTATCTCGGCGCGAGCACGACGCTGCAGGGCAGGGACGCGTCGAACAACCTCGACAAGCGCCGCCTGACCGACGATGGCCTGCGCGATATCGACCGCGCGCTCGACCTGCTGTCGAAGGGCGCGGATCGTGCATCCCCGCGCTACCTCGACACGCTGCTGGTCGCGGCGAATTCCTTTATTCATGTCCCGTCGTTCTTCAACCGCCATGACCAGGGCCGGCAGTTGCTGGATGAGATCCTCGCCCATCCGACCTTCGACGCGATGGCGCCCGGCTTTCAGGCGGCAACCTATCTGGCCGCGGCGCTGGTGGCGCAGGGGGAGCGCGACGATGAGGCGTACCGGCGTTATCTGGATCTGACGGTCGCCGCCGATCCGGAAGGCCGCAACGGCCGCTTCGCGAGCGAAATCCTCGAGGAGCTTTCACGCTCCGATGCGGAACTCGAGCGCTGACCGTCTGCAAGGCCCGGGCATTGATCGGCAGCGATGCCGGAGATTTCACCCGCACCCGATCCGTTTGGATCACCTTCCGAAGATTGCCCCCACCAGCGCGATGAACCCGCTGACCACGATCAGCCCGACCAGCAGCACGAACACCAGCAGCATCAGCCCGATCAGGCTCGCAAAGGGATTGTCCGGCTCCTTCCCGCTCATCAGACGGAATCAACTCGGTGATCTGTTCGGGAAGTGATCCATTGACTCATCATGCGAGCGCCAGCCTCACCGCCCGCCCGATCTCCTCCCGCCGCGTATAAAAATGCGGTGAGAACCGCACCCCGCCGCCGCGCGGCGCGCACTGCACGCCGGCCGCGCGCAATGCCTGGAACAACGCGGTCGCATCGATCCCGTGCCGTCTGAATACGACGATGCCCGACTGCCGCGCCGGATCGCGCGAGGACAGCAGTTCGAGTCCGTCGGCCTCGTCGATCAGCGCGATCAGAAAGCGCGCATTGTCGCGTACCCGTCGCTCGACCTCTGCGAGTCCGACCTCAAGCAGTAATTCCAGGCTCGCATGCAGCCCGTGGATGCCGAGCATATTCGGGCTGCCGCACTCGAAGCGGCGCGCGCTTCTGGCCGGCCGCCAGTCGCGGCGTTCGTAATCGCCCATTGCTTCGACCATGTGCCAGCCGTACTGCGTCAGGCGCAGGCGCTCGCGAAACTGCGGCCGCGTATAAAAAAGCGCGATGCCCTCGGGTCCAAGCATCCACTTGTGACCGTCGGCAACGATGACATCGGCCTTTATTGCCTGCGCATCGATCTGCAACGCGCCGAGGCTCTGGATCGCATCGACGCAGAAGGCAATGCCGCGCTCGCGGCAGAATGCGCCGATACGCGCGAGGTCCATGCGCAGGCCGCTCGCGTACTGCACCGAACTGACGGTAACGAGCCGCGTACGCGCATCACATAGCGCGAACAGCGCGGCCTCGGGGTCGGGCGCCGAGCGGATGTCCGCCTCGCGCAGCGTGACGCCCTGATAGCGAAGCGACTCCCAGACGATGCGGTTCGACGGGAACTCTTCGCCGGTCGTGACGATATTGTCGCCGTCCGCCCACGGCATCCCGTAAGCAACCATCGACAGGCCCTCGGAGGTGTTCTTGAGCAGGGCGATGTCATCGGCCGAGGCGGCATTCAACAGCCTCCGCCCCTGTTCGCGCAACGCGGTTTCGGTCGCGGTCCAGCGTTCGTAATGCGCCGGCCCGAGTTCGAAGTTCTCGCGCGCGAACGCGGCGACGGCATCTGCGGCGCGCCGCGGCCACGGCGCGAGGCCGGCGTGATTGAGAAAGCTCAGGTCGTCGCGCGCGGGAAATTCCTGCTCCAGCGACGCCATGCTCAGGCGTCGCTCGCGCGGCCGTACTGCTTCTGATACGCGCGGATCCGCTCGAGCGCTGTTGTCATGCCCGGCGCGCCCTCGAGGTATTCGACAAGCACGGCCAGGCTGGCGATACTCGTGACCTTGACCCCGTAGGTCATCTCGACCTCCTCGATCGCGAAGCGGCCGTCCGTGCCGCGTTCCTGGCGATCGAGCGAGATCGCGACGCCGGCGGCCTTGGCGCCGGCATTATGGATGATCGCGACCGACTCGCGCACCGAGGTGCCGGCCGAGATCACGTCGTCGACGATCAGCACCCGGCCGCCGAGCGCATGGCCGACGATGATGCCGCCCTCGCCATGTTGCTTGGCCTCCTTGCGATTGAATGCGAACGGCACGTCGCGGCCGTGATGATCGTTCAGCGCGATCGCGGTGGCGACCGCGAGCGGGATGCCCTTGTACGCCGGGCCGTAGAGCATGTCGAAGGCAATGCCGGAATTGACGATCGCCTCGGCGTAGTAACGGCCGAGTCCGGCGATCGCAGCGCCGTTGTCGAACTTGCCGCTGTTGAAGAAATAGGGACTCATGCGTCCGGACTTGAGCTTGAACTCGCCGAACAGCAGCGCGTTGTGCGCGATCGCGAAATCGATGAAGCCGCGCTGGTAGTCCTGCATGATATCCCCCTGTGGTTGGCCCCGACCGCTGATTGTAGCGGGACAGGGCGGCCGGGGAAACGCGGGCCTACTGATTGCGGAAGTAACCGTCCTCTTCGGGGCTCAGGCCGATGTGGCCGGTGCGAAAGGCGGCCTTTACCGGGGCGCGAGCGTGGGGCTGCGCGCCGCCGGCGTCATCGCGCGGGGTCTCGATCAGCAGCCCGATCTTGCCGTCGACTTCGAGGATGCGGAAGGTATGGATCGACAGGTTCGCAAAGGCCTGGCGCAGGTAGCTGCCGCCCGGCGGCGCCTTCGGCGCGAGTACGATCAGCTGCATGTCCTCGACGCGGAAGATCGCGCTGCTGTCGCGGTTGCCGCGGAACAGCGCCGGATAGAGCCGGTAGAGCATCGCGCGGTTGTCGCTCAGCCCTTCGATCGCGGCAAGGCCGGCGAGCAGCGCGCGACCGCCGTCGCGGTTGTCCCAGACGAGCAGCACCGGTCGGTGCTCGCTGTTCAGCGCGAGGATATGGTGGCCGTCGAACGGGAGCTTGTCGCTGATGACTTCATGTCCCTCGCCGAAGATGCTGGTCAGCGAATCGGTGACCAGCTCGCGCAGGATCTCGTCGGAAGTCAGCGCAACGGTTCTCAGATGGATGCTCATCGTGGTTCCTCAATCTATATGTTCATGTTTCACCGCACCGGGGCCGGTGGCGAGATCCGCAACCAGCAGCGCAGCGATGTTGCGCAATTCCTCTTCGCGATTCTGCCCGTCGCGCAGCAGGCAGGCGTAACTGACGACTTCAATGCCGAGAAAGCGCTCGGCGGCGGCGGCGAAGCGCGCATGGCAGTCTTCGGCTTCATCGATGTCCGCGACACCCGTGATCGTCGCCCCGATGATGGCCGGCCTTGCCCCGCTCGCGATCGTCTTCAATTCGATCCATGCGCGGCGCATGCCGTTCGCATCGGCAGGCACCGCAAGCAATACGAACGGTATTGTGTCCGCGTGCGCCGTCCTTGTCGACTCGATAATCACAAATTCGGCAATACCTTGCGTCGTTGTCTCCATATTGTGACGGTGTATGCCGGCGCGAAGTTCCTTCGGCTTGCCGGTGACGATGAAACTGTCGGCGCAAGGCAACAGTCTGATCTGCAGCGGCGGCCCATGGCCTGCCCCGGAGAGGGTGGCGGGGTATCCGTGCGAGGCGAGCGCCGAGGCGAGTTCGATTGCGCGCAGGGTCTGCGGACCGGGTACCGCATGCAGTGCGATGACCGCGCGACGGCAGTCATCGCTCAGGAACAACGCGCCGATGCGGGACAGACGGTCCCGCGCGCCGTGGAAGGAATCCGGTTCCGGCATGGCCCCCACGTCAGGCCGGCGCGGCGACGCGACGGCGTTCGACGATCAGCACCGAGTTGGTCTCGCCGAAGGCATTGACCGTGGTCTTCGGGTTGTCCTTGTCCTCATGCCAGCGGCCGTCGACGACCAGCCGGTACTGGTAGGTGCCCGGCGCGAGTCGCAGCGTCTTGGTGACGATATCGGCGTGACGGCTGGTCTCGACGCCGGCATCCGGTATCCAGTCATTGAAGTCGCCGGCGATCCGCAGTTCATGGTCGCCGATGCCGTGATAGCGCAGCACCACCTTCTGCAGATCGGCGTCGGCGGGCGGGGGCGCCGGCAAGGGTGCTTCCGTATCGCCGAGCCAGCGACGGATGCTGGCGCCGCGCTGTTCTTCGGGACGCGGCAACTTGTTCGCATGCGCGAGCATCGTTTGCGCGAGCGCGGCATAGTCGTGGCTCGCGGGGCAGTCCGGCGCATGGTCGATGACCGGTTTGCCGCGCGCGGCGGCCTCCTTCAGGCGCACGGTCTGATGGATGCAAAGCGGCAGGGTCTCGGCCGGATAGCGCTCGCGCAGGGTGTCGAGGGTGTCGCGCGTGAAGCGGTTGCGATGGTCGACCAGCGTCGGCAACAGCCTGACCGGCAGGTCCGTCGCGTATTTCTCGGCGAGCAGTTCGATGGTCTCGGACAGCCGCTCGACGCCGTCGAGCGAGAATATGCTGATCTCGACCGGCACCAGCACGAGGTCGGCCGCGCGCAGCGCGTTGAAGAACAGCAGGCCGAGCGTCGGCGGACAGTCGATGAGGATGAAGTCATAGGCCGGCGCGATGACCTCGAGATGCAGCGCGAGCTGGCGTTCGCGTTTCGGCAGGTCCGCGAGCAGGTGTTCGATCGCCGCCAGGGAAATCGTCGCCGGGATCAGGTCGACGCCGGGCAGCACGTCGAACAATATCGTGTCCGGCAGCGCCGCTTCCTGGACGAGGACTTCGTAAAGACCGGGCGCCTCCTCGCGCCCGCGTCCGAGCCCGAGCGAGGCATGGCCCTGCGGGTCGATGTCGATCAGCAACACCGACATGCCCTGGCGGCCGAGGCAGGCCGCGAGATTGATCGCGGTCGTGGTCTTGCCGCAACCGCCTTTCTGATTTGCGATGGCTATCGTCGTCATCGGGGAGTCCCTCCTTGCTGGCTATGGGCGCCGGCCCTGCGCCGCTCGGGCGCCGGCGGAAAGAGTTCCTGTTGATGCGGGGTATCCGGGTCGGGTGAATCGCGCAGCCGTTCGATGTCGCGCAGCATCTCGGCGACCGGCAGGATCCAGGCCTGGCCGCTGACGGTCTCGAACGCGGCGCCGTGATGAAACGCGAGCACCATGTCCCCGGTCGCGAGCAGCGAAAGGTCGGTGAGCGGATGGCGACATTGCGGCAGGAATTCGAGCAGCGAGGCGATGCTCTTGCGCATCTTCTGCACCGAGACGCCGCTGTCCAGCAGGCGCTTCGCGGTCTTGAGGGCGACGAGATCGTGGAAACTGTAGCGGGCGTGGCCGCCGGGAGTCAGCTGCGAGGGCGACAGGATCCCGCTCTGGCGCCAGTAGGCGAGCTGCCTGTGGCTGAGCCCGGTGATCGCGGATGCTTCACGGCTGCTGAAGACCGTCTTCATCCCTCCCCCGACGGGAGCGCGAGATGGTAGTAGTTTGGTATTAAATTTGTGCTTGTCAAGTGAAAAATGACAAAATCGGGTCGTTTTGTCTGAAATGTTGCGCCACGACGATGAGAATCATCAGCTTCAATGCCAACGGCATCCGTTCCGCGGCCCGCAAGGGCTTTTTCGACTGGCTCGGGCGCCAGCGCGCCGATGTCGTCTGCGTGCAGGAGACCAAGGCCCAGGAACACCAGCTCGAGGACGGGGTCTTTCGTCCCGACGGCTGGTTCGCGTATTACCACGACGCCGAGAAGAAGGGCTATTCCGGGGTCGCGATCTACAGCCGCCGTGAACCTGACCGGATCCAGGCCGGGTTCGGCTGGCCCGATGTCGATTGCGAGGGTCGCTGGCTGCTGGCGGACTTCGGCAAGCTCAGCATCGCGTCGCTCTATCTGCCGTCGGGCTCGAGCGGGGAGGCGCGCCAGGCAGTCAAGTTCGACCTGATGGCGCGCATGGCGCCGCTGCTGAAGTCGCTGCGGCGCAAGCGACGCGAATACATCATCTGCGGCGACTGGAACATCGCCCATACGAAGCTGGATATCAAAAACTGGCGCGGCAACCAGAAGAACTCCGGCTTCCTGCCCGAGGAGCGCGCGTGGATGGACCGGTTGTTCGGGCCGCTCGGCTTCGTCGATGCCTTTCGCGTCGTCGATCCGCGCGACGAGCAGTACACGTGGTGGTCGAACCGCGGCCAAGCCTGGGCGAAGAACGTCGGCTGGCGCATCGACTACCAGGTCATCACGCCGGGGCTGAGGGACAAGGTGCGGCGCGCCGAGATCTACAAGGACCAGCGCTTCTCCGACCATGCGCCGTTGATCATCGACTACGATCTGCGCTTGGGGTCAGAGTGCGCTTGGGGTCGAGTGCGCTTGGGGTCGAGCGCTTGGGGTCAGAGTAAAAAGGGGACACTACCCTTTTCCCGGATCTAAAACGGGTAGCGTCCCCTTTTTACTCTGACCCCGTTGACCCCGTTGACCCCGTTGACCCCGTTGACTTGACGACCGCCTTCCCGCCGCCGCGGGGATCGGAGGCGGCCTCGACGGACTTCGAGGCGCGATCCCACAGGATCGCCTGCATGTTGCCGTAGCGGCGATTCATCGCGCGCAGCTCGTGGCCATAGGCCTCGAGCGCGGCGATCTCCGCATCGTTGAAGGCGTCCGGCTCGAAGCTGACGGCGTCGGGCAGGAACTGGTGGTGATAGCGGCCGCGCCCGACCCAGTCCGCGATCGGGCGGCCGGCGGCGTATTCCAGCGTCGCGAGCAGCACCATCGTGATGATGCGGCTGCCGCCCGGCGTGCCGAGGATCGCGAGGCGCTCGCCGTCGTCGAGGAACACCGGCGTCATGCTCGACAGCGGCCGCTTGCCGGGCGCGATCGCATTGGCGCCGGCCTCGGTGCCGATCAGGCCGTAGACATTCGGCGCCGCAGGCTTGACCGCGAAGTCGTCCATCTCGTTGTTCAGCAGTACGCCGGTGCCGGGCGGCACGAAGGCCGCGCCGAACGGCCAGTTGATCGACAGCGTCGCGGCGACGCGATTGCCTGCGCTATCGAGGATCGAGAAGTGCGTGGTGTCGCTGCCCTTCGGCGCTTCGTCCGGCGCGCCGGGCAGCAATGCGCTCGGCGTCGCGCGATCGGCGCGGATCGTGTTGCGCAGGCCCGCCGCGTAGACGGGATCGATCAGCATCGGCGGGATCGTCACGAAATCGGGATCGCCGAGATAGTCGGCGCGGTCGCGATAGGCGCGCCGCATCGCCTCGATGACGAGGTGGCGGCGCGCGGCCGGTTCGAGCGCATCGAGATCATAGCCGGACAGGATGTTCAGCATCGTCACCAGCGCGATGCCGCCCGACGACGGCGGCGATGCGGCGCTGATGCGGATGCCGCGGTACTCGCCGCGCACGACCGGGCGTTCGACGATGCGATAGTCGACGAGGTCGCGGTTCGACCAGATCCCGCCGGCTGCGGTGACGCCCTCGATCAGGCGTTGCGCGATATCGCCGGCATAGAAACCGACATGGCCGAAGCGCGCGATCAGTTCGAGCACGCGCGCGAGGTCCGGCTGGCGCACGACGAAGCCTTCCTCCGGGATCTCGTCGCCGTCGAGGAAGATCGCCGCGGCGGCCGGCGACGCCCGCATCGCGTCGACGCGGAAGCGCATCAGGGTGCGGTAATGGGCGTCGACCGCGAAGCCGTCGCGCGCGAGGCGGATCGCCGGGGCCAGCGAGTCGGCCAGCGGCAGCGTACCGTAGCGCTGCGCGAGATGGACGATGCCGGCGGGCGTGCCCGGGATCGCGGCCGCGAGCGGACCGTTCAGCGAGCGCTCGCGCACCGGCTCGCCGTCCGCGTCGAGATACATGTCGCGTCGCGCCGCGAGCGGCGCGCGCTCGCGGCCGTCGATCATGACTTCAAACCCGTCCGAGGCGCGATGCAGCAGCCAGAAGCCGCCGCCGCCGAGTCCGGAACCGGCCGGCTCGACGACCGCGAGCGCCGCGGTCACCGCGACCGCGGCGTCGAAGGCGTTGCCGCCCTTGTCGAGGATCTCCAGACCGGCATCGGTCGCGAGCGGATGCGCGCTCGCGATCGCCGCGGCCGGCGGGCGAGTCGGGGCGGCGGCGTCATCGGCCGGCGCGGGGGCGATCCAGAGGACGAGCAGGGCGGCGCAGAACGCCGCGCGGACGATCAGGCGCTCAGCCATCCTGGCCGGTGAGCTGAAGGTACTTCCGGTGCAGTTCTTCCTCGGACTCGACGTGGTTCGGGTCCTTCGGAATGCAGTCGACCGGACAGACCACGACGCATTGCGGCTTGTCGAAGTGGCCGACGCACTCGGTGCACAGGGCCGGGTCGATCACATAGATCTCCGGTCCCTGCGAAATGGCGCCGTTCGGGCATTCGGGTTCGCAGACATCGCAGTTGATGCATTCATCGGTGATGATCAGTGACATGGTGCAACCTCAACGCATTTTATCCTTCAGCGCGGCCATGACCCCGGGATGGACGAAACCGGAGACGTCGCCGCCGAGTCCGGCGATCTCCTTGACCAGGCTCGCGGATATGTAGCCGTACTGTTCCGCCGGCATCAGGTACAGGGTCTCGATGTCCGGCGCCAGCCGCCGGTTCATGCCGGCCAGCTGGAACTCGTATTCGAAGTCCGACACCGCGCGCAGCCCGCGCACGATGACCTCGGCGTGCTGTTCGCGCGCGAAGTCGACCAGCAGGCGGTCGAAGCCGAGGATCTCGACGTTTTTTATATCGGCCAGCGCCAGCCGGGCCATAGCGATGCGCTCGTCGAGCGTGAAGGTCGGGCGCTTGGACGGGTTCGCGGCGATCGCGACAATGACCCGGTCGAACAGCCGCGCGGCGCGGTCGACGAGGTCGCTGTGGCCGTGGGTGATCGGATCGAAGGTGCCGGGATAGATCGCGGTCAGTCTCATCGGCCCAGTATATCGCGTTTCATCGGCCGGATTCGCGGCGGTACAGCCGGGTCGCGACCTGTCCGGCGGCCTGTTCGCGGTAGACCTGCCAGTTGTCGGGGATTTCGGGCGGCGGGTCGGCGCGATCGGCCTCGGTGTAGATCCAGGCGCCGGGAGAGAGCAGGCCATGGCGTTCGAGCCGCGCCGCGCATTCGCCGAGGAGGTGGTCGCGGAACGGCGGGTCGAGGAACACGATATCGAACGGTCCCTGCGCGCAGGCCGCGAGATATTCAAAGGCCTCGGACCAGATCACCGCGGCATTGCCGGCCCCGAGCGCGGTGAGGTTCGCCTGCAACTGCTGGACGACGCGGATATCCTCATCGACGAACACCGCGCGCGCCGCGCCGCGCGACAGGGCCTCGAAGCCGAGCGCGCCGCTGCCGGCAAAGAGGTCGAGGCAACGCGCGCCGGGGACCGCGTCGCGCAACCAGTTGAACAGCGTCTCGCGCACGCGATCCGGGGTCGGCCGCACGCCGGTCTCGCTGTCAAACGCGATGCGGCGGCTGCGCCAGACGCCGCCGATGATGCGAACCTGCCCGGGCTTAGCGCGCGGACCGGCCAACCGTCACCGTGACCATGCGCGCCGGGTCGACGCGACGCTGGAAGGCGTCGCGGATGTCCGCGCGCGTGACCGCCTCGACCCGCGCGTTGAAGGTGTCGAGATAATCGAGCGGCAGCCCGTAGAAGCCGATTACCGCGAGATTGCCGGCGATGTCGCGATTGCTCGCGATGCGCAGCGGGAAGCCGCCGGTGATGTTGCGCGTCGCCGCCGTCAGTTCCTTCGCGGTCGGACCCTCGTCGATGAAATCGCCGAGCGTCGCAAACAGCACCTCGATCGCGGTCGCGGCCTGTTCGTTCTGGGTCTGCAGGCCGAGCAGGTAAGGACCCGGCGCGCGCATCGGCGAGAAATAGCTGTAGGCGCTGTAGGCGAGGCCGCGCTTGTCCCGCACCTCGTCGGTGATGCGCGAGACCAGTCCGCTGCCGCCGAGGATGTGGTTGCCGACGTAGAGCGCGAAATAATCGGGATCCTCGCGCGTCATGCCGGCCTGGCCGGCGAGGACATGGGTCTGGCTCGACGGGAACTCGATATGGATGCGCCGCGCCTCGGCGGACGCCGGTTCCGGCGCCGGCACGGGCGGCAGCGCCGGCGCCGCCGCGCCCGCGGGCAGGCCGCCGGTCAGCCGATCGGCGACGGCCTCGGCGCCGGCGCGATCGAGCGCGCCGGTGATCGCGACGACCGCGTTGCGGGCGACATAGTATTCACCGTGATAGGCCGCCAGCTCATCGCGGGTCAGCGCCGCGAGCGATTCCGGCGTGCCGAGCGGATGCGACGCATAGGGATGATCGCGGTAGACCGCGCGCCAGAACGCGTTCGACGCAAGGTCGCCGGGCGACTGCTCCTCGCGCTGCAGCGCGGTCAGCAGGCGGTTGCGCTCGCGCTCGAGCGCATCTTCCGGGAAGGTCGGCGCGCGCAGGATCCGCGCCAGCGTGTCGAGCGCGGGTTCGAGATATGCGGGGGCGCTCAGGCTGCGCAGCGTCACCAGCGCCATGTCGCGGTGCGACTCGGCGCCGAAGCGCGCGCCGAGGTCCTCGAAGGCCTCGGCGATCGCGTCGGCATCGAGCCCGCCGGCGCCGCTGTCGAGCAGCCGGTTGGTCAGTTGCGCGACGCCGGGCCTGTCGCCGTCGCGCGCGCTGCCGGCGTCGAACACGACCTGGACATCGACCATCGGCAGCTCCGGCGCGGCGACGAAATACACGCGCGCGCCGTTCGCGGTCTCCCAGTGCTCGATCTCGAGCGGCGCGGCCTTGGCGATCGTGAACGCGCAGGCACATAGCAGCGCCAGTAGCAGGGCCGGCAGCGACATCGGCGGGGATAGCGGGCGGCGGGTCGGGCGCATGTCGGCGGGAGGCCTCCTCATGACCGGATCAACGCAGGTGGCGCCCGCCGGCGGCCGCCGGGGGCGCCGGCGGCGCATCGATCGGCAGCGGCTCGAGCACCGCGACGGTCAGACGGTCATCGATCAGATAGCGACGCGCGACCTCGCGCACCTGCTCCGCAGTGATCGCCTCGACGCGCGCGACATACTCGTCGGCAATGCGCCAGTCGAGGCCGACGGTCTCGAGGATGCCGATGATCATCGCCTGGTAGAACTGTGAATCGCGCTGGTAGACGTCCTCGGCAACGACCTGCGCCTTGACGCGCGCGAGCTCGGCGTCGGAGACCGGCTCGTCCTGCAGGCGCGCGACCTGCGCGCGCAGCGCCGCCTCGAGTTCCGCGATCGAACGCCCCTGCGCCGGCGTGCCGCTCAGCACGAACAGGTCCTCCATCCGCGACGCGAGACTGTAACTCGCGCCCGCGCCCGACGCGACGCGATCCCCGCGCACCAGGTGTCGCGACAGCCGCGCGCTGTCGCCGCCGTCGAGGATCCCGGCCAGCACCTCGAGCGCGTAGGGCTCCCAGTCCTCCGGGGCAGTCATCAGCGTCGGGGTCTTGTAGCCCATCAACAGGGACGGCACCCGCGCCGGCGCCCGCACCGTGACCCGCCGCTCGCCGCGCTGTTCGGGCTCGACGCGCGGCTTCAGCGCCGGCACCTCGCCGCGCTTCACGCGGCCGAAGTGCTTGCGCGCGAGCCGGTACACCGCGTCCGGCTCGACATCGCCGACCACGACCAGCGTCGCGTTGTTCGGCGCATACCACTTCCGGTACCACTCGCGCAGGTCGGCGACCGTCATGTGCTCGAGATCATCCATCCAGCCGATCACCGGGATCCGGTACGGCGACGCCGTGAACGCCGTCGCCGACAACTGCTCGAACGCCAGCGCCTGCGGATTGTCCTCGGTGCGCAGCCGCCGCTCCTCCTTGACGACCTCGATCTCCTTCAGGAACTCGTCCTCCGGCAACAGCAGATTCCGCATCCGGTCCGCCTCCAGCTCGAAACTGATCGCGAGCCGGCTTCGCTCGAGCTGCTGGAAATACGCCGTATAGTCGCGCCCGGTAAACGCATTCTCGCGCCCGCCCTGCCCGGCGATGATGCGCGAGAACTCCCCGGGCGCATGCTTCCTCGTGCCCTTGAACATCATGTGCTCGAGCGCATGCGACACCCCGGTGACGCCGTCGTACTCGTAACTGCTGCCGACCTTGTACCACACCTGCGACACCACCACCGGCGCCCGCCGGTCCGGCTTCACGATCAGCTTGAGGCCGTTATCGAGTATGAATTCGCGCGTGGAGGCAGGTTCGGCTACGGCAACGGACATGAATGTGCCGATGAGCAGTACTGCCGGCAGCACGGACCCCCCCGCGCGCCTGACCACGGAAACAAGCAATCGACACACCTGGTTACCCATCGATCAGCAGCTTTTGGTAGGATACGTGATCAATGCACGGCAGCGCCGCGCCGAAGAGCGTCCATTGTACACGACTCCCCCGACGACCTGACAACCCGATGGAACCCGCCGAAACCCACTCCAGCAAGCCCGGATTCTTCGGCCGCCTGAAGGAACGCCTCAGCCGCACCCGCAGCGGCCTCGTCGAAGGCGTCGCCGGTCTCGTCCTCGGCCGCAAGAAGATCGACGACGCGCTGATCGAAGACATCGAGGCCGTCCTGCTCGGCGCCGACGTCGGCGTCGACGCGACAAGGCAGATCATCGCCGACCTCGAGGCCCGCATCTCCCGCAAACAGCTCCAGGACAGCGACGCCCTGCTCGCCGCGCTGCGCGAAGACCTCGCCGCGCTGCTCGCCCCGTGCACCGCGCCGCTCGACGTCGGCACCGCAAAACCATTCGTGATCCTGATGGCCGGCATCAACGGCGCCGGCAAGACGACGACCATCGGCAAGCTCGCGCGCCGCTTCCAGGCCGAGGGCAAGAAGGTCATGCTCGCCGCCGGCGACACCTTCCGCGCCGCCGCGGTCGAACAGCTCCAGGTCTGGGGCGAACGCAACCACATTGCCGTCATCGCCCAGCAGCGCGCGTCGGATCCCGCCTCGGTCGTGTTCGACGCGATGGAGGCTGCGAAGGCGCGCGGCATCGACGTCCTGATCATCGACACCGCCGGCCGGCTGCACACCCAGTCGAACCTGATGGCCGAGTTGCAGAAGGTCCGGCGCGTCATCGCCAAGGTCGATGACAGCGCGCCGCACGAGGTCATGCTCGTGCTCGATGCCGGCACCGGCCAGAACGCGGTCGCCCAGGCCGGCCAGTTCCGGGACGCGATCGGCGTCACCGGCATCACGCTGACCAAGCTCGACGGCACCGCGAAGGGCGGCGTCATCTTCGCGATCGCGAAGAAATTCGGCATCCCGATCCGCTTCGTCGGCGTCGGCGAAGGCATCGAAGACCTGCGTCCGTTCGACGCGACGGAATTCGTCGCCGCGCTGTTCGACCCGGTCGAGCAGCGGGGCGGCTGAGACCGCGGTCACCGGACGATGCTCCAGCTCGATAATGTCGGCAAGCGCTATCCCGGCGGCCGCGACGCGCTGAACGGGCTCAACCTGCGCCTCGGCGTGCAGGAGATGGCGTTCCTGACCGGCCACTCGGGCGCCGGCAAGAGTACGCTGCTCAAGCTGATCGCGCTGATCGAGCGTGTCAGCTACGGCCGCATCACCTTCAACGGCCGCGACCTCGCCCGCGTGCGCCGCGGGCGCATCCCGTACCTGCGCCGCGAGATCGGCATCATCTTCCAGAACCATCACCTGCTCGGCGATCGAACCGTGTTCGACAACGTCGCGCTGCCGCTGGTCATCGCCGGGCACGAACATCGCGAGATCCAGCGCCGCGTGCGCGCCGCGCTCGACAAGGTCGGCCTGCTCGACAAGGAGAAGCGTTATCCGGCGATGCTGTCGGGCGGCGAGCAGCAGCGCGTCGGCATCGCGCGTGCGGTCGTCAACAAGCCCCCGCTGCTGCTCGCCGACGAGCCGACCGGCAACCTCGACCCCGAACTGTCGGCCGAGATCATGCACCTGTTCGAGCAGTTCAACCAGGTCGGCGTCACCGTGCTGGTCGCGAGCCACGACATCGGGCTGATCTCGCAAATGGGCCACCGCATCATCAAGCTCGAGAACGGCCGCCTCGTGTCCGACCAGCCGGCCGCGGTGAGGGTCGACGCATGAGCGAGTTCGGCATCCCCGAGAGCCTGCGGCGGCGACCGGCGGATGACGCGGCCGGACGGGCGCAGGCGTCGCCGCCGGTGGGGCAGGGAGATCCGCGGCAGGCGTTCGATCCCGCGCCGGCGGATGAGCGCGAAGAGTCGTCGCGATCCACGACGCGGGTCAGGACGCGGCGGGTCGGCGTTTCCCGCCGCATCGGCGCCTGGGGCGAGCACCACCTGCAGGCGCTGTTCAGCACGCTCGGCCGTATTGCGCGCACGCCGTTCTCGAGCGCGATGACGATCGCGGTGCTCGGCATCGCGCTGGCGCTGCCGACCGGTCTGCACGTGATGCTGCAGAACGTGCAGACGCTGAGCGCAGGCTGGGACGACGCCGCGCAGATCTCGCTCTTCATGCAGCGTGATCTCGACGACGGCGCGGTACGGCGCATCGCCACCGAAATCGCCGCGCTGCCGCAGGTCGCCGCGACCAGCCACGTCACGCCGTCCGAGGCCCTCGACGAGTTCCAGCGCCTGTCCGGCTTCGGCAAGGTGCTCGACGCGCTGCGCGAGAATCCGCTGCCGGCGTTGATCATCGTCCAGCCGGGCCCTGAGCATCGCGCGCCGCACGAGGTCGAGGCGCTGCTGCGGACGTTGCGCGAACGGCCGGGCGTCGATCTCGCCCAGCTCGACATGGAATGGGTCGAGCGCCTGCACGCGATCACCGAGATCGGCAAGCGCGGTGTACTGGTGCTCGCGGTGCTGCTGTCGCTGGCGGTCCTGCTGATCATCGGCAACACGATCCGCCTCGCGATCCAGAACCGCCGCGAGGAGATCGTCGTCCAGAAACTGATCGGGGCGACCGATGCCTTCATCCGCCGGCCGTTCCTGTACAGCGGCCTGCTCTACGGACTGTTCGGCGCGGTATTCGCGTGGCTGCTGGTCAGCCTGTCCTTGTGGTTGCTCGACGGCCCGGTCGCGCGCCTGTCCGCGCTGTACAACAGCCCGTTCACGCTCGACCGCATCGGCCTCGAGGCCAGCGCCCTGCTGGTCGCCGGCGGCGTCCTGCTCGGCCTCGCCGGGGCCTGGCTCGCGGTCAGCCGCCACCTGCGCGAGATCGAACCGAGCTGACCCTCGGGTCGACTCCTCAAGTTGTTGTTCCTGAAGACGAAAAATAATCATTGAACGGCCGTGTCGGGGCGGGGTCGGATTCATCAGGATACATCGGGGCGGGCCGGGAACTTTTCCCCGCTATTGGCACTCATATCCAATGAGTGCTAAAATCAACACCAATTGATTGATATTCAAACCCTTTCAGGGAGGGATCCGAGATCCATGAGCAAGCAGCCGGAAATGAATCTGGTATTGCACAGCGGCAGCCTGGAAGCCTATATACAGAGCGTCAGCGCGATCCCGGTGCTCAGCGCCGAGGAGGAGCGGGCGCTCGCGATCCGTTACCGCGATGAGCAGGACCTCGACGCCGCGCGCCAACTGGTGCTGTCGAACCTGCGCTTCGTCGCCCATATCGCGCGCGGCTACAGCGGTTACGGCCTGTCCCAGTCCGACCTGATCCAGGAAGGCAACATCGGCCTGATGAAGGCGGTGAAGCGCTTCGACCCGGACATGAACGTGCGCCTGGTGTCGTACGCGGTGCACTGGATCCGCGCCGAGATCCACGAATTCATCCTGCGCAACTGGCGCATCGTCAAGGTCGCGACGACGAAGGCGCAGCGCAAGCTGTTTTTCAACCTGCGCAGCGCGAAGAAGACGCTGGCGTGGTTCGGCAGTGACGAGATCGACGCGGTCGCGAAGGACCTCGGCGTGCGTCCCGAGGACGTCGTCGAGATGGAATCGCGCATCAGCGGCTATGATGCGTCGTTCGATCCGCTGACCGATCGTGAAGACGACGAGCGCGCGTTCGCGCCGGCCGCGTATCTCCAGGACCTGAGCATGGATCCGACCACGCAGGTCGAGCAGGCCGACTGGGATGCGCGCAACGAGGAAAACCTGCGCGTGGCGATGGACGGTCTCGACGACCGCAGCCGCGACATCCTCCAGCAGCGCTGGCTGAATGACGACAAGGCGACCTTGCAGGATCTCGCCGACAAGTACCAGGTCTCCGCCGAGCGCATCCGCCAGCTCGAGAAGAGCGCCTTCCGCAAGCTCCGCGATTCCCTGGAAGCCTGATCGCCGCCCCCGCGAAGCCCTGCTTCCCCGACCGGGGAGGCGGGGCTTTTTATTCGGGGGTCAGCGCTGACCCCATAACCTGTCGAGGTCCAGGCAGGCCGCGATGCGGTCGGGATCGGGCGCGTCGAGGTATGGGACGATGCCGACAAGCGGCGCCGGTATGCGCTTCCTCAGCGTATCGATATTGCCGTCGGCCTGGCGCGCGTGCGGATCGATGCGGTTCGCGATCCAGCCGGCGAAGGGCAGGCCCGAGTCGGTGATCGCGCGGCTGGTCAGCAGCGCATGGTTGAGGCAGCCGAGGCGGATGCCGGCGATGAGGATCACCGGCAGTTCGCAGGCGCGCGCGATGTCGGCCATGGTCTCGCTGTCGCTGATCGGCACTTCCCAGCCGCCGGCGCCCTCGAGGACGACGACGTCGGCCTGCGCCTGCAGGCGATGGAGGTCGTCGACGATCGCGCCGATGTCGATGGTGTCGTGCTGCAATGCCGCGGCGATATGCGGCGACACCGGCTCGGTGAAGGCATAGCGGTTCATCAGCGCGCGCGGCGGGGCCGGTTCGCTGCCCTCGCGCGCCAGCGTCATGACGTCCTCGTTGAGGATGCCGTCGGCGGACATGATGCCGCCGCAGGACACCGGCTTCATGCCGGCCACCCGCAAGCCGCGCGCCCGGAGCGCGCGCATCAGGCCGGCGGCGACGACGGTCTTGCCGACGTCGGTATCGGTGCCGGTGATGAAGAAGCCGCGTGCTTTCATGATCCCGGTCCGTGTCTGCGCGTCAGCCCGGACAGCGGTACCCGCACTGCGTCCGCGCCTGGCCTTACCTTAACGGTTTCGCGCGCGGGCATCCAGCAATGGCCGTACACCACCTCCCAGGTCGCCGGCAGGCGGCCGTCGCGACGAAAGGCCTCGTAGGCGTCGATGACTTGCGCAAGCCGGCCGCGTCCGGTCAGGCCCCGCGGCCGGCCGCCGGTGATATTGTGCGCGCCGAGTTGTTTCAGGTCGCGCATCAGCGCACCGGCATCGGCGTAGGTCAGCGTGATGTCCTCGCGATCCATGACCGGCTCGCTGAATCCGAGTCGCATCAGCGCATCGCCGATGTCGTGCATGTCGACGAAGGCGTTGACGTGGTTGTGGCCGTCGACGCCGGCCCAGCTCGCGCGCAGTTCCTTCAGCGTGTCGGGACCGAAGGTCGTGAACATCAGCAGGCCGCCGGGGCGCAGCGCGCGGCGGAAGCCGGCGAGCGCGGCGTCGAGATCGCTACACCATTGCAGCATCAGATTCGACACGATCATGTCGAGGTTGCTGTCCGCGAACGGCAGGCGTTCGGCGTCGGCGCAGACGAACAGGCGTCGCCCGCGCCAGCGCGCGAGGCGCGGGGCGATGGCGCGCGCCTCGCGCAACATCGCCGGCGCGATGTCGAGCGCGACGAGACGCGCGCGGGGGTAGCGGCGACCGAGGGCATTGGTCAGCTCGCCGGCGCCGGCGCCGGCGTCGAGGATGGTCTCCGGCTGCAGGCGGATCAGGTCGAGGCGTTCGAGCAGCCGCGCGGCGACCTCGCGCTGCACGACCGCGGCGCCGGCATAGCCGTCCGCGGCGCGGTCGAACGCGGCGCGCACGAGACGCTTGTCGAGCGCATAGCGGTCGTCAGGGCCGGCCGTCATGGTCCGTACCTTCCAGCAGCGCCGCGAATCGTTCCGGATGTGACAGGAACGGGGCATGGCCGGCGCCGTCGATGTTGTACACCACTGCAGCGGGCAGGCGCTCGCCGAGAAAGGCCGCTGCCGGAGGCGGCGTGATCGTGTCGCGCGCGCCATGGATCAGCCTGACCGGCTGGCGCAGGCGGCCGAGCGCCGGCAACAGCGAGGTCTCGCGCAGGATCGCGAGTCCGCCGGCGAGCGCGCGCGGGTCCGGCGGCGGCGCGCCGTCGAGTGCGGCCTTCAGGCGCGCAAGCGTCTGCCGCTCGCCGTCACTGCCGCGTACCTGCAAGGCGAGAAAGCGGTGCACGGTCCGGGCGGGATCGTCGCCCAGGCGCGCGCCGAAGTCGTCGACTACCGCGGCGTCGAGTCCGGCGGACCAGCACGCGTCGTTGACGAAACGCGGCGTCGCGCCGGTCAGCACCAGGCGCGTGACGCGAGCGGGATCGCGCAGCGCGATCGACATCGCGACGAGGCCGCCGAGCGACCAGCCGAGCAGGGCGGCCGGCGCCGGCAGCGCGGCCGCGACCGCGTCGGCGATCGCCTCGAGCGTGTACGACCCGTCGATCATCGCGCTGCGTCCGTGGCCCGGCAGATCGACGAGGTGCACCCGGTGACTGGTTGCGAGGCGTTCCGCGAGGCCGCGCCAGACGCCGCCGTGCATCGCCCAGCCGTGGATCAGCGCAAGGTCCGGGCCCGCGCCGAGGCGCTCGACATGCAGCGCCGCCGTCATCGCGCGACCGTCGCGGCGAGCGCATCGAGCAGGCGGTCGACCTGATCATCGGTGTGCGTCGCCGAGAAGGTGATGCGCAGGCGAGCGCTGCCCTGCGGCACCGTCGGCGGGCGGATCGCGCTGACGAGGAGGCCGCGCTCGAGCAGCGCCAGGCTCAGGGCGACGGCGCGATCGCTGGCGCCGACGATCAGCGGTACGATCGGGACCGGTGGTGTCGCGGACCCGTCTGCGCCGCGTGCCGCGAGCGGCAGGCCGAGCGCGCGCGCGCCGGCTTCGAAGCGCGCGACCCGCGCGTGCAGGTGTTCGCGCCGCCACGGCTCCTGCCGCGCGATCGCGAGCGCCTCGCGCACCGCGCAGGCGAGCGCCGGCGGCAGCGCGGTCGTATAGAGATAGCTGCGCGCGAACTGGATCAGCGTCTCGATCAGCGCGTCGCTGCCGGCGACGAAGGCGCCGAAGCCGCCGAAGGCCTTGCCGAGCGTGCCGACGAGGACCGGGACCTCGTCGATGCCGAGCCCGAAATGCGCGACTGTCCCGCGCCCATCGGGACCGATGACGCCGAGGCCGTGCGCGTCGTCGACGACGAGCCAGGCGTCGTGACGCGCCGCGAGCGCGGCCAGTTCCGGCAGCGGCGCGAGATCGCCGTCCATGCTGAACACGCCGTCGGTGACGATCAGGCGGCGATGCGGGCCGGGATCCGCTTCAAGCCGGCGCGCGAGCGTCGCGGTGTCGGCATGCGGATAGCGCCGGAGTCGCGCGCCGGATAGCCGCGCGCCGTCGAGCAGCGAGGCATGGTCGAGGCGATCGGCATGGATGGTGTCGCCGCGGCCGGCGAGCGCATCGATCACGCCGGTGTTGGCCATGTAACCGGTCGAGAACAGCAGCGCGCGCGGGCGGCCGGTGAATTCGGCGAGCGCTTCTTCGAGTTCATGATGGGCGCGGTGGTGACCGGTGACGAGATGCGATGCGCCGCTGCCGACGCCGTATTGCGCGGCGCCGTCCTGCAGCGCGCGAATCACTCGCGGGTCATTCGCGAGACCGAGGTAGTCATTGCTGCAGAAGGTGATGCAACGGCGTCCGTCGATGACCGCCTCGACTGCCTGCGGCGAGGCGAGCACGCGGCGTTCGCGCCACAGACCGGCGCCGCGCTGCCGGTCGAGCCGTTCGGTCAATGCCTGGTTCATCGTCAAAGGTATCTAAGGGGTCGGAGTCGTTTGATCGTCAGCAAGCTACGGTTTCCTGTTGCTGGTGGTCGATCAAACGACTCTGACCCCGTTGGCTCTCCGAGCTTATCCGCTCGCGGCGGCGCGGCGCTGCTGGGTGTCCTCGCGGGCGTCGACGCCGAGGTCGCGCAGCATCTGCAGGTCGTCCTCGACGCGGCGACCCTTCGTCGTCAGGTAGTCGCCGATCATGATGCCGGAGGCGCCGGCCATGAAGATCATCGCCTGCAGGTCGCGCAGGAACTGGCGTCCGCCGGCAATGCGGATCTCGGCGCGAGGCAGCATATAGCGGAACACTGCGATGTTCCTGAGGATCTCGCGCGGCTGCATCGGCGCGCGCTCGCCGAACGGCGTGCCGGCCTGCGGCGACAGGAAGTTCAGCGGCACCGACTCGACGCCGAGGCGGCGCAGCATCGCCGCCAGCTCGATGCGCTGGTCGGGCGATTCACCCATGCCGAGGATGCCGCCCGAGCACACGCGCAGTCCGGCCTCGACCGCGTGGCGGATCGTGTCGATGTTCTCCTGGTATGTATGCGTCGTGCAGACCTTGTCGAAATAGCTCTCGGCGGTCTCGAGGTTGTGGTGGTAGTTCTCGAGGCCCATCGCCTTCAGCTCCTGCGCGGTTGCCCCGTCGAGCACGCCGAGGCTCGCGCAGCGGCCGATGTCGCTGTGCGCGCGCATCGCGCCGAAGTATTCGGCGAGTTGCGCACGCTCCTTGTTCGAGCGCACGCCCCAGCCCTTCGAGACGACGCCAAAGTCGCTCGCGCCCCATTCGCGCGCGCGTTGCGCCTGCGCGGTCAGTTGTTCGGCCGGGATGTAGTCGTATTTCGGCGCCGCGGTCCTGAAGTGGCCGCTCTGGGCGCAGAACGAGCAGTTCTCCGAGCAGTTGCCGGAGCGCACGTTGCTGATGGCGCAGATCTCGACCTCCTCGCCGCGGAAGCGGCGACGGATGCGGTCGGCGCCGGCCATCAGCCAGGACAGGTAGGCATCGTCGAGGCGGATCAGCCAGCGGCCCTCTTCCTCGCTGATCTCGCCGCCGTCGAGGACGCGCGCGGTCAGTGCGTCGATGCTGCGGTAGGTGTCGTCATTCATCATCTGTCTCCGGAGGGGGCTATCGGACTGAAACCGGTGTCGCAGGCGCAGCCGGGGTGGCAGGCTGGTCGGGGGACGTCCCCGGCAACCATGCGAACCCGACCCGCCGACGCCAAGCCGCCACTATGCGAATGCCGATACCCGGTGTCAACTTGTGGATAATTCAATAGTCAACAAATGGATAGAAAACGTCCAGTCCTGGTGGTTGCCGCCGGTCTGCGTGCTGTGTGGCGCCCGCGGCGAGACCGGCGGTCTGTGTGCCGGCTGCCGTCATGGGCTGCCCTGGCAGTCGAATGCCTGTCGCCGCTGCGCGCTGCCGCTCGCAAGCGGCGAGGTCTGCGGGCGTTGCCTCGCGAGGCCTCCCCCGCGTGACGAGGCCCTCGCGGTTTTCGATTACGGGCCGCCGGTCGATGCGCTGATTCGCCGGGTAAAATTCAACAGCGACCTGGCCTGCACCCGCGTGCTCGGTTTGCTGATGGTCGAGGGGGTGCTGCGGCGATGCCCGGGCGCCCCTGCCGACGCATGGCCGGATCGCATCGTCCCGGTTCCGCTGCATCGCCGCCGTCTGGCGACGCGCGGCTACAACCAGGCCGTGGAACTCGCGCGCCCGCTCGCGCGTCACCTCAATCTGCCGCTCGAGATCGAGGCCTGCCTGCGCTTGCGGGAGACCGCGGAACAGTCCGGGCTCGATGCCGCCGCGCGCGCCGCGAACCTGCGCGATGCCTTCTTTGCCCGTAGCGTCATCGACGGCGACATTGCAATCGTCGATGACGTGATGACGACCGGACATACCGTCGATGCGCTTGCGCGCGTGCTGCGGCAAGCCGGCGCCGCGCGGGTTCGGGTCTGGGTCTGCGCGCGCGCCTTGCCGCCGGCGCCGTAAAGGGCGGCGTTGGGTTTGGCGCCGGGGCTGTGCTAATCTGCGCTTTTCATTGGGCGGGCTGACGAATGATCAGGACATTGACGATAGCGCTGGCGCTGTGTCTCGGCCTTGCCGGCTACAGCGGCGTCGCATCCGCACACGCGGTCGATATCAATCTGAACGACGATGCGGCCCAGTTCCGCTATCTCGCCTACGACGGCCGCGCCGGTGGTTTCGGCAAGCGCGAGATGGATATCGGCGTGCTGTTCACGACCGATGACGACTATCTCGGCATGTTCGGCGCGCAGGTCATCGCCGAGGCCGGCGCGCGTTCTCCCGGCCTCGAGGCCGGCATCGGCTTCAAGGTGTTCGGCGCGCGCACCGAGCGCGCCAACGTCTCGGCGAATCTCTTTTCGCTCGCGATCGGCGGGCAGTTGCGCATGACGCTGCCGCCGCATCGCCGCGTGCTGCTCGGGGTCGAAGGACATTATTCGCCGAAGGTCGTCACCTTCGGCGACGCCGACGGTTTCAGCTACGTCGCGGCTTCGGTCGGCTACGAGATCCTGCCGCGCGCGAGCGTATACCTCGGCTATCGCGATGTACGCGCGAAGCTCGACCGCGGCAACTTCCGCGGCACGCGCAAGATCGAGAACGGCGGCCACATCGGGGTGAAATTCGAGTTCTGATATCGGCATGAACATCGGCGCAAGCCAGGCCCTGTCCGGCGGTCCCTTCCTGTCGCGTCCCGCTCGCCAGGCCGCCGTTGCCGCCGATGTCGAGTCTGGTCGTTCCCGTCCGCCGGTCGAGCGCGTCGTCGAAGGCGAGGTGCTGGGGCGACGTCGTCATGGGTCCGGCGTCAATGCCGGGGAGTTGTCGGCCCGCCTGCGGATACAGGCGCAGGCCGTAACGGGACCGCAATCGCAGACAGGCGCCTCCGCGGCGCTTGCGGCCTATGTCGGCGTGGCCGCCGGGACGGGCGCCGGGCGGCCGGTGTCGCGGGTCGATCTCTACGCCTGAGCGTCTCGACGGAGACTGACTAGATCGCGCAGCAGCCGAGCCGGAACGGGATGTCGCCGCTTGCCTGGACCGGGCGATCGTAACCGCGCATCTCCATCATCCTGACCGTGAAGCGATGTTTGCCGCCGCTGATCTCGGCGAAGCAGGGGATGTCGCCGGCGAGCGTCACGCGAATCAGCTGGAACGGCAGCGCGCTGTCCAGCGACTGCTGGTAGAAGCCGCCCGCCGCAAGCTCGCGGCTGTTGGCCGCGCTCTCGCGAATCAGCCGCAGCGCGACGGCGATCGCAGCGCGAAAATTCTCGAATGCCGCCAGCCATGCACGGATCTCGCCGCTGCGTTCCTCGCCGGGCTTCTGCAGCCAGTAGTGATAGGCCGGCAGATCGAAATCGCAGGTGCCGCCCGGGATCGAACTGCGCTGGCGGATCGCGGTCAGGAACTCGTTGCCCTTCAGCTCCTGCCCGACCTGTCCCTGCGACAGGTGCAGGCGGTCGGACAGCAGGTCGATCTCGTCCATGATCTCGCCCAGCTTGCCGCGGTCGACCTCCGGATTGGTCTCGAGTTTGGTCAGCGTCGCCGCGAGGCGTTCGAGTTCCTTGATGACCTCGGTCTTGAGATCGGTGCGGCTGAACACGTTCATGATTTCGCACAGGTTGGCGATCGCGGTGCGGCTGTCCCATTCGAGATCGTCGCCGAGACTGTGATCGATCTGCCGGAACAGGAATTCGAGGCGCAGGAAAGTACGGATGCGTTCGTTCAGCGGTTGTTCGTAGGTAATGGCGTGCATCGACGGGTGTCGCAGGTGTCCGGGGCCGGCTGTGATGTTGTACAGGACGACGCGGGTCGTCCTTTGTCCGGCCCATTGTCCATAACGGCGGCGCTTATGGCAAATGGACCGCGGCGGCGGCAGGTCCGGCGGGAGGAATCGGGGCTGGCGGCGACCCTCAGCCGGGGCCGTCGTGCGCCGGCGACAAGGCGAGATAATGCCGATGCAGGACCTCGACCCGGGATTCGAGGGTGTCGAGCCCGCCGTCATTGACGATGACGTCGTCGGCAGCCGCGAGGCGCTGCGCGCGCGTCGCCTGTGCCGCGATCATCGCGTCGACCTCGGCGTCGGTCCAGCCGCTGCGGGCCCGCAGGCGGCTGCGTTGCAGCGCCTCCGGGCAGTCGATGACGAGGATGCGCTGGATCGGATAGTGTTCGCGACCGGATTCGATCAGCAGCGGGATGACCAGCAGGCAATATGGCGCTTCGAGTCCGGTGAGGCGGCGGCGGATTTCCGCGCGGATGCGCGGGTGGAGGATCGCTTCGAGCCGGAGGCGCTGCTCGGGGTCGTCGAGTATGCGCCGGCGAAGCCCCTCCCGGTCGAGCGCGCCGCGGGGATCGAGGATGTCTGCGCCGAAGGCCGTGACGATCTCGGCCAGCGCCGGGCTGCCGGGTTCGACCAGCGCGCGGGCGACCTCGTCGGCGTCGATGACCGGCACGCCGAGTGCGGCGAAGCGCGCGGCGACCGTCGACTTGCCGCTGCCGGCGCCGCCGGTCAGGCCGATGACGAGCATGGGAGGGACACGGCGATCATTCCGGCATGATACGCCGGCTATTGCACGCCCATCCACCACCAGTAGCTGTCGATGAGGTCGCGACCCCACAGCAGCGTGATCCAGCCGGCGATCGCGAGATAGGGTCCGAACGGGATCGGGAGATTGCGGTCGCGGCCGCGCATGACGATCAGCGTGATGCCGATTGCCGCGCCGACCAGCGACGAGATCAGCACGACCGGCAGCAGGTACTGCCAGCCGAGCCAGGCGCCGAACAGCGCCAGCAGCTTGAAGTCACCGTGGCCCATGCCTTCCTTGCCGGTCAGCAGCTTGAACAGCCAGTAGATCGACCACAGGCTGAGATAGCCGGCGGCCGCGCCGATGACCGCCGAGCCGATGTCGGTGAACATCCCCGCCAGGTTCAGCAGCAGGCCGAGCCACAGGAACGGCAGCGTGATGCTGTCGGGCAGCAACTGGTGATCGTAGTCGATGACGCTGAGCGCGATCAGCGCCCAGCTCAGCATGATCACCGCCAGCGCCTCCGGCGTCGCGCCGAGCTGCCAGGCGACGATCATCGTGATCAGCGCGGTCGTGGCCTCGACCAGCGGATAACGCGCGGAGATTGGCGTCCCGCACCCGGAACAGCGCCCGCGCAACAGCAGCCAGCTCAGTACCGGGATATTCTCGAGCGCGGTGATCCGGTGGCCGCAGGACGGACAGCGCGAGCGCGGCGTGACGAGATTGAAGCGTTCGGGTTCGGCGCCCTTCGCGGCCGCCGCGTCATCCTCGGAGTGCGCGCGCCATTCGCGCTCCATCATGACCGGCAGGCGCAGGATCACGACATTGAGGAAGCTGCCGACCAGCAGGCCGAACAGGCCGGCGATCGCAATGAACAGCGCCGGCGAGTCTTCCAGGAGATAAATGACGTCCATGTAGCGGATACGGGGTCAGAGTAGACTGCGTCTACTCTGACCCCGTCAGGAGGTGGGGGTCAACGGGTTTGTGCATCGAGGTCAGACGACCTCGCCCATCTTGAAGATCGGCAGGTACATCGCGATGACGAGACCGCCGATGACGACGCCGAGGAAGGCCATGATGATCGGTTCGAGCAGGCTGCTCAGGCCGTCGACCGCGTCGTCGACCTCCTGCTCGTAGAAGTCTGCGACCTTGGCCAGCATCGAGTCGATCGAGCCGGCCTCTTCGCCGATCGCGACCATCTGCACGACCATGTTCGGAAACAGCTCGGTCGCCTTCATGCTCTGGTTCAGCGGCGAGCCGGTTGCGATATCGTCGCGGACGCGCAGGATCGCCTCGCCGTAGACGATGTTGCCGGCCGCGCCGGAGACCGTGCCCATCGCCTCGACCAGCGGCACGCCGGCCGCGAACATCGTCGACAGTGTGCGCGCGAAGCGCGCGATCGCGGCCTTGTGCATCAGGTCGCCGAACACCGGCAACTTGAGTACCAGTCGATCGAGTATGTGGCGGAATTTCCGCGATCGCTTTTTGGTATAGGTGAATGCGTAGATGGCGCCGCCGATGCCGCCGAAGATCGCCCACCACCAGTCCTGGAACAGCTGCGACAGCCAGACCACGAACAGCGTCATCGCCGGCAGGTCGGCGCCGAAGCCGGCGAACATCTCCTGGAACTGCGGGATCACGAACAGCAGCAGGATCGTGGTGACGATGAAGGCGACGACGATGACCGCGATCGGATAGAACATCGCCTTCTTGATCTTGCTCTTGAGGGCCTCGGTCTTTTCCTTGTAGGTCGCGATCTTGTCGAGCAGGGTGTCGAGGATACCGGCCTGCTCGCCGGCGTTGACGAGGTTGCAGTAGAGGTCGTCGAAGTATAGCGGGTGCCTGCCCAGCGCCTCGGCAAGCGGACTGCCACCCTCGATGTCGGCCTTGATCGTCAGGATCAGTTCCGACATCGCGGGGTTTTCGTGGCCGCGGCCGATGATCTCGAAGGACTGCACCAGCGGCACGCCGGAGGCCATCATCGTCGCCATCTGCCGGCTCAGCACCGAGATGTCGCCGGCAGTGATCTTCTTCTTCCTGGTCGCGCCGAACAGCGACTTCGCCTTCTTTCTGACTTTGGTCGGATTGATGCCCTGACGGCGCAGTTCGGCCTTGGCCAGCGCGAGGCTGGAGCTGCGCGTCTCGCCCTTGACCTTCGCGCCGCGCTTGTCGGTGCCTTCCCAGATGAACAACGGCTTTTGCTGAACCTTTTCCATCAGTGTTTACTCCGTGATCACGCGGTGAAGTTCCTCGAGGCTGAGGATGCCAGCCTTGACCTTCTTCAGACCCGACTGGTGCAGGTCCGGGACGCCTTCCTTCTTCGCCTGGTCGGCGAGATCGATCGAGTTGCCGCCGGACATGATGATGCGGCCCATGGCTTCCGAGATCGGCATGACCTGATAGATGCCGACGCGGCCCTTGTAGCCGTCGTTGCACTTGTCGCAGCCGGCGGCCTTGTAGATCGTGAGATCGGCGATCTCATGCTCGGCGAAGCCTTCCTGCAGCAGCGCCTCCTTCGGCAGATCGACCGGCTGCTTGCAGTGCTGGCACAGGCGGCGGCCGAGGCGCTGGGCGATGACCAGCGACACCGCCGACGCGATATTGAACGGCTCGATGCCCATGTTGACCATGCGGGTCAGGGTCTTCGGCGCGTCGTTGGTATGCAGCGTCGACAGCACGAGGTGGCCGGTCTGCGCGGCCTTGATCGCGATGTCGCCGGTCTCCTTGTCGCGAATCTCACCGACCATGATGACGTCCGGGTCCTGGCGCAGGAAGGCCTTCAGCGCGCTGGCGAAGGTCAGCCCGGCCTTCGGGTTCACGTTGACCTGGTTGACGCCGGGCAGATTGATCTCCGCCGGGTCCTCCGCGGTCGAGATGTTGCGATCCTCGGTGTTGAGGATGTTCAGGCCGGTATACAGCGATACGGTCTTGCCGCTGCCGGTCGGACCGGTGACGAGGATCATGCCGTAGGGCTTGGCCAGCGCCTCCATGTACAGCTGCTTCTGTTCTGCCTCGTAGCCTAGCGCGTCGATACCGAGCTTGGCACTGCTCGGATCGAGAATACGCATTACGATCTTTTCCCCGAACAGCGTAGGACAGGTGCTGACGCGGAAGTCGATCGCGCGGTTCTTCGAGATCTTCATCTTCATGCGCCCGTCCTGCGGGACGCGGCGCTCGGAGATGTCGAGCTGGGACATGACCTTGATGCGCGCGGCGATACGCGCGGACAGCGCGGTCGGCGGCGAGGCGACCTCCTTGAGGATGCCGTCCATGCGGAAGCGCACCCGGTAGACCTTTTCATAGGGCTCGAAGTGCAGGTCGGAGGCGCCCTTGTTGATTGCGTCGAGCATGACCTTGTTGACGAAGCGCACGATCGGGGTCTCATCGACCTCGAGATCGCCGCTGTCGGCATTGCCGTCCTCATCCTCGCCGGCGGAGATATCGAGCCCGTCGAGGTCGTCGTCCTGCAGGCCCTGCATCGTCGTGTCGTTGGCCTCGAGGAAATGCGCGATGACCCGGCCGAGCTTGTCTTCCTCGACGAGGATCGCCTCGGTGTTGGCGCCGACGTGGAACTTGAATTCATCCAGCGCCTGGACGTTGGTCGGGTCCGAGATGCCGACGAACAGGCGGCTGCCGCGGCGGAACAGCGGCAGCGCGTTGTGCTTGCGGATCAGTTTCTGGTCGACCTGCTTGAAGGCGCAGACGTCGAGGTCCATCGCATCGAGGTCGAACAGCGGGACGCCGAATTCGCGCGACGCGGTGGTCGCGATCGTACGGCTGTCGAGCAGGTCCTTGTCGATGAGATAGCGGACCAGCGGGACCTTCTGCTTCACGGCCTGCTCGCAGGCGGCGGCGGCCTTGTCGGCCTCGATCAGGTTCTCGAGCACGAGCCGGCGGGCAAGGCCGTTCAGCGCGGCCGAGGGGGACGGGTTGGTCGCCGGCATGTTCATCGGGCAAGCTTCTTTCGGTGGCGTGGACGGATACTGGGGGTATCGGCCACAGGTAGCGAGAAATTTAGTCAGGACAGAAGGTTGTGACCTGGTTCAAGTTGTTGCGATGTGAAGAAATCGAACTGGTCCGGCTGCGAGGAGTTCGGAGTGATTATCCGGAGAGACAAAACCTTGATTGAGGCTCAAAAATGAGAGGCCTCCATCTGGAGGCCTCTCGGAGTTGGTGTTGCGTCGCTGCTCTGCTATCAGCGGCAGTTCGCCGGAAGGAACTTCTGCTGCAGCGTGCCGGTGTTGCAGGTCCAGCTCACGCCAGTAGCAGCACCAGTGCCCACGAACACTACGGTTCCTGTTGCGCCACCACCCAGGTTCGTCGTGTCTACGGTATAGGTGATGGTTCCTGTGGTGGCAGTTCCGGCAAAGGCGATGTCGGATACATAGTTGCTTACAGCATCATCTGTGTTAACCGGGGCGCCATCAAACGTGTTCCGTGCCAGGAAGTGCTCGGAAGCCGTAGTTTTCGCTTCAGCCCCTAGGCCCATGATTTCCGAAACCTTCGCGCGAACCGTATAGTCCTGGTACGCCGGGATCGCCACCGCGGCCAGAATGCCGATGATCGCGACGACGATCATGAGTTCGATCAGGGTAAAACCTTTTTGAGTCTTCATTGCTCGCTCCTTACAGGGATGGGTGATGTGTCTTCGATTCAGTTGCCGGTCAGGCTCTCTCCAGGGCCGCGCCCCGTAAGCCGAGCCGCCTGCCTTGGCCTGTATATCTGCATGTGCCGTGCCAAACATTAGCCCGACGGCCCGATCCGGCGGGCGGGCGCCCGGCGGCTGCCGAAAATGCGGACTGCGTCACAAAAATCGACCTTCTCAAGCCGCCGGGACGCGCTTCCGGGGACTCTGCACCGGTCAGTAGTATCGGCATGGGTCGTCCGGACCTGCGCTTCTTCAGCAGCTATTGCTGATTTTCAGCAACTTCTGATGCGGCGGAAGGAGAGGATGTCCGGTTGTTAGATGAGAGGCAGATACCTCGGAGCATTACCGTTGCGGAGACAGGATGAACCCCTATAGATCGACACCCTGGTGCCGCCGCAACATGGGGCGTGAGCCCGACCGTACTCAGGCATGGCAGCTATCGATTCTATTTTTTCTCCCGGGAGGAAACTCGCATGCATGTTCATGTGAATTGCTCGATGGAGAGGCGAAGTTCTGGCTGGAGCCGGAAATCGAGCTGGCGCGAAATTTCAGGCTGACCGGCGTACAATTGCAGGAAGCCAGGGCGCTAATCGAGGTCAATGTCGATGAAATCAGGGCAGCGTGGCACCGACACTTCCCGGGTTGAAGTGACGAATATCTCCGGGCACGGAATTTGGTTGCTGGCCTCGGGAACAGAGATGTTCCTTTCGTATGAAGATTTTCCTTGGTTCAGGGATGCCCCGGTCTCCAGGATCCTGAAAGTCGAGGAGCCAACCCCCGGTCATTACCATTGGCCGGAACTCGATGTCGATCTGAGCGCCGACATGATCGCCCGTCCTGATCGTTTTCCGCTGAAGGCTCGGTAACCGCTGGTGGCCTACTCCAGCCCCAGTTTCTTGAGCCGGTAGCGCAGCGCCCCGAACGAGATGCCGAGGCGCTTCGCGGCGGCGGTCTTGTTGTGGCGGCTCTGCTCCAGCGCGCGCAGGATCGTCTCCTTTTCGATGTTGCCGAGGTAAGGTTCGAGCGGCAGGGCGCTGGCGTCGTTGGCCGCGGGCGGCGCGGCCGCCGCTGGCTCCGCCGCAGACCCGTTGGCGCCGTGTTGGGCCAGTTGCAGGTCCTGCTGGCGAATCACGCCGTTATCGCACAGGGTCATCGCCCGTTCGAGGATGTTTTCGAGCTCGCGCACGTTGCCGGGGAACGGGTAGCGTGACAGGGCCTCCAGCGCCTGGTCGGTCAGCTCGGGCGTCCTGACGCCGTTACGCCCGGCGAGCCGGCCGAGGATATGCGCGGCGAGCAGCGGGAGGTCCTCGATGCGCTCGCGCAGCGCGGGGACGTGCAGCTCGATGACATTGATCCGGTAGAACAGGTCCTGGCGGAAGGCGCCGCTCTTGACCAGCGCGGCGAGGTCCTTGTGGGTCGCGCTGAGGATGCGGACGTCGGTCGGGGTTTCCTTCTGCTCGCCGATCGGGCGGATCGCCTTCTCCTGGATCGCGCGCAACAGCTTCACCTGCATGTGCAGCGGCAGGTCGGCGACCTCGTCGAGGAAAAGCGTGCCACCGGCCGCGGCCTGGAACAGGCCTTCCTTGTTCTGCGTCGCGCCGGTGAAGCTGCCCTTGCGGTGGCCGAAGAATTCGCTCTCCATCAGCGCCTCGGGGATCGCGCCGCAGTTGACCGGCACGAAGGGCTGATCGGCGCGCGGTCCCTGCGCGTGGATCAGGCGCGCGGCGAGTTCCTTGCCGGTGCCGGATTCGCCGCTGATGTAGACCGGGGCCTGGCTGCGCGCGAGCTTCGCGATGGTGAGGCGCGTCGCCTCGATCTCCGGCGACGCGCCGAGCAATTCGAGGCCCGCCGGCCGGGCCTGGCCGGCGGGACGTTTGTCGGGCGCGAGCTTCAGCGCGGTCGACACCAGCTTTCTGAGCATCTGCAGGTCGACCGGTTTCGACACGAAATCGAAGGCGCCGGATTTCAGCGCCTGCACCGCCGATTCCATGTTGCCATGCGCGGTGATCACCGCGGTCGGCGTCTCGGGGAAGTTGGCTTGCAGGTATTCGACCATGTCGAGGCCGCTGCCGTCCGGCAGGCGCATGTCGGTCAGGCACAGATCGAAGCGCTCGCGCGCGAGCAGCGCCTTCGCGCTGCCGAGGTCCTCGGCGGCGCGACTGTCGATGTCCATGCGCGCGAGCGTCAGCGCAAGCAGTTCGCGGATGTCGGGTTCGTCATCGATGACGAGCGCGAGCGGTCGGGTCATGTCAGGCCACCTGTCTTCTTCTGGGGTCGGCGAAGGTGATGCGGAAGCGACTGCCGCCGCCCGGGGTGCGCAGGTAATTCAACCGCGCCTGGTTGCCCATGCACAGCTCGCGCGCGATATACAGACCCATGCCGGTACCGTTCGGCGAGGTCGTGAAGAACGGTTCGAAGATCTGCTCGACATCGTCGTCGTCGATGCCGGGGCCGTTGTCGATGACATCGAGCCAGGGCGTGCCGGAATCCCCGGCGATGCCGGCCTCGATGCGCAGGCTCGGCCCGCCGTGGCGGTAACCGTTCTGGCACAAATTCCACAGGATCTGGCGCAACTGGCTCGGGTCCATCTGCACATGCAGGTCGTCGGGCCGGACCTCGAGGCGGATCGCGCCGGCGTCGACGGCCTCGCCCAGGCGGAAGTCCTCGATGAACTGCGCGAGCCAGGGGCCGAGCAGCAGCGTCTCGGGGCTGGCGCGTTGCCCGCGGCTCAGTTGCATGATGTTCTCGATGATGCCGTTGACGCGTTCGGAGTGCTGCTTGATGATCTCGGTCAGGCGTGAATCTCCGCTGTCCAGGTGCGGTGATTCGGCGAGCAGCTGGCTCGCATGGCTGATCGCGCCGAGCGGGTTGCGCACCTCGTGGGCGATGCCGGCGGTCAGGCGGCCGAGCGAGGCGAGCTTCATCTGTTGCGCCTGCTGCGCCATCGCCGCGGTGTCCTCGAGAAAGATCAGCGTGCCGGCCTCGCGGTCCTGCCCGAGACGCGCGAAGCGCGGCAGCAGTTCCGGTCCGGTTTCCGAATTGCGCAGCATCCCGGGTTCCGGAATCCCGCCGTTCCACCACTCCCGCAACTGGCGGCCGAGCGCCGGGCTGACATGCCCGATCGGCTGGCCCTCGGCATCGGCCGGGTATTCGAGCAGGCGGCTCGCCGACGCATTGATCAGGCGGATCGCGAAGTCGCGGTCGACGACGACGATGCCGGTCTGCATGCGCTGGATCACGTACTCGGTCAGTTGCGCCATGTTGGCGAGATCGACGCCGCGTCGTTCGGCCAGGGCCTCGCTCTCGCGCAGGCGCTGGGCGAGGCCATGGGCGAGGATCGCAGTCGCGAAGAAACTGGCGCCGAGCAGCCCGGCATGGGTGTAGCTGCCCTCGGACGACAGGTTGCCGAGCCAGGCGTAGAACTGTTCGGACAGGACCGCGAGCGCCGCCAGCGCCGCGAACAGCCGCGCAGTGCGGCCTTCCATCAGCAGGCTGCCGCCGGCGACGGTGATGATCAGCAGCATGCCGAGGCCGCTGTGGACGCCGCCGCTGGCGTGCATCAACAGCGTGAGCGCAAGGATATCGACGACTATGAAGACACTGACCTGGTATGCGAACGCAGGGCGGCGGACGTGGAAGGCCACCACGGCAAGGAGGCAGGCCGCCGCATAGGCAACGCTGACGGCCTGGAACAGACCCGGCAGGCGTTCGCCGAGCGGTGCCGGCGGGTCGCCAGTGAGCCACAGCGCGACGAACAGGCCCGCCAGGGCGAGCCGGTAGTAGTTCAGTAAGGCCAGCTGAGTCCAGGCCCGGTCGGTGATCCCCATGCGCCCCTGTCCGATTGTGGCCGTCGACATCCGGCCGTGGCGAGACTTCGATACTTATTCGGACAAAAAGGCGTGCAGGTTTAACGATTAAGGAATAAAGCGCGGAAGCGGCCGCCACCCCCGCCGGAGCGGGGGCTGGACGGCCAGGGGGGGAATTAGTTCGTCATCTGGATGATGCGCTCGCGCAGGTGCGGATCCTGCTCCATCATCGCGACGACCTCGTTGTACTCGGCGACGCTGAGCCCGTTCTTCTCGACGGCCTCGACCATCTCCTGCTGTGCCTGCTGCTGCAGCGCCTGGGCCTCCTCATTGCTCCGGGCGGCCTCGAGCTTGCCGGTGAAGTCCTCCTGGATCTCGATAATCTCGGAGAACGCGCCAGCGAACTTTTCGAGGGTGTCCTCGGTGACCTCGGTACGGAGCGCGGCGCCGGGTTGATGCATGCCGGTGCCCGGCGGCTGCTGCGACGGCGTCTGCGCGCCCGGGGGTTGCTGGCCCGGCGGGTTACCCAGGTCGGCCGCAACGGCGCTGAACGGCAGCGCGACCAGCGCGGCGCTGAACAGGACAGGCATCAAACGGTGCGTGATCATTCGCATCAGTACTTCTCCTTTGTTTTTCAGGCAGTTGTCGACAAGGGAGTCGCAAGGTCCGTGCCAGCGACCGGGAGCGGCCACAGATCGCTTCCGGGCCGGTCAGGTGTTGGCGGGGCGGGACGGATCCTGAAAAACTGTATCAATATGACACAGATTAGGCGGCTGGTGGCAGGTCCTCAATCGGACTCCAGATAGCGATACAGCGTGCGCCGCCCGATCCCGAGGGTCTCGGCCGCGCGCAGCTTGTTGCCGCCATGGCGGGCGAGCACATAGTGGACATAGCGGCGGTCGAGTTCGCGCAGCGTCGGCAGGGCCTGTTCGTCGAACAGGGCCGGGAGCGTCGGTCGCGTCTCGCCATCGCCGGCCTCCTGGCCACGGAGGCGCTCCGGCAGATCGGAGACGTCGATGCGCGGCCGTCGGCACAGCGCCACCGCGTGCTCCATCGCATTCGCCAGTTCGCGGACATTGCCGGGGAACGGACAGCACTGCAGCCGGGCCAGGGCCGCCGGCGTGAGCCCCTTCAGCGTCTTGCCCGTCTGCGCGGCAAACCCGGCGATGAAGCGCAGCGCGAGCGGGCGGATATCCTCCGGGCGTTCGCGCAGCGGCGGGATCCTCAGCACGAAGGTTTCGAGGCGAAAGAACAGGTCCGCGCGGAAGGCACCGTCCGCCACCATGGCCTCCAGGTCGCGATGGGTCGCGGCGATGACGCGGACATCGACGATGCGCTCCTCGTTCGCGCCGACCGGACGGATCCTGCCGCCCTCGAGCACGCGCAGCAGCCGGGCCTGCATCTCGACCGGCATCTCACCGATCTCGTCGAGCAGCAGGGTGCCGCCCTCGGCCTCGGCGAACAGACCGGCGCGCGTCCGCCGCGCGTCGGTGAAGGCCCCCTCGACATGCCCGAAGAGTTCGCTTTCGAGCAGCCCGGAGGGGATCCCGGCGCAGTTGATCGCGACGAAGGGTCCGTCGCGACGCGGGCTCTCGGCATGGATCGCGCGCGCAACGAGTTCCTTGCCGACCCCGCTCTCACCCTTAAGCAAAACGGCGCCGCCGGCGCCGGCGATGCGGCGGATCTGACCGAACAGATCGCGCATTGCGGCGCTGCGGGCGGTGAGGCCGTGGAAGTCAGCGGGTGGCATCGCAGGACAGCGGCCGCGATAGGGTCCGTAATGGGGGCGGCCGTAATGGGAGCAGGTGTACGGGGGGCATACCGGTCGAGGATACCGAAAATAACAGATGAAACACAGGCGGCGCGGCAGGCGTCGACCGCGCGTGCCGGGGACGGGGCGGGTGGTGGCGGTTACCGGAACCGGACCGGAGGGAGTCGGCCAGATCCCGGCAACCTCACCCCTAGTGCCCGAGCATCCAGGGCCGGCCGCCGGCCTGTTGTTTCGCCGTCGGCGGTTCGCCGGTCTTGCGCTGGTGGGAACATCCGGCGCCGCAGACATGGCCGCTGCCTATGCGCGGTTCGTGCGCGCTGCGCTCGTTGGTCTCGTGCGCCTGCCTGAGCGACGCGCGCATCACGTTCAGACGCGGCGCCGACGCAAGCACGCGTGCAGCCGGGATCCGACAGGATGGGCAATGCGCCGGCGCCGCGTATTCACGCAGCGACCGCAGCTCCGAGAAGACCTGCTCGCAGGTCTCGCAGAAATATTCATATATCGGCATGCTACTTGTCCGCCCAGTAAGAGATCGGGATATCGACGTTGCCGTTGACGAACTTCTTCGGTCCCTCGGCGCAGGGATTGATATCGAAATCGAAGATCTCGGTCGGCAGGAACAGCGTCGCGCAGACGTTCGGGATGTCGACGATGCCGCTGATGTGACCCTGCACGGGCGCGGTGCCGAGGATCGCATAGGCCTGGGCGCCGCTGTAGCCGAACTTCTTCAGGTACTCGATCGCGTTCAGGCAGGCCTGCCGATAGGAGACATGCGCATCGAGGTAGTGCTGCTTGCCGGACTCATCGACCGAGATGCCCTCGAAGATCAGGTGGCGCTTGTACTCCGGCGTCAGCGGGCTCGGCTGGAAGATCGGATTCTTTACCGCATATTTGGCAATGCCGTCCTTGATGACATTGACGCGGATGTGTATCCAGCCTGCCATCTCGATTGCGCCGCAGAAGGTGATCTCGCCGTCGCCCTGTGAAAAGTGCAGGTCGCCCATCGACAGCCCGCCGCCCTTGACATAGACAGGGAAAAACACCCGCGAGCCTTTGGTCAGATCCTTGATGTCGCAGTTACCGCCGTGTTCGCGCGGTGGCACCGTGCGCGCTGCCTCCGCCGCGGCGCCCTTCAGCGCGGAGCCGCTCATCTTTCCCATGTGCGCGGTTTCGGCATACGGCGGCGCCGCCAGCGGCGGCGTGCGCTGCGGATCGGTTGCGATCAGCGCGGCCTCCCGCTTGTTCCATTGCGCGAGCAGCTCCTTCGACGGCAGGCATCCGATCAGGCCCGGGTGCATGATGCCGGCGAACGATACCCCGGGCACATGACGGGACGATGTGTAGATGCCGTTGAAGTCCCAGATCGACTTGCGAGCGTCCGGAAAGTGCTCGGTCAGGAAGCCGCCGCCGTTTTCCTTCGCGAAGAATCCGTTGAAACCCCACTGGAACTGGTCAAGCGTGCCGACGTCGAGGATATCGACGACCAGCAGGTCGCCGGGCTCGACGCCGTCGACGCCGATCGGTCCGCTCAGGTAATGCACCTTGGTCAGATCGACGTCGCGGACGTCGTCGGCGGAATCGCTGTTACCGATCTGCCCGCCGGTCCAGTCCATGCACTCGAGGATGAAATCGTCGCCGGGCTTGACCCATGCATACATCGGGATATCAGGATGCCAGCGATTGTGTATCGAGTCGTGCTCCTCGGGTGATTTCGAGAAATCTATCTTGATCAGTCTTTCTGCCATGGTCCTCTTCTCCTGTTGACGGGTGCGCGATGCGCGCCGCTCACAGGTCAACAGAGCATGTTGCGTGCCAGGCGAAAAAGACGGACAAGGACGCACGAATTCATCCAGACGCATGCGCGCAGCTGTTTGTCACTGACATTGTCACGCAATGTCATGTGACATTCTGCGCAAGGTCCCGATTGCGCTGCATCGCGCATATATAGGACAACGCATTGCCGGAAATGGCGTGGCATACCGGTTGCAATCGCTCTCTTTGAGGAAGCCATTCCGGCTTCAGTCACTGGAGAGGACGACATGAAATATACGGGAAGAATTCCATCACTATTGCTGGCCCCGGCTTTGCTGATGCCGGTAGCAATGACCAGCCTGAGCGCTCAGGCCGAACTCACTGCCGGCGTGACCTTCGCATCGAAATACATATTGCGCGGCATCGTCGAAGAGAACAGCGGCACCGCGATGCAGGTCAGTCTCGACTATGCGCATGGGAGTGGTTTCTACGCCGGATGGTGGGCATCGAACCTGAGCTATACCTACGACAAGACCGGTGCGGACGCTTATACCACGCAGGGCTTCGAGAACGACTTTTATGCGGGCTATGCCGGGTCGATCGGCGACTTCACATACAACATCGGCCTGATCCAGTTCTATTACATCAATGTGGATGATTCCAGCCTCCCTGAGCTGGTGCTCGGCGCCGGTTACGGGCCGTTCAGCGTCCAGGCGCAGTACCTGCTGGCCGACGGCTGGTGGGGCAACGCGGGCGACACCTACTTCACCGCCAACTACAGCGGCACGCTGGTCGGAGATCTCGGACTGGGCGTTTCTCTCGGCTACTACCTGTATGACGACGACGATGCCGGCAACTCCAAGGCCTCCTTCGTCACCACAGAGGACTCCGCGTTCCGTCACCTGAATCTGACGCTGACGCACCCGCTCGCAGATTCCGGATTCGATCTGTCGGTGACCTACATCATTGCCGGCGAAGATCGCGGCGGCAACGAATACGACGACACGATGGTCCTCAGCGTGTCACGCAGTTTCGATCTTTAATGCAAATATCACAGAGGAGTCATGTCATGAAGCACATCATCGAAGCGGGAGCGGAGAGGCCGGGCAGAAATCCGCGGCGCGGGATCAAGTCGATGCTCGCCGGCCTCGCGGCCGCGATCATGCTGGCCGCGCCGGCCGTGCATGCGGGTGGACCACCCACCCCGCAGGTCAATACCACCGGGCTGGCGGTCACTGATACCACGGTCAAGGTCGGTATCCTGCATTCGCTGACCGGCACGATGGCAATCAGCGAACAGGGCTCGGTCGAGGCCGAGAAGCTGGCAATCGCCCAGATCAACGCCCAGGGCGGCGTTCTGGGCAGGCAGATCGAATTCATCGTCGAGGATGGCGCCAGCGACTGGCCGACCTTTGCCGAGAAGGCGAGAAAGCTGCTGGTGCAGGACAAGGTCGCTGCGGTGTTCGGCGCGTGGACGTCGGCGTCACGCAAGGCGGTACTGCCCGTATTCGAGCGCCAGAACGGCCTGCTCTACTACCCGACTTTCTACGAGGGCCTCGAGCAGTCGAAGAACGTCATCTACACAGGACAGGAAGCGACACAACAGATTCTCGCCGGACTCGACTGGGTCGCGCGCGAGAAGGGCGCGAAGACATTCTACCTGGTCGGCTCGGACTACATCTGGCCGCGCACCAGCATGAAGATCGCCCGTATCCATATCGAGCAGCATCTCGGCGGGCAGGTCGTCGGCGAGGACTATGCGCCCCTCGGTCATGTTCAGTTCGGTTCTCTGATCAACCGCATCCGTCTGCGCAAGCCGGACGTGATCTTCGCCGCGGTCGTCGGCGGCAGTAACGTCGCCTGGTACCGTCAGCTAAAGGCAGCGGGCATCACCGGCGATCGCCAGACACTGCTGACGCTGTCAGTGACCGAGGACGAGATGACCGGCATCGGCGGCGACAATATGGAAGGCTTCTACTCGTCGATGAAATACTTCCAGTCCCTCGACAATCCGAACAACAAGGCCTTCGTCGAGGCATTCAAGGCTGCCAACGGCAAGGATGCGGTCATCGGCGACGTGACCCAGGCCGCCTACCTTGGTCCCTGGTTGTGGAAGGAAGCGGTTGAGCGCGCCGGCAGCTTCGACGTCGACAAGGTCGTCGCAGCCTCGCCCGGTATCGAACTGCATAGCGCGCCGGAGGGTTACGTCAAGGTCCACGAGAATCATCACTTGTGGAGCAGGACACGGATCGCACAGTGGCAGCGCGACGGGACCGCAAAGATCGTATTCGAATCCGACCTGATCGAGCCCAATCCGTTCCCGGCAGGCTATCAATAACCACGAGGATGCCCCGGGACCGATGTCCCGGGGCGCCCCGACGGCAACCAGGACGGATAACCAGTCACCGGAGAATGGATCATGTCTGATTTCACCGCACAGGAACTCGGCGCAATCCTCGCGATGCAGGGTTTCGCCGGACTCAGCCTCTTCAGCGTACTGCTGCTGATGGCGCTGGGTCTAGCGATCATCTATGGACAGATGGGCGTCATCAACATGGCCCATGGCGAGTTCATGGTGATCGGGGCCTACACGACCTTCTGGATCTCCGGCATCGCCGCATCGATGGGGTTGACCGACTACTATTTCTTCATTGCGATTGCCGCCGCGTTCCTGATCGCCGGCGCCTTCGGTTTCTTCATCGAGTGGTCGCTGATCCGCCATCTTTACAAGCGGCCGCTGGACACGTTGCTCGCGACCTGGGGGCTCGGCCTGATCATGCAACAGATATTCCGCTCGACTTTCGGCGCGCGCGAGGTCAGCCCGGCGACGCCGTCGTGGCTGCTGGGTTCCTGGCAGCCGACGCCGGGCATCGATATCCCTCTCAACGGCCTTTTCATCATGGCACTCACGGTCATCGTCACGGTCGTGGTGTTCCTGCTGCTGTTTCGCTCCCGCTGGGGCATCAAGGTACGGGCGACGACCCAGAATCGTGTCATGAGCAACGCCGCCGGCATCAACACCGCGATGGTCGACCGCCTGACCTTTGCGCTCGGCTGCGGCATTGCCGGCATCGCCGGCGCCGCTTTCACGACGATCTCGTCGACCGGACCTACCAGCGGCCAGCTCTACATCGTTGACACCTTCCTGGTAGTGGTCTTTGGCGGCGCAGCCAGTCTGTTCGGAACGATCGCTTCCGCGTTCGGCATCGCCCAGGGTCAGTCGGTGCTCGAGTTCTTCATGGGCGGCTCAATGGCCAAGGTGCTGACGTTGCTGATCGTCATCGCGATCCTGATGATGCGGCCGGAAGGCCTGTTCGCGCGCAAGATTCGCAAGTAATCACGGGAGCAGGAACAATGAAATCGATAGGTGCGCATCTGTTTTCAGGGAAGTCGGGCCTGCTGTCGCTGGCGATACTTGCGGTGCTGATCCTGGTGGTCCTGCCGCTCGCGCTGGATATCTTCCGCCTGAATCTGGTCGGGAAGTATCTGAGTTTCGCCTTCGTCGCCGTCGGGCTCGTGCTGTTGTGGGGGTATGGTGGCGTGCTGAGCCTCGGGCAGGGGATATTCTTCGGCCTCGGGGGTTACGCAATGGCGATGTTCCTGAAGCTCGAGGCCTCGGACCCCGAGAGCACGTCGATCCAGACGACGCCCGGCATTCCGGACTTCATGGACTGGAACCAGATCACCGAGCTGCCGTTCTTCTGGGTCCCGTTCCACAGTCTGACCTTCACCCTGATAGCGATCGTCATGGTGCCTGCCCTGTTCGCGTTCCTGATCGGCGCGGCGATGTTCAAGCGTCGTGTCAGCGGAGTCTATTTCGCGATCATCACCCAGGCCATCGCGCTGATCCTCACGATCCTGATCGTCGGCCAGCAGGGCCTGACCGGAGGCATCAACGGCATCACCGATCTGAGGACGCTGAAGGGATGGGACATCCGCACCGATGAGGCGCAGTATCTGCTCTATTACATCAACGCCGTCCTGCTGATTGGCTGCATACTGTTGGGCAAGTACATCATCGACGGAAAACTTGGGCGCCTCCTGCTCGCGATGCGTGACAAGGAGGATCGCGTGCGCTTCTCCGGCTACGATGTGTCGAGCTTCAAAATCTTCATCTTCTGCGTTGCGGCGGCGATGTCCGGCATTGGCGGCGCAATGTTCACATTGCAGGTAGGTTTCATGTCGCCGTCTTTCGTCGGCATCATCCCGTCGATCGAGTTCGTGATCTTCGCTGCGGTCGGCGGCCGCTTCTCGTTGATCGGTGCGGTCTACGGCGCGATGATCGTCAGCTGGGCCAAGACGATGTTCTCGGAGGCCTATCCGGAAATGTGGCTGTTCCTGATGGGCGCCCTGTTCATCAGTGTCGTGATGTTCTTCCCGAAGGGCGTCGCCGGCATCTGGGAGAGCCACGGCAACAGGCTTGGCGCACTGTTGCGCAGTCTGCGCTCCGGCGCCGCCGCGACATCCTCCACCGCGGGCCCGCTGCCTGACGGCGGCGGTTCGGGAGGCATTGCGGCACCCGTACAGAAACCGCAGCCGCAGATTGCGCCGCGCGAGACCCGCGCCCTCGACGTCAAGGGCGGCATCGCCGTCGGGAGGGCCAAGTCATGAGCAGCACGACGGACTTCGCGCTCGCGATCGAGGACCTGACCGTATCCTTTGACGGCTTCAAGGCGGTGGACAGCCTGAACATGTATATCGACAAGGACGAACTGCGTGTAGTCATAGGGCCGAACGGGGCCGGCAAGACGACCCTGCTGGACATGATCTGCGGGCGCACCCGTCCGACCTCCGGCAGCATAAAGTTCAAGGGCGCGGAACTCACCAGGCTTTCAGAGCATGCAATCGTTCGCGCCGGCGTCGGACGTAAATTCCAGACACCTTCGATCTACGAAAACCTTTCGGTGTTCGAGAACCTCGAGCTGTCATATCCGGAAAGCCGCAGTGTCTGGGGTTGCCTGACCTTCAGGCGCAGATCGGAGCTCACAGGGCGCGTCAGGGAGATCGCCGAACTGATCCAGTTGAAAGACCGGCTCGATGTCGAGGCCGGGCTGCTGTCCCATGGCCAGAAGCAGTGGCTCGAGATCGGCATGCTGCTGATCCAGGAGCCGGAGCTGCTGATGCTCGACGAACCCGTCGCCGGCATGAGTGTCAAGGAGCGCGAGCAGACCGCGGAATTACTCGGCATGATCTGCAAGGGGCGTTCGGTGATCGTCATCGAGCACGACATGGAATTCGTCGAGCGCATCGCTCACAAGGTCACCGTCCTGCACCAGGGCCGCATTCTCGCCGAGGGGCCGATGGAGCGGGTCAAGACCGATCCGCAGGTCATCGAAGTCTATATAGGGCACTAGCCAGGCACCAGGAGGCATTATGCTCAGTGTAAGGAATCTCAGCGTCAGTTACGGGCAAAGCCGGGTCATACACGGCATCGACTTCAGCGCCGACAAGAACGAGACAGTCGCGATCATGGGACGCAACGGCATGGGCAAGACGACGCTGTTCAAGTCCCTGATCGGCGTGCTCAACTCCAGTGACGGATCGATTCAGGTCGATGGCGTCGATATCAGCGCGATGGCTCCGTACCAGCGCGTGCGCAGCGGCATCGCCTATGTGCCGCAAGGGCGCATGATCTTTCCGGCGATGACGGTGCTGGAGAACATCAAGACCGGCCTGGAGGCCAAGGGTGGAAAGAAGATCCCCGACGAGATATTTTCGCTGTTTCCGGTACTGCATGAGATGCGGCATCGCCGCGGCGGCAATCTCTCCGGCGGACAGCAGCAACAGCTCGCAATCGCCCGCGCTCTGGTCACCGAGCCGAAGGTGTTGCTGCTCGACGAGCCGACCGAGGGTATCCAGCCGTCGATCATCAAGGACATCGCCGGCATCCTCAACGAGATCCGCCGCCTGCGTGATATCACGATCGTGGTCTCCGAGCAGGTGCTGAGCTTCACGATGGCGATCGCCGATCGCATCATCGTCATCGACAAGGGCAGGTTCATCCACGAGGACCGGCGCGAGGATGTCGATACCGCGAGGATCAGCCAGTACCTGTCGGTCTAGGCGATCGGCAGGACTGCGGCGTCAACGCGGTCAACCGCTGCCGGAAGTCCCGTGCAGCTTCTTCAGGCGGTAGCGCAACTGCCTCGGCGTCATGCCCAGCAGCTTCGCGGCGCGTGACTGATTGCCGCCGGATTTCTCCAGCGCTGTCGCGATGGCGTCGCGATCCGAGTCCTGCACCCAGGAATAGGTGCGGCGGTCCGCTTCGGCCGCGTTGGCCGGTAAGCCCGCCACAGGCGGATTGCGCGGCGCGTCCGTGGCCGGTGGTTCGACGCTCATCATCTCGCCTCGCAGGATATCGTCCATTTGCGCGCTGCCAAGCCACTGTCCTTCGGCCCTGAGCACCGAGCGCTCGATGACGTTCTGCAGTTGACGGATGTTCCCGGGCCAGTCGAATTCCTGCAGCCGGTCGAATCCGTCCTGGGTGAAGTGCAGGCTCCGGTCGTAGAGTTCGCCGTAATGATTGAGAAAGTGCTGGGCCAGTCGCGGGATATCCTCGCGGCGTTGGCGCAGCGGTGGCAGGGACACCGGGATCACGTTCAGGCGGTAATAGAGATCCAGCCGGAAGCGTCCGCTGCGCACCGCTTCGGCGAGATTGACATGGGTCGCGGTGATCAGCCTGAAATCGACGCGCTTCGGCCTGTCACTGCCGATCGGCTGGATCTGCTTGTCCTGCAGCACCCGCAGCAGTTTTGCCTGCAGGTCGAGCGGCATGTCGCCGATCTCGTCGAGGAACAGCGTCCCGCCGTCGGCCTGTTCGATCTTGCCGGCCTGTCGGCGGAACGCCCCGGTGAAACTGCCCTTCTCGTGCCCGAACAGTTCGGATTCGAGCAGGGACTCGGGAATCGACGCGCAGTTGATGCAGATGAACGGTTCCTTGCGGCGGCGGCTCTCGCGATGTGCCATGCCGGCGAACATCTCCTTGCCGGTCCCCGACTCGCCGAGCAGCAGCAGAGGGGCGTCGCTGTCCTTGACCTGGTCGATCTCGCGGATCGCTGACAGCAGCGCGCGGCCGGAGCCGATGATGCCGTGCGATTCACACAGGCGGATCAGGCGCTCGCTATCGCGGTCCAGATGGCCGGGTACTCGGCTGATGCTGCGAGCGCGGTGATTCACGGATTGCAGCACCGGCCCAAGCATCATTGCGATGACGCGCAGCAGGTCGACATCGTCGGCATAGCGCCGGCGCGGATTGGCCACGCGCTGCACTGACAACACGCCGATCGCCTTGCCGTCGATGATGATCGGCACGCTGATGAAACCGATGTGATCGGTGCTGCCATTGATCGGCTCGACGATGCGGTGCAGGAACATCGGTTCGCTGAGCGTGTCCGCGACCAGCGCGACCTGGCCGCTGCGCCAGACGTAGCCTGTCAGCCCTTGATCGAAGCTTACCGTGTACAGGCCGGCGTCGACCCGCTCGCGCGGCAGCCCGTTTGCGTAGGCGATCTCGAGCTGACGGCTCTGGTAGTTCGGCAGCAGGACGCGCGCGAAATGCAGATCGGCCCACAGCGACAGCAGCTGCAGGACATGCATGATCTTGTGCTCCGATACCATGGCCCGGCTCATGACGCGGGCGACTTCGGTCAGGAGTGCGACGTGGATCGGATGTATATGCCGGGAGCTGCGGGCCATGTCATCAGTATTTGTTGTCCCTGACAGCCGCAAGATGCGTGCCAGAGACTCGGTATCCGGGAGGATTACGAATCAAGGGCTTGTACAGCATGACATGGCGTGCGCGAACCAACTCGGTGCGCTCGTGGAATATCTTGGCGCAATACGCGCCATTTCGGTGAAAGGGATGTCGTTCAGTGTCCGCCTGTGTTCGGCTGATTCGATCCGGGAACGGCTCTTCGCCGCTCGATCGCGTGATCGAGCGCGAGTTCGTAAATATCGATCAGATCCTCACGGCTGGCGTCGACGATGCCATCCATCTGCTCGAGCGCCCACGCAATGTCCGCATCCTCGATGCGTATCCCGTCGCGCAGGTGCGCGGTCAGGAATTCCTCATGATGCGGGTGATGCGTATCGCGTATCGGGTAGCGCCGGCCGAGGAGCAGGTTGTTGATGACCAGCGCGAACAGCAGCAGCACCAGGATGCCCACGAGTACTGGCATAGCGACTGTCGAGAGGGCAGCCGGTTCGATGCGGGCGTCGCTCAGCGCAACCGCCAGTGCGGTCGCCGCGGCGGGCGGGTGAAGACAGCGCAGCAACTGCATCGTCAGCACCGAGGCGCCGACGCTGCCGGCAGCCGCGATCACGTCATCGGCGGCGAAATGCCCGATCGCGACCGCGACCAGCGCCGCGCTCAGATGCCCGCCGATCAGCGGCCAGGGTTGCGCCATCGGGCTGTGGGGAACCACGAACAGCAGGAATGCCGAGGCCCCCATCGAGGCCAGCAACGGAACGGTCAGGCCGTCATGGGGAATCAGGCGCAGCAACAAGCCGATCACGAGGATCGCCGCAAATGCCGCAGCGGCATTGATGAGTTTGTCCCTGAGCGGTAGCAGACGGGTCTGGAAGTTCGGCGATGGCGACATGACCTTACCTGCGCTAAACAGGTAAGCAATTTACATTTTATAAACCCGCCAGGTCAAACCCCAATGGGGTCGGACCACGGCAACATATTGAATTAACGAAAGTAGTAGGCTCAAAAATGGTGTAATTGGGGCCAAAATCGCCATTTTTCGGCCCCAAATGGGGAGATTCGGACGATCCCTGAAGGTGTCGGGGCCTGTCATCCGCCGGGCTTGATCGCCCGGGCGACCCCATGCCTGATTATTTACAGGGTCGATCTCAACGCTGCCTCGAGCTTGTCGAACGACCCGTTCCAGCCCTCCGTCATGCCGGCCTTCGCATCGTGGAAGGTACGGCGTTCGATGTCTGTGGCATCTCCGCAGACTTCCCAGCGGACGGTCACCCGTGTTTCCATCGGCCCTTCTTCTGCGAACGTCACCGTCGTCAGCATCATGTCGGGCCATGTCGACGCAAAGGGCGGCTTGGTCAGGTCTCCCTCCCTGTCGCAGAAATTCTGGGTGTAGATCAGGAGCTGATGCGGGCTGATCTTCCTGTAATTCACCTTCCCGTACATGAGCTGCCCATCCGCATTGGTCATGGCGTAGTGTGAGCTTCCGCCTTCCCTGACGTCAGTGTTGATGAAGGACAGGGTGGAACCCTTCGGCCCCATCCAGCGGGAAAAGTGTTCGGGATCGGCCCACATTTCGAAGACGGTCCTGATGCCGGCTTCGAAGGAGCGATTGATGACGAACAGGTCTTTCCCCGTGGTCTCGGCTTCGAGGTATTCGCCCAACCTGTCCCAGGTCGAGTTCCCGTTTGCATCCTTGATGAACTGCTTCGTCGCCGCTGCTTGCTCGGGGGAGGGGAGGGCCATCGTCATATGCATGGTCGTCTTCCCCTTTTCTTCGCTGAAGGTCACCGTCACGGTAAAGAGCTTGTCCCGCTCTTCATTGGCGCCGTGGTCATAGACGAGCCTTTCGTACTTCACGACCTCATGGTAGGTCGCGATATTCGGATAATCCGTGCCGTCGGGGCCGTGCATCGTGTAGATCCATTTTCCGCCCGGCCGCAGGTCCTTGCTTCTGGTGGTCAGCGTGAATCCGCGCGGCCCCCACCATTTCCCGACCTGTTCCGGATCGGTCCATGCCTCCCACACCAGTTTGACCGGCGCATCGTAGACACGAACGATTTGAATCTCATTTGGCTTTGCCGGCATGGCGCTTTCCCCTCTTTTGCTGCGTCTGGACTTCCTGCAGGTATTCGCCGAGCCGGTCCAGGCGCTCTTCCCAGAACTGCCGGTACTGCTCCATCCAGCCGGACGCCTCCTTCAGCGGCGCGGCGCTGATCGAGCAGGTCCGCCACTGGGCGGTCCGGGTTTTCTGGATGAGTCCCGCGTTCTCCAGGACCTTCAGGTGCTTGGTGATGGCGGGAAGGGTCATCTCTTGCATAAACGGTTTCGCGAGATCGGACACGTTGGCCTCGCCCTTGGCGAGACGGGAGAGAATGGCCCGGCGGGTGGGGTCGGCCAATGCGGAAAAGGTAGTACTCAGGGGGTCTCTCATTGAGTTACCTATCAGTTAATTAACTGAAAGGTAAACTAACCGGGCGACAGAGTCAAGAGCTGTAGATGGAGATCGGAGGGAATGTTCGCTGCCACTATCAGGCCGCTGATTTTATTGGTCGGTGTGACACGATGTGAACGTGCGACTCGCGTTTCCCGAACGCGTTTTCACAGCAGTCATGCTGTGTCCACAGCATCGACGATTCGCTCGCGCAGGTCATGGGGTGCGCTGAATATGAACGCGCGGCCACGCTTGTGCTGTTCGAGAAGACCGCGCTCAGCCAGGCGTAGCAAATCCATGCGAGCGGTCTGAACGGTGACCCGGTGCGAGCGGCGATGGCTCTCGACGGTGTAATCGTGACCAGGGTGGCGCAGGGCATGGCTGAGCAGCGCGACCTGGCGGTGGTTGAGTTCCGCAGACAAGACAGTTGATCGGCGCAGGAGATTTTCGGCGCTGCGTTGCTCTGCGGCCTTTCGTTCAAGATATTCGTAGAGAGCCGAGATGGCTCGCTCGATTATGCCGAGCTGGTGAATGATGAAATAGGTCGTGTCATTGGCGTCGGTCTCGGTGTGCAGATAAGCGCGACTGTACTGCGCCGGCGCATCTTTCAGCAGATGCGAGATCGAGACGTATTCCATCAGCCAGTAACCCGACCGCGCCATGCTCCAGTAGAACAAGGCGCGCGCCGTTCGTCCGTTGCCATCCACAAAGGGATGATCGTAGCCCAGCATGAAATGTACGAGGATCGCGCGGATCACCGGGTGCACAAAGGGGATGGCGTCTTCGCCGCGGTTTGCGAAGTCGCATAACTGCTGCATGCGATCCGGCAGGCTCGCGGCCGGCGGTGGATCGTGCAGGACATTGACGTGTTGGGCATCCACGACTTGCACATTCTCACCTTCCCGGCGCAATCTGCCGGCGGCGTCCGGATTATCCAGGGCGTTCACGGTGACGATCCTATGCAATTCCAGGATGCGCTCCGGCGTGAACGGTTCGTCACGCAGCTCGCGAATCTGCTCCATCGCGTGGTAGTTGTTGAGGATCATCTGCTCGCTGCGATCGCGTGGTTTGCGTCCCGATCGCAGCATGGCCTTGGCCACCTCGCGGGTGGTCGCCGCGCCTTCGAGTTGGCTGGAGGTGATGGCCTCTTCGATCAATGAGCTGACCAGATAGCGGTCGCGGTCCTCGCCCGAGACGATAGGCGAGTCCATATTCAGGCTGCCGGCAGCGCGACGGTCGATGTTGTGCAAGGACTGCAGCACCGGATCGGGCATGCCAAAGAGGATCGGTGCGCCCTGTTTATCATGGAATGGTAGTGGCTTGAGCAGGCCCTGACGCACCAGCTTGATGCCCGCCCACCAGTCTTCATGGCTCAGCCCTTCCGGCGGGGTGCGGTGGCGCAATTCGTCCCAGTGCAGGTAACGCCCGGCCACCAGTGGTCCAGCGGTACGCAGGATCTGGTCCCGGTTACCGCGCTCCAGCAGATCGGCCAGCAACCGTCCCAACGGTGGGGGTGAGAGGGGTATCTTCATGGTCCCGAATGGTCCCGATATTCTATCTGCTAATTTTAGTTATATTAGCAATTTATTGGCAGCCTAGAGGTAACTGCTAATTCTTGTCAAGTTAGCAATTAGTTAGCAGTTCGTGAGAACCCGATGGGGTCGGACCACGGTAACATATTGAATAAAATGGAGTAGTTGGCTCAATAGGGTGCATTCGGGGCCAATATCGCCATTTTTTGGGCCCCAAATGGGGAGATTCGGACAAGACCTTAAGGGGGCCGGAAGGGGGGGCGGGACAGGAACAGCTGATTGGTCGGGGTGACACGATTTGAACGTGCGACTCCTGCCTCCCGAAGGCAGTGCTCTACCAGGCTGAGCTACACCCCGATTGGGAACTTCAGTAACTGCGGTTGACCGAAAACTCGGCCAGGGCGTACAGGGCGTCCTTGTACGGAGAGGCGGGAATGGGGTCGAGCGACTCGGCCGCCTTTCGGGCTTCTTCCTGCGCCGACCGCGCAGTGTACGCGAGGGCGTCCGTGGATTCAACGGCTTCGAGCACGCGGGAGATATCGTCGCGGTCGCCGTTCTCGATGGCCTGGCGGATCAGGGCGACCTGCTCCGGGGTGCCGACCCGCATCGCGTGGATCAGCGGCAGCGTCGGCTTGCCGGAGGCGAGGTCGTCGCCGATGTTCTTGCCGATATGCTCGGCGGTGGCCGAGTAGTCGAGCACGTCATCGATGAGCTGGAACGCGGCGCCGAGGTGCATGCCGTAGTCCGCCATCGCCTGCTCCTGGCGCGGGGTCGCCTGGCCGAGGATCGCGCCGATCTGCGCCGCGGCCTCGAACAGCTTGGCGGTCTTGCAGCGGATCACGTTCATGTAGCTCTCTTCGCTGGTGTCGGCGTCGTTGCTGTTCAGCAGCTGGAGGACCTCGCCCTCGGCGATGACGTTGGTCGCCTTCGACATGATCTCCATGACCCGCATGCTGCCGACGTCGACCATCATCTCGAAGGCCCGCGAATAGAGGAAATCGCCGACCAGCACGCTGGCCTCATTGCCCCAGACGGCGTTCGCGGTCTCGCGGCCGCGGCGCAGCTCGGAGGCGTCGACGACGTCATCGTGGAGCAGGGTCGCGGTGTGGATGAACTCGACAACTGCTGACAAATCAATATGATGCCCGCCATTGTAGCCAAGGGCACGGGCGCTCATCAGGACCATCATCGGGCGCAGACGCTTGCCGCCGCTGTTGACGATATAGAAGCTCAACTGGTTGATCAGGTTGACGTCCGAGCGCAGGCGGCGGTGGATCAGGGCATTGACCGCGCGCATGTCCTCGGCGACGAAGGCCTGGATCTGTGCCAGGTCCATGGGCCGATGGGCGGTTTTTACGGGGGCGTCCACTATCACTTGACCTGATCCGTTACGCTGACGGGACCCCTGAGTGTAGAGGTCGGCCAGTTAACAGGCAAGTGATATCGGCGGCGGTGATTGACCTCCCCGGGGGGATTGGCTAAAATGCCCTGCTTTCTGATTCTCCTGCGTTTTTTCAACCCGCAGGCATACTTGGAGCAAGTCAATGTACGCGGTATTCCAGACGGGCGGCAAGCAGTACCGGGCCGGCAAGGGTGACAGGATCCGGGTCGAGAAACTCGACGCGGCCGAGGGTGACATGGTCGGTATCGATCGCGTCCTGATGGTCGCCGACGGCGACGACGTCAGGGTCGGCGCCCCGTATCTGACCGGTGGCAAGGTCAGCGCGACGATCCGCAGGCATGGCCGCGGCGAGCGCATCCGCATCGTCAAGCATCGCCGCCGCAAGCACTATCACAAGGAACAGGGACACCGCCAGCATTTCACCGAGATCGAGATCACCGACATCTCGGCCGGTTGACGGTTATTCGCATTCAGCATCAGGTAGAAGACGATGGCACATAAAAAGGCAGGCGGCAGCAGCCGCAACGGTCGCGACTCCGAATCGAAGCGCCTCGGCGTCAAGCGCTTCGGCGGCGAGAACGTGCTGGCCGGCAATATCATCGTGCGTCAGCGCGGCACCCGCTTCCATCCCGGCACGAACGTCGGTTGTGGTCACGATCACACGCTGTTCGCGAAGGTGGACGGCGTCGTGCGCTTCGACGTCAAGGGTCCGAAACAGCGGCGCTACGTCAGCATCGTGCCTGCCTGAACGGTACCGCGGACGCAGCGCCCGAAACCCCGTCCCTGACGGGGTTTTTTGTTGGTAAGAGAGGTGTCCCCTTCGGGGATTGCAGAGATGAAGTTCGTCGATGAAGCGACAATCCAGGTCAAGGCCGGCGACGGCGGCGACGGCTGCGTCAGCTTCCGGCGCGAGAAGTTCATCCCGCTCGGCGGGCCGGACGGCGGCGACGGCGGCGACGGCGGCAGCGTCTGGCTGATCGGCGACGCGGGGATCAATACCCTTGTCGATTTTCGCCATGCCCGCATGTTCCGCGCCGAGCGCGGCGAGAACGGCAAGGGCGCGAACTGCACCGGCCGCGGCGGCGAGGATCTGCAGATCCGGGTACCGGTCGGCACGATCGTTCGTGACGCCGATACCGGCGAGGAGATCGGCGAGGTACTCGCGGCGGAGCAGCGCCTGCTGGTTGCGAAGGGCGGCTTCCACGGCCTCGGCAATACCCGTTACAAGAGCAGCACCAACCGCGCGCCCAGGCGTTCGTCGCCGGGCAGCGCCGGGGAACAGCGCCGGCTCTCGCTCGAATTGCGATTGCTCGCCGATGTCGGCCTGCTCGGGTTGCCGAACGCCGGCAAGTCGACCTTCATCCGCGCGGTGTCGTCGGCGCGTCCGAAGGTTGCCGACTACCCGTTCACGACGCTGCATCCGCAGCTCGGCGTCGTCAGCGTCGGCATGGACCGGAGTTTCGTCGTCGCCGACATCCCCGGCCTGATCGAGGGCGCCGCCGAGGGCGCCGGGCTCGGCATCCAGTTCCTGCGCCATCTGTCGCGCACGCGGCTGCTCCTCCATCTGGTCGATATCCGCCCGGCCGATCCGGCCGACGAGCCGGCGCACGCGGTGCGCGTCATCGAGGAAGAGCTGCGCAAGTTCAGCGACGAACTCGCCGGCGCCGAACGCTGGCTGGTCATCAACAAGATAGACCTGCTGCCCGAGGACGAGTGCGATGCCGCCTGTCGCGCGCTGGTCGACGCCCTCGACTGGCGGGGACCGCATTTCGCGGTGTCCGCGCTCGCCGGTATCGGCACGGACGCGCTGTGCGAACGCATCATGACGCGACTCGAACGGATGAAGGCCGGCGATGCCTGACGCCGCTTGCAAGTTCCTCGCGCGAACCTGAAACTGTGCCGATGAAAACGCGCGCGCAACTCGGTCGGTCCCGCCGCTGGGTCGTCAAGGTCGGCAGTTCCTTGCTGACCAACGACGGCCGCGGCCTCGATCGCGCGCTGATGGACCAGTGGGTCGAGGAGATCGCCGTGCTGTGCCGCGCCGGTATCGAGGTCGTGCTGGTGTCCTCGGGTGCGGTGTCCGAGGGCGTCAAGCGTCTCGGCTGGGCGAAGCGGCCGCAGGCCTTGCACGAGCTCCAGGCCGCTGCCGCGGTCGGCCAGATGGGGCTGGTGCAGGCCTATGAATCCGGGTTCTCGAAGTTCGGCTTGCATACCGCGCAGATCCTGCTGTCGCATGACGACCTCTCCGATCGCAAGCGTTATCTGAACGCGCGCAGCACGCTGCGCACGCTGGTCGCGCTCGATGTCGTCCCGGTCGTCAACGAAAACGATACCGTCGCCGTCGAGGAGATCCGCTTCGGCGACAATGACACGCTCGCCGCGCTGGTCGCGAATCTGGTCGAGGCCGAGTTGCTCGTGATCCTGACCGACCAGGACGGGATGTACGACAAGGATCCCCGCGCGAACGCGGACGCGACCCTGATCCGCGAGGCGCGCGCCGCCGATCCGGAACTCGAGCGCATGGCCGCCGGCGGCGGGGTCGGGCAATGGGGGCGCGGCGGCATGCTGACCAAGGTCCGCGCCGCGGCGCGCGCGGCGCGTTCCGGCACCGCGACGCTGATCGCGGCGGGACGTCAGGCCGGCGTGTTACAGGCAATCCATCGCGGCGAGGAGGTCGGTACGCTGATCCAGCCGGCCCAGGAACCGCTGGTCGCGCGCAAACAGTGGCTGGCCGGTCAGTTACAGGTCCGCGGCCAACTGGTCATCGACGCCGGCGCGGCGAAGGTGCTGCGCGAATCGGGACGCAGCCTGCTGCCGGTCGGCGTCGTCGAGGTGCGGGGCAGTTTCGCGCGCGGCGAGGTCGTGGCCTGCCTCGACGGGGAAGGCCGCGAGATCGCCCGCGGCCTCGTCAATTACAGCGCCGAGGAGGCGCGCCGACTGGCGCGGCAGCCGAGCGAACGGATTCGGGAAATACTGGGTTATGTCGATGAGCCTGAGCTGATCCACCGGGACAATCTGGTGGTGATGTGACGATCAAATCGATCAAGGAAAGGGGTCAGAGTCGTTTGATCCGTGGGCAAAACGACACTGTCCCCCATGTGCGTTTGATCAGGGGTAAGGCCGGGAGCGCGCGGACCAGGCGCGTCGGACGGGTTGTTTGGCGGGCGGCCGGGGTGGTGTGG
>JBJHCZ010000008.1:134793-142799 GCA_050486285.1 Chromatiales bacterium
CAAACCCTAAAACGTATGGGGTCCTTCGTGTTTTTACATTTCGATCAAACGACTCTGACCCCATTGATCTTTAGATCAGGGATCAGGCCGGGAGCGCGCGAACCTGACGGCTCAGACGGCTTTTTTGGCGGGCGGCCTTGTTCTTGTGGATAATGCCCTTGCGCGCCATCTTGTCGATCTCGGGGATCGCGGCGGCGTAGGCGGTTTCGGCCTGCGCGCGGTCACCGGCGACGACGGCCTTCATGACCTTCTTGCCGGCGGTGCGCATCGCCGAACGCATCGATCCGTTCTGGAGGCGGCGCTTCTCGGCCTGCCGTATGCGCTTGCGGGCTTGTATGGTGTTTGCCAATGCGGTACTCCCTGCACTTCTGATGGGTCAAAGGGGGACAATGATCCGGGTTTAGGCCCCCTTTGTCAATCGGCCTGGCAGCCGATAAGAATATCAATTACATACAAATAACGGGCATCGGGCAGACCTTGGCGGGATATCGGGACAAGACCTCGCGGCAGCGGGTGGGCGGGTGAGCCGCAACCTGCTGCGCTCGGCGGCGACGGTCGGGGGGATGACCTCGATCTCCCGTGTGCTGGGGCTCGTCCGCGATATCGTCATCGCCCGCGCCTTCGGGGCCGGACTCGGCGCCGATGCCTTCTTCGTCGCATTCAGGATCCCGAATCTGTTCCGCCGGCTGTTCGCCGAAGGGGCCTTCTCGCTGGCCTTCGTGCCGGTCCTGTCCGAATACAAGGCAAAGCGCGGCGAGCAGGAGACCCGTGAGCTGATCGATGCGGTTACCGGCGTCCTCGGCGCAATCCTGTTCGTCGTCACGCTGATCGGCGTCGTCGCGGCGCCGGTGCTGGTGATGATCTTCGCGCCCGGCTTCCTCGGCGACGGCGAGAAGTACGCGCTGACCGTCGACATGGTCCGCCTGACCTTCCCGTACCTGCTGTTCATCTCGCTGACCGCGCTCGCCGGCGGCATCCTCAACACCTGGGGACGTTTCGGCGTGCCGGCGTTCACGCCGGTGTTCCTGAACCTGTGCATGATCGGCGCGGCGCTGTGGCTCGCGCCGCGCATGGACGAGCCGGTCATGGCGCTGGCCTGGGGCGTGCTGCTCGCCGGCATCGTCCAGCTCGCGTTCCAGGTCCCGTTCCTGCTGCGCCTGCGGTTGTTGCCGCGGCCGCGCTGGCGGCGCTCGCACGAAGGCGTGAATCGCATCGGCCGGCTGATGCTGCCGGCGATCTTCGGCTCCTCGGTCGCGCAGATCAATCTGCTGATCGATACGCTGATCGCATCGTTTCTGGTCACCGGCAGCGTCAGCTGGTTGTACTATTCCGACCGCCTCGTCGAGTTTCCGCTCGGGGTGTTCGGCATCGCGCTGGCGACGGTGATCCTGCCGCGATTGTCGCAGCACTACGCGCAGGCCTCGACCGCGGCGCACTCGCAGACTGTCGATTGGGCGCTGCGCATGGTCGTGCTGATCGGCACGCCGGCGGCGATCGGCCTGCTGGTACTCGCCGGTCCGATGCTGACGACGCTGTTCCAGTACGGCGAGTTCAGCGCGCATGACGTCGATATGGCGCGCCTGAGCCTGATGGCGTATTCGCTCGGCCTGCTCGGCTTCATCATGGTCAAGGTGCTCGCGGCGGCGTTCTATTCGCGCCAGGACATGCGCACGCCGGTCAGGATCGCGGTCATCGCAATGCTCGCGAACATCGTCATGAACGTCGCCTTCGTCGTGCCGATGGTGATGCTCGACATCCCCGGACCGCACGCCGGGCTCGCGCTCGCGACCGCGCTGGCCTCCTTCCTGAACGCCGTGCTGCTCTATCGCGCGCTGCGCCGCCGGGGTCTGCTGACGCTGACGCCGGGCTGGACGCGGCTGCTGTGCCAGGTCGCGATCGCGACCGCGATCATGGCCGTTGTGCTGTTGCTGGTCGCCGGCGATCCGGCGGCCTGGCTCGACAAGGGCTGGCGCGCGCGCGCGGCCGGCCTCGCGCTGTGCGTCCTCGCCGGCGCGATCGCCTATTTCGTCGCGTTGTGGGCGGCGGGGGTGCGCCGGCGCCATTTCGCGCCGCCGGCCGGGGAGGCCGGCTGATCCGTCAGGACAATACCCAGGCTGTTGTTTATAATGGCTGATTCCTGATGCGACTCCCATGGAACTGATACGCGGGCACAACAACCTGCGGCCCCGGCATCGGGGCTGCGTAGCGACGATCGGCAACTTCGACGGCCTGCACCGCGGGCACCGCGCCGTGATCGGTCGCCTGCTCGACAAGGCCCGCGCGTTCGGCCTGCCGTCGCTGGTGATCACCTTCGAGCCGCATCCGCAGGAGTTCTTTCGCCCCGGCCGCGGTCCGGCGCGGCTGACCTCGTTTCGCGAGAAGCTCGAGATCCTGCAGGAGACCGGCGTCGACCGCGTGCTGTGCCTGCGCTTCAACGCCGCGCTGGCGCGGGTGCCGGCGCGCGCGTTCGTGAATGAGATCCTCGTCGGCGCGCTCGGCGTGCGTTCGCTGTCGGTCGGCGACGATTTTCGTTTCGGCCACCGTCGCGCCGGCGACATCGCGCTGTTGCGCGAAGAGGGCGCGCGCCACGGCTTTGAAGTGCTGGTCATGGACACGTTGATCGAGGACGGCGCGCGAATCAGCAGCACGCGCATTCGCGAGCAGCTCGCGCGCGGCGATCTCGAAGGCGCGGAACGCCTGCTCGGCCGCCGCTACACGCTGTCCGGGCGGGTCGTGCGCGGCGACGGTCGCGGCCGGCAGATCGGCTTTCCGACCGCGAACGTCGACCTGCACCGGCGCGCCGGAACGGAAGACCCGGACGGCGTCCATTGCGCGCCGCTCTCCGGAGTGTTCGCGGTCGAGATCGGCGGCATCGGCGCGGCCGCGCTGCCCGGCGTCGCCAACGTCGGCATGCGGCCGACCGTCGGCGGGCGACGATGCCTGCTCGAGACCCACGTGTTCGACTTCGACGGCGACCTCTACGGCAGGCATGTGCGCGTCGATTTTCGGCTGCATCTGCGCGAGGAGCGGCGCTTCGAGTCGGTCGACGCGCTGCGCGGGCAGATCGCGGACGATGCGCGGCGCGCGCGCGAGTTCTTCGGATTGACGACTGACAGCGACGGCGGCAGGAGCAGAAATGTCGGACTATAAGGATACCCTGAACCTCCCGAAGACCGCATTCGCGATGAAGGCAAATCTGTCGCAGCGCGAACCGGAGTTCCTGAAGCGCTGGGACGAGATCGACCTTTACGGATGTCTGCGCCGTGAGCGCATGGGCCGCAAGACCTTCGTGCTGCACGACGGACCGCCGTATGCGAACGGCGAGATCCATATCGGTCACGCCGTCAACAAGGTGTTGAAGGACATCATCGTCAAGGCGCGCACGCTGGAAGGCTTTGATGCGCCCTATGTGCCGGGCTGGGACTGTCATGGTCTGCCGATCGAACTCAACGTCGAGAAGAAGGTCGGCAAGCCCGGCCACAAAATCGACGCGCGCGAGTTCCGCAAGGCCTGCCGCGACTATGCGCGGTCGCAGATCGTTCGCCAGCGCGCCGATTTCATTCGCCTGGGCGTACTCGGAGACTGGGATCGTCCCTATCTGACGATGGACCCGCGCTTCGAGGCCGATATCGTGCGCGCGCTCGGGCGCATCATCGCGGCGGGTCATGTCTACCAGGGCTTCAAGCCGGTGCACTGGTGCGCGGACTGCGGTTCGGCGCTGGCCGAGGCCGAGGTCGAGTACGAGGAACGCACCTCGCCGGCGATCGACGTGCGTTTCGAGGTCCTCGACGTCGAGGCGGTGATGGCGCGCTGTCGTCATGTCCCGGGTCACGAGGGTCACGGGCCGCTGTCGGTGCTGATCTGGACGACGACCCCGTGGACGCTGCCGGCGAACCAGGCCGTCGCGCTGAATCCCGCGCTCGACTATGTCATCGTGCAGTGCGAGTCGGCGCACGGCCACGAGCGCCTGCTGCTCGCCGATGCGCTGCTCAAGGATGCAATGGGTCGCTACGGCATCGACGACTATCGCGTCATCGCCTATTGCAGCGGCAGCGATCTCGAGGGCGTCAAGCTCGCGCACCCGTTCTACCCGCGCGAGGTACCGGTGATCCTCGGCGATCACGTGACGACCGAGGCCGGTACCGGCGCCGTGCACACCGCGCCGGGCCACGGCCAGGACGACTACGTCGCCGGCCTGCGCTATCACCTGCCCGTCGACAACCCGGTCGACGATCGCGGCTGCTTCCATGCCGACACGCCGCTGTTCGGCGGGCTGCATGTCTTCGAGGCCAACAATCACATCATAGAAGCGCTGAAGAGCCGCGGCGCGCTGATGCACGCCGAGGCGCTGCGCCACAGCTACCCGCACTGCTGGCGTCACAAGACGCCGATCATCTTCCGCGCGACGCCGCAGTGGTTCATTGCGATGGACAGGACCGGCTTGCGCGAGCAGGCGCTGGCGGCGATCCGCGGGGTCGAATGGATCCCGTCGTGGGGGCAGGCGCGCATCGAGGGCATGGTCGAGAAACGGCCGGACTGGTGCATCTCCCGTCAGCGCACCTGGGGCGTGCCGATCGCCGTGTTCGTCCACCGGAAGACCGGCGAGTTGCATCCGGACACGCAGACGCTGATCGAGCAGGTCGCGCGGCGTGTCGAGCTCGACGGCGTCGATGCCTGGTACGATCTCGATCCGGCCGAGCTGATCGGCAACGATGCGGATGAATATGAGCGCGTCACGCACATCCTCGACGTCTGGTTCGACTCGGGCGTCACCCATGACTGCGTGCTTGGCGAGGGTCGCCGCCGCGACGGCGCCGACCTGCCGTTCCCGGCCGATCTCTACCTGGAAGGCTCGGACCAGCATCGCGGCTGGTTTCAGTCATCGCTCCTGACCTCGGTCGCGATGCACGGCGCCGCGCCCTATCGCGCGGTGTTGACGCACGGCTTCACCGTCGATGCGCAGGGCCGCAAGATGTCGAAGTCGCTCGGCAACGTCGTCGCGCCGCAGAAGGTCGTCAACAACCTCGGCGCGGACATCCTGCGCCTGTGGGTCGCGTCGACCGACTATCGCGGCGAGATGAACGTTTCCGACGAGATACTCAAGCGGATGACCGATGCCTACCGGCGTATACGCAACACCGCGCGCTTCCTGCTCGCGAACCTCGACGGCTTCGACCCGGCGCGCGACGCGCTGGCGCCGGACGCGCTGCTCGGCCTCGACCGCTGGATCGTCGCGCGCGCTGCGGCGCTGCAGCAGGACATCCGCCGCGCCTACGACCGCTGCGAGTTCCATCACGTCTACCAGAAGGTGCACAACTTCTGCGCGGTCGATCTCGGCGCGTGCTATCTCGATATCGTCAAGGACCGCCAGTACACGACGCAGGCCGACAGCGCGGCGCGACGCTCGGCGCAGACCGCAATGCAGCATCTCGTCGAAGCGCTGTCGCGCTGGATCGCGCCGGTCCTGAGTTTCACCGCCGAGGACATCTGGCAGCACATGCCGGGCGCGCGCGGCGTTTCGGTGCTGCTCGAGGAATGGTACCGCTTCCCGGAACTGCCGGCGTCCGCCGCCGAGGCAGAGCGGTGGTCGCGCGTGATGGCGGTGCGCGAGGCGGTCAGCCGCGAGCTCGAGAAACTGCGCGTCGCCGGCGCTATCGGCGCCTCGCTGGACGCCGAAGTCGATCTCTATTGCGCGCCGGAACTGCGCGACGCGCTTGCCGGCCTCGACGATGAGCTGCGCTTCGTGCTGATCACCTCCTCCGCGCGCGTGCATCCGATCGAGGCCCGGCCCGCGGAGGCGGTCGATGCCGGGCTGGCGGAAGGCGGCGCGCTCGCGATCGTCGCGCGGGCGTCCGCACACGAGAAATGTGTCCGCTGCTGGCATCGCCGCGAGGACGTCGGCGCGAACGCTGACCACCCGGAATTGTGCGGCCGCTGCGTCGACAACGTCGCCGGTCCCGGCGAGACCCGCCGTCATGCCTGAAAAGGGCAGCGGGTTGCGCTGGTTGTGGCTGTCGGCGCTGGTCATCGCCCTCGATCAGGCGACGAAGATCTGGGTCAGCGCGCGTTTCGAACTGTTCGAGCGCATGGAGCTGACACCGTTCCTGAATCTGGTGCTGGTCTACAATCCCGGCGCCGCCTTCAGTTTCCTGAGCGACGCCTCGGGCTGGCAGCGCTGGTTCTTCACCGTACTGGCGCTGGTCGTCAGCGTCGTGATCCTGGTCTGGCTGAACCGGCTGCGCGCCGGCGAGCGCGTCCCGGCGATCGGGCTGTCGCTGGTGCTCGGCGGTGCGCTCGGCAACGTCTGGGATCGCCTCCAGCACGGCCATGTCATCGATTTCATCGACGTCTACTATCGCGACTGGCACTGGCCGGCCTTCAATGTCGCCGATTCGGCGATCACGGTCGGGGTCGTGTTCCTGATCTGGGATGCGCTGTTTGGACAGCGCGGGACACGGTCGTCGTGACGGCAGGCAATCCGCCCGCCGGCATTGTATAATCGCGCCATGCAGGTCCTTCTCGCCAATCCCCGCGGTTTCTGCGCCGGCGTCGAGCGCGCGATCGAGATCGTCGAGCGCGTGCTCGAGGTCTTCGGCAGCCCGGTCTATGTCCGCCACGAGGTCGTCCACAACAAGTTTGTGGTCCAGGGGCTGAGAGACAAGGGCGCGGTCTTCGTCGACGAACTCGACGAGGTGCCGGACGGCGCCATCGTGATCTTCTCGGCGCACGGCGTGTCCCAGGCCGTGCGCATGGACGCCGAGCAGCGCCGGCTCAAGGTATTCGACGCGACCTGTCCGCTGGTCACCAAGGTGCACATCGAGGCGATGCGTCACGCCCGCGAGGGCCGCGAGTGCGTGCTGATCGGTCATGCCGGCCACCCGGAGGTCGAGGGCACGCTCGGCCAGTATCGCGACGGCGAGCATGGACAGATGTACCTGGTCGAGACCCCGGACGATGTCCGCCGGCTCGAGGTCCGCAATCCGGACAATATCGCCTTCGTCACCCAGACCACGCTGTCGGTCGATGACACCGCGGCGATCATCGCCGCGCTGCGCGAGCGTTTCCCGGCGATCGTCGGCCCGCGCAAGGACGATATCTGTTACGCAACCCAGAACCGCCAGGACGCGGTCAAGGCGCTGACCGGCAGCTGCGACCTGATCCTCGTCGTCGGCTCCCGCAACAGCTCCAATTCGAATCGCCTGCGCGAGATCGCCCGCAAGGCAAACATCGACTCCTGGCTGATCGACAACGCCGGCGAGATCAGGCCGGAGTGGCTTCAGGGCAAGCAGTCGATCGGCGTCACCGCCGGCGCCTCGGTGCCCGAGGTGCTGGTGCGGGAGGTCATCGACAAGCTTCGCGAGTACGGCGCGACCGCAGTGCGGAACCTGCAGGGCCGCGAAGAGTCCGTCGTCTTCGCGCTGCCGCGCGAGCTGCAGACGATCAGGTCGGCCTGATCTGAAGGGATCGGCGCCCGGTTACTCCATGCTGCCCGGGTAATCCAGCGGCAGCACCCACAGCCGGCTGACCGGATCCGAGGCCGAGCGGCCGCCGTCGAATCCCACCTTCATCCCCGTCCTGAGATCCGTCACGTCATCGAAGCGCGAACGCGGCGTGAATACGCGCAGGTTCGGGCGTATCGGCACGCGTTTCCCCTCGATGACCAGCATGCGCTCGTTGGCGAGGATTTCGTTGATGATGCCGACGCGTTCGTAGGACTCCGGGTAATGGTCGGGGAGTCCGGCGGCGGCGAAGGCGTTCGACATCGACGCAATCAGCGCCAGGCACAGGAGCGGGATCAGGAGTGTCTTCATGTCAGGACCATCCATCACGGGGTGTTGCTATGGATAGTCTAGGGCAAAGCGGGGAGGGGCAGAAGGGGCGGGTCAGACCCCCTCAAGGGGGTCTGACCCCGAAGCTGTCTACCACTTGTTGGCCGGGGTGCGCTGGCCTCTCGAATTCAGCGTCAGCGCGCCGTCGTGCGACTGCGCCGCGGTCGGGGTCGCGGT
>JBJHCZ010000009.1:0-110052 GCA_050486285.1 Chromatiales bacterium
GGTGGCTGTGGACCTATAATCACGAACGGCCGAACATGGCCCTGGGAGGCATCACCCCCGGACAGAAGTTGGCCAATGCGGCCTAGGCTCTACTTCTGGCAGGCGCTAAAAATGGGGGGATTACCGACCGACCGCCTCCTGCTTGGCATCGAGGTCGGCGGCTTCACGGTCGAGGGCGGCAGCCGCTGGGATCCGGCCAAGGGCGCGGGCATCAGCCAGCGTTTCCTGATTGCGCAATATCACCGGCAACCGGGTTTCGAGGGCTGGTATCTGAAGGGCGGCGCGGGCAAGGTGCGTTACTGGGACAACCGCACGAACGGCGTCGAGGATACCGGCAACGGCTGGCTGCTCGCGATCGGTCATGATCGCGCGATCAACGGCCTCGGCAGGTTCGGGCCGCTGGTCACATACAGTCGCGGCGATTCGGACCGGATCGAGCACCGGGGCCTGGCGCTGGCGTTGAGGTGGTCCTTCCCTTAGGGGCATTCCCGATTCCAGCGCGCGGCGGTATTTTACCCTGCGGTCGTGTGGTGAAGATCAGCGCTGTCGCTCGGTCTCCAGGCGATCGACCTTCTCGTGCAGTTCGCGGATCAGCCGCAGCATCTCCTCGCGCTCGGCATGGGCGCGGGTCTCGGTCTCGACGCGCTTGATCTCTTCTTCCTCGTAGTGCTTTTCCTGCATCGTGCTGACGATGATACCGATGAACAGGTTCAGCACCGTGAACGCGGTGATCAGGATGAAGCTGACGAAGTACAGCCAAGCGAACGGATAGACCTCCATGACCGGTCGCGCGACCGCCATCGACCAGCTCTCGAGCGTCATGATCTGGAACAGCGAAAACAGGCTGCGGCCGAGATGGCCGAAGGTCTCGGGGAACGATTTGCCGAACAGCTCGGTGCCCATCACCGCGAAGATGTAGAACACCATGCCGAGCAGCAGTGCGATCCAGCCGATACTCGGAATCGCCCGCATCAGCGACTCGACGATATGGCGCAGGCGGTCGATCTTGGTCAGCAGGCGCAGGATACGCAGGATGCGCAGCGCGCGCAGGATCGCGAACGGCCCCGAGGCCGGCACCAGCGCGATGCCGACGATGATGAAGTCGAAGACGTTCCAGCCGTTTTTGAAGAAGCGGAAGCCGAAGGCGTAGAGCTTGAGCAGGATCTCGATGACGAAGATCGTCAGCACGATACGCTCGAGTGTCAGCATCAGCGCGCCGGCGTTCTGCTTGACGACCTCGAAGGTCTCGAGGCCGAGCGTGATCGCGTTGAAGATGATGACCGCGATGATGAAATTCTGGATCGGCCTGCTCTCGATCCAGTCGCCGACGCGTTCGCGCAGGCTCATCGATTTTGTGCTATCCATTGGAATCCATTGTGATTATTGCCGCTCCATGATAAGCGGGCGGCCGGCCTTTTGCCAGTGGGCGCGATGGCGCTGACACCGAAATATCACGATTCGGTCATCACGGTTTCATGCGCGGCAGCGAGACTTCCTCATGCGCCGGCATCGGCAGGCGCGAACGGGGTCGGACCCCTGTGGTACCGGGCGTCTGATCACCTCGAACGAACCCGGATTCCAGGCCAGAGGAGGCATACCATGCAAGACACCGATGATATCGGATCAAATCATTCCGGCAACCCGCACATCGAGGACATCATACCCGCGCGCATCAGTCGCCGCGGCTTCATCGGCGGCACGGTCGCGGTCGCGGCAACCGGCTTTCTCGGCGGCTGCATGGTAGACAGCAGTTCCGGCAGCGCGGCGGCGGGAACCCAGGCGGCCGGAGTGGCGAGGGGCAACGGTGTTGCCAATGCCAACAGCAATGCCGGCAATAAACTGTTGTTCACGGAAGTCGCGCCGTCGAGTGATGACGCGTTCATCGTCCCCCCGGGATATACCTGGGAGGCGATCGCGCCGTGGGGCACCCCGCTGCTGGCCGGCGCCGCCGCATTCGCCGAGGACGCGTCGAATACCGCCGCCGAGCAGGCACTGCAGGTCGGCTTCAATCACGACGGCATGCATTATTATCCGATCCAGCCGTTCGGTAATTCGCACGGCCTGCTGGTGTTGAATCATGAGTACACTGACGCGAACCAGATCTACAGCGCGGCGCAGGGCCGCGAGATCACGCCGGATGACGCCGGACGCGAAAAGGTCGCGAAGGCGCTCGCCGGTCACGGCGTCAGCGTGATCGCGATCCGCAGGCAGTCGAACGGGTCGTGGATCATCGAGCAGGATGCGCGCAACCGCCGCGTCACCGGCACGACGCCGATGGCGTTCTCCGGGCCGGTCAGCCCGAATCATCCGATGCTGCATTCGTCGATCACCCCGTCGCCGATCGGCACGCTGAACAACTGCGCGCACGGCGTGACCCCGTGGAACACCTACCTCGCCTGCGAGGAGAACTGGAACGGCTATTTCGGCACCGATGACCCGAATTGGATCTCGACCCGCACGCCGCTCGAGGCTCGATATGGAGTGACCGCCGCCGGATTTGGCTACACCTGGCATCGCGCCGAGCCGCGTTTCGACCTGGCAGTCAATCGTAGCGAGCTTAACCACTTCGGCTGGGTCGTCGAGATCGATCCCTTCGACCCGCACTCGACCCCGGTCAAGCGCACCGCGCTCGGCCGCATCAAGCACGAGGGCGCGACCTGCACCGAGAGCAAGGGCCGGGTCGTGGTCTATAGCGGCGACGACGAGAACGGCGATTATGTCTACAAGTTCGTCGGCAGCGCGCCGTGGCGCCAGTTGCGCGCCGCCGGCATGAGCCCGCTCGATCACGGCACGCTGTATGTCGCGCGCTTCCATGCCGACGGCAGCGGTGAATGGCTGCCGCTGGTGCATGGCAGCGGCCCGCTGACGATCGCTAACGGCTGGGCCGACCAGGCCGACGTGCTGATCCGCACGCGCATGGCTGCGGACGCGGTCGGCGCGACGCGCCTGCACCGTCCCGAGTGGGTTGCGGTACACCCGCAGACGAAGGAGGTTTATCTGACGCTGACCAACGGTACCGGCAACAACGCCGCGGTCAACAGCAACCGCGATCCGAACCCGTACGGGCATATCATTCGCTGGTCCGAATCGAACGCCAGCGATACCGCGTTCAGTTGGGATGTATTCCTGCTCGCCGGCGATCCGGCCTATGACCCGAACGTCCCGGCCGACCAGCCGGTCTTCGGTTCGCCGGACGGCATCTGGGTCGACGATGACGGTATCGTCTGGATCCAGACCGACATCTCGAACGGCGCGCAGAACCGGGCCGAGGTCGGTTACGACAACATCGGCAACAACGCGATGCTGGCGGCTGATCCGAAGAGTGGCGTGGTCAAGCGCTTCTTGACCGGGCCGCGCGGCTGCGAGATCACCGGCGTGATCACGACGCCGGACAAACGCACGATGTTCGTCAACGTCCAGCATCCCGGCGAGTCGACGACGTTCTGGAATGCGCAGTTCGGCGCGCCAAGTCCGGCCAACCCGACGACCGTCAGTTCATGGCCGTTCGGTGGCCGCCCACGCCCGACGACCGTCGTGATCCGCAAGCTTGACGGCGGACGCATCGGCACCTGATTCCCCTCCCCACCGGCCATCAGGCCTTGAGGCCCGCGCGAGCGGGCCTTTTTTTTGGCTATTGCGCGTCGCGCACCAGCCGCACCTGCGCGCTGGTGATCCTGCGGATGCGGTTATCGTTGCCGCTCAGGAAGTGGACGACCCAAGCCTGGTCGGGATTCGCGGCCGACGGCGAGGAACTGAAGAAGGCGGCGCCGGGCGCGTCCGGGAAGACTTCGAGATTGATTGCCGGCGAGATGCGGCAGCGTTCGATGATCGTGCGCAGTTCGTTGATGTTCGGCAGGCGCCAGCCGGGTTCGGCATCGGCGAGCGCCAGCGCCTCCTGCCAGTCATGGATCGTCGACGCACCCGCGCAGCCGGCGCCGTCCCACTCCTGACCCACGGCGCAGCGCTGCCATTCGAGACCGGTCGGCAGGTGACGAACGATGCTGCCGTCGCCGACCGCAGTAAAATCGGTCGATGGCGCTGTCTCGGCGAGGCCGGCATCGCAAGCGGCGGATGCCGACGGGATGTCCGCCGCGGTTGCCGGCGCCCAGGCCAGGCCGCTGACGACGCGGACCCTGTACGCGCTGCCCTTGTTGTCCCAGCCGTCGTTGCCGGTCCTGAAGTCGACGAACCAGGCCTCGCCGGGGAAGCCGGCGACGGGCGTGCCGGACCAGTAGATCTCGCCGGTGGCGCCCGGGAAGGCGCCCTGCGGAAGCGCCGGATTGATCCGGCCCTGATGGCTGATCGAATGCAATTCATCGACGGCGGGTAGACGCCAGTCATCGACGCCGCATAAGCCGCTGGCATTGACCGCCTGTACGTAGGCATGGGTGTCATTGCCGAATGCCGGATCGGCGCAGGCCGCCCCGGCGGCGCAGAATCCGCCATCCTGTACGCCCTGGTTAGCGGCGGCAGCCGGGTCGAACCAGGTGTAGCTGTGGCTGAGCGAGCGTACCAGATTGATGGCGAGCGGTTTGACTTCCCACATCAGGCCGGTGACGTTGTCGCGGACGCAGCCCCAACTGGTCGGATTCTGCCCGATCACGGGCGTGACCGGGCAGGCGCCGGTGCCGGCGGCCTCGCCATTGATGCAGATCCTGGTGAAGTCGAAGCCGGCGATGCCGGCGCCGGTCTTGATGAGGATACCGGCGCGGGCGGCGGCGTCGCGACCGAGGTGACCGTCCTGCCCGGGGTGAGATGCCGCCGTCTGGTTGCAGCCCGCGGTCCTTTGAGGCAGCGTGGCGGCACTCTGGCTGGCGATGTTGCTGGTGTCGTTGCCACACCAGTCGATGCCGGTGTCGTTGAGTTCCGCAAACGGGCCGTCGAAGCCGGTCGGGATCGAGCGCGCGAGCATCGTCGAGGTCGTGCGCAGGCCGCCCGGGTGCACGGCCTCGAGCAGGAACCAGTAGGCGGTATCGAGGTCGAGCGCGGGGGTCAGATACGGGCTTTCGGCAGCCGGGATCAGCAAGCCGCCGGGGTGCGCGGCGCAGTTCGCGACACCGGCGTCGATCGGCGCCGCGGCCCGGCACAGGTTGAAGGTCGTGCCGGCGGCGAAATCGCCGGCGTTCCAGCGGACGTCGAAACGGTCGATCGCCGGCGTCGCTGACAGCGCCAGCGCCGGGAAGCAGTCGATATCGACATTGATGACGCTGCCGCCGGGCAGGCGGCCGGCGCCGTTGCCGACCAGACAGACCTGGCGCGGCGCGGCCGGCTGGGCGAGGATCGTGACCTCGTAGGGATCGCCGTCGGTCAGCGGTGTTGCGAAGGTGAACCCGCCGTCGCTGGCGACGCTCAGTGTATCGATGCCGTTGTTCTGCAGCACGACGTTGCCGCCGGTGAGGCCGGTGACCGTGCCGCCGATCGTGAAGCGGCCGGGCTCGACATCGCTGCCGGAACAGCCGGCGATGAGCAGTGCGCAGGTCGCGACTCCGGCGAAAATGAATGACGGCTTGTGCGCGGGGCGCATCGGGGATTCCACGGGCACGCTCGTGACCTTGTGGTGACAGACTCTGTCAGCGATTGTCATCTTCGCGTCGCTCCGGTGTCAAGGTTGCCGGTCTGCGCGCGATCAGGTGCACGACCGAGCCGCGGCCCTTGCATGCGCCGTGGACCTCGACATCGGTCTCGGCCTGCTCCAGCGTGAGGATGTCGCAAGCGGCGAAGGCCGTTTCGAGTTCATCCGGCGTATACAGCAGATCGGGATCGGATGGCCCGCCGGTGCCGCTTGCGATCTGGTCCTGGTGAAAGACCTCGAGGATCAGCAGGCCGCCGGGCTTCAGCGCATCGATCATCGCGCGATGAACGTCCGGCCTGTCCGCCGACGGGAAGTGCACGAAGATACAGGCGATGACGTCGAAGGCCGCCTTCGGCCATTCCCATGCGGTGACATCGGCGCACTCTGTTTCGAGCGGGACTTGCAGCGCCTCCGCGCGCGCGCGGGCGCGCGCCAGGGCCTCGGAAGACAGGTCGACCGACAGGACATGCAGGCCCTGCGCGGCGAGCCAGACGCCGTTGCGGCCCTCGCCGTCGCCGATCGCGAGCGCGCGCATGCCGGCCTTCAGCAGGCCGCGGGCCTGGATCAACAGCGGGCTCGGCGAATCGCCGAACAATCGGGGAGTGGCGGCGTAACGGGTATTCCAGTCCGCCGTCGGGCCGGCCATGATCAGCCGCGGACGGCGGTCCTTCTCCGGTAGATACCGCCGGCCAGCAGCAGGCCGAACAGCAGTGCCGCCGGCGCCGGATACTGGACAGCAATGACGACCGGCGTCAGCGCGTAGCGTGTCGCCGCGCGCAGCGCCTCGTGGCCGGCGATGAAGTCGGCGATCGGCGGTGAGACCTCGTAGTACCAGGCCACGAAGACGCGGCCCGGGGCATTGGTCAGCAGGGCATCGTCGCGGAACGCGCGCAGCACGGCGACCGACGGATCGAGATAGCTGCCGAAGGCCGCGGTCGCGATGAAGCAGCCGCCGCCGCTGCTCGGACCCGGTCCGGGCGCCGCGTTGACGGTCGTGGTCTCGGTGTCGGAGTTGTTACTGAGGTCAGGGTCGCGGCCCTGGCTGTCGAGGGCGGTCGCGGTGGTCTCGATCGTGCCGACCTCGTTGGCGCGCACGGTCATGACGACGCTGGCGTTCTGCTGCGCGTTCAATTGGCCGATCGTGCATTCGACGAAGTTGCCGTCCGGTTCGCAGCCGGAACTGCCGCTGAAATAGCTCGTGCCCGCGGGGAGCGTGAAGGTGACGATGACATTGCCGGCGATGTTGCCGATGTTCGACACCAGCGCGGTATAGGCGACGGTGTTGCCGACGATGACCGGGTCCGGATTGTCGCTGAGGCTCAGCGTCAGATTCGGGGCGTTCACGACGCCCTGCTGCACTGTCGTCGTCACCGAGGCGGTATTATTCGCGGGCACGGGGTCGGTGTCGTCGCTGGAGACCGTTGCGGTGGTCGTGACCTGGCCCGTGGCGTTCGGCGACGTGAACAGTGTGACCGTCGACTGCGCATTGGGCGCGAGGCCGGCGCGGGTGCAGGTGACCGTGCCGCTGGCATGATTGCAGGCCCAGCCGTTCGGGGCGACGCCGGTGTATTCGAGATCGTCGTCGAGAGCGAAGACCAACTCGAGGTCGGTGGCCGGCGAGGGGCCGAGATTGCGTACGAGCGTGGTATAGCCGAGGTCGGCGCCGATCAGCACCGTGTTTGCCGAGCCGTTCATCGACACCGACAGGTCGGCGCGGGTATCGACATTGATGCCGAAGACCTGCGACAGCTGGTGGTTTGCGCCGGCCGGCACCGCGCCGTCAAACGAGACGATCGCACGGTTCTCCGCGAGGCCGCGTCGGGTCGCGGTCGCCGTCAGTTCGATGGTGGCAACCCCTTCGCCCTCGGGCAAATCGCCGAGCGCGCAGGTGAGGACGCGGTTCGACAGCGTGCAAGTCCCGGTCGACGGATGACGCGCATTGAGGGTGACGCCTTGCGCGAGCGTGTTGGTGACGACGACGTTGCGCGCCGGGCCGCCGTTATTGTCGATGGTCAGCAGATACGTGAACGGCTGGCCGGCGATGATCGTGTCGCCGTCGTTGATCGGTCCGGTGGTATCGGCGCCGCCGCCGGCCGGGACGACGATGCCGGTCGTCGACGCGCTGGTCTCGATGCGGACGTTGGTCGGCGTGTAGACCCCGGTCGTTTCCGTGATGTCTTCGTTGTTGAGCGGGTTCAGGTCGATCTCGTTCGCGGTCGCGCTGACGGTCGCGGTCAGCGTGCCGTTCGCGGTCGGGTTGGCGGTGATCGTGCGGATCACGCTGTTGCCGGCGGCGATCGCGCCGAGGTCGCAGCTCGCCGAGGTCGCGGCCGGCGTGCAGTCGGGCGCCGCGAGATTCGCGACTCCGCCCGCGACTGCAAACGCCAGTACGGCGCCGGTCGCGTCGGCGGGTCCCTGGTTCGTCACGGTGACGGTCCAGGTCACGGGCGTGTTGACCGCGGCCGGATCGGGCGCATCGGTGATCGTGACTGCGAGATCGGCGACGGTGATCGTCGGGTTCGTGACCTCGACCGCGCCGATGTCGCAGCTCGACGTCCCGTTGTTGTCGCCGTCCAGCGGGCGCGGGAAGCCGCGCTGGTCGATGTCGGGGCAGGTCGCGTCGTTGCCGGTGTCGATCGCGGGGCTGCCGGGGTTCGGGACATGGACCGCGGTCGGCCCGCCCTGGCCCGCTGCGAGCGGGCCGAGCGCGGGCGCAGTATTCGGCTGGTCACCACTTGCCGTCAGGGTGCACGTGGCATTCACGCCGATGTTGTAGCCCAGCGACTGAAACCTCGCCGAGCCGGCGGGCACGCAGGAGCCGTTGATGATCGTGTTGTCCAGTTGCGCACGGCCGTCCGCGCTGGCCTGGTTCGCGAAGATGGCGTCGGCGGCGGCCGCGACGTTGTTGCTGATAGTGACATGCTTCAGCGTGGCCAGCCTGTTCAGATAGAGGGCGCCGCCGGCGGTCAGGGGAGGGAACGGGTTGCTGCTCCCGTCGACGATTTCGGCGATATTCCCGCTGATCGTGCTGTTTTCAATCCTGAGCGCCCGCTGCGGATTGACCGCGTTGCCCGCGGCCGCGCTGTGAAAGATGCCGGCGCCCTGGTAGGCCCGGTTGCCGCTGATGGTGCTGTTGAAGATCGTCAGTTCGCCGCTGCCCTGTCCGGCGAATCCGCCCGTGCTGAGGTTCCAGATGCCGCCGCCGTGCATGTCGGCGATGTTCCCGCTGATCGCGCTGTCGCTGATCGTGACGGTCGCGCCGCTGATATGGATGCCGCCGCCGTCCGCGACATTGCCGTCGGGGCTCGGGTTTGAATAGGCCACGTTACCGGTGATGGTGCTGGCGGTGATCTCGACGATACCGCCCTGGATCGAGAGGCCGCCGCCGTTGGTCGGTAAGGGCGTCAGCGGGCCGGCATAGCCGCGGTTGTCCGCGCTGTTGTTGCTGACGATGGCGCGCTCGAGCGTCAGCGAGGGCGTCAGCGTGTCGAACGCGAAGTGATAGATGCCGCCGCCGGCCGGGCCGCCGGCCGGTTCGCTGTGATTACCGGTGATCTCGCTGTTGCGCACGACCAGCGTGCCGGCATTGCGGATGCCGCCGCCCGGTGCATTGACATGGCCGCCGGTGATCGTGACGCCGCTGATCTCGACGTTCGCGCCGGTATGGATATCGAATACGCGGTCGATGCCGCCGGCATCGATGATCGTGCTGCCGATACCCGCGCCGCGGATCGTCAGACGACCGGTGATATCGAGATCGCCGGTGGCGACGGTATTGTTGTTGGCGTTGCCTGCGATCGACAGCGTATAGGTGCCGGCAGGGAGGACAATCGTGTGGGGGCCGGGCCAGGCGTTCGCCTGCTGGATCGCTGCGCGCAGCGTACAATCGCCGTTGCCGATATCGCAGACGCCGTCAGCGGTATCGGCATCCGTTGCATCCGTGTTGATGTTGACGATGTAGACGAACGCGAACGCAGGCAAGGGAAGCGCGAACATCCCCAGAAACAGCAGTATGGCGCCAGCGCGCGTTAAGCTCGAGCTGTAGTTGGTTTGCATCGACCCGCCCGGTGGGGATGTCGCAGCCCGGTGTGGTCGGGGCTGTTGCCGCAGTTCAGCTGGCAAGACCCGATTATACCATATTAGAATGTCCGGGCACCGCTGTTTACCAGCTATAACTTCAACGGCTTACCGGCCAAGGTTGACACAATTCGGGCGTGATTGTCGAATGATTTCCAAGGCGGTCTGTGGAAGGGGGAGGTGGTGGCCAGGGACGGAATCGAACCGCCGACACGGTGATTTTCAGTCACCTGCTCTACCAACTGAGCTACCTGGCCGCCGGAGACCGGGGCCGCGTGTCAGGGGCGGCTTGTCCCGGCGCCCGATCAGGCGAACGCGTATTAAACCCGTCCGCCCGGCATCGAGTCAAGTTGCCGGCGGCACGGCGGGTTTTTTCCTCGCCACCCTGTTCGCGCTGGCCGCCTGCGGGCGGGCGCCCGATGTGCCGCCCCCGCCGGTCCTCGGCATGGTGCTCGTGCCGGCCGGCGAGTTCGTCATGGGCAGCGGGCGAGTCGATGACGAGGGTCTGCGCGAGCGCTACGGTTTCACGATCGACCTGTTCCTGAATGAGCATCCCGAGCACCGGGTCCACCTCGATGCCTTCCATATCGACAAGTTCGAGGTCACGAATGCCGAGTACCGCGCCTTCGTCAAGGACACCGGCCGGCCGGAGCCGGTCGAATGGGTTCAGACTGCCTACAATGTCGACGATGCGAAGCTCGAGACCGCGCATATCAACAATCTGCGCTGGATCGCCGGGGATTATTTCAACTTCGCGCGCGATCCGTCGGTGATGAGCCGCGAGGAACTGCTCGAGGAGATGTTCCGGATCCAGCGTGAACGCGATCGCCTGCCGGTGGCCGGGGTGAGCTGGCATGACGCCGAGGCGTATTGCGCATGGCGCGGCAAGCGCCTGCCGACCGAGGCCGAGTGGGAAAAGGCCGCGCGCGGGGCGGAGGGCCTCGAGTATCCGTGGGGCAATGAATGGGTCCACGGCAACGCGAATTCGGGTGACCAGGGCGAGGGCGACGATGTCCTCGCGCCGGTCGGTTCATATCCTGGCGACGTATCGCCCTACGGGGCCCATGACATGGCCGGCAATGTCTCGGAGTGGGTTGCCGACTGGTATCTGCCGTACGAGGGCGCCGAATACTGGCACGAGGCCTATGGCCAGCAGCGCAAGGTCGTCCGCGGCGGCGGCGCCGGGCTCGGCCACTATGCGCTCAGCATCTTCTTCCGTGGCGCCCGCCGCGCCCATGCCGAACCCGATATGGTCAGCACGGATGTCGGTTTTCGCTGCGCGATATAACGGTGTAACGGGGTCAGAGTCGTTTGATCACCATGGCGCGAGCGGGAACCTCCCGTGCTCTCGATCAAACGACTCTGACCCCGTTTTCATTTCTCCGGCGGCACGAACTGGTCGGGAAGATCAGAGCCTTCGCCGAAGAAGAACTTCTCCATCTCCTTCTCGAGGAACTGGCGGGCGCGGGGTTCGATCGGCGACAGTCGGTTTTCGTTGATCAGGATGGTCTGGTGGCCGAGCCACATGCGCCAGGCCTCCTGCGAGACGTTTTCATAGATGCGCTTGCCGAGATCGCCCGGATAGACCTGGTAGCTCAGGCCGTCCGCTTCCTTACCCAGCTTGACGCAATGGACCTTGCGCGACATCGACTGCCTCCCGTGATTCGAACCATAGACCGATCAGGCGCGCGACCGGCGCCGCGATGCCCACTGCGGGCGCGGCGCGCTGATCACTGCGCGGCGAGGCGCCATTGTACCAAACGAAGCGACCGGCCTCCATCAAGGCGGCGGTCTCCGTCACGCATGCCTGCAGCGGTCTGATCGCCAGCATGAAGTGCGTGAAGCCGTGGCGCACCTCGGGCAGGGGCGCGAGCGCGCCGATACGGCAGCCCAGCGCCTGCGCGCACCAGGCGCGGATTGCATCCTCGTCACGGCAAGCCTCCGGCGCCTCGGGCAGGCTCCACAACCCTCCCCAGACCCCGGCCGGCGGCCGGCGTTCGAGCAGGATGCCGCGGTCGGGATCCGTCAGCAGCAATAATGTCGCGTCGCGCTCGGGCCGCAGGGATTTCGGCTTCGATGCCGGATAGGCCGTTGGCCGGCCTTCCCGGCGGGCGGCGCAGCCGTCGGCCTGCGGACAGCGCGCGCAATCAGGCCGCGCGCGCGTGCACAGCGTCGCGCCGAGGTCCATGATCGCCTGGGTATAGTCGCGCGCGCGGCGCTCGGGTGTCGCAGTCTCCGCGAGCGTCCACAGGCGTTTTTCAACCGCCGGTTTGCCCGGCCATTCGCCGATCGCATGATAGCGGCACAACACGCGCTTGACGTTGCCGTCGAGGATCGGCTGGCGGCGGTCATGGGCGAGCGCGAGGATCGCGCCGGCAGTCGAACGGCCGATGCCGGGGAGTCGCTGCAGGGCATCGATATCATCGGGCAGGTTGCCGCCATATTCCCCGGCGACGATGCGCGCGCTGCGATGCAGGTTGCGCGCCCGCGCGTAATAGCCGAGCCCGGACCACAGGTGCAGGACCTCATCGAGCGGCGCGGCGGCGAGCGCGTGCACATCGGGAAAGCGATCGACGAAGCGGTTGAAATACGGAATCACCGTCGCGACCTGGGTCTGCTGCAGCATGATCTCGGAGACCCAGACGGGGTAAGGCGACGGATCGCGTTGCCACGGCAGGTCCTTGCGGCCATGCTCGTCGAACCATGCGAGCAGGCGATCGGCAAACGTCGCCGTCAACGCAACAGCCTCCGCAGCTGCTGGTCGACCTTGTCCTGCAATTCCTGTTTCAGTTCCTGCTTCTGTTCCTCGGCCTCGCGCTTGAGTTCCTGCTTCTGTGTCTCGACCTCCTGCTTCAGTTCCTGCTTCTTCTCGCCGACCTGCTGTTTGATCTCCTGGCGCAACTGCTCGACCTGCGGCGCCAGTTTGTCGCGCAGCAGATTGCGCAGGAAGTCGGAGTCGAGGCGGATGTCCGGCTCCATCAGCGCGCCGGTGATGCGGATCGGGATGTCGACGCCCTTGACGTCGTCGAGCCCGGCGCCGCCCTGGCCGGCCGCGGTGTCGACGATGCGCGCGCGCAGCCGGTAGTCGATGCGCTCGTTGATGATGTCGATCTGGCCGCTGCCGCCGAGGCGCAGGTACGGCGAGTTCGCGCGCAGGTCGTCGTTGCGGACGAGGCCGTTGCCGATCTGCAGGCTGCCGCTCAGTTCGGTGAAGTCGGTTTCCTGCGCGACGGCAGCCGGCGCCGCGCGGCCCTGCAGCCGCGCGCTCGCCTCGCGGATCATTTGCGCGGTGTTCAGGCCCTTGATCGCGCCGTTCCTGAAGCTGAAGTTCGCGCTGCCGGTCGCGTTGCGGCGCAGCGCCTCGTCGGTGTCGCCGCGGGTGTTGGCGCGGATGCGGAAGTCGGCGACGCCGCTGACGAGATCTAGGTCGAGCATGTCCTTGAGCAGCGGCTCGGCCTGCACGCCGGTCACCGACTCGTCGATCGCGAAGGCGGGGACGTCGCCGCGGGCATCGAGCCGGATGTTGCCGGCGTAGCGCCCGCCGTAGAGCGACGCGGCGATCGGACCGACCGTGATGATGCCGTCCTTCGCGCGCGTCTGCATGCGGAAATCGGTCATCGTCAGGCCGCTGACCTTGAGGCGGCCGATCGCCAGCCGACCGTCGATGTCGAGCTCGCGCAGGGTCTCCATCGGCAGTTCGATCGCGGCGGCGGGCGCGGTCGCCGGCGTCGCAACCGGCGCGTCCTCGTCGGGGGCAAGATAACGGTCGACGTCGATGTGATCGAGTTCGAGGTCGAAGGCGATCGCGGGGGCCTCGAAATTGCGCATGCCGGCGCTGCCGCGCAGCGTGCTCTGGTCGAGTTCGAGGACGAGGTCGCGCGCGTTCACATGCTCCGGGCCGGCATCGAACGCGAGCGCGAGCGTCGCCCGCGTCAGTGCGCGCGGGTCGGCGGTGTCGGGGGCGTCTTCACCGAGCGCCTTCAGCAGGTCTCGCGGCGAGAACGCGGCGAGGTTCAGCGTGCCGGAAAACCTCGGTTCATCGATGATCTCCTGGCCGCGCAGCGCGCCGGTCGCGGTCAGCCCGAGCGTCTTGAGCGTATAGGCCGGGATCTCCAGTGTCTCGCGCTTGAGGTCGATCGCGACATTGCCGTCGAAGTCGACGGTGGTCGGGCGCGCCGGCAGCATCTCGCCGTCGAGCCGGCTGCGCAGGCGCAGGTTCTCGATGCGGAAGAATTCGTCGTCGAAATGCGCGGTCACGCGGGTGCCGATCGCGACATGGCCTTCGAGCGCGGGATCGCTGGCCCTGAAGTTGAAATAGATCTCGAGATCGACCGGGCGGTCGGCCTCGATCCTGCCGCTCTCGAGATTGAAGCCGGTGAGGTCGAAGGCGCTGCCGTCGGTATCGTCGCGCCAGTGGATCGCGGCATCCTGGATATCGAGCCCGCTGATCGTCAGCATCGCCGACAGCGCGAAGCCGGCGTCATTCGCCGGGGGCGCGGGGGGAGCAGCCGGCGCCGACCCGGGACGTTCCCTCGGCGGCGGTTCCTCCGCGGGCGCGCCGGCGAGGTCGTCCCAGTTGTTGCGGCCGTCGGCATTCACCGCGAGGCGCACCTCGAGGCCGTCCAGCCGGATCGTGTCGAGTTCGATGCGGCGGCTGAACAGCGGGATCAGTCTGACCTTGACCCGCGCGCCGCTGATGCGCGCGAAGGGCTCGGGTCCGAAGCCCTCGGCATTGCCGAGCGTGACGGCGCCGAACTCGACGCCGATCCACGGGAATACCGACAGCTTCATGTCGTCGACGATATCGAGATCCCGGCCGGTCGCGTCGCGGGCGATGTCCTCGATCCTGTCGCGGTAGTCGTTAGGGTCGACGAACAGCACGACCGCGGTCAGCGCGGCGACGATCAGTGCCAGGAGGGCGCCCGTGAGGAGGAGTAGTCGCTTGATCATGTGGCAGGCTCTCGTGCTAATTTCTTGAAATTCAGTGGCTTCGATTCAGCAGACTACCATCCGGCGGGGGCCTGTCAATGGCCTGGTCCGGTTTGCCTTCGGGTCGGGCGCCTGTGTATATTGGACCATGAACCTGGCCGTTGACGGGATCGCGCCGGGATTAGACAAGTTATGAGATGGCAATATCCGAAACCCGGTCAATCGTGATCGAAAACGACAGGGGCGGGGATGCAGACGGCATCCTGCATGTCAGGAAATTCAATGTCATGGATCGGGTCCTGCGGGCCCTGGTCATGCTCGGGTTGATATGGCTGCTCGCGCTGATCTCGGTGCTGGTCCCCGTCGCCCACTTCATCCTCGTCCCCTCGTTCCTGCTCGCCGGCCCGGTCGTCGCCTTCCTGCGTTTTCGCGTCACCGAGGTCAACGAGCGGGTCACCGGGGCCTGCCCGACTTGCGGCAGGCAGATCACGCTGCCGCTCGAAGCCGACGACCGTCTCCCGCTGTGGACCTACTGCCCGTCCGCGGGCGATCCGATTCACCTGCTCGACGGCGCGGACAGCCGTCGTCTTGCCAGCGGGGCATGATCCTTGGGACGCGCAATCTTTGCCATTTTTCTGCTGCTTGTCATGCTGGTCGTCGGCAGCGCGACGCTGATGCTGATGCTGTATGCGCTCGGACTGATCGGCCAGTGATGGAGTCCTGAATCAACCAGTACAGCAAGGAGGGAAATGTATGAGTGACTACTGTGTGGTGGTAGTAAACAGTTCACGCGCTCGTTTTTTCACCCTTGAAGCCGCCGAGGTTCCCGAGCTGGAATCCGGGCCGAACCTCGTCGAACGCAGCGATCTCGTCAACCCCGAGGCCACGCTGTCCGGCCGCGATACCTGGACCGAGAGCAAGAGCGGACGCAACACCGCCCGCGGCGGCGGTCCGGCGCATGGCTACGACGATCATCGCGACAGCCATGACGAGGAGGTCAACCGCCGCTTTGCCCGGCGCATCGCCGAGGCGACCGCGGATCTCGCCCGCCGCAATGGCGTCAAGTACCTGGTGCTGGTCGCCGCGAACCGGATGCTCGGATTCCTGCGCGAGACCCTGACCTTGCCGGCCGGCAAGAAGATCGAGGTGCGCGAGATCGCCAAGGATCTTGCCCGGCTGAATCCGCTGGAGATCCACCGCAACCTCAACAACCACGGGGCCTTGCCGGCACGCGGTCACCGGATTCCGTTGAGTTAGGCAGCCTGTCGTCGCGCCGCCGCGCGGCCGGTCAGCCGGTCGCGCGGTGATGCTGCGCGACCCACTCGTGAACCGCCTCGCCGGGCATCGGCCGCGCGATGTGATAGCCCTGCGCAAGCGTGCAGCCGATATCCTTCAGGTAATCCAGTGTTTCGGCATCCTCGACGCCTTCAGCGGTGGTCTGCAGGCCGAGACTGCGGCCGAGGTCGACGATCGACTTGATGACCGTGCGCGATTCCCGTGACTTGCTTGCGGTCAGCACGAAGGACTTGTCGATCTTGATCTCCGAGAACGGCAGTCGCACGAGCTGCAGCATCGACGAGAAGCCGGTGCCGAAGTCGTCGATCGAAAGCTGGAATTCCTTCATGCGCAGGCGGGTCAGCAGGCCCAGCGAGGCGACCGGATCCTCCATCGCGCTGGTCTCGGTCAGTTCGAAGACCAGGCGCGACGGCGCGACGCCGTGCGCGGCACAGCGCGCGGAAATGCGCTCGACGAACTGATCGTCTTCGAGCGTGCGCGCGGAGAGGTTGACCGACAGCTGGGTCGCCGGCGCCGCGGCCGATGACCGGCCGCCCGCGATGCTGATCGCGGCTTCCGGGAAGCCGGCCGAGAACCAGCCGAGGGCCTGTTCGAGCACCAGGTCGGTCAGGTCATCGATCAGTCCGGATGTTTCAGCGACGGGGATGAAGCGATCGGGGCCGATCGGGCCGTGCTCCGGGTGGAGCCAGCGCGCCAGGGCCTCGAAACCGGCGAGCTTGCCGCTCTGGCAGCAGATCTTGGGCTGGTAGACGAGGTGCAACTCCTTGCGTTCGATCGCATGCCACAGCTCCTCGCTGGTGACGCCGGCGCGCCTCGATGCCGATTTGCCGGTGGCGGATGGCCTGGCGGCGGTCGCCGGCCTCATCGCGGCGGACGGGTCGGCGATCAGCTTGCGCAATGCCGCGGCCGAGAAGGGCTTGGACAGCACGCCGATGATGTCGAGGCCGTGCTCGGCGGCCGATCGCCCGGCGGCATCGAGGATGCGGTTGTCGACGCCGCTGCTGACGATCAGCCGGGCGCGGCAATTGCGGGCCGCGAGTTGCACGATGACCTGCACGCCGTCCATCTTCGGCATGACCAGGTCGATCGCGATATGCGTCGGATTCCAGCCGTCGACGAGGGTGAAGAACTCGTCCGGGTCCTCCGTATAACGCGCCACGAGGCCGGCGGTTTCAGCAATCGCCTTGATGGTCTGGCCGATCGACGGATCGTCGTCGAGGATCAGTATGCGTCCGTCCTGCCCGTCCTGCGTCATGCGCCTTCACCCGCGTCATTGTCTTGTTCGAGCACCCGCCGGATCCGCCGCGCCAGTTCGAGGCGGCGGTAGGGCTTGCTCAGTAGTTGCACCCCGGGATCCAGCCGGCCGTGATGGACGATCGCGTTCTCGGTATAGCCGGAGGTGTAGAGGACCTTGAGATCCGGCTGCATTTTTCGTGCCTCATCGGCGAGTTCACGGCCGTTCATGCCGCCCGGCATGACGACGTCGGTGAACAGCAGGTCGACCCGTCCCTGCTCGCGCAGGATCTCCAGCGCCCGCCGGCCGCTGCTGGCGGACAGGACCCGGTAGCCCAGCGCCTCCATCTGGTTCTGCGCGTAGCGCAGCACCATCGGGTCGTCCTCGACCAGCAATATCGTTTCGGAACCACCGGTCGCGACCGCTTCCGGCTTCACCGCCGCGACCCGCTTCTGATCGCCGAGGTAGCGGGGCAGATACATGCGCACCGTCGTGCCCTGGCCCGACTCGGAATAGATCTTGATGTGGCCGCGCGACTGCTTGATGAAACCGTAGACCATGCTGAGCCCCAGGCCGGTCCCCTTGCCGGGGGCCTTGGTCGTGAAGAACGGCTCGAAGACCCGGCCGAGGTCCTCGGGGGTGATGCCGGCGCCGGTGTCCGAGACCGCGATCATCACGTATTGGCCGGGCTGCACGTCGGCATGCAGGTCGGCGTAATTCTGGTCCAGCGACGCATTCGCGGTCTCGATGGTCAGCCTTCCGCCGTTCCCCATCGCATCGCGGGCATTGATGCACAGGTTCAGCAGCGCGCTTTCGAGCTGGCCGGGATCGACCATCGTCTGCCACAGCCCGCCGCCGCGGACGAACTCGACCTCGATGTGTTCGCCGAGCGTCCGGCGCAGCATGTTGTCCATGCCGGCGATCAGATCGCTGGAGAGCACGACCTCGGGTTCGAGCGGCTGGCGGCGGGCGAAGGCGAGCAGGCGGCGGGTCAGGTCGGCGCCGCGCTGTGCGGCTTCCGTGATCATCGTGGCGAGGGCCTTCAACTGCGGCCGGGGCGCCAGCTCCTCGGCCAGCAGTTCGGCGTTGCCGAGCATCACGGTCAGCAGGTTGTTGAAATCATGGGCGACGCCGCCGGTGAGCTGGCCGACCGATTCGAGCCGCTGCGCCTGGCGCAGCTGCTCCTCGAGCTGAAGCTGGCGGGTCACGTCGGTCATGCCGCCGACCATGCGGATCGCCTTGCCGCGGTCATCGCGGACCACGAAGCCGCGGTCGATGACGCGCGCGTAGCTGCCGCTGGCGCGCCGGAAGCGGTAGCGCGATTCCCATGCGTCCTCGCCGCCGTCGATGACCCGGTGGATGTCCGCGAGCACGGCATCATGATCGTCCGGGTGGAGATGCAGGGTCCACGAACTGGAATCCGGCGGCAGTTCGTCGAGGCGATGGCCGAACAGCGACTGCATGCCGCTGTTCCACCAGACCTTGTCGTTGACGAGATCCCAGTCCCAGATCGCGTCGACCGTGGCCTGGGCGACATGGCGGAAGCGTTCCGAGCTTTCGGCCAGCTGGTCGTAGAGCCGGCGGTAATCGGTGATGTCCTGGAACGCGCCCCTGGCCTTGAGGATGGACCCGTCGGCATCGTATACGGGCTCGCCGAGGCAGCGCACCCACAGCCACTCGCCGCTCATCGTGCGGACACGCAGTTCGACATTGAAGGGCTCGCCGTTCCTGAGGCAGCGCTCGAGCACATCGCTCATGAGCTGGCGAGATTCAGGCGTGTAGAGGTCGAGCGCCTCTTCGATGCTCGGCAGCCGGTCGCGCGGGATCTCGAGGATTTCGCAGATCTCGTCCGACCAGGCGATCCGGTAATCGGGCAGGGCCACCTCCCAGCCGCCGACGCGGGCAAGCTTGCCGGCGAGATGCAGCAGGGTGTCCTTGCGGTTCAGCTCGGCCTGCGCCAGCTGGTGCTCGCCGATGTCGCGGAAACTGACGACGACGCCGCTGATGTCGCCTTTCGGGTCGATGATCGGGGCGCAGACATACGCGACCGGAAAGCTCGAGCGGTCCTTGCGGAAGAAGACCTCGCCGCTGATCTGGCGGGTCACCCCGTCGCGCAGGGTCCGGTAGATCGGGCATTCGGCGGACGGATAATCACGGCCGTCGGCGTGATGATGGTGGATCAGCGTGTGCGAGTGCTGGCCGTACATTTCGACCTCGCTCCAGCCGAGCATCCGGTTGGCGGCCGGGTTCGAGAACAGGACGTTGCCGCCGACATCGAGCACGTGAATGCCCTCGCCGATCGAACTGAGGATCAGGCTGGTCTGCTGCTGCATCGCCATCAGCGCGGCCTCGGCCTCGAGGCGTTCGGTGACGTCGATGGCCAGCACCATCACGGCCCTGCGACCGCCATACTCGAGGGTGTGCGAGGTGACCTCGACGCTGATCACGCGACCGTTCTTGAGCCGGTGACGCCAGATACCGGCGCGATCGATGCCGCCGGCGATCCGCGCGACGTTGTCGCGCAGCGCCGGGACGTCCTCCTGCGGGCGGATATCGGCGATCGTCATGCCGAGGAATTCCTCGCGGCTGTAGCCGTAGTGCTGGATCGCGGCGTCATTGACGGCGAGGAATGACAGGCTTTCGAGGTCGTAGACCCACAGTGGCAGGGGATTGTGCTCGAACAGCCTGCGGTGCGTGGCCTCGCTGTCGCGCAGCGCCTCTTCGGTGAGCTTGCGGTCGGTGATGTCGACGTGCATGACCACGGCGCCGCTGCCGTCGTCGAGCTCGAGCGGGCTGACGATCATGCGGAACCAGCGGCGCTCGTCCCCTGAGTGACAGGGATACTCGAGGACGAAATGATCGCTGCGGCGGGCAAGGATCGCGCGAATGCCTTCGGCGACCGCGATGCCCTCAGAGGCATGCCGGCCGCCGGCACGCTCGCAGATCTCGATATAGTTGAGGCCTACCCCGAAATTCGCGCCGGAATAACGGTTGGAGACGGCGAAGTCCCGCCAGGAATCATTGACCGCGATGATGACGCCGTTGAGATTCAGCAGGGCGATATGGGCGGGCAGCGAGTTCAGGATCGTCGCCTGCATCTTCGCGTACTGACGCTGATGGGACTCGCGCTCGCGCAGGTGCTGCTGGGCGTCGTGCAGCAGGTACGAGCGCCCGGAGCGGTGGGTCACCGCGTCGATCTGGCCGCCGGTCAGGTCGACCAGGCGCTGCTGGACGTCGTGCAGCTGGTCGACCAGGCGCTCGAGTTCGGCGCTGGCGCCAGGAGGAAGGAAGTTGTCCCGGTCACTCATGTCCGCGTCGAATCCCTCAATGCCGGTCGTCGCCGTCGGCAACGATTTTGTATGGTTTTTTTTATCGGCCAATCGGCCTCTGCAGGCTCGGCAGCGTTTCTGTATACCCTAAATCAGGGCGAGATGAAACCGTCTGCGTCACGCTACAGGGCAGCGTGGCAAGAGTGGTGGTGTCGCGATGAAATGCCGGCGCGCGATGGAGCGGGTGATGGGAATCGAACCCACGTATTCAGCTTGGGAAGCTGATGTTCTGCCATTGAACTACACCCGCGTTGCGCAGGGGGATTCTGCCGCGCCGCGGCGCGGGCGGTCAAGCAAATCCCCGCCCGCGATGTGGTATCTTATGGCCATGTCGGCAGTCCCTGATTGGGCATTGGAGTCGGAGTCGGTATGGAGATATTCGTGAACGGGTCGCCGCGCCGCATCGACGGCGAAGTCACGGTCGCGGCGTTGCTCGAGCAACTCGGCTGCGTCGGGCGCCGCGTCGCGGTCGAGGTCAACCAGGACATCGTCCCGCGCAGCGCGCATGCGGAGCGGCAGGTGCGGCCCGGCGACCGGGTCGAGATCGTCCAGGCGATCGGCGGAGGCTGACGGCGATGACGAAACCCGCGATCCGTGAGGGCGCAGCGCCCGCTGCCGGCGATTCGCTGCGCATCGCCGGCGTCGAATACCGCTCGCGCCTGCTGGTCGGCACCGGCAAGTTCCGTGATCTCGACGAGACCCGGCGCGCGGTCGAGGCCAGCGGCGCCGAGATCATCACGGTCGCGATCCGCCGCACCAACATCGGCCAGAAACCCGGCGAGCCGAACCTGCTCGACGTGATCCCGACCGACCGCTATACGCTGCTGCCGAACACCGCGATGTGTTACACCGCCGAGGACGCGATCCGCACCTGCCGGCTCGCGCGCGAACTGCTCGATGGCCATGACCTCGTCAAGCTCGAAGTGCTGGCCGACGAGAAGACGCTGTATCCGGACGTCGAGCAGACCTTCGCTGCGGCGAAGACGCTGGTCGCCGAGGGTTTCAAGGTCATGGTCTACACCAACGACGATCCGGTTGCCGCGAAAAGGCTCGAGGACATCGGCTGCGTCGCGGTGATGCCGCTCGCGGCCCCGATCGGCTCCGGACTCGGTATCCGCAACCCGTACAACATCATGACCATCGTCGAGAACGCCACGGTGCCGATCCTGGTCGATGCCGGCGTCGGTACCGCGTCCGATGCCGCGATCGCAATGGAGCTTGGCTGCGATGGCGTGCTGATGAACTCCGCAATCGCCGGCGCGCGCGACCCGGTGCTGATGGCGTCAGCGATGAAGAAGGCGGTCGAGGCCGGACGCGAAGCCTGGCGCGCCGGCCGCATCCCGCGCAAGCGCTACGCCAGCGCGTCGTCGCCGATCGACGGCACCTTCTTCTGACTCATCCGGAGTCTCTCGCTTGAGCGCCCTTCGACCCGTGCGCAGTTTCGTGCGCCGCGAGGGCCGTATCACCGGGGCGCAGCGCGATGCGCTCGCGCGCCTGTGGCCTCGTTACGGCGTCGATACGGGCGCCGTCCCCTGCGATCCCGATGCGCTGTTCGGGCGCCGCGCGCCGCGCATGCTGGAGATCGGCTTCGGCGCCGGCGAATCCTTGCTGGCGATGGCCGCGACGCATCCCGAACACGATTACCTCGGCATCGAGGTCTATCGACCGGGCGTCGGCCGCTTGCTGAAGGCGCTCGAGCAGCAAGGCATCGACAATGTCCGCGTGATCAGCGAGGACGCGGTCGAGGTGCTGTCGCGGTGGCTGCCCGCGGAATCGCTCGATGCGGTCTATCTGTTCTTTCCCGACCCCTGGCCGAAGAAACGCCACCACAAGCGGCGGATCCTGCAGCCGGAGTTCGCCGCGCTGGTCGGTTCGCGGCTCCGCAGCGGCGGTCTGTTTCACATGGCGACCGACTGGGAGGATTACGCGCTGCAGATGATGGACGTGATGTCGCGGGCGCCCGGTTTCAGGAACGTCGCCGGCGCGGGCCGGTTCGCGCCGCGCCCGGACTGGCGTACCGAAACCCGCTTCGAACGCCGCGGAGAACGCCTCGGGCATGCCGTTTACGATCTGATATTCGCGCGTCAGAGCCAGGCGAGGATCGCGTCGAGGCCGGAGTGATTGAGGGCGACGTCGGCCTCGGCCTGGACCGCGGGTTTCGCGCGGTAAGCGACGCTGAGGCCGGCGAGGCGCATCATCGGCAGGTCGTTCGCGCCGTCGCCGACCGCGATCGCCTGTCGCGGGTCAATCCCGAGTTCCCCGCACAGTCGCAGCAGGAAGTCCGCCTTGGCCTGCGCGCCGATGATCATCCCCGGAACCTTGCCGCTGATACGGCCGTTGGCATCGAGATCGAACTCGTTCGCGAGCGTATAGTCGAGGCCGAGGCGTTGCCGCAGCCGTTCGGTGAAAAAGGTGAAGCCGCCGGAGACCAGCGCGATGCGGATGCCGCGCCTGCGGAGACCGTCGATCAGCGTCTCCGCGCCGGGGTTCAGGCGCAGGCGTTCGTCATAGACGCGCTGCATGACCTCCATGCCGGTGCCCTCGATCAGCGCGATGCGCCGCCGCAGCGAGGTCTCGAAGTCGATCTCGCCGCGCATTGCCGCGCCGGTGATCTCTGCGATCCGGGCCTTGATGCCGAGGAAGTCGGCAATCTCGTCCATGCACTCGATGTTGATCAGCGTCGAGTCCATGTCGCTGATCAACAGGCGCACGGCGGCGGGATCGAAGCCGTCCGGCAGCGGGTTGATGTCGAAGCCGTGGCGCGCGCGCAGCGCGGCGAGCTGCTCGCGCCCGGGCGCCGCCGGCGTGGTGAGGCGCAGATGGGCGGCGCGCGCCTCGAGCGTGCCGCCGAGTTCGCCGGCGATACCCCTGGCGGCGGTTTCATCGAGTCCGGCGCCGTGCAGCAGCAATACGGTCATTCGTCTTCCCTTGTCATCGTGATTCCGGTGATGTCGCCGTCGTCGTCGAGCCGCACGCCGATCGCGATCGGGCGGCAGCAGACCTGGCAGTCCTCTATATAATCCTGTTGGCCGGCGCTGCGGTCTATGACGATGACGATGTCCTCGCCGCAGTACGGGCAGGCGACGCGCCGCTCTTCGAGATATTCATGCATCGGGCAGGAACAGCGCGAGCAGATCGTCGAGAAAGCGCCGGCCGCGCGCGCTTGCGCGCACGAAATCGTCGCCGCGTTCGAGCAGGCCGAGTTCCCCGGCGCGCGCCAGCGGCTGCTCGAATTGCGCAAGCGGGAGTCCGGCATGTTCCGCGAACAGGCGGGGCGCAAAGCCTTCGTTGAGCCTGAGTGCGTTCATCATGAATTCCAGCCCGGTGTCGGCGACGCCCAGGGTTCGCTGCTCCGCGATCCGGCCGGAGTCCGCCGCATGTTCGAGATAATCGCGCGGGCCACGCGTCTTCGAGACCCGGCGGATACGCTGTTCCGGCGCGTCGGTGATCTTCGCGTGGGCGCCGGCGCCGATGCCGAGATAATCGCCGAAGCGCCAGTAGTTCAGGTTGTGGCGGCACCGGTGGCCGGGTCGCGCGTAGGCCGAGACTTCGTATTGTTCGAGGCCTTGCGCGGCAAGCAATTGCTGGCAGCGCAGCTGCATGTCCCACAGCGCGTCGTCGGCGGGCAGCGGCGGCGGCCGGTGATGAAACGCGGTGTTCGGTTCGATCGTCAGCTGGTAGTGCGACAGATGGGGCGGCCCGAGCGCGAGCGCCTCATCCACATCGGCGAGCGCCTGTTCGACGGTCTGTCCGGGCAGGCCATACATCAGGTCGATGTTCCAGTGCTCGAATCCCGCCGCGTGAATCGCGGCGGCGGCGGCGCGTGCGGCCGCCGCGTCGTGGATGCGGCCGATGCGTTCGAGCAGCCGGTCGTCCAGGCTCTGTACCCCGAGCGATATGCGGTTGACGCCGGCGGCGCGGAATTCGGCGAAACGGGCGGCATCGACAGCGCCTGGATTCGCCTCGATCGTGATCTCGGCGCCGGGTGTCAGCGGCAGGCGCGCGCGCAGGTCGGACAGCAGCCGGTCGATCGTTTCGGGCGCCAGCAGGCTCGGGGTGCCGCCGCCGATGAACACGGTCTCGACAGGGCGCCCCCAGACCGCCGGCAGGTCCTGTTCGAGGTCGGCGATCAGCGCGCCGGCATAGGCGGCTTCCGGGATGCCGCCGCGGGCCTCGTGCGAATTGAAATCGCAATACGGGCATTTGCGGACGCACCACGGCATGTGCACATAGAGTCCGAGCGGCGGCGGCGCGCTGAAATGATGACGCGCCCCGGCGCCCCGCGCCGACGGCAGCGGCACGCGGACCGGCCGCACCGGGACGCCGGCCGTCATGGTCCGCCGTCGCCGGTCTGCGCGAGCGCCCGCAACAGTTGCGCCAGCGCCCGGCCGCGATGGCTGATCCGGTTCTTGACCTCGGGAGCGAGTTCGGCCGACGAGCAGCCATGCGTCGGCACCAGGAACACCGGGTCATAGCCGAAGCCCCTGTCGCCGCGCGGCTCGAACAGGATGCGCCCTTCCCACGCGGCCTGGCAGATCAGCGGCACCGGATCGTCGGCATGACGCAGGCAGGCGATCACGCAATGAAAGCGCGCGCCGCGCCGTGCTTCGGGGACATCGGCAAGTTCGCGCAGCAGCTTTTCGAGATTGGCCCGGTCGCCGGCGCCGGGACCGGCAAAACGGGACGACCATAGGCCCGGCGCGCCGCCGAGGGCATCGACCGCGAGGCCGGAGTCGTCGGCGATCGCCGGCAGGCCGGCATGGGCGGCGGCATTGCGGGCCTTGATGATCGCGTTCTCGACGAAGGTGAGACCGGTCTCATCGGCCTCGGGCACGCCGAAATCCCGCTGGGAGACGATCTCGAAGGCGCTGCCCGCGAACAGCGCCGCGAACTCCCCGAGCTTGCCGCGATTGCCGCTTGCAAGGACGAAACGCACTAGCCTGCGAGCGCCTCCCGCTGTTTGATGATCAGGCGCTCGATGCCGGCGCTCGCGAGCGCGATCATCGCGTTCAGTTCGTCCGTCCGGAATGCGTGTCCCTCGGCGGTGCCCTGGATCTCGACGAAGGCGCCGGCGTCGTTCATGACGACATTCATGTCGGTCTCGGCCTGTGAATCCTCGTCGTAATCGAGATCGAGCACCGGCACGCCCTTGTAGATGCCGACCGAGACCGACGCAATCGAGCCGTACAGCGGGTTGGTTTTGAGCTGGCGATCGGCTTGCAGGCGCGCAATCGCATCAGCCAGCGCGACATAGCCGCCGGTGATCGATGCGGTACGGGTGCCGCCGTCGGCCTGGATCACGTCACAATCGATCGTGATCGTACGCTCGCCGAGCGCATCGAGGTCGATCGCCGCACGCAGCGAGCGGCCGATCAGGCGCTGGATCTCGAGGGTGCGCCCGCCCTGGCGGCCGCGCGAGGCCTCGCGCTGCATGCGCTGGCCGGTCGAGCGCGGCAGCATGCCGTATTCGGCGGTGATCCAGCCGCGACCGCTGCCCTTGAGGAAGGCCGGGGTGCGCGGCTCCACGGTCGCATTGCAGAGCACGCGGGTATGCCCGAACTCGACCAGCACCGAGCCTTCGGCATGGCGGGTATAGTGGCGGGTCAGCGTGATCGGTCTCAGTTCGTCGGGCGCGCGGCCGCTTGGACGCATCGGGGATCCTTTTTTGCCTTGGGTGGGGACGGGAAAGAATCTATTATACCCCGAAGCCCGCCCGCCGGGGCGGCGCAAGAGGGGAACAGATGTTGCAGAGCATGACGGCGTTCGCGCGCCGCGAAACGAAGACCCCGCGCGGGATCCTGAGCTGGGAGCTGCGCACACTCAATCATCGCTATCTCGATGTCGGCCTGCGTCTGCCCGAAGAGTTCAGGCCGCTCGAGATGCAGGTGCGCGAGCGCATTGCCGCGCGCGTGCGCCGCGGCAAGCTCGAGGCCTCGCTGCGTTTCCAGTCAGACGCCGCCGCGCCGCCCGAGTTCACGCTGAACGAGGCGCTGGTCGATCGTTTGCTGGAGACCCTTGCCCGCGTCGAGAGCCGGATGGAGAATCCGGCGCGGCCGGCGTCGATCGAGCTGCTGAAGTGGCCGAATGTGCTGCAGACAGTCGAGGCCGACCCCGAGGACTTGCATGCCGAGGCGCTCGGACTGCTCGAACGCGCCCTCGATGATCTCGCCACCACGCGCGACCGCGAGGGCGCAACGATCCGCGAGACGATACTGCAGCGCTGCGCGGAGGTCGGCGAGCAGGCGGCGCTGGTACAGCAACGCATGCCGGATATCCTTGCGCATCATCGGGCGAAACTGAAGGCGCGGCTCGACGAACTCGCGGCCGGGTTTGACGCGGGCAGGCTCGAGCAGGAGCTGCTCTACATGACGCAGAAGGTCGATGTCCAGGAGGAACTCGATCGCCTGAAGACGCATCTCGACGAAGTCGCGCGGGTGCTCGATGCCGGCGGACCGGTCGGGCGCCGGCTCGATTTCCTGATGCAGGAACTCAATCGCGAGGCCAACACCCTCGGTTCGAAGTCGATCGACGCCTCGACCACGCGTGCCTCGGTCGATATCAAGGTCGCGATCGAGCAGATGCGCGAACAGGTCCAGAACATAGAATGAGTACGCGCGCATGAGCGGAGGCGGACGGCACAAGGCGGGCGGCGTGAGCCCCGGCACGCTGTACATCGTTTCGGCGCCGTCCGGCGCCGGCAAGACCAGTCTGATACGGGCGCTGGCCGACACCGATCCGGACATCGTCGTGTCCATCTCGTATACGACGCGGGCGCCGCGCCTCGGCGAGGAAGACGGTATCGACTATCACTTCATCGACGTCGACCGTTTTCGCGCGATGATCAATGCCGGCGAGTTCCTCGAGCACGCGCGGGTGTTCGATCATTATTACGGTACCTCGCACAAGGCGGTCGCGGCGCAGATCGCGGCGGGTCTCGATGTGATCCTCGAGATCGACTGGCAGGGCGCCCGCCAGGTGCGCGCGGTGGTCCCGGACGCGCGCGGCATCTTCATCCTGCCGCCGTCGCGGGCCGCGCTGCGCCAGCGTCTGCAGGGACGCAAGCAGGACGACGAGGCCGTCATCGAGCGCCGGATGCGCGACGCGGAGAGCGAGCTATCCCATTATCCGGAATATGATTTCATCGTCATCAACAACGACTTCGGCCAGGCGCTCGAGGACCTGCGCGCGATCCTGCACGCGCAGCGCCTCGGCCTGGCGGCGCAGACCGTGCGGCATCGCGAGCTGCTCCATGCCCTGCTCCGGGATCCCGCCGGCGACGGGGTGTAATGCCCTGAAATTACGGTATAATGGCACCATCCACAGAGAGAGACCCATGGCACGCATAACCGTCGAAGATTGCCTCGAGCATATCCCCAACCGCTTCAACCTGGTGCTGGTCGCGAGCAAGCGCGCGCGCCAGCTCAGCCATGGCAAGGAATCGACCCTGCCGTGGGACAACGACAAGCCGACCGTGCTGGCGCTGCGTGAAATCGCCTCCGGCGCCGTCGACGGCTCCATCCTCAGCGAGGTGACCCCGGAAGAGCGCGCCGAGGAGGCCCTCGATGAACAGGAGCTGCGCGAGCGCCTGCGCCAGGAACTGCAACAGGAGGCTGAACTGCAGCAGAACCTGATCGAGCCGGAGCAGGACTGACCCGCGCGGTGTGACCGGGACAGGCGCCGATGGCCGCGGAACAAGCTCCCCGCATCGATCATCCCGCGCCGACCGGGCACCCGAGCCCTGACCGACTGCTGGAGGACCTTTGCGCGGCGCTCGGGGCCTACCTCGATCCGCGCCAGCTCGCCGAAGTCCGCCGCGCCCACCAGTTCGGCGCCCGCGCCCACGCCGGCCAGCACCGGCTCTCGGGCGAGCCCTATATTAATCACCCGACCGCCGTCGCGAGGATACTCGCGGACATGCGCCTGAACGCGGAGTGCATCATCGCCGCGCTGCTGCATGACGTCATCGAGGACACCCCCACCGCCAGGGAGCAGATCTCCGAGCAGTTCGGCGAGGAGATCGCCTACCTCGTCGACGGCGTCAGCAAGCTGACCCAGATCGAGTTCGAGACCCGCCGCGAGGCCCAGGCCGAAAACTTCCGCAAGATGCTGCTGGCGATGGTGCAGGACATCCGCGTCATCATCATCAAGCTCGCCGACCGCCTGCACAACATGCGCACGCTCGGCGCCTGCTCGCCGGAGACGCGGCGGCGCATCGCGCGCGAGACGCTGGAGATCTACGCGCCGATCGCGAATCGCCTCGGCATGAATGCGATGCGCACCGAGCTGCAGGAGCTCGGTTTCGCGGAATACCATCCGCTGCGCTATCGCGTGCTCGCCGAATCGGTCAGGAAGGCGCGCGGCAACCGCCGCGAGATCGTCAGCAAGATCGAGGCGGCGCTGCAGGAGCGCTTACAGCAGGAGGGCCTGACCTGCCGCGTCGTCGGCCGCGAGAAGCATATCTACAGCATCTACCAGAAGATGCGCATGAAGCGCCTGAGCTTCTCCGAGGTGTTCGACGTCTACGCCTTCCGCATCATCGTCGACAGCGTCGATGCCTGTTATCGCACCCTCGGCATGGTCCACAACCTGTACAAGCCGGTGCCCGGCAAGTTCAAGGACTACATCGCGATCCCGAAGGCGAACGGCTACCAGTCGTTGCACACCGTGCTGTTCGGGCCGTTCGGCGTGCACATCGAGGTGCAGATCCGCTCCGAGGACATGGAGAAGGTCGCCGAGGCCGGCGTCGCTGCGCACTGGCTGTACAAGCTCGGCGATGCGGTCGCCGCCAGCAGCGGCACCCAGAAGCGCGTGCGCGACTGGATGAGCGGGCTGCTCGAGATCCAGAAGAACGCCGGCAATTCGCTCGAATTTCTCGAAAACGTCAGGATCGACCTGTTCCCGGACGAGGTCTACGTCTTCACGCCGCGCGGCCGCATCATGGAGCTGCCGCGTGGCGCGACGCCGGTCGACTTTGCCTATGCAGTGCATACCGACATCGGCAATACCTGCGTCGCGGTCAAGATCGACCGCCGCCTGGCGCCGCTGTCGACGACGCTGCAGAGCGGTCAGACCGTCGAGGTCATCACCTCGCCGGGCGCCCGGCCCAATCCGGTATGGCTGAATTTCGTCGTCACCGGCAAGGCGCGGGCAACGATCCGCAACTTCCTCAAGAATCTCAAGCGCGACGAATCGATCGAACTCGGCCGCCGCCTGCTCGACCAGGCCCTGGTCAACGCCTGCGCGAAGTCGGTACAGGACCTCGATGCGAATGACGTCGAGATCCTGCTCAAGGAATTCAAGTGCCGCAACATCGAACAGCTCTACGACGAGATCGGGCTCGGCAATCGACTCGCGCCGCTGGTCGTCAAGCGCCTGATCGAAGCCCGCGCCGACGAGGGCGAACCGGTGTCGCGGACGCGCGGCATCAAGCAGGTCTTCTCGCGCTACATGCCGACCTGGCTCGGCGGCTCGAAGGACGCCGGCGCGCGGCCGCTCGCGATCACCGGCACCGAGGGCATGGTCGTGACCTTCGCGAAGTGCTGCAACCCGATCCCGGGCGATCCGATCCAGGGCTTTGTCTCATCCGGCCGCGGTGTCGTGATCCATGCCGAGTCGTGCAAGAACGTCAAGGAGTTCCGTAACCAGCCGGAGAAATGGATCGACGTCCAGTGGGAGGCCGACATCGAGGGCGAATTCCCGGTCGAGATCCGCGTCGATGCCCGCAACCGCCGCGGCGTTCTGGCGACCGTCGCCGCGACGATTTCCGACATGGACGTGAACATCAACAATGTCTCGATCGACGAGCACGACGGCAAATACAGTACAATCATCTTCAATATCGCGGTGCAGAATCGCGTGCACCTGGCGCGGGTGATGCGCCGCATACGCACGATAGAGCACGTGGTCAAGATCTATCGCAAGCGCGCCTGAGGCGCGCTTCGTTCCGACAGCGGGGGAACCTTGGACAGGCAGATCATACACAGCGATCGGGCGCCGGCCGCGATCGGCACGTATTCGCAGGCGGTCAGGATCGGTGACACCGTGTGGCTGTCGGGCCAGATCCCGCTCGACCCGGCGACGATGCGGCTTGTCGAAGGCGACTTCGCCGCGCAGGCGACCCGCGTCTTCGAGAATCTCGCCGCGGTCGCCGCAGCCGCCGGCGGCTCGCTCGCCGATATCGTCAAGCTCAACATCTATCTCACCGACCTGGCGGACTTCGCGGTCGTCAACGAGGTCATGGGCCGTTATTTCGATGCCCCCTATCCGGCCCGCGCCGCGGTCCAGGTCGCGGCCCTGCCGAAGGGCGCCGTCATCGAGGCCGACGGCGTCATGCATCTGCGGCGAGGGAGCTGAGTGTGCGCCCGGCCCGCGCTCGCGCCAGCGTCGCCGGTCGACGGGCTCAGGGGGGTCGGTCCCCGGCTCGCTGAGCGTCTTGCGCGGCTCGGGCTGCGCACGCTGCACGATCTCCTGCTGCACCTGCCCGCGCGTTACCAGGATCGCACCCGGATCTCGCCGATCGGGTCTCTGCGATCCGGCGACGAAGCGGTCGTCGAGGGCGCCGTCCAGCTTGCCCAGGTGCGTCGCGGCCGGCGCCGGATGCTGCTGGTCCATCTCAGCGACGGCACCGGCGCGCTGTTGCTGCGTTTCTTTCATTTCACGCCGCGCCAGCAGGAGGCCTTCGCACGGGGCGTTCGCCTGCGCTGCTACGGCGAGGTCAGGGGCGCCGGCGATGCGCTGGAGATCGCCCATCCCGAGTACAAGGTCGTCACCGACACCGAGGTCGCCGACGAGACGCCGGCGCTGACGCCGGTGTATCCGTCGACTGCCGGCCTGCACCAGGCGACGCTGCGATCGGTGATCGGGCAGGCGCTGGACCGCCTCGAGGGCGAGGGCGGCGAGGACTTCGTACCGGAACTGCTGCCGCCGGAGCTGCGGTCGCGTCCGGCGCTGCCCGGCCTGCGGGAAGCGCTGCTCTTCGTTCATCGGCCGCCGCCCGATGCGCCGGCCGAGGCGCTCGCCGCGGGCACGCACCCGATGCGCAAGCGCCTCGCCTTCGAGGAGCTGCTCGCGCATCAGCTCGGCATGCGCGCCTTGCATGACGAGGTCGCGCGACACCGCGCGCCGGTGCTGGCCGGTCCCGGCGAACTGACACGACGCTTCATCGACGGCCTGCCGTTCGCGCTGACCGCAGCGCAGCGCCGCGTCATCGACGACATCGCCGCCGACCTGGGGCGTCCGCATCCGATGCAGCGCCTGGTGCAGGGCGATGTCGGTTCCGGCAAGACCGTCGTCGCCGCGGCGGCCTTGCTGGTCGCCGTCGAGGCCGGCTGCCAGGCCGCGATCATGGCGCCGACCGAACTGCTCGCGGAGCAGCACCACCGCAACGTCGAGGGCTGGTTGCGCCCGCTCGGCGTCACGGTCGGCTGGCTGGCCGGCAAGAGCAAGGGCAAGGGGCGACAGGCGGCGCTCGAGGCGATGAAGTCCGGCGAAACGCAGGTCGCGGTCGGCACCCACGCGCTGTTCCAGGAGGAGGTCGGCTTTGCCGCGCTGGGCCTCGTCATCGTCGATGAACAGCATCGTTTCGGCGTCCATCAGCGTCTCGCGCTGCGCGAGAAGGGGCGCAGCGGCGGGCGCTATCCGCACCAGCTGATCATGACCGCGACGCCGATCCCGCGCACGCTGATGATGACCGCCTATGCCGACCTCGACTGCTCGGTCATCGACGAACTGCCGCCCGGCCGTCAGCCGGTGACGACCGTGGTCGTGCCCGACAGCCGTCGCGACGAGGTATTGCAACGGGTGCGAGGCGTCTGCGTCGAGGGGCGCCAGGCCTACTGGGTGTGTACCCTGGTCGAGGAATCCGAAGTCCTGCAATGCCAGGCGGCGACCGAGACCGCCGCCGAACTCGCCGCGGCGCTGCCGGAACTGCGGGTCGGGCTGGTGCACGGCCGCCTGAAGCCGGCTGAAAAGGAGGCGGTGATGGCCGGGTTCAAGGCCGGGGACATCGACCTGCTGGTCGCGACCACGGTCATCGAGGTCGGCGTCGACGTGCCGAACGCGAGCCTGATGATCATCGAGAACGCCGAGCGTTTCGGCCTTGCCCAGCTCCATCAGCTGCGCGGCCGCATCGGCCGCGGCAGCGAAAAAAGCGCCTGCGTATTGATGTATCATAGCCCGTTGTCCGAGCGCGGCCGGGCCCGCCTGACGGTGCTGCGCGAGACCGCCGACGGCTTCGAGATCGCGCGCCGCGACCTCGAGATGCGCGGCCCCGGGGAGATCCTCGGCGTGCGCCAGGCAGGCCTGATGCAGTTGCGGGTCGCCGACCTGCAGCGCGACGCTGAGCTGATCGCGGCAGCCGCCGAGACGGCCGGCGCATTGCTGGCTCGACGCCCGCAAGCGGCGGCGGCGATCCGCGCGCGCTGGTTCGATGGGCATCCGCAATACGGCGCGATATGAGTCGGAATCTTGGGAAACAGACTGTTCAGATCGGGGAGAGAGCCGGACTGGCTGCCGGCGCGCGAGGCACCGCATTGCGGTCTCGCGCCGGAGCTCGCGTCGTGGCTGATCGGCACCGATTCGCTGACCCGGCGACTGCGCGCCCTGTGCGGCCCGGCATTCAATGTGCAGGTCATCGAGCAGCGCAGGCAGAGGCCGCTGCCGAGCGAGCGCGCCGCACTTCGCCTTGCCGACCATGCCTGGGCGCTGGTACGCCAGGTGCGTCTGCTGCGCGGTTCGGAGCCGCTGGTCTATGCGCGCACGATCATGCCCGAAGACACCCTGCGCGGCGCCCGCCGGCGCTTCGCGCACCTCGGCAACCGTCCGCTCGGCGAGAGGCTGTTCGCCGATCGCCGCATCAGGCGCGGTGACATGGAGTTCGCGCGACTGGAATCCGGACACGCACTGCACGCCCTCGCCGGCGCCGGTCGCGCATCGCTGTGGGGACGCCGTTCGCTGTTCCTGATCGACGGCCATCCGCTGCTCGTCAACGAGATCTTCCTGCCCGCGATCCTCGGACAGCGCCGCCGATGACCGCCGTCCGCACCGACTGGAGCGACCGCGCCAGGGTCTATGCGCGGCTGATGCGCATGGACCGTCCGATCGGCACCTTGCTGCTGCTGTGGCCGGCGCTGTGGGCGCTGTGGGTCGCCGCCGAAGGCGTCCCCGACCTCCATGTCCTTGTCGTCTTCGCGCTCGGCGTGTTCCTGATGCGCTCGGCGGGTTGCGTCATCAACGACTACGCCGACCGCGCGATCGACGGCCACGTCGCGCGCACGAAGACCCGCCCGTTCGCGCAGGGCGAGGTCACCCCGCGCGAGGCGCTGATCCTGTTCGCCGCGCTGTGCCTGCTCGCCTTCCTGCTGGTGCTGACGCTGAATACCCTGACGATCCTGCTGTCGTTCGCCGCCGTCGTCCTCGCCGCGTCCTATCCGTTCATGAAGCGCTATACCTATCTGCCGCAGATCCATCTGGGCATGGCCTTCGCGTGGTCGGTGCCGATGGCCTTCGCCGCCCAGACCGGCGCCGTGCCGCAGGAGGCCTGGCTGCTCTACATCGCCGCGATCCTGTGGACCACCGCCTATGACACGATGTACGCAATGGTCGACCGCGACGACGACATCCGTATCGGCGTCAAGTCGACCGCGATCCTGTTCGGTGAACAGGACCGTCTGATCATCGGCCTGATCCAGGGCCTGGCCCTGGTCGTCCTGCTGATCGCCGGCAGCCGCTTCGACCTCGGCGGCGCCTTCACCCTCGGCCTGCTCGCCGCCGCCGGCCTCGCCGCCTGGCAGCAATACCTGATCCGCAACCGCGAACCGGCCGCCTGCTTCCGCGCCTTCCTCAACAACAACTGGTTCGGCGCCGCAATCTTCGCCGGCATCGTACTCCACTACCTATAGAATGGGCGGTTTAATGGCAGCCGTTACCGCTTGGTCGAGGTCCGGGGGACGCCCCCTTCCGTTGCGGGACCCTCGGCCGCAGGGATGCGGCCGTGGAGCGTACATGGACGTATTCACAGCGTGTCCCGCGACGGAAGGGGGCGTCCCCCGGACCGCCACTGAGACAGCAAAGCGCGAGCCGGTACCATGCTGTTAGCGGTTACCGCAGTTGTAGCAGGTTTGGCGCTGCTGGTCTGGAGCGCCGACCGCTTCGTCATCGGCGCCAGCGCGACCGCGCGCAATCTCGGCGTCTCGCCGATGATCATCGGCCTGACCATCGTCGGCTTCGGCACCTCGGCCCCGGAAATGCTGGTTTCGGCTGTTGCCTCGTTCGAAGACCGCCCCGGCATCGCGATCGGCAACGCGATCGGATCCAACATCACCAACATCGCGCTCGTGCTCGCCGTGGCCGCGCTGATCTCCCCGCTGACCGTCGCCTCGACGACGCTCAGGCGCGAAATGCCGGTATTGCTGATGATCATGTTCTTCGCGCTCGCGCTGATGATCGACGGCGACCTCGGTCGCGGCGACGGCATCGCCCTGATCGCCGGTCTGGGCCTGATGATGTGGTGGCTGGTCAGGCTCGGCATGCAGGATCGCAATGACCCGATCGTCCAGGAATACCTGCGGGAAATGCCGGCCGAGATGCCGCTCGCGCGCGCGCTGACCTGGGTCGTCGTCGGATTGTTGCTGCTGTTCGTCAGCTCGCGCCTGCTGGTGTGGGGCGCGGTCGAGATCGCGGTCGCCTTCGGCATCAGCGACCTCGTGATCGGGCTGACCATCGTCGCGATCGGCACCAGCCTCCCTGAACTGGCCGCCGCGATCGCCGGCGTGCTCAAGAAAGAGCATGACATTGCCATCGGCAATGTAATCGGGTCAAATATGTTCAACCTGCTCGCCGTGCTCGGAATGCCGGCGCTGATCTCGCCCGGCCCGCTGGATGCGGAGGTCCTGACCCGGGATTACGCATTGATGATCGCCCTCACGGTCGCGTTGATCGTGATGGCCTACGGTTTCCGCGGTCGGCCCGGCAGGGTGAACCGCATCGAGGGCGGCATCCTGCTCACGGTGTTCGTCATTTACCTGGCCGTGCTGTACCGGGCATCGATGTGAAGGCGCCCCGCCGGCGCGCCGAAATCAAGGGCGAAGACATGACGCCGCAAGCAAAATCACCGGCCGTCGCCGGACTCGACGAAGACCGGTTGAAGCAGCTCGGCGTCGCCGTCATCGAGACCGAGGCCAGGGCGGCGCTTGCGCTGGCCGGCCGCATCGGCGCCGAATTCGCCGCCGCCTGCCGGCATATGCTCGCCTGCGAAGGCCGCATCGTCGTGCTCGGCATGGGCAAGTCCGGCCATATCGGCGGCAAGATTGCCGCGACGCTGGCCAGCACCGGCAGCCCGGCGTTCTTCGTCCATCCCGGCGAGGCCAGCCACGGCGACCTCGGCATGATCACCGATCGCGACGTCGTGCTCGCGATCTCGAATTCCGGCGAGACCGATGAACTGCTGACGATCCTGCCGTTGATCAAGCGGCTCGGTGCACCGCTGATCGCGCTGACCGGCAATCCCGGGTCGACGCTGGCGCGCGCCGCCGACGTCAATCTCGATGTCAGCGTCGAGCAGGAGGCCTGTCCGCTCGGGCTCGCGCCGACCTCCAGCACGACCGCGACACTGGTCATGGGCGACGCCCTTGCGGTGTCGCTGCTCGAGGTCCGCGGCTTCACCGCCGAGGATTTCGCCCGTTCGCATCCGGGCGGCCGGCTCGGCCGGCGCCTGTTGCTGCTGATCCGCGACATCATGCACAGCGGCGACGCGGTGCCGAAGGTCGGCGCCGGCGTGCTGATCAGCGAGGCGCTGGTCGAGATGACGCGCAAGAACCTCGGCATGACCGCAATCGTCGGCGCCGGAGACCGGCTCGAGGGCATATTCACCGACGGTGACCTGCGTCGCGTGCTCGATCGCCGCATCGACGTGCATGTCGCGAAGGTCGGCGAGGTGATGACGGGAAATTGCCGATCGATAGGACAGGACATGCTCGCCGCCGAGGCGCTCAGGATGATGGAACAGCACAGCATCAACGCCCTGCCGGTCGTCGACGACGAAGGCCGCCTGATCGGCGCGTTGAACATGCATGACCTGCTGCGCGCCGGGGTGGTCTGATGGACGAAATCCTCGACAAGGCCCGCCGCATCCGGCTCGTCATCTTCGATGTCGACGGCGTGCTGACCGACGGCGGGCTGTTCATCGACTGCGATGGCCGGGAGCACAAGGTCTTTCATTCCCGCGACGGCCACGGCATGAAGATGCTGCAGGAGTCCGGCGTGCGCATCGGCGTGATCAGCGGTCGCAAATCGGACTCCGTCACCCACCGCATGGCCGGTCTCGGCATCGATCCGGCGCTGGTCATGCAGGGCTGGCAGGACAAGCTGCCGGCCTTCGAAGGCCTCAGGCAGGCCCTCGGGCTCGACGCCGACGAGATAGCCTGCGTCGGCGACGACGTCGTCGACCTGCCGATGCTGCGTCGCTGCGGCCTCGCGATCGCGGTCGGCGACGCCCATGAACTGGTGCGCGCGCATGCCGACTGGGTCACGCCGAGCCGCGGCGGTCGCGGTGCGGCGCGCGATGTCTGCGAACTGATCATGCGCGCACACGGCGCGCTCGCCCCGCGCTGGGAAGCGTACCTTTCGACCGACGCCTGAACGACAGCCTTCCCGACGCCACGCGCCGATGCGCCTGTTGCCCGAACGCCGCCTGGTCACCCTGATCCTGCTGCTGGCCGCCGCGGCGGCCAGCGGCTGGTGGCTGTATCGCGACGAGACCGTGCTGACCGAAGACCGCGAACCGGTGATCGAGGGATACGACTATTCTCTGTCGCTGTTCGAACTGATCGAGATGGACGCGCAGGGGAGTCTCAAGCACACCCTGCATGCCGAAAACCTGTATCATTATCCGGATCGCGAGGAATCGACGCTGGCCCGTCCGCGGCTGATATTCTACGAGGACCAGCGAAGGGTCTGGGAGATCACCGCGGAGCGCGGACTGATAATCGAAGGCGACCGCTCGGTGTTCCTGAGCGGCGAGGTTCACATTCAGTATGCGAGTGTTGCGGAAAACCGCGATTTCGAGGTCTTCACCGATGAATTGCGCATATGGCCCGACGAAAGCGTGGCCGAAACCGCCGATCCGGTCCGCATCGTCCAGCAGACGGGCGTCACCTGGTCGACCGGCATGAGGGCGGAACTCGCCGTGCGCCGCATTCATCTGCTGTCCGAGGTGCGGGGCAACTATGAACCCTGAGCGCGTCGCGCGCTGGCTGGTCCTTGTATTGCTGGCCTTCCCCGTCGCGGCCCTGGCGCTGTCGAGCGATCGCGAGCAGCCTATCCATATCGAGGCCGACAGCGTTCAGATCGACGATCTGAACGGCGTCAGCGTCTATCGCGGCAATGTCGTCTACACCCAGGGTACGATCCGCCTCGAGGCCGACACCGTCCACCTGTATCACGATGAACACCGCCGCATCAGCCGCCTCGAAGCGCTCGGCGAGCCGGTGAGATTCCGCCAGCGACTGGACGGCGACGGCGAGGACATGCGCGCGCATGCCCGGCGCATGGAGTATTTCGCCGACCCCGAGCGACTGGTGCTTGAGCATGAGGCATGGATATGGCGCCAGGATGTCGAGTTTACCGGCGACTACATCAGCTACGACGCGACGCAGGATCTGGTCAGCGCGCGCAAGGATGCCGGCGAGGGCCGCGTCCATATCGTCATCCCGCCGCGGCAGGACGCGCCCGCCGGCGACGGGGCGGAGACGCCCTGAGCGCACATGGATCTGCTCGAGGTCAGCCGTATCAGCAAGAGCTATCGCGGCCGCCAGGTCGTCGATGACGTATCGATGCGGATCGGCGCCGGCGAGATCGTCGGTCTGCTGGGACCGAACGGCGCCGGCAAGACGACCTGTTTCTACATGATCGTCGGTCTGGTGCCGTGCGGGAGCGGCGCGATCACGCTCAACGGCCGCGACATCACGCGCTGGCCGATGCATGTACGGGCGCGCACCGGCATCGGCTACCTGCCGCAGGAGGCCTCGGTGTTCCGCAAGCTCTCGGTCGCCGACAACCTGCGCGCCGTGCTGCAGGTGCGCGACGATCTCGACCGGGTCGCGCAGGAGCGGCGTGCGAGCGAATTGCTCGAGGAATTCCACATCAGCCATTTGAAGGACTCGCGCGGGATGAGCCTGTCGGGCGGCGAGCGGCGGCGCGTCGAGATCGCGCGCACGCTGGCGATGGAGCCGCGCTTCGTGCTGCTCGACGAACCGTTCGCCGGCGTCGATCCCCTGTCCGTACTGGATATTCAGCGCATAATCAGATATCTGCGCGACAAGGGCATCGGCATCCTGATCACCGACCATAACGTCCGCGAGACGCTGGGGATCTGCGAGCGCGCCTACATCATGAACGAAGGCGGTATCCTCGCAGCGGGGCGGCCGGAGGAAATCCTGGCCGACGAGCGGGTGAGGGAGGTCTATCTGGGCGCCGAGTTCCACCTCTGAGGGGCCAGGTTGATCATCAATTCGCCTGCGCTACACTATATCGCCCTCGATCTGTATTAAAATTGCAGGAAGCGGGCGCAACGATGCCCGGCATACCGGAATACGATGAAGCAGACCCTTCAAATCCGTCTCGGCCAGCACCTGACCATGACGCCCCAGTTGCAGCAGGCAATACGCCTGTTGCAGCTGTCGACGGTCGATCTGCGCGAGGAGATCCAGGAGGCGCTCGATTCGAACCTGATGCTCGAGCTGTCCGAGGAAGGCGCCGGCGGCGAGGGCGACGACTCGGGCGAGGACCCCGTCGCCAACGGTGAGCTCGAGGCCGCCGCGATGAACGGCAACGGCGAGGCGGCGCCCGACCATGCGGCCGGCGACGGTTACGACGCCGACGACTCGGCAGTCGAACTGCAGGAGGCGGTAGCGCGTACGGATCTCGGCGGCGCGGAAGAGCTGCCGGTCGACAGCGTATGGGAGGACATCTACGACGCGCCGATGCTGCCGCACAGCCATTCCGCCGACAACGACGGCTTCGAGTTCGAGAACCAGAACCGCTCATCGGAGACTCTGCACGAGCACCTCGAGTGGCAGATGCAGATGAGTCACTTCAATGAACGCGATCGCGTGATTGCACTGTCGATCATAGACGGCATCGACGATCGCGGCTATCTGACGGTCTCGCTCGAGGAGATCCGCGAGGGCCTGGCCCGTGATTTCGACGATCTCGAAGACGGCGAAGTCGAGACCGTGTTGCGCAGGATACAGCACTTCGATCCGGTCGGCGTCGGCGCGCGCGACCTGCGCGAATGCATCCTGATCCAGCTGCAATTCTGCGATGCCGGCACGCCCTGGCTCGCCGAGGCGAAGGAACTCGTCGACCGCCACCTGGAGCTGCTCGGCCGGCGGGAATATACGCAGCTGATGCGCCGGCTGAAGTGCTCCCAGGACGACCTGCTCGCGATCATCGCGCTGGTGCAGTCGGTCAATCCCAACCCCGGCGACGCGATCGCCGACCGCAAGGTCGAATACGTGACCCCCGACATCATTGTCAGCCGCGAGAAGGACAGCTGGAAGGTGGAGCTCAATCCCGAGGCGGTGCCGCGGGTGCGCATCAACGCCGGCTACGCCGGTCTCGTCAAGCGCGCCGACAACAGCGCCGACAATACCTACATGAGAAACCAGCTGCAGGAGGCGCGCTGGTTCGTCAAGAGTCTGCAGAGCCGCAACGAGACGCTGCTCAAGGTCGCCACCTGTATCGTCGAGCGCCAGCGCGGATTCCTCGAACACGGCGAGGAGGCAATGAAGGCGCTGGTGCTGCATGACGTCGCGAAGGCGGTCGACATGCACGAATCGACGATCAGTCGCGTCACCACCCAGAAATACATGCACACGCCGCGCGGAATCTTCGAGCTGAAATATTTCTTTTCCAGCCACGTCAGCACCGACAGCGGCGGGGAGTGCTCCGCCACCGCGATTCGCGCGCTGATCCGCAAGTTCGTCGCCGCCGAGGACCGCAGCAAGCCGCTGAGCGACAGCAAGATTGCGACCATGCTGAAAGAGCAGGGCATCAACGTCGCCCGCAGGACCATCGCCAAGTATCGGGAATCCCTGTCGATCCCGTCCTCCAGCGAACGCAGGCGCCTGGTATGAGCCTGGTCCGGTCGATTTACGGATAATATTGCCAATACCGAAGTCCAATACAGTGGAAGCAGGTTCCGAAATGAGCGCAATCGAAGAATTGTTCAGGCCCGAAAGGGTGGCCTCCCGCGGCAGCGTCAGCAGCAAGAAGCGCGCGCTGGAGCTGGTCAGCGAGTTGATGACGGCCGGCGAGTCGACGCTGTCGCAGGCCGAGGTCTTCGCCAGCCTGGTCGAGCGCGAGCGACTCGGCAGCACCGGACTTGGCCACGGCGTCGCGATTCCGCACGGCAGGTTGAAGAACCTCGACCATGCGGTATGCGCCTTTTTGCGGCTCGGCGAGGGCGTCGACTTCGATGCCGCCGACGGCCGGCCGGTCGACATGATCTGCGGGCTGCTGGTGCCCGAGCAGTCGACCGGCGAACATCTGAATATCCTTGCGATGCTTGCCGAGATGTTCAGCGACGCGGGCTTCTGTCAGCAGATGCATGCGGCGAAGAACGGCGGCGAAATCTACCAGCTGCTGGTTTCGTGGCAGCGGGGCGGCGCGAAGAAGGCGGTCGGGCCCGCCGCCTGAGCGAATGAGCCAGGGCCTGACAGCGGCTGAACTGTTCGACGCCCATGCCGAGAGGCTGGGCCTGTCCTGGGTCGCCGGGCTCGCCGGCGGCGAGCGTGAGGTGGGGGAAGCCGAGGCTGTTCGCAACTCCTCTTTCGTCGAGTGGGCCGGTCGGCTCAACCCCGTGCGTCCCTGTCGCATCCAGGTGGTCGGTCCGGATGAGTCCGGATATCTCGCCGGACTCGATGCCGTCGCCGGTTCCGCCATGCTGGACCGGCTGTTTTCGGACGATACCGCCTGCGTGATCGTCAGTGACGGCGACCAGGTGCCGGACGACTTCGCCGCGCGCGCCGATGCCGGCGCGATCCCGTTGTTCCGCAGCGGGCTGGCCGGCTACAAGATCGTCAGTCATCTGCAGCACTGGCTCTCCAGCGTCCTCGCCGAGCGCGTCAACCTGCACGGGGTGTTCATGGAGGTGCTCGGCATCGGCGTGCTGCTGACCGGCAAGAGCGGCGTCGGCAAGAGCGAACTGGCGCTGGAGCTGATCAGCCGCAATCATCGTCTGATCGCCGATGACGCCCCTGAATTCCGCCGCGTCGCGCCGGACGAGCTGAACGGCTGTTGTCCGTCAGGCCTCGTCGGTTTCCTCGAGGTGCGCGGCCTCGGCGTGCTCAATATCCGCGCGATGTTCGGCGACAGCGTCATCAAGCTCAACAAGAACCTGCGCCTGATCATCGAGCTGCAGCGCATGAGCGACAGCGAGCTGGCCGCGCTCGACCGGCTCGAGGGCAGCCGTCGCTACCGGACGATACTCGACGTCGAGGTGCCGCAGATCACGCTGCCGGTCGTGCCGGGCCATAACCTCGCGGTACTGGTCGAGGGCGCGGTACGCAACCACATCCTGATGCTGAAGGGTTACAACGCGAGCCAGGCCTTCATCGAGCGCCAACAGCGTATGATCCTCGAGGGCGACGCATGAGACTGCTGGTCATCAGCGGGTTGTCGGGGTCCGGCAAGAGTATCGCGCTGCAGGCTCTCGAGGACCAGGATTATTATTGCATCGACAATCTGCCGCTCGGCTTGCTGGGACAGTTCACCGGCCAGATGACCGATGCCGCGTCGCGGCGCAATGTCGACAATGTCGCGGTCGGCATCGATGCGCGCAATCTCGCCCGCGACCTCGGCCTCTTCAACGACATCGTCGCCGAAGTCAGGCGTCGCGGCATCTCCTGCGAGGTGGTGTTCCTGACGGCGTCGGACAACGTCTTGATCAAGCGCTTCAGCGAGACCCGGCGCAAGCATCCGCTGACCCGCTCGGGTGTTTCGCTGACCGAGGCGATTGCCGAGGAGCGCCGCTTGCTGACGCCGATCTCGACCAACGCCGACCTGCAGATCGACACCAGCAATCTCAATGTCCACCAGCTGCGCGGCCTGGTCAGGGAGCGCATCGTCAAGCGCCGGATGCCGTCACTGTCGCTGATGTTCGTGTCCTTCGGTTACAAGCACGGCATTCCTGCCGATGTCGATTTCGTGTTCGACGCGCGCTGCCTGCCGAATCCGTACTGGGATCCGCAACTGCGCCTGCGCAAGGGCACCGATCCCGAAGTCGTCAGATTCCTCGAGCAGCAGCCGGGCGTCAACCGCATGTACGAGGACATCCGCGCCTTTCTGGAGCGCTGGATACCGGCCTTCGAAAGCGAGAATCGCAACTACATCACCGTTGCCGTCGGCTGCACCGGCGGCCAGCATCGCTCGGTGTACCTGATCGAGGCGCTGGCCTCGCATTTCCGCCGCTCGCGCGACAATGTGATGATCCGCCACCGGGAGCTGGCATGAGCGTCGGCCTGTGCCTGATTTCCCACAACCGCATCGGCGAGGCTCTGCTCGATACCGCGACCTCGATGCTCGGCGGTCGGCCCCTGCCGGTTACAGTGATTCCGGTGACTTCGGTGTGCGATCCCGACAAGGTGCTGGCCCAGGCGAAGGCAGCGATCAGGACGGTCGACCAGGGCGACGGTGTCATCGTGCTGACCGATATGTACGGCTCGACGCCGAGCAACATCGCGACCGCGCTCAGGCGTGACAACGACCGCGTCGTCGTCATCGCCGGGCTCAACCTGCCGATGCTGGTGCGCCTGATGAACTATCCCGGCCTTGGCATCGCCCAGCTTGCCGACAAGGCGCTGAGCGGCGGGCAGGAGGGCATATTTCGCTGCGGACCCGAAGAGGAGCGCTGATGACGGTTCGCAGGGAGGTCTGTATAGTCAACAAGCTGGGATTGCATGCGCGCGCGGCGGCGAAGCTGGTGACGCTGGCGTCCGGCTTCGAGTCCGAGGTGCAACTCGCGCGCGGCGGCAGGCAGGTCAACGGCAAGAGCATCATGGGCGTGATGATGCTGGCCGCCGGCCGCGGAACGACGGTCGAGGTCATTGCCGAAGGCGGTGACGAGCAAGAGGCGGTGGACAGGATTGAGGAACTGATCAAGCAGCGCTTCGGGGAGGAAGCCTGAGCGCGTCAAGCTAACGCCCGACCCGGGAGTCACAGGGCCATGACCCTGACACTGAGCGGCATCAGCGTTTCCAGGGGCGTCGTCATCGGCAAGGCGGCGCTGCTCAGGCGTGACGAAATCAATGTCACCGAGTACACGATACCCCGCCCGCTGTTGCACGAGGAGATCACCCGTTTCAGGACCGCGCTGCGCAAGGCTCGGCAGCAGCTGAAGGCGATCCGCAACCGCATCCCCGGCGACACCCCCGGCGAGATCGCATTCTTCATCGATACCCACCTGCTGATGCTCGAGGACAGCGTCATCCTCGAAGGTCCGATCGAGATCATCCAGGCACGCCAGTGCAACGCCGAGTGGGCGCTGAAACAGCAGCGCGATGCGCTGGTGCGGGTGTTCGAGGAGCTCGACGACGCCTATCTGCGCGCCCGCAAGGACGACATCGACCACGTCGTCAATCGCATCCAGCGCAACCTCCAGGGACACTACGACGGGCGCGGCGAAATCCATGACTACAAGCGGCGCGGCGCGATCCTGGTGGCCGACGACCTGTCGCCGGCGGAGACGCTGCTGCTGCACCAGCAGGGTGTTTCCGCGTTCGTCACCGAGTTCGGCGGCGCCAACTCTCATACCGCGATACTCGCCCGCAGCCTCGGCATTCCGGCGATCGCCGGCGTCCGTCACGCGCGCCGTTTCCTGCGCCAGGACGAGATGCTCGTCATCAACGCCCGCCAGGGCATCGTCATCGCCGCGCCGGGGGCGGCGGAGCTCGAGTACTTCCGTGTCAGTCAACGCGAGGAGAAGCGCTACCTCGCCGGCCTCAACCGGCTCAGCAAGCGGCCCGCGGTCACGCAGGACGGCCAGGCGATCACGCTGATGACCAATGTCGAGGTGGAGGAAGACTTCGCCGCGAGCCGGCGCGTCGGCGCCTCCGGCGTCGGTTTGTTCCGCACCGAGATGCTGTTCATCAATCGCAAGGATCTGCCCGGCGAGGATGAGCAGTACGAGGTCTATGCCCGCGCCGTCGAGGAGATGAGCGGCGCGCCGGTGACGATACGCACGCTCGATCTCGGCGCCGACAAGTGCCTCGGCGAACATGGCCGCGAGAGCTCGGAAGGCATGAACCCGGCGCTCGGGCTGCGGGCGATCCGCTGGAGCCTCAAGGATCCGTCGCTGTTCTCGCCGCAGCTGCGCGCGATCCTGCGCGCCTCGGCGCACGGACCGGTGCGGATGATGATCCCGATGCTGTCGAGCGAGAGCGAGCTGCTGCAGGTGTTGCGCCTGATCGAGGAAGAAAAGGCGGATCTGCGCCGCGGCGGCACCGAATTCGACCCGGAGATCAAGATCGGCGCGATGATCGAGGTGCCCGCGGCTGCGCTGGCCGCCGGGATCTTTACCCGCCATCTCGACTTCCTGTCGATCGGCACCAATGATCTGATCCAGTACACGCTGGCCATCGACCGCAGGGACGAGGAGGTCAACTATCTCTATGATCCGCTGCATCCCGCGATACTGCGCCTCATCCATATGACGATCGCCGCCGGCCGCCGCGCCGGGATTCCGGTCGGGATGTGCGGTGAGATGGCCGGTGAACCGCTTTACACGCGCCTGCTGCTCGGCATGGGCCTGCGGGAATTCAGCATGTATCCGGCGACCCTGCTCGAGGTCAAGCAGGTGATTGCCGGCAGCGACCTTTCCGTGCTCGCGCCGCAGGCGCGCCGCATCCTGAAACTCGAGAGCGCCGGGCGCATCACCTCGGCGCTCGAGGCCGTCAACCGGCTGCAGTGAGCTGCAGGTTGCCATAGTGATCGACGCGGCAGCGCCAACCCGGCGCGATGAAGGTCGTCGCGGTCTCCTCGCAGACCAGCGCCGGTCCGCGGATCGCTTGCCCGGCCGTGAGCGCGGCGCGCGAGAAGACCGGCGCGCGTCGCGCCAGGCCGTGCATCGCGATATCGTCGACGGCCTCCGCCGGCGCCCCGGTCGCGAGTTCGACCGGCGACATCGCGGGGCGAGGCCCGCGCAAGCCGGCGCGCAGCGTGACCAGCTCGACCGGCAGGTCGAGTCGATGGCCGTAGCGCTCTTCATGCAACTCATGGAAAAGAGCGGCGGCGCGCCTGCCGCTGCCCTGCCACCGCAGGTTGAGGGCATGACTCTGGCCGCGATAGCGCAGATCCAGCGACGGCGTCACCGCGATCGCGCCGGCCTCGACGCCTTCCGCGACGAGCTCGTCACGACCCTGCGCGATCAATCCGTCCAGCCCGCCGGCGATCTCCAGATCCGTCACCTCGTCCAGCGTTCGCGCGATCGAGCGCGATAACTGGCGCTCGCGCGGCGAGACCAGCATGCCGAACGCGGACAGCACGCCGGCATGGACCGGCGCGATCGCGCGCGTCATGCCGAGCGTGTCGGCAAGGGCGCAGACGTGCAGCCCGCCGGCGCCGCCGAAGCTGATCAGCGCGCAGTCGCGCGGATCGATGCCGCGTTCGATCGAGATCACGCGCAGCGCCTGCGCCATGCGTTCGTTGGCGATGCGCACGATCCCCGCGGCCGTTTCCTCGATGGAGAGCCCGAGTTCGCGCGCGGGGCCTGCCAGCGCGGCGCGGGCGGCGTCGGTATCGAGTCGCAGGCGACCGCCGAGAAAGCGGTCGGGCGGCAGCCTGCCGAGCGCGAGGTTCGCATCGGTCACGGTCGGTTCGCGTCCGCCGCGGCGATAGCAGGCGGGCCCCGGATCGGCGCCGGCCGATTCAGGGCCGACCTGCAGCATGCCGCCGGCATCGATGCGCGCGATCGAGCCGCCGCCGGCGCCGATCGTGTGCATGTCGACCATCGGTACCGCGACCGGCCACGGACCGATGCGGCCCTCGGTGGTCAGCGACGGTTCGCCGTCGATCAACGCGACGTCGGTCGACGTGCCGCCCATGTCGAAACTCAACAGCCTGTTCTCTCCGGCCAGTCGTCCGGCATGACGGGCGCCGGCAAGCCCGCCGGCCGGTCCCGACAGCAGCATGCGCACCGCATGATCGCCGGCCTGCACGGCGGCGATCGTGCCGCCGGAACTCTGCATCACCGACACGCGGTTGGCGCCGAGGCCGCTGCCCAGGCGCGTGAGATAGCCGGCGACGACCGGGCCGAGCCAGGCGTTGAGCCAGGTTGCGATACCGCGTTCGTATTCGCGGACCTCCGGCAGCACCGCCGACGAGCGCGACACGAACACGCCCTCCGGCAGCGCCCGCTCGATCTCTCGTTCGAAGCGGTCGTCGAGGAACGAGAACAGCAGGTTGATCGCCACGGCCCGGGGCTGTAAACGCGCGATCGCCGCGCGCAGTTCATCGAGATCGGCGGCGGTCAGCGGTTCGACGATGACGCCGTCGGCGCCGAGGCGGCCGCCGGTCTCCAGACACAGTTCGGGCGGCACCGGCGGCGCCGGCGCGACCGGCTGCAGGTCGTAGAGGGCGGCGCGCGCCTGGCGGCCGATCGTCAGCAGGTCGCCGAGGCCGCGGTTGGTGATGAATGCGGTGCGCACGCCCTTGCCCTCGAGCGCGGCGTTGGTCGCGACCGTCGAACCATGCACGATATGCAGGTCGTCGCGACCGGCGAGGCCGAGTTCCCTGATACCCTGCAGGATCGCGCGTTCGGGCGCGTCGGGCGTCGACAGCACCTTGTGTATGCTGAGGCGGTCGCCCTCCAGACAGACGAAATCGGTGAAGGTGCCGCCGGTGTCGACGCCGACGATCGTCATTGCCGGGATTCCGTGCGGTCGGTTCCGTTTTCCGTACGCATCATTCATGAACGTGGCGATTCGCTTTCAGCAGGGTTCCGGCGGGGCGAGTCCTTTTCAGGAGCCTGCGAGACAGGATGTCTCGCCGGCAGCCCCCAGGGATGGGTTCATGGCGGTCCTGAAAAGGACTCGCCCCGCCGGAGCCCGGATGCACGATCTTCCCGTTCATGAATGATGCGTACGGAAAACGAAAGTCCGTATAATGATCGCCGATGAACAGCGATATCCTGGTGCAGGTCGAACATCTGTACCGTTATTATGGCCAGCTTTGCGCCGTCAACGATATCAGCTTCGGGATCGGACGGGGAGAGGTGGTCGGATTTCTCGGCCCCAACGGCGCCGGCAAGTCGTCGACGATGCAGATCATCAGCGGCAACCTCGCGCCGAGCGCGGGACGCGTGCTGATCGGCGGCATCGACATCCTCGACGAGCCGGCAACCGCGAAGGCGAAACTCGGCTATCTGCCCGAACAGCCGCCGCTGTACCGCGAATTGACCGTCGATGAATACCTGCGCTATTGCGCGCGGCTGCACCGGATCCCGCGCGCGCGCATCACCGCTGCGGTAGATGCCGCCAAGGGGCGCTGCGGCCTCGGCGACGCGGGGCGGCGCCTGATAGGCAACCTGTCGAAGGGCTACCAGCAGCGCGTCGGCATCGCCCAGGCAATCATCCATTCTCCGCCGGTCGTGATCCTCGACGAGCCGACCGTCGGCCTCGATCCCATCCAGATACGCGAGATCCGCGGCCTGATCCGCGAACTCGGCGGCGACCACAGCGTGATCCTGTCGACCCACATACTGCCCGAGGTGCAGGCGGTCTGCGATCGCGTGCTGATCATCCATCGCGGGCAACTGGTGTTCAATGACGACATCGGGACCCTGCAGCGGCAGATGCAGGTCTCGTCCCTGGCGGTCGGCCTTCGCCGCCCGCCGGCCGCGGATGAGATTGCCGCGATCGACGGCGTCGCCGCCGTCGAGGATCTCGGTGACGGTCGTTTCCGCATACAGACGGTCCCGGACGCCGGCGATGTCGCCGAGCACGTCATCGAAACAGCGGTGCAACGCGGCTGGCGCCCGTACGAGGCCGCCGGCGAGCGCAGGACGCTCGAGGAGATCTTCGTCGACATCACCCGCAGTGAAGACGACTTGCGCGGGCGGCAGGAGGACGCCGCATGATGATCCTCGCGATCGCCGGGCGCGAGTTGCGCAGCCTGTTCCTGTCGCCGCTGGCATGGACGCTGCTTGCTGTCGTCCAGTTCGTGCTGGCATGGATGTTTTCGGCGCAGGTCGATTTTTTCCTGCAGATCCAGGCCCGTCTCGCCGGCATGCCCGGGGCGCCCGGTGTCACCGAGGTGGTGGTCGCGCCACTGTTCGGCAATGCCGCCTTCGTGCTGCTGCTGATCGTGCCGCTGGTGACGATGCGGCTGGTCAGCGACGAGCTGCGCAATCGCACGCTGAGCCTGCTGTTCTCGGCACCGGTATCGATGACCGAGATCGTGCTCGGCAAGTATCTCGGCGTGCTCGGCTTCCTGACGCTGATGCTGGCGCTGATCGCACTGATGCCACTGTCGCTGCTGCTGGCCGGGTCGATCGATCCCGGGCTGCTGGCGTCCGGGCTGCTTGGCCTGTTTCTGCTGCTGGCCTCGTTCGCCGCGGTCGGCCTGTTCATGTCGACCCTGACCGCGCAGCCGACGATCGCCGCGGTGGCCGGATTCGGCGCGCTGTTGCTGTTGTGGATCATCGACTGGGGCGCCGGCGCCGGCGGCGAGGACAACGTCCTCACACACCTGTCGATGCTGCGCCATTACGAGCCGCTGCTGCGCGGCGCGTTCAGCAGCGCCGACGTGGCCTATTACCTGCTGCTGACTGCGGCCTTCCTCGGGCTCAGCATTCGCAGACTCGATTCATACCGGTTACAGCATTGAAACCATGAAGGTGACGCCGCAATCCCGACGCATGCTGCGCCTGCAGGCGCTGCTGTTCGTCGTCCTGCTGCTGCTTGCGATCGGCCTGCTCGGCTGGCTCAGCACGCGTTATGCCTTCGAGGCGGACTGGAGCGCCAGCGGTCGCAACACGCTGTCGGAGGCCAGTGTCGCCTTGCTGCGCGAGTTGCCGGGGGAGGTCCGGATCGAGGCCTGGGCGCGCGAGGCGCCGCCGCTGTTGCGCCGCGCGATCACGGATCTCGTCGCGCGTTATCAGCGCCACAAGCCGGACATCCGTCTCGACTTCGTCAATCCCGACCGCGAGCCGCAACGCGCGCGCGATCTCGGCATTGCCGACGGCGAGCTGATCATCCGCTACGAAGGCCACCAGGAGCGAATCAGGGACATTTCCGAGAGCGGACTGAGCAATGCGCTGCAGCGGCTCGCTCGCGGCGGCGAGCGCCGCCTGCTGTTCCTGTCCGGGCATGGCGAGCGCAACCCGGACGGACGCGCCGATCACGATTATCTCGCCTGGGCCGCGCAAGTGCGCGAGCGCGGCATCGCTGTCGATCGCATCAACCTCGTCGAAGCGCCGGCGATTCCGCAGGATATCGCCGCGCTGGTCATCGCCGCGCCGCAGTCCGCGCTGTTGCCGGGCGAGGCCGCGCGGATCCTCGCTCATGTCGAGCGCGGCGGCAACCTGCTGTGGCTCGCCGAGCCGGGCGGTGCGCAGGGGCTGGAGGAGCTCGCGCAATTTCTCGATATCCGCTTCAAGGACGGCATCGTCGTCGACCCGGCGGTGTCGCAGGTCGGCATGATGCTGTTCGGCATCGATGATCCGCTCGTCGCGCTGGTCGCGAGCTATCCTGATCATGAGCTGACCCGCGGCTTCGATCGCAACACGCTGTTCCCGATCGCGGGCGCGATCGCGATCGGGGGAGGCGGGCGCTGGGAGGCGACGCCGGTGCTGCGCACGATGACCAATACCTGGCTCGAGACCGGCGAGGTCATCGGCAGCGTGGCCTTCGACGAGGGTGTGGATACGCCGGGACCGCTGACGCTCGGCGTCGCGCTGCATCGGGTGCTCGACGAAGATCGGGAGCCCCGGGTACAGCGCGTATTCGTCGCTGCCGACAGCGATTTCCTGTCGAACGCGTTTCTCGGGCTTGGCGGCAACCTGCAGCTCGGTTTCAACATCGCCAACTGGCTGGCCAGCGATGACCGCTTCATCGACATTCCCGCGCGCGTCGCGCCCGACGCATCCCTGGAATTCACGCCGCTGACGACCGCGGTCATCGGCTTCGGATTCCTGCTGGTGCTGCCCGCGTTGCTGCTCGGCAGCGGCGTGGCAATCTGGTACCGGCGGCGCAGTCGCTGACGGGCATGGGCAGACGCGCGCTGCTGAACCTGGTGCTCGCCGTGATGGTGATCGCGCTGGTGCTGGTCGTCTGGTTCGAGCCGGGCCTCGAGCGCGAGGACGCGCCGGCACGGCTGACCGGGCTCGCCGCCGGCGATGTCGACCGCATCGGTATCCGCATCGCCGGCGGCGAAGACATCGAGATCATGCGTGCCGCGGGACAGTGGCGAATAACGGCCCCGGTCGACGCGGAGGCGAATGAATTCCGCATCGAGCCGCTGTTGCGCGTCGTCGAGGCGCGCAGCTACGCGCATTTCGAGGCGGAGGCGGGCGAGCTTGCCCGCTACGGGCTCGCGCCGCCGCGCGCGCTGCTGCGCGTCAACGGCGTCGAGATCGCGTTCGGCGACAGCGAGCCGATCGACCACCGCCGTTATGCGCGCGTCGGCGGCGTCGTGCATCTGATCGACGATCATTACCTGCCTCGCCTGCAGGCGGGCTTACCCGCCTTCGTGTCCAATCGACTGCTGCCGGAAGGCGCCCGGCCCGTTGCGTTCGTGTTCCCGAATCTTGCCGTCACGCAGTCCGCGGACGGCCGCTGGCAGGTTGAGCCGGAACGCGGGCTGTCGATGGACGCGGTCAATCGCTTCGTCGATGGCTGGGCGCATGCGCGCGCGATCTTCGTCGATCGCCATGCCGGAGAGCCGTCTCAGGGAGAGATCACGGTGATGCTGCGGGGCGCGGAGCAGCCGCTGACGTTCCTGATCCTCGAGACGGAGGCCGATGTCGTGCTGGCGCCGGCCGGGACAGGGCTGGTGTATCACCTCGGATCCGAACAGGGCGCGCGCCTGCTGGATCCGGACCTGGCGGCTGCCGGCGACGGCTTCGGGGAGGAGGACTGAGGTGCCCGAACTGCCGGAGGTCGAAACCGCACGCCGCGGCATCGCGCCGGCGCTGACCGGCCGCAGCGTCAGCGCCGTGGTCGTGCGCGAGCGGCGCCTGCGCGTGCCGCTGCCGCGCCGGCTAGAGCGCGAACTGCCGGGACGCACGATCGATGCGGTCGAGCGGCGATCGAAGTATCTGCTGCTGCGAGCCGGCGCCGGCACCGTGATCCTGCATCTCGGTATGTCCGGTACCGTGCGCCTGGTCCCGGCCGGCGCCCGGCCCGCGCGTCACGATCATTTCGACATCGTCATGGCCGACGGCATCACGCTGCGTTTTCGCGATCCGCGCCGCTTCGGACTCGCGCTGTGGACGACCGCCGACCCGCTGCGTCATCCGCTGTTGAGAGACATCGGTCCGGAACCCTTCAGCGACGCCTTCGGCGGCGCCTGGCTGCATGCGCGGTCGCGCGGCCGGAAGACCGCGATCAAGCCGTTCCTGATGGATGCCGCGACGGTTGCCGGCGTCGGTAATATCTACGCCAGCGAGGCGCTGTGGATCGCCGGCGTCCATCCGCTGCGCGCGGCCGGCAGGATCTCGGGGCCGCGCTTCGAGCGCATCGCCGAGGCGGTGCGCGACGTGCTCGCCGCGGCGATTCGCCAGGGCGGCACGACGCTGCGCGACTTCCATGACGAGCAGGGACGCAAGGGCTGGTTCGAGCAGGAGCTCAGGGTCTACGGCCGCGAAGGACAACCATGCCCGGGTTGCGGCGAACCGGTTCGCTGCATTCGCCAGGCACAGCGCGCCACCTATTACTGCAGCCATTGCCAGACATGATCGCCGCTCTGACGCCGGCTGCGTGAACGTCGAGACTGGCGGGATCCGGGCCTTGGCCGGTCAGGTCTTTTCAGGACCGCCATAAACCCATCCCTGGGGGGCTGCCGGCGAGACATCCTGTCTCGCAGGCTCCTGAAAAGACCTGACCGGCCAAGGCCCTGCTGCGAGGGCACCAGCGTTCATGCAGCCGGCGTCAGAGCAGCGGGTCGTCGGCCGCGGGCAGGTCGGAGAGGTCTTCGGCGTCCCAGCCCATGACCTGCAGCAGCACCCCGGCGTCGTTGATGTCGAGGGTCTGGGTCGCGCCGGTCAGTTCGGAGATGCGCCTGACCAGCAGTTTGTTACGCGGGTGATCCGGGTCGAAGATCAGGTGCGTGATTCCGCGCAGCGAGGCGAGGAATTCCTCGTTGGTCTGGTCGCTGTCGGGCGGCAGCTGGAAGGTGGTGACGCGGGTCGCGATCATCGTGCGGCCCGGCCACTGGCTGGCGATCTGCAGTTCCCCGGCGGCGTCGAAGTCGTCCTCGACCTCGATCGCGATGACCCGGTTCAACTGGTCGATCTCGCTGATCTCTCCGGCCTTGACTGCCTGCGCGCGCACCTTGTCCGAGATCATCGACGGGAACGAGATCAGAAAGAACATGACCATCACCAGCCCGCGATTGCGCATCAGGCCGTAGCCGCCGCCGGCCAGCGCGGCGTTGAGGCGGATCAGCAGCCAGGCGCCGCGGTACAGCACCAGCGTCACCGCGATGAGCGCCCACGCCGGGTCGGCGGCGAACAGGCCGATCGCCACCGCGAACAGCAGCGTCGTGCCGAGCAGGTCGCTCAGCAGGAAACGGCGATCGGCCCAGACCACCGCGAGCAGGGCCAGGGTCAGCAGCGAGGCCTCGAACATACCGGGATGGCCGGTGATGCCGGTCAGCGCGTGCCAGGACTGGCCGAGCGCAAGCAGCGGATTCTGCAGCCAGTCGACGGTCTGCCAGCCGCCGCGCATCGCCACCGTGATCGCAACCACCAGTGCAAGACCCGCATACAGGTGTTTCTTGCGCCTGAGGTCGGCGTCCGGCTTGCGGTGCCACAGCCATGCCAGCGCGAGCGGCAAGGCGAGGCCGACCGGATGGATGGTGATCGTGATCAGCACCCAGATCATCATGATGAAAAACCAGGTGCCGAGCGGGCGCGGCGCATCGTCGTGCTTGCCAGAGATCCAGGCGCCGACGGCGAAGGTCAGCAGCAGGTAGACGCCGGCGCCGATCGCATCGACCTGGTTGATGAACAGCGGAAACACCAGCAGCAGCGCGGAGGCGATCAGCGCGGTCTCGGCATCGGCGGTGCGCCGGCTCCAGCGGTACAGCAGCGTGACGGCGATGAAGGCCATCAGCATCGTGTAGATCTTGGCCGCAAGTATATTGCTGGACCAGTAGGCGCCGAGCGGAATGAACAGCAGCGCGCGAAAATCAGGGACGCCGAGCGTGATCAGCGGATTCAGCACGCGGTCGAACACCGCCCAGTTCAGGATCAGCGCGCGCGCCGCGCCCTCGTCGATGCCGTAACGGTCGAGGCGCAGGATGCCGAAGGCGAGCAGGGCGCCGCCCCATGCCAGCAGGGCAAGGATGCCCCAGTAGCGCTGCAGGTAATCGATTGCTTGAGGTTTCGCCTTTTCCATCGTGCGTTCAGCTCATACTGGTCCGGCCGATGCGCCGGCATCGGCGCATTGCCGCGGTGCTGTCGTTGCGGGAATGTCCGGAGGGGGCCTGGCCCCGGGCGGCGCGGGCGCCGCGATCACCCGCATGCCCGGGCCGCGCCGCGCACATAATGCACCAGCATTCGCGGAGAGGTCCAGCATGCCGCGCCGATCCGGGAGAATATCCCGTCAATTCAGCGGGCTCGCGCCGGTGGCGGGGCGATATCGTGACCTTCGCCTGTCTCCCGGGCAACGGATCGGCGCCCCGGTGCGAGAAGTCTTGCATTGCCAATTCGAGTCATGTTAAATAACACGCAATATCTGTGGCCCTAATCCTTAAAAGAATAATATCTGACAGCCGGGGCGATGCCGGCATCGGAACAACAATTGTTGCGTCAATCGCGGTCTTGTATACTGGCCGGGCTCTAACAACAAGGCGGGACACCGCCGGCACATTGAAGACGGGAGGTGTGTGATGGTTCTGGATACGGCAGGTGTCGTTACGGTTTACGCGATCTGGTTCGGATTGGCCTTCACCCTGGCGGCGGTGCTGCTCTGGGTCAATTCGAAGTAGGCTCTGAATAACTAGAATTTTTCGCGAGAATCCGGCGCCGCAAGGGCGGCGGGGCTCGTACGGAAAGTGGCGAGATGATACGCGGGAGGGGTCTGCAGATGGGACACAATAAACTGGTAGTGGCGGCAGTCGCGGTAGTTTTCGGCTTCGCGCTGTCGACGGGCAACGCGCTGGCCGCCAAGGGCATGTTCTCCCTGGGGCCGGGCGACATGGCCAATGGCCACAAGATCTACACCGAGGGCAAGGGTAACGCAGCCCCGTGCTGGACCTGCCACGGCGAGGACGGCACCGGCATCGAGGCGATGGGCGCCCCGCGGCTCGCCGGTCAGTACTTCACCTTCCTGTACAAGCAGCTCGAGGACTTCGCCGCCAACAAGCGCGTGCCATTGGGCGCCGGCGCCGTGATGCCGGTCTTCGCGCAGGCGCTGAGCCCGCAGGATCGCATCGACGTGGCGACCTATCTCGCAAACAAGATCCCGAAGAACCCGATCCTGTTCGATGAGCGATACCTTGAGGATCTGGCCGAGCAGGGCATTGAGGTCGGTCGCCCGTATCGCGGTCGCGCGATCGTCGAGTACGGCAGCCCGGTTCGCAAGGACGGTTACCCGCGCGATCTCGGCAGCCAGGGTCCCGGCCTGCCGGCATGCAAGTCCTGCCACGGTGTGGCCGGCCGCGGCGCGCCGCCGGTCTACCCGATGATCGGCCAGCAGCGCTACAGCTACCTGGTGCAGCAGCTCAAGTGGTGGCGCGACGGCACCCGTCACAACGACAAGATGGGCCAGATGCAGGCGGTCGCCCAGAGGATGTCGGACCAGGACATCCTCGACGCAGCAGCGTACCTCTCGGTCGCTGACCCGTACTTCGCAACCGGCAGCAACCGCACGCCTTACGACTATCGCGTCAAGATAGCCGAAGAGCGGATGCGCGCCATCGGCGTTCGTTAAGTCCTTGACCCGTCCGGCCGGGCAAAGCGCCCGCGCCGGACGGCGATTCCTGCCTGTCCAGGGTGGTCGAGTCCCGTAGTCGCAGCAAATCTGCGGGCTCCCTGGCCTGAGACCGGGACAACAACAATCAGCAGGTTTTCGATGACGAGGGCGGCACTACCGCCCTCATTTTTTGTCTGAGTCCGTGAGAGGGGGATCCGACAACACTCCGCAGACAAATGGTTGGACATCATGAGTAAACATCCTCTAAAGCTCGGCGAGAAAATCATGCTGATGATCTTCGCCGTATTCTTCGTCGCCGCAATCCTCGTCTACATCGGACTGGAAACCGTCCGCCTGAAATCGGATACCCCGATCTTCGAGCAACTGACCCATTTCGATTTTTCCGAGGAAGGCAGGCGGGGCGCGGGCCTGTACCAGCGCGCGAATTGCAATGCCTGCCATCGCGCGCTGCGCGCCGGCACCAGCATGGGCCTGTCGCTCGACGGCATCGGCTCGGCTCGCTCGCTCGAGTGGCTCGAAAGCTTTCTCGCGAATCCCGAGGAGACCTACGGCGCGCCGACCATCGACCATGGCCAGCGCCCGAAGGAAGCCGCCTTCGTTGCCAATATGCCGGAGGAGGACCGCCGGCTGATCGCGATATTCCTGTCCGAGCTGCGCGCGGATCCGGGTTCGTCGGTTGCCAAGGTGCCGCCGCCCGGCGACTCGCCGTTCATCGACCGCATGCTGCAGATGTGGGCTCCGGATTCCTGGCGCGAGCAGTATCAGGACATTCGCGAACTCCAGGCCACGGAACGTGAGTGAATCAAAGCACTGAGGGAATGGTTATGAGCGAGCCGCGCCTGAGCGAGCGGGAACTGGATTTCAACCGCTATACCCTGTGGTTCATCTACGCCTGCATCATCTACAGCATCATCGGTTTCAGCTGGGGCGTCATCGTCAGCGCGATGCCGGATGTCGCCCACTTCGTGCGGAACAGACCGCATGGCGACAAGATCATGCTCGGCCACGCCCACCTGAACCTGCTCGGCTGGGTCGAGATGGCGATCTTCGGCGCGGTCTATTATCTCGTGCCGCGCCTGGTCAAGCGGCCGATCTACAGCCTGACGCTGGTCAAGGTGCATTTCTGGATGCACAATTTCGGCCTGCTCGGCCTGGTCGGCTGTTTCGTCGCCGCCGGCGTCGTCGGCGGGCGCGCCAGCGTGTCGCTGCCGCCGAGCGAGGTGTCGCTGCTGGTCGTGCCGCTGATGATGGCCGGCGGCCTGTTCGGCACCCTCGTGCTGCTCGCCAACTGCATCTGGGGTTATAATATCTACCGTACCAGCAGGCGCTCGTCCCAGGTTTACCGGCAGGAGGCTGGTTACCAGCAGCAGGAGAAGACCTATGGTTGAGACAACGACAGGGCGGAAGTTATCGATCAGGGGGCTGGCCATCGTGCTGGCGGCGGCGTGGGCGCTCGCGGGTTGCATCGAGTCGCCGGTCGGGACGCTCGCGATCGGCGCGCCGGCGCCGGATATCCGCACCGTGACCCTCGAGGACGTCGGCCATGACCTGAGCCGGCTCACCTCCTACCGCCATCCCGATCCGCGCATGTACGAGTACTCACTCGATCAGGCCCTCAAGGAAGGCAAGCCGATCGTGATTGCCTTTGCGACCCCCGCGCACTGTACGGTCTGCGACAAGCAGCTGCAGATGCTGTCGGCGATGATGAACAAGTACGAGGAGGACGGCATCGCCTTCCTGCACATGGACCAGTATCAGAACCCGGCCGCGTTCATCGCCTTCCGTGTCACCGGAGAGCCCTGGACCTTCCTGATCGATGAGGAAGGCATCGTGCGCTTCAAGCGCCCGGGCCGGCTGTTGTTCGGCGAACTCGAGCGGGTGATCGAGTCGGTCGTCATCGAACGGAAGAAGGGATGACCGGGTGGGGAGAAAGGAATCCCGCTACGAACTGGTGCAGGACCGGAAAGGCATGGCATGGGACCTGCTGTTGTATGTCCCGACGGTCATCTTTCTCGCGCTGATCGGCCTGCGACTCTCGTACGGCCCGAATGCCGGCTGGTCCTACCTGCTGATGTTTCTCGCCAGCCTGTTTTTCTTCGTTGGCGCCAATCGCATCCTGAAGACTCGCATGATGCTGCTGCCCGGGGCCCCGATCGCGCTCGAGATCGACAAGGACCGGGTGACGCTGCAGCTGCGTAACGGTAACACTGTCGTGCTGGTCAAGGAGTTGCGCTTCTTCTCCGAGATCGGCGGCAAGACCTTCGCGCTGACCGGCATGGATCTCGAGGGCAGGAAGCAGCAGCACGTATTCCACATTGGTCAGTTTCCGAGCGATTCCGAGTTCAAGAGCGCGAAGGCGCTGCTCGAAGTCTACCGCTGACAGCTGCGCAGCGCCGCTCTCCCCCTCAGTCCCGGGCCTCTTCATCGCCGCCGGCTTCCGCCGCGGCACGCCGGCGCTTGATGACGTCCCAGGCGAGAAACGCCAGCACCGTCGCGCCGATGATCGTGACGATCGCCATGACCGTATACTCGGTCTGCCTGCTGACCAGCCCGCCGATGAACATGCGCACCGTGTAGGCGATCATCGTCAGCGAACTGATCGCAACGATGCCGTAAATGATGATCTCTCTCATGATGATGTCAGGTCCTTGCCCGGGAATGCTCGCGCGGTGAATTTTCGCATATCGACGCAGCAGGTCAAAGCCGCGCGGCCGCCAGCAGGCGGCATCGTAAGCGGCCCGGAGTGCAGCGGGTAACTGATTGATTTTTTATAATTAAAAAAATGCGGGCGGTGCGCCCGGCGAGATTGCGCGCGCACCGTTCACGACGGTTGCAAGTTGCGATTTTATGGCTATAATCACCTGAAAGCGTGAGGGGTAAGACGCCGGGTTCCGCAGAATGAGCGGGGCACGAGACTGCCAGACGGACCGCCGCAGCGGTGATCCGGACAACAAAATCGGCGGCGCGCAAACACGATCCTCACTACAACAAGAACAGGCTCTGCTGGGAATTGAGTGGGCTGGGAGCGGTCATGAGGGACGGGGTGCTGAAATCCATTTTTTCCTTCCTTTGCGGCATGCGCGCAATGACCTGTGTCGCCGCGGCCACCGTCTGCAATTTCCTGACCTTCAGATCCCCGCTTTCCGGATTCCACAGTCATGCCCAGCGTGACCTTACCGGGTCAGCAAGACTTTCCTTGATTCTCTCTCCGCCTGAAGGCACACTTGTCGACCACGCGGCGCTTGCCGTGTCCGGCGGGAGAGCAACAGCGCAGATGTTGAGATCGTAAAGGCGCGTCCACGCCGGACGTTGAAGCAGGATTGGCAGCAGCAAGATAACTTTCAGAAATCGTAGGGGGGGAGATGGAAAACAAGCTCACATTCGGCCGCTTATTCTGGATCCTGGCCATTCCCGCGTTCGTCACCGGGATGGGCAACGGGAGCGTGTTCGGCGCAGCAATGATGTGCGCGCTCGGTCGTGGTCCCTTCGGTCCGTGGGGCGGATTCCCGCAAGACAATCTCAACCCGACCCACTTCAGCGGGTTCATGAACTGGCAGATGATCGTGTTCGGTCTGGCCTTCTCCGTCATCGTCATGATCGGCTGTCACAAGCATGGCGAGCGCGAGGCCAAGGGCGGCGACGCGACCTGGTAAAGCCTGCGCGACCGGCGAGTCGATGAAGGTTCAGACAGTAACGAGCTGAAACAAATTCGAGGGGAGAAATCAAGATGGCTGCGATTGCTGGAGCATTTGGAATTCTGCTCGCGTTCTCGAGCATGTGGTTCGCGTGGTATCTGATGACCAAGATGACGGAGTGATGCCGGCCCTGGTCAGCGCGCAACCGGTCGGAGATACCGGAAACAACAAGAATCAGTACTAGAGATTTACAACATTCGATATTTTCAGGATCGTCAGTGATCCAGGAGGGCTGGCAGCATGTTACTGAAATATTTGTTCGCGAAGAATGAGGATATCCCGCCGGGGACAGCGACGCTCTTCTTCGGCTTTTCGTCGATCCTCTGGTTCATCATCGGTACCGGCATCGGCTCGTTCAACGCCGCCAAGCTCGCCTTCCCCGACTTCGTCACGGGAACCGAGCTTTTCGCGTTCGGCCACATGCGCCAGGTGCACGTCCTCGCGGTCATTCTCGGCTGGATCTCGATGGCCTTCGCGATGACGATGATGTATATGACGCCGGCCCTCGGTAACACCAAGCTCTGGTCCGAAAAGCTTGGAGTCTGGACCTGCATGATGTGGAACGTCGGCCTGTCCTTCGGCCTGATCATGCTGTGGATGGGCTTCACCTCCGGCCGCGAGTACTCCGACATCATCTGGCCGATCGACCTCGTCGTCATCTTCGGCGTGCTGCTGCCGCTCGGTATCAACGTGTGGATGACGATCGCGCAACGAAAGACGCAGGGCATCTACATCACGAACTGGTTCTTCGGGGCCTGTATCTTCTTCGTGATCGTGACCTTCGTCGTCGGCCAGTCACCGGAGCTGTTCAACCTGACGGGTCTGACCGAGGGCTACCTGACCTTCTGGTTCGCGCATAACGTGCTGGGGTTGTGGATCACGCCGGTTGCCGCGGCGATCGCGTACTACACGATTCCGAAACTGACCGGCAATCCGCTGTACTCGCATCGCGTCGGTCACCTGCACTTCTGGTCGATCATCGCGTTCTACTCGACCCCGGCCTCGCATCACCTGCTGTCGGCCCCGCTGCCGGAGTGGCTGAAGTCCTTCGCCTCGGTCGAGGGCGTGCTGATCCTGATCCCGGCCGTCGCCTTCGTCGCCAACATCCTGCTGACGATGAAGGGCCGCTGGAGCATGTTCGTCGAGAACATCGAGATCAAGTTCTCGGTGACCGGCGTACTGCTGGCGATCCCGTTGAACATGCAGGGCGGCTTCCAGCAGACCCGCGCGATCAACTGGTACGTGCACGGCACCGGCTGGATCGTGGCGCATGCCCATCTGGCGCTGCTCGGCATGTCGAGCTTCCTCGAGATCGCGGCGGTCTACTTCGGTCTGCAGCAGGTGCTGCGCCGCAAGCTGTACTCGCTCGTACTTGCCAACTTCCACTACTGGTTCGTCCTGATCGGATTCTGCATCTACTGGATCACGATGACGGTCGCGGGCCTGATCCAGGGAGCCGGCAAGATCTACCAGGTACCTTACATCGACGTCGTCGTCGCCGAGCACCCGTACATGATCGGGCGCTGGATCGGCGGTACGATGGTGTTTACCGGCAACATGGTCTGGCTCTACAACATGTACATGACCGCCCGCGAAGGCACCGTGGTGCCGAAGGGCCGGTATGCCCACGAGCTGGCCTACGAAAGGTAATCACTACGTTAACGGGATAGTCTGGTTACTTGTACCTTGCGCAATCCCCCCGGGAAACCGGGGGGAGCAAGGAACCTGGGGAGGGGAGATAAGTGGCATTTCAAGAATATAAATTTGGATCTGTGGGCGTGGGGTGCATGCTCGGATTGTCGATGACGATCACCCTGTTCCTCCCGAGCTTCGACTTCCGGTCGGCTGAGTCGACGTGGGTCGGTCTCGACAAGGCGCTTTCCAACGGCCGCGTCATCGGCTTCTCGTATGAGGATCCGCTGGTCCGCGGCGCCGGCAAGCCGATTACCGTGATCATGAGTCAGGATCCCGTGACCGGCGCGCCGATCGATCCGGCGATCCGTGCCTATGTCTACAAGCCGGGCACACCGTTCGCGGCCACGATCAACCGCACCGCGAACCTCGGTCCGACGGTCGAGAAGCTGAGCATCCAGAAGGGACGTATCGACCAGGCCAACAGGGCCCAGGGCGCGGTCTTTACGATCAGCTACGGCCAGGACAGCAAGGGCGACGAGTGGGCCTACATCGAAAACGCCACCGCGACCCGCGGCTGGAACCCTGAAGAAACCCTGCGCAAGACCGGCGACGAGAACCATCGCTATGTCGCGCGCGGCAAGACCGTCTATATCACCGAGGGCTGCTGGTGGTGCCATACGCTGCTGCCGGAAGCGACCCAGGACTTCCAGATCTTCGGATGGCCTCCGTATGTCGGCGATATGAACGGCGAGAACCCGACCGCGTTCGGTTCTGACCGCAAGGCGCCCGATCTGCTGCACGTGGCATCGCGCAACTCTTCGCGCGAGTGGATGATGATGCACTTCTTCAATCCACGCCTGACGCAGCCAAACTCGATCATGCCGCGCTTCGACTATCTGTGGGGCCGTTATGACGCAGACGGCAACCGGATAGATTTCGCGAAGTGGCGCCGTGAGTACAACGAGTACCGGGTTGGCAAGCGCGCCTATCCGCCGGAGGTTCCGGAGTATGCCCCGGATACCGAGATCCGTGCGCTGATCGACTGGGTTCTGACCAGCCTGAAATAACGAGGGGGAACGATAATGGCCTGGAAAATGGATAACCCTCTTTACAGCCTTGCTGATGAAGAGGAAAACAAGAAAGCCATTCAGCGTTGGGAAGCTGAGAAGTTTGGCGGGCTATGGTCGGGCAACAATCGCCTTCCGTTCCCGATGACCATCCTCATCGGCCTGATCGTCGTCACCGCGTTCCTGGTGACCATGCCGATCTGGGGGCAGCGGCCGACCGCCGAGCTGTACTGGCCGATGGTCGAGATCATGGACTCGCCGCAGGTGCAGGCCTTGCGTACCAACGAGCAGAAGATGGAATTCCTCTGCCGTCATGCGCGCGAGACCCATGTCGCCAGCGGTCATGACAGTCGCCTGCCGGGACTGATCGATCGCCAGTGCCCGTCGCTGACCTGGTACGATCTGAAGTTGATCGCGCCGCAGATTCGTGAAATTGCCGCCGCCGGCGGTCCCTACGGGCTCGAGAGCTACAACGTGATCTTCGATCAGGTCGTGCTCGCGAACTTCGAGGGCGCCTATCGACCGGATGGCCTGCGTGAGCGTACACAGCCGTGGTGGGACAAGGGCTATACGATCGACGTGTTCTACGTCACCTACTTCGTCATCGTGATGATCCTCGTAATCAAGCGTCTGCCGCACTTCACGCAGAAGCCGAACATGAAGAAGGGAGCCTGATCATGATCGATATCGACTACGCACCGGCAGTATTTGCCGTCGTCATCGCGTTCGTGGTACTACTGCCTGCCATTTACGGCCTGTTCTTCGTCGACAGCTACCGGCTGTGGGAGAAGAAGGGGCAAGCCGGCGACAACGACGACAACCCGTTCAAGTAAATCGGGAATCTGGACGGGCGCCGGTCGCATCACGACCGGCGCCCGTTTTTTTTGGTACATTTGAGCGGCCGCGGAACAAGCAACCAGCGATGGTTGTCAAATTCTCAGTCAGGGGGTGAGCTTTTGATCGGGGACCGCGTTTAGGATATATTTACCCCTATCTGCAGGGGCAATGCGCGACGGTATTGACGCCTAACCTGCTGTCATCTGCTCCCCAGGCGATCCGGAGCCTCCCCAGGATACCTTGTCATGGCTGAAATCTTTGCACTGCTAGCCGGCCTTGCCGGCGCCTACGGCCACTGGTTGCCGGCGGCGGCATCGTCGGCGCAGGATTCGATGATCCTGGGCCTCGACCTCAGTATCGAGGGCCTGAGATCTCAGAAGTTCAGCAGAGGTATCTTTGTATTTCTGATCGTTTCGCTGATAATTTTCTCTTATATCCTGTACCTCTACCTGCCGAAGGGAGAGGCCAAGCTGAAGCGCGGCGAAAAGATCATGTTCGGTGCGATGGTCTGCGGCATGATCTTCGCCGTAATTTTCGGTTACATCCAGTTGATCGAAGGCTACCTGGTGTAGCAAGGAGCGTGAGCCATGAAAGAATTCCTGCATTCACTCCCGGACGGATGGACGATCTATGTCTGGATGGTCGCCGCGGCGGGCATCCTGATCGGCGTCATCATCGGACTGCGCTGGGCCTCGAAGAACTACCAGTTTGACGAGGACATCAAGTATGTCGTCTTCGACAAGGATGACGAGGAAAAGATGGATCCCAGGGAATATGCCAAGTCGCGCGAGGTCATCGAGCACCAGACGGAGTTGCGCGAGGAGTTCCTGAAGGAAAAGGCGAGGCGGCGCGCGGAGAAGCATGCGAAGCGGTGAGCGCAATATCTATATCATCATGGCGGTGCTGGTCGTCGGTCTGGGAACCTTCAAGTATCTCGCGGATTCCGGCGAGCCCGACCCGGGGATACCGTTCTACACGACGATGTCCCGTGAGCAGCAGATCGATGCGGAGGCGATCGTCAAGCGCAATGACTGTACCCGCTGTCATACGCTGTGGCTGGTCAGGAACTGGATACAGAGTGTCCCCGCGCCGCCGCTCGACGGCATCGGTTCACTGAAGAGCGAGGAGTGGTTCTTCGACTATCTGTCCAGCGACGACCCGCAGTCGGTCCTGCCGTCCAGGCTCAAGGCGGAATATCAGATGCCGTCCTACGCCCATCTGCCGGAGCAGGAACGGCGTCTGCTGGCAGCGTATCTTGCCAGCCTGAAGGTCGAGGACTGGTATCTTGAGGAAGTGAAACGGAAGGAGTTCGAGACCCTGACCGGCCTCGATTACAGACCGGATCATGATTAGCCAGAGGGTGAAAAGCAGGCTGCTCGACTACTGCGTCGGGATCGTTGCCGTCGCTGCGGGCGCAGTGGTCGTCTATTTCGGCGGCAAGCTGCTCGGTGTCCGCCTGGAGTTTTATTACGGTCCGGCGACCTATAGCCCGCAGTGGGTGCTGACGCTGTTCTTCATCCCCTTCCTCGCCGGCATCGTCGTATCGCTGATCTACGGCCTCGGCGGCAAGATACTGGCCCATGCGCCGGCGCTGATCGTCCATGCAGTCGGCTATTACCAGGTATACGGAACAACGCCGCCGCCCGGCGCCGATATCCTGCCGATCGGCTACTGGATATTCGTCGTGATCCTGTGCGTCGAGTTCGCGACCGTCGGCGGCGTCATCGGCGAGGTCATGGTCAAGCGCACCTATGGCAGGACCGACCGGCGAAACCTTCACAAGCTGCACAAGAAATACAGCAAGGTCGAACCGGAGCCGGCTGCGGGACCGACGGAAATGTCCAAGGGGTCTGAGCGATGAGCGCGATTATCACGCCTCCACGCGCCTTGCGCGACAAGCGCCAGGTCAATATCAGGAAGCGCTACATGGCGGCGACCTTCGTCACCTGTATGGTGGTGACTTTCATCGGCGCCACGCTGCATGTGCTGAAGCTCGGCGAGAACCGCATGAACGACATGCGCAGCAAGATCACCTACGACATCAACGAGGCGCGCGACAGGCAGCGCGCGGCCGGCCAGGATCTGTTCATCGAGGTCGAGCACCAGTACATGCCCGGCCTGTTCAACTCGTATACGGTCGAGGAAGCCGAGGCCCTGCTGACGCCCGAGCAGTGGCGCGAGATCAATTCGATGATCGATATTCCCGCGGGGCCGTACGCGATCGGCACCAGCATGCCGCGGGCGGACCTGCAGAATCAGCCCGAACACGTCGTCGAGATGCCGGCCTATCGCATTGCGAAGTATCCGGTCACCAATGCCCAGTATGCGCGCTTCGTCGCCGACACCAGGCAGCGACCGCCGATGCACTGGCCTGACGGGCGGATTCCTCTGGGGGCCGAGCTGCACCCGGTGACGTATATCTCCTGGTTCCATGCGCGCAGATACGCCGAATGGGCCGGCATGCGCCTGCCGACCGAGGCGGAGTGGGAGCGCGCCGCGCGCGGCCCCGAAGGCTGGCGCTGGCCATGGGGCAACCGCATGGATCCGGCTCGCCTCAATACCTATTATCGTGTAGGATCGACGACTGAAGTGACGCTGTACGAGGACGGCGCCAGCGGCTACGGCGTCATGGACATGGCGGGTAACGTCGCCGAGTGGGTCGATGACGACTTTCTGCCCTATCCGGGCACGCCGGCGCCCGAGCACATGTTCTATGCCAGCCTGCCGGCGATCCCGGATTCGGCCTCGCTGAGGTCCCTGTCGGTCGCCGAGTTCGTGCCGACCACCGAGCGTTACAAGGTCATACGCGGCGGATCGTGGAAGAGCGATCCGTTCTCGACCTCGGGTTTCCATCGCAACTTCTCGTTGCCCAACTATGCGTCTGACTTCTTCGGATTCAGGGTCGCGCAGGACGTCGAATGAGCATCAGCGCAAAATGGTTACAGTACGGTTTGCTGTCCCTGCTGCTGCTGGGGCAATCGCAGGCCGTTCATGCCTTCGACAGCTATCGCTGGGTGACCGTCAGCATCAATACCCCGTGGATGATCTTCGTATTCCTGGTGCCGCTGGTCATGGTGCCGTTGATCCTGATGGCGATCATGCACTGGCGCTTCGCGAAGCCCGAGGAGGGCGACGACGCGGCGGACAACGACAATAATCCAGACCGGCGATGATCGCTTGCGCAGGCAGCAACCGGCCGTCGAGGCTGTCGATCGCGTGTTTGCTCGCGGTGCTGGTTTGCGTATTGTCGCTGCCGGGGTTCGCCCGTGCCGATGACGAAGGCACCGATTCTCCATTCGACGTTTTGCGCGGATTCACCGAGGTCGAGATCGAGAAGAGCGACATCGTTGCGATCAGCGACGAGCAGAAGCACCAGATCATGTTCGCGATGGGATTCGTGCTGCTGATCACGATCATCACCACCGCGCTGCTCGGCATTTCGATGGTGGCCTTCGGCAAGCAGGTGTTCCTGGCGCACATGATCTTTGCCGGCATCAGCGTCTTCCTCGCGATCGTTCATGCCGTCACGGCGATCGTCTGGTTCTTCCCCTTCTGACAACCCGGCTTCGGGCATGCACGCAATCGCGGGCGGCAGGTGGACAGCGCTGCTGCTCGGGGTCTATTTCCTCTCCGGCGTCACCGGCGTCGCCTACGAGGTACTGTGGGTCCGGATGCTGTCGGTGCAGTTCGGCGTCAGCAATTTCGGCGTCGTCGTCACGCTGGTCGCGTTCATGGCCGGGCTTGGCGCCGGCGGCCTGCTTGGCGCATGGTGCGCCCGCCGTCTTTCGCATCCGCTGATCGTCTTCGCGCTGCTCGAGGCAGCGGTCGCCGTCTTTGCGCTGTCGATGCCGTCGGTGTTCGCCGCGGTCGACCGCGGGCTCGGCGCCGTCGCCATCGAGCTGCCGCTGAGCGCATGGTTCGCGCTGCAGGGCGTGACGTCGTTCCTGATCCTGTTCTTCCCCGCCCTGGCGCTCGGTGTCGGCTTTCCGCTGGTGCTGCGTTATTTCGAGAACACGCGCGTCACCATCGTGTCGGTGTACGGACTGAATACCCTCGGCGGCGCAACAGGCGCCTTGTTGCCGCTGTGGTTGCTGCCGGCGATCGGCTGGGCCGGGTCGATTCGCGTCGTCGCGATCCTCGGCCTCGCGGTTGCGCTCGCGGCGATCGCAATCTCGCTGAGCGCGCGCCATCGCCATCAGGGCGCTGAAGGTGCCATCACAGGGGCGCGTCCGCCCTGGGGCGCGCTGCTGGTCTATGCCGGGATCGGCGCCGCCGCGCTGATGCTGCAGGTCGGCTGGACGCGGCTCTACGGCATGATCCTGTTGCGCACCGAATACGTGCTGGCGCTGTTGCTCTGTATCTTCCTCATCGGAATCGGACTGGGCAGCCTGCTCGCCCGCCGCCTGCCGGAGCGGACGGCGCTGCGCTGGTTCCCGCTCGTCGCGGGCGCAACCGCGCTGATGAGCCTGGCCGGCGTGACGGTGCTCGCGGGCTGGATCGGCACCGCCGACTTTCATTCCTTCGGCGGTTCGCTCCTGGCGCAAGGCCTCGCGCTCGCCTTGCTGACCTTGCCGACGACGCTGGTGCTCGGGGCCTGGCTGCCGTTGTTGAGCCGCGCGCTCAGCGCCGGCGGCAATCTCACCGGCGCCTGGCTCTATGGCGCGAATGCGACCGGCGCCGCGCTTGGCGCGCTGGCTGCCGGTTTTCTGCTGGTGCCGTTGATCGGGACGGCGTCGACGATCTGCGCCGCGGCAGTGCTGTTGTTCGTGTTCGGCATGAGCTGGTCCGATTCGCGCCGTCACTGGCTGGCGCTGCCGCTGCTCTGCGCCGCCGCGTGGCCGCTCATGACGCTGCCCGAGGTCAATCGCCTGCTGCCCGGTCCGCATGCGGGCAGTCGCGATCTGATGGTCAGCGAGGACGCGCTGTCGATCACGCATGTCGTCGAGCAGCCCGACGGCCAGCGCGTGCTGCTGTCCGACCTGCGCCGCATGGAGGCCTCGACCGAGCCCGCCGCGGTCGCGGCGCAGATGAACATGGCGCGACTGCCGCTGATCCTGCATCCGGCCCCCCGCGAAGTACTGTTCCTGGGCCTCGGCACCGGCATTACCGCGGCGGGCGCGCTGGTGCTGCCCGATACCGGGATCACTGCTGTCGAACTCTCCGCAGGGGCGATAACCGCCGCCCGCGAATATTTCGGTCCGGTCAACGGTGGCCTCATCGAGCGGGCGCGCATCGTTCGCGACGATGCGCGACGCCACCTGCGCGCGGACGGCCGGCGCTACGATGTCATCGTCGGCGACCTCTTTCATCCCGATCTGGTCGGGCGCAGCAATCTGCTGTCAGTACAGCAGTTCGCGCGCGCGCGCGCGCGGCTCGCCGCGGACGGGATCTTCGTCCAGTGGCTGGCGCTGAACCAGTTCGACGCAGTCTCGCTCGAGATCGTGATGCGCAGCTTCGCCAGCGTATTTCCGGCGGCAAGCTGGTATATCGACGGATTCCGTATCGCGCTGGTCGGCGCGTCAGCGGAAACGGGGCCGGATATCGAGGCCGTCATCGAACGCATGGCGTGGATGGAGCCGTCGCTGCGCGAGGAACTGACCGGCGGCGAAGGCCTGTGGACCTGGTTGGGTCGCTACTGGGGTGAGATCCCGCGGACCGACGGTCCGGTGCAGGACGAGTGGGCGCCACGCATCGAGTTCAGCCTGCCGCAGGCGCGCTATGGCGGTGATTTCGATCTCGGTCGACTCACGGCCCGCCTGCTGGACGAGCGCCCGTCGGTCGAATCTGCGGCCGTCCTGCTCGGCATCCCGCCGGAGGCGCTCGAGGCCTTCGAGGCGGCCTATATCGCGACCGAGTTTGCGACCCTGGCCTGGATCGCCACGCTCGAGGACCGGCCCTCAGAGGCGGTCAGGCTCATGCGCATGGCGCTCGAGGCGAATCCCGCCGATCGCTGGATCGGCTATGACATCGCCGACCGGATGTACGCGAGTCTCGGGCAGGGCACGGCCTTCGGACTCGACCGGCGCATGGCGCTGGAGAGGATACTGGCGATCCGTCCGGATCACGCGGAAGCGCTGCATGCGCTGTGGCGCCTGGAGGAGGAGGCGGGGAATCGGGAACGGGCAGAACGCTATGAGAAGGCCTTGCGCGAGCTGTCACCCTTCGATCGGCGGAGCACGCGCTAGGCAGAGATGACAAAGGGCCCGTACGGGCCCTTGTCGGTAAATCCGGTCTTGCTGGAAAACCTTATTCGCCGCGCTCGCGGCGGCGCTTGAGGTCGGCGAGCGCCATGTTCGAAATCAGAACCGAGCCGACGATGATGATGCTGAACACGAAAATCGGCACCAGTACATTAATCCCAAGTTCCTCGACCATGCCGTCACCCCTCCGTATCTGACATGTTTATTGACCACCTGTGGCGCCCGCCAGGCGGGGCCGTCAAGCCCTGAATATAGCCAATCAGGCCCCAAATGGCAACAAGCCCGAGGCCTCCCCCGGTCGGGCAGGGCAGGGGCCGGGATCCCGACCGCGGCGCTCGGTTGTTTGTATTACCCTACTGTTTTGCTATAGTAAGAAGGCTTGGGAGAGGCCTGTCAGCGCGGTCCGCGACCGGTTCAGAGACCGGTTTAATACGGAGATGGTTGACGAGTCCGGTCAACATCATCGCGCCGGAGGCCTTCATTCGTGGAAACAGACCGAGGGGGTGTTGCTATGAAACTGGGTGTCCTGATGCTGTTTTTCGGTATCGCGTTTACGATATTCGTTCTCCTGCCTATCACCACCATCGATTGACCGCCAGCGCGCTGCGCGCGCCGGTCGGACGTTTCCGCGATTCCCGGCGGCGGGGCGCCGTCCCCGCCGCCGAGGATTCGTGTCGAGAGCAGCGGACCGGGTGCATATTGGCGAAGCTGACTATATACTAGCAGCCGTGCCGAGGGACCGCAGGCCACTAGAATCGGATCTGACAGAAATCCGGCGTGGACCCCCCCGCAACGCCGCGGCAACCGCCACCCTGAGTGACCCTTCCGTCGCCCGCCACCCGCGGCGACGGTACTGCGTGTGAATACGTCAATGAATCCGAAATATCGTGACTTGCCCAAATTCATATTCGGTTCAGCCTTTTTCCTGCTGATCGGTACCCTCCAGGGCGTGATCCAGGTGCTGCCGCCGGTCCGCGCCTGGCTGCTGGCGATCGGTACCCCGCATTCGGATCCGGGACGCATGATCGATCCGCTCGCCCATGCCCATATCAACCTGGTCGGCGGTCTGGTGCTGCTCGGCATGGCGACGACCTATTATCTGCTGCAGGAAATCTACGGCCGACCGGTGTGGTCCCGGCGGCTGGTCAATCATACCTTCTGGTGGACCGCGATCGGCGTCAGTCTGTTCTACACGACGCTGATCAGCTTCGGTGTCGTCGAAGGCTGGCTCCTGCTCAACAATCCCGAGGCCTTCGCCGGCGTCCATCGCTTCTATACGCCCTCCATCAGCATCGTCGCGACGATCATGGGCATGGGTTTCTGGATCTTCTTCTTCAACGTGCTGATGACCTGGCGGCGGTATTCGCGGGCCGATGGCGACTGACTGCGGCTGTCCCGACGTCTACCCGGACTGGGACGACAGGGATATCGATCTCGGCGGTACCCCGGCGGTGGCGATGCCGATGCCGATGATGATCCACATGCCACTCGCCTTCGACCTCTACGCCGGCAAGCAACAGCAGATCATCGAGAAGATGGGGCTGGAAGAGCCCTGGCCACGGCTGCTGCTGACGCGCACCGGGATGTTTCGCGGACGTCTGCTGCGCCTGCTGAAGCCGGGATCGACCTCGATGTCACGCCACTTCACCGTGCTGCCGTTCCCGTTCGTCGTGCGCGGCAAGCTCCATCACGGCAATCTCAGCACCGGACACAAGGTCATCCGCGAGATGCAGATGCGGCTGGTCGACGAGGGCTGTCGCCCCCGCGAGCTGTATATCGCTTACCTGAGCTGCCCGGCCTGCAGCGAACGCCGCAGCGAAAAGATCCTGTTCCTGCGCCGCTGGACTGAAAGCCGGATGTTGAACGACCGCCGTCGGTCAGGGCGCCGGTCAGGCCAGATCACTCCGGAGACCAGCGCAACGATACGCTCGCCGGCAGGCTGAGGAACGGCCGGGATCAGATTTCTGTCTGGGCGAGGGGAAACTGCAGAGTCCGCTCGCGGTCATCGTAGCGGATGCGGACATTGAGGACATTGTTGACCGGATCGGTGACCGCGAGCGCACGCCGGTAGACGCCCATGTGCCCGTCCTGTATCGCCTGCTGCCACACGCCGGTATCGTCGATGCTGATGAAGACCAGCAGGTTGTGGGCAGGACGTCGCGGCTCGCGGCTCGCGATGATCAGAAACTCGATCATGCCTTCCTCTACCCGCGCCGGCCGGGTCTCGACCTCGATGATGACATCCTCGAACATCTGCGGCGGATAGGGCGCGAGACCGCTGCCGCCGCAGCCGTAAAGCAGCAGCGCCACCAGCGCGGCCAGCGCGAAATTTGCAGGGCGTACAGCTGCCGTCCGCGCCCGGGACGTCATTGCGAACGTGCCGTTCAACGGCCGTCCTTTCCCGCCTGACGCTGTTGCGCCTCGAGTTTGCGCTTCTTGCGGACATGGCGGTAGTCGACCATGTAATAGATCACCGCGCTCATCGCGACGACCCAGCCGATGCCGGCCGGAATCCCCCAGTCGAACCATGAACGCTCGAAGCCCGGCCGCACGCCCCAGAACGGGAAGGTCAGGCCGGTCGCAACGACGATCAGCACGAAAAACAGACCGAAGAACCAGTACGGGATGCTGTGATCGGATTCCTCGGGGGCCTTTTCGACCATCTCCCAGTCCTCGAGCCCGCGTTTGGTGATGCGGTCGCGCTCGCTCTTGTAACCGAGGTGGTCGTCGGGGGTCTCGCCCCAGCCGACCTCGTCGACCGGCGTGACGGACTTGACCGGCTTGCGGGGATCCTCAGGGGCGGATTTGTCGTCGGCAATCTGTGTCATGACGGTCAATTGTGGACGTAGTGCTGCAGGCGGTAACTGCCCTTCCAGCCGCTGGCCGATTCGGCGGTCACGAGGATAGAGTGGAGACCGACCTCGAGGGCGTCGTTGATGCGCAGATTGATATTCTCCCGCGTTGCGCCGGAGAAGGCAACCTCGGTGCGCTCGATCTCGTACATTTCCGGCGGCAGCCCGGAGACCGCGACGCTGACCTCCTCCGGCCCGAATTTCTTGTGCGCGATATGGATGCGGTAGTCCTGGATGCGGTCGCCATGATGGACGTCGGCGCGATAGACGGACATGTGTACCGTCTCGTAGCTGACGATGCCCCAGGTGAACATGCTGAGGCCGAGCAGGAAGACCGGAAACACCCAGCTCGCCCGCCGGAACAGGCCGGTCAGCGCGACGCGGTTGTGAATCTCCTCCTTGTCCGCGCGCTTGCCGAAGCGGAAGCTCAGCAGGCCGCCGGTTTCCTTGTGCTTCGGCAGGTTGTTGCAGGCGGTGACGCATTCGCCGCAGTTGATGCAGCTGTCATAGGTCAGCGTGTCGCGCGGGTTGATGTCGACCGGGCACACGGTCTCGCAGTAGCTGCACTTGACGCAATCGGCGCTGCGGCTCCTGTCGTAGGCGATATGCAGGGTGTCTCGCGTCTTGAACAGGTACTGCCAGATCCGGTAGATGCACATGTAGCGGCAGACGTAATGGCGCATCACCGAGATATTGACGAAGGCGAGGAAGGAAAACACGAAATAGATCCAGTACAGAGACGCATTGAAGCGCGGGTCCGGCTGCAGCGTCACGAAGGACCAGATCGCGCCGGCAGGCAGGAAGTACAACAGCGGTATCACCGCGACCAGCATCGACATGCCGACCAGCTTCAGGATCAGCAGGATCCAGTTCCCGATCTTGTTCTTGCCCGAGGAGACCCGCGCGCCGCCGGCATCGTCGCCCCAGCTGATGATCGCGCGCTTGCCGAGCAGCTTCGTCGTGACCTTGTTCGCCCAGGTCGAGGAGGTGTTCTGCGGGCAGGCCCAGCCGCAGAATACCGCGCCCAGCGACGAATACGCGATGATCAGCAGGCAGGCGATCGTCAGCCAGAATCCGAACACGATGAAGAAGTCGCCGAACCAGACCTGGTAGTTCAGGATCACGAAGCCCGACGACAGGTCGATGCGGAAGATGCCGAGCAGCGGGATCAGGATCAGCGCCGCGATCATCCCGGACCGGGTCGCGTAGCGCAGGCGCTCGAGCTTCGGCGGCGGGCGGTTGCCGGCGACGATCGGTATGCCCTTGAATGTGGTGTCTTCGCTGCTCATTAGGATTACCGAACCGGGGCCAAGACGTTGCCGGCGACGCGACATCGTCCGCGGCTATCGATTATACTGCATGGCGCAGGGGCATGACACGATTCATGGCTGCCCCGACGGCAAGCGGAATCCCCCGGATATCAGACAGATGAGACAAAACAGCCGAAAATTCCCCGGATTCCTCCTGATCGCGGTCCTGGCCGTCGCCGGCTGCAGTCAGGCCCCCATGGGGCCGGGGCCGCAGGAGATCGGCGAGCTGTATTACCAGGCGATCAAGGCCGGGGATTTCGAGCGCGCCGCCGAACTCTACGCCCGGAACGTGCCCCGCTCGATGGTCGTCGACGATCTGGAAGCCACCCGAGAGCGTCTCGGTGATCTCGAGAGCTACCGGATGACCGACCTGGTCAGCTATACGGCGAGCGGCGGCATGCGTTACACGCTGCGGTTCATGACCCGTTATTCGAGAGGCCATTCGACCGAGGGCCTGATGCTGTTCCAGTCCTCGGCGGACAACCTCGTGCGCATAGAACAGCACACGCTGCAATAGCAACCCCCGCTATTTGAAATCCAGATGCAGCATCTTGCCGCCGGTCTTGTCGGCGAGCGTGCCGTATTCGACCAGCGTATTCGGATCGGAGCGCCCGAGCGGCAGCGTGAAGACCGGACTCGGGATATCGCTGTAGACTATCGTGTCGTCGGACGGTTCGTCGCCGATCAGCAGGTAGGCGCCGGGCGGCGGCGCGGTGCGCGCGGCGTGCCGGAAGGCATGACCGATCGTTTCGAGATGTCCGGCGAACGGCGCCTCCGACATCAGGAAATCGAACATGTCGCCCATATGGCCGTTATAGGTGACCGCGCGGTTGTTGGCGAACCAGGTCAGCGCATTGAGTTCCTTGCCCGAGCGGGCGACGATCAGCCTGAGCACCGGCACGATGAAGGTCGAGGCGCCGTGCATCGACCCGGTCGCGTCGACGATCATGTGCAGGTCCCGACCGGGAAGATCCTGCAGCCCCTTGACGAACATGTCGAAGTCGCGGCGACCGGTATTGGCCATCTTGAGCACTGAATTCAGCATTTCCTCGCTGTCGGTGATCAGCGCCCGCGTCATCTGCTCCTTGACCCGATCTTCGGTCGCCTGCGCGGCCTCGAGCTCCTTCTGCAATTGCTCGATCTGCTCGCGCAGTTTCGGCAGCTCGTTCTGTTCGGCGAAACGCGATGACACCAGCACGACAACCAGCAGGAATACGAAGGTCGCCAGCATCAGGAAGGCGACGTCGGAGAATATCTCGTGGATATTGAGCGGCGCTGATCGGCGTTTGGCCATTTCGTCAGCGCATCAGCGGCCGGCGCCGAGCCTGCGCATCGCCTTTCGCAACCGGGCCCACCACGAGCGGTTGATCTTGTTGACCATTTTGATTTCCTGCTTCAGCAGCTCGGTATAGTACATCTGCAGGACGACCGAATCGCGCAACGTCTGCTCCTTGTCCTCGCCGTTGGTGACCTGGTTCAGTTCCTTCGCCGCAGTGTGGAAATCGCTCATTGCATTGCGGGTGTCGGAGAAGGCCGCCTGCAAGGCCTTGACGTTGTCTCCGAGCACCTGGATCTCTTCGTTCAGCGCGCGCACGTCACGCTGGACCGTCGGCTTGGTGTCCGCGGCGCAGTAGACCATGCAGATCTTCTTGAGTGAGTCGGACAGGCTGTTGATGCCGTGGCCGGTGATCAGCGCGAACACCCGCAGCAGCACGCCGCCGAGCACCGATCCGAGCAGGGTCGTGTAGAACGCGGTGCCCATGCCGCCCATCGCGCTTTCGAGGCCGCGCATGAGCCGGTCATGGTCGACGCCGAGGGCGTCCAGCGAGGTCGTCAGGCCGGCCAGGGTCAGGGTCAGGCCGATGACGGTGCCGATCAGGCCCAGTGTGATCAGCAGGTTGCCCATGACCTCGATGGCATGGCTGCGCCGCTGGTAACCGGCCAGCTCGACATCGATCAGCGCCTCGATGTCGGGGACGGAATTGTTGTCGATGATCTGTTTCAGCGACAGGAAAAAGCGCTGGACCGCGTGGATGCTCTCCTCGGGATTCACCCCGGGCAGGCCCTTTTCCCTCGCGATGTTACCGAGCTCGACGGCCTGCAAGGCCTCATGGGTGATCGACACCGCCAGCATGAAGCTCATCCCGAGCCCGACCAGAAACAGCAGGATGATGACCCAGGTGATCTTGCTCTGGTCCCGCTGGATATAAAGCCAGACGTCGGTGTCGAGATAGAGCAGGAAATAGACCACGATCGCCGCTGCCGCCCATAGCAGCCAGAGCAGGATCGTGCGGAAGGCGTGTTCGCCGATGAGCTCTTTGCGTGCGGACATCCGGACCACTTGCGGCTTCGTCTGGCGCCCCTCCCCGAGTCGCGGCAGGCGCTGGAAAATCATAAGGATACGGCGACTCGGGCCGTTGCCGCGATGGGCCCGTCGAGACGCGGAACGGGACGGCCCGGGCGGCGGCTCCAGTGCCCGCGGGCTACCGGGACCTGACGGTCATAAATGGTCCCTGAACCCGGCGGTTACAGCATTTTGACTATGTCCCGTTCCGGATGCAATGTAAATCAGGGACGGAGTTCGGGGCGGGCTGACGGGGTACTTGATATCCGCGCGCAACTTGTGTAAAAGTTTGCCTATACCAACAGATGTTCTGCTGTCAGGGGAGGCTGCAATGAACGACAAGAAGCAATGGGATGACGTTAACAAGACCGATACGGTGATCTGCCTGTCGATCGGCGCCTTCTGGGCATTTCTGCTCTGGCTTGCGTCGAATCACCTCGCGCTGGTCGCCTGATCCGCTGAAATGAAAAAAACCCGCCCCTCGCGACCGCGAGGGGCGGGTTTTTTGCGTTTCAGGCCGCGTCCCTTTCCGGGGGGGTGGAGTTCGCGAGGGCGTCGCGCAGGCCCTGCAGCGAGCCTGAGCGGCGTTTGAGGCCGTTCCGCTCGTCGGCCAGTTCCTGCAGTTGCGACTCGAGGTTGTTCTTGGATTCCCGGATCTTGCTCAGCGTCTTCATGTGCTGTTCGATGCTGTTGCGCTTGTCCTGGATCTGCCCGACCAGCGGATTCACGATCTCCTTGAGCCAGCCATCGGCCTCCTTGCTTGCCTGCATGAAGACGTTGCGGGCATGGCTGACCAGCGAGATGAAGAACTTCTTCACGACGAAGCTCTGCTCGGTCATCGTCGTCATCGAACTGTTGCGGAATTCCTCGGCCTTCAGGTAGAGCTGGTCCAGCTCGTCGATGTACTTCTTGATCGGGAATGGCCGCGGCGGCGTCATGCGCAGCCCGTAGTCGTCGTGGAACTTCTTGTAGATCGCCTGCACCAGCTTGAAGGTCTCGTCCGACTGGCGGTTCGCGATCTGCATCGCGTCGCGCATGTTGTCGAAGAACACCGACATGCCGTTCTTCATGCCGTTGGTGGTCCAGCTGCCCGACATGTCCTTGCGGGTCTTGTCGATGATCTTGTCGATCGCGTTGAGGTCGAGCGTGTTGAACATGATCTTGGCCTGCAGCGCGAGCTTCTTGCGGCTCAGCTGGAAGGTCTTGACGCTCTCGTAATAGGCGTTCTTCTTCTCCTTCGCCTTCTGCAGCAACTGCTGGACGATGTCCTCGTTGTTGCCGCGCATCGCCTCGAGCTCGTTGATGCGGGAATTGAGATCCTCGATGCGGGCGGAAATCGGCGTGTGCAGCTCCTCCATCGAGCGGTTCATCGAGGCGACGATGTTGTCCCAGATCACCCGCTGGCGGTCGGGCAGGATCTCGTTCGCGAGCAGCGACTCGAGCGCCGGCAGGTTGCTCTGCTCGAGCAGCGGGCGGTTGTCGCGGATCTTCGCGACCAGGGCCTTTTGCGCCGAGACCGGGAAGACGCTGGAGACATCGATCTCGAGCAGGCGCGCGCTGCTGCGGCACTGCTCGGTGATCGTCGCCCGCACTTCCTCGGGCTTCTTCATCTCGTCCCACAGGGTATCGATCTTGTTCAGCACCGCGGCCAGGCCCTTCTGCTTCTTGTTGCGGAAGGCGGTGATGTAGTTCTGCCACATGTCGAGGTCGCTCTTCGTAACCCCGGTGTCGGCCGACAGCACGAACAGCACGGCCTGGGCGTTCGGCAGCATGTTGATCGTGAGCTCGGGCTCGCTGCCGAGCGCGTTCAGGCCCGGAGTGTCGAGGATGACCAGGCCCTGTTTCAGCAGCGGATGGGGAAAGCTGATCAGCGCATGGCGCCAGACCGGGATCTCGATAGTCTCCGGTCGCGGTCGTCTGTCGTCGGCGGGTTCCTCGTCGCCGATCAGTCCGAGGTTCTCGGCCTCTTCATACGGCACCTGCTTGGTCCTGACGACCTGGTTGAAGGCCTCGGCAATCTGTTCCGGCGACGACATGTCGAGCGGCAGGGTGGTCCAGTAGCCGGTCTCGTTCTTGAGATCGGCCAGGCTCATGTCGCTCAGGCGGGTCTCGATCGGCAGCAGGCGGATGTAGGCCGTGTCGGCCTCGCGGTCATAGAACAGTTCGGTCGGGCACATCGTCGTGCGCCCGGCCTCCGACGGCAGCAGCCGCCGGCCGTAATCGGCGAAGAAGATCGCGTTGATCAGCTCGGTCTTGCCGCGCGAAAACTCGGCGACGAAGGCGATGTTGAGCTGGTCGGAATCGAGCATCTTCAGCGCATCGTAGATGCGCAACTCGATCTCCGGGCTGGCCAGCTGATTGTCGTTGAGCCACTGCTCGAAGTCCCGGATCGTGCGCACGAGCTCCGCCTTCCAGTCGGCGAAGGCCTGCATCCGGTGCCTGAAGCGATCCTGCTCCGACGGGGCTTCGGTGAGCTCCATTGCGTTGGTCGACATGGGTTTTCTAATCCGCCTGGCCTGCTGGTGGTGTGTCGGCTTCTTCTGTGTATCGGAATCTTGCCGTTTTATATGAGTATTTTTGTGAACTATGCCCGTAATTCGGGCCCGCTGGACGGCGGTTGCCCGATCTCCACCGACATCCCCTAGATATCGTCAGTAGTACGAAAAAATCGAGCCGGGAGGGCGGGAGCGAGGGGAGGGACGGCGGGGTTGACGGGTCAGTGAGCGCTGCCGGTGTTCCGCCGCGGCAGGCGGGCCATGATCAACGCGACAAGTAACGCCAGGGTCAGGCCGTCGAGGCTGCCAAAGGCGCCGCGACTGCTGAAATCGGTGTCCGGTGACGGCAGGCCGGGCGCCTGGCGGGGGCCGATGCGAGTGGCGACCGTGAGCACGTTGTTTCCCGGCTGGGTGTCATTGATCGCCTGGTCCGGGACCTCGATGCCGTGAGTGATCGTGATATCGCTCTGGGACGGCATTTCCATGGTGATCTCGATCGTCACCGCCTCGCCGGAGCCGGCGGGGAGCCGGGGGATGTTGCAGGTGAGCGCGGCGCCGCCGGCGGTCGGGACGCAGGTCCAGCTGTTGGGGATCTGCGCGGGGTCCGTGAGCCTCAGCGGCTGATTGACCTGTGACGGCGCGGTATAGGTGAACTGCGCATTGAGCGCATCGAGGTTCGCGATGTTACCGACGGTGAACCGGAAGGTCTTGTCCAGACCAGCCAACGCGAACCGCGGGTCGAAGTCTTCGCTGACAGAGACGTCGGTTTCGACGCCCACCGCGATATCGACGCCGCCGCTCGCGATGATGCGGCCGTCCTCGCCGGCGGCGAGAAAACGGCCGGCCGGACCGCCGCCGCCGTTCCAGGCGAGGGCATTGATCCGGGGCGGGGGTTCGGTGGCCGCCGTCCCGAGCGTGGTCCAGCCCTGGCCGGTCTGGCTGCGCAGGAAGATGTCGCGGTCGCTCGCGGCGACCAGCTGGCTGCCGTTCCAGGCGACCGCGCGCAAGGGGGGGATGGGAGGGGGCGGTGTACCGGGACCCGGCGCCGCGCGTTCCGGCAGGGACCCGGAGGCCCAAGTGATGCCGTCGGTGCTGTGGATCGCCGCGGCGACCGGCGTTTGGCCCGTGGTCTGGCCGACCGCGACGAATCGTGGCGGATTGCCGCCGGTCGTGTGCACCACCGCCCGCAAGGTGCCCAGACTGCCCGTCACGTCCTGCGTCCCGGCCGCGCCCCAGTTCACGCCGTTGTCGCTGGTCAGCACCATGCCGTTGGCGCCGACCGCGACATAACGGGGAGTTTCACCGACCAGGCCGTAGGCGACGCCGCGCAGGTCGGCGACGAAGCCGTCCGCGTTGACGATGGCCCAGGTCGTGCCGTCGGTGCTGTTGAGTATCGCACCGCCGTCGCCGACCGCGACGAACAGCCCGTTGCCCCAGGTCACCCCCGCGAGCATCGCATCGAACGGCTGCGTGACCAGGGCCGGCTGCCAGTCCTGGCCGTTGTCGCTGTGGATGATCACACCGCCGGCGCCGACGGCCACCGCCCGGGTTGCGATGCCGTCGCCGTCGGTGCTGACGGCCAGGCCGTGCAGGGCTGCATCGGTACCGCTGGTCTCGCGCGCCCAGGTCAGCCCGTCGGGGCTCGACAGCACGGCGCCGACGGCGCCGACCGCGAGGCGCAGCGGGGTCGGAAAGTTCGCGAAGATCACCCCGTTCAGTTCCGCGGCGAGTTCGGGGACGGGCGTGATGATCTGCCAGTCGAGGTCGACGGCGGTGGCCCTCAGCAGGCGCTGGTTGCCGCCGGTGACCAGATTCGTGCCGTCGAAGGCGACCGTCTTCAGCGTCTCGAGCGCGGGATCCTGGGGCAGGGCGCCGGCCACCGACCACTGGATCCCTGTCGGCGAACTCAGGACCAGCGGGGCCTGGGGGGTGCCCTCGTCGCCGAAGGCGAGAAAACGGCTGTTGGGACCGCCGATCCAGACGACGGCCCGCAAGCGCGCATCGGGATGACCGCTGATGGTCTGCCGCGTCCACTCGACGCCGTTGTTACTGGTCCAGGCTGTCCCGCTGGTGCCCACCGCGACGAACAGGCCGTTGCTGCTGGCGGTGACGGCGCGAAGTACCGGCGGTGGGGGCTGGCCCTGGACCAGCGGGCTGTATTCACGCTCGATCCAGTCGGTGCCGTTCTCGCTGGTGATGATCGTCGATGAGCTGCCGACCGCAACGAAGCGGTTGGTATGCCAGACGACTCCGTAGAGCGCCGGCCTGCGCGACAGGCTCAGTACGATGGTCTCGGTCCAGGTCACCGTGTCCGGGCTGCTGAGCACGGTGCCGCTCTCGCCGACCACGACATAGCGCGTGCGGTTCGTGTTCACGGCGATATCGAGGAGCCGGACGCGGGTGTTCGAGGCGCGGGCCGTCCAGTCAGCGCCGTTCGAGCTGGTCAGCACGAGGCCGCCGTCGCCGACGACGACATAACGCAGGCCGTCCCACAAGGCGCCGAACAGCCGCTGCACCGTGCCGCTGTCGCGCACGGTCCACGCGACTCCGTCCGGGCTGGTCAGGATCGCGCCGCCGGCGCCGACGGCGAGGTATTCCGCCCGCTCCGGGCTCCAGACGACGCGCTCGACATCGAACGCATCGGGGAGCGGGTTGACCGGGTTCCAGCACAGGCTGGCATTGCCGAACGCGCCGGTACTGAAGCAGAGGGCGTGTGTCTGTCCTGGCGCGGCCAGCAGGCCTGACAGCAGTAGCAGCAGCGCAGCAGCGAGCCGGGCTGCCGCTCGCGGGCGTGACGGGAGGAGTGGACCATGCATCGGCGGCACCTGAGACCCCGGCTTCCAGACCCATCCCGGGGACGGCCGATCCCCCGACGGACGGTACTGCGGGATAACCCCGGATAATACTCCCTGGCTCAGACCCGATCCAGCGGTCAATTATACGCGAGTCGCATGCCGACGTCGCGTATCGGGGCCAGCATCAGGATCTTCATCAGCTGGATGCCGACCAGCACCAGCAGCGGCGAGAAATCGATGCCGGAGACCGCCGGCAGGACCCGCCGGGCCGGGCGCAGCAGGGGCTCGTTGAGGCTGTGCAGCAGCGACAGGACCGGGTTGCGGGCCCCGGGGTTGACCCAGCTCAGGATGATCTGGATCAAGATGGTGATCAGGAACAGGTTCAGCACCAGCGACAGCAGGTCCGCGAGCGACAGCACCAGCAGGCCGCCCGGCGTGACCGCGCGCCCGGCCGACAGGTGCATCAGGTACAGCGCCCCGATCTGGAGCGCGACCAGCAGCACGATCGATGCAAGGTCGATGCCCTTGAGGCCCGGGATGATGCGCCGCAGCGGGATCAGCGGCGGATTCGTTGCCTTGACGATGAACTGCGAAACCGGGTTGTAGAAGTCGGCGCGGGTCATCTGCAGCAGGAAGCGCAACAGAATCAGGATCAGGTAGATCGTGAAGACCGTATCGATCAGATAGACCGTCGCGTTCGACAGGTACGGATTATTCATTCTTTCCCCCAAGGTACTTCGATAATTCGATCGAGCGATCACGGGCCGCGGCGAGCGCCTGCTCGAACAGGCGCTCGAGGCCGCCGTCGCGCAGCGACGCGATTGCGCGTTCGGTCGTGCCGCCCGGCGAGGTGACGCGGGCGCGCAGCTCGGCGGGACCGGTATCGGTGCTTTCGAGCGCCATCTTCGCCGCGCCGAACGCGGTCTGGATCGTCAGCACGCGCGCGGTCTCCGCCGGCAGCCCGAGACGCCGGCCGGCCGCTTCCATGGCCTCCATGACCAGGAAGTAATAGGCCGGGCCGCTGCCCGACAGCGCGGTGACCGCGTCCATCTGCGCCTCGTCGTCGAGCCACAGCGTCAGCCCGACCGCGCGCAGGATCGTTTCGGCGGCCTCGCGCCAGTCCTTGCCGGCATGGGCGTTCGCGCACAGCGCGGTCGCGCCGCTCTGCACCAGCGCCGGGGTGTTCGGCATCGCGCGCACCAGCGGGATCCCGCCGCCGAGCCAGCCCTCGAGGTCGGCCAGGCGGATCCCGGCCGCGATCGAGATCACCAGCCGCCGGCCGTCTTTCAGGTCACCGGCCAGCGCGCGGGCGACCTCGGCGACGACCTGGGGCTTGACCGCGAGGACGACGACGGCAGCCTCGCGCGCGGCGTCCGCATTCGAGGCATGGGTCGCGATGCCGAAGTCGCGCTGCAATGATTCGCGCGCCTCCGCGCTGCGGTCCGAGGCCAGCAGGCGCGCGCGATCGTAACCGTCAGCGATCAGGCCGCCGATCAGGCTGCGCGCCATGTTGCCGGCGCCGATGAAGGCAATCGTATGCGGGGTCATCGAAGTCCGTAGTCTAACCCAAATCGGGGGCGGAATCCGCGCGCGCACGCGGGCGCGCGCCGAACAGTGAGGTCCCAATCCGGATCATGGTCGCGCCTTCTTCGATCGCTTCCTCGAAGTCATCACTCATACCGATCGACAGCGTGTCGAGCGCGAGTCCCTCCGTCGCCGCGATCGCGTCGCGCAGTTCCCGCAGGCGGCGGAACGCCGCGCGCCGGCGCGCGGGATCGGGGTCGGGGGCCGGGATCGCCATCAGGCCGCGCACACGCAGTCGCGGCAGCCGGCTTGCGAACCGGACAAGTTCCCGTGCCGCCTCGGGGGCAACGCCCGATTTGCTGGCCTCGTCGCTGACGTTAACCTGGATGCAGACATTCAGTGGTGCGGACGCCTGCGGACGCTGGTCGCTGAGCCGCTCGGCGATGCGGGCACGATCGACGCTGTGCACCCAGTCGAAGCGGGCGGCGATGCCGCGGGTCTTGTTCGACTGGATCGGGCCGATGAAATGCCATTCGAGCCCGAGGCCGGCGAGCGCATCGAGCTTCGGCAGTGCCTCGCCGAGATAACTCTCGCCGAAACGGCGCTGGCCTGCCGCGGCCAGCGCCTGCAGGTCTCGTGCCGGGACGCCCTTGCTGACCGCGATCAGCGCGGTCGTGCCGGGCGTCCGGCCGGCGCGCTGCCCGGCGGCGGCGATGCGGGTTTGCAGCGCGCGCAGGGCGTCGGCAGGGGTCGCTTCCAGGGGCAAGGGGCACCTCAAGATCCGGGTCGGCCGGCCGCTAGTTATGCGGGAAATACGGTAATCCCCGCAGGCATGCCTGCCCGCAGTGTGCCACAGATTTCAGGAGCGTAACCAGATGGATATCGCCGAACTACTGGCCTTCAGCGTCAAGAACAACGCCTCGGACCTGCATCTCTCCGCCGAGCTGCCGCCGATGATCCGCGTCGATGGCGACGTCCGCCGCATCAATGTCCCGCCGCTCGACAACAAGACCGTGCAGACGATGCTGTACGACATCATGAGCGACAAGCAGCGCAAGGACTTCGAAGAGTTTCTCGAGACCGACTTTTCGTTCGAGATCCCGGGGCTGGCGCGCTTCCGCGTCAACGTCTTCAACCACAACCGCGGCGCCGGCGGCGTGTTCCGTACGATTCCGTCGACGATCCTGTCGCTCGAGGACCTCGGCGCCCCGGAGGTATTCAAGACGATCTCGGAGTATCCGCGCGGAATCGTGCTGGTCACCGGGCCGACCGGCTCGGGTAAGTCGACGACGCTGGCCGCGATGCTCGACTACAAGAACAACAACGAATTCGGCCACATCCTTACCCTGGAAGACCCGATCGAGTTCGTGCACCAGAGCAAGAAGTGCCTGGTCAACCAGCGCGAGATTCACCGCGACTCGCTCGGCTTCGCCGAGGCGCTGCGCTCGGCGCTGCGCGAAGACCCGGACATCATCCTCGTCGGTGAAATGCGCGACCCCGAAACGATCGGCCTCGCGCTGACCGCAGCCGAGACCGGTCACATGGTGTTCGGCACGCTGCACACGAGCTCGGCCGCGAAGACCATCGACCGTATCATCGACGTGTTCCCGGCCGCGGAAAAGGAGATGGTGCGCTCGATGCTGTCGGAGTCGCTGCGCGCGGTGATCTCGCAGACGCTGCTGAAGAAGGTCGGCGGCGGGCGTATCGCGGCGCACGAGATCATGATCGGCACGCCGGCGATTCGCAACCTGATCCGCGAAAACAAGATTCCGCAGATGTATTCGGCGATCCAGACCGGCCAGTCCGTCGGCATGCAGACCCTCGACCAATGTCTGCAGGAGCTGTTGCGCAAGGGCAAGATCACGCGCCAGGACGCGATGGCCAAGGCCGCGAACCGCGACAGCCTCAAGGAGTGAGGCCTCAGGCCGGGTAGTAGAACTCCCCGAACGCCGTATTTACCGCGATGACCGGATGCCCGTAGAGCCGCTCGAGGCTGTCCGGGTTCAGGATCTCCGTCGTCGCGCCGTGATCCGCGGCGCCCTCCCCGTACAGCAACAGCACATGATCGCAGTAACGTGCCGCGAGATTGACGTCGTGCAGTACCATGACGACCCCGCGCCGGTCGCCGTCGTCCCGCCGGCACAGCAGTTCCATGACGCTGATCTGGTGGCGGGGATCGAGGTGGTTGGTCGGCTCGTCGAGCAGGTACAGCGCGGGATCCTGCGCCAGCAACGTCGCGATGCCGAGGCGCTGGCGCTCGCCGCCCGACAGGGTCGCGAGCGCGCGGTCCTCGAAGCCTGCCAGCCCGACCGCCGCCAGCGCCGCGCGCGCGATGCGCATGTCGTCGTCGCCTTCCCAGCGCCAGGGATCGAGCCAGGGGTGGCGTCCGATCAGCGCAGTCTCGAGTACCGAGCCCGGAAACAGCGCCGGCGTCTCCTGGAACTGGACGCCGAGACGCTGCGCCAGCACGCGGCGGGGATGCGCTGACAGCGCGACATCGTCGAACAGCACCTCCCCGCCGTCCGCCGCATGCAGGCCGGCCAGCGTCCTCAGCAGCGTGGTCTTGCCGACGCCGTTGCGGCCGAGGATCGCCCAGCGCGAGCCTGCGCCGATGTCGAGGTCGAGACCGCGGCAGACCGTGATATCCGCGATCGAGACCTCGAGCCGGCGCGTCGCGAGCAGGCTCATGTCAGCGCGCCGTCCGCCGCAGCAGATAGAGAAACAGCGGCACGCCGATCAGCGCGGTGATGACGCCGACCGGCAGTTGCAATGGCGCCAGCGCGGTGCGCGACACCGTGTCGGCGACAACCAGCAGGCTGGCGCCGGCGAGCGTCGCCGCCGGCAGCAGGATGCGGTGGTCGTTGCCGGTCGCGAGGCGCACGAGGTGGGGGACGATCAGCCCGATGAAGCCGATGTTGCCGGCGATCGTGACCGCGACCGCGGTCAACAGCGAGGCGAGTAGATAGAGGCGCAGGCGCAGGCCGGCGACCGATACGCCGAGCGAGCGCGCCTTGTCTTCGCCGTGGATCAGCGCATTCAGGTCGCGCGCCGACAGCAGGGCGACGGTCAGGCCAAGCGCCAGCAGCGCGAGTCCGATGCCGGGGCGGCCGGCCTGGCTGAGGTCGCCGAGCAGCCAGAACATCATGCCGCGCAGCGTGCTGTCGGGGCTGATCGCGAGCAGGAAGCTGATCACCGCGCCCCAGCCGGCGGCGACGACGACGCCGGTCAGCAACAGCCGGGTCGAGGTCCAGCTGCCGCCGCCGCGGGCGAGCGTGAACACCAGCAGCATCGACAGCAACGCGCCGCCGAAGGCGCTGCCGGTCATCCACAGGCCGCCGAGCCCGAGCAAGAGGCACAGCAGCGCGCCGACCGCGGCGCCGCCGGAGACGCCGAGGATGTACGGATCGGCGAGCGGATTGCGCAGCAGGACCTGCATCATCGCCCCGGCCAGCGCCAGCATGCCGCCGGTCGCGAACGCGGCGAGCGCGCGCGGGAGCCGGAGTTCGATGACGAGGCTGCGGGTCAGCGCATCGGCCTCGCCGGTCGCGAGCGCGAGCAGCTCGCGCCAGCCGACCCGGACGCTGCCGGTCGACAACGCGAACAGCAGGCTCAGGAGCGCCAACAGCGCGAGCAGGGCAAGGAGCGGCGCGCGTCGTTTCAGCGCAGGCTGATGATCGGCCATGCCCTGGCCTCGGCGTGGCGGGTCAGCTCCGGATCGGGATCGACCGCCACCGGATGGGTCACGAGCTCGAGCAGCGGGATATCGTTGTGCGAATCGGAATAGAACCAGCTTGGCGACAGCCCGAGCCCGCGCTCGGCGAGCCAGGCGCGCAGGCGAACGACCTTGCCCTCGCGAAAGCAAGGCGTGCCCTCGACCTCGCCGGTATAGCGCCCGTTGCTGATGCGCGGCTCGGTCGCGAGCAGGTGAGGGATATCGAACAGCGCCGCGATCGGCGCGGTGATGAACGAGTTCGTCGCGGTGACGATCGCCAGCGTATCGCCGTCGTGACGGTGGCGCGCGATCAGTTCACGGGCGGCGGGGAGCATGATCGGCCGGATCTTCTCGTCGAGGAAACGCGCGCGCAGCGCCTCGAGTTCCGCCATACCGTGGCGGGTCAGCGGCCGTAACTGGAAGGCAAGCCACTCCCGGATGTCGAGGGTGCCGGCCTGGTATTCGCGGTAGAAGCGGGCGTTTTCGCGCTCGTAATGCTCGCCGTCGACGATGCCATGCTCGACCAGGAAACAGCCCCAGAGATAGTCGCTGTCCCCGCCGAGCAGGGTATTGTCGAGATCGAAGAGTGCGAGTCCCACGGCCGGCCCCCGGAAAATGGCTTAAAGTAGAGGATCGACCGGGCCGGCGCAAGGGAACATCGATTGCGGGGGCGCCGCGGTTTGTGGGAGAATCGATGGCAATACAAGGCCTTGGCGGATTTTGCAAGTGATTGATTTGGATGGATACAGGCCGAACGTCGGGATCATCCTGTGCAACCGGGAGGGGCGCGTACTGTGGGCCCGCCGGATCGGCCAGGACGCCTGGCAGTTTCCGCAGGGCGGCATCCGCGAGGACGAGACCCCGGAGCAGGCGATGTATCGCGAGCTGCGCGAGGAGATCGGTCTCGACAGCGACGACGTGGTCGTCATCGCCCGCACCCGCGACTGGCTGCGCTACCAGTTGCCGAAGCACCTGATCCGTCGCCGCAGTCGCCCGCTGTGCATCGGCCAGAAACAGCTCTGGTACCTGCTCTATCTGACCGGCGACGAGAACCGGGTGCGCCTCGATCTCAGCGACGAACCGGAATTCGACAGCTGGCGCTGGATCGACTTCTGGAATCCGGTCGACGAGGTCGTGTCTTTCAAGCGCAACGTCTATCGTCGCGCATTGCAGGAATTCGCCGACCTCGTGTTCATCGACGGCAAGTTCACGCCGTTGTCCGTCGCGGATTCCGCTGTCAATCTTCGTCGCGGCGCCTGAGCCCGCAGAGCCCGGATGCTCGCAACTCTCAGGCGCATCGTTCAGGAGGTCAATGCGGCCCGTGATCTCGACCAGACCCTCGCGATCATCGTGTCGCGGGTCAAGCAGTCGATGCGGGTCGATGTCTGCTCGGTCTACCTTTTCGACACGGCGAGCGATGCCTATGTGCTGATGGCGACCGACGGCCTCAACCCCGCCGCGGTCGGCGTCGTCCGCCTGCTGCGCGGCGAGGGTCTGATCAGCGTCGTCGGCGAATCCGAGGAGCCGCTGAACCTCGACGACGCCCCCGAGCACCCGCGCTATCGCTTCATCGCCGAGACCGGCGAGGTCCAGTACCACGGTTTCCTCGGCGTGCCGATCATCCATCACCGCCGCGTCATGGGCGTACTGGTCGTGCGTCAGGAACATAACCGCCGCTTCGACGAGGATGAGGTCGCGTTCCTGCTGACCGTGGCGTCACAGCTATCCGGCGCGATCGCGCTGGCCGCGGCCAGCGGCGGGATCCAGGGGCTCGCCGGCGGCGTCGTCGATTCGCGGCCGCTGCAAGGCCTGCCGGGCGCCGCCGGTGTCAGCATCGGCACCGCGGTCGTCATCTATTCACCGGCCGATCTCGACGCCGTCCCTGATCGCCAGACCGCCGACATCGACGGTGAGATCGCGGCCTTCCGCGTGGCGCTGCGCCAGGCCTGCGACGACATCGCGCTGCTCGAGCAGCGCATGTCGGCATCGCTGACGACCGAGGATCGCGCGCTGTTCCACGCCTATACCCTGATGCTGACCAGCCCGGGCCTCGAGGAACAGACCGTCGAGCGCATACGCGCCGGCAACTGGGCCCCGGGCGCGCTGCGCGACACGATCAAGGAGCACGCGCTGGTGTTCGACCAGATGGATGATCCCTATCTGCGCGAGCGCGCCGCCGATATCCGCGACGTCGGGCGCCGGGTGCTCGCGCGGCTGCAGAACGCGGCGGACCGCGAGCGCGATTATCCCGAACGCGCGGTGCTGGTCGGCGACGAGATCAGCGTGTCCATGCTCGCCGAGGCCCCACTCGACCGTCTCGCCGGCATCGTCTCGGCGCGCGGCTCGCGCTCCTCGCATGTCGCGATCCTCGCGCGTTCGCTCGGACTGCCGGCAGTGGTCGGCATCAGCGATCTGCCGGTTTCGCGCGTCGATGGTTGCGAGATCGTCGTCGACGGATATCGCGGCTGGATCTATGTCAGTCCTTCGGCGACGGTCAGGGAAGAATATCTGCGCCTGATCGGTGAAGAGGAAGAACTGACCGCCGGCCTCGAAGAACTGCATGATCAGCCGGCGGTGACGACCGACGGTCTCCATGTCCCGCTCTATGCCAATGCCGGTCTGCTGTCGGATGTGACCCCGTCGCTGCGCCACGGCGCCGAGGGCATCGGGCTCTATCGCACCGAATTTCCGTTCATGATCCGCAGCCGTTTTCCGGGCGAGGAGGAACAGCGGTCGATCTATCGCCAGGTGCTCGAGGCCTTCGCGCCGCGGCCGGTGACGATCCGTACGCTCGATGTCGGCGGCGACAAGATGCTGCCTTATTTCCCGATCCAGGAAGAGAACCCGTTTCTCGGCTGGCGCGGCATCCGCGTCACGCTCGATCATCCCGAGATCTTCCTGATACAGTTGCGCGCGATCCTGCGCGCGAGCGCCGGCCTCGACAACGCTCGTCTGCTGCTGCCGATGATCAGCAACATCGGCGAGGTCGACGAATCGCTGCGCCTGATCGGTCGTGTGCACCGCGAACTGCGTGAACAGGGCGAGGACGTGGTGATGCCCGAGATCGGCATCATGATCGAGGTGCCGTCGGTGATCTACCAGGTCGAGGCCCTGGCCCGCCGCGTCGATTTCCTGTCGATCGGCAGCAACGACCTGACCCAGTATATGCTGGCCGTCGATCGCAACAATGCGCGGGTCGCTTCGCTGTACGATTCCCTGCATCCGGCGGTGTTGCGCGCGCTGGTGCAGGCGGTGCTCGCCGCGCAGCGGGCGGGCAAGCCGATCGGCGTCTGCGGTGAAATGGCCGGCGATCCGGAGGCAGTGGTGTTGCTGCTGGGGATGGGGGTGTCGAATCTCAGCGCGAGCGTCGCCAGTCTGCCGCGCGTCAAGCTCGTGATCCGCAATTTCAGCGCCGCGCAGGCGCGCGACCTGCTCGACCAGGCCTTGCTGATGGAGGACGCCGGCTCGATCCGGGCGCTGATCGGCGAGGCCCTCGAATCGGCCGGACTCGGCGGCCTGCTCCGCGCCGGACGCTAGAACATCAGCAGCATGCCCGCCATGATCCGGTGTCGGCTGTATTCATACACCGGAATCGTCGAATCGTTGTCCGTATAGCGGTATTCCACCGACAACTCGCCGCCGCCGGGCGCGCGCCAGGCGAGGCGTCCGCCGAGGCCGAGGCGGTCGTCGACCCGCGTCACGCGGGCGCCGGTCGCGAGCTCGTTCGCGTCGCGATAGCGGCTGCGCATGTACTGAATCTCGGCGCGCAGTTCCAGCGCCTCGCGCAGCGGCATCTCGACGGTGACACCGAACTGGTTGCGCAGCGGCGAGGCGCTGGTGAAGCGCGGGGTGACGAGGTCCGTGCGGTCATTGTGCTCAAGTTGGTACTGCAGGTGCATGCGCACGCCAGCCTCGATCCGGGTCACGCGTGCGTCCAGCCGCTGTCTGTTGCCTTCGAGATAGCTGTAATCGCCGCGCATCGCCCCGATCAGGCCGAGTTCATAACGCAGCCTGAGCAGTCCCGACGGCAAGCGCCGCGCGGCGCGCGCGCTGAACAACGCCTCCCGGGTCAGCCCGCGACCGTCCAGCAGCGCCCATGCGCCATGCGCGCCGCCGCCGGTCACCCAGGTCGTGGTCGCATGTTCATAGGTCAAGCCGGTGCGCGCGGAGGCCATGTCGAAATCATCGAGGCGGATGTGCCGAAGCAGCCATGCGCCGGCGTCGAACTCCAGCGTGCGCGTGCCTGCCGCATCGCGGCCGATTTCACGCCATGCCTGCGCGAAGACATCGAGGAAGAAATCGCCGCGATCGCTGCCGCCGAGCAGGTCGTCATCGGAGACCAGCAACACGTTGTCGTCATGACCGAGCCCGCCGATCATGAAGCCTTGCCATGCCGTTGTCGGCACGGGATAGGCGCCCAAGTCGGCGGGGTCGTCATGATCGCCTGTGCCGTGGCCGAGGCGATCGAGCATCGTCGCAGCGAGCACGCGCAGCGCCGCATGATCGCGTCCATCCAGCACCCGGACGAACCAGGCGCGCGCATCGTCGATGTCCCCGAGTTGCGTCGCGGCAAGGCCGAGGTTGTACCAGGCGAGCGGGGCGAGTTCGGGCGCTTCGGCGGCCCTCAGAAAGGCCTCGCGTGCCTGTACGTAGTCGCCGAGCCGGTACCAGGCCGAGCCCAGGTTGTAATTCAGCGCGGGGGTGTCTAAGCCGTGGTCGCGGGCATCGAGGAACAGCCCGACGGCGAGCCGGTATTCGCCGGCCTCGAATGCCGCGACCCCGGCGTCATGATCCTGATCGGGCGTTTGCGCGAATGCGGCGGCCGCAGTCAGCAGCGCCAGCAGCATCAGCAGACAACACGATCGGCGCCGGGGATTTACGGCGGGGCGCGGCGGCATTGGACGATCCGGATCCGGCTTGCCTGGTCCGGCCCGGGGGAAGCAGGTCGTAAACGGGAAGTCTTACGCGAGGGTCGCGGCCGGGCCTGCGGCGAATGTATACCATTTCAAGCCGCGGGGCCACGCGCGGCAGGGGCGGGTCAGTCGCGAAACGGGGGGCCGCCGCCGGGCAGGTCGTCGCGGCGTTCGTCGCGGAGCTGCATCGCGTTTTGCCGTGCCTCGCGGCCGCGGTCGACGGCATCGTGGGCGGTATCGCGGGCCTCGCTCCCCTGCCGGCGGCGGTCTTCGCCACCGCCGCGCTCGATCCGTTCACGGATGGTATCGCGTGACCGCTCGGAGGCCGGCCTTCCCGCGCCGTCGCGGCGACCCTGGCCGGTGGTTTGACCGGCTTCGCCGGGCAGCGTCACCCGCGGCAGCTCGATGCGATTGATCAGGGCCTCGACATCGGGGTTGTGGCGATCGATCATCCGGATCGTGACATCGAGATCGCCGACCGACTGCGCGGACATCGCGACCGGCGGCGTGAACAGCAGCGTTACGAGCAGGAGGCCGCCGAGGCGGCGGGTCGAGGTGGACATCGGGGTCGGCTCCACAGGTTACATCAGGGTCGGGGCATCAGTTGCCGGCGGCGGACGCTGTTCCGCGTTGACCTCCATCCTGACGATGAAGGTCTTTTCCCGGCCGGTATGGCGGATGTGGGTCACGACGTCGCCGCCGCTGCCGGCCAGCGCCCTGAGCGGCAGCACCAGCAGGTTGCTGCCGGACTCCAGCCGCCCTTCCCAGCTGATCTCGTTCTGTCCCGGGTAGCCGGCCAGCTCGATCCCCGGGGGCAGCACGACGGTGAATGTGGCGCTGTCGAGGGCGCCGGTGGAATCGACGACCAGGCTGATCTCGCGCTCCTCGGACAGGGCGATGCTGAGCCCCGGGATTGCCGGCGCCATCGGCGTCTGCGGGCCCTGCTGGATGTTGAGTCCGATGACGAGCACGAGGCTGGCGGCAAGCGCCCCGCCGGTGCCGAGCCAGCGCCAGCGGCGACGCTGGTGATCGCGCTCGATCGCCGTCGCGAAAGCACGGTCGAACAACCGTTCGTCAGGCTCGGGGACCGGCAGGCGGCGCAGGCGGTCGAGCAAATCGCGTGCGCGGGTCACCCGCGCCGCGCAGGCTGCGCAGCCTGCGGCGTGGGCCTCGAGCGCAGCAAGCTGTTCGGCGGGGAGATCCCCGTCGAGCCAGTCGTCCAGCCGCATCGCGATGTCGTTGCAGTTCATATGTCCCCCGAATTCACCCCTAACACGCGCGCCGGGTCCAAAGGGTTCCCTCGGTGTCTGCATTTGCGGACATCATTTTTTCCTACGGATCAATCATATGTTTTACCTGCAATTTCGTAACCCGGCAATTCCTCGAGCAGGGCGCGCAGACGGTTCCTGGCCCGGTGGAGGCGCGATTTCAGGGTGCCGATAGGGCAGTCGAGCATGAGCTGCATCTCCTCGAGGGTATAGCCCTCGATATCGTGCAGGCTGAGCACCGCGCGGTGGTCATCGCTCAGGCGGTCGATCGCGAGCAGCAACCGGCGCTGCCGGGCGGCCTCGTCGGTCACGGTTTCAGGATCCCCGTCCTGGGCGGGCAGGTTGTCGATCGGGTCGAAACTCCCGGGGTCGGGGCTGTTGTCGACGGCGAGGTGGACCGGGGAGCGGTTCTGGCGGCGATGGCTGTCGATGAACAGGCGGTACATGACCCGGATCAACCAGGGCCGCAGGCGTTCGACCTCCTCCAGCTCGCGCCGACGGGGATACAGCTTGGTCAGCAGCTCCTGGATCAGGTCCTCGGCGTCCTCATGCCTGCCGGTCATGCGATAGGCGATGCGGTAGAGCGGTTTCAGATGAGGCCTTACCAGGGCCTCGAAGCCGGCGGCGGTCTTGGGCGACAAGCGATGTCTTCCGGGGTGAGTGACAGCTGACTATATTAAAGTGTCATCGCGGGCTGTCCAGCCGGAGCGTGACGACCTGATGACCTGCCTTTGAGAATCAACCAGTTGCCGGGATTTTGCAATTTCCCGTCCCGGGCGTTAATATGTGCGGCCTTTTGATATTTCTTGTCATTCATTGTCGGGGATTGCTGAATGCCGAATGTACGGGTAAGGGACAACGAGCCGTTCGAGGTGGCGCTGCGTCGCTTCAAGCGGATTTGCGAGAAGAGCGGGGTGCTGTCCGAGATCCGCCGCCGCGAGTTTTACGAAAAGCCGACCTCGGTTCGCAAGCGCAAGGCGGCGGCTGCAGTGAAGCGCCAGCAGAAGCGGACCTCGATCGAGAAGTCGCGCCACCTGCGTACCCACAGCTGACACGTTCTTGTCGTCAGCGCTCAAAAGCCGAATCCAGGAAGACATGAAGACCGCGATGCGCGCGAAGGACAGCGCGCGTCTCGGCGTCATTCGCCTGATCCTCGCCGCGATCAAGCAGCGCGAGGTCGATGAGCGTATCGAACTCGACGATACCCAGGTGCTCGCGGTGCTCGACAAGATGGTCAAGCAGCGCCGTGATTCGATCGATCAGTACGGCAAGGGCGGACGCCAGGACCTGGTCGACAAGGAAGCATTCGAGCTCGAGGTCATCGATGTGTATCTCCCCGCCCGCCTCGACGAGGCCGAACTGTCGGCGCTGATCGAGCAGGCGATCGCCGACAGCGGCGCCGCCTCGATGAAGGACATGGGCAAGGTCATGGGCGTGCTCCGCCCGCAGATTCAGGGTCGCGCCGACGTCGGCGCGGTCAGCACCCGGGTCAAGGCCAGGCTCGGCGGCGGCTGATCCGTCCTCGCCGGCGGCGCCTGGTTCCCCGCCGGCGCCCCTATCCTGTATCTTGAAGCGTCATGGCCGGGCGCATCCCCCAGGAATTCATCGACGAGCTGACCGCGCGCCTCGACATCGTCGAGGTCATCGACAGCCATGTCGCGCTGCGCAAGGCGGGCCGCGAATATGTCGCGCGCTGCCCGTTCCATGATGAGAAGACCCCGTCCTTCACCGTCAGTCCCGAGAAACAGTTCTATCACTGCTTCGGCTGCGGCGCCCACGGCACCGTGATCGGCTTCGTCATGGAGTTCAGTCATCTCGATTTCGTCGAAGCGGTCCATGAGCTGGCCGGCCGCGTCGGCCTCGAGGTCCCGCGCGGCGAGGGTGGCGCGGCGAAGAAGCCGGCCGGTCCCGACCTCCCTGAAGTCCTCGGCGAGGCCGCGGCCTGGTATCGCCGCCAGTTGCGCGAACACCCGCGCGGCGGCGCCGCGATCGACTATCTGAAGACGCGCGGTCTCGACGGCGAGACCGCCGCGGAATTCGGTCTCGGTTATGCGCCGCCCGGCTGGGACGGATTGCTGAAGGCGCTCGGCGGACGCTTCGGCGAGGATCGCCTGACGAAGGCCGGCCTCGTCATCCGCAAGGAACAGGGCGGTCACTACGACCGCTTCCGCGACCGCATCATGTTCCCGATCCGCGATGCGCGCGGCCGGGTCATCGCCTTCGGCGGCCGCGTACTCGGCGACGACACGCCGAAGTATCTGAATTCGCCGGAAACCGATGTCTTTCACAAGGGTCGCGAGCTCTATGGCCTGTTCGAGGCGCGCAGCGCGCTGCGCGAAGTCGACCGGCTGCTCGTCGTCGAGGGTTACATGGACGTGGTCATGCTGGCGAAACACGGCATCCGTTACGCGGTCGCGACGCTCGGCACCGCGACGACGCCGCAGCACCTCGATCGCCTGTTCCGCATCGCGCCCGAGGTCGTGTTCTGTTTCGACGGCGATCGCGCCGGTCGCCAGGCCGCGTGGCGCGCGCTCGAGGTGGCGCTGTCGGCGATACGCGACGGTCGCCAGGCCCGCTTCATGTTCCTGCCCGACGGCGAAGACCCTGATTCGCTGGTGCAGCGCGAGCAGCGCGAGGCCTTCGAGCAGCGTGTTGTGAATGCAGTCACCCTTTCGGCCTTTTTCTACCAGGAGCTCGGGCAGCGTGCCGATACCTCGACCATAGACGGCCGCGCGCGTCTCGTGGAACTTGCCCGGCCTTATCTGTCAAAAATACAGGCAGGCGTGTTCAGGCACATGATGGTGGAACAGCTCGCGAAACTCGCGAAGATGGATGCCGGGGTCCTCAACGGGCTGCTGGGCAGCGACCGACCGGTCCCGAAATCCGTCGCGCGCCAGCAACCGGCGCAGGCGCGGTCCGGTGGGCGTCTGACCGGATCCCTGGTGCGGCGCGCGATCTCCTTGCTGCTGCGCAAGCCGGCACTGGCCCGGGGCTGCGAGGATTACCGCCGGATCGAGGGGGCCGCCATCCCCGGCGTCGCGCTGCTTGTGGAAATGCTTGATTTGCTCCGGGAAAACCCCCACTTCAGTACGGGCAGCCTGCTGGAACACTGGCGGGAACACGAGTATGGCCGATATCTCGCGAAGCTCGCGCGCGACGAGGCGCTGATCCCCGCCGAGCGCCTGGATGAGGAATTCAGTGACGCGATGCGCCGCCTGAACCGCCGCTTCGTCGAGCTGCAGATCGAGCGGCTGCGCGGGAAACCGTGGGAGTCGCTGAGTCAGTCCGATAAAGACGAATTGAAACAGTTACTTGCAGAGAAGTCCATGGCCGGCTGAGCAGTCCCGGGGGGAGAACCCTGATATTCTCACGCGCCATCGATGTATTGTAGAATCGACCGTTTGTTGTGACGTGGGCGCAGCTCGCCAGGTCCATCAGGCCAGACCACCCAGAGGTTCGGAACCACATGAAGCAAGAACAACAGTCCCAATTGAAGGCGTTGATCGCGAAGGGCAAGGAGCAGGGTTACCTGACCTACCGCGAGGTCAACGACCACCTGCCGAACGACATCGTCGATCCCGAGCAGATCGAGGACATCATCGGCATGATCAACGACATGGGCATCGCCGTCCATGAGTTCGCGCCTGACGACGCCCTGCTGATCAACGACGCCGCGGTCGACGGCGACGACGACGTCACCGAGGAGGCCGCCGCCGCGCTGGCCAGCGTCGATGCCGAGTTCGGACGGACCACCGACCCGGTGCGCATGTACATGCGCGAAATGGGCACGGTCGAACTGCTGACCCGCGAGGGCGAGATCAAGATCGCGAAGCGCATCGAGAACGGCCAGCGCCAGATGCTGCTCGCGCTCGCCGACTATCCCGATACGATCGGCGAGCTGCTGCGCACTTACGAAAAGGTCGTCGCCGGCGAGGTGCGTCTCGGCGACGTCATCACCGGTTACGTCGATCCGAACGAGGCCGAGAACGAGGCCGCGCAGGCCCAGGCCGCGGTCAACGACGAGCTGTTTACCGCCGACCGCGATGTCGATGCGAACAGCGACGATGACGACGACGGCGACGACGATGACGCCGCCGCTGAGGCCGTCGATACCGGACCGGACCCGGAAGAGGCGCGCGTGCGCTTCGGCGACCTCGAGAAGCTCTACAAGAAGACGATGAACGCCGCGTCGAAGCATGGCATGACGCACGACAAGACCGCGAAGCTGCGCCGCGATCTTGCCGAGTGCTTCATGAACATCAAGCTGACCCAGCGCCTGACCGACCATCTGATCCAGAACCTGCGCGACACCGTGGAGCGCATCCGTGCCCAGGAAAAGGTCATCATGTCGTTGTGCGTGACCCAGGGGCAGATGCCGCGCAAGGAATTCATCACCTCGTTCCCGGACAACGAGACCGATCTGAACTGGCTGCCGAAGCAGATCAAGGCCGGCAAGAAGTATTCGAAGGCCCTCGAGGAGCACCAGGACGAGATCCTGCGCGCGCAGAACCGGCTGATCGCTATCCAGAACGAGGCCGGCATGACGATCAACGAGATCAAGGACATCAACCGCAAGATGTCGATCGGCGAGGCCAAGGCGCGGCGCGCGAAGAAAGAGATGGTCGAGGCCAACCTGCGCCTCGTGATCTCGATCGCGAAGAAGTACACCAACCGCGGCCTGCAATTCCTCGACCTGATCCAGGAAGGCAACATCGGCCTGATGAAGGCGGTCGACAAGTTCGAATACCGCCGCGGCTACAAGTTCTCGACCTACGCGACCTGGTGGATACGCCAGGCGATCACCCGTTCGATCGCCGACCAGGCGCGCACGATCCGCATCCCGGTGCACATGATCGAGACCATCAACAAGCTGAACCGCATCAGCCGGCAGATGCTGCAGGAGATGGGCCGCGAGGCGACGCCGGAAGAGCTGGCGAAGCGCATGGAGATGCCCGAGGACAAGATCCGCAAGGTGCTGAAGATCGCGAAGGAGCCGATTTCGATGGAGACCCCGATCGGCGACGACGAGGACTCGCATCTCGGCGACTTCATCGAGGACACCAACGTGCTGTCGCCGCCCGAGGCCGCGACGATCTTCGGCCTGCGCGAGGCGACCACCGCGGTGCTCGAGAGCCTGACCGCGCGCGAGGCCAAGGTGCTGCGCATGCGTTTCGGCATCGACATGAACACCGACCACACGCTGGAAGAGGTCGGCAAGCAGTTCGACGTGACCCGCGAACGCATCCGCCAGATCGAGGCCAAGGCCCTGCGCAAGCTGCGGCACCCGAGCCGGTCGGAGCCGCTCAGGAGCTTCGTCGACTGACGGTCGGGCGTCATGTAGTGAACGGAAAGGGAGCGGCAACGCTCCCTTTCTGCGTTATAATCCCGCACATTCGGGCCTGTAGCTCAGTTGGTTAGAGCAGGGGACTCATAATCCCTTGGTCCCAGGTTCGAGTCCTGGCGGGCCCACCATTCACGGCAGTCACGCGCGTGAGATATCAGCCCTCTTCATGCAGCGCCCTGCGCAGGTGTTCGGCGAGATCCTTCTTGCGGTAAGGCTTGTTCAGCACCCTTTCTCCTTCCGACACGATCCCCCGCATCGTCAGCGTTTCCCGCGGATAGCCGGAGGTCAGCAGCACCTTGAGTCCGGGATGGCGTTCCCTGGCCCGTTGCGCCAGTTGCCAGCCGTTGATGCCGCCGGGCATGACGACGTCGGTGAACAGCAGGTCCGGGGTTTCCTTTTCCAGCTTCGCCAGCGCGTCAGCGCCGTTCTCGGCGACGAGCACGCGGTAGCCCAGTTCCGCGACCGTCGTCACGGCATAGCCGCGGACGAAGGGATCGTCCTCGACCACCAGGATGGTTTCATTGCCGCCGATGATACGTTTTCCGCCTGCGGGTCGTTCGCGGGACGCCTTGTCCGGCGCCGCGGAAGGTATGTACAGCCGTACCGTCGTGCCCAGGCCCGGCTCGCTGTAGATAGAGACATGCCCGCTCGATTGCTTGATGAAACCGTAGACCATGCTGAGGCCGAGACCACTGCCCTTGCCGACCTCCTTGGTCGTGAAGAAAGGTTCGAATACCCGATTCAGCACCTCGGGGGGCATGCCTGCGCCGTCATCGGTGATCGCAACCATGACATATTCACCTGAAGGCACTTCGGGGTTCTTCGCGCGATATTGCTCATCGAGTTGCGCGATCGCGGTAGTTAGCATCAGGCAGCCACCGCCCGGCATCGCGTCCTGCGCATTGAGGGCCAGATTGAGTACCGCCGACTCGATCTGGGAAGGGTCGGCCATCACGGGCGGCAGATCTTCCGCGAGGCTGATGCGTATCTCGATATCATCGTGCAAGGTGCGGCGCAACAACTGATGCATGCGCTCGACCAGCTCGTTGCAGTCGACCCTGGCCGGCTGTAACAACTGCCGGCGGCTGAAGGCAAGGAGCCTGCGCACGAGCTCGGCGCCGCGCTCGCCGGCCAGTACGATGGAGTCGCACAATTGCCCGAGATCCGGGCGGGCATGGAGGCCCTCTCTCAGGATGTCCGCATTGCCGAGAATGACGGTCAGCAGGTTATTGAAGTCGTGGGCGATGCCTCCGGAAAGCTGGCCGACGGCCTCCATCTTCTGCGCCTGCGCCAGCTTCTCCTCGGTGTCCTTGCGTTCGCTGAGGTCATGGATGATGCCGACGAAGATCGGTCCACCGCTCTGTGCCGCCTCGCCGACCGACAGGTGCATCGGAAATGTCGAGCCGTCCTTGCGCTGGCCGACGACCTCGCGACCGATGCCGATGATCTTGCGTTCGCCGGTGGTGTGGTAGTTGTGGAGATAGCGATCGTGCTCGCCCTGATATGGCTGCGGCATCAGCATGCTGACATTGCGGCCGATGACTTCGTCGGCGCTGAAACCGAACAGTTTTTCGCAGGCGGGATTGAACTCGAGAATCAGGCCCTGCGCATCGATCAGGATGACGCCATCGACCGCGGTATCGATGACCGCCCGCAGTCGCGCGGCACTTTCATACAGCGCGCGTTCGCTGGCCTTCTGCCGGGTCAGGTCATGGAGAATGCCGACGAATATCGATTCACCGTCCTCTCGGGATTCACCGACCGACAGGTGCATCGGAAATGTCGAGCCGTCCTTGCGTCGGCCGACGACCTCGCGGCCGATGCCGATGATCTTGCGTTCGCCGGTGTTGCGGTAGTTGCTCAGATATCCATCGTGCTCGCCGTGATACGGCTGCGGCATCAGCACGGTGACGTTGCGGCCGATGACCTCGTCGGCGCTGAAACCGAACAGTTTTTCGCAGGCGGGATTGAACTCCAGAATCAGGCCCTGCGCATCGATCAGGATGACACCGTCAGCCGCGGTGTCGACGATGGCATGCAGTCTTGATTCGTGTCGTTTCACTGGCCCGGTACCGATCAGTTCTCCGCGGCGGCCATGCGCAGCGCTTCGATGACCTTCAGGTCAGGATGCCCGTCCGCGACCATCTCCGCCGCGCGCTGGAACTGGCTCAGCGCGCGCCGCGTCGACGGCCCGAGGATGCCGTCGGACGGGCCGGCGTCGAAGCCGAGGCGGTTCAGGTCGCGCTGGATCTGCTTCACTTCCTCGCGCGACAGCCGCGGCGCATCCTCCGGCGGTGGACGGCGCAGCGGCGGCGCGCCGGCAATGCGATCCGCGAGGTGTCCGACCGACAGCGCGAAGAACTCCGAGCGATTCCAGCGCATGATCACGTTGAAATTGTCGTAGACGAGGAAGGCCGGGCCGGCATGACCGGCCGGGACCAGCAGCGCGGCCTCGATATCATCGGCCGGGAGGTCTTCGCCGAAGGCCGTGCGCACGCCGAGCTTCTGCCATTCCGACAGCGATTGGCGCTGGCCGCGGCCGGCGAGTTCATACGGGAAGCCCTTCGGCAGCCGGACCTCGCGGCCCCAGCGCTGTTCGGCCTTCCAGCCGATCCCGCGCAGGAAGTTGCCGGCCGAGGCCATCGCGTCCGGGATGCTGTGCCACAGGTCGCGCTTGCCGTCGCCGTCGCCGTCGACCGCGTAGCGCAGGAATACCGACGGCATGAACTGGACATGACCCATCGCGCCGGCCCACGAGCCCTGCATGCGGTCGGCGCTGATGTCGCCGGCGTCGATGATGCGCAGCGCGTCGATCAACTCGCCGGTGAAATACTCGCTGCGGCGCGTATCGCAGGCCAGCGTCGCCAGTGAGTCCGGCACCGGCATGTTGCCGAAGTTGCGGCCGAAGTTCGTCTCCATGCCCCAGAATGACACCAGCACATGCGCCGGCACGCCGGTCTCCTGCTGCACGCGGTCGAACAGCTCGCGATGCTGCGCGATCAGGGCCTGGCCCTGTTCGATGCGCTGGCGGGTGACGCGACGGTTGAAGTAGTCGGCAAACGTCGTCGTGAACTCGGGCTGGGCGCGATCGAGCTCGATGACGCGATCGATATGGTTGACCCGGCCGAGCACCTCGTCGACGACGGTACGCGAGATACCCTGGTCGAGCGCCCGGCTTTGCAGGCCGGCGACGCATTCGGCGAAGCCCGATGCGCCCGCGACCGGCGCCGCGGCGACCGCCAGCAGCATGCCTGCCATCAAGGTGAGCGGTAATTTTCCGCGTCCTGCATTCATTGGGTGACAGCCTCCAGAGCGATCGCCTTGCGGATTCGGGCACAGCATACTATGACTGTATCGGGAGATAAACGGCCGTACTGAACGCGGCGCGATATAATCGACAAGGCGGCTCGCCCGCGACGATTTCTGACACGGAGCCAGGCATGTCCCGGACGCCAAGGCGCAAGTATCGTTTCCCCTGGCGCGACGGCAACCGCTTCGAGCTGCTTGCCGACGGTCCCGCATTTTTTCCGCCGATGCTCGATGCAATCGCGTCCGCGCGCAGTCATGTGCTGCTCGAGATGTATCTGTTCGAGTCCGGCGCGCTCGCCGACCGCTTCATCGCCGCGCTGACGGAGGCTGTCGCCCGCGGCGTCGACGTGCGCGTGATGCTCGACGATTTCGGCGCGCTGCGGCTGTCGGGCACGGACTGTGAACGCCTGCGGCAGGGCGGCGTGCGGCTGGCGTTCTACAATCCGTTCCGCCTCGAGAAGCTGTTCGACAATCTGGCCCGCGACCATCGCAAGCTGTTGCTCGTTGACGGCGAGACCGCCTTCACCGGCGGCGCCGGCATCACTGACGTCTTCGATTCGCCGGACCCCTCGTTGCCTTCGTGGCGCGAGACCATGGTGCGGATCGAGGGCCCGGTGGTCGCCGACTGGCAGGCGGCGTTCGATTCGCTGTGGCGCCGCGTCCACAAGGACGGCGATGCGCGGGCGCCGGCGCCGGCTGCCGTGAATCCCGTCGCGGTGCCCGGGGCGGCGGGGCGGGTGACGCTGATCCGCGGCCCGGCGACCCAGGAGATCAAGCGCTCGCTGTTGCGCGAGGTCGATGCCGCCCGCCGGCGGGTCTGGTTCTCGACCGCGTATTTCATCCCGTCCTGGCGCATACGTCGCGCATTGCGGCGCGCAGCACTGCGCGGCATCGATGTACGCCTGCTGCTGGCGGGGCCGATGACCGACCATCCCGCCGTGCGCCATGCCGGTCGTCGCTTTTACGGCCGCCTGCTTGCGGTCGGCGTGCGCATCTTCGAGTATCAGCCGCGGGTGCTGCATCACAAGATCGCGCTGTGCGACGACTGGGTCACGATCGGTTCGTGCAATTTCGACCGCTGGAACCTGCGCTGGAATCTCGAGGCCAACCAGGAGATCATCGATGACGGATTTGCCGAACAGACGGCCGCGATGTTCGCCGCGGATTTCACCGAGTCCGTCGAGATCCGGCACGAGGACTGGAGGCGCCGTCCGTGGTGGTCCCGACTCGCGGAGTCCTGGTGGGGGCGGGTCGACCTCTGGCTGAACCGCCTTACCGGCGGCGTTCGGGAGCGCGACTGATCGCATCCGCTCGCGTTATCCTTTATCCTCACATGATGTTCCGCAACCCTGTCCTCGCCGTCATTGCGGCGTTCGTGATGGCCTGGCAGGCGCCGGTGCTCGCCGCCGATGCGGGAGACGGCGCGCGTACCCTGGACGAGGTCATTCGCGAGGTCCTCCGACGCCATCCCGATCTCGGGATTGCCCGCTTCGACGCGGTCATCGCCGGCGCTGAGCTTGCGCGCATCGATGCCGGACTCGATCCGGTGTTCACAGCGCGCGCCGGCATCAGCGACGATCGCACGCCGGTCTTCAGTGAATTCCAGCCCGCCGAGACCCTGACCGGCGCGATCAGCGGCACGCTGACCCAGCCCTTCGCCGGCGGCGGCACGCTCAGCACGACCGCTGAATATGCCCGCACCCGCCAGCGCTTTACTTCGCCGTTCGCCAGCCAGCTCGCGTTGATCAACCCGGCCTATCGCGGCGGAGTCAGCGTCAGTTATCGTCATCCGCTGTTGCGTGGCGAGGGGCGTCCCGATATCCGGGACGCGCTGACGGCGGCCGGCGCCGAGCGCGACGCGTTGCAGATGCAGCGCCTGGTCATCGCCCGCGGCCTGGGCCTGCAGGCGCTCACCGCGGGCTTCAGGCTGCTCGCTGACGATATCGGTATCCGGCTCGCCGGCATCGGCGTCGAACGCGCGGAGCGCCTGGTCGACTACCAGCGCTTCCGCGAGGAATTCGGGCTGGTCGAGTCCGCCGAGCGTATCCAGATGGAGGCCTTGCTCGCGCTGCGTCGGCTCGAGTTGCAGCGGGCGCGGGCGCAGAAGCACGCGAGTCGCGTCGAGCTGAACCGGCTGATGCTGCGCGAGCCGGAGGCCGCGCTCGAGATCCGGCCATTCACGGGTCTGCCGCCGCCGGGCACGCCGTCGATCGAGGACGGCATCCAGTTTGCGCGCGCGCTGCGCCCCGAATTCCAGCTCATCGAGCGCCGGCTCGAGGCCGAGCAGGCGCGGTTGCGCGTCGTGCGTGACGCCGGCCGGCCGCAGCTCGACCTTGTCGGCGAGCTTGGCGTGTTCGCGCTCGAGCGCCGTCCGCTCGATGCGGCCGCCGTTGATTTCAACGATCGTTTCGCCGGCATCGCGATCGAGTTGAGCGACGTCCTCGGCCGCCGCGCCGCGAAGGCAGGGGTGCTGCGTTCGGAACTCGAGTCTCTGCGCCTGCAGGCGGAGTCCGCGCGCGCCGTCGAGCAGGTACGCGACGAACTCGCCCGCATCCAGGCGACGATCGCAAGCGGCGCCGAGACCCTGCGTCTGCTACGTCTGCGCGCCGGCGCCGAGGCGCGCAAGTTCGAGGCCGAGCTGGCGCGCTATCGTGACGGCCGCTCCGATACCGCGACGGTGATCCAGTTTGAGGGCGAGCTGATGATCAGCGAACTCGAGGCCGAGCTGCAGGCGCTGGCGCTGTGGCTGGCCGACCGCCAGTTCTCATGGTCGCGGGGGACGTTGTTCGAGGAGATGGGCATCGACCTCGAGGCATTGATCGAGGACGCCCCGTGAAGGCCATGATCGAGTTCTTCATCCGCCGCGGCCTGGTGGTGAACCTCGCCTCGCTGATGCTGCTGATCGGCGGCGTCTATGCCGCGCTGAACATCCAGCGCGAGGCATTTCCGAGCGTCAATTTCGACGTTGTCGTCATCAGCGCGATCTACCTCGGGGCCTCGCCGCGCGACGTCGAGTCGCGTCTGGTGATTCCGATAGAGCGCGAGCTGAAGGGCGTCGACGGCATCCGCTCGGTGCGCTCGACCGCGTACCAGGGCACGATGCAGATGCTGATCGAGATCGATCCTGCCTACCAGGATCGCGCCCGCCTCGTCGCCGAGGTGCAGCAGGCGATCGATCGCGCCGACCTGCCGGCCGACCTGCCGTCCGATCCGCTGATCACCGAGGTCAAGTCCGAGCAGACGCCGGTGCTGTCGTTCTCGGTGTTCGGCGACATGGATGCGCTGGCGCTGAAGCGCCTCGGTGACCGGATCGAGAACGACGTCCTCGCGATCCCGGGCGTCGCCCAGGTGCTGATCCAGGGCGAGCACAAGGAGGAGATTCGCATCGTGCTCGATCCCGAACGCATGCGCCGCCATCGCGTTGCGATCGGCGATGTGGTGCGACTGGTGCAGGGCTGGAATGTCACCGCGCCCGGCGGGCGCCTGCAGCCGCCGGAGGGACAGAGCATCCTGCGCATCACCGGCGAATTCACCTCGGCCGAAGATGCAGCGAACCTCGTGCTCCGCGCGACCGAACGCGGCGATGTGCTGCGCCTCCGCGACGTCGCGGAGGTCACCGAGGCGCTGGAGCGTCCGCGCCGCTATGTCGCCGCGCAGGGCGTCCCGTCGATCAACATGATCGTGCTCAAGCGCGGCCACGCCGACCTGCTCGATCTCGTCGACCGCGTGCGCGACTATCTCGGGACCGTGCCTGACCGCTACGGCGAGGCGCTGTCGGTCGAGGTCTACGACGACTTCTCGACCGTGACCCGGCTCAGGCTCGGGGTGCTGACCAGTAACGGCGCGATCGGCCTCGTGCTGGTGCTGGCGACGCTGCTGCTGTTCCTGCGCCCGGCGGTCGCGTTCACCACCGCGCTGGCGCTGCCGATCATCTTCTTCTCGGGATTGGCGCTGCTGTACCTGTCGGGCGTGACGCTGAATCTGCTGACGATGTTCGGCTTCATCATGGTGCTCGGTCTGATGGTCGACAACGCGATCATCATCGGCGAGAACGTGACCTGGCACATGGAGCGCGGCCTGTCGTCCGAGGCGGCGGCCGTCACCGGCACCTGGGAGCTGGCCGGTCCGGTCACGGCGACGGTGCTGACGACGATCGTCGCCTTTCTGCCGCTGATGTTCATGGACGGGATCATCGGCAAGTTCGTCGTCGCGATCCCGGTCGTCGTGGTGACGCTGCTGTTCTTCTCCTGGCTGCAGGCGCTGTTCATCCTGCCGAACCATATCCGCGACGTCGCGCGGGCGAGCGCGCACCCTCCCGAACGCGCCCTGTTCCGCTGGCTGAACGCGGGCTACGGCTGGCTGCTGCGCGGGGCGGTGCGTTGGCGTTATCTGACCGTCCTGTTGACGATCGTCGCGCTGCTCGGAGCGTTCAGCCTCGGTGGCCAGATGCGCTTTCAACTCTTCCCGCCCGGCGCCGAGTCGCAGTTCTACCTGCGCGTCAACATGCCGGTCGGCACGACGCTCGAGCAGACCCGCGACGCGCTGCTCCGTCTCGATCGCGAGGTGCGCGTGCGCATCGATCCGGCGGTGCTCGAGACGACGACGCTGGTTGCCGGCGAGAACAGCGCGGACCAACGCGAGCAGATGAAGCAGATCGGCGACCGCTTCGGTTTCGTGCGCGTGATCCTGATCCCGTTCACCGAGCGCGAGGTCACCGCGCTTGAGGTCATGGACCGCATCCAGGCCGAGATCCCGGCGCTGTTCCCGGACATGACGATCAGCTTCGCGATGGAGACGATGGGGCCGCCGGTCGGACGCGCGCTGCAGGTCGAGATCACCGGCCGCGACAACGGCGCGCGCGATGAATCGGCGCGACGACTGATGGCGTTGCTGTCGGAGGTGAACGGCGTCTACGCGATCGAGAGCGATCTCGAGCCCGGAGATCCCGAGCTGCACATCGAACTCGACCGCGAACTCGCCGCCTTTGCCGGCGTCGATCTGGCGACGGTCGCGACCCATATCCGCGCGGCCTTCGACGGACTGGTCGTGTCGACGCTGATACGCGGCACCGAGGAGATCGACGTGACGATCCGCTATCCCGAGCGCGCCCAGCAGGATCTCGGGACGCTGATGGGGCTCGAGATCCCGAACGCGCGCGGCGGACTCGTACCGCTGCGGCGCATCGGCCGCCTCGTCGAATCGCCCGGCGCGACCGCGATCCGTCACAAGGACGGCGAGCGCGTCGTCAGCATCTCGGCCGAAGTCGATCGCCAGAACATCACCTCGCACGAACTGAACAGGCTGGTGCGCGAGCGCGCGGCGGAATGGCAGGTCGAGGCCTCGCCGCCGGTGCGCTTCAATCTCGGCGGCGAGCAGGAACGCGCCGAGGAATCGGTGGCCGGGCTGATCTTCAGCTTCGCCTTCGCGCTGCTCGCGATCTTCGTGATCCTGGCGATCCAGTTCAATCGCCTCGGCTATCCGCTGCTGGTCATGCTCGCGATCCCGTTTGGCGCGATCGGCATCATCGTCGGCTTCCTGCTGCACGGCCATCCGCTGTCGTTCATGGCGCTGATGGGCTTCGTCGCGCTGAGCGGCGTCGTCGTCAATGCCTCGCTGGTGATGGCGGTGTTCATCCAGCGCCTGATCGCGCAGGGCGCGCCCTGGCGCGAGGCGGTCGTCGAGGCCGGTCAGCGCCGCCTGCGCGCGGTGCTGCTGACGACGATCACGACGGTCGTCGGCCTGCTGCCGACTGCCTACGGCTGGGGTGGCCACGATCCCTTCGTCGCGCCGATGGCGCTCGCGCTGTCCTGGGGGCTGATGTTCTCGACGCTGATCACGCTGTTTTCGATCCCGGCCGCGCTGGGCATCGGCATGGATATCAAGGCATTGTTTCGCATGGCATTTTCAGAGGGAGCGCGGCGTCAGCCCGGGTGATCACGGTCTCGCCCTGAACTTTTGCCGGGATTCCCCGTCTACATTGGCAAGTTCGTCGAGGCCTGTGTGACAGCTAAGGCCGACAGGGATTTCGCGCCTTGGCGAGCTTGCCCCCCCACTGCTTTCACGGAAGAACGCCCAAAGGTGGCTGCCCTGCCGGCATCCGAATATTGGCGCATGCCTCCGCATTGCCGATAAAAAGAGGTATGAGTCCTGATAATTTCAACGATAGCGAGGGCTTGTCGAGTGCCGCCGGCCACGGCACGGCACGACATCGAATTATGATGATCTCGTCTGTGATATGAGCCTCGTCCTCCTCGAAGGGGTCCGACGGAACGGTTCATACCCCGATCGCGTCCTTCCGGGAGAAGGGCGGCCTCCCTGTAATCAACACGGGGATAGCGGTATAATCAACGGTCACACCTTTGCGCCGTCAGGCGCAGTGTCAGGATGATCCAGGATGTGGTGATGCGGCTGTCTATCGCCAAATGCTGTCCGATCGCCTGGCTCCACCCGCGGGCGACCCCTCGATGATCGCGAAAAAGGTCGTCCGGGCCACCCTTTGCGTTCTGGTCTTCGCCCTCGCGCTGGCCGGATGCGGCGACGGCGACATCCCCAGCTTCAACCAGTCCACGATGACGATCACCGGCACGGTCATCGCGCCGGCCGGAGACTCCCAGCAGTTCGTCGCGGTCGAGTCCGGCAGCGTGTTCACGCGCATCGCCGCGTTCGTGCTGGGCGACGTCCACGCAGAGATCACCGGGCTTGCGCCGGTCGCCGGGGCGACCGTCGAACTGGTGAGGCTGAGTGACAACGTCGTCATCGACACCGCCGTCACCAACGAAAACGGCGTCTATAGCTTCCCGAGCGTCCCCACGATCGGCCCGTCCAGCGAATACGCGGTGCGGGTGGTCGGCGAGCCCGATGTCATGCGCGCGATCGTCACCGGTAGCGTCGTCGATATCTCGCCGGCGACCGAGGTCGTGACCGGGGCGGTGCTCGACAGCCTCGGCGGCAGCGTGGTGCTCGCCAACTTCCTCGTCCAGGAGGTCGCCGCGCTGAACAGCCTGCTCATCGCGATGGATATCGACGTCACCGGGCTCGGTTTCGGCGATGCCGTCGAAGCGATCAGGGCCGCGGCCGGCCCGATCTTCGCCGACATGCTCGCGGCGTTCTCGACGCCAGGCACGGAAAATGTGCTTCAGGCCGGCGACTACAGTGTCGTCGAGTATTCGGGGGCGCTCCGCGATTCATTCATCGTGCCCGTCGAAGGGATGCCGGGCGGCGTCGAGATCGACAGCGGACAGGGCCCGATGATCTTCGGCAATCGCGCGCAGCCGTCACCGGGCTTTGTCGCGATCGGCAAGTTCCTGCACAACTTCGCCGCCGTCGCGCCGCTCTACCCCGATGACGAACCGGTCGAGGACGCCTACCCCTATCTCGTCGGCCTGAACCAGTTGGCGCACGTGGTCAACAGCAAACGCCAGCTCGTGGTCGCCGACATGCAGAATCCGTCGTCGCCGATTGCCGGCATCGGCGCGACGACCGAGAGCGGCGGGCTGCTGATCTACCCGCTGGATTACGGCGTGCGTGTCGACGATGCGCCCTCGATCTCCGGCATGGGCATTCGCTATGCGGCGCGCTGGCGGCTTGCCGGCTTCGGCCAGACGCTGCCTGATCTGACGCTGCTCGATCCCGCCGGCGGCGGGCCGACGGTCTATCACGATATCCGCCTGCGGCAGACTCTGACCGCCGAGGGCGGCGGGGACAATGCCGTGATCCTGACGAGCTCGACCGGCACGGCGAGCTTCGACAGCACCCCGCAGTTGCACGACTTCGACGGCGAGCGGAGTTACGGTGAAGTCGTCTCGGACGTCGTCACCAACAGCCTGCGGCTCGATCTTTCGGACAATTCGATCAGCACGGCCGCGGGCTCGGACCTGAACACCAGCCTGTATTTCATGTTGCAGAGCACCGGCCTCATGCAGCTCAGGAGCGAGACCGGGACGGTACTCGGCTGGGGCCTGACATCGACCGACGGCGAGCGCGACGGCGAGGTCGTCGGCATCAACACCTTCTCCGGCGGCTTCGATGAGCCGGTGACCTCGACCGAGCGGACATTCTCGATCGCCATCCGGCAGGCGAGCGAGATGGCCAACGCGGACATTGCCGGCAACTACAATCTCGTCGAATATTCCGGTTACCTGTCGGAGGATGCCGTGGCCACCCCGCCGCGTGCCTATGTCCATACAGGGATTCGCTACGGCACGGTCACGCTGATCGGCAGCGGCGCGGTCACCGCCGGCACGATGTTCCGCAAGCTCGCGCGCCTGGATGTGGCGGCGGCGCGCGGCGAGACCGGGGCCGAGCCGAATATCTCCGGAGAATCCGGCACCTTCATGACCGCGACGGCGGGTGATGCTGGCGAGACCTTCGCGTTGATCGTCGACGGCGTCACCGTATTCACATTCACCTCGGCGGCCGGGGGCGATACCGTCGAGGCCGCGGATGTCCAGGGCGGCGTCGACAGCGCGATCGGTGACCTGAGCGGAGTCGGCATCGAGGTCAGCGGCACCGTCGCCGATGGCGACCTGGTGTTCACCAAGGCCAGCGGCGAGGCGTTCGATATACAGGTCATCAACGGGTTCACCGCCACCGCGAGCGCGGCGGGGGGATTCGAGGGGGATGACTTCGCACCTGGCCCCAACATTATTGATAATGCTTCTCCTGCTGTCCCTGCGGTTTCGAGCGCATCCGGGGCTTTCACTACGGCGACCTCAACTGACGAGAACCAGACCTATACGCTGACCGTGGGTGGCGTCCAGGTGTTCACCTTCACATCGACTGCATCGGGCCAGACCGTGACGGCGGCGGACGTGCAGGGTGGCATAGTCTCCAATACGGCGGCGCTGGATGCAGTGGGCATCACCTTCGATGGATCAGCGGTTGACGGGGATCTGGTGTTTACCAGGGCGAGCGGCGAGGACTTCGATATTGTCGTGGTTAACACTTTCAGCAATGAGGCGTTGTCGGCAGGTGGTTTTGCCGGCGCGGATTTCACCGCGAACGCGCCGCAAGAAATCGACAATGGCGCAGTGTTGGATCCTGCGGTTTCGAGCGCATCCGGGGCTTTCACTACGGCGACCTCAACTGACGAGAACCAGACCTATACGCTGACCGTGGGTGGCGTCCAGGTGTTCACCTTCACATCGACTGCATCGGGCCAGACCG
>JBJHCZ010000009.1:110152-110791 GCA_050486285.1 Chromatiales bacterium
ACGTGCAGGGTGGCATAGTCTCCAATACGGCGGCGCTGGATGCAGTGGGCATCACCTTCGATGGATCAGCGGTTGACGGGGATCTGGTGTTTACCAGGGCGAGCGGCGAGGACTTCGATATTGTCGTAGTCAACACCTTCGGCAATGGCGGCTTTGCGGGCGCGGACTTTGCAACCGGGGCCAATACGGTAGAGGGTGATGAGTTGCAGGCGAATACCTCCGGTGCTTCCGGGGCATTCACGACTGCAACGGCGGGTGCTGCGGATGAGGTTTTCTCACTGACGATCGGCAACACTACGGTGTTCACGTTCACATCGACTGCGGCGGGCCAGATCGTGACGGCGGCGGACGTGCAGGCCGGGCTGGTTTTGAATGCGGCGACACTGCAGGCAGATGAGGGCGTCACTTTCAGCGGTTCTGTGGTTGACGGAGATCTGACGTTCACGAAGGCTGACGGAGCGCCATTCACAATACTGGTGACGAATACCTTCACCGGTATAGAGGGCGAGGCAGGCGGCTTTGCGGGCGCGGACTTTGCAACCGGGGCCAATACGGTAGAGGGTGATGAGTTGCAGGCGAATACCTCCGGTGCTTCCGGGGCATTCACGACTGCAACGGCGGGTGCTGCGGATGAGGTTT
>JBJHCZ010000009.1:110891-122554 GCA_050486285.1 Chromatiales bacterium
TGTGGTTGACGGAGATCTGACGTTCACGAAGGCTGACGGAGCGCCATTCACAATACTGGTGACGAATACCTTCACCGGTATAGAGGGCGAGGCAGGCGGCTTTGCGGGCGCGGACTTTGCAACCGGGACCAACCTGATCGACAACGGCACCGAACTCGGTGATAACTCCAGCGCCCCGTCCGGTGAATTCGTGACCGCGAACGCAGGCGCCGCCGACGAGACGTTCTCGCTGGCCGTAGATGACATCACGGTCTTCACGTTCACCTCGACGGAGGCCGGAGACTTCGTAACTGCCGAGGATGTCCAGGCCGGCGTCAATGCCGCGGCCGGCGAACTGACGACGGCCGGCTTTACGGTCAGCGGTACGGTCGCAGACGGGGATCTGGTATTCACACGGCTGGACGGTGCACCGTTCGAGATCACCGTCGTCAATGAATTCACCGGCACCGTAAGCATCGCCGGCGGCTTCACCGGCGACGACTTCGCGACCGGCATCCAGACCATCGACAACGGCCGGCTCGCCGGTCCCGCGCCGTCGCTGTCGTCGCAGTCGGGTCAGCAGTCGCTGTCTTCCGGCAGCTATGACGTGCTTGCGAACGGCGCGGTGACGATGATCCTGACGATCGGTGACGAGACGATCACCGCGCAGGGCGCGGTGACGCAGAACGGTGAATTCATCGCCCTCGCGACCGGCACCAGCAACGGCGACAGTTCGCGGCAGGGCCGCGGTATCCTCTTCCTGATCCGCCAGCCGGATTGATCTCCGGCCGGCGGCACGTCGCCGCCCCGTCTATTCCTCGTCGTCGATGACCATCGGTTCCGCGTTCAGCACCGCGCGCGCGGCGGAAAGCGAGCAGCCGCGCTGGATCGGGGCCTTGCAGTCGGCCAGCACGTCTTCCAGCGCGCCGAGGCAGAACAGCACGTTGCGCGCATTGCAGGCATGGCCCATCAGGCCGATGCGCCAGACCTTGCCCGCCATCACGCCGAGTCCGGCGCCGATCTCGAGGTTGTATTCGCCGAGCAGTTGCGCGCGCACGATGGCGTCGTCGACGCCCTCCGGGATGCGGATCGCGTTGAGCTGCGGCAGGCGTTCGTCCTCGGGGACGATGAACTCCAGCCCCATCGCCTCGATGCCGGCGCGAAACGCCTTGTGATAGTGCAGGTGGCGTGCCCAGGCGCGGCCGAGATTTTCCTCCTGCAACATCACCAGCGCCTCGTGCAGCGCGTACAGCGTGTTGACCGGCGCGGTGTGGTGATAGGCGCGCTTGCCGGCCCCGCCCCAGTAGCCCATGACCAGGTTCAGGTCGAGGAACCAGCTCTGCACCGGCTTCGAGCGCGCCTTGATCTTCGCCTGCGCCCGTTCGCTGAAGGTGACCGGCGACAGGCCGGGCACGCAGGACAGGCATTTCTGGGTGCCGGAATAGACGGCGTCGAGCTGCCATTCATCGACCAGCAGCGGGATGCCGCCGAGCGAGGTCACGGTGTCGACGATGGTCAGGCAATCATGATTGCGCGCGAGGTCCGCCAGCAGCTTCGCGTCGGAGCAGGCGCCGGTCGAGGTCTCGGCGTGGACGAAGGCGACAATCGCGGCGTCCGGATGCGCCTTCAGCGCCTCCTCGAGCTTTGCGGGATCGACGGCACGCCCCCAGGCATCCTCGACCATGACCGGCACGCCGCCGGTGCGCAGCACGTTTTCCTTCATGCGACCGCCGAACACGCCGTTCTGGCAGATGATGACCTTGTCGCCGGGTTCGACCAGATTGACGAAACAGGTCTCCATGCCGGCGGAGCCGGGCGCCGAGACCGGGAAGGTCAGGTGATTCTTCGTCTGGAAGGCGTACTGGAGCAGTGCCTTGACCTCTTCCATCATCGTGATGAAGGCCGGATCGAGATGCCCCAGCGTCGGCCTTGCCATCGCCTCGAGCACGCGCGGGCTGACATCGGAAGGACCCGGACCCATCAGGGTCCGCCGGGGGGGATGAAACGAGCGGATTTTCATGCGCGAATTCCTGATCTGCCTATGATTCCCCGTGTTTCGGGGCGCTAAAGCATATCAGGAATCGCGGCGGACTTTCATCCCCGGGCCGAAGGGGGCGGGGCGCGTCAGCGCGAGCGGGCGACCGTGACGCTGGACATCGTCGTTTCCGCCCATTCCAGCGCGGCCAGGTAGGCCGTGGTGACGCTATCCTGGTCGAGTCCGCCGGGCTGGGATTCTTCCCAGTCGCCGCGCTCATGGTCGATCGCGGTATCGAGCAGCAGGGCATAGGGGCCGCTGTGTCGAAGCAGGGCCTCGCTGATCTCGGGCGACAGCGGCAGTTGTTCCAGCACGGCGTCGATAGGTTGATCCATCAATGCATCCAGGGTCGAGAACAGGCCGACGATGAATGCAGAGTCCTTGTTACCGATGCTGGAGGCTTCCGACAGGCGCTCGCACATCTTGGCGCGCACCAGCGAGGTGGTGATCAGCTCTTCCGGTTTGTCATCGATGCCGGTCAACGCGATCAGGTTGGCCCAGCGGCGGATTTCGCGTTCGCCGAGGTAGACGATCGCATGGTGTAGCGATTCGATCTTCTTGCCGGGCGAGAAGGCCGCCGAGTTGATATAGCGCAGCAGCTTGTAGCTCATCGTCGGATCCTGGGACACGAGCTCCTCGAGTCCCTTGATATCGAGTTCCGGCCGTTGCAACTTGGCCATCATGCGCATCGCGTTGACGCGATTCGCCGGCATGCGCCGGCCCGACAGCACGCGGGGTCGGCAGAGGAAATAACCCTGATACCAGTCGAAGCCGAGTTCGCGGCAAAGGTCGAACATCTCCGGCGTCTCGACCTTCTCGGCCAGCAGCTTGACCGGGTATCCCCGCAGGATGGCCAGGTGCTCGCGGAGTTGCTCCCGGTCGAGGTCGAGGACGTCGAGCTTGACGATATCGGCGAGTTCGAGCAGCGGCGTCAGGTCGGGATGGTAGGTGAAATCATCGAGGGCGATGGTATAGCCGCGTTTCTTGAGTTCCCGGACCGCTTCCGTGATCTCGTTGTCGACAAGGATATCCTCGAGGATCTCGATCACGAGCTGGCTCCCCGGCGGCGGCAGCAGTTCGCTGTGGATCAGGAAATTGCGGGTGACGTTGACGAAGGCCTTGTGCGCGCCGACCACCTTGCCCAGCCCCATCTCCCAGAAACTGTTGACGATGATCTGCGAGGTGGCCTGGTCGCCGTCGGTGATGTTCGAGAATGCGCCTTCACGCTGGCGATAGAGCAGTTCGTAGCCGATGACCTGCTGGTTTGCATCGAAGATCGGTTGTCTGCCGATATGATAGTGCATCAGGGCGAGGTCCCGTCGGCGTCGGCGCCATGCGCGCTTCGGGTCACTTCGTTCTTCAGTATCATGGTCTCGATGCCCTGCCGGGCGAGCAGGAACGCGGCCGCGGCGCTGCGTCTGGCGCCATCGCTGGTGATGACATAGCGGCGTTCCCGATCGAGCAGGCCCGAAACCTCGCGCAGCACGCGCAACGGCAGATTGATACTGTCATGAAGGTGATGGCGTGCATAGGCCTTGTGAGAGCGGATGTCGAGCAGGGCGGCGCCCTTGAGCATCAGCGCGGCAAGATCGCCATGGGTGATCCACCGGATGTAGGGCTTGACGATCAGGTTCAGGAAATCGGCCCTGGCGAAGCGCAGCAGCCGCCCGCGATCGAGCGCGGTCACCGTGAAGTCTTGACGCTCATCGGCAATCAGCGCGGACTCACCGAAGCCGTCGAGACGACCGAGCTCCGCGAGCAGGACTGACGATCCCTTTCCGCGCCCCTGTCGCGTCAGCCGGATGCGACCGGATTCGACGATGAAATACCAGTCGCCATCATCGCCCTCCCGCAGCACGACATCGCCCGCGCGGGTTTCCAGGGTGTCCATGCGCTCCATCAGGGTCCGCAGGCAGGGGCCGGGAAGTCGAGCGAACAGCGGCGATGCGAAGATCGGTCCGAGGTCCGGGTCGTTCGCGACCTCCGGGTCGACATCGGCGGGCACGGATGCCTCAGGCCGGAGCAGGGATTCCAGGAGCTCGTTGTCCACGCACAGCACGGTCGCCGCCGTGCGCGCCAGCGCGGTCGCCTCGCGCGGCTGGCAATGCGCGATGGCCTCGCCGGCCTCGGGCGTCGCGGCCTTCAGCATGCGGATGCGGTTGTCGGCGGAGACCAGCGCGAGCTGGCCGGCGAGCAGGAAGATCGAACGGCCGTCGGAGTCGCCGATATCGAAGAGGCGCTTGCCCGGGGGCAGGCGTTCGATGCGGGAACGCGCCAGCAGCAGCTCGACCTGGGATGGGGCGAGCTGATCCAGCGGTGAAAACAGGCTCAGGTTGGCCATGTCGACGACCGGGCTTGGTGTCCCCATCAGCGACTCCTCAATGAAACGGGTATGGATGTGCCGGTCTGTAATGATTTTTTGTTGGATTCCCTATATGCCTATAGCGGCCATCGGCAGTCTGCCCTTGAGTCCGGGGCCGCTCAGGAGGAAGTGGCCGGCGCCGTCAGCGCGCGCCCGAGCCAGTTGGAAATATCCTTTATTACCAAATGGTTGACGCTATGCCCCAGATCATATTCATGCCATTCCACGGGGTGGCCGGCGGCGAGCAGGCGGTCCCGCGAGCGTTGTGCGTTCGCGATCGGGATGATCGCGTCCCCACGGCCGTGCGTCATCAGGATCGGGACCCGCCGGTTGGCGTCCGCGGCCTCGCCGGCGAGGCTCGCGGCCAGCGGCAGATAGGTCGACAGGGCGGCGATGCCGGCGAGCGCTCGGGGGTGGCGCAATCCCGCCTGCAGCGCGATCGCGCCGCCCTGCGAGAAACCGGCAAGGGCGATGCGTTCGGGCGGGATTCCGGCCGAGATCTCGCGCTCGATCAGCCGGTGCAGCAGGGCTTCCGAGGCACGGATACCGGATTCGTCCTCGGACCAGCCCGGGCCGGGGGCGGCGATGTCATACCAGGCGCGCATGACCATGCCGTTGTTGATCGCGACGGGACGCCTGGGGGCGTGGGGAAAGCGATAACGGACCGCGAGAGCATCCGGGAGCTCGAGCAGTGGCACGATCGGTTCGAAGTCATGGCCGTCGGCGCCGAGTCCATGCAGCCAGATCACCGCCGCATTCGCCGGACGTTCCGGTTCGATCGTGACGCAGCGGGGCAATTCCGGATGGTCATTCATTGCGGTGGCTCCTGTCAGGTCGGCGCGCATTCGCCCACAGCGCGCGAAGTCATTATACTGGACCGGTTTTCGCGGCGGGGGCGCCGCGCGATCCGGGAGTCCCGAGTTGATCCGCCTGTTCACTGCATCGTCTGGTCCGTTCCGCGCCTTTGCCGTGCTGGCGCTGTTGCTCGCCTGCGCGCTGCTGGCGGCCTGCGGACAGAAGGGGCCGCTGTTCATTCCGGACCTGGACCCCGACGATGAAATCCAGCTGGAAGATCCGCCCTGATGGATCATTTCGCCGTGAGGGACGGCGTGCTGCATGCCGAGGGGGTCGATCTGCGCGCGGTCGCGGAGGCCTTCGGCACGCCCTGCTATGTCTACTCGCGCGCGACGCTCGAGCGCCACTGGCGTGCCTTTGACGAGGCCTTCGCCGGGCGCGATCACCGGGTCTGCTTTGCGGTCAAGGCCTGCTCGAATATCGCGATCCTGAATCTTCTTGCGCGCCTGGGTTCCGGCTTCGACATCGTTTCGGGCGGCGAACTCGAGCGCGTGCTCGCCGCCGGCGGCGATCCGGCGAAGGTCGTGTTTTCCGGGGTCGGCAAGACGCGCGAGGAGATCCGCCGCGCGCTCGAGGCCGGCATCGGCTGCTTCAATGTCGAGTCGGCGCCGGAGCTCGAGCGCATCGAGGCGGTCGCCGGCGGGCTCGGGCGGCGGGCGCCGGTGTCGCTGCGCGTCAATCCGGACGTCGATGCGCGCACGCATCCCTATATCTCGACCGGCCTCAAGGAAAACAAGTTCGGTATACCAGTCGACGAGGCGCGCGTGCTGCTTGCGCGCCTGCGCGCGATGACGCATGTCGATCTGGTCGGGCTCGATTGCCACATCGGATCACAGCTGACCTCGCTCGCGCCCTTCATCGACGCGATGGAGCGCATGCTCGTGCTCGCCGACGAGGTCGTTGGCGCAGGCATTACGCTGCATCATTTGAACATCGGCGGCGGGCTCGGCGTCCGCTACCGGGACGAGACGCCGCCAGCGCCCCGTGATTATGCAAAGGCAATCATCGATCGTCTCGGCGATCGCGACTTGTGCATCACGATCGAGCCGGGCCGCGCGCTGGTCGCCAATGCCGGCGTGCTGCTGACGCGCATCGAATATCTGAAACCCGGCGAGCATCGCAATTTCGCGATCGTCGATGCCGGTATGAACGACCTGCTGAGGCCGGCCTTGTACGATGCCTGGCATGACATCGTCCCGTTGCTCGCGAGAACGTCCGCGCCGGCGCGTGAATGGGACGTCGTCGGCCCGGTGTGCGAGACCGGCGATTTCCTCGGCAAGGGGCGTTGGCTGGCAGTTGAGGAGGGTGACCTGCTGGCGGTTCGTTCTGCGGGGGCTTACGGTTTCGCGATGAGCTCGAACTACAATTCCCGCCCGCGCGCGGCGGAGGTGCTGGTCGATGGAACGCAGATGCACCTGATCCGCGAGCGCGAGCGCGTCGGGGATCTCTTCGCCGGTGAACGCCTCATTCCGTGAGCAGCCGGAAACCGTTTTGCCGCCAGGCCTCGTAGACGATGACGGCGACGGCGTTGGAAAGATTCAGACTGCGGCACAGAGGCGCCATCGGGATGCGCAGGCATTGCCCGGGCGGCACGCGCGCGAGTGATTCCGCGGGCAGTCCGCGGGTCTCGGGACCGAACAGAAAGGCGTCGCCCGGGGCATAGCGGGGCTCGGCGTGGCAGGTGTCGCCGCGGGTCGAGCAGGCGAACAGGCGCGGCGGCGCGACCGCTCGCAGAAAGGCGTCGAGATCGGCATGTTCGCGCACGCGAGCGTACTCGTGGTAATCGAGGCCGGCGCGGCGAAGCCGGGCATCGTCGAGTTCGAAGCCGAGCGGGTGTATCAGGTGCAGCGCGGCCCGCGTATTCGCGCACAGGCGTATAATATTGCCGGTGTTCGCCGGAATCTCCGGGTTGCAGAGGACGACATGAAACATCTTTCCATCTCCGCCTTCATTACGCGGCTCCGCGCAGGCGCGCGCCGATGAGTGTGCCGGTCCTCGACGCGCAGGCGCGGGCGATGCTCGAAACCGCGTTCTGCGGCATGCATTTCGCGACGCCGCTGGTACTGCTGTCGGGCTGTGTCGGCTTCGGCGAGGAGTATACCCGCGTCGAGGGGTTTTCCCATCGCGATGTCGGCGCGGTGTGCCTGAAGGGCACGACGCTCGAGCCCCGGCTCGGCAACGCGCCGCATCGGGTCATCGAGACGCCGATGGGGATGCTCAACGCGATCGGCCTGCAGAACCCCGGCACCCGTCACGTCGTCGAGCGCATCCTGCCGACGCTCGATTTCAGCGAGACGCGCTTCATCGCCAATGTGTCGGGTTCGACCGTCGAGGAATACATCGAGGTCACGCGCCTGTTCGACGACTCGCCGATCGACGCGATCGAGATCAATATTTCCTGCCCGAACGTCAAGGAGGGCGGCGTGCAGTTCGGCAACGATCCGGACATGTCGGCGCGGGTCGTCGAGGCCTGCCGTTCGGTCACCGGCAAGCCGCTGATCACCAAGCTGTCGCCGAACCAGACCGACATCGCCGAGAACGCGCGCCGCTGCATCGAGGCCGGCACCGACGCCTTCGCGGTCATCAACACGCTGACCGGCATGGCGATCGATATCGAGGAACGGGCGGCGGTGATCGGCAACAACCAGGGCGGCTTGTCGGGACCGGCGATCAAGCCGATCGCGCTGCTCAAGGTCCACCAGGTCTACCAGGTCAGCAAGGCCCACGGCATCCCGATCATCGGCCAGGGCGGGGTGGTCAGCGCGGAGGACGCGCTCGAGTTCCTGATCGCCGGCGCGTCCGCGGTCGGCGTCGGCACCGGGCTGTTCTACGACCCGCTCGCCTGCCCGCGCATCAACGCCGGCATCGTCGATTACCTGCGCCGGCACGAACTCGCGAATGTCTCCGAACTGACCGGAACCCTGCGGCTGAACTGACGGGGTCAGAGTAGACGAAGTCTACTCTGACCCCGTTGGTTCTTCTGCTTCGATGCCGAGTTCCTTGATCTTGCGGGTCAGGGTGTTGCGGCCCCAGCCGAGCAGGCGCGCGGCCTCTTGGCGGCGGCCGCCGGTGTATCTCAGCGTGGTCTCGATCATGATGCGCTCGAAACGCGGCAGAGCGTCATCGAGCAGGGCCTCGGCGCCCTGGCCGAGGCGCGCCTCGGTCCACTGTCTCAGCGCTTCCTCCCAGCCCGCCCCCCCGCCTTCGGCGGACGTCGTCGCGCGCAGTTCCGGCGGCAGATCCTCGATATGGATGATCTGTCCGGGCGACATCACGGTCAGCCAGCGGCAGGTGTTCTCGAGCTGGCGTACATTGCCGTTCCAGTCGAGACGGGTCAGCGCGGTCTCGGCCTCGCCATCGAGCGTCTTCGGCTCGACCGACAGCTCGCGCGCGGCTTGATCGAGAAAGTGCCGGGTCAGCATCGGGATGTCCTCGCGGCGTTCGCGCAGGGACGGGATGTGGATGCGGATGACGTTGAGCCGGTGATAGAGGTCCTCGCGGAACAGGTGGTCCCTGACCCGCTGTTCGAGATCCTGGTGCGTCGCGGCGATGATGCGCACGTCGACGCGGATCGGCGTGTGACCGCCGACACGATAGAACTCGCCGTCGGCGAGCACGCGCAGCAGGCGCGTCTGCAGCTCGACCGGCATGTCGCCGATCTCGTCGAGAAACAGGGTACCGCCGTCGGCCTGTTCGAAACGACCGCGGTGCATGTTCTGCGCCCCGGTGAACGCGCCGCGCTCGTGGCCGAACAGGTCGGACTCGAGCAGTTCGCGCGGGATCGCGGCGGTGTTGATCGCGATGAACGGCCCCTTGGCGCGCGGACTGTGACGATGCAGCGCCCGCGCGACCAGCTCCTTGCCGGTGCCGGACTCGCCGGTCAGCAGCACGGTCATGTTCGAGCGGGCCAGTCGCCCGATCGCGCGGAACACCTCCTGCATCGCCGGCGCCTCGCCGACGATCTCCGGCAGCTGCGCCTCCTGGCCGCGGTTCTTCGGCGCCGAGCGCCGGTGCTGGCGGATCGCGCGATTGACCAGGTCGATCGCCTCGTCGACATCGAAAGGCTTCGGCAGGTATTCGAAAGCGCCGCCCTCGTAGGCGGCGAGCGCGCTGTCCAGATCGGAATGCGCGGTCATGATGATCACCGGCAGGTCCGGATGGTTCGCGCGAATCCGTTCCATCAGCGCGAGTCCGTCCATCCCCGGCATGCGGATATCGGCGATGATGGCGTCGGGGTGCTCGCTGTCGAGTCGGTCGACGACGCCGGACGCGCTCTTGAAGCTGGTGACTTCCATGTTGGCCTTGGCCAGCGCCTTCTCCAGCACCCAGCGGATCGAGCGGTCGTCATCGATGACCCAGACCTGGTCTCCGTTAGTCTTCATGATGGTCCTCGATTGGCAGAATGATCGTGAAAACGGTCTCGCCGGGACGGCTGTCGTACTCGATCAGCCCACCCTGCTGGTTGACGATCGATTGCGCGATCGACAGCCCCAGACCGGTACCCTCCGGCCGTCCGCTGATCATCGGATAGAAGATGTTCTCGCGGATCGCCGGCGGGATGCCGGGGCCGTCGTCGATGATGTTTATCCTGGCGACCAGCTTGTAGAGGCGGTGGCCGATCGTGAAGCGGCGCTGGGTCCGCGTCTGCAGCACGATGCGGCCGCGATCGCCGAACGCCTGCAGCGCATTGCGGGTGATGTTCAGCACGGCCTGGATCATCTGATCGACGTCGAGCACGAGCTCGGGGATGCTCGGATCGTAGTCGCGGACGATCTCGATGCCGGGGCCGGCCTCGGCCTGGATCAGCGTCCGTACCCGCTCGACGACCTCGTGGATGCTGGCGCGGCGGCGCACGGGGGGCGCATGCGGTCCGAGCATGCGGCTCAGCAGGGATTGCAGGCGGTCCGCCTCGCCGATGATGACGCCGGTGTATTCGCGCAGCCCGGGATCATCCAGTTCACGTTCCAGCAACTGCGCCGCGCCGCGCAGCCCGCCCAGCGGATTGTTGATCTCGTGCGCCATGCCGCGCATCAGCAGGCGGGTGTTCTGGTTCTGCGCGATCAGGCTCTCCTCGCGGGCGATACGCAGGTGGCGGTCGACGCGGATCAGTTCGAGCAGCAGTTCGCGATCCTCCCGCGCCTCGTGCAGCGGTGTCACGGTGACATCGACGGTGATCGTGCGCTGGTTCGGCAGCCGCAGTTCGACCTCGCGCTCGGTATACGGGTGACCGCTCTCGATCGAGCGGGTCAGCGAATCGAACAGCGCAGTGTCCGCGGGCAACAGTTCACGCAACGGGTGGCCGAGCATGTGGCGGGCGCTGACCTCGAACAGGACCTCGCCGGCCGGGTTCAGGTAACGGAAGCGCAGTCCGCTGTCGAGCACCACGACCGCGGTGTTCAGGTTCTCCAGCAATCTCGCGCGTCCCGGTTCTGTCATCGTCTCTGCTCGCACAACAGCGGGTCTGCAAGAAGCAAACCAATTACGCGCCATCCTGGCCGGTCCGACAGCGCCTCGCGCCGGCCTGTGGGCGCTGGGCATAACATATTGAAAATAAATATATAAATAGGGCGGGGTCGGGCGATCTCCGGGCGCCGTTCACAAAACCGGTGCGGCCGGGGCGTGATCGCGGGTCAGGACATGCCCCGATTATGCACTATTCTGGTGCGCCCTCAAGCCGGGCGCACAATCATGAGGAAACGCGCCGGGATCAGCGCTGCGGGCGGGTCGGCGACAGGATCGAATGCTGGCGCAGGTGGAAGGTGACGGGCGTTGCCGCGATCATCCTGGCGCCCTCGGCATCCTCGATGACGGCCTCGATCACATGGGTGCCGCGGAAGACGTTGCCGATCGTGAAACGACCGCCGCCGCCGGCGTCGGCGACGATGGCGCCGTCCATCAGGATCAACAGGCGGTCGCCCGGGCGCAGCGCCGGTTCGAGTTCGACGCCGACCTCGATGACGCTCTCGTGATTCCAGATGACCTCGTCGTCTCCCGGCGCGGTGATGACCAGGCGCTGATATCTGAACGCCTCGGGCGTCTGCGCCCGTGCCGGCGGCGACGGCGGCGGCTGGAATGACGGCACGACCTGGGCGTCGCGAGGCTCGACCCGGGTGGCGTCCGGATGCGGCTGGTCCGAAAAGATCACCGTGCCGTCCGGCAGTACACGCTTGAAGACCTCGGCGCCTGCCGCCAGCGCGAATGACTGCGCGGCGCTCAGCAGCAACGCGGCAAGCATGATCGGAAACAGACTTCGGGTCGTGGCGCGCACACCCGATATTTAGCGGGGATCGGGGCCGATGTCAAAGAAATCCCGGTGGATTCAATGGGTCATTGCAACAATCCGTATGATCATGATGGCTTATGGAGGGTTATGCAATGGCACAAAGGGGACGACGCGGGTTAATGCCGGGACAAAAAGCAGAGCTTTGGGAG
>JBJHCZ010000010.1:0-88642 GCA_050486285.1 Chromatiales bacterium
TGCCGGGTGACAACGTGAAGATGACGGTGTCGCTGATTGCGCCGATCGCGATGGAAGAAGGTCTGCGCTTCGCGATTCGCGAGGGCGGCCGCACCGTCGGCGCCGGCGTGGTGTCGAAGGTCATCGAGTAACAGAACAGGACAAGCAGCAGTCATGGCAGCCACAAGTCAGAGAATTAGGATCCGCCTCAAGGCCTTCGATCATCGCCTGATCGACCAGTCGGCGCGCGAGATCGTCGAGACCGCGAAGCGTACGGGCGCCCACGTCAAGGGGCCGATCCCGCTGCCGACGCGCAAGGAGCGCTTTACGGTGCTGATCTCTCCGCACGTCAACAAGGACGCGCGTGACCAGTACGAGATCCGTACCCACAAGCGCCTGATGGACATCATCGACCCGACAGAGAAGACGGTCGATGCGCTGATGAAGCTGGATCTGGCCGCCGGCGTCGACGTGCAGATCAAGCTGCACTGATCGGGGCCGGGACGGGAACTGCCTGAGGGGATGCTGTAATGACGATAGGTGTGGTGGGTCGCAAGTGCGGAATGACGCGTCTTTTCACTGAAGACGGCGATTCCGTGCCTGTCACCGTGATCGAAGTGACGCCGAACCGCGTGACGCAGGTCAAGACCGTCGACAACGACGGCTATCGCGCCCTGCAGGTCACCACGGGCGAGCGTCGCGCGTCGCGTGTCACGAAGCCGGCCGCGGGCCATTTCGCGAAGTCGGGCGTGCAGGCCGGTCGCGGTCTGTGGGAGTTCCGCCTCGGCGACGGCGAGGGTGACGGCATCGAGGTCGGCGCCGAGATCCGGGTCGACATCTTCGAGGCCGGACAGAAGGTTGATGTCAGCGGCACCACCCGCGGCAAGGGCTTTGCCGGCGTCATCAAGCGCCACCATTTTGCGGCCCAGGATGCGACGCACGGCAACTCGCTGTCGCACCGCGCCCCGGGCTCGATCGGTCAGAACCAGTCGCCGGGCCGCGTATTCAAGGGCAAGAAGATGGCCGGACACATGGGCGACGTCACGCGATCGGCGCAGAATCTCGAGGTCGTGCGCGTCGATGCCGAGCGTAACCTGGTGCTGGTCAGGGGCGCCGTCCCCGGCGCGCCGGGCGGCGACGTGGTGATCCGCCCGTCGGTCAAGACGCGCTGAACGGGAGCAAGGAATCCATGGAGATCAAAGTGACGAGCGCGAGCGGCGGCAAGGGCAAGGGCGGATTGACCGTCTCGGACGAGGCCTTCGCCTGCGCGTTCAACGAGCCGCTGGTGCACCAGGTGGTGACCGCCTATCTGGCGGGCGGCCGCGCCGGCACCCGCGCGCAGAAGACCCGCTCCGAGGTCCGCGGCGGCGGCGTCAAGCCGTGGCGCCAGAAGGGCACCGGCCGTGCCCGCGCCGGATCGATCCGCAGCCCGCTGTGGCGGGGCGGCGGCAAGACCTTCGCGGCGACGCCGGTCGACCATTCGCAGAAGGTCAACAGGAAGATGTATCGTGCCGCGATGCGCTCGATCCTGTCGGAGCTGCTGCGCCAGGAGCGACTGATCGTCATTGACGAGTTCACCGTTGCCGAGGCGAAGACCCGGCTGGTCGTCGAAAAGCTTGCCGCGCTGGGCATCGATGACGCGCTGATCGTGATCGACGGCTTTGATGAGAATCTGGCGCTGGCCGCGCGCAATCTGCCGAACGTCGGACTGCTCGACGGCTCGGCGGTCGACCCGGTCAATCTGCTGCGTTTCGGCAAGGTGCTGATGACCGGCGCCGCGCTGAAGAAGATCGAGGAGCACCTCGCATGAACCAGGAAAGACTGATGAAGGTGCTGCTGGTCCCGCATGTGTCGGAGAAGGCCTCGACCGTGGCGGACAAGCACAAGCAGTTCGTGTTCAAGGTAGTGCCCGACGCGACCAAGGGCGAGATCAAGGGCGCGGTCGAGCTGATGTTCAATGTCCAGGTCGACAGCGTCCGGGTCATGAATTGCAAGGGCAAGACCAAGCGGTCCGCAGCCGGCGCCGGTCGCCGCTCGGACTTCCGCAAGGCCTACGTAGCGCTGAAGCCGGGTTTCGACATCGACTTCATGGGACAGCAGTAAGGGACAACGACAAAGAGTTGGCAGCATCATGGCGATAGTCAAGACAAAACCCACGTCCGCAGGACGCCGCTTCCTGGAGAAGGTCGTCAATCCCGATCTTCACAAGGGCGCGCCGCACCAGGCGCTGGTCGAGACGAAGAAGCGCGGCAGCGGCCGCAACAATATGGGCCGCATTACCGTGCGCCATATCGGCGGCGGTCACAAGCAGCACTATCGCGTGATCGATTTCCGGCGCAACAAGGACGGCATCGAGGCGCGCGTCGAGCGCCTGGAATACGATCCTAATCGCAGCGCGAACATTGCACTGCTGTTGTATGCCGACGGCGAGCGCCGCTACATCATCGCGCCGAAGGGCGTGGCGGCCGGCGACGTGCTGATGTCCGGCCCCGAGGCGCCGATCCGTCAGGGCAACTGTCTGCCGATCCGTAACATCCCGGTCGGCAGCCAGATCCACTGCATCGAGATCAAGTCCGGCAAGGGCGCGCAGCTGGCGCGCAGCGCCGGGGCGTCCGCCCAGCTGGTCGCGCGCGAAGGCACCTATGCGATCGTGCGCCTGCGCTCCGGCGAGATGCGCAGGGTGCTGGTCGAGTGCCGCGCCACCCTCGGTGAGGTCGGCAATTCCGAGCACGCGCTGCGTTCGCTCGGCAAGGCCGGTGCGGCACGCTGGCGCGGCATTCGCCCGACCGTGCGCGGCGTCGCGATGAACCCGGTCGATCACCCGCATGGCGGCGGCGAGGGCAGGACCTCGGGCGGACGCCACCCGGTGTCGCCATGGGGTACGCCGACCAAGGGCTACAAGACCCGGAGCAACAAGCGCACCGGCAAGATGATCGTACGTAAACGCAAGGCCAAGTGATTCAGGCCTGCTGATTCAGGGATAACGGGAAGATGCCACGTTCAGTCAAGAAGGGTCCGTTCGTCGATCACCATCTGATCAAGAAGGTCGACCAGGCGGTTGCCGAGAACAGCAAGCGGCCGATCAAGACCTGGTCGAGACGTTCGATGATCCTGCCCGACATGGTCGGTCTGACCATCGCGGTGCACAACGGCCGTCAGCACGTGCCGGTGCTGGTTTCCGAGAACATGGTCGGGCACAAGCTCGGCGAATTCGCCGCTACGCGCACCTTCAAGGGCCACGTGGCGGATCGCAAGACGAAATAACGGCGAGAGAGCAGGCAGACATCATGGAAACATTCGCCAGACGCAGGTTCGCGATGATATCGGCGCAGAAGTGCCGGCTGGTTGCCGATCAGATCCGCGGCCTGCCCGTGGACCGCGCGCTTAACGTGCTGTCGTTCAGCCCGAAGAAGGCCGCCGCAATGATCAGGAAGCTGCTCGAGTCGGCGATCGCCAACGCCGAGCACAACGACGGCGCCGACATCGATGAACTGAAGGTGACGCGGATCCAGGTCGACGAAGGCCCGACGTACAAGCGCTCGATGCCGCGCGCGCGCGGCCGCATGAACAGGATCCTGAAAAGGACCAGCCACATCACGATCGCGGTCAGCGACAAGTAGACGGGAACGCAGCGATATGGGCCAGAAAGTACATCCGACAGGCATCCGCCTTGGCATCGTCAAGGACTGGACCTCGAAGTGGTATGCGGACACGAAGGACTACGCGGATTATCTGTTGACCGATATCCGCGTGCGTGAATTCCTGCGCAAGAAGCTGTCGCAGGCGTCGGTGAGCCGCATCCAGATCGAGCGCCCGGCGCGTACCGCCCAGATCACGATTCACACCGCGCGTCCCGGCATGGTCATCGGCAAGAAGGGCGAGGATATCGAGGCGCTGCGCGCCCAGGTCGCCGCAATGATGAAGATCCCGGTCAAGATCAATATCGAGGAGATCCGCAAGCCCGAGCTTGACGCCCAGCTGGTCGCGGAGAGCATTGCGCAGCAGATCGAGCGCCGTATCATGTTCCGCCGCGCGATGAAGCGGGCGGTGACCAACACCATGCGCCTCGGCGCCCAGGGCATCCGCGTCAATGTCGCCGGACGCCTGAACGGCGCCGAGATCGCGCGCAGCGAGTGGTACCGCGAAGGCCGCGTGCCGCTGCATACGCTGCGCGCAGACATCGACTACGGCTTCGCCGAGGCCAATACCCCGTCCGGCGTGATCGGGGTCAAGGTGTGGGTGTTCAAGGGCGAGGTCTTCGAGCGCGGTCAGCAGGGGTCCGACGGCGTCGGCGACGACAAGGCCGAGACCGTCTGAAGGTAACGGGGAACCGCAATGCTTCAACCAAAGAAAACCAAGTATCGCAAGATGCACAAGGGCCGCAATCGCGGGAACGCGACCAGCGGCGAGAAGGTCAGCTTCGGCGAGTACGGACTCAAGACCGTCGATCGCGGCCGCATCACCGCGCGCCAGATCGAGGCCGCGCGCCGCGCGATGACCCGCCATGTCAAGCGCGGCGGCAAGGTCTGGATTCGCGTGTTCCCGGACAAGCCGGTGACCAAGAAGCCGGTCGAGGTCCGCATGGGCAAGGGCAAGGGCAATGTCGAGTACTGGGTCGCGCTGACGCAACCCGGCCGCGTGCTCTACGAGATGGCCGGCGTGCCGGAGTCGGTGGCGCGCGAGGCCTTCAAGCTGGCGGCCGCGAAGCTGCCGGTGAGGACGACATTCGTGGCACGGACCATATTATGACCAGCGCGAAAGACCTGCGGAGCAAGACGGCTCCGGACCTGAAACGGGAACTCATCGACCTGCTGCGCGAGCAGTTCAACCTGCGCATGCAGAAGGGTTCGGGACAGTTGAGCCAGAACCACCGGGTGAAGGAAGTGCGGCGCGACATCGCGCGCATCCGCACCGTAATGAATGAGCAGAGCAAGAGTGAGGCGTCATGACCGAGCAGGCCGAGAAGACAGTCCGGAATGTGACCGGCCGCGTCGTCAGCAGCAAGATGGACAAGACCATCACGGTGCTGGTCGAGCGCAAGGTGCCTCACCCGCTGTATCGCAAGTACGTGCGCCGCTCGACCAAGCTGCACGCGCACGACGAGAACAACGAGTGCCGCGAGGGCGACACCGTGATGATCGTCCAGTCACGCCCGATCTCGAAGACCAAGGCCTGGCGCCTGGTGAAGATCGTCGAGCGCGGCGAGGAAGTCTGACATCCCAGACGGGATCGATGGAGATATTGCAATGATTCAGATGCAGACAAGGCTCGACGTGGCGGACAACAGCGGTGCGCGCGAACTGATGTGCATCAAGGTGCTGGGCGGGTCCAAGCGCAGATACGCGGGGATCGGCGACATCATCAAGGTCAGCATCAAGGATGCGATCCCGCGCGGCAAGGTCAAGAAGGGCGAGGTTTACGACGCGGTCGTCGTGCGCACGCGCAAGGGCATCCGCCGTCCCGACGGCTCGGTGATCCGCTTCGACACCAATGCCGCGGTGCTGCTCAACAATCAAAAGCAGCCGATCGGCACCCGCATCTTCGGGCCGGTCACGCGCGAGCTGCGTACCGAGCGTTTCATGAAGATCATTTCGCTCGCCCCGGAAGTGCTCTGAGGCGGCGGGTTACGAGGTTTCGAGCATGCGCAAGATCAAGAAAAACGACGATGTCATCGTCATTGCCGGCAGGGACAAGGGCAAGCGCGGCATGGTGACCCGGGTGCTGGAAGACGGCCGGCTCATCGTGCAGAACATCAATATGATTCGGCGCCACACCAAGCCGAATCCGAACCGCGGCGTGGCCGGCGGCATCGTCGAGAAGGAGGCGCCGATAGACGCCTCGAACGTGATGCATTTCAATCCGGTGAGCAAGAAGCCGGATCGCGTCGGTTTCCGTACCCTCGAGGACGGTCGCAAGGTGCGTTACTTCAAGTCGAACAACGAAGTCGTCGATGCCTGACGGCAGGATGGAATAGGGTTATGGCCAGGCTCAAGGAATATTACAGGGACACCGTCGCGCCGCAGCTGCTCGAGCGCTTCAAGTACGGCAGCGTCATGCAGGTTCCGCGGATCACCAAGATCACGCTGAACATGGGCGTGGGCGAGGCGGTCGCCGACAAGAAGGTGATCGAGCACGCGGTGAGCGACATGCAGAAGATCAGCGGCCAGAAGCCGGTGGTGACGATGGCGCGCAAGTCGATCGCGGGATTCAAGATCCGCGAGGACTGGCCCATCGGCTGCAAGGTCACGCTGCGGCGCGAGCGCATGTACGAGTTTCTCGATCGCCTGATCAGCGTGTCGATTCCGCGCATCCGCGACTTTCGCGGACTGAACGCGCGTTCGTTCGACGGACGCGGCAATTACTCGATGGGCGTCAAGGAACAGATCATCTTCCCCGAGATCGAGTACGACAAGATCGACGCGCTCAGGGGCATGGATATCACGATCACCACGACCGCCACCAATGACGAGGAAGCGCGCGCGCTGCTGGCCGCGTTCAACTTCCCGTTCAGGAACTGAGGCAGGAACATGGCAAAGACATCGATGGTCAACCGGGAAGTCAAGCGACTGCGCACGGTGAAGAAGTACGCGGCAAAGCGCCGCGAACTGAAGGAACTGCTGCGCAAGCAGGATCTCAGCCCGGAGGAGCGCGAGGAGGCCTGGCGCAAGTTCCACGCGATGCCGCGTGACGCCAGCCCGTCGCGGATGCGTAACCGTTGCCGCCTCAGCGGCCGGCCGCATGGTTATTACCGCAAGTTCGGCCTCGCCCGCAACAAGCTGCGCGAGGCGGCGATGCGCGGCGATGTCCCCGGCCTCGTCAAGGCGAGCTGGTGAGCGCCGGCCGGCGACCCCGACAGCACAGAGAACACAGGACGGCGAACGTATCATGAGCATGACTGACCCCATCGCGGATATGCTGACGCGCATCCGCAACGCGCAGATGAACGAAAGAACCACAGTGACGATGCCTTCGTCAAAGCAGAAGGCGGCGATTGCGGCCGTCCTCAAGCAGGAAGGCTACATCACCGATTTCGCGGTCGCTGACGAAGACGGCAAGGGCATGCTGACGATCACGCTGAAGTATTTCGAGGGCAAGCCGGTGATCAACGAGCTGCGCCGCGTCAGCCGCCCGGGCCTGCGTGCCTACCGGACCCGCGACGATCTGCCGAAGGTCATGGGCGGACTGGGTATCGCCATTGTCAGTACTTCCGCCGGCCTGATGACCGATCGCGCTGCCCGCAGCGCCGGTCATGGCGGGGAAGTCATTTGCTTCGTATCGTGAAGAATCATGTCCAGAATCGCTAACAAACCGGTAACAGTGCCCGCGGGCGTCAGCGTCGCCATCGACAACGGCGTCATCGCGATCAAGGGATCGAAGGGCGAGCTTCGCCGTCCGCTCGACGTCGCCGTCGAGGTCACCACGGAGGACGGCGAGATCCGCGTGCGTCAGGTCAGCGAGGGCATCGCCGCCCACGCGATGGCCGGTACGACCCGGGCCCTGATCAACAACATGGTGACGGGCGTCAGCCAGGGCTTCGAAAAGAAGCTGAACCTGGTCGGCGTCGGTTACCGCGCGCAGGTCCAGGGCAAGGTCCTGAACCTGACGCTCGGGTTCTCCCACCCGGTGAACTACCCGGTGCCCGAGGGCATCGTCATCGAGACGCCGACCCAGACGGAAATCGTCGTGCGCGGCATCGACAAGCAGAAGGTGGGACAGGTATCGGCGGAAATCCGCGCCTGGCGCCCCCCGGAGCCGTACAAGGGCAAGGGCGTGCGCTACTCCGATGAGGTCGTGGTGCGGAAGGAAGCCAAGAAGAAATAAGGACGGGTCATGAAGCAGGACAAGAAACAGTCACGTCTGCGCCGCGCGCGCCGGACGCGCGCAAAGATCAGGGAACTGGCGTCTCATCGCCTGACCGTGCATCGCACGCCGCGCCATATCTACGCCCAGGTCATCGCGCCGGACGGGGTCTCGGTGCTGGCCAGCGCATCGACGCTCGATGCCGGCGTCAAGTCGGCGTTGTCTGGCTATAGCGGCAACATCAGCGCGGCCGCGGTGGTCGGTCGGATGATCGCCGAGCGGGCGAAGGCGGCAGGCCTGTCGAAAGTGTCTTTCGACCGTGCCGGCTACAGGTATCACGGCCGCATCAAGGCGCTCGCCGACGCGGCACGCGAGCACGGTCTGGAATTCTAGAAGGACGAGATCATGGCGAGATTTGAAGCAGGCGAGAGCAGCGACGAGTTCCAGGAGAAGCTGGTCGCCGTACGACGCGTGGCCAAGGTCGTCAAGGGCGGCCGCCAGTTCGGTTTTTCGGCGCTGACCGTCGTCGGTGACGGCAAGGGCAAGGTCGGCTTCGGCAGCGGCAAGGCGCGCGAAGTGCCGGCCGCGATCCAGAAGGCGATGGAGAACGCGCGCCGCAACATGCGCAGCATCAACCTGAACGGCGGCACCCTGCAGTACCCGATCATGTCCTCGCACGGCGCCGCGAAGGTGTTCATGCAGCCGGCCTCGCAGGGTACCGGCATCATCGCCGGCGGCGCGATGCGCGCGGTGTTCGAGGTGCTCGGCGTGCACGACGTGCTCGCGAAGTGCATCGGTTCGACCTCGAATCCGGTCAATGTCGTGCGCGCGACGATCAAGGGCCTGACCGAAATGCAGAGCCCCGAGAGCGTCGCAATGAAGCGCGGCAAGACGGTCGAGGAGATCACGGGATGAGCCAGGCGAAGACGAAACAGCTGAAGGTCACGCTGGTGCGCAGCCTGCACGGACGCCTGAAGACCCACAAGGCCTGCGCCAGCGGTCTCGGTCTGCGCCGCCTGCACCACAGCGTCACGGTCGAGGACACCCCGTGCACGCGCGGCATGATCAACAAGATTTCCTACATGGTGAAGTGCGAGGAACTGGGATGACGCGCCTGAACGAGCTCAAGCCTGCGGCGGGATCGAAGCCCGCCGGCAAGCGCCTTGGCCGGGGCATCGGCTCCGGACTCGGCAAGACCAGCGGCAAGGGCCACAAGGGCCAGCATGCGCGCTCCGGCGGTTATCACAAGGTCGGCTTCGAGGGCGGCCAGATGCCGCTCCAGCGCCGCCTGCCGAAGGTCGGCTTCACGTCGCGCACCGCGCGCCGGGTCGCCGAGGTGCGTCTGCACGAGCTGGCGAAGGTCAAGGCCGAGGTCATCGACCTCGAGGCCCTGCGCAAGGCCGGCGTGATCTCGAGCGCGATCGATCGCGTCAAGGTGATCGCCTCCGGAGAACTCGGCGGACCGGTTTCGCTGCGCGGCATCGGGGTGACCCGGGGCGCCCGCGCGGCGATCGAGGCCGCGGGCGGCAAGATCGAGGAATAAGTGGCTGCCACCCGGTCATCGGCGGGCGGCGGGCTGGGCGGCCTGACGGGCCTGACCGAGCTGCGCCGGCGCCTGCTGTTCGTGCTCGGCGCGCTGCTGGTGTTCCGCATCGGCGCCTATGTGCCGGTGCCGGGCGTCGATCCGGTCGCGCTGGCGTCGCTGTTCGACCAGCAGCGCGGCACGATCATCGACATGTTCGACATGTTCTCGGGCGGCGCGCTCGGCCGCTTTTCGGTGCTCGCGCTCGGGGTCATGCCGTACATCTCGGCGGCGATCATCATGCAGCTGCTGACCGCGGTATCGCCGACGCTCGAGCAGTTGAAGAAGGAAGGCGAGTCCGGCCGGCGCAAGATCACGCAGTACACGCGCTATCTGACCGTCGGCCTGGCGACGTTCCAGGCGCTCGGCATCACGATCGCGATCGAGAGCCAGCGCATCGGCGCCTTCCCGGTCGTCATCGATCCGGGCTGGACGTTCAGGATACTCGCGACGACGACGCTGGTGACCGGTACGATCTTCCTGATGTGGCTCGGTGAACAGGTGACCGAGCGCGGGGTCGGCAACGGCATCTCGATCATCATCTTCGCCGGTATCGTCGTCGGCCTGCCGTCGGCGATCGGCGGGACGCTGGAGCTGGCGCGCACCGGTGAGCTGCATGCGTTCACGGTGATGTTCTTCCTGATGATGGCGATCGCGGTGACCGCGTTCGTCGTCTTTGTCGAGAAGGGCCAGCGCCGGATACCGGTCAATTACGCGAAGCGGCAGCAGGGTCGGCGGATCATCGCCGGGCAGTCCAGCCACCTGCCGCTGAAGCTGAACATGGCGGGCGTGATCCCGCCGATTTTTGCGTCCTCGATCATCCTGTTTCCGGCGACGATCGCGAGCTGGTTCGGGAATACCGAGGGCATGGGCTGGCTGCAGAACATCGCGGGGACGTTGTCGCCGGGACAGCCGATCTACGTGATCCTGTTCGCGGTGGCGATCATCTTCTTTTGTTTCTTCTACACCGCGTTGCAGTTCAACCCGAACGACACAGCGGAGAACCTGAAGAAGTCCGGGGCCTTCATCCCCGGGATCCGGCCGGGCGACCAGACCGCGCGCTACGTCGACGGCGTGATGACGCGGCTGACGCTGGTGGGATCGTTGTACATCACGGCGGTCTGTCTGCTGCCGGAGTTTCTGATCATCAACTGGAACGTGCCGTTCTATTTCGGCGGCACCTCCCTGTTGATCATCGTGATCGTGGTGATGGACGTCATGGCGCACATCCAGGCGCACCTGACCTCCCACCAGTACGACAGCCTGCTGAAGAAGGCGAATCTGAAGGGCGGCGGGCGTTCCGGCCTGCTGCGCTGAGCCGGAGACCGGCACATAATCGGGCGGCTGCCCCGGGCAGCGAGCAAATCAGGGTGGACAGGACATGAAAGTACAGGCATCGGTCAAGAAAATCTGCCGTAATTGCAAGGTGATACGCCGTAACGGCGTAGTGCGCATCATCTGCAAGGATGCCAGGCACAAGCAGCGCCAGGGCTGAGTGGCGGCGGACCGGGTCACGGTTCCAGCGTATTGATTTGTCACTCAATCAGGCATAAAATTGCTCGTTTTCGCGAGGCCAACGTAAACGGCCCCGCGAACGGCGGGATCAGGCGAACAGCAAGGCCCGGAAGGGCGACGGGAGCGGGTTAATGGCGCGTATCGCAGGCATCAATATTCCGGTCAACAAGCACGCGGGGGTCGCCCTGCGCGCGATCTACGGCATCGGGCCGACGCGCGCGCGTGAGATCTGCATCGCGTCGAACATCGATCCGGCGGTCAAGATCAAGGAACTGACCGAAGGCGAACTCGAGACGCTGCGCGCGGAGATCGCCAAGATCAAGGTCGAGGGCGACCTGCGCCGCGAGATCTCGATGAACATCAAGCGTCTGATGGACCTCGGCTGCTATCGCGGTATTCGCCACCGCCGCGGTCTGCCGGTCCACGGCCAGCGCACCAAGACCAACGCCCGGACCCGCAAGGGCCCGCGCAAGATGATCCGGAAATAAGCTGTCCTGAAGTTCAGCAAAGGGTAGACAGAACATGGCAAAGGGTACGACCAGGACCCGCAAGAAGATCAAGAAGAACGTCGTCGATGGCGTGGCTCACGTCCATGCGTCGTTCAATAACACCATCGTGACGATCACCGACATGCAGGGCAACACCCTGGCGTGGGCATCGGCCGGCGGCTCCGGTTTCAGGGGATCGCGCAAGAGCACCCCGTTCGCCGCCCAGGTCGCCGCCGAGAAGGCCAGCGAGAAGGTGAAGGAATTCGGCATGAAGAACGTCGAGGTGCTGGTCAAGGGCCCGGGTCCGGGCCGTGATTCCGCGGTGCGCGCGCTGCATGTCGCCGGTTTCAAGATCAGCAGCATCTCCGACGTGACGCCGATCCCGCACAACGGCTGCCGTCCCCCGAAGAAAAGACGTGTTTGAACAGAGGTTAGAGCGTGGCTAAATATACCGATGCGAAGTGCCGACTGTGTCGCCGCCAGGGAGAGAAACTCTTCCTCAAGGGTGAGAAATGCTTCAGCGCCAAGTGCGCGATCGAGAAGCGCGGTTTCCCCCCGGGCCAGCACGGCAAGCGGCGTACGCGCCTGACCGACTACGCGGTGCAGCTGCGCGAGAAGCAGAAGGTGCGCCGCATCTACGGCGTGCTCGAGAAGCAGTTCCGCCGTTATTACCAGGAGGCCTCGCGTCGCAAGGGTTCGAGCGGCGAGAACCTGCTGCAGTTGCTCGAGAGCCGTCTCGACAACGTGCTGTACCGCATGGGCGTCGGCGCCTCGCGTTCGGAGTCGCGCCAGCTCGTCCGCCATAACGCGGTCACCGTCAACGGCAGGAAGGTCAACATCCCGAGCTACCAGGTCCAGGCGAACGATGTCATCGCCGTGACCGGTGACGCAGGCAAGCAACTGCGCATCCAGGCCTCGATGCAGTTCTCGCAGCAGCAGGGCGGCTGCGAGTGGATCGATGTCGATGCCGACAAGTTGCAGGCGGTGTTCAAGGGAGCGCCGGAGCGCTCCGATCTGCCGGCCGAGATCAACGAGCACCTGATCGTCGAGCTTTATTCGAAGTAAGCCCCCGTTGCGGGTGGTTTGCTGCTTGAAAACATTTTCTTAGGAGAGCCACTGGATGAAGAGCTCAGCCACCGAGTTTCTGAAGCCCCGCGTGGTAGACGTTCAGGTGATCAACGAGCGCCACGCGAGGATTACGCTGGAGCCGCTCGAGCGCGGCTTCGGCCATACCCTGGGCAACAGCCTGCGCCGCATCATGCTGTCGTCGATGCCGGGCGTCGCCGTGACCGAGGTCGAGATCGACGGCGTGCTGCATGAGTACACGACGATCGAAGGCGTGCAGGAGGATGTCATCGACATCCTGCTCAACGTCAAGGGCATTGCGATCCGCATGGACGGCCGCGAGGAAGCGACGCTGACCCTGAAGAAGAAGGGCAAGGGCGCCGTGCTCGCGCGCGACATCGAGCTGGTCAGCGACGTCGAGATCATCAATCCCGATCACGTCATCGCCCACCTCACCGAGGTCGGAGAGCTCAGCATGACGCTGAAGATCGAGCGCGGCCGCGGTTATCAGCCCGCCTCGATCCGCAGCGAGATCACCGAGGGCGCCGCCAGCCGACCGATCGGCCGACTGCAACTCGATGCCTCGTTCAGCCCCGTGCGCAGGGTCAGCTACGTCGTCGACACCGCCCGCGTCGAGCAGCGCACCGACCTCGACAAGCTGATCATCGACCTCGAGACCGACGGCAGCGTCGACCCTGAGGAGACGATCCGTCGCGCCGCGCGCATCCTCAAGAACCAGCTGACGGTGTTCATCGATCTCGAGAGCCCGGAGCAGGAAGAGCCGGTCGCCTTGCCCGAGGAGATCGATCCGATCCTGCTGCGTCCGGTCGACGATCTCGAGCTGACGGTGCGTTCCGCGAACTGCCTCAAGGCCGAGAATATCTATTACATCGGCGACCTGATCCAGCGCACCGAGGTCGAGCTGCTGAAGACGCCGAACCTCGGCAAGAAGTCGCTGACCGAGATCAAGGACGTCCTTGCCTCCCACGGTCTGTCGCTCGGGCTGCGCCTCGAGAACTGGCCGCCGGCCGGCCTCAAGAGCAGGGACAGGGAAAACGAACAGGAAGTGGCGTCCGTCTAGGTCGCCTTCCCCGCCAGCCGCGGGCAATCCGGAGCACAACGATGCGTCATCGCAAGAGTGGCAGAAAACTGAGTCGCACCAGCAGTCATCGCAAGGCGATGTACCGCAATATGGCGGTTTCCCTGGTGCAGCACGAGATCATTCGCACGACCCTGCCGAAGGCCAAGGAACTGCGGCGCGTCGTCGAGCCGCTGATCACGATGGCGAAGAACGACGGCGCGAGCAGGCGCCGGACGGCCTTCGACCGCATCCGCGATCGCGCTGCCGTGACCAAGCTGTTCGATGAACTCGGCCCGCGTTATCGCGACCGTCCCGGCGGCTACCTGCGTATCCTCAAGTGCGGCTTCCGTCCCGGCGACAGCGCGCCGATGGCCTACGTCGAACTGGTGAGTCGTCCCGAACCGGCCGCGGCCGGGGCGCAACAGCGCGCCGAGTGACGAAAAAAACCGGGCCTGAGCCCGGTTTTTTTTTTGCGCCTTTGCGCAGGCGCAAGTGCGCGATTCACCGACCGAACTTGTATTGAAAGCGCAGACTGCATACCATCGATCAGAATTCGACGGTGGCATGGTGATGATCGTGCTTTTTACGCATTTCGGTTCCGCGGGGCCTTATCCCGGGCAGGGGGCGCAGGCGTGAACAACATCCTGCGTCGCTGGGTCCGCAAGTACTTCTCCGATCCCGAGGGCGTGATCCTCGGCGTGCTGCTGCTGGCCGGCTTCGCGATCGTAATCTTCATGGGCAATATGCTGATGCCGGTGCTCGCGAGCATCGTCGTCGCCTATCTGCTCGAAGGGCTCGCCGGCATGCTGGAAAGGCGCGGCGTGCCGAGATTTGCCGCGGTCATGATGGTGTTCCTGCCGTTCCTCGCCTTCCTGACCTTCCTGCTGCTCGGTCTGCTGCCGCTGCTGACGACCCAGCTGACCGAACTGGTGCAGCTGCTGCCGAGCATGATCGCGCGCGGCCAGCAGTTGCTGCTGCGCCTGCCTGAGCAGTATCCGAACTTCGTCTCCGAGGCGCAGATCCAGGAGATCATGCAGCAGATCCGGGCCTCGGTCGGCACCATCGGCCAGAACCTCGTCTCGCTGTCGGTCGCGACCATCACCAGCGCGGTCACGCTGATCGTCTACCTGGTGCTGCTGCCGGTGCTGGTCTTTTTCTTCCTCAAGGACAAGCGGCTGATCATCGACTGGATCGCCGGCTACATGCCGCGCGAGCGCGGCCTGGCGACGCGGGTCTGGCAGGAGATGGAGCAGCAGATAGGCAATTACGTGCGCGGCAAATTCGTCGAGATCCTGATCGTCGGCGCGGTCTCGTATCTCGTGTTTGCGCTGCTCGGCCTCAATTTCGCGATGTTGCTCGGCGCCCTGGTCGGTCTGTCGGTGATCATCCCCTACGTCGGGGCGATCGTCGTCACTTTCCCGATCGCGATCATCGCCTATTTCCAGTGGGGCTGGGGCGAGGAACTCGCCTGGGTCATGATCGCCTATGCGATCATCCAGGCCCTCGATGCGAACGTGCTGGTGCCGATGCTGTTTTCCGAGGCGGTCAACCTGCACCCGGTCGCGATCATCATTGCGGTGCTGGTGTTCGGCGGCATCTGGGGCTTCTGGGGCGTTTTCTTCGCGATCCCGCTGGCGACGCTGGTCAAGGCGGTGATCAATGCCTGGCCGCGCGCGCTGGAAGAGGAAGCGGCGGCGCCTCCCGATCCCGCCGCGCCCGAAGTCAAAGGGCCTTGACCGCCTCCAGCACCTCGTCGGCGTGTCCCTCGACCTTGACCTTGCGCCATTCGCGGCGCAGGACGCCATCGGCATCGATCAGAAAGGTGCTGCGCTCGATGCCGCGCACCTGCTTGCCGTACATGTTCTTCATCCGGATCACGTCGAACAACTTGCACAGCTTCTCGTCGTCGTCCGACAGCAGGTCGAACGGGAAGCCCTGCTTTTCGCAGAACGATTCATGCGAGCGGACGCTGTCGCGCGACACGCCGAGGATCACGGTCTTCGCGCGTTTGAACGCGGCATGGCGGTCGCGGAAGTCCTGTCCCTCGAGGGTGCAGCCCGGGGTGTTGTCCTTCGGATAGAAATACAGGACGACGTGCTTGCCCCGCAGGTCCGACAGGCGGATGGTCTTGTCGCCGGTCGCGGCGGCCTCGAAATCGGGGACGGGCTTGTCGAGCGCGATCTTTGCCATGCGGGTCTCTTCCTCCGTTTCGCAGCGATGATGGCCGTGCCGGGGCGTTCAGGAATATTCAGTGCAGCGGGATCAGGGTCCGGGCCGGTGATGTCTTTTCAGGACCGCCATGAACCCATCCCTGGAGGCTGCCGCCGAGACATCCTGTCTCGGCGGCTCCTGAAAAGACATCACCGGCCCGGACCCTCCTGATGTCGCGTGCGATTCCTGAACGCCCCGGCACGGCCATCATAGCCGCGAATGAGGGATGCGCCAATTGTCATCGCGACAGGCGGAAAGTAATATGGGGGTCCAACCGGAAGTGGAGAAATCAATGTTCCGCGGCAGCATGGTCGCCCTGGTGACCCCGATGGCGGAAGACGGGTCGCTGGATTTCGATGCATTGGGCAGGCTGGTCGAATTCCACATCGAAAACGGCACCAATGCGCTCGTCGCCGTCGGCACCACCGGGGAATCGGCAACGCTCAACGAGGCCGAGCATTGCGAGGTGATTCGCCGGATCGTCGACATGGTCCGCGGACGCATTCCGGTGATTGCCGGCACCGGCGCGAACTCGACCCGCGAGGCGATCGACCTGACACGCTGTGCGATGGAGGGCGGCGCCGACGCCTGCCTGCTGGTTACCCCGTACTACAACAAGCCGACCCAGGAAGGCCTGTATCTGCATCACAAGGCCGTCGCCGACGCCGTCCCGATCCCCCAGATCCTGTACAATGTCCCTGGCCGGACTGCCTGCGACCTGCTGCCGGAGACCGTCGAACGGCTGTCCCTCGTCCCCAATATCGTCGGCCTCAAGGAGGCGACCGGGGACCTTGGGCGACTTTCCGCCCTGCTCGACGGCTGCGGCGATCGCCTGGATTTCTTCAGCGGCGATGACGCCACCGGCCGTGAATTCATGCTGGCGGGCGGCAAGGGCGTGATCTCGGTGACGGCCAATGTCGTGCCGGCGGCGATGCGCAGCCTGTGCGACGCGGCGCTTGCCGGGGATCGCGAGCAGGCCGCGGCGATCGACAGCCGACTCGCGGCGCTGCACCGTGACCTGTTCGTCGAATCGAATCCGATACCGGTAAAATGGGCGCTGTACGAGATGGGACTGATTCCGGCCGGCATACGCCTGCCGCTGACGCCGCTGTCGCTGCGGTATCGCGACACGGTAAGGCGCGCGCTCAGGGAAGGAGGGGCGCTGTGATTCCACGCTGGACGGCGCCCGTGGCGCTGGCGGTGGGATGCCTGGTGATGCTGGCGGCCTGCGCGAGCAAGCCCGATACCCGCTATCGCGACAGCGTCGACGGGCCGCCGCTGACGATCCCGGCCGGTCTCGATACCCCGGTCGCGTCGCGGGCGATGGAGATCCCGGCCGCGCGCGCCGGGATGACGGACGGGATCGACGACGACATCGAAAAGCCGCCGAGCTTGAGGCAGGGCCGCTAGGAGGCTGCGCAGCGAGACCAAGCGGATCAATGGGGTCAGAGTCGTTTGATCACCGGGATCATCAAATCCGACTGATGCAATCTCGATCAAACGACTCTGACCCCGCCGGGCCAGCAGCCTGCTGGCGCGCGAGGGTGCCCGGGGCGCACAATATCAACCGGTAACGAGAAGGTTCGAGCGGGGGAGTCATGCAAGTCGAACAGGAACTGTATTCAGGCAAGGCGAAGTCGGTATACACCACCGCGGATCCCGATCTGCTGGTGCTGCGGTTTCGCGACGACACCTCGGCGTTCGACGGCCGCAAGATCGAGAAGCTCGCCCACAAGGGCGCCGTCAACAATCGCACCAATGCCTTCATCATGCAGGAGATCGAGAAGGCCGGCATTCCGACCCATTTCGTCCGCCTGCTGTCCGACACCGACTCGCTGGTCAAGCGCCTCGACATGATCCCGGTCGAGTGCGTGGTGCGCAACATCACCGCCGGGAGCATCTGCAAGCGGCTCGGCGTCGCGGAGAACTTGGACCTCGATCCGCCGACCTTCGAATTCTTCCTCAAGAACGACGAACTCCACGACCCGATGGTCAATGAATACCACATCCGTTCCTTCGGCTGGGCGACCGACGACGAGATCGCGACGATGAAGCGCCTGACCTTCGAGGTCAACGACGTGCTGAAGCAACTGTTCCTGAACGTCGGCATCCTGCTCGTCGATTACAAGCTCGAGTTCGGTCGTCACCACGGCGAGGTGCTGCTCGGCGACGAGTTCACCGCCGACGGCTGCCGCCTGTGGGACGCGGAGACCCGTGAAAAGCTCGACAAGGACCGCTTCCGCCAGGGGCTCGGCGGCGTCGTCGAGGCCTACCAGGCCGTCGCCAGGCGACTCGGCGTCCCGCTGGACGCATGACCCGGGCCGCCCTCCCGGGGACCACCGAATGATGCATCGCGACCTCTCATGCTCCGTCTGAACGGCGGACCTGCGCACTCCCGTTTTCGCCTCGACAAGCTGGCCGGCGCCCTGCGGGAGCGGGTGCCGGCGGTCGGGGCAATCGCGTCCGCATGGGTGCATTTCGTCGATGTCGAGCGCACGCTCGGCCCCGATGAGCACGCGGTGCTCGAGCGTCTGCTGCGTTATGGGCCGGCGGACGCGCCTCCCGCGATCGCGGGGCAAGGCTTGCTGGTGGTGCCGCGCATCGGCACGATCTCGCCGTGGGCGAGCAAGGCGACCGATATCGCGCATATCTGCGGACTCGACGCGGTGCGCCGCATCGAGCGCGGTGTTGCCTGGACGATCGCCCGCGCCGACGGCGGCGCCTTCGGCGCGGACGAGCTGGCGCTGATCACGCCGTTGTTGCATGACCGCATGACCGAGACCGTGCTCCATGCGGCGGAGGAGGCGGAAGGCCTGTTCCGCCAGGCCAAGCCGCAACCGCTGCGCGTGGTGGATGTGCTGACCGGCGGCCGCGACGCGCTGGTCGCGATCGACGCCGAACTCGGTCTCGCACTCAGCGCGGACGAGATCGATTACCTGCTGGAGAGCTTCACCGGCCTCGGCCGCAATCCGACCGACGTCGAGTTGATGATGTTCGCGCAGGCCAATTCCGAGCATTGCCGCCACAAGATCTTCAACGCCGACTGGATCATCGACGGCCACGCCCAGGAGCAGAGCCTGTTCGGGATGGTTCGCACGACCGCGCGGCGTGCGCCGGACGGCCTGCATTCCGCCTATCGCGACAACGCGGCGGTGATCGCCGGTTCGCGCGGTCGCCGCTTCTTCCCCGATGCCGCGAGCGGCGAGTATCGCGGGGTCGACGAAGACATCCTGATCAACATCAAGGTCGAGACCCACAATCACCCGACCGCGATCTCGCCGTTCCCGGGCGCGGCGACTGGCGCCGGCGGCGAGATTCGCGACGAAGGGGCAACCGGACGCGGCGCCCGGCCCAAGGCCGGTCTGTGCGGCTTCTCGGTCTCGAACCTGCGCATCCCCGGCGCGCCGCGACCCTGGGAGACCGATCACGGCAAGCCGGGGCGCATCGTCACCGCGCTGGAGATCATGCTCGAGGGCCCGATCGGCGCCGCCGCGTTCAACAACGAGTTCGGGCGTCCGAACCTGGCCGGATACTTCCGCACCTACGAGGAACAGGTGCCGGGCCCCGGCGGTCGCCAGTTGCGCGGCTATCACAAGCCGATCATGATCGCCGGCGGCCTCGGCAACATCCGCGCCGACCATGTCGCCAAGCTGGACCTGCCGCCGACCGCGCAGCTGGTCGTGCTCGGCGGTCCGGCCTTGCTGATCGGCCTCGGCGGCGGCGCCGCGTCGTCGATGAACAGCGGGGCCAGCAGCGAGGCGCTCGATTTCGCGTCGGTGCAGCGCGGCAATCCCGAGATGCAGCGCCGTTGCCAGGAGGTCATCGACCGCTGCTGGCAGCTCGGCGACGACAATCCGGTCCTGTCGATCCACGACGTCGGCGCCGGCGGACTCTCCAATGCGTTGCCCGAACTGGTGCACGACAGCGCGCGCGGCGCGAATATCGAGTTGCGCACCATCCCGTCGGACGACCCGCATATGTCGCCGATGCAGATCTGGTGCAACGAGGCCCAGGAGCGCTATGTGCTGGCGATCGCGCAGGAGGACATCGAGCGCTTCCAGGCGATCTGCGAGCGCGAGCGCTGTCCGTTCGCGATCGTCGGCGAGGTCACCGCCGAGGAACACCTGAAGGTCGGCGACGGCCTGTTCGACAACCTCGCGGTCGACATGCCGATGCCGCTGCTGTTCGGCAAGGCGCCGAAGACGCTGCGTGACGTCCATCACCAAAGCTTCGCGCGCTCTGAATTCGATCCCGGCGGCATGTCCCTGCGCGAGGCCGCCGAACGCGTGCTGCAACTGCCGGCGGTCGCCGACAAGTCCTTTCTGATCACGATCGGCGATCGCAGCGTCACCGGCCTCGTCGCCCGCGACCAGATGGTCGGCCCCTGGCAGGTGCCGGTCGCCGACGTCGCCGTGACCCTCGCCGACTACGACGGTTACCGCGGCGAGGCGATGGCGATGGGCGAGCGTGCGCCGGTCGCCTTGCTGCACCCGGCGGCGTCCGGCCGCATGGCGATCGGCGAGGCGCTGACCAATATCGCCGCCGCGCGCATCGGCGCCCTCGGCGACATCAAGCTGTCGGCGAACTGGATGGCGGCTGCCGGTCATCCGGGCGAGGACGCCGCGCTGTTCGACACCGTGCGCGCGGTGGCGCTGGAATTGTGTCCGGCCCTCGGCATCGCGATCCCGGTCGGCAAGGATTCGCTGTCGATGAAGACCCGCTGGCGCGAGGGCGACGAGGCGCGCGAGATGACCGCCCCCTTGTCGCTGATCGTCAGCGCCTTCGCGCCGGTACTCGACGCGCGCATGACGCTGACTCCCGAATTGCGCAGCGACGCCGGCGACAGCGACCTGATCCTGATCGACCTCGGCAAGGGGCGCAACCGGCTCGGTGGCTCGGCGCTGGCGCAGGTCTGCAAGCAGCTCGGCCATCACGCCCCGGATCTCGACGACCCGGCGATGCTGGCCGCATTTTTCGGCGCGATACAGGAGCTGAACCAGGAGGGCCTGCTGCTCGCCTACCACGACCGTTCGGACGGCGGGCTGTACGCAACCCTGTGCGAAATGGCCTTCGCCGGCCGAATCGGCGTCGATATCGACATCGCCGGCCTCGGCGACGACCCCTTCGCCGTGCTGTTCAGCGAGGAACTCGGCGCGGTGATCCAGGTACGCCACCGCGATACCGACGACGTGCTCGAATGGCTGCGCCGCGCCGGTCTCGGCCATGCCAGCCATGTCATCGGCACGCTGAACGATGACGACCGCATCACCCTCCGCCGCGACCGCCGCGAGCTGCTGGCCGATCGCCGGGCAGACCTGCACAGGCGCTGGTCCGAGACCAGCTACCGGATGCAGGCGCTGCGCGACAACCCGGAGACCGCCCGCGAGGAATATGACCGCCTGCTCGACGAGGCCGACGGCGGCCTGCACGCGGCGCTGACCTTCGATCCCGACGAGCCGGTGGTGGCGCCGCAACTGCTGCGCGGGGCCCGCCCGAGGATCGCGATCCTGCGCGAGCAGGGCGTCAACGGCCAGCAGGAGATGGCCGCCGCCTTCGACCGCGCCGGCTTCAGCGCGATCGACGTGCATATGAGCGATCTCGCGAGCGGGCGCCGTCGCCTCGACGACTTCGACGGCATCGCCGCCTGCGGCGGCTTCTCCTATGGCGACGTCCTCGGCGCCGGCGAGGGCTGGGCCAAGTCGATCCTGTTCAATCCCGCGCTGCGCGACGCCTTCGCGGGGTTTTTCGCCCGCCCCGACAGCTTCGGCCTCGGGGTCTGCAACGGCTGCCAGATGATGGCGAACCTGCGCGAGCTGATCCCCGGCGCCGCGGCCTGGCCGCATTTCGTCCGCAATGCCTCGGAGCAGTTCGAGGCGCGGCTTTCGATGGTCGAGGTGCTGCCCTCGCCGTCGTTGTTCTTCGACGGCATGGCCGGCTCCAGGCTGCCTGTTATCGTGTCGCACGGCGAGGGCCGCGTCGAGCCACGGCATGGCCACGGGGAAGACGCGCTGCGCGCTGCCGGCCTCGCCGCGCTGCGCTACGTCGATCACGACGGCCGCCCGGCGGCGCGCTACCCGGCCAATCCGAACGGCTCGCCCGGCGCCCTCACCGCATTCACGACCGGAGACGGCCGTTTCACGATCATGATGCCGCATCCGGAGCGGGTCTTCCGCAGCGTCCAGTTTTCGTGGCATCCGCCCGGTTGGGGCGAGGACAGCCCGTGGATGCGGCTGTTCCGCAATGCGCGGACCTGGCTCGGTTAGCGAGAAATTCCGTCAAGTGTCTGTATTTTAATAGTTTTATTTAATTTCGCGAAAGGCCGCGTGGCGGATTCGGTGTTTCCTGATACCGCTGGCGGGCGTTTTGCTATAATGCGCGCTATGACACGGATTTCCCGTTATTTTCCTGTAGTCGCCGCGTTCTGCGCGCCGCTGATGCTGGCCGCTGCAGTAGCCGCCTGGGGCTACGGACAGCAGCGCCCGGCCATCGACGCGCTGCTGGACTTCGAGACCGGCGCATGGCTGGCGGGGACGTCGCCGCTGCGTCTGGAACAGGTTCAGGTTCGCGATGCGCGTGAACTCCGCCGGCTGTTCGCCGATCTGGATTATGCCTGGCCCCCGGCGCCCGGTCCGTCGATCCCCCGCATCGCCGTCGATCCCCTGCCCGAGGATTTCACCTGGCCCAGCAACATCGAGCACAAGAAGCGCATGTTTTTCAAGGTGCTGATGCCGCTGGCGCTCGCCGAGAACGCACGCGTGCTGCGCCAGCGCGAGGCGCTGGAGGCCGCGATCTCCGTGTTCGCGCGCGGTGAAGCAATCGATGAGGACCACCCCGCCTGGCAGCGGATCGCCGTCATGGCCCGCGACTACCAGCTCGACGGCGAGCCGGGCGATCCCGCGCTGCACGCGGCCCTGCGTCTGCGGGTCGATGTGGTGCCGGTCGAGCTGATGCTGGCGCAGGCGGCGAACGAGAGCGGCTGGGGGGATTCCCGCTTCGCGCGCGAGGGCAACAACCTGTTCGGGCTATGGACCTACCAGCCCGGGAACGGCATCGTGCCGGCGTCCCGGCCGGAAGGGGAGACCTACGCAGTGCGTCGCTACGACACCCTGCGCGAGTCGGTGCGCTCACACATCTTCAACCTGAACATCGGCCATGCCTATGAGGATCTGCGGGCGATGCGCGCCGCGATGCGCGAGAGCGGCGAGGAACTCGACGCCATGGCCCTCGCCGGCGGCCTCGAGCGTTATTCGATCCGCGGCCAGGAGTACATCGACGAGATCCGCGCGATCATCCGTTTCAACGACCTCACCACCGCGGCCCGCGCGCAGTTGCGTGAGGCGCCGCGCGCCGTCAGGACGGCCTCCGCCGCGCATCCGGTCAATCTGCAGATAGCCTCAACCAGGGCTGACTGAACCAGTAGAACCGTCCCGCCTCCGGGGACGGCGCCGTGCAATTGTAGCGGCTGCGCCCGCGCGGCAAGGGCTCGGGGGCGCGGGTCGCGAAGGTCCGCGTCTCTCCCTCCACGCCTTCCACCGGTATTTTGCCGACCCGGCTCGCGAAACAGGCCAGTTCGCCGAGGCGCGCGTCGCTCTCGCCCAGGCGCATGACCAGGCGCGGCGCCGCGCGGGCATCGGTGACGACCGGATCCCAGGGCTCGTATTCGATGACCGGCAAGGCCCGGCTCGCGGCCTTGGAGCGGAATTCGCCGATCCCGGCAAAGGCCTCGGCCATCGGGAAACGCGGCAGCGCGCGGCGGTCGGACAGGGCGCCGATCGCGCCGGAATGCTGGCCGAAGGCGACATAACCGAGGTCGCGGACGAGGTCGGCAAGCGCGCGGTCGTACTCCCCGAACGGATACGCGAACAGCATCGGCGCCGAGCCGAGCTGCTCGATCAGGCGGGCCTGCGCCCGCTCGATGTCAGCGCTGACCCGGGCACGCCACGCGCGCTCGCTCTCGCCGGCCGCGCGGCGGACGAGATGGTCGTGGGTCGCCGTATGATTCGCGAAGGTGACGCCGGCATCGTGCATCTCGCGTACCTGGTCCCAGTTCATGTAAGCGGCGAGCCCCTGATCGACCGGATCGGTCGCGATGAACACGGTGAACGGCCAGCCGCGCGCCCTGAGCCGCGGCCAGGCCTCGGTATGGATCGACAGGTAGGCGTCGTCGATCGTGATCGCGACCGTGCGGTCGGGAATCGGCTCGCCGGCCTCGAGGCGCGCGACGATCCATTCGAGCGAACGCACGGTATAGCCGGCCTCGGCCAGGTGCTGGAGATGGGCCTCGAACTGTTCGAGGCGGACGTTGGTGCTCGGAAAACCGGATTCACCGAAACGGTGGTACATGAAGGCGACCGCGTCGGCGTCCGCGTCGGCACTGTAGCCAAAAGACGACAGCAGCAGGGCCGCGGCGAGCCCGAATACCTTCCATGATCTCATTGAATGCTCCGGGGTTTTCAAGTGGACGGCGGGTATCGGCTTGATTCGCTGAAATATCGTGGCAGACAGCCATACACGTTTGTTACCATAGCACCGGTCCATTTCAACGGCAAAAGGCAACATCCGATGAGCATCGCACGACTCGGCACAGCCATTGCGCTGACGGCCGCACTGACGACGGTCTGGCCCGCGCTGGTCGCGGCGCAGACCCTGAATACCGACAAGGAGAAGTTCAGCTACACCGTGGGCTTCCAGATCGGCCAGAGCCTGAAGGAAGATGGTCTCGATATCGACGTCGGCGCGCTGAGCCAGGCAATCCGCGACGTCATGGCCGGCACCGAGCCGCGCCTGTCGATGGAAGCGATGCAGGCCGCGGTCCAGGCCTTCCAGATGCAGCAGATGGAGGCACGTGAAATGAGCGCCCGTGACAATCTCCGCGCCGGCCAGGCATTCCTCGCCGAGAATCGTTCGAAGGCGGGCGTCGTCGAAACCCGCAGCGGATTGCAGTACCAGGTCATCCAGGAAGGCAACGGCAAGCAGCCGTCCGATACCGATACCGTCAGGGTCCATTACCGCGGTACGCTGATCGACGGCACCGAGTTCGACAGCTCCCATCGTCGCGGCGAGCCGGCGACCTTCCCGGTCAACGCGGTCATCCCCGGCTGGCGCGAAGTGTTGCCGCTGATGAAGGCAGGATCGAAGTGGAAGGTGTACATCCCCGCAGATCTCGCCTATGGCGAGCGCGGCGCCGGTCCGAACATCGGTCCCAACGAAACCCTGGTGTTCGATATCGAACTGCTGGCGGTCGAGTAGGCTAACCGCTCAGCGCGGCATCGCCAGCGGCAGTCCGTCGCCGCCGGTATCATTTCTCCTGACACGATTGCGGCCGCCGGTCTTCGCGAGATACATCGCGCGATCGGCGGCCTCGATCAACTGCCTCGGAGTGAGGATCTTGTCCGAGGTCGTCGCCACCCCGATACTCAGCGTCAGTTGCAGTTTTTCGCCCTCATCCGTCAGCAGGGGATGGCTGGCGATCTGCTTGCGGATGCGCTCGGCCAGGATCATCGCTTCCTCGATCGGCGTCTCGGGCAGCAGCGCCGCGAGTTCGTCGCCGCCGTAGCGGGCGACGACATCCCCCTTGCGGCTGATCGCATTGATCACCGTGGCGGCCATCTGCAAGGCCGCGTCCCCGGCGAGATGACCGTATGAGTCGTTTATTTCCTTGAACTTGTCGATGTCTATCAGCAGCATCGACAGCGGATGCAGATAGCGTTGCGCGCGATGCAGCTCTTCTTCGAGTAATCGTTCGAATTCCCGCCGGTTGTAAAGATTGGTCAGGCCGTCGCGGATCGCCAGGTTCGCCAGCTTGACCTGGTCCTGTTCCAGGCGTCCGGCCATCTCGTTGATGCCTCGCGCCAGCTCGCCGAGTTCGTTTTGCGCGTCATGCGCGATGCGGTGGGACAACTCGCCGCGACCATAACGGGCGATGCCCTCGTTCAGCAGGCGCAGGGGACGCAGCACATGGCGCGCGAGCGTCAGGCTGGCGATCGAGAAGATCAGCAGGGCGCAGCTGAAGCACAGGAACATTACGATAGCCATCGACCGGTGCCAACCGGAGACGATCCGCCGGTATTCCTCGATTCCCCTGATACGGAGGTTCTGGGATTCGAACAGCATGCTGGTAACGGTGGTGGTGTGGTTCTGGAACATATCGCTGGCGTAAATCAGGTCTCCGCTATCGACCGGTGACTGGTTCTTGATCGTGAAGATCGCGCGCGCGACATTGAGGGCCGCCTTCCATTCGTCACGGGCATTCACGAGCAGCTTGTGCTGCTCTTCAGACAGGGTCGTCTCACGGAGGATGTCCTCGAAGGCGGTTTCGACGTCGTCGGCGCGTTGCTCGAACAGGTCCGATTCGTGCGGATTGCCCCAGGCGAGATAGTTATAGATCGGCTCGACGGTGGACAGCGTACCGTCGCGCAGCGCGACGAGTTGGCGGAGTTCCACCAGTTCGCGGTCGGCGAGTTCATTGTAATGGGTGATCGTCGTCTTCAGGGCCAGCCACGACGTCACCAGCAAAAACAGGATCAGCAGCAGCATCCCGGTCAGATAGACGGTGAAATGCCCGCGCAGGGAGAGCGACCTGTGGCGAAGTGAATTCACCATCTCATTGAATTCCTGACATTAATATCCCGGACCGTCTGGTGGATGCACCCCCTACATATCGGTCCCCGGGCGGGAAATCTTAGGGGCCTGGCCGGGACGGCCTATCCCCGGCCTCAGGCCGTGAGCAGGGTCAGGTGGTAGCAGGCCAGCGCGGCGTACAGCGCGAGGACGACATGAAGGACGTCTCCGCCGCGCAGACGGAAGAAGCGGAAGCGGCGGTGGGCGACGATGAATAATACGCAGATCGCGGTGATCGCCAGCTTGACCGCAACGAACAGCGTCGCGTCGATGGCGATCAGTGCGTCCATGACCGGATTGAGCTCGATCGCGCCGCGCTGGAGCAGGAGCAGCGTGAACAGGGCATCGGCGGAGGAGAGCAGCAGGATCGCGATCGTGACGGCGGCGGTGACCGGCTCGACGATGTCGAGGTAACGGTCCGTGCCGGCCTCGTCCATCCGGCGGAATGCCAGGCGGCGGCCCCGATACAGGCTGTGCAGCAGCGTACGCGGCGAGTTGCGGCGTCGATCCGGCGCATCGCGCCGGTTGCTGGCTGCGGTCACGGAGGCCAATGCCGGCGTTACGGCCACGAGCGATCCTCCCCTGTGGTATATCCGATGCTGGATGGGACCATTATAATGCCAGACTTTTGTCACAGCCCGGAATCTTCGCGATGCCCCTGAACCCCGAAACGGCCCGCCGCCGCACCTTTGCGATCATCTCGCACCCGGACGCCGGCAAGACCACGCTGACCGAGAAGCTGCTGCTGTTCGGCGGCGCAATCCAGCTCGCCGGCGCGGTCAAGGGGCGCAAGGCCGCGCGCCACGCGACCTCGGACTGGATGGCGCTGGAACAGCAGCGCGGGATCTCGGTGACGACCTCGGTGCTGCAGTTCCCGTATCACGACGCCGTCATCAACCTGCTCGACACCCCCGGCCACCAGGATTTCTCCGAGGACACCTACCGCGTGCTGACCGCGGTCGATTCGGCGCTGATGGTCATCGACAGCGCGAAGGGCGTCGAGGAACGCACGATCAAACTGATGGAGGTATGCCGCTTGCGCGACACGCCGATCATCACCTTCATCAACAAGCTCGACCGCGAGGGGCGGCCGCCGGTCGATCTGATCGACGAGATCGAGGCGGTGCTGAAGATGCCGTGCGCGCCGGTGACCTGGCCGATCGGCATGGGCAAGGGCTTCAAGGGCGTGTTCGACCTGCTCCATGACCGCGTGCAGCTGTTCAGCCCGACCCACGGCGGCCGCATCAAGAGCGGCGAGATCATCGAGGGCATCGGCAATCCGCGCCTCGACGAACTGCTCGGCACGGTCGCGGCCGAACTGCGCGAGGAAGTCGAGCTGGTGCGCGGCGCCAGCCAGGCCTTCGATCTCGACGCCTATCGCAGGGGCCGCCAGACCCCGGTGTTCTTCGGTTCGGCGATCAACAACTTCGGCATCCGCGAACTGCTCGACGCCTTCGTCGGCTGGGCGCCGGGTCCGCTGTCGCGGCCGACCGTGACGCGGATCGTCACGCCGGACGAGGACAAGTTCACCGGTTTTGTATTCAAGATCCAGGCGAATATGGATCCGGCGCACCGCGACCGCATCGCCTTCCTGCGTATCTGTTCGGGAAAATACACGCGCGGCATGAAGGTCTGGCATACGCGGCTCAAGCGCCAGGTGCAGATCCCGAACGCGATCACCTTCATGGCCTCGGAACGCGAACACGCCGACGAGGCCTGGCCCGGCGACATCATCGGCATCCACAACCACGGCACCATCGTCATCGGCGATACCTTCACCCAGGGCGAGGACCTGAAGTTCACCGGCATCCCGGACTTCGCGCCGGAGCTGTTCCGTCGCGTCGTACTGCGCGACCCGATGAAGATGAAGGCGCTGCAGAAGGGTGTCGACCAGTTGTCGGAGGAGGGCGCGACCCGCGTGTTCCGCCCGCTGCTCGGCAACGACATCGTCATCGGCGCCGTCGGGGTCTTGCAGTTCGACGTCGTCGCGTACCGGCTCAAGCACGAGTATTCGGTCGACTGCGCCTACGACAACGTCCAGGTCGCGACCGCGCGCTGGGTCAACTGCAAGGATGAAAAGAAACTCACCGAATTCCGCAACAAGCTCCCCGAGCATCTCGCGCTCGACAGCGGCGGGGCGCTGGTCTATCTCGCGCCGACGCGCGTCAACCTGCAACTGACGATGGAGCGCTGGCCGGAGATCGAGTTTCGGGCGACGCGGGAGCATTGATGCCTGTGTCGCGCCCAGCTTTTGCAGGCCCGCGATACTGATCCACGCGCGGTGCGAACAATGCTATACGGAATCGGGATGGCATCGGCGAGCTGACGTTACACCGAGGTTCCATCTCGCCGTCACGGCGCGCCTTCATGGAGTATCCAGCGATGTCTCGGGGCCGAAATCGGCCGGATGAATGGCTGCGCGCGCAGCAGGTGTCAGCGTGTGAAAGCAGATTTAATACCTTGTTTTACAAGTGCGATTGAATATTGGTTCCCGGAATCGTTATTCGCGAACGGTGCGGTTGTTACCCGGCATGACGGAATTCCGTCTTCATCCATGAGAGTCTTGAAGGTATCCTAGCGAAAAGGACAGGGGCGGGGGAAGGCTGGTCTGTGCTACACGGCATCGGCCTATCTTTGATATTCCCGCATCCACCTAATATTAATGTTGGGCACCGTAAACCCTAGTCCAAGGTAGAGGGAACGAATGTCATCGGACGACGAAATGAATCTCCTAATGGAGCAGCACCAAAAGGCTATGGCCGAGCGCGCTCGTTCTGAACTCGAAAGATCATCCCATTTGATAGAGAGATTTACAGAAATAGCGGCGATCAGAGGAGTTTCCCTCTCTCCAGATTCATTTAGCTATATTCCAAAGATTGGAATCGTTGCCTCAGCCCCGGGACTTGCCAAGGACCTTTTGGGATTTGCCGCGACAGAAAGAGATGGCCTGTTCGCATACGACGATATCGCGGCGCGCTTTCCGCCGAGTCAGTTCAGAGAAGGTTACTTCATTGGGCATGACTACATGCTTATGGCTCACCCGTACTATAGGCGCGGAATGCACCCACTGAATAACTGGGCGCCAAGATTTATTAGCCTTTTCTGGGGGTTGGATTCGCGGAGTATCAAGAAATTCATCGCCATTGATGAGGACCGCGTACGAATCAACGTCGACAACTCTGCCTATGTAGAATTGGATACTTGGTATGGCGCGCCATTCAACGAAGACATCAGCAGGATAAAAGAAGGGACAGTAAAGCTAAGGCCGCCCGCCGATCTTGATGCGCGCTATGTAGACCTATTGTTCGACCAGGCTTACTGCCTTGACATCAAATGGGGCGAAGCGAGGGAAATCAAGACATTCCAGGCGCTTGAGATCAAGACGCACGACGCCAATCTCTTCATCGATGGAAAAACGCTATTCCCCGCACGTTATCTGCACGCGGAATTCGACTTGTTAAGAGGCACGTTCAGGCATTTTGATGGGGCGATCCAGCTATTTACTGAAGATGAATATCTTCGCCGCCGCGACGCTGATTTCAACTTTCCATCAAAGAACATTGAACACATTAAGGCAAGGTCAAGGAAAGTCTTCAAGCTCAACGGCGCAATACCTGTCAAGACTTGGGTAGAGCTCTGTTGCCACTTTTTCACTGGGAACCCCCTTACCTTCGAGTATTTCAATGGTTCTTATCCGGAGCACATCACCGACATCGTTGATAAGGTAAGGGCGCGTTCCTGATGACTCATCGGTGCCCAACACATCATTCCACCGGACCTGCCGCCTATCCGCGGCGCGCCGGAGAATTCAGACGTTGGGCAGAATAGTCACGCTTGACGATAATCACGCTACGCGATACTATTTGGTATGATTAGATCGTTTAAGTGCTCTGACACAGAATCTTTGTCTAGAGGAATTCGCGTAAGGCGGTTTGTGAATATTGCGGCAGTGGCTCGACGAAAATTGCGGCAGATGGAGATCGCTAGCCGGTTGGATGATCTGAAGGTCCCGCCCGGGAACCGACTAGAGGCCCTTAAGGGCAAGCGTTCTGGCCAGTACAGCATCCGAATAAACGATCAATGGCGCGTCTGTTTCCGATGGTCGGAGGCGGGAGCGGAAGAAGTTGAGATCGTAGATTACCACTGAGGTAAATAATTATGAGAAAACTTGAGCCCGTTACACCTGGCGAGCTTCTGTCAGAGGAGTTTCTCAAGCCAATGGCACTGAGCCAGTATCGACTGGCCAAAGAAATTGATGTGCCTGCGCAGCGTATCAGTGAGATTGTTGCAGGTAAACGAACGATCACTGCTGACACTGATTTGCGGTTATGCCGGTTCTTTGGTTTGTCTGCTGGTTATTGGCTACGAGCCCAGGCAGCCTTCGATACAGAGGTTGCGGAGCGTCAGATGGGGCCAGTGCTGAGAAGAATTAAGCCTTGGGTTGCAGATGCTGCCCAACAAGGCGCTCCAGCTGATGCCGCAAAGCGGCGCAGCTGACCGCTGGCGTTAGGGCTACAAGAGAAAATACTTGGATACCATGGAAAAAGTAGGTTTCATAATTAGGTGTCTGGCGAAACGACGACTTGGGCAGTCCGGCCGGCCAGCGGCCGCCCGGCTATTCCGGGGAGCACCGGATGCAGTGCCGGATCCTCGAACTCGATCCGCCCCGCAAGCTGGCCATCAGCTGGGGGAAGCAGCAGCGACGTTTCCTTCGAGCTGGAGCCGAAGGGCGCGAGGGTACGGCTCACCGTCACCCATCGGCGCCTGCCCGATCGCGCGACCCTGCTGAACGTCAGCGCCGGCTGGCACGCGCACCTGGACGTTCTGGTCGCCTGTACGACAGATCAGGCGCCGGAGGAATCGTTCTGGGAAAGCTGGAGCCGCCTCAAGCAGGAATACGGCGGGCGCCAGCCTCAATCGCCGTAGCGTACCTGTCGGCTGCCGAGTACGCTGCCGTCCTCGTCGACGACCTCGACGGTCCATTCGCCGTGCCAGTCGGGCAGCAATTGCTTGCTCGACCATACCCGCCAGCGCGGGCCGCCGACCCTGAACGCGACCTCGGCATGGGCTTCGCCGCCGTGCATCCAGCGGTGTCTGACGGTGCGGCCATCGAGATTACGCAACTCGGTGAAGAACGTGACTTCGGCGGAGTGGCCGGGGATCGGATCGAGCCGGTCGACCGGCTCGCGGTCGCTGATGCCGCTGGTGAACTGCGCGCGGGCGACATGGTCGGCCAGCGCTGAACCGGCGATCGCCGGGAGCGCCAGCGCCAACAGGCAGGGGAGCAGTATCCTGAACATGGGCGTTACCTCCTCTGGTGATGGATGCCTTCCGGCACTATATCGACCGTATCCTCGCCAACTGTTCCTCCAGCGCCGCGTGCGAGATGCGCAGTTCGGCGAGGCGTTCGCGTTCCTTGTCGACGACGTGGGCAGGCGCCCGTTCTACATAATTGCGGTTCGCGAGCTTGGCGTCGCAGCGTTCGATGTCGCCCGCGAGGCGGGCGAGTTCCTTGCCGAGACGGGCGAGTTCGGCATCCTTGTCGATCAGGCCGGCGAGCGGGATCAGCACCTGCATCTCGCCGACCAGCGCGGTCGCCGATTCCGGAGCATGGTCGCCGGCCTCCAGCCACTCGATCGTCGCCAGCCGCGCGAGCGAAAGCAGCGCGCTGCGGTGACGGTCGAGCAGGGCGCGGTCGTCTTCCGAGCCCTGTCGCAGCAGCACCGGCAGCGGCTTCGACGGCGCGATGTTCATCGAGCTGCGGATGCGGCGAATGCCCATGACGAAGCTCATCAGCCATGCGGCCTCGGCCTCCGCGCGCTCGTCGATCTGCGCGGCGTCGGCGATCGGCCACGGCTGCTGCATGATCGTCATGCCGGAACGCCCGGCGAGCGGGGCGACGCGCTGCCAGATCTCCTCGGTGATGAACGGTATCAGCGGATGCGCGAGGCGCAGGATCTGTTCCAGCACCTGCACCAGCGTGTGGCGGGTGCCGCGCTGGATGGCCTCGGGGCAGTCGGCGTCGTTCAGTACCGGCTTCGACAGCTCGAGATACCAGTCGCAGTACTCGTTCCAGACGAATTCATAGAGGGCCTGGGCAGCAAGGTCGAGGCGATAGCGGTCGACCGCGTCGACGATCTCGCGGTTCACCTTGTGCAGGCGCGAGAGGATCCAGCGGTCGGCCAGCGTCAGTTCCAGCGGATCGCCGTTGAGGCCGGTATCCTGTCCCTCGGTGTTCATCATCACGTAGCGCGCCGCATTCCACAACTTGTTGCAGAAGTTGCGGTAGCCCTGGATGCGGTTGAGATCGAACTTGATGTCGCGGCCGGTCGATGCCAGCGCCGCGAAGGTGAAGCGCAGCGCGTCGGCGCCGAAGGCCGGGATGCCGTCCGGGTATTCCTTGCGCGTCGCTGCCTCGATCTGGCGCGCCATCTGCGGCTGCATCAGGCCCTGCGTGCGCTTCTCTATGAGGCTGTCGAGATCGATGCCGTCGATCAGGTCGATCGGGTCGAGCACGTTGCCCTTTGATTTCGACATCTTCTGGCCGTGGGCATCGCGGACGAGGCCGTGAATGTAGACCTCCCGGAACGGGACCTCATCCATGAACTTGAGGCCCATCATGATCATCCGCGCGACCCAGAAGAAGATGATGTCGAAACCGGTGACCAGCACGCTGGTCGGGTAGAAGGTGCGCAGATCGGCGGTCTCGCGCGGCCAGCCGAGCGTCGAGAACGGCCACAACGCCGACGAGAACCAGGTGTCGAGCACGTCCTCGTCCTGGCGCAGTACGATCTCCGCGCCAAGCCGGTGGCGAACACGCACCTCTTCCTCCGAGCGGCCGACGTAAATGTTGCCGCTGTCGTCGTACCACGCCGGGATCCGGTGTCCCCACCAGATCTGCCGGCTGATGCACCAGTCCTCGATATTGCGCATCCATTCGAAATAGGTCTTGCTCCAGTTCTCCGGGACGAAGCGGATGCGGCCGCGTTCGACCGCCTCGATCGCGGGTCCGGCGAGCGGCGCGACGCGCACATACCACTGGTCGGTCAGCAGCGGCTCGACAACCGCCCCGGAACGATCGCCGCGCGGGACCATCAGCTTGTGATCCTGGGTGCGCTCGAGCAGGCCGGCCTGTTGCAGTCGGTCGATAATACGCTTGCGTGCTTCGTAGCGGTCGAGGCCGTGCAGGTCGGCGGGGAGCAGCGCGCTGACCGGCGGGCCGTCCGTGCCGCTGTCATCCTCGGCCGCGCCGCGGATGCGGGCGTCGATCGTGAAGATGTTGATGAGCCCGTTGTGCGGCACCGCCATCAGTTCGCTCTCGTCGCGATGGCGTTGCCACACCTGATAGTCGTTGAAGTCGTGCGCCGGGGTGATCTTGACGCAGCCGCTGCCGAATTCGGGATCGACATAGTCGTCGGCGATCACCGGGATGCGGCGGCCGGTCAGCGGCAGCTCGACCTGCTGTCCGATCAGGTGCCGATAGCGTTCGTCGCCGGGATGGACCGCGACCGCGGCATCGCCGAGCAGGGTCTCGGGGCGCGTCGTCGCGACGACGAGATGCCCGCTGCCGTCGGCGAGCGGATAGCGGATATGCCACAGGTGGCCCTGTTCCTCTTCCGACAGCACCTCGAGGTCCGACAGCGCGGTATGCAGCACCGGATCCCAGTTGACGAGACGCTTGCCGCGATAGATCAGGCCTTCCTCGTAGAGCTGGACGAAGACCTCGCGCACGGCCTCCGACAACGGCTCGTCCATCGTGAAGCGCTCTCGCGACCAGTCGAGCGAGGCGCCGAGCCGGCGCAGCTGGCGCGTGATCGTGCCGCCGGACTGTTCCTTCCAGCGCCAGACCTCGTCGATGAAGGCCTCGCGGCCGAGGTCGTGGCGTGAGCGCCGGTCGGCGGCGAGCCGGCGCTCGACGACCATCTGCGTCGCGATGCCGGCATGATCGGTGCCGGCCTGCCACAGGGTATTGTCGCCGCGCATGCGATGCCAGCGGATCAGCGCGTCCATCAACGTGTCCTGGAAGGCATGTCCCATGTGCAGCGTGCCGGTGACATTCGGCGGCGGGATCATGATGCAGTATGGCCGGCCGCTGCCCGCGGGCTTGAACCAGCCGCCGCTTTCCCATGCCTCGTACCAGCGCTGTTCGATGTCGCGCGGCTCGTAATTCTTGTCCATTACTTGTCCTGGAGCTTGTGCGATTGCGGCTCGTGGCCGCGCTCGCGGTAGAAACGAAAGCGTTCGCGCCCGGCCGCGCGGTCCGGCGCGGACGGCGCGACGATCTCGGCGATGCGCGGGAAGCGCGCGTAGAAATCCGGCACGCCGGCGCTGAGATTGATCAGCACATCGGCATCGGCGGGTGGCCTGTCGCCGGCGCCGATCAGCACCGGCGGCGGCTCGCCGGTCTCGCCGGCGCGGCCGTGCGGCACGAAGCTGCCGTCGCGAAAGGTCCACAGCAGCTCGTCGATGCCGGCGGCCTCGGCCTCGGAGCCGGCATGCAGGTAGACCGTGTGACCGAGTTTCCAGGCCTTTTCCGCCAGCCGGCAGGACAGCCGCTCGCGGGCGTTCGGGGACTCGTCGGAGAGGATGTAGAAATCGATCCGCATCGGCGCGGGATGCAGGTCAGCGTTCATCTCCGGCCTGGTCGATCAGGTACTGCGTCAGCAGCGGCACCGGCCGGCCGGTCGCGCCCTTCTCGGCGCCGCCGCGCCAGGCAACGCCGGCGATGTCGAGGTGCGCCCAGGGATATTTCTTCGTGAAGCGTGAGAGAAAACAGGCCGCGGTGATGGTGCCGCCTTCGCGGCCGCCGACGTTCGCCATATCGGCGAAATTGCTCTTGAGCTGATCCTGGTATTCCTCCCACAACGGCAGTTCCCAGGCGCGGTCGCCGCTGGTATTGCCGGCGGCGCGCAGGGCGTCGACGAGGGCCGCGTCGGTGCCGAGCAGGCCGCTCGCGTGCTTGCCGAGCGCGATCACGCAGGCGCCGGTCAGCGTCGCGATATCGACGACGGCCTGCGGTTCGAAGCGTTCGCAGTAGGTCAGCGCGTCGCACAGGATCAGCCGACCCTCGGCGTCGGTGTTCAGGATCTCGATGGTCTGGCCGGACATGCTGGTGACGATGTCGCCGGGCTTGACCGCGTTGCCGTCCGGCAGGTTCTCGCAGGACGGGATCACGCCGACGACATTCAGCGGCAGGTCGAGCGCGGCGACCGCGGACATCGTGCCGATGACCGAGGCCGCGCCGCACATGTCGAATTTCATCTCGTCCATCGTCGCTGCGGGCTTGATCGAGATGCCGCCCGAGTCGAAGGTGATGCCCTTGCCGACCAGGACATGGGGTCTCTCGGTCCTGGAACCGCCGTTCCAGCTCAGCACGATGAAGCGCGGCGGCTCGCGACTGCCGCGCGAGACCGCGAGCAGGGCGCCCATCTTGTGCGCACGGATCTGTTTCTCGTCGAGGACCTTGACGCCGAGCTTGCGCTGTCCGCGCGCGAGACGGCGCGCCTGTTCGGCCAGATATTCCGGTGTGCATATATTGCCGGGCAGGTTGCCGAGGTCGCGCGCAAGGGCGACGCCGCCGGCGACCGCCTCGCCGACGGCAACGGCGGCACGCCCTTCGGCGATCAGCGAGGGATCGGAGACGTTCAGATGCAGGCGGCCGAGCGGGGTCGCGTCATCATCCTTTTTGCTTTTGAGCCGGTCGAAGCGGTAGAGTCCCTCGCTGACCGTCTCGACGGTCTGGCGCAGCTTCCATGCCAGGTCGCGGTCGCGAACCTCGATCTCGGACAGGTAGCTGAAGGCCTCGCGAACACCGGCCTCGCGGAGGGCGGCGGTCATCGTCGCGAGGACCTTGCGATAGCCGCCGGCATCGAGTTCCTTCTCCTTGCCGCAGCCGACGAGGAGGACGCGTTTACCCGGCGCCCGCGGGACGCTGTGGAGCATCAGCGCGTGACCCGGGCGGGGTTTCATGTCGCCCTGCTTCAAAATGTTTACAATATAGCCGCGCGAGGCACGGTCGAGGGCGGCGGCGGAGGGACTCAGTCGGCGCGATTCGAACACGCCGACGACGGTGCAGGCGGTGCGTTGACGGGTGGCGGGGGCGCTTTTGACCGGAAATTGCATGAGATCTCCCGTGATCGCGAAATATCCCGGAGAGTTTACCTTAAATGCCAGGCTTTTCCACCATGAGTCCCGGCGGGCGCCGCCTTGATCATTGATCGCTACGTCGCCAGGGAGATCCTGCTGACCCTGGTCGCGGTACTGTTCGTGCTGCTCGCGATCTTCATGAGCAACCGCTTAGTGCGCTATCTCGCCGATGCCGGCGCGGGCAGCCTCTCCAACGATCTTGTGCTGGCGATGCTCGCGCTGAAGACGATCAGCACGCTGACGATCATTCTGCCGATTGCATTCTTCATGGCGATCCTGCTGGCCTTCAGCCGGCTCTACAAGGACAGCGAGATGATCGCGATGGCCGCCTGCGGGATCAGCATGGGGCGGATCTATCGCGCGGTGATGGCGCTGGCGCTGGTCATTGCCGCGGCCGTCGGCGTCATCGCCTTCCAGGTCGCGCCCTGGGCGGAGGAGCGCATCCACCAGTTGCGCGATGACTATCAGGCCCGCCCGGTCATCAGCGGTCTCACGCCCGGCCGCTTCACCGGCAGCGGCACCGGCGGCGTACTCTATTTCGAACGCCTGTCCGACGACGGACGCAGCATGGAACAGGTGTTCGTCCAGCACCAGGGCAGCGAACGCCAGGTGGTGCTGTCGTCGGCGCGCGCCTGGCGTCACCAGGACGATCAGGGCAGTCTGTTCCTCGTCTTCGAGGATGGTTACCGCTACGAGGGCAGGCCCGGCGCGGCCGATTTCAGGATCATCGAGTTCCAACAACACGCGGTGCGCATGGAGCCGCGCGAGATTGCGCCGTCGTTCCGTCGCCAGCGCGCGCTGGCGACCGCGGACCTGGCCGTATCGACACGCAAGCCCGATATCGCCGAGTTGCAGTGGCGTATCTCGATGCCGCTGTCGGTGCTGGTGCTGGCGCTGCTCGCGGTGCCGCTCAGCCGCACCAATCCGCGCCAGGGCAAGTATGCAAAACTGTTCGTCGCGGTGCTGGTCTATCTGGTGTACAACAATCTGATGGGCATGGCCAACACCTGGGTCGCGCGCGGTACGATCCCCCCGCTGCTCGGCATGTGGTGGGTGCATGCCGGCATGCTTGTCGGCGCCTGGCTGTTGCTGGTCCGGCAGTACGGCGTGAAGTGGTCGATCGAGGCGTTGTTCGGGCAACGTACCGGGGCGGCGCGATGAAGCTGATCGATCTCCATATCGGCAAGGCCGTGGTCGGCGGGGCGTTGCTGGTCATGTGCGTGTTGCTCGCGCTGTTCATCTTCATTGAATTCATTTCCGAACTCGATCGTATCGGGCAGCGTGACTACACCGCCTGGAAGGCGCTGCAGCATGTGCTGTTCAGCGTGCCGCGACTGACCTATGAGTTGATGCCGCTGTCGGCCCTGCTCGGCAGCCTGATCGGACTCGGGCTGCTCGCCAGCAACAACGAACTGACCGCGATGCGCGCCGCCGGTATCTCCGCGGCGAGGATCAGCATGGCGGCGGTCAAGGCCGGTCTGCTGCTGGTGCTGCTGTCGGCCTGGCTCGGCGAATGGGTCGTTGCGCCGGCCGAGGAGTATGCGACGAAGGTCAGGATCGCCGCGCTCTCCGGCCAGGATGCGATGCATACGCGTGACGGTTTCTGGACCCGCGACGGCGAGACGGTCGTCAATGTCCGCGCGGTCTTGCACGACGGCGCCCTGGCGGGTGTCGATATCTACGAATTCGGCGAAGGCAGGCGCCTCGAGCGGATGTCGAGCGCGAAAAGCGCAGTCTGGCGCGATGGCCGATGGTGGCTGCGCGAGGTTTCGCGCAGCGAACTCGCGCCGCGTCATGTCCGCATGGAACACCTGCCGGAGCTTGCCTGGGATTCGCGCATCGATCCCGAACTGCTCGAGGTCATCGCGATCAAGCCGGGAAGCATGTCGATATCGGGGCTGTGGCATTACATCGCCTACCTCAAGGACAACAATCTCAACGCCGGCCGCTACGAGATCGATTTCTGGACCAAGGTCATCCTGCCGCTGGCCACCTGTGTGATGGTGTTCGCGGCGCTGCCGTTCGTATTCGGTCCGCTGCGTTCGGTCGGCGTCGGCCAGCGCATGCTGGTCGGCGTGCTGGTCGGTCTGGGTTTTTACCTGCTCAACCAGATGGTCGGTCATCTCGGCCTTGTTTATGGCCTGAACCCGTTGGTGTGCGCGCTGCTGCCGACGCTGCTGTTGCTCGCGGGATCGCTCTACATGATGCGCCGCGTGGCCTGATGCGAGGACTGCAACGGCACGCGCTGTCCGTATTCGCGTTCGCCGTATTCGCCCCGGCGCTGGCCGGCGATACCGCGCCGGCGCCCGGTGACGATGGCGACGACGATCCCGGCGTCGTCATTCAGTCGATCGATGAGGGTCAGGAGGCGATCTCGCGCTCGGTGATGACCCTGTCGCGCCGCATGGACCGGATGTTCGGCACGGCAGAAGTCTTTCCCGACGAGGCCTATGATTCCCTGCTGCGGATCCGGCTGGTCCAGCGTTTCGATAAGGGCGGCGGCGGCGAGTTCGAGGTCAAGGCCGGCGGCAAGCTCAGCCTGCCCGGCACCGAGCAGCGTCTCAGCCTGATCATCCTCACCGACGACTACGAGGATCCGCTCGATCGCGAGCGCAGCACCGACCGTGAGTTCGGGACGACGACCAGGCAGTCGCTCGCGCTGCGCCTTTTCCGCCCGTCGGAGAAATGGAAGACCTCGTACTCGGTCGGATTGCGCACCGGCGATCCGATCGATATGCTGACGCGCGCCTCAGTCTGGCGCGAGTTCGAGCCGGGTCTGCTGCAGGTACGGCCGTCGCAATCGATCTTCTGGTACGACGAACGCGGTGCCGGCGGAACGACGGAATTGCGGCTGCAACACCCGCTCGGCGCGACATTGCTGGCGCGCAGTCACAGCGGCGCAGCCTGGTTCAAGCGCGACGAACAGTTCTACTATGATCAAATATTCTCGTTGCTGCAGCCGGTCGGCAGGCGGCGCGACCTGTTGTGGCAGCTGGGCTTGCAGGCCGAAAGCGAGCCCAATAATCAGGTCACCCGTTACTACGCCGAAGTCCGCTGGCGCAGCGTCGTGCATCGCGACTGGCTGGTGTTCGAGCTCAGGCCGCAGGCAATGCGGGATCGCGAGAACCGTTTTCGCACGCAACTGTTCCTGTATGCGGGCTTCGAACTGCTGTTCGGGGATCCGCGCCAGTATTGACGCAGTGCGCAATCAGGGCGACGACTTCTTCATATAATAGGCGCCGTTGCTGTAGGTGAGTCGTGACTTGTCGGGCGAGATCCCGAACTCGACTTCGACCGGTTTGTCGTTGACGACCAGCACCATCTGCAATTCGTCGCCGACGACCCGGTACTTGCCGGGGATGACCTGTTTGTTCTCGGTGTGTATCTGCACGCTGCCGTCGCGGCTGAACACCAGGTCGTCGCGGCTGTCGCGCTCGGGATTGAAGGTCAGCTCCCAGGCGCCGTGCAGCCATTGCTGCGCGGCCGGATCGCCGGCGCTGTCGCAGGCCGCGGCCAGCGCGGCGAGCAGCAACGCAGCGAATATCGCCCGCAGGCGCAGGGCTTGACGGGACATCATCGCGGGACGGGGGAGGCGCATGGCGACATTGAAACACGCGCCGGTCGCGTCGCCAAGAGCCGCCGCCGGCGCGGCCTCAGAAATACCGTTTAATGCCGGCCGCGATGACATTGGAGCCGCCCTCGACGCCGTCGAACAGACCGTAGACGCCGGAACGATGATGGACCCGCACCGCGAGGCTCCAGTCGCTGACCTGCGGCGGCGAGAAGGTGAACTCGACGAGGATATAGTTCAGCAGGCGCGTCGCGCCGACATTGGTATCGCTGGCCTCCTCCAGCGGCGGCACGCGGGTCGCCCATGACAGGCCGTCGCCGATCGCCACCGTCGTGCGCAGGCGGTGATTCCACGGGAAGCGCTGCCAGCGCCAGATCGCGAGCAGATTGAATTCACCGTGGGTCTGGCCGCGAAAATGGCGTCCGATCTGGCCCTCGATCTCCCATTGGTGGGACGGGCTGTCGAACGCGAACGCGCGGCTCAGCGCGGCGGCCGCGAACCACGAGTCCTCGAAGTCGATCGGCTTGCTGACCAGCACCGCGCCGAGGCGATCGTCGCTGTATCTGCCGGCATAGACCGTCAGCGCGTAATCGTCTGCGATAGCGCGCACCGGCGCGGCGGCGGCCGCCGCGCCGGTGATCAGGGCCAGGAGGACGCATGCATGTCTCTGTCTTGACGGCATCTCGGTCAACGGGTAGTTTCGGGTGACCAGGCCAGGGACGACTCACGCCGTGTCGCAGCAGATCACGATCGAAATCATCAGGACCGTCAAGAAGGCCCACGAGAACATCATGGTCGCCACCGGCGTGCTGATCGGCATCCTGCTGCTCGTCTACTTCTTCAGCTTCGCGCAGTTCTTCGACCGCGGCTACATGGGCGTCGTCTGGTTCCAGACGATCACCAGCGTCATCTTCGTCGCCGCGCTGTTCTTTCTCAAGCGCATCGCGTTCGCGATCATCAGGATGACCCACGGCCGTCGCGAGCCCTACCGGGCCTTCGTGTCGGCGATCGTCGCCTCGGATCTCGACAAGGACGAAAAGACCCTCGAGGAGGAATTCGGCGCGTCGGGGATGCATGCCTGAGTCCCGCGATGCCGATGGACAACCGCCAGAAGCTCGACCTCGTCGTTCGCATGCAGCGCCGGGCGCGGTTCCGCAGGGTTGCGGTCGGGGTCGTGATCGTCCTGCTGGCGGGGGTGGTGCTGGTGTACTCGCAGTACCGGCATGCCTTGTGAGGCTTGCGTCGGGTTATTGCAAGTAATTGATTTTATTGGCGCTCCCTAGGGGAATCGAACCCCTGTTCCCGCCGTGAGAGGGCGGTGTCCTAGGCCGCTAGACGAAGGGAGCGTACGGTAAACCGGCAGGCGCGACAGTAGGCTGTCCGCAAAATTTCGGCTATTATACGGCTCTTCCGGGATTGTACAAGGGAATCCGCAGGCGTCGGCGCGCCGCTCAAGCCCTTGATAATAATTCAAGAATCTCTCAGGTAAGGATCCCCGACATTAGCACGCCGGTCGTTATCCCGCGTTCCGGGCACAATATCTCGCGCAAGGGCATCAGCGAGAACGCCCTGAAGGTCCTGCATCGTCTCAAGGAGGCCGGTTACGGCGCCTACCTCGTCGGCGGCTGCGTGCGCGACATGCTGCTCGGCCGTGAGCCGAAGGACTTCGATGTCTCGACCGACGCGAAACCGGAGGAGGTCAAGCAGGTCTTTCGCAACTGCCGTCTGATCGGCCGGCGCTTCCGCCTCGCCCATGTCCACTTCGGTCGCGAGATCATCGAGGTCGCGACCTTCCGCGCCCGTCATGTCGGCGACGAGGACGAGGATGGCCGCCTGATCGAGAACGGGCGCATCATCCGCGACAATGTCTACGGCACGATCGAGGAAGACGCCTGGCGGCGCGACTTCACGATCAACGCGCTCTATTACAACATCAGCGACTTCAGCGTCGTCGATTATGTCGGCGGCGTCGAGGACATCCGCGACGGCGTGCTGCGCCTGATCGGCGATCCGGCGGTGCGCTTCCACGAGGATCCGGTGCGCATGCTGCGCGCGGTGCGTTTCGCGGTCAAGCTCGGTTTCCGCATCGATCCGGCGGTCGAGGCCGCGATCCATGAACATGCGGCGCTGCTGGGCGGGATCTCGCCGGCGCGTCTGTACGAGGAAGTACTGAAGCTGTTCCAGGGCGGCAGCGCGGAACAGACGATGGAGATGCTGCGACATTACCGGCTGTTCGAGCAGCTGTTCCCGGAGACGGAGCGCTGTCTCGACGACCCCGAGCAGGGCGATTTTCGCGCGCTGCTGACACGCGCGCTGGCGAATACCGACGCCCGCGTCGGCGAGGGCAAGCCGGTGACGCCGGCCTTTCTCTATGCCGCGCTGCTGTGGGGACCGATGCGCGCCGAGGCGCGGCGGTTGCAGGCGGCGGGGGCGCCGGAGATCTCCTCGCTGCAGCAGGCCTCGCGTGATGTCATGCAGGCGCAGAGCCAGCATGCGATCCTGCCGCGCCGGTTCGCGTCGCAGATGCGCGAGATCTGGATATTGCAGCCGCGCCTGCAGCGCAATTCCGGCAAGCGCGCCCTGCGCCTGTTGCAGCACCCGCGCTTTCGCGCCGCCTATGACTTCCTGCTGTTGCGCGCGGAGACCGGCGAGGACCTGGCCGACCTGGCCGAGTGGTGGACCAACTTCCAGCAGAGCGACGAGGCGCGCAGCGAACTGCTGGCGGCGCCGCGGGCGGACAACCGGGCGAGCGACGACGAGTCCGATACAAAATCGCCGGCGCGCCGTCGCCGTCGTCGGCGCCGCCGGGGCGGCAGCGCGCGCAAGGGGCAAGCGGCGGCGGAATCCGCCGGGGAGTCCTGAGTCACGCGCTGGGCTATACTATCCTTTGACCAGGCCCCTGACCGGGCGGCGATCGCCGGGCCTATGTCTGATCCGGTTCCCGATCCAGTTTCCGAGGTCATCACGCATTGAATCCGGCATACAGCCATGACAGCAACCCGCAGGGCGCGGCGCGGCGCACGCAGGCCTGCATCGGCCTCGGCAGCAATCTCGAGCAGCCGGCGGCGCAGATCGCGCGCGCGTTCACCGCGCTCGGCCGCCTGCCGGACACCCGCCTGCTGGCGCGTTCCTCGCTGTATAGAAGCCGCCCGCTCGGCGAGCTCGATCAGCCCGATTATCTGAACGCCGTCGCCGTGCTCGAGACCGGGCTGGATGCCCATGCGCTGCTCGATGCGTTGCAGGCGATCGAGGCGGCGCAGGGGCGGGTCCGCGACGGCGGGCGCTGGGCCGCGCGCACGCTCGACCTCGACCTGCTGGTCTACGGCGATGAACGTCATGACGATGCGCGCCTGACGGTGCCGCATCCGGGCATGACGCAGCGCGACTTCGTGCTCTATCCGCTGTTCGAGATCGCGCCGGGACTCACCATCCCCGGCATCGGCCCGTTGCGCGCCTGTCTCGCCGCCTGCCCGCTGCGCGGCATCGAGCGCGTCGCGGCGCGGGGGACCGGGACATGAGCGGCAGCCGCCGTCGCGAGTACATCGTCATCGAGGGGCCGATCGGCGTCGGCAAGACCAGCCTCGCGCGCCGCCTTGCGCAGACCTTCGAATCGGAACTGCTGCTCGAGGGCGCGGCCGATAATCCTTTTCTCGAGCGGTTCTACCGCAGTCCGCGCGAGGCGGCGCTACCGACGCAGTTGTTCTTTCTGTTCCAGCGCGCCCGCCAGATGCAGGCGCTGCGCCAGGGCGACATCTTCAATCCGGTGCGGGTATCGGATTTCCTGATGGAGAAGGACCGGCTGTTCGCGAGCCTGACGCTCGATGACGAGGAGCTCAAGCTCTATGACCAGGTCTACGCGCAGATGACGATCGACGTGCCGGTGCCGGATCTCGTCGTCTACCTGCAGGCGCCGGCGGAGGTGCTGATGCGGCGCATACGCGGCCGCGGCATCGCCTACGAACAGCTGATCGACCAGGAATATCTCACGCGCATCGTCGATGCCTATGCGCGCCTGTTCCACTACTACGACGCATCGCCGCTGCTGATCGTCAACGCCACCGAGATCGATCTCGTCAACAACGAGCAGGACTACGAGGCGCTGGTCGATCGCATCTGCGGCATCCACAGCGGGCGACATTATTTCAATCCGATGTCGCTGGCGCTGTAGCGTCGCGGCGCCGCGCGGTGAGGCCATGAGCGCACATCCCCCCGAAGCCCCCGAGATCACGATCCGGACGCTGCGCGACATGAAGGCGCGTGGCGAGAAGTTCGCGTGCCTGACGGCCTATGATGCGAGCTTCGCGCAACTCCTCGAGGCGGCCGGGGTCGAGGTGCTGCTGGTCGGCGATTCGCTCGGCATGGTGATCCAGGGCCGCGAGACGACGTTACCGGTGTCGCTCGCCGACATGGTCTATCACACGCGCTGCGTCGCCCGCGGCCGCCGCCGCGCGCTGATCATGACCGACATGCCGTACATGAGCGCGTCGACGCCGGCGCGCGCGCTCGGCAATGCCGCGCGCCTGCTGCAGGAGGGCGGCGCGCATATCGTCAAGATCGAGGGCGGACGCGTCATCGAAGACGCCGTCGCGCGCCTCTCCAGCAACGGGATTCCGGTCTGCGCGCACCTCGGCCTGCTGCCGCAGTCGGTGCACAAGACCGGCGGGTATCGTGTGCAGGGCCGCGCGCCGGCCGATGCGGCCGGGCTGCTCGAGGACGCTAAGCGTCTGACCGCGGCCGGCGCCGATTGCGTGCTGCTCGAATGCGTGCCGGCCGCGCTCGCCGCCGAGGTCACTCGCAGCGTCGACGTCCCGGTGATCGGCATCGGCGCCGGCGCCGGTTGCGACGGTCAGGTGCTGGTCCTGTACGACATGCTCGGCATCACGCCGGGTCGGCGGCCGCGCTTCTCCCGCGACTTTCTCGCCGGCGCCGGCGGCGTCCCGGCCGCGATCGAGGCCTATGTCGGCGCGGTCAAACGCGGCGAGTTTCCGGCCGCCGAGCATACCTTCGCCTGATGCGAACGGCAGAGACGCGCCGCGAACTCGAGGCGGCCGTCCGCGACTGGCGGTCGCGCGGCGAGATCATCGCCTTCGTGCCGACGATGGGCAACCTGCATGACGGTCACCTGCGACTCGTCGATGCCGCGCGCGCGCGCGCCGGTCGCGTCGTCGTCAGCATCTTCGTCAATCCGCTCCAGTTCAACGATCCCGGCGATCTCGCCCGCTATCCGCGCACGCCCGGCGAGGACAGCGCGCTGCTGCATGCGCGCGGCGTCGACCTGCTGTATCTGCCGGAGGTCGGCGAGATCTACCCGCGCGGCGTCGATGCAGGTACCCGGATCGAGGTGCCGGGCCTGTCGGACATCCTCTGCGGCGTGCATCGGCCGGGACATTTCACCGGCGTCGCGACCGTCGTCGCGACGTTGTTCAACAGCGTGCGGCCGGATCGCGCGTTGTTCGGCATGAAGGACTACCAGCAGCTGCTGGTGATCCGCCGCATGGTCGATGATCTGGCCTTCCCGGTCGAAATCATCGCGGTGGAGACGGCGCGCGAGGCGGACGGCCTGGCGCTGAGTTCCCGCAACCGGCATCTGTCGGCGGAAGAGCGCGCGAGGGCGCCGGAGCTGTATCGCGCGTTGACGATGCTGCGGGAGCGGCTGCGCGCGGGCACGCGCGATTATCCGGCGCTCGAGGCGCTGGGTCGCGAGCGCCTTGAAATGGCGGGATTTCGCCCCGATTACCTCAGTATCCGGCGTCTCGATGATCTGGCGCCGCCCGGTCCGGACCCGGCCCCCCTGATCGTGCTGGCCGCCGCCTGGATCGGCGAGACGCGCCTGATCGACAATGTGCCGGTATGAAGGTCCGCGGAGATCCTCGGGTTTTTCTCCGGGTTCCGGGATGCTAGAATCGCGGTCTGCCGGAGATCGTCGGCGAAACGGGATGAGAGCCTGAATGCAACGTACCTTACTGAAGGCCAAGCTGCACCGCGCGCGGGTGACCCATGCGGAGCTCGACTACGAGGGTTCGATGGCGATCGACGAGAACCTGCTCGAGGCGGCCGGCATCCTGGAGTTCGAGCAGATCCACGTCTACAACATCGCCAACGGCGAGCGTTTCGTGACCTACGCGATCCCGGCCCAGCGCGGCTCGGGCATCGTCTCGGTCAACGGCGCGGCCGCCCACAAGGCCAGCCCCGGCGACCGCGTCATCATCTGCATCTACGCGACCCTGAACCAGCAGGAAGCCGCGGCCCACAAGCCGACGCTGGTCTACGTCGACGAAGACAACCGCATCACCCACCGTCGCAACCACATCCCCCGCCAGGTCGCCTGACCTGCTGTCGAAGCGGTCTCCCCCCGGGGCTTTCTGCAGCGAAGTCAAGCGCAGCCTCGCCGGAGCCCGAAGGGTGCCGCGCAGCGGCAGCGAGGCGAGCCATTCGCGGAGGAAAGCCCCGGGGGGAGACCGCTTCGACAGCAGGCTAACCGGTGTTGCGCATGCCGGCCGCGATCGCATTGATCGATCGCAGCAGCGGATCGAGCCAGGTGTTGCGCTCTTCTTCACTCAACTGCGGGTCGCGATAGCGCTGCAGCAGCGTGATCTGGATGTGACTCAAGGGGTCGAGATAGGGATTGCGGCGGCTCAACGACAGCGCCAGCACCGGGTTTTCCTCGATCAGCCGCCGCGCGCCGGCAGCCTTCAGCGTCTGCTGCACGGTCCAGTGGTATTCGCTGTGGATGCGGCTGAAGATCTGCGTCGCCAGCCCGTGATCACTGCACAGCTCCGCGTATTCACGCGCGATGTTCATGTCGGCCTTGAACAGCGACATCTGGGTGTTGCTGAGCAGTGCGCGGAAGAACGGCCAGTGGCGGTGCATGTCGTGCAGGGCCTCGAGCCGGTTCGCGTCGCTGCCGGACCACGCGTGCAGCGCGGTGCCGATGCCGTACCATGCCGGGATCGTGTGGCGTGACTGCGCCCAGCCGAATACCCAGGGAATTGCGCGTATCGAACTCTTCGTGCGATCGGTCTTGCGCCGGTGGCTCGGACGCGAGCCGATGTTCAGCATGCCGATCTCGGTGACCGGCGTCGCCTCGTAGAAGTAATCGAGGAAGTTCGGCGTCTCGTCGACGAGGCCGCGATAGGCAGACTCGCCGGCCTCCGCGATCTCCTGCATCGCCGCCAGGTGGCGCGGGTCGACCCGCGGCGTCTCCGCGACCAGGCCCTTGCTGGCCTTCATCAGGCCGGTGATGCCGACGCCGAGTTCGTAGATCGCGGTCTCCTTGTGGCTGTACTTGTAGGAGACCATCTCGCCCTGTTCGGTGAACTTGATGCGGCCCTGCACGGTGCCGGGCGGCTGCGCGAGGATCGCCTCGTGGGTCGGGCCGCCGCCGCGGCCGATGGTGCCGCCGCGGCCGTGGAACAGGCAGCAGCCGACGCCGCGCTGCTCGGTCAGGTTCGCGATCGCGATCTGCGCCTTGTACAGCGACCAGGCCGATGCGAGGATGCCGCCGTCCTTGCAGGAATCGGAGTAGCCGAGCATGATCTCCTGCTGGTTGCCGGAGGCGCGCAGCAGATCCAGATAGATATTGCAGTCGAGCAGGTCGCTCATGACCGGCTCGATGCGATTCAGGTCGTCGATGGTCTCGAACAGCGGCGAGACGCGCAGGTGACAGTAGCGCTCGCCGTTGGGCGTGCGGCCGAGCAGTCCGGCCTGGCGCGCGAGGAAGATCACTTCCATGACGTGACTCGCGCTGTGCGTCATAGAGATCACATAGCTGCCGAAGGCGTCCCGGCTGATTTCGCGGTGCATCTTCGCCATGACCTCGAAGACGGCCAGCGTCTCGAGCGTCGGTTCCGACAGCAGCGAGGCATCGCGCGCGAGCGGCGCCTTCTCGACGAGATCGCACAGCAGCTCGAGGCGGCGGGTCTCGTCGAGTTCCAGGTAATTGATGCCGCCGGCGGACACCGACAGCAGCTCGGCGACCGCCTCGGTGTGGCGCGAGGATTCCTGGCGCACATCGAGATGGGCGAGGAAGAAGCCGAAGGTCTCGACGAGGCGGATCAGGTCTTTCAGGCTGAGATCGGCAACCGCGCCGTCGCCGTGCGAGACCAGCGATTCGCGGATCAGATAGAGCTCGTGCAGGAACTCGTCGGAAGAGCGGTAGGCGCCTTCCGGCATCGCCGACTTGCGGTCGCCCTGCAGCCGCCGGCGCTGGTGATCCAGCATCTGCTGCAACCGCCAGCGCATGATGTAGAGCTTGCGGCGATAGGGTTCGTGGCGGAAGCGGTCGGCGCCGTAATCGAGCGCATCCTCGGCGTAGCGGTCGTCGCGCCGCAGACTCGCCATGAAGGCATCGGTCGGCGTGCACAGCAGCTTGGATTGCGTCAGCTCGTGGCCGAGCGCGGTGACGCGCGGCAGGTATTCCTTCAGCGCCGCGACCGCATGCATGCGCACCGCCATCTCGGTGATCTCGGGCGTGACGCCCGGGTTGCCGTCGCGGTCGCCGCCGACCCAGGAACCGAAGCGCAGGAAACTCGGCAGCGTGATCGCCTGGGCGGGTGGGAGTTGCGGGCCATAGACGCGGTCGATCGCGCGCTCGAACTCGCGGTACATCGCCGGCACGGCCTGGAACAGGCTGTCCTGGAAATAATAGATACAGTGGCGGATCTCGCCGGCGACGTTGGGCTTCTGCACCCGCACCTCGTCGGTCTTCCACAGCGTCTGGATCCAGATCTCGAGCAGATGGAGGATCTCGTCGCGTTCCTCGCGCGACAGCGTCGGGTCGTCGAGCTGCTGGCTGGTGACGAAGATCCTGCGCAGCGCCTCCATGATCGTATGCCGCTTGGCCTCGGTCGGATGCGCGGTGATGACCGGGTTGTAGTTCATGTGGTCGAGCACGGTCTGCAACTGGGCCGGACTGACGCCTTCGTTGCGGAACTCGATCAGCGCCTCGTCGAAGGAACCGGTCCAGAGACCGCCGCCTTCGGCACGGCGCTGGCGGCGGCGGAGCTGGTGCTGGTGCGCCTCCTCGGCGAGATTGACGAGGCTGAAGTAGGTGCTGAACGCGCGCACGACGTGGGTCATGATCTCGGGGTCGAGTCCGCGGATCAGGCGACCGAGGCGCAGGCGGAGACTCGGCGAGTCCTGCTTGTGCAGGCGGATGTAACCCTTGCGCAGCGTCTCGACGGCAACGAACACGCGACCGCCGGCCTGCGATCGCAGGACGTTGCCGAGGAGGTTGCCGAACAGCTTGACGCGCGCGCGCAGTTTCTTGTCGTTGGCGGCGGTGATCTTCTCCGCTTCGGAGAGTTTCGGCGCCGCCTTTCTGGCGCTGGCTTTTTTCATGACCGGGGAATTATAGCCGATCAGCCGGCGTTTACCCCGTTCGCATGCGCGGCGGCCGTGCGGTAGAGTTCGAGATAGCGGCGGGCGCTCTGCCGCCAGCCGAAATCCTGCTGCATTCCCTGAAATATCAGTCGCTTCCACGCCTTCGGGTGGCGGTAGCAGGCAAGCGCCCGCTGCAAGGCCGCGCGCAGGTGTTCGGGATCGGGGTCGTTGAAGACATAACCGGTCGCGATGCCGCTTTCGAGCGCCCGGTCGTCGGCATCGATGACGGTGTCGGCGAGCCCGCCGGTGCGGCTGACGACCGGGACCGCGCCGTAGCGCAGGCTGTAGATCTGGTTGAGCCCGCAGGGCTCGAAGCGGGAAGGCATCACGAAGATGTCGGCACCGGCCTCGATCCGGTGGGCGAGGCCTTCGTCGTAGCCGATGTGCACGCCGATGCGTTCCGGCCAGCGCTCGGCCGCCGCCAACAGGCGTTCCTCGAGCGCGCGGTCGCCGCTGCCGAGCACGACGAGTTGCGCCTGCTGTTCCATCAGCCAGGGCAGGAGGTCGAGCATCAGGTCGACGCCTTTCTGTTCGACCAGGCGGCCGATCATTCCTAACAGCGGAATCTTCCTGTTCTGGGGCAGTCCGAAGTCGGCCTGCAACGCGGTCTTGTTGGCGAGCTTGCCGGACAGCGTCCAGGCATTGTAGCGACGGGGCAGGTGAGGGTCGCGCGCCGGATTCCACTGGCGATAGTCGACGCCGTTGAGGATACCGACGAGGCGGTCGGCGCGATGGCGGAGCAGCGCATCGAGTCCGCAGCCGAAGGCGGGCGTCTGGATCTCGCTCGCATAGCGCGGGCTCACCGTGCTCAGCATGTCCGCGAACGCGATGCCGCCCTTGATGAACGACAGCTTGCCGTAGTATTCGAGTCCGTGCATCGACCACAGCGCTTCCGGCAGACCGAGACGGGCGTAGGTCTCGGCGGGGAACAGGCCCTGGTAGGACAGGTTGTGGATCGTGAACACCGTCGCCGGGCGCGCGGGCGCCAGGGACAACAGCGCGGGGACCAGGCCGCACTGCCAGTCGTTGCCGTGCACGAGGTCGGGGCGCCAGTCGATGCCGGCGTCGCCGAGCGCGACGGCGGCGACCGCGCGCGCAAACAGCGCGAAGCGTTCGGCGTTATCGGGCCAGTCGCTACCCTGCGGCGTGCCGTAGGGGCCGCCGTCGCGATCGAAATGCCGCGGGGAATCGACCAGCCAGAACCTGACCGAGCTGCCTGGCAGGCGGGCCTCCAGCAGGCGCACGCCTTGCTCGCCGTCGAGGTTGAGGGTTGCGATCGGCTCGGCATCACGGAGCCGGCCGAGCGCTTCCCGGTACGCCGGCATGATGACGCGGACGTCGCGCCGCAGGTTCTTGAGCGCGACCGGCAGGCTGCCGGAGACGTCGGCGAGTCCGCCGGTCTTGATCAGCGGGTGGACTTCACTGCTTGCAAACAGTATTCGTTCAATACTCATCGATTCGACAGCCGGGGGGAGGGCAGGGCAGGCGCCGGATTGTCCGCACCCGGCGCAGGCTTACTTAATAAAATGCTGCAAGCGTCGATATGCCCCATAGGCCGTTTCTATTATCCCCGGATTGCAGGTAACATACGAACGCACTGGAATAAAGGCGTGGACGAATCGATCCGGGACGATCGCGAATATGGATTCAGTTATCCCATATATCGATAGAGAGTTCAATTGTCGGCGGAGTACCGCCGGCATAATCAATCAGAGGTAGCGGATTCATGAAAGTGGGAATGATAGGTCTCGGCAAGATGGGCGCCAACATGGTGCGCCGTCTGAGTCGCGCCGGCGTCGGTGTGGTCGGGCATGCACCGACCCCCGAGGTGCGTCAGGCGCTGGCCGAGGAAACCGGCATGTTCGCCGCGCCGACCGTCGTTGGCCTGATCAAGAAACTCGATTCGCCGCGCATCGTCTGGGTGATGGTGCCGAGCGGCGATGCGACCGAGCGCGTCATGAAGGATCTCGAGGGCCGTCTGTCTTCCGGTGACATCGTCGTCGACGGCGGCAATTCCAATTACAAGGATACGCAACGTCGCGGCGCGATGCTGGCGCAGTCCGGCATCGGCCTCGTCGATGTCGGTACCTCCGGCGGCATCTGGGGGCTGGAGAACGGTTACTGCATGATGGTCGGCGGCGAGAAGGAGCATGTGAAGGTGGTGCAGCCGCTGCTCGAGGTGCTGGCGCCGGCCCCCGATCGCGGCTGGGGCCACGTCGGTCCGCGCGGCGCCGGGCACTTCACCAAGATGATCCATAACGGCATCGAGTACGGCGCGATGCAGGCCTATGCCGAAGGCTTCGCACTGCTGCACGGCAAGAAGGAGTTCTCGCTGGATCTGGCGAAGATCTCCGAGATGTGGCGCCATGGCTCGGTGATCCGCAGCTGGCTGCTCGACCTTACCGCCGATGCGCTGGCCAGGAACCAGAAGCTCGACGATGTGCCGCCTTTTGTCGCCGATTCCGGCGAGGGGCGCTGGACCGTCGTCGAGGCAGTGAGCCAGGGTGTACCGGTGCCGGTGATCAGCATGGCCCTGCAGATGCGCTTCGCGAGCCAGGACGACAACAGCTACACCAACCGCATGCTGGCGGTGATGCGCAATGCCTTCGGCGGCCATGCGCTGGGCGGGGACGCGGACAAGGGCTGATCATCCGGATGGATCCCTGTACGCTGGTGATCTTCGGTGCGACGGGTAACCTGACGCGGATCAAGCTCATGCCGGCGCTGTTCTCCCTCGAGGTCGAGGGCCGGCTGCCGGAGCGGATGAGGATCGTGTCCTTCGCCCGCCGCGAGTGGGAGCGCGAGCGCTGGCTCGACGAGGTCGCGGGGATGCTCGCCGAGAAGTTTCCGCATGGTCTCGACGAGGCCGCATTCGAGCGCTTCCGCGCGCGCCAGTATTATCTCCACGGCGATCTCGACGATCCTGAAGCCTTCGGACGCCTGCAATCCCTGCTCGGCGAGGACTCATTTCCGTCGAACATCATCTTCTACATGGCGATACCGCCGTCGGATTTCGGGCCCGTGACCGAGCGTCTGAGCGCGGCCGGGCTGCTGAAGGAATCCGGCGGCTGGCGTCGCGTCGTCATCGAGAAGCCGTTCGGTTACGATCTGCTGAGCGCACAGATCCTGCAACAGGGGTTGCTGCGCCACCTCGGCGAGGAGCAGATCTACCGGATCGACCATTATCTCGGCAAGGGCACGGTGCAGAATATCCTTGTGTTCCGTTTTGCGAACCTGTTGCTCGAGCCGTTATGGAACCGCAACTACGTCGATCACGTGCAGATCACGCATTCGGAGACCCGCGGCGTCGAAGGGCGCGCCGGTTACTACGAGGGCGCCGGCGCGCTGCGGGACATGTTGCAGAGCCACCTGATGCAGTTGCTGGCGCTGGTCGCGATGGAGCCGCCGGCGATGATGGACGCCGAGTCGTTGCGCGACGAGAAGGTCAAGGTGCTGAAATCGATACGTCCGATCACCCAGGGCGCGGTGCACGCACATGCCTTTCGCGGTCAGTATGCCGCTGGCCAGACCGCCGGCAGAGCGACGCGCGGCTACCTCGAGGAGCCCGGCGTCGATCCGGCCAGCGTCACCGAGACCTACGCCGCGCTCAAGCTCTACGTCGACAACTGGCGCTGGCGCGGGGTGCCGTTCTACCTGCGCACCGGCAAGTGCATGGCCGAGGCGGCATCGGCGATCTGCATCCGCTTCAAGGAGCCGCCGCATCACCTGTTCCGCAACACCCACCTCGAGCGCATCCATCCCAACTGGCTGCTGATCGGCATCCAGCCGCACGAATGCCTGAAGATGGAGATCCAGGTCAAGGTGCACGGGCTCGAGATGCGCACGCGAACGATCAGTCTCGACGCCAGCTATCGCTCGGCCGACGAGAAGGAGGCGGACGCCTACGAGGAACTGCTGCTCGACGTCATGACCGGCGATCATTCGCTGTTCCTGCGCTACGACGAGGTCGAGTGGGCCTGGCGCATCGTCGACCCGGTGCTCAAGGTGTGGTCGATGGAGCGCGAGTTCATCAATACCTATTCCGCCGGCAGCTGGGGCCCCCGCGGCACCTATCGCCTGTTCGACCGCGAGGACCAGTTCTGGCGTCATACCCTGGCGCTGAACGGCAACGATGTCGGCTCGGAAGCCTACTGAGAGCATCATGTCGGCATTGACCAGCTCGACGCAGTGGCGGGCGCTGCAGAAACATCACCGCCGGATTCGCACATTGCACATGCGCGAGCTGTTTGCCGCCGATCCCGGCCGCTTCGAGCGGTTCTCGCTGCGCTTCGGCGACATGCTCGTCGACTATTCCAAGAACCGGATCACCGACGAGACCGTCGGGCTGTTGCTGGAGCTCGCCGGGCACCGTGAGCTCGGGCGGCGCATCGGGGAGATGTTCGCGGGCGCCCGCATCAATTTCACCGAAGACCGCGCGGTGCTGCATACGGCGCTGCGCCGGCGCGGCGCCGAGCCGCTGATCATCGACGGCGCGGATGTGATGCCGGAAGTCCGCGGCGTGCTGACGCGGATGCGCGTGTTCAGCAACGCAGTGCGCAGCGGTGAGTGGAAGGGGTATACCGGCAAGGCGATCACCGATGTCGTCAATATCGGCATCGGTGGTTCGGATCTCGGGCCGGTGATGGTGACGCGCGCGCTCCGGCCCTATGCGCAGCCGGGCCTGCGCGTGCATTTCGTGTCGAACGTCGACGGCAGCCACATCATCGAGACGCTGAAGCAGAAGCGCCCGGAGACGACACTGTTCATCATCGCGTCGAAGACCTTCACGACGCTCGAGACCCTGACCAATGCCCGCACCGCGCGCAACTGGTTCGTCGAGGCGACCGGCAACGAGGCCGCGATCGCCAGGCATTTCGTCGCGCTGTCGACCAACGCCCGCGAGGTTCGCGCCTTCGGCATCGATACCGCGAACATGTTCGGGTTCTGGGACTGGGTCGGCGGACGTTATTCGCTGTGGAGCGCAATCGGCCTGCCGATTGCGATCGCGGTCGGCATGGACCGTTTCGAGGAACTGCTCGAAGGCGCGCAGGCGATGGACGAGCACTTCCGCACAGCGCCCTTTGAACGCAACATACCGGTGATCCTCGGCCTGCTCGGCGTCTGGTATCGCAACTTCTTCGATGCGCCGACCATGGCGGTGCTGCCCTACGACCAGTATCTCGACCGGCTGCCGGCCTATCTCCAGCAGGCCGACATGGAGAGCAACGGCAAGAGCGTCGATCGCGACGGGCACAAGGTCGATTACGAGACCGGGCCGGTGCTGTGGGGCGAGCCGGGCACCAACGGGCAGCATGCGTTTTACCAGTTGCTGCACCAGGGCACCCAGCTGGTGCCGGCGGACTTCATTGCCGCGGTCGAGTCACACAACCCGGTCGGCGGTCACCAGCGCATCCTGCTGGCGAACTTCTTCGCGCAGACCGAGGCGCTGATGCGCGGCAAGACCGAAGAGGAGGTCAGGCGCGAGCTCGAGGCCGCGGGGATGTCCGGCGACGCACTCGAACGGCTGCTGCCGCATCGCGTGTTCGACGGCAACCGGCCGACCACATCGATCCTCTACCGGCGCCTGACGCCGCGCACGCTCGGCGCGCTGGTCGCGATGTACGAGCACAGGATCTTCGTCCAGGGCGCGATCTGGAACATCAATTCATACGATCAGTGGGGCGTCGAACTCGGCAAGCAGCTCGCCGGGGCGATCCAGCCGCAACTGGCCGGCGCAGCGCCGGTCAGCGATCACGATGCCTCGACCAACGGCCTGATCAACTATTACAAGGCCCTCAATCGTCGAACCTGACCCTGAGATCCTTCAGCAATCCGTCCGCGATTCCGTAGATCCAGCCGTGTACCGACAGCGCCTGCTCGCGGGCGATGGCCTGCTGCACGATCGTCGTCTGCCAGACCTTGCGGGTCTGCTCGCGCACGTTGAGTTCGCACATCAGGTCGAGTCGCTCGTTGGGGTCTGCGATCCCGTCGATGCGGCTGTGGTGGTGACGCCGGATGCGCTTGATATCCTTGATCCAGTTGTCGATCAGGCCATGCGGGCGGTCGTCCAGCGCGGCCTTGACGCCGCCGCAGCCGTAATGTCCGCAGACGATGATGTGCCTGACCTTCAGGATATCCACCGCGTATTGCAGTACTGAAAGGCAATTCAGGTCGGTGTGCATTACAATGTTCGCGACGTTGCGGTGCACGAACAGCTCCCCGGGCAGCAGGCCGACGATTTCGTTCGCCGGCACGCGGCTGTCGGCACAACCGATCCACAGGTACTGCGGGGATTGCTGATGCACCAGCCGCGAGAAAAAATCGGGGTCTTCGTCGCTGGCGGCGGTGGCCCATTTCCTGTTGTTCTCGAACAAGTGTCGCAATGGGCTCATGATGTCGAATCCGCCGGATGTTCCAGCAGGGGATTATAGCGATACGGCGCGTATCGCGCTCGGCATCGAATACCATGGCGGCGGATTCAGCGGCTGGCAGATTCAGCCCGGCCGGCGCACCGTGCAGGACTGCGTCGAGCAGGCATTGTCGCGCGTCGCCGACGAGCCGGTGCGCGTGATCTGCGCCGGCCGCACCGACACCGGCGTACACGCGCTCGGGCAGGTCGTCCATTTCGAGACAATGGCCGCGCGCCCGCTGCGCGCCTGGGTCCTCGGCGGCAACGCTCATCTGCCAGCGGATGTCCGCCTGCTGTGGGCGGAATCCCCGGGCAACGATTTCCATGCGCGCTTCTCGGCCGAGCGTCGCCATTACCGCTACGTAATCTGCAACACGCCGATCCGTCCCGCAGTGCTGGCCGGTCGCGTCGCCTGGCACTACCGGCCGCTCGATATCGCGCCGATGCAGGTGGCTGCGCGCGATCTGCTCGGCGAGCATGACTTCTCGTCGTATCGTTCGTATGCCTGTCAGGCGAAGCATCCCGTACGCACCGTGCATCGCCTCGAGGTCAGTCGTCATGACCGCTTCGTGGTCATCGACATCGTCGCCAACGCCTTTCTGCATCACATGGTGCGCAACATCGCCGGGGTACTGATGGACATCGGCAGCGGCAGGCAGCCGCCGGGCTGGGCCGCCGACATCCTCGCGGCCCGCGACCGCGTCGCCGGCGGCGTCAATGCCCCGCCCGACGGCCTCTACTTCGTCAATGTCGAGTATCCGTCGCGATTCGGTCTCCCGCGCGTCCCCGCGGGTCCGCAGGTCTGGTGAGCGCGGCCGTTCGATTGTCTGGCGCAGCTTTCCCGTGTATCTTGTAGCAAGTACCCGGAACATGCGCACTCGTATCAAGATCTGCGGCATTACCCGCCCCGAAGACGCGGAAATCGCGGCCACCCTCGGCGCCGATGCCATCGGTCTCGTGTTTCATGACCCGAGCCCGCGCCAAGTCGACGCAGCGCAGGCGGCCTGCGTCGTCGCCGCGCTGCCGCCGTTCGTCGCTGCCGTCGCGTTGTTCGTCGACGCCCCCGCCGAACGCATCCGCCGCGTCCTGGACAGCGTGCGCATCGACCTGATCCAGTTTCATGGCGACGAGCCACCCGAAGTCTGCCGCGGTTTCGGGCGGTCGTATATCAAGGCGATCCGCATGCGTCCCGGCATCGACCTCGTTGCCGAGGCGCGCCGCTATCACGAGGCGTCGGCGCTGTTGCTCGACACCTACGTCAAGGGCGTCCCCGGCGGTACCGGCGCGACCTTTGACTGGCGGTCGTTGCCGCCGGATCTGGCTTGCCCGGTCATGCTGGCCGGCGGCCTCAAACCGGGCAACGTCGCCGAGGCAATCCGCGCCGTTCGCCCCTACGGCGTCGATGTCAGCGGCGGCGTCGAGGCCTCCGGCGGCATCAAGGACGAAGAGAAGCTGAAGGCATTCTTCGCCGCAGTCGCCACTGCCGACGCCGAACGGACGCATGAAGACTGATCGTTGGCACGAACAAATCAAAATCAGGAGCAGCAGTCGGTGGCCGTCTCCATGACGGGACCGTCCGCCGCAGGGATGCGGCGGAGAGCTACAGGGATGTATTCACGCGTGTCCCGTCATGGAGACGGCCACCGACTGCTGTCAGCATTGATCATCGACAAGATGCAATATCGAAAGAAATGAGCAAAGCAAAACCATTGCCCGACGAGCGCGGCCACTTCGGCCCCTACGGCGGCATGTTCGTCGCCGAGACGCTGATGGCCCCGCTCGAGGAATTGCGCGCGGCCTATGAGCACTATCTGAAGGACCCGGCGTTCCTCGCCGAACTCGACCGCGACCTCCAGCACTACGTCGGCCGCCCGTCGCCGCTGTATCTCGCCGAGCGGCTCAGCCGCGAGAACGGCGGCGCGCGCATCTGGCTCAAGCGCGAGGACCTCAACCATACCGGCGCCCACAAGGTCAACAACACCGTCGGCCAGGCCCTGCTCGCCCGCCACATGGGCAAGAAGCGCGTCATCGCCGAGACCGGCGCCGGCCAGCACGGCGTCGCGTCCGCGACCGTCGCCGCCCGTTTCGGCATGCAGTGCGTCGTCTACATGGGCGCCGAGGACATGCAGCGCCAGGCCACCAACGTCTATCGCATGCGCCTGCTCGGCGCCGAGGTCGTCGCCGTCGAATCCGGTTCACGCACGCTGAAGGACGCGCTCAACGAAGCGATGCGCGATTGGGTCGCGAACGTCGATGACACCTTCTATATCATCGGCACCGTCGCCGGCCCGCATCCGTACCCGGCCATGGTCCGCGACTTCCAGGCCGTCATCGGCCGCGAGGCGCGCGCGCAGATCCTCGAGCGGGAAGGGCGCCTGCCCGACGCGCTGGTCGCCTGTGTCGGCGGCGGCTCCAATGCGATCGGCCTGTTCCATCCGTTTCTCGACGATACCGACGTCGCCCTGTACGGCGTCGAGGCCGCCGGCGACGGCCTCGCCAGCGGGCGTCATGCCGCGCCGCTGTGCGCCGGCCGCCCCGGCGTGCTGCACGGCAACCGGACCTATCTGATGATGGACGGCGACGGCCAGATCATCGAGACCCATTCGGTGTCGGCCGGACTCGATTATCCCGGCGTCGGCCCCGAGCATGCCTGGCTCAAGGACAGCGGCCGCGCGCGCTATGTCGCGGTCACCGACGAGCAGGCGCTCGCCGCCTTCCACCGACTGACCCGCATCGAGGGCATCATGCCGGCGCTCGAATCCAGTCATGCGATTGCCTATGCCCTCGATCTCGCGCGCGGCATGGCTCGCGACCGCAATATCATCGTCAATCTGTCCGGGCGCGGCGACAAGGACATGCATACCGTGGCCTCCAGGGACGGGATCCAGCTGTGAGCCGGATCGAGGCCTGTTTCAAGCGGCTGAAGGCGGCGCGCAGGAAGGCGCTGGTACCGTATATCACCGCCGGCGATCCCGATCCCGCGATCACCGTTCCGCTGATGCACGCGATGGTCGGGGCCGGCGCCGACATCGTCGAACTCGGTGTGCCGTTCTCGGACCCGATGGCGGACGGCCCGGTCATCCAGCGTGCGAGTGAGCGCGCGCTGCGTCATCACGTGAGCCTGCGCGGCGTACTCGACATGGTCGCGAGATTTCGCGAGCAGGACGCCGACACCCCGGTCGTGCTGATGGGCTATCTGAATCCGGTCGAGGCGATGGGCTACGCTGCGTTTGCGCAGGCCGCGGCCACGGCCGGCGTCGACGGCGTGCTGACCGTCGACCTGCCGCCGGAGGAGGGCGACGGCTTCATCGACGCCTTCGCGGCGGCGGGACTCGACCCGATCTTCCTGGTCGCGCCGACGACCACGTCGGCGCGCATGGACCGGATATGTGCGGCCGGCAGGGGATTCCTCTATTATGTATCCCTCAAGGGCGTGACCGGCGCCGCGAATCTCGATATCGGCGCGGTCAGCGAACGGATCGCCGAGTTGCGACGCCATACCGGCCTGCCGGTCGGCGTCGGCTTCGGCATCGCCGATGCCGACAGCGCCGCGCGCGTCGCCAGGGTCGCGGACGCGGTGGTCGTCGGCAGCGCGCTGGTGCGCCTGATCGAGGACAATGCCGGCGCCGGTGCGGGGCCGCTGACCGCCGCGATCGTCGAGCGCCTCGGCGGCATGCGCGCCGCGATCGACAAGGATTCCGACAAGTCATGAACTGGTTTGAAAAACTGTTGCCATCGAAGATACGCACCGAGGGCGGTCGCAAGAAGTCGATCCCGGAAGGGCTGTGGACCAAGTGCAGCGCCTGCCAGCAGATCCTCTATCGCGCCGAACTCGAGCGTAATTTCCATGTCTGCCCGAAGTGCGGCTATCACGAGCGCATCGGCGCGCGCCTGCGTCTGGAGATGTTTCTCGATCCCGGTGATCGCGCCGAGATCGGCGCCGGGATCGAGCCGACCGATTTCCTGAAATTCCGCGATTCGAAGAAATACCGCGACCGCCTGACCCAGGCGCAGAAGGCCACCGGCGAGAAGGATGCGCTCGTCGTCATGAGCGGCAGGCTCAAGGCCATGCCGATCGTCGCCGCCGCGTTCGAATTCGGTTTCATGGGCGGTTCGATGGGTTCGGTCGTCGGCGAGCGCTTCGTGCGCGGGGTCAACCAGGCGATCGAGGACCGCTGCCCGCTGATCTGCTTTTCCGCGAGCGGCGGCGCCCGCATGCAGGAGGCCCTGGTGTCGCTGCTGCAGATGTCGAAGACCAGCGCGGCGCTGGCGAAGCTGAACGAGGCCGGTATCCCGTATATCTCGGTGATGACCGATCCGACGATGGGTGGCGTCTCGGCCAGTCTGGCGATGCTTGGCGACATCAACGCCGCCGAGCCGAATGCGCTGATCGGCTTCGCCGGCCCGCGCGTCATCGAGCAGACCGTGCGCGAGAAGCTGCCGGAAGGCTTCCAGCGCAGCGAGTTTCTCGTCGAGCACGGCGCGATCGACACCATCATCGACCGCCGCAACATGCGCGACAAGGTCCACAGCCTGCTCGCGATGCTGACCGGCGCGCCTGCCACCGCCAACTGAGCGCGACTCCCGCGCGGCACCTTCCGATGCGTCACGACACCCTGGCCGGCTGGCTGGCGTGGCTGGAGCAACTGCATCCGCGCGCGATCGACCTCGGCCTCGAGCGCGTCGGCGCGGTCGGTCAGCGCCTCGGCGTCACGCGATTGCCATGCCCGGTCGTCACCGTCGCCGGCACCAACGGCAAGGGTTCGACGGTCGCGATGCTGGAGTCGATGCTGTCCGCCGCCGGTCATCGCGTCGCCTGCTATACCTCCCCGCACCTGCTGCGCTACAACGAACGCGTGCGCATCGACGGTCGCGAGGCCGACGATGCCGCGCTGTGCGCCGCGTTTGCCCGCGTCGATGCGGCGCGCGGCGACACCAGCCTCAGCTATTTCGAGTTCGGCACGCTGGCCGCCCTCGACCTGTTCGCGCGCGCGGCGCCCGATGTCGCGGTCCTCGAGGTGGGGCTCGGCGGGCGCCTCGATGCCGTCAATATTATCGATCCCGATGTCGCCATCGTGACGTCGATCGGTCTCGACCATGTCGAATGGCTCGGCGCCGACCGCGACGCGATCGGCGCCGAGAAGGCCGGCATATTCCGCGCGAAGCGGCCCGCGGTCTGCGCCGATCCGGCGCCGCCGCAGGGTCTGCTGCGGGTCGCGGCCGAACGCGGCGCGCGGCTTCATTGCCTCGGCCGCGAGTTCGATGTGGAGCTTCCGGAAGCAGGCGCGGGATGGCGCTGGCACGGACCGGGCAGGCGCATCGACGCGCTGCCGCCGCCCGGACTCACCGGCGAGTATCAGTATCGCAATGCCGCCGGGGCCCTGATGGCGCTCGCGCTGTTAGCCGCCTCGCTCGCGGTCGGCGACGACGCGGTGCGTACGGGGCTGGCGCGGACCCGCCTGCCCGGGCGATTCCAGCGCCTCCCGGGGGCGATCATCCGCGTACTCGACGTCGCGCACAACGTTGACGGTACGCGCGCGCTGGCGGCCAACCTTGCCGCCATGCCGGTCGCCGGCGCGACGCGCGCGGTGTTCGCGGCGCTGGGCGACAAGGATGTCGACGGTATGGTATCGTCGGTGTCCGATGTCGTCGACGAGTGGCATGTCGCAACGCTGCCGGTCGGCCGGGCCGCGCCCGCGGAGCGGCTGCGCTCAGCCGTCGCCGCATGCGCGGCGAGCGCGGCGGCGGTGCACCCCGATGTCGCCTCCGCCTACCGCGCGGCGCTCACGCGCTCGCGACCCGGCGACCGGGTCGTCGTCTTCGGATCCTTTTATACGGTCGGCGCAGTGCTCGAGGTCGAGCAGGGGGCGGATCTCCCGGCCGAGGCCTGATTCGAGAACATCATCCCGATGAATGAACCCGCTGATACCCACGATCGCAGGCAGCGTCTCTGGCATCGGCTCGTCGGCGCGGCGGTGCTCGCGGCGCTGGCGGTGATCCTGGTGCCGATCCTGATCGACTTCCGCGAAGACGACGGGACAGCGATTACGCGCAGCAACATCCCCGAGCGGCCGGCAGGCTTCCGCGTCGAGGAGATCTCGCTGATGCCCCCGCTTGCGCCGCAGTCGGCGCCGGAATCGGTGTCTGCTGTGGTATCTGGCGTCGAATCCGGTTCCGGCGCCCCGCCAGAGTCCCGGCCCGAGTCCCCGCCGGCGCCCGCTGCGCCTGCAGGTGGCGCCGCGCCGCCCGCGCCGGCCTCTCCTGCCTCCGGCCCGCCGCTGCACGGCTTTGCGGTCCAGGTCGGCAGCTTCTCCAGCAGGGAGAACGCGACCGCGATGCGTGACCGCCTGCGCGGCCACGGTTTCAGCGCATTTATCGACCAGGCCTCGGTCGACGGCCGGGCCGTCTACCGGGTGCTGGTCGGCCCCGATGCCCGTCGTGAACACAGCGAGCGCCTGCGCGACCGGCTTGCCGGTGAGCAGAACCTGCGCGGCGTCGTGGTTGCCTACGAATAGCGCACCGGACGGCGGACCCCAGTAATGATAAAATACCGGGCCTGACGGGCGTGACCTGGCTGGATTTCGTCATCCTTGCGCTGATCGCGCTGTCGGCGGTCTACGGTGCCTTTCGCGGCTTCGTCCGCGAGGTGCTGTCGCTGGTCGTCTGGGTGCTGTCCTTCTGGATCGCTTCCCGCCATACCTGGGACGCGGCGGTGTATCTGGAGGCATGGATCCCGCACCAGGACGCGCGGCTGGTCGCGACCTTCATCGCGCTGTTTTTCGCGGTGCTGGTCGTCGGCATGCTGATCAGCCGGCTGATCGTCAGGCTGGTGCGCGCCAGCGGCATCAGCGGCGATCGCAGCCTCGGGGTGCTGTTCGGCCTGCTGCGCGGCATCGTCATCGTCGTGTTGCTGGTGATGGTGACCGCGATCACGCCGCTGGCCGATGGCGAGGCATGGCGGCAATCGTGGCTGGTCGGTCATTTCGAGTCGCTCGCGGCGTGGTCGCTCGATGTGCTGAAGAGCGGTCTCGGCGAGCAGGGCCTGCTGCCGGAGCCCGGACGCAGGCGGGAATTTTCTGATGAGGGTGGATGAATGTGCGGAATCGTAGGCGCGGTCTGCCGCGGCAATGTCAACCAGTCTTTGTATGACGCGCTGACGGTGTTGCAGCATCGCGGTCAGGATGCGGCCGGCATCATGACCGCCGACGGCAACCGCCTGTACCTGCGCAAGGAGAACGGGCTGGTGCGCGATGTCTTCGACACTGCGCACATGCTGAACCTGCAGGGCAACTACGGCATCGGCCATGTCCGCTATCCGACCGCCGGCTGCGAGACCTCGTCGGAGGCCCAGCCGTTCTACGTCAATTCGCCCTACGGCATCGCGCTCGCCCACAACGGCAACCTGACCAACGCCGAGAAGCTCAAGGACGACCTGTTCCGCGAGGACAAGCGTCACATCAATACCGAGTCGGATTCCGAGGTGCTGCTCAATGTCTTCGCGCACGAGCTGCAGAAGAGCGGCAAGCTGCGCATCGACGAGAACGACATCTTCGACGCGGTCGCCGGCGTGCATCGGCGCTGCCGCGGCGGCTATGCCGCGGTCGCGATGATCACCGGCTACGGCGTGATAGGTTTCCGCGATCCCAACGGCATCCGCCCGGTCGTGTTCGGCAAGCGCGAGACCCCGGACGGCGTCGAGTACATGATCGCCTCGGAAAGCGTCGCCCTCGATGTGCTCGACTTCGAACTGGTGCGCGACATCGCGCCGGGCGAGGCGGTGTTCATCACCCTCGACGGCAAGCTGCACAGTCGCCAGTGCGCCGACAATCCGGTACACACCCCGTGCATCTTCGAATATGTCTACCTCGCGCGGCCCGATTCGGTCATCGACGATATCTATGTCTACAAGGCGCGGCTGCGCATGGGCGAGCGCCTGGCCGGCAAGATTCGCCGCGAGTTCCCGGATCATGACATCGATGTCGTGATCCCGATCCCCGACACCAGCCGCACCGCGGCGCTCGCGCTCGCCAACGAACTTGGCGTGAACTATCGCGAAGGCTTCATCAAGAACCGCTATATCGGCCGAACCTTCATCATGCCGGGACAGCAGATGCGCAAGCGTTCGGTGCGGCAGAAACTCAACGCGATCGATCTCGAGTTCCGCGGCAAGAGCGTGTTGCTGGTCGATGACTCAATCGTGCGCGGCACGACCTCGCGGGAGATCATCCGCATGGCGCGCGACGCCGGCGCCCGCAAGGTCTATTTCGCGTCCGCGGCGCCGCCGGTGCGCTATCCGAACGTCTACGGCATCGACATGCCGGCGGCGAGCGAGCTGATCGCCCATAATCGCACCGTCGACGAGGTCGCCCGCGAGATCGGCGCCGACCGCGTGATCTACCAGGACCTCGACGACCTGATCAAGGCCGTCGGCAAGGGCAACAAGGGTATTCGCCGCTTCGACACCTCATGTTTCAGCGGCGAATATGTGACCGGCGACGTGACCCGTGACTATCTCGATTCGCTCGAGAGCCGGCGTAACGACGCCAGCCGCTCGCACCGCGCCGCCGGCGGCCGTCGCAGCGGCAACGTCATCGCGCTGTAACGGCGCCCGTTCGCGGCTCCGGGGGAGACGGTATGGCGGATGACAGGCCCGATGACAACGGTTTCGCGACCCGCGGCGTCCATGCCGGACGGGTGCGCACGCCGGAAGGCGAGCAATCGGAGCCGATTTTCACGACCTCGAGCTTCGTATTCGACAGCGCCGAACAGGCCGCCGCGCGTTTCTCCGGGGCGGAGCCCGGCAACATCTACTCCCGATTTACCAACCCCACCGTCAACGCCTTCGAGCGTCGCCTCGCCTCGCTCGAGGGCGGTGAGCGCTGCGTCGCGACCTCGTCCGGGATGTCGGCGATCCTCGCCGTCGGGCTCGGCCTGCTCAAGGCCGGCGATCACGTCGTCTGCGCCCATGGCGTGTTCGGCAGCACCGCCTTGCTGTTTACCCAGCATTTCGCGCGCTTCGGCGTCGAGACCAGCTTCGTTCCGCTGACCTATCTGCCGGCCTGGGAGGCCTCGCTGCGGCCGTCGACGCGGCTGCTGTTCGTCGAGACGCCGGCCAATCCGCTGGCGGAGATCGCCGATATCGCTGCGCTGGCGCGCATCGCGCACGATCACGGCGCGTTGCTGGTCGTCGACAACACAGTCTGCACTGCAGCGCTGCAACGACCGCTCGAGCACGGCGCCGACCTCGTCGTGCTGTCGGCGACGAAATACCTGGATGGCCAGGGTCGTTGCGTCGGCGGCGCGGTCGTCGGCAGCGAGGCGCTGGTCGGCAAGGAGGTCTACGGCGTATTGCGCACTGCGGGACCGTGCCTCAGTCCGTTCAATGCCTGGGTGTTCCTGAAGGGGCTCGAGACGCTCAGGATCAGGATGCAGGCGCACAGCGCCTCCGCCGGCGCGCTGGCCGGCTGGATCGCGGAACAGCCGGCGGTGCGCAGCGTGTACTACGCCGGCCTGCCGGATCATCCGCAGCGCGCGCTGGTCGGTCGCCAGCAGTCGGACGGCGGCGGCCTGCTCGCCTTTGAACTGCGCGGCGGCCGTGATGATGCCTGGCGCTTCATCAACGCGATGCGACTGATCTCGATCACCGCGAATCTCGGCGGCACCCGTTCGACGATCACCCATCCGGCAACGACGACCCATGGTCGTCTGACCCCGGAGGCGCGCGCCGCGGCCGGTATTCGCGACGGACTCGTGCGCGTATCGGTCGGCCTCGAGGAGGTCGAGGATCTCAGGGAAGATCTGCAGCGCGGGTTCGCGGCGCTCGGGAAGGCGCGGAGCTGAGCAATGCCGGTCGGCCCCCCGTCAGCGGTGCGGCGGCCGACCCCTGAACCGACCCGCGACGCCCGCCGTCGCGATCTCCTCGACATCTATCGCCATGCCCTCGCCGCGGTATCCGGCCGTTCCCGCGTCCGACTCGCGCTCGCCGGCGAGGCCTTCGAGTGTCCGGTGCGACTGGTCGCGATCGGCAAGGCCGCGGGCGCGATGGCGCAGGGCGCCTTCGATGCGCTCGGTGACCGCATCGCGGCGGCGCTGATCGTCACCCGCCAGGGCCACGACACCGGTCCGGCCGACCTGCCCGCGCTGCGTATCGAGGCCGCGCATCCGGTTCCCGACACAAGCAGCCTCGCGGCCGGCGAGGCGCTGATCGATTTCGTCGATGCGACCCCGCCCGCAACTCCGTTGCTGTTTCTGATATCCGGCGGGACCTCGGCGCTGGTCGAGGTCCCGCGCGCCGGTATCCAACTCGAGACCCTGCAGGGGGCTTACCGCTGGCTGCTCGGTTCCGGACTGCCGATCGGCGCCGTCAATCGGGTCCGCGCGCGCCTGTCGCGGATCAAGGGCGGGCGACTCGCCGGCCGCCTGCGCGGGCAACGCGTTCTCCAGTTACTGATCTCCGATGTCCCGGGCGACGATCCGGCGACGATCGGCTCCGGGCTGCTGGTGCCGGCGCGCGACGAGGCGCTGTCGCCGGATATCGAGCGCTATCTGCCAGGCTGGTTGCGTGAACTCATCGCGAATGTCGATGCGCCGGTCACGACCGGCGCGGCGGTCGAGACGCGAATCGTCGCAACCGTGCGCGACGCCTGCGCGGCCGCGGCTGCCCGCGGACTCGCGCTCGGCTACCGGACCGTGATCGCGCGGACCCTCCTCGAAGGCGATGCAGCGGAAACCGGGCATGCGATCGCCGCGGCAGTGGCCGCCGCCGCTCCCGGCCTGCAGGTCCACGGCGGCGAGACGGTCGTGAGTCTGCCGGAGGTGCCGGGCCGCGGCGGTCGCTGCCAGAGCCTTGCGCTGGCGGCGGCGATCGATATCGCCGGTCGCGACGATCTTTACCTCCTGGCCGCCGGCACCGACGGCAGCGACGGGGCGGGCGGCGCCGCCGGCGCGCTGGTCGATGGTGGCACCGTCGCTCGCGGAATTGGCGCCCGGCTCGATCCCGGGGACTGCCTGCGAAGGGCCGATGCCGGCGCTTTTCTTGATCTTGCCGGCGACCTGATATATACCGGGCCGGGTAACACCAATGTCATGGATCTCGTCCTCGGGCTCCGGGTCGCGACAACGCCGGAGACGGCGGATGTTTGACGGCATCGAAGCAGGGCTTCCGGGTCGGCGCCACGGAGAGGTCAAGCCGCCCGCAACAGGAACCGATAACCCTGAATGCCATGCATCATTCAGCAGGCCTGTCGAAAACGAGGAGAGACGTGAAGCCCGGCGCGCGGAAGCCTTGGCCGTGCCTTGCCTCGGCATCGGCAACGATTGCGCTGGCGGTGCTGCTGTTGTCGTCGACCGCCGCCCTCGCCGACGGCGAGGTCGTCGTCATCGGCCATCCCGGAATCGGCTTCTCCTCGCTCAGCGAACAGACGATCAGGGATCTCTATCTTGGCAAGACCGTGCAACTCGGCAACGGCACCCGCGTCGAGATCATCGACCTGCCGGTCGGCCATCCGGTCCGGAACCGTTTCTATATCGACATCATCGGCAGGGACCCCGGACAGATGCGGGCCTACTGGGCCAAGCGCATCTTCACCGGCAAGGGCACGCCGCCGGACACCCGTCCCGACGAGCGCTCGGTCGTGCGCTGGGTCGCGGCGGGTCAGGGGCGCATCGCCTATGTCAGCGCCGACATGGTCGACGATTCAGTGAAGGTTCTGCTGCGGCAGCAGATGGACGGCGGTCGCCGCTAATGCTCGAAGAGAGGATTCGGGGGTCAACATGAAATCGCTAAGGTTCCAACCCGGCTGGATGATGGCGGCAGCGCTGGCGCTCGGGGGCGGCAATGCCGCAGCGCTCGATGTCGGGGTCTTCGGGGACATGAGTCTGTCCCACAGCAGCGCACCGTCGAGCGAACCCAGCTTCCGCCTCGGCAGCCTCGATCTCTATGCGGCGCAATATATCGACGACCGCACGCGGGCGCTGTTCGAGGTGCAGTTCCAGACCTTCGCCGGAGACTCGATGGACATCGAGATCCAGCGCTTCTGGATCATGCGCGAAGTCCACGATGCCTTTCATATCGGTCTCGGTCGTTTCCATACCCCGATCGGTTACTGGAACCGGCATTTCCACCACGGCATCCTGCTGCAGGACACGGTCAGCCGGCCGTTCATTCTCAGCTTCGAGGGCGGCGTCAACTCGATCATCCCGACGCACCTCATCGGCGCGCTCGCCGAGGGCGACCTGCCCTGGGGGTTGCGCTATGAAGCGGCCGTCGCCAACAGCAATACGATCAACTCGTCGCAAACGGCCAACCGCATCACGGTGCAGAACCGTGCCGACTTCAATTCGAACAAGACGCTGTTCGGGCGCGTGCATTACGGCCGCTTCGGCGCCCCGTTCAAGCCCGGCATCTTCTTCATGAAGAACGATGTGCTGGAGTCGGCATCGGCAACCACGCCTTTGTGTACGGATCCCTCGGAGAATTCCCCTCCATGCAGCCTGGTGCCGCGCGGCAGCCCGCTGGTCAGGCAGATGCTGTACGGCATCGATTTCCGCTACGAGCGCGGGCGCTTCGATATCATGGCGGAATATTACCGGATCGGGAACGAGGCTCAGCCCGGCGTCGGCGACGGGCGCAAGCACGATACCGATGCCTGGTTCGCGCAGTTCGGCTATCGCATCCTGGATCAGCTGAAGGCGACCTATCGCTATGAAGGACTCGAATTCGACGATCAGGACCCCTATTACCGCGACGCTCGACTGGTCGGCCGCGGCGGCATCGGAACGGAACGGCGCAACGTCTATGCCCTGCGCTATGATTTCAGCGAGTCGAATGCCCTCTTGCTGGAAGTCAGCCTCCGCAACCCGCAGATCGGCGAGCGTACGACGACCACCCTGCTGAGCTGGGCCTTCGTGATGTATTGAGGGTCAGGCGGCGGGCGTCTGCCCGCCTTCGAGATCGAGCACAACCTGGGTCATCGGAATCACGCTGTCCGCATTCAGGGAAATCGAATCGATGCCGTGTCCGACCAGCCAGCGCGTCAGGTCGGGATAGTCCGACGGCGCCTGTCCGCAGATCCCGATGTACTTGCCGCGCGCGCGGCAGGCCGTGATCGCCATCTCCATCAGCTTCAGCACCGCCTCGTCGCGCTCGTCGAAACCGGTGACGATGCCGGAATCGCGGTCGACGCCGAGCGTCAGCTGGGTCAGGTCGTTCGAGCCGATCGAGAAGCCGTCGAAATGGTCGAGGAAACGGTCGGCGAGCAGCGGGTTCGACGGGATCTCGCACATCATGTAGACCTTGAGGCCGTTGTCGCCGCGCCTGAGGCCGTACTTCTCAAGCAGCGCGAGCACGTCCGTCCCTTCCTGCACGGTGCGCACGAACGGCACCATCAGCGCGACGTTGTCGAGGCCGATGACCTCGCGGACGGTCTTCATCGCCGCGCATTCGAGTTCGAAACAGGCCGCGAACGATGCCGAGGAATAGCGGCCTGCGCCGCGCCAGCCGATCATCGGATTCTCCTCGTGCGGCTCGAAGCCGGCGCCGCCGATCAGCGAGGCGTATTCGTTCGACTTGAAATCGCTCAGGCGAACGATGACCGGCTTCGGCCAGTAGGCCGCCGCGATCATGCCGACGCCCTCGGCGAGGCGCTGGATATAGTAGGCGCGGCGATCGGGATAGCCGGCAACGATGCGGTCGATTTCGCCACGGGTCTTGTCGTCGAGACTGTCGTACTCGAGCAGCGCGCGCGGGTGTATGCGGATGCTGTTATTGATGATGAACTCGAGGCGGGCGAGCCCGACGCCGTCGTTCGGCAGCCTCGAACTCGCGAAGGCCTGCTCCGGATTGCCGACGTTCATCATGATCTTTGTGCGCGGCCGGCGGTCGCTGGACAGGTCGATGCGTTCTCTCTCGTACGCCTGCGCGCCTTCGTAGATATGGCCGGTGTCGCCCTCGGCGCAGGAGACGGTGATCTCGGCGCCGTTGGCGATCAGTTGCGTCGCCTCGCCGCAGCCGACCACCGCCGGGATGCCGAGTTCGCGGGCGACGATCGCCGCGTGACAGGTGCGGCCGCCGCGATTGGTGACGATCGCGGCGGCGATCTTCATGACCGGCTCCCAGTCGGGGTCGGTGATGTCGGTGACCAGGATCTCGCCGGGCTTCAGTTCACTCATCTGGGCGGCCTCGAAGATCACCCGCGCGCGTCCGGTCGCGATGCGTCCGCCGACGCTCTTGCCCGAGACGATCACCTTACCGCGGGACTTCAGCCGGTAGGCCTCGTGGAAGCCGGCATCGGCGCGCGACTGCACGGTCTCCGGCCGCGCCTGCACGATGAAGAGTTCGCCGCTGCGGCCGTCCTTCGCCCACTCGATGTCCATCGGCATCGGACGGCCGGACTTCTCCGAATAATGCTTTTCGATGGCCACCGCCCAGCGGGCGAGGTCGAGGATCTCGTCATCATTCAGCGAGAAGCGCTCGCGTTCCTCGCGGCGCACGCGGACGTTGCGCGTGGAGATACCGGCGGCGGTATCGCCGGTGTAAATCATCTTGATCGCCTTTTCCCCGAGCTGGCGCTTGATGATCGGGCGGAATCCACGCTCCAGCATCGGCTTGAAGACATAGAATTCGTCCGGATTGACCTTGCCCTGAACGATGTTCTCGCCGAGTCCGTAGGCCGAGGTGATGAAGACGACGTCGCGGAATCCGGTTTCGGTATCGATCGTGAAGATCACCCCGGAGGCGCCGAGGTCGGCGCGCACCATCTTCTGGATGCCGATCGACAGCGCGACGTCCATATGCGCGAAACCATGATGCGCGCGATAGGAGATCGCGCGATCGGTGAACAGCGAGCCGAATACCTGGCGACAGGTCGTCAGCAGGTGGGGCACGCCGCGAATATTCAGATAGGTATCCTGCTGGCCGGCGAACGAGGCCGCCGGCAGGTCTTCGGCGGTCGCCGAACTGCGCACCGCGACGTCGGGGTTCGGCCCGTATTGCTCGCCGAGGGCGCGATAGGCCGTGACGATCTCCTCGGCGAGGTCCTCGGGCAGATCACTGTACATGATCCACTCGCGAATCAGCGCGCCGGTATAGGCCAGCGCCTTGACGTCGGCGACATCGAGTCGCTTGAGCGCTGCGGTGATGCGCGCGGTCAGGTCGTTGTGCTCGAGGAAATGACGGTAGCCGTCGGCGGTGATTGCGAAGCCGTCGGGTATCCTGACGCCGTGCGCGGACAGCGCGTTGATCATCTCGCCGAGCGAGGCGTTCTTGCCGCCGACCAGCGCGATGTCGCCGATACCGATCGAGGAGAATGGACGAATGTATTGCATGGCCGCGCAGCTGCCTTGCTCAGGTGATCACGGTCGGGCCGCCGCGACCGGTCCGCTCCAGCACGCCCGAAATACGATTCGCAATCGTGATGAGATCGGCGAGCATCTCCTGGGGATCGTGGCCGAGGCGGTCCGGCGCCGCGACGTATTTTTCGATGTAGATGCGCAGCGTCGCCCCTTCGGTGCCGGTGCCGGAGAGCCGGAAGACGATGCGGGAGCCGTCGTTGAAGCCGATCCTCAGCCCCTGGCCGTCGGTGACCGAACCGTCAATCGGGTCGGTATAGCTGAAGTCGTCGCTCCAGGCGAGGACTTGATCGCCGAGCGACTGGCCGGACAGCCTCGCAATCCTGTGCCTCAGGTCCGCCATGATCTGCTCGGCGACGCCGCTTTCGATCATCTCGTAGTCGTGCCGCGTGTAGTAGTTGCGGCCGAAGGCAGCCCAGTGTTCGCGGACGACCTGCTCGACCGGGCAGCGGCGCGCGGCCAGGATGTTCAGCCAGAACAGCACTGCCCACAGGCCATCCTTTTCGCGCAGGTGATTTGATCCCGCGCCGAAGCTTTCCTCTCCGCACAGCGTGATGCGTTCGCTGTCGAGCAGGTTGCCGAAGAATTTCCAGCCGGTCGGCGTCTCGTAGCAGGGGATGCCGAGGCGTTCGGCGACGCGGTCGAGGGCCCGGCTGGTCGGCATCGAGCGCGCGACGCCGGCCAGCGGTTGCCGGTAGCCGGGCGCCACTGCCGCGTTCGCGGCAAGGATCGCGATGCTGTCGCTCGGCGTCACGAAGAAGCGACGACCGAGGATCATGTTGCGGTCGCCGTCGCCGTCCGAGGCAGTGCCGAGATCCGGCGCGCTCGGCGCGTACATGATCTCGACGAGTTCGGAGGCGTAGGTCAGGTTGGGGTCCGGGTGGCCGCCGCCGAAATCGTGCAGCGGGGTTGCGTTGATGACGGTGCCGGGCAGGGCACCGAGCCGGTGTTCGAGGATCTCGGTGGCATAGGGGCCGGTCACCGCGTGCATTGCGTCGAAGCACATGTTGAACATGCTGCCGGCGAAGTGGTCGCGTATGCGATCGAAGTCGAACAACGATTCCATCAGCGCGGCGTAGTCGGCGACCGGATCGACGATGTCGATGCGCGTATTGCCGATCAAATGCGCACCGGTCTTGCCGAGTTCGAGTTCAGGCGCGTCGATCGTCCGGTAAGCGCTGATCGCCAGCGTCTCGCGCCAGATCGCATCGGTGACCTGGGCCGGTGCCGGTCCGCCGTTGGCGGTGTTGAACTTGATGCCGAAGTCGCCGTCGACGCCGCCCGGGTTATGGCTCGCGGACAGGATGATGCCGCCGTCGGCGGCGTGCTTGCGGATCAGGCAGGAGGCCGCGGGCGTCGACAGCAGCCCGTGGCGGCCGATGATGAGCCGCCCCGTCCCGTTCGCGGCGGCCATGCGGATGATGACCTGGATCGCCTGCTCGTTGTAATAGCGACCGTCGCCGCCGACGACGAAGGTCCTGCCCGCGGGATTGTCGCAGGCATTGAACAGGGCCTGGACGAAATTCTCGAGATAGTGCGCTTGCCGGAAAGTGGCGACCTTTTTCCTGAGCCCGGAGGTGCCCGGCTTCTGGTCGTCGAACGGCCTTGTTTCGACAGTGCGGATCTTCATGATTCAGCGTTCATTCAAGCACAGATGGTCGATGAATGCGAGTATTCTATAATAAGCCGGCGCGCGTAGCGCATCACCCTATCCGACCGGGAGGAAGAGCTTGACGATGTCCGTGGAAACGCACAGGGAAACGCTGCCGTTCCAGACCGAGGCCAGGCAGCTGCTGAGGCTGATGATCCACTCGCTGTATTCGAACAGCGAGATCTTTCTGCGCGAGCTGATCTCCAACGCCTCCGATGCCTGCGACAAGTTGCGCTTCGAGGCCCTGACCGACGACGCCCTGTTTGAAGGCGACAGCGCGCTCCGGGTCCGGGTCAGCTGCGACCCTGGGGCGCGCACGATCACGATCAGCGACAACGGCATCGGCATGAGCCGTCGCGAGGTCGCCGACAACATCGGCACGATCGCGGGGTCGGGTACCCGGCGCTTTCTCGAATCCCTGAGCGGCGACGAGGCCAGCGACGCGAAACTGATCGGACAGTTCGGCGTCGGTTTCTATTCCGCATTCATCGTCGCCGACCGCGTCGTGCTGACGACACGACGCGCCGGTCTCGGCGCCGAACACGGCGTGCGCTGGGAATCGGACGGCGCCGGCGAGTACACGCTGGAGACCGTCGAACGGGCCGCGCGTGGCACCGAAATCGTGCTGCACCTGCGCGAGGGCGATGACGAGTTTCTGGACAACCATCGCCTGCGGGCGGTCATTACCCGTTACTCGGACAGCCTGTCGCTACCCGTCGAGATGCCGGTGGATGGTGAGACGGGGCCGGACTGGGAGCAGGTCAATCGTGCGTCGGCCTTGTGGGCGCGCGCGCGTACCGGCATCAGCGACCAGGAGTACAACGATTTCTTCCGCCATGTCGCCCATGACTTCGAGGACCCGCTGGCGCGCCTGCATGTCCAGGTCGAGGGCCGGCAGAGCTTTACGGCCCTGCTGTATATACCGAAGCGTGCGCCCTTCGACCTCTGGGACCGCGAACGCGGTCATGGCGCAAAGCTCTATGTCCGCCGGGTGTTCATCATGGACCATGCCGACGGACTGTTGCCGGGCTGGTTGCGGTTCGTGCGCGGCATCGTCGACTCCGACGACCTGCCGCTGAACGTGTCACGCGAGATGCTGCAACAGAACCGCCAGATCGATGTGATGCGCGCGTCACTGGTCAAGAAGCTGCTCGGACTCCTGCAGGACATCGCCGACAATGAGCCTGACAAATATCTCGAATTCTGGCGCGAATTCGGCCGCGTCCTCAAGGAGGCGCCGGTCGAGGACCCGGCCGGCGCCGAACAGGTTGCGAAACTGCTGCGCTTCCCATCGACCTGCGATGACGGCTCTTCGCTCGCCTCCCTCGATGACTACATTGCCCGCATGAAGGAAGGGCAGGACCGGATCTGGTATATCACCGCTGAGTCGATGACCGCCGCGCTGCACAGTCCGCATCTTGAGATCTTCCGCAAGAAGGGTATTGAGGTGCTGCTGATGTGCGATCGCATCGACGAGTGGCTGCTTTCCGCGCTGACCAATTACGCCGGCAAGGTGCTGCAATCGGTTGCGCGCGGCGACCTCTCGCTGGATGCCGTCAAGGACGGCGAGGAAGAGACTGCCAGCCGTGAGGCCGCAGCGGCGCTCGGCGACATTGCCGCCCGGATCAAGAGAGTTCTCGAGGCGCGGGTCGTGGATGTGCGCCTCTCGCAACGGTTGACCGATTCTCCGTCCTGCCTCGTCGTCGACCAGGCCGACATGACGCTGAACCTGCGTCGCATGCTCGAGGCCGCCGGCCAGAAACTGCCGGCGGGGAAGCCCGTCCTCGAGATCAATCCGGGCCATCCACTGGTCGCGCGCCTCGCCGGCGAGAGTGACGAAGCCCGTTTCGCTGACTGGTCGCATGTCCTCTTTGATCAGGCGCTGCTCAGCGAGGGTGGCCAGCTTGACGATCCTGCAGCGTTCGTCAGGCGACTGAACGGGTTGCTGCTGGCGCAGTCCTGAGGACCCGGGTGGTCCGACCACACGCACAATCACAGGAGAGCGATTCATGAACGATGCCCCGGGCGGCAAGACCGGCATCCTGATCAGTAACCTCGGCACGCCGGACGCGCCTACGGCCACCGCGGTCAGGCGCTATCTTCGTGAATTCCTCTCCGACCGGCGCGTCGTTAACCTGCCGCCACTGCTATGGTGGCCGATCCTCAACGGCATTATCCTGACGGTGCGGCCACGCAAATCGGCCCACGCCTACAGCAGGGTCTGGCGCGAGGATGGCTCACCGCTGCTGGCGATCTCGAAGCAGCAGCTTGCTGCGCTCGAGGCGCACTTTGCCGGCCGGGATGACCTCGTGTTTGCACTCGGCATGCGCTATGGCAATCCGTCGATCCGCTCGGCGATGGAGGCCCTGCGCGATGCCGGCGCAGGGCGCGTGATCGTGCTGCCGCTGTATCCGCAGTATTCCTCGGCAACGACTGCATCGACCTTCGATGCAGTCGCCAATGCCGTCAGGCGCTGGATCTCAGTGCCGGGCGTGCACTTCATCGACCACTATTATGATCAGACGTGGTATCCGCGCGCACTCGCCGCGAGCATCCGTGAGGCCTGGCAGCAGGAACCGCCGGCGGAGCGGTTGCTGTTTTCGTTCCACGGCATGCCGAGGGTGACCCGCGACGCCGGCGATCCCTATTACGATCAGTGTGACCGGACCGCGCGCGCGGTCGTGCGTGAACTCGACCTGTCCCCGGAACGCTGGGCAATGACCTTCCAGTCGCGCTTCGGTGCGCAGGAATGGCTGCAGCCGTATACCGACAAGACGCTGGAGACCTGGGCTCGCGACGGGGTCGGCAGCGTCGATGTGGTCTGCCCCGGGTTTTCCGCCGATTGCCTGGAGACGCTCGAGGAGATCGCGATGCTGAACAGGGATGCCTTCATGGAAGCCGGCGGCAGGCGCTATCGATATATTCCGGCGCTGAACAGCCGGGACGATCACATCAGTGGCCTAGCCGGGATAATCGAGTATCTGACTCGCCAGGGGCAGGTTGCCAGACAAATAATAACCCCGGTCGATACAGCATGACCGGGGCTGTTGTTGGCATGACCTGTTACTGTGTTACGACTTGAGGGTTTTTTCCCTGGTGGCAAACTTATCCATGTCAGCGTCGCTGGGATAAAGCATAGGATTCTGATCGACTTTCCAGAGCTTGTGCTTGGGCAGGGGCTCAGGATCGTCATGGCAGCCCTCGAGGCTATGTTGGTCGTTGGGTTCGCAATGCTTGGGCTCGTTGCCCAGCGCGGCCTTGACCTGGTACGGGAAAGTACCACATGCGTTTTTGCCGCTATCACTGCATGTCCTGAAACCTGCCAGGTGGTATACAGGATCCCACCCAATAATGCCCGTCAATAATGGGTAGAACGAGAGCGTCATCAGCACAAGCACTGATGGTTCAATCGATGCAAATGAAGCGAATCCTTCACCCATCGTGACATAAGCCGCGCCACCGCCCAGCATCGAGAATCCGATCAGAACTCGCAATACGCGATCTACCAATCCCTGGTTCTGGTTCGCAGATGAAATGTCAAAAGCTTTGATAGCCATACAACGTACCTCCTACGTATTTCAAACCGCGCATCTGGCGCAGACCTTTAATCAACGAGGTCATTTGAACATGAACGACGGAAGAGGTCTGTGCGCTAAGCAACGTCCAGGTCAGGTCAGGGCGCCCTTTCCCTGGCAATTACTATGCTGGCGGGTCATGCCTTTCAGCCGAAATTGTCGAGCGTGAACTTTCCCTTGTCGAAGGTCAATGCGCTGCCGGTCCGATACCAGTCGCCGAGTACGATGCGCTGCACCGGTGTGCCGTCGAGCGTGAAATCATGGATCGCCTGGCGATGGGTATGGCCGTGGATCATGCGCGTGACGCGGTGGGCACGCATCGCTGCCTCGACCGCGCCCTGGTTCGCATCCATGATCGCCATCGGCTTGTCGCGGGTGATGCGCTCACTCTCGGCGCGGTAGTGCTCGGCGATCTGCCGGCGCTGCGCGACCGGCATCGACAGGAACTGCGCGATGAACGCCGGCTGCCGCGACTTCTGTCGCCAGGCCTGGTAATCGGTGTCGTCGATGCACAGGGTATCGCCGTGCATCAGCAGCACCGCTTCGCCGCCGAGCCGGATCACCGTCGGATCCGGCAGGATCCGGCAGCCGGACATCGACTCGAAGCCCTCGCCGGCGAGGAAGTCGCGATTGCCGTGCATGAAGTACAGCCGCGCGCCGCGCGCCGCGGTCGCGCGCATCGCCTCGAGTATCTCCTGCTGGTCCGGGTCGGCCGCGTCGTCGCCGAGCCAGGCCTCGAAGAGGTCGCCCAGCACATACAGCTCATCGTCAGCACCGACCCGTTCGCGCAGGAAGCTGCGGAACAGCGCCGTGATCGCCGGTCGCTCGGCGGACAGGTGCAGGTCGGAGATGAACAGCGTTGCCATCAATTCGCCCGGGCGGCCTCGACCCGCTCGGCGGATTCGATGACGACGGTCCGGCTCGGCACGTCGCTCGGGAACGGGCCGCCGCGCGTCGTCGGGATGTTGCGTATGCGGTCGACGGTGTCCATGCCCTCGACGACCCGCCCGAACACCGTGTAGCCCCAGCCGGCGCGGGTCGGCGCGCGATGGTCCAGGCTCGGGTTGTCGACGGTATTGATGTAGAACTGCGCGGTCGCGGAATGCGGGTCCGAGGTGCGCGCCATCGCGATCGTGCCGCGGACGTTTTTGAGCCCGTTGTCGGCCTCGTTGCGGATGGCTGCCCGCGTCGCCTTCTGGTTGAAGCTCGTGTCGAAGCCGCCGCCCTGGATCATGAAATTGCTGATGACCCGGTGGAAGATCGTGCCGCTGTAGTGACCCTGGTCGACGTAGGCGAGGAAGTTCTCGACCGACAGCGGCGCGTTGGCGCGGTCGAGGCGCAGCAGGATGTCGCCTTCGCTGGTGCGCAGCAGCACATGGGGGTCGCCGTCATCGGCGAGCACCGCCGGGGCCGGCGCGGACAGGATCAGGAGCAGCGAGGCAAGGGCGATCAGTCGTTTGTGCATGGCGATTGTGGATTCTCCAGCGGTTGTGGCGAGGGCGGAGGCCGCCCGCGCGGCCTCGTGCCATAATAAAGGCATCGGCCGCCGGGCGAAAGCCGCGGCGCCGGCTTTGTCCTGATCACGCTAATCCGCTAACATGCGGTGATTTTCCCGACCCGGTACATTCCAGGCCCGACCCGATGCTCCAGATCCACAACAGCCTGACGCGGCGGAAACAGCCGTTCACGCCGATCGAGGCCGGCAAGGTCCGCATGTACGTCTGCGGCATGACCGTCTACGACTATTGCCACGTCGGCCACGCCCGGGTCATGGTCGTGTTCGACATGGTCGCGCGCTGGCTGCGCAGCTGCGGCCATGACGTGACCTATGTGCGCAACATCACCGACATCGACGACAAGATCATTCGCCGCGCCGCCGAACGCGGCGAGACGATCGCGGCGCTGACCAATTATTTCATTCGCGCGATGAACGAGGACGCCGCCGCGCTCGGCGTGCTGCCGCCCGATCATGAGCCGCGCGCGACCGCGTCGATCGACGCGATCGTTGCGATGATCCGCGCGCTCGTCGACAAGGGTCATGCCTATCGCGCCGCCAACGGCGACGTCTATTACCGCGTCGCCAGCTTTCCGGGCTACGGCAGGCTGTCCGGCAAGCGCCTCGAGGACCTGCGCGCCGGCGAGCGCGTCGAGATCGGCGAGGCCAAGGAGGACCCGCTCGACTTCGTGCTGTGGAAGGCTGCGAAGCCCGGCGAGCCGCAGTGGGATTCGCCGTGGGGGCCGGGACGCCCCGGCTGGCACATCGAATGCTCGGCAATGGCGACGCACTGCCTCGGCGACCACTTCGACCTCCACGGCGGCGGCATGGACCTGATGTTCCCGCATCACGAGAATGAGATCGCGCAGAGCGAGGCCGCGACCGGCCACCCCTTCGTCAACGTCTGGATGCACAACGGCTTCGTCCAGATCGACGAGCAGAAGATGTCGAAATCGCTCGGCAATTTCTTTACCGTGCGCGAGGTGCTGAAGCTGTATCGCCCGGAGGTCGTGCGCTTCTTCATCCTGGCCAGCCACTATCGCAGCCCGCTCAATTACTCCGACCACAACCTCGACATGGCGCGCGCGACCCTCGACGGCTTCTACCAGGCGCTGCGCGGACTCGACCCCGCGCCGGACGCCGCCGACGACGGCGACTTCGCCGGCCGTTTCGAGGCGGCAATGGACGACGACTTCAACACCCCGGGCGCGATCGCGGTACTGAACGACTTGCGCGCAGAGCTCAATCGCGTGCGTGCGCAGGGCGACGACCCCCGCGCCGCCGTGCTCGCCGCTGTGCTCAAGCGCCTCGCGGGCGAGCTTGGCCTGCTGCAGCAGGACCCGGACGCCTGGTTCAAGGGCGACGCCGCAGTCACCGAAGGCGCGGATAGCGACCGCATCGAGCGACTGATCGGCGAGCGCACCGCCGCCCGCCAGCGCAGGGACTGGGCGGCCTCCGACCGCATCCGCGCCGAACTCGACGCACTCGGCGTCGTGCTAGAAGACGGCCCGCAAGGCACGATCTGGCGGCGCAAGTGATTCGTTGAGCGCAGTGGCAGGTCCTGAAAGGGGACAAGCCTCCCCGGACTGCGAGTTCCGTGGTACGCCCACCCAACTTCGATCAAACGTTGCGGAAACCGGCAAAGACCACTACTGCGAGGTCTCCGGCAGGGCTTGACCCTTTCGATGACCGTCGCCCGCAGGGATGCGGGCGTCGAGCCTACAGGGACGTATTCACGGCGTGTCATCGAAAGGGTCAAGCCCTGCCGGAGACCGGAATGTACCGCTGTGTCTGAACGAAGCCGGATCCAGGTCCGGGATATGAGAGACCTGTCCCCGTGACAGCCCGCTAGTCCCGGTGCAGATGCTCCGCCGCGTGCAGCGTGTTCTGCAACAGCGTCGCGACGGTCATCGGGCCGACGCCGCCTGGGACCGGGGTGATCCAACCGGCGCGCTCGGCGGCGGGCGCGTATTCGACGTCGCCGGTCAACTTGCCGTCCGCGCCGCGGTGGATGCCGACGTCGATGACGATCGCGCCGGGGCGGATCCACTCGCCCTTGACCAGTCCGGGCTTGCCGACCGCGACGACCAGCAGCTCGGCGCGCGCGACATGGGCAGCGAGGTCGCGCGTGAAGCGGTGGCAGGTGGTCACCGTGCAGCCGCCGAGCAGCAGTTCCAGCGCCATCGGCCGGCCGACGATGTTCGACGCGCCGACGACGACCGCCTCCTTGCCATAGAGATCCTCGCCGGTATGCTGCAACAGCGTCATGATCCCGCGCGGCGTGCACGGCCGTAGCAGCGGCAGGCGCACTGCGAGGCGGCCGATGTTGTAGGGGTGGAAGCCATCGACGTCCTTGTCCGGACGGATACGCTCGATGACGGTCTCGGGATCGATATGGCCGGGCAGCGGCAATTGCACGAGGATGCCGTCGATCGCCGGGTCAGCGTTCAGCTTGTCGATGATCGCGAGCAGTTCCGCCTGGGTCGTGGACTCCGGCAGGTCGTGGGAACGCGACAGGATGCCGACCTCCTCGCAGGCGCGGCGCTTGTTCGCGACATAGACCTCGGAGGCGGGGTTGTTGCCGGTCAGGATCACCGCAAGCCCCGGCCGGCGACGGCCGAGCGCCACCCGGCGGTCGATGCCGGCGCGGATGTCGGCGCGCAGCGCCGCCGCGATCGCCTTGCCGTCGAGAATCCTCGCGCTCATCGGATCCCCGTCCCGGCAGCGGTTAAAATTCGAGCGATCGTCCCCATCTTCTTGTAATCAGGCGTCCGGCGTTGGCGTGCGCCGCCGATGATAGCACAGGCCGTCGCCGCAGCGGCGCGCTCGGACAGGCGCCGATGCCGGGCTGCGCGGAAATCAGTTAAGATATCCCTTTTCTCCGGCCGCGGGCCGGTTTTCCGGATCAGTCATGGCAAGCACCCTCTACGACAAGCTCTGGGATGCCCACGTCGTTCAGCAGAACGACGACGGCACCTGTCTGCTCTACATCGACCGGCACCTCGTCCACGAGGTGACCTCGCCGCAGGCCTTCGAGGGCCTGCGCCTGGCCGGCCGCCCGGTCTGGCGCGTCGACTCGATCCTCGCGGTGCCCGACCACAATGTGCCGACGACCGATCGCGCTGCCGGCATTGCCGATCCGGTGTCGCGGCTCCAGGTCGAGACCCTCGATGAAAACTGCCGGAGCTTCGGGCTGACCGAGTTCGGGCTCGACGATCCGCGCCAGGGCATCGTCCATGTGATCGGTCCGGAGTCCGGCGCGACGCTGCCCGGCATGACCGTGGTCTGCGGCGATTCGCATACCTCGACGCACGGCGCCTTCGGCGCGCTGGCCTTCGGCATCGGCACCTCCGAGGTCGAGCATGTGCTCGCGACCCAGTGCCTGGTGCAGCAGAAGTCGCGCAATATGCTCGTGCGCATCGACGGCCGCGCCGCCCCCGGCGTCAGCGCGAAGGATCTCACGCTCGCGGTGATCGGCCGCATCGGCACCGCCGGCGGCACCGGGTACGCGATCGAATACGCCGGCGCCGCAGTCGCCGCGCTGTCGATGGAAGGCCGCATGACGCTGTGCAACATGGCGATCGAGGCCGGCGCCCGCGCCGGCATGGTCGCGGTCGACGACACGACGATCGAATACCTGCGCGGCCGGCCGTGGGCGCCGTCCGGCGCGCTGTGGGAGCGCGCGGTCGCGGCGTGGCGCGAGCTGAAGAGCGATCCCGGCGCGCATTTCGACGAAGTCGTCGTCATCGACGCGGCGGAGATCCGACCGCAGGTGTCCTGGGGCACATCGCCGGAGATGGTCGCGCCGGTGGACGGCCGCGTGCCGCGGCCTGAGGAGTTTGCCGATCCGGTCAAGCGTCGCGGCGCCGAGCGCGCGCTCGAATACATGGGGCTCGAGGCCGGCATGCCGATCCGCGACATCCGTCCCGACAAGGTCTTCATCGGCTCGTGCACGAACTCGCGCATCGAGGACCTGCGTGCCGCCGCCGCGGTCGTCCGGGGGCGCCATATCGCGCCGAGCATCCGCCTCGCGATGGTCGTGCCGGGCTCCGGCCTCGTCAAGCGCCAGGCCGAGGCCGAGGGGCTCGACCGCATCTTCACCGAGGCCGGCTTCGAGTGGCGCGAGCCCGGCTGTTCGATGTGCCTGGCGATGAATGCCGACCGGCTCGAACCGGGCGAGCGCTGCGCGTCGACGTCGAACCGCAATTTCGAGGGGCGGCAGGGCGCCGGCGGGCGCACCCATCTGGTCAGCCCGACGCTCGCCGCGGCGGCGGCGATCGCCGGCCATTTCGTCACGCCCGAAGAACTGTGAGCGCAAGCGGACAAGTCCATGGAAAAATTTGAAACCCTCGACGGCCTCGCCGTTCCGCTCGATCGCGCGAACGTCGATACCGACGCGATCATCCCCAAGCAGTACCTGAAGTCGATCAGGCGCAGCGGCTTCGGCCCGAACCTGTTCGACGACTGGCGCTGGCTCGATCCCGGCGAACCGGACGGCGACCATAGCCGGCGCCGCCCGAATCCGGAGTTCGTGCTGAACCGGCCGCGTTACCGCGGCGCGACGATCCTGCTCGCGCGCGACAACTTCGGCTGCGGCTCCTCGCGCGAGCACGCGGTGTGGGCGCTCGCCGACTACGGCATTCGCGCGGTCATCGCGCCGAGCTATGCCGACATCTTCTTCAACAACTGCTTCAAGAACGGCGTGCTGCCGATCGTGCTGCCGGCCGCCGCGGTCGACCGCCTGTTCGCCGCGGTCGAGGCGACGCCCGGCTATCGCCTGCGCATCGACTTGCCGGCGCAGACGGTCACGACCCCGGACGACCAGGCGATCGCCTTCGACATCGAGCCCTACCGCAAGGACCGGCTGCTGCAGGGCCTCGACGAGATCGGCGTCACGCTGACGCAGCGCGACCGGATCCTCGCCTACGAGGAACGCCGACGCCGCGAGGCGCCCTGGCTGTTCGGCGCGGAGACGCGGTCATGAGCGTGAAGAAGCTCCTCGTCCTGCCGGGCGACGGCATCGGCCCCGAGATCGTCGCCGCCGCGCTCGGCGTCCTCGATCGCCTGCGGCGCGACTTCGGCCTGCGCGTCGAGGTCGGTCAGGCCCTGGTCGGCGGCGCCGCGATCGACGCCACCGGCGTGCCGCTGCCCGACGAGACCCTGAAGCTTGCCCGCGGCGCCGATGCGGTCCTGCTCGGGGCGGTCGGCGGACCGAAGTGGGATGGCCTCGATCCGGCGCTGCGTCCCGAAAAGGGCCTGCTCGGCCTGCGCGCCGGTCTCGACCTGTTCGCGAACCTGCGCCCGGCACAGCTGTTTCCGCAGCTCGCCGAGGCCTCGTCGCTGAAGCCCGAGCTGGTCGCCGGCCTCGATCTGATGATCGTCCGCGAGCTGACCGGCGACATCTACTTCGGCCAGCCGCGCGGCATCCGCACGTTGGCCAACGGCGAGCGCGAGGGCTACAACACGATGACCTATCGCGAATCGGAGATCGAGCGCATCGGCCGCGTCGCCTTCGAGACCGCGATGAAGCGCGACCGCCGCCTGTGCTCGGTCGACAAGGCCAATGTGCTCGAGACGACCCGCCTGTGGCGCGAGGTCATGAACCGGTTACATGCCGATTATCCCGAGGTCGAGCTCAGCCACATGTACGTCGACAATGCGGCGATGCAGCTGGTGCGCGCGCCCAAGCAGTTCGATGTCATGGTGACGACGAATATGTTCGGCGACATCCTGTCGGACTGCGCGGCGATGCTGACCGGCTCGATCGGCATGCTGCCGTCGGCATCGCTGAATGCGGGCGGGCAGGGCATGTACGAACCGATCCACGGCTCGGCGCCGGACATCGCCGGCCAGGGCATCGCGAATCCGATCGGCACGATCCTGTCGGTCGCGATGATGTTGCGTTATTCGCTGACTGAGCCGGCGCTCGCCGACAGGATCGAGCGCGCGGTCTCCGCGGTGCTCGATCAGGGCCTGCGCACCGGCGACATCCATACCGCCGGCATGCGTCGGGTCGGCACCGCGGAAATCGGCAATGCGATCGCGGCTGCGCTCGGCTGAGCGCCGCCGCCGGGATTCACCAGGAGAAGACGGATCATGAGCAGGAAAGTGAATGTGGCCGTCGTCGGTGCGACCGGCGCGGTCGGCGAGACGATGATTTCGGTGCTCGAGGAGCGCGAGTTTCCGGTCGGGACGCTGATTCCGCTCGCGAGCAGTCGCTCGGCGGGCAGTCGCGTCGCCTTTCGCGGCGAGCAGGTTCGCGTGCAGGAACTCGCGCAATTCGATTTCAAGGGCGTCGATATCGCGCTGTTTTCGGCCGGCGCGTCGGTGTCGCGCGAGCATGCGCCGCGCGCGGCCGCGGCCGGCTGCGTCGTCATCGACAATACCTCCGAGTTCCGTTATGACGACGACATCCCGCTGGTCGTGCCGGAGGTCAACCCCCGCGCGATCGCCGCTTATCGCAAGCGCGGCATCATCGCGAACCCGAACTGTTCGACGATCCAGATGGTCGTCGCGCTGAAGCCGATCTACGACGCGGTCGGAATCGAGCGCATCAACATCTGCACCTACCAGGCGGTGTCCGGCACCGGCAAGGAGGCGATCGAGGAACTCGCGGTCCAGACCGCGGCGTTGCTGAACGGCAAGCCGGTCGAGCCGGTGGTCTACCCGCGCCAGATCGCGTTCAACGTATTGCCCGAAATCGACGTCTTCCAGGGCAACGGGTATACCAAGGAAGAGATGAAAATCGTCTGGGAGACTAAAAAAATCCTCGAGGATGACGCTATCCTGATTAACCCGACGGCGGTCAGGGTCCCGGTGTTCTACGGCCATTCCGAGGCCGTGCACATCGAGACCGGCCGGAAGATCACCGCGGACGAGGCCCGGGCCCTGCTCGAGCGCGCCCCCGGGGTCACCGTCATCGATGATCGCAAGCCCGGCGGATATCCGACGGCCGTCACGGAAGCGGCGGGGCATGACCCGGTCTTCGTCGGCCGGATCCGGGAGGATATCTCCCACCCGCGCGGGCTGGATCTTTGGGTCGTCTCTGACAATGTACGCAAGGGCGCGGCGCTGAACAGCGTCCAGATCGCTGAAATCGTACTCAGGGACTACCTCGGGCGCTGACCGCCGCCGTGCCTCCGGCGGGCGCCGGAAGGTTGGCAGAAGATTTGCATGGTAGCGCACGGATCTTGTGGCGGGGCCCTGCGATGATGCGGGCAGCCGCGCCATCGCGACGATAACGATCAAAGGGAGTCAGGACATTGCTTAGATTGGCGAAGATATTGGCGGTCGTCCTCCTGCTGGCGCCAATCAGTGCCTCTCCGCTGGGCCTCGGCGATATCCGGCTCCAGTCCGCGCTGAATCAGCAGTTTGACGCCGAGATCGACCTGATCTCCCTCGGCCAGACCCGGATCGACGACATCAGCGTGCGGCTCGCCCCGCGCGAGGCCTTCGAACGCGCCGGCCTGGAACGCCCGCTGTTCCTGAGCCGCCTGCAATTCGACGTCGAACCCGGCCCCGGCAATACCGCGAGCATCCGCATCCGCTCGGACCAGGCGGTCCGCGAACCCTTCCTGAATTTCCTCGTCGAGGTCAACTGGCCGAGCGGCCGCCTGCTGCGCGAATATACCGTGCTGCTCGATCCGCCGCTGTTCCTCGACGAAACGCCGTCGGCGATCCAGGCCCCGGCCGTCTCTGCCGTCGAGGCGCCGGCGACCGCGACCGCCTCGCCGGTCCGCGAGGCCGCCCCGGCCGCCGCCGCGCCGCGCACAGTCCCCGGACGGCTCAGCGCATCGGTCGAGGTCACGCCGGATGGCGCCTGGAGTTACGGCCCGGTCCAGCAGTCCGATACGCTGTGGTCGATCGCGCAGCAGTTCCGCGGCGCCGACGAGTCGGTCACGACCGAACAGGTCATGATCGCCCTGTTACGCAACAACCCCGCGGCCTTCGACAACAACAACATCAACGAACTGCGCGCCGGTCATGTCCTGCGCCTCGACGACCCGTCGTCGATCGCGCTGATCAGCCGCGCCGAGGCCGTCGCCGAGGCCCGCCGCCAGTTCGCGCAGTGGCAGGATGCGAAGGGTCAGCGCGCCGATGCCGCCGGGGCCCGCCCGCTTGGCGGTGACGAAGGCAGCGCCACGACCGCCGGCAGTGTCGCAACTGCCACGGACAGCGGTCCGCGTCTGCGCCTGAGCGCGCCGGACGGCGCCGATGCCGAACGCTTCGCGATGAGCGATCTCGGCGAGGGCAGCGCTTCCACCGCCGCGGTCGTCAGCCGACTGCGTGAAGACCTCGTCTCCGCGCTCGAGATCTCCGAATCCGCGCGCCAGGAAAACCTCGAGCTGCGCCAGCGGCTCGCCGAACTCGAAGAACAGATCACGTCGATGCAGCGCCTGCTGAGCCTGCAGGACGATACGATGGCCGCGCTCCAGGCCGGTGTCGCCGCCGACGCCGTGGCGCCGGCGCCATTGCCGGAGACGGTCGAGACGCCGGTCGCCGAGGCCGCGGTCACGCCGGCGGAAGGCGTCGAGCCCGCACAGACCACGCCAGTCCAGCCCGCGCCGCCTGTCGCGGCCGCCCCGGCAATGTTCCCGGAGATCTCGAGCCTGATCGATACGGTCCTCGAGGATCCGATGATGCTCGGCGCAGCGGCATTCCTGCTGCTGATGTTCGCGACGCTCGGATGGCTGATCGTGCGCCGCCGCCAGATGGCCGGCGCGGCGCTGGATGAGTTGGCCCCGGCGCCCGCGGTCGAGACCCCGAGGGCCGCCGCCGCGCCCGCGAAGACGGTCTCCACCGCCGCCGCGGCGTCGACCGCTGCCGTGGTCCCGGATGCCCTCGATGACGCGATCGCGGAGGCCTCCGACGATGCCAGCCTCGATCTGATGCAGGCCGAGGAAGACGAAATCGATATCCTCGCCGAGGCCGACGTCTATCTCGCCTATCGCCGTTTCGACAAGGCCGAGGAACTGCTGCGTGACGCGATCGCCGCCGAGCCCGGGCGCGAGGATCTGGTGCTGAAGCTGTTCGAGGTGCATGCCGCGAGCGGCAACAGCGCGGCCTTCATCAAGGAGGCCGAGAGCGTACAGGCCAGGTTGAATCCCGGCGACGAGGCAATGTGGGACAGGATCGTCGCGATGGGCAAGCGGGTCGCGCCCGGTCATGCGCTGTTCGCGGCCACCGCGGCGGCCGCGACCGTTGCGCAGGCGCAGGCTGTCGCCGACATCGAACTCGATTTCAACGCCGACATGGACCTGTCGGAGGCGAGCCCTGATTTCACGCAGGAGGGATCCGAAGCCGGGTTCGCGGACTTGGGCGCCGATATGGCGGTGCCGATGGAAGGTCTTGCCGATCTCGACATGACCCTCAACGACGAGACGCTGGCGAAGCTCGAGACCGGCAGCGATGCCTTCGGGGAGACCGCGGAGGATGACGCGGCGCTCGTGGCCGACAACGGCGAGGCCGGCAGGGTGAGCACAGGACTGTCACGGGCGGACGATGCCGTCGCCCCCGGCGAGTCCGCCGATGATGAACTCGAGAAGCAACTGCTCGCGGCCGGCGCCGGCGAGGGCAGCGACGTCGACTGGTTGTCAGAGATCGGCAGCGATCTCGACTTCGCCGACATGGACGGCGACGAGGCCGGCGGCGACTTCAGCGGCCTGATCTCGGGCGAGGACGAGGTCGGCACCAAGCTCGATCTCGCCCGCGCTTATATCGATATGGGCGACCAGGACAGCGCCCGCAGCATCCTCAACGAGGTCACCACGGAGGGCAACGAGGCCCAGCAGCGCGAGGCCAATGACCTGATACGCCGGATCGGTTAAACTCTTCGGGAAATCCGAAGGCCGGTATACAGAGCCCCGGCAGCGGTCGCTGCCGGGGCTCTTCGTTTTTGCGGGCGCGCCCATGCATCCTCTGATACGCGTAGTCTGTTTCCTGATCTTCGCAGCGTGGCTGGCCTGGGGCGATCTCCAGCGCCTGCTGTTCGGGGCGCTGCTGCTCGCCGTCGTCCATGCGCTGGTTGCGCCGGCGGCGATCGTCGCTGCGGGCAACATGATCCTCCGCCTGCGCTGGTTTCTGCTTTCCCTGCTCGTGGTCTACGGCTGGTTCACGCCGGGACGGGCACTCGGCCCGGCCTCGGCGGCGGGGGCGTCGTGGCTGCCGACCGCCGAGGGACTCGCCGAAGGCCTGCTGCGCTGCGCGGCGCTCGCGCTGATCGTGGTCGCGGTCAATCTGCTGTTGCGCACGACCGGACGCGAACAGTTGCTCGGGGCGATCCATGGGCTGGCCCGGCCGCTCGCGCCGCTGGGGCTGTCGCGCGAGCGGCTGGCGCTGCGCATGACGCTGGTCATGGAGGCGGTGGGCGAGGTGCGCCGCCTCGTCGCCGAGTCCCTCGCGAAGCGCGGGGACGACGAGCGCGGCGCGCGGGCGGGCGGGCGATTCGCCGCGACGGTGATGCAGCGGGTCATCGACGACGCCGACCGGCGCCCGCTCGATTCGGTGCAGATTCTCCTCGATGCCCCGCCGCACTGGCTGCAGTGGAGCCTGCCTGTACTGCTGTGGGCGGCGTTCTATATGATCGGGGTCATCTGGGGGGGCTGGCACTAGCGGTCTGCCGATCGGACCCGGCTGGTTTGCGCAGCGAAGTCAAGCGCAGCCTCGCCGGAGCCCGAAGGGTGCCGCGAAGCGGCAGCGAGGCGAGCCATTCGCGGAGCAAACCCT
>JBJHCZ010000011.1:0-81334 GCA_050486285.1 Chromatiales bacterium
ACAACCCGCATCGTAGGCATTCGGCCCTCGGCTACTTGTCACCCATCAACTTCGAGAGGAAACTTTTGACCACTGAAAACAAGGCGGCTTAGGTAGTGACCCGTCCACTTAAGCGGGTCAAGCCCACGGCGTCGAGCGTATGCTGCGCCTGACCGACGGCGCGATGGAGGGTATCGAGGAACCAGGCGAGCCACTCGGTGACATCCATCCCCCCCTTTTGGGTCCGTTCCAGGATGTCGTAGTAGGCCTTGCGCTCCGCATCTTCTGCGGCGAATAGGTCAGTCATTCTCCGCAAACTCCCAACTGCGCCAATTGAGTGTAAATGGGCGTCTTAATGGATGCATCTCGTAATTGGGTGTAAATGGGTGTAGTATTGGTTCATGCTCAAGACCGACACCCTCCAGATCACCCCGGAGATCCTGGGCCTCATCGCCAGGATTGACGAGTTCAAAGGCGCCTGGCGCGCCTTGGGCACCCTCGCGCCCGATCGCCTGTCGGCGCTGCGTCGAGTGGCCACCATCGAGAGCATCGGCTCCTCCACCCGCATCGAGGGCAGCAAGCTGTCCGACCGGGAGGTGGAGCTGCTCCTGTCGAACCTGGAGATCAAGTCCTTCGCCACCCGCGACGAGCAGGAAGTGGCCGGTTATGCCGAGCTGATGGACCTGGTGTTCTCATCCTGGCAGGACATTCCGATCACCGAGAACCATATCAAGCAGTTGCACCAGATCCTGCTGCGCTACAGCGAGAAGGACACCTGGCATCGCGGCAACTACAAGACCAATTCGAACAGCGTCGCCGCCTTCGACGAGACCGGTGCGCAGATCGGCATCATATTCCAGACGGCATCGCCCTTCGACACGCCCCGACTGATGACGGAGCTGGTGGCCTGGGTGAACCAAGAGCGCGAGACGGCCCGTCTGCATCCGCTGCTGATCATTGCCTTGTGCATCGTCGTGTTCCTCGAGATCCACCCCTTCCAGGACGGCAACGGGCGACTCTCCCGCGTGCTGACTACGCTCCTGCTTCTGCAGGCCGGGTACGCCTACGTGCCGTACAGCTCTCTGGAAAGCGTGGTCGAGCAAAGCAAAGAGGCGTACTACCTGGCCTTGCGGCAGACACAAGACACGATCCGCACGGAATCGCCAAACTGGCAACCGTGGCTGGTGTTCTTCCTGCGCTCATTGGCCGAACAGGTGCGGCGGTTGGAGAAGAAGGTCGAGCGCGAGAAGATCGTGCTGGCGGCCATGCCGGAGCTGCAGCTACAGATCGTCGAGTTCGCCCGCGAGCATGGTCGCGTCACCATCGGTGAGGCCATCAAACTGACCGGGGCCAGCCGTAACACGCTGAAGCAGCATTTCCGGTCACTGGTCGAGCGCGGCACGCTTGATCAGCACGGCAGTGGTCGGGGAGTCTGGTACGGCCTGCGCTGAGGACTGCGGGACGCGGGTTCGATTCCGTACTTTCAATAGTCGTTTGATGAGGGGTACCATCCCACCACCAATATCGAAACCCCGACCGTTCCCGGCTGGGGTTTTTTCTTGCCCGATCGCACAGGTTCCCGCGTGAGGATGCGCGCGGACGAATCAAGCGGTTGAATTGCAGTATTGGCTCCCGAAACCGACTAACTGCTGCTAACCGTGCGACCTGTGGCGCCGCACTACGCCTTACTTTCGCTCCTATTTAATGTTACGGTCGTTACATTTATAATGGCGCCATGAACACATCCACCTGGTTACTCCTCACCTATAAAGTCCCCGCCGAACCGGCCAGGAAGCGGGTTGCGCTTTGGCGTCGCCTCAAGGGCATGGGGGCCGTCTACCTGCAGAACGGCGTCTGTCTGCTACCCAAGACCGACGACCACACCCGGCGTCTCAAGATGATCGAGAACGAGATCGAAGAGATGGCGGGCGAATCTGTCCTGCTGGAGACGGTGGCGCTGGATCAGGCACAGGAGCACAAGGTCGTCAGCCGCTTCAAGGCGGACCGCGACGAGGAGTACGTCGAGTTTCTGGACAAGTGCAAAGACTTCGAAGCCGAGATCGCCAGGGAGACGGCGGCCAGTCACTTCACCTACGCCGAACTCGAAGAGAACGACGTCGATCTGAAAAAGCTCCAGTCCTGGCTGGAGAAGATCCGCAAGCTCGATTTCTACGGTGCGTCCCTGGCAGATGAAGCCGTGCAGCGCCTGCAGGCGTGCGAAGCGCTGCTCGATGCCTATGCCCAGCGGGTGTTCGACGCCCACGACGAAAACCAATAGTCCCCAACACTCACTCTGCGGAAGCACGCCATGAAACTCACCATCCTCACTTACAACACACGCTTTGCCGGCCGCGACGGCAGCGATGCGCGCCGCGTCCAGGCACACAACGGCATGCGCGATTTTCTGACCGAGGTAGCAAGGTGAGCAAAAGGAACGAATCCGCCACCACGGATGCGGACGATACGCAACAGCCCAGGCGCTGGCTGAACCGCACCGTCGCCGGCGCCGGCATCACCAGCGCGCTCGGCGATTTCTGCTACGAGACCACCACCGTGATCCTGCCCGGTTTTCTGGCCGTGCTCGGCATCCCGGCGGCGGCGCTCGGGCTCATCGAGGGGATCGCGGATGCGGTAGCGAGCTTCACCAAGATGGGCTCGGGCTACATCGCCGACAAACTCGGCCATCGCAAGCTGCTGGTGCTGGTCGGTTACGGGCTGACGCCGCTCGGGCAGGCCATGATCGCGCTCGCGGTCGGCTGGCCGCTGATCCTGCTCGGGCGCATGGTGTCCTGGTTTGGCAAGGGTCTGCGCGGGCCGCTGCGCGACGCCATCGTGATCCAGTCGGTCCACCCGGCGACGCGCGGGCGCGCCTTCGGCTTTCATCGCGCGGCGGATACCGTCGGCGCGGTGCTCGGCCCGCTGCTCGGGGTGGCCTTGCTCGGGCTGGCGCAGGGCTGGCACTGGGAGGACGACGCCGGTCCCTTCCGCTTCGTGCTGTGGCTGTCGCTGATCCCCGGCGTGCTGGCCGTGGCGGCCTTCCTGATTCTGGTGCAGGACCCGCAGCATTCGCCGAATCCGGCGCTGAAGTTCTTCGGCTCGCTGCGCGAGCTGCCGGCGCGCTTCAAGCGTTATCTCGGCGCCGTCGGCCTGTTCGGGATCGGCGATTTCTCCCATGCGCTGCTGATCCTGGCCGCCACCACGCTGCTCACGCCCGGCATGGGTGTGGTGCAGGCCGCGCAGGTCGCCGGGCTGTTGTACGTCTGGCGCAACGTCGTGCAGGTGGCCGCGTCCTGGCCCGTGGGTTGGCTGGCCGACCGCGTCGGCCATCTGCCCGTGCTGCTGGCGGGCTATGCCCTGGGCGCAACGACAGCGGCGCTGACGGCATTGGCCTTCTGGTTCGGCATCGACAGCATTCTGCTGCTGGCGGGCATCTTCTGCATCGCCGGCTTGTATGTGGCCGTGCAGGAGGCGCTGGAATCCACGGTGACGGCGGACATGGTGCAGGGCGAGACGCTGACCCTGAGTATCGGTGCACTGGGCACGGTCAACGGTGTTGCGAAATTCATTTCCAGCGCCACGGTCGGCGTGGTGTGGACGGTCGTCTCGCCGACGCTGGCCTTCGCGCTCGCTGCCACCTTCATGCTGGCCGGCACCCTTGCAATGCAACGCGCGAGGTAACCACAGGGTGGAGTTGACGACATCCGCGTTATTGATCTTCTGCCTGAGCCTGGCGCTGATCGCCATGTTGTATGGCAGCGTCGGCCAGGCCGGTGCATCAGGCTTCGTTGCCCTGTTGGCGCTGTTCAGTTTTGCGCCCGACATTATCAAGCCCACGGCATTGGTGCTCAATGTGCTGGTATCCAGCGTGGTGGCGCTGCGCTTTGCCCGATCCGGTCATTTCTCATGGCCGTTGCTGCGACCGTTCCTGATCGCCTCGATGCCCGCCGCGCTCGTCGGCGGCTACCTGACCTTGCCTCCAGGCGTCTTCAATACATTGCTGGGGATTCTCCTGCTGGTTGCAGGCGCACCCTTCTTCCTTCGCAAGGTCCCGACCCCTACCAAAGTGGTCAGTCCCCCGCTAATCCTTGCGTTGCTGGCAGGTGGCGTCATTGGTCTCGTATCAGGGCTGACCGGCATGGGCGGGGGCGTACTGTTGGCGCCACTGCTCATCTACTGCCAATGGGCAAAGGCCCAGGCCACTGCTGCGGCATCTGCGGTGTTCATCCTGCTCAACTCGATCATGGCACTGCTTGGACACCTGAGCGTCGTCGATCAACTGCCGCCCCATCTTGCCTGGTTCGCGCTGGCGGCAGTCATCGGCGGTGTCATTGGGGCGCGATTGGGCAGCAGCTACCTGTCCGCCGCCACGATTCATCGCATTCTGGGTGGAACGCTGCTGATCGCAGGGATCAAGTTGGTGTGGCCAGCCTGATGCCAGCATCGTGGACTGCGCCCGGCTGATGGCAGTGTCTCAGACTTGATTCAGCTACTTTCCTCAGGGGCCCTGCGAAACCTGATCAGCTTTCGCCGGCTGCGTTTGTCCGGCCGCTGCGCCGGTGCCGGTGATCGCCCACCGTGCAGCCGCCGTTCCTCGGCCGCCTGTTCCCGCTGCTGCCGACTCTCGTCGGTCTCGCGATAGAGCCGCTGCGCCTCCGGCGCCGGACCGCGACGCTCGCTCAGGCCCTCGACGATGATCGTATAGTCGATCCTGCTGCGCGTGATCTGCAGGACATCCCCTGCATGCAGCAGGCGCGAGGCCTTCACGCGCTGACCGTTGACCTGCACCCTGCCGCCGCTGACGGCCGCGCTCGCGAGCGTGCGCGTCCTGTAGAATCGCGCCGCCCACAGCCATTTGTCGATGCGCGCGCCTTCCGCCCTGCTTTCCACCATCACGATATTTTCCGTCTCCTCATCCTGTGAGTTAGGATACCGCCATGTTCCGCCGGCGTGCATCCACTCACTCTGATCGGGGGATCCCCTCCGCCCGATGACTACCGGACCATTACTAAGGAATGGATCTCATGACCACGCTCAAAGACCTCAATCACCGCCACTCCCTCGGCGAGCAACTCCGCTTCCGGGAGGACGCGGGCGGCCTGATCGTCGCGGAGATCGATACCCCGCAGGCCATCGCCTCGCTCTGCCTGCAGGGCGCGCACCTGATGACATGGCAACCGCGGACGCAGGCCGAGCCGGTGATCTGGCTGTCGAAGCTCGCGAAGCTCATACCTGGTAAATCGATCCGCGGCGGTGTGCCGGTGTGCTGGCCGTGGTTCGGACCGCACGCTACGAACGACAAACTGCCCGGTCACGGTTTCGCCCGCACCGTGCCGTGGGAGCTCAGCGCAACGCGCATGACGGACGACGGCGCGATCGAAATCACGCTGGCGCTCGCCGGTAACGAACAGACGCGCGCGCAGTTTCCGCAGCGGGTCCGGGCCGGGTTGCGGATCACGGTCGGCGCGACGCTCCAGGCGGCGTTGACCACGGTCAACGAGGATGACCGGGACGTGACGATCGGCGAGGCGCTGCATACCTATTTCCGCATCGGCGACATCGCAGCGGCGCGCGTGCGTGGGCTTGAAGGCTGCGCGTATCTCGACAAGGTCGATGACGGTGTGCGCAAGCATCATTCCGGAGCAATCACCTTCACAGGTGAGACAGATCGCATCTATATCAACACCGATACAAAGTGCGTGATCGAAGACGACCGCCTGCGTCGCCGCATCCGCATCGAAAAATCGGGCAGCCGCTCGACCGTGGTGTGGACCCCGTGGGCCGCGAAGGCCGACAAGATGGGCGACTTCGGCCCCGACGGCTGGCGAGGCATGGTGTGTGTCGAGAGCGCGAATGCGGCGGAGAACGTGGTAACGATCAAGCCCGGCGACCGCCATACGCTGGCGGTGGAGTACCAAGCGGAAGCCCTGTAACCGGGTCGGACCACGGCAAGCTACTGATTTATCACATCCTCAAGAAAATGGGCGCGCACCAGTTTGCCGAAATTCCGCTCGATCGTCTTTTTCAGGGTCAGAATTGACTCTTGCGGCAGCACCGGCACAGACAGCCATGCTCGACAGCGATTTTCACCCCTGAAAATCGCTCGGGAGGCTGGTTTCAAGCCGAAAATTCTGTTTCCTTCAATTTAATTACAATGAGTTACCGTGGTCCGACCCGGAATCGCTCCTGCACAATCGCCGGCCGATTTGGCAAGGCCAGCGTCACCGTCCAGCAGATCGCGAGCATCACCGCCGACCCGATCAGCACCCACGCAAGCCCGCCCCACTGATACAGCAGCCCCGACAGCAGCGTGCCGAGGAAGCGCCCCGACGCGTTCGCCGCGTAGTAGAAGCCGACGTCCTCGGCCGCCTTCTCCGAGCCGGCATAGGCGAGGATCAGATAGGAATGCACCGACGAGTTGATCGCGAACACAATGCCGAACAGGCCGAGGCCGGCGACGACGATCCAGACCAGGTGATCGACGTCGGCGATGACCGGCACCGCGAGCGCGGCCGGGATCAGCGCGAGTACCGCCGACCAGCGCCGCGCGGCAGGGACTTCACGGCTCAGGCCGTCGGGGCTGTGGCGCACCAGCGCGGGCGCGATTGCCTGCACCGCGCCATAGCCGATCGTCCACAGCGCCATGAAGGCGCCGACCATCGCGAAGGTCCAGCCCGACGCATAGAGGAACACCGGCACGCCGACGACGAACCACACATCGCGCGCGCCGAACAATGCGACGCGCGCAGCGGCGAGCAGGTTGATGCCGCGATGCTTCGCGAACAGCTCACGCGCCGAGCGCGAGGCGGCGCCCCGACCGAGGTTCGGCGGCAACAGCGCAACGACGCCGATCAGCACAAACAACAGCAGCGCCGCCATCACCCACAATGCGACCTGAAAACCCAGCGCCTGCAGCAGCACGCCGCCGATAAAAAAACCGGCGCCCTTCATCGCGTTCTTGCTGCCGGTGAAGAACGCGACCCAGCGAAACAGCTGTCCCGAGGCTTCGCCGGCGGTCAGCTTGATCGCCGACTTGCTCGCGGTCTTGGTCAGGTCCTTGGCAACGCCGCAGATGCCCTGGGCAAGTACGACCCACGCCACCGACAACGCCGCCGCCCAGGTCGGGGACAACGCCGAGAGCAGCAGGAAACCGGCGATCTGCAGGCTCAGGCCGGTCGCCAGCATGCGCGAGATCCCGAAGCGCGTCGCCAGCCAGCCGCCGACCAGATTCGCGACGATGCCCGCCGCCTCGTAGAGCAGAAACAGCAGCGCGAGCGTGAACGGCGAGTAACCGAGCTGGTAGAAATGCAGCAGCACCAGCATGCGCAGCGCGCCGTCGGTCAGCGTGAATCCCCAGTACGAGGCGGTGACGATCGCGTATGGTCTCAACTGGGGTCGGACCACGGCAAGTCACTGAATATTTGGAAAGTCAAAGTCAGAGGCATGCCTGTATTAGCGGTCATTGTGCTCGATCGCCATTTTGGAGCTCAAAAATGACAATGCTGTTACACCAGGAATGGGCAACTGTGCGCATTGGGTGATTTTACCCCTGAAAAGCGCCCGGGAGGGCTGTTTCAGGCCTGAAATCCAGGGTCTTTGATCCAGATTACAATAACTTGCCGTGGTCCGACCCCGAATAACGCAGCATCGGCTTGCCTTGTTTTATTGTTATGTTATAACATTCTTTTACTGCGGCCCCGGGAGGCTGTTCGTAATCTGGAGGGTGACCGGTCATGTACCAGGACAAGTACGGTAGTTCCGTCTGTGCGGCCGCGATCGGCTGCGCCATGCTCGCGACGAGCGCAACGGCGTCGCAATCGTCATTCAACCCGCGGATCTCGGCCTTCCTCGACGGTGCGTTCTACAGCGACAGCGTTCACGGCGAGTCCTTCGAAATACTCGAGCGCGCCGCCGGCTTCGGCGGCGGTCATCATCACGACCACGATCACGCCCACGGGCACGACGCCTTCCAACGCGGCTTCAACCTGCGCGAACTCGAGATCGGACTGGAGGCTGCGGTCGATCCCTATTTCGATGCGATCGCGATCATCACGATCGATAGCAACGGCGGCGTCGAACTCGAAGAGGCCTTTGCGACGACGCGTGCCCTGCCCGCCGGCCTGCAGCTGAAGTTCGGCAAGTTTCTCAGCGACATCGGTTACATCAATCGCATGGACCCGCACGAGTTGGACTTCACCGACCGCCCGCTGGTCAACCAGATGCTGTTCGGCGATCACGGCCTGCAGGAACTCGGCGTGCAGTTGTCCTGGCTGGCGCCGACCACGACCTTCCTGCAACTCGGCCTCGAGATCCTGCAAGGGGAAAGCGAGGGTTTTGCCAACTACCAGGGCGGCGAGACGCTCGCGGGTTTCGATGGCGAGCGCGTGCTGACGGAACGGTCCGGCCCCCGCCTGGTCACGAGCTTCGCGCGCTGGTCGCCGGACCTCGGCGTCGATCACACATCGCGATTCGGTATGTCCGGCGGTTTCGTCTCGCAGTTCCACGAGATCGAGGAACACGGCAGCCGCTTCGTCGATGCCGACGGCGATGCCTGGTTCGCCGGCATCGACTGGGTGCACAAGTACGACGGCGGCGGTTTCCTCGGCCATCGCAACTGGCAGTTGCAGGGAGAGTACTACTACCGGGTCCGGGACTTCGACCTGCTGGTCACGCCGCGCACCGATCCGACCCACGCGGCCCAGGCGCTCGACGGCGCCTACCGGAACAAACAGGACGGGATCTATCTGCAGGGCGTCTACGGCATCGCACCGCGCTGGCAGCTCGGCGCGCGCTATGACGGTGTCGGCTTCACCAACCGCGTCGGAGAGCACTCGCCGGGCGCCTCACACCGCTACACCGGCATGGCGAGCTTCGCGCCGACCGAGTTCTCGCGCCTGCGCCTGCAATACGCCTACGGCGACATCCTGACCGCCGATGTCAGCAACATCGTCGGCATCAACGAGACCGGACGCGAGAACTTCCACCAGTTCTTCCTGCAGTTCATCGTCGGTATCGGCGCGCACAGCGCGCACGCATTTTGAGCGAGGGAGGTCCGATGTCCGTGATTCGTTTGTTGCTGTTTGCCGTTTGCGCAGCGCTGTCTGCACCCGTGCCCGCGCAGGCGCCGCTCCAGGTCGTCGCGACGACGAGCAACATGGGCATGCTCGCGCACACCGTCGGCGGCGACGCCGTAGCGGTCAGCGTGCTGGCGCCGCCCGGCCGCGACGCGCATCACCTGCAGGTCCGGCCGTCGATGATGGCCGCGCTGCGCCGCGCCGATCTCGTCGTCGCGGTCGGCGCCGAACTCGAGACCGGCTGGTTGCCGCCGGCGATCCGCGGCGCGGCCAACCCGCGTATCCGGACCGGGCAACCGGGCTACCTCGAACTTGCGCGCGGCCTCGACCTGATCGATGCCGGGCGTCCGGCCGATCGCGCCCTCGGCGACGTCCATCCCGAGGGAAATCCGCATTTCTATCTCGATCCGCTGCGCATGGCCGAGGCGGCCGGCGTACTCGCCGAACGTCTCGCCGAATTGCGCCCGGCACAGGCACAGACCTTCCGTGATAATGCCGCGGCCTTCGCCGGCGCGATCGAAGAACGGATGCCCGCCTGGCAGGCGCGCGCCGCCGATGCGCCAGGCGTCGTGCTGTTTCACAGCGACGGGCGCTATCTGGCGGATCGCTTCGGCATCACTGTGTTCGGGACGATCGAACCCCTGCCCGGCATCCCGCCGACCGCCTCGCATCTGAACGCGCTGGTGCGCGATCTCGCGGGGCGGGACGGCGTCGTGATCCATGCATACTGGCACCCGGCGCAAGGCCCGCAATTCCTCGCGCGCGAACTCGGCTGGCCGGTGCGGGTCGTCAGGCACGATGTCCCGCTCGACCGCATGGACAGCGAAGGCTGGTTCGCGATGATCGGGACATGGATCGACGCGCTCGGCGACGGACGGCGGGAATGAACAGCGGGCGCGACGCGCCCCGCGCAACGCTGCTGGCCATCGACGGCCTCAGCGCAGGCTACGAAGCGCCGGTGATCCGCGCTGTCTCACTGCGCATCGACGCCGGTGAACGACTGGGGCTCAACGGACGCAACGGCGCGGGCAAATCGACGCTGATGCGCGCGATCGTCGGCATGGCGCGCTGCTTCGCCGGCACGATCCGCCGGCCACCGCGCGGCCGGCTGGGCTATCTCGCGCAGCAGGCGCCGGATGACCGGGAATCGCCGGTCACCGGTCGCGACGTGCTCACCCTGATGGACGTCGACACCGCCGGCCTGCCCGAGCGCGTCGAACGACTGCTCGAAGCGCGCCTCGATCGCATCAGTACCGGCGAGCGCCAACTGGTCAAGGCCTGGGCCGTGATCCATCGCGACTGCGACCTCGTGCTGCTCGACGAACCGGCCAGCAGTCTCGACGACGACGCGAAGCAACTGCTGTCCGGCGCGATCGCGGCCTTTCCACCGGCGCGCGCGGCGCTGATCATCAGTCACGACCCCGCCTTCATGCGCGCGGCCTGCACGGCGATGCGCGAGTTTCCGCTACGATGAGCCTCGATGCCTTCGCGCTGTTCGGCATGCCGTTCATGACCGGGCTCGTGCTCGCGCTGTTCGTGCCGCTGGTCGGACTGCTGTTGCGCATGCGCGATGAATGGCTGGCGGCGCTCGGCCTGACCCACCTCACCGCCGCCGGCGGCGTAGCCGGCGCGGTCTTCGGCTGGCCGGCGCTGGCGTCGGCGCTGATTGCCGGCGGCGCCGGCGCGCTCGTCAAGGGCTGGATGCGCCAGCCGGGCAATACCGTGTTCGCGGCGATGATGCTGGCCGGCTGGGCTGCCGTGCTGCTGATCTCGGCGAACCATGTCCATGCCCATCTGCTCGGCCAGGCGCTGATCGACGGCCAGCTGTACTTCACCGGGAGCGGTCATCTCGTCACGGCGCTGTTGCTGGTCGCGGCCGGCGTGCCGCTGCTCGCCCGGCTCGCGCCGCGGTTGATACGCGAGTTGCTGTTTCCCGGTCACCAGTCCGGCAATGATGCCCCGGTGCGTCGCTGGCACATCACGTTCGACCTGCTCGCGGTTGCAACGGTTGCAATCGCGGCGCTCGCGCTCGGCATCATGGCGGCGTTTGCGCTGGTGCTGCTGCCGGCCTGGATCGCCTTCGGTATCGCCGGATCGACGCGCGCCGCCGCGTGGATCGCCGCGGGCATCGGCGTCTGCGCGTATGGCATTGCCTTCGTCGGCGCCCTCGTCTTCGACCAGCCGTTCGGCCCGGTGCTGGTCGCGGTGTTGCTCGCCTTGACGCTGCTGCGCTTGCTGCCGAAGGGTTTCCCGAAGGAGTCAGACCCCGCGGGGGGCTGACCCCGCTCAGACCGCCGGGGCTTCTGCTATATTGACCGAACCATGACCGCCAAGCAGACCTCTGCCCTGTTCAAGGGCGCCCTCCATGAACACACCCGCTGCCTCGAGCGCGCGGTCGCGACCGCACAAACGTTGTGCGATGAACGCGGCCTGCGGCTGACGCCGCTGCGACGGCAGGTGCTCGAACTGGTGTGGCGCAGCCACGAACCGGTCAAGGCCTACGAGGTCCTCGACCGGCTGCGCGAGGTTCATCGCGGCGCGGCGCCGCCGACGGTCTATCGCGCGCTCGACTTCCTGCGCGAGCAGGGCCTCGTCCACCGCATCGAGTCGATGAATGCCTACATCGGCTGCGGCATGCCACAGCAAACACACGACGGCCAGTTCCTGATCTGCCGCGCCTGCGGCGAGGTCGCCGAGATCAACGATGTCGCGATCACCCGCCTGCTGTCGCGCAAGGCCGGCGCGCTCGGCTTCCACATCGACAACGAGACCATCGAGATCCGCGGCCTGTGCCTGGCCTGCGCAAAGAAGTCCAATGACTGAAGCCTGAAGCGCCCCGGCTGCTTCCAATCCCCGCACCACGCCCGACCGGGGTCTGACCCCGTTTTGCCCCGTCCGTCATATTCGTGATAGAAAAATAATCCATAATCAACGACTATGAATCATTATCGCGAGACTGGAAGCCCGCCGTGACGACCGCCTATACCCTGCTGCTGCTCGGCGGCCTGCTGCTGTTCCTGAGCGTGCTCGGCAGCAAGCTGTCCGCGCGCCTCGGTTTCCCGCTGCTGCTGATCTTCCTGATCCTCGGCATGCTGGCCGGCGTCGACGGCCCGCTCGGCATCGAGTTCGACAACTTCGACGCGGCGTTTCTGATCGGCAACCTCGCGCTCGCGATCATCCTGCTCGACGGCGGCCTCGGCACCCGGATATCGACCTTCCGCGTCGCGCTGTGGCCGGCGGCCACGCTCGCGACCCTCGGCGTCGTCATCACCGTCGGCCTGCTCGGCATATTCGCGACCTGGCTGCTCGACATCGACTGGCGCTACGGCCTGCTGCTTGCCGCCATCGTCGGCTCGACCGACGCCGCCGCGGTGTTCAATGTGCTGCGCCACGGCGGCATCCGCCTGAACGAACGCGTCGGCGCGACGCTCGAGATCGAGTCGGGCACCAACGACCCGATGGCGATCTTCCTCGTCATCCTGCTGATCGAGTTGTTGCTGAACGCCGGTGACTTCAGTGCCTTCGACATGGTGCTGATGCTGGTGCAGCAGTTCGGGCTCGGCGCGGCCGCCGGCCTCGCCGGCGGCTGGGTGCTCGCCCGGCTGGTGCTGCGCCTGCACCTGCCCGACGGCCTGTATGCGCTGATGATCGCCTCCGGCGGCCTGACGATCTTCGCGGCGACGAACTACATCGGCGGCAGCGGCTTCCTCGCGATCTATCTCGCCGGCCTCGTCATCGGCAACCAGCGCAGCCAGGCCACCGAGCATGTGACGCGGGTGATGGACGGCCTCGCCTGGCTGGCGCAGGCCGGCATGTTCCTGATCCTCGGCCTGCTGGTGACGCCGAAGGCCATGCTCGACAGCGCCGGCTACGCGCTGGCGATCGCGGTCTTCCTGATGCTGGTCGCGCGCCCGCTCGCGGTGCTGCTGTGCCTGCTGCCGTTCCGCTTCCCGATGCGCGAGACCGGCTATGTCTCCTGGGTCGGGCTGCGCGGCGCGGTGCCGGTCGTGCTGGCGATGTTCCCGGTGATGGCCGGCGTCCCCGAATCGAAGCTGCTGTTCGAGGTCACCTTCGCGGTCGTGCTGGTCTCGCTGCTGGTGCAGGGCACGACCGTCCAGCTCGCGGCGCGGCTGACCGGCACGCTGGTGCCGCACCGCGCCGAGCCGCGCGACCAGAAGGAGATCTGGATCAGCGACGACGAGATGCTCGAGCTGGTCGCGTTCCGCGTCGAACCCTATTCACAGGCGATCGGCCTGCCGCTGTCGTCGCTGCACGATCTGCGCGGCGACAGCGTCCAGTGCGTCGTGCTGATCCGCGGCGGCAAGCGCATCCCGCCCGAACCGGGCCTGCGCATGGAGGTCCGCGACGAGGTCTGGCTGCTGGTCGAACCGGAAGACGTCGAACAACTCGCGCCGGTCTTCTCCCAGCAGGACCAGCAGGGTCAACTGGCCTCGCGCAACTTCTTCGGCGAGTTCACGCTGAACCCCGACTCGCCGGCCGCCGATCTCGCGCGCGCCTACGGCCTGGTCCTGAGCGAAGAGGAAATGAAGGGTTCGATCGGCGGCCTCGTCACCCGCCGCCTCGGCCGCCGCCCGGTCGTCGGCGACCGGGTCACGATCGGCACGCTGCGTCTGTCGGTCCGCAAGATGGACGCCGGCCGCATCTCCCAACTCGGCCTCAAGCTCACCGGACTCTAGTCACGCCGGCCTGCGGCCGCGTCCGTGACCCGCGTCACGATGCCCGCCGGCATCTTGCCGTCTTTGTGACGCCGATCACGTTTTTCAGCCCCCTCCCGGTCGATCAGGCAGTCAGGCAGGCGATGTCGCCGCGCGGCAGCGACCTGCCTGGTCACGATAGCCGGAGGACAACAACAATGAGAAACAAATCGACACACGAGTACATCTGCCTCAACAAGACCGACGAACAGTTCCTCGAGGATCACAATCTCGAAGACCTGCTCGATACCCACGAGCGCAAGAACGCGCCGCTGCGTACCGAGAACGTCCGCAAGTCGATCGAGCATCACCTCGAACGCCGGCGCCTGAAGCAGCGCATCGCCGACTTCGACTGGGACGAACAGGACTTCTACGAAGAGCATTGAAGCCGGACCCGCTCCGGCCACGCCGCCGCCGGCACAGGGACCTGTCGCCGGTGGCACGAACCACCCCTTCCCCCTCATAGGCTTATCCCGCGCCGGTTGCTATAATCCGCGCTTTCGGCAATGCCCCCGCCCCGGTAGCTCAGATGGATAGAGCATCCCCCTCCTAAGGGGAAGGTCACACGTTCGAATCGTGTTCGGGGCGCCAGCCAGTACCGGGAATCAGCGTGCTGAACGACACTGATCAGCCTGCGTTGAGATTGACCGGGTTAGAGCTTGATCCACTTGATAAATTTGTTATCAACACAATCTGTGGATAAGTCTGTTGAGAACTTATTGAAATCCGGCCAAGCAGCGGCATCGCATGGAAGTTTTGCGCTTTGGTCATATTTTGTTCACTTGAATAAGCAAAAGAAAACATGAACTTGAATTAGCCCTGCGCAGCACGTCGGCTTGCCCGTCGGCAAAGGACAAGGCAACGCCCGTCGGCCCGCCGGCGCAAGCGCCCTGTGCATAACCGTCGCGGGAAGACTCCCCGAGCCGCCCCTTGTATCTGGATAAGGTATGCGATGAAAAACCTCTGGAATGATGCCGATGCAGCGCGCTGCGAGTCCGATCTGGCCCTGCGCGTGTATACCTCGCGGCTGCTCGGCCGCGATCCGTCGCTGGTCCTCCACGGCGGCGGCAATACCTCGGTCAAGCTGACGGCGCGCAATCTCCTCGGCGGGGAAGAGGATCTCCTCTATGTCAAAGGCAGCGGCTGGGACCTCGAGACCATCGAGGAAGCGGGTTTTTCGCCGGTGCGCCTCGACCACCTGATCGCCCTTGCCCGCCTGCCGGCACTCAGTGATCCGGAGATGGTCAATGAGCTGCGCACGCACATGACGCTGGCGAGCGCGCCGACGCCGTCGGTCGAGGCGATCCTGCATGCGATCATCCCGCACAAGTACGTCGACCACACCCACGCCGACGCGGTCATCGCGATCACCAACACCGACGGCGGCGAGGCGCGTATCCGCGAGATCTACGGCGACGAGGTTGTCGTGATCCCGTACGTGATGCCGGGCTTCGACCTCGCCCGCCTGTGCGCCGAGCGCTTCACCGCCGAGGCGACCCCGCGCACCCGCGGCATGGTGCTGATGAACCACGGCATCTTCTCGTTCGGCGCGACCGCGCGGGAATCCTACGAGCGCATGATCGAACTGGTGCAGCGCGCCGAGGACTATCTCGCCAGTCACCGCGCATGGACGCTCGAATTTCCGCTGCCGGCGTCCGCATCGGCGAAGCCGTCGCTGCGACGGGAGATCGCGGCGCTGCGGCAGACGATTTCGGCCGTTGCCGGCTTCCCGCTGTTGCTGGCGACGCGTCAGGACGCCCGCAGCCTCGCGTTCGCGCGCCGCAAGGACGTCGGCGAGATCGCGAACCGCGGCCCGGCGACGCCCGACCATGTCATCCGTACCAAGCGCGTGCCGCTGATCGGCCGCAAGGTCGACGGCTATGTCGCTGCCTATCGCCGCTATTTCGACGAGCTCGCGCCGGGTGCGCGCGACGGGAAGACGATGCTCGACCCGGCGCCGCGCGTAGTGATCGATTCGGACTTCGGCATCGGCACGCTCGGCCGCAGCGCCCGCGACGCGGCCATCGTCGCCGACATCTACGAGCACACGATCGACGTGATCCTGCGCGCCGAGGCCCTCGGCGGCTGGCGGGCGCTGCCGGCAAAGGACATCTTCGACGTCGAATACTGGGACCTCGAACAGGCCAAACTGAAAAAGGCCGGCAACCCGCCGGTGTTCGCCGGCGAGATCGCGCTGGTCACCGGCGCCGCATCCGGGATCGGTCTTGCCTGCGCCGAGTCGCTGCTCCGGCGCGGCGCGGCGGTGATCGGCCTCGACATCAATTCCGCCGTCGAGACTGCCATCCGCCACCCGGGCTGGCTCGGTCTCGAATGTGATGTCACCGATGAGGCTGCGCTGGTTGCGTCGATCGAGGCCGGCGTCCGCCGCTTCGGCGGCCTCGACATGCTGATCCTGAACGCCGGCAGTTTCCCGCCTGGCTGCCGAATTGAGTCATTGGAAACAGATAGTTGGAAGCGAGTCTTCGATATCAACCTGAATTCCAACCTGGCCCTGATGCGCGAGGCCGCCCCGCTCCTGAAGCTCGCCCCGCGCAAGGGCCGGGTCGTCGTCATCGGCTCGCGCAACGTCCTGGCACCGGGCCCCGGCGCGGCCGCCTACTCGGCGTCGAAGGCCGCGCTGAATCAGCTCGCCCGCGTCGCGACGCTGGAATGGGCCGGCGACGGCATCCGCGTCAACACCCTGCATCCGGACGCGGTGTTCGACACCGGGATCTGGACCGACGAGACCCTGCAGTCCCGCGCCGCCCACTACGGCATGTCGGTCGAGCAATACAAGACCCGCAACCTGCTGAAGACCGAGGTCCGGGCCCGCGACGTCGCCGAACTGGCCGCCGAGCTGTGCGGCCCGCTGTTCGCGAAGACGACCGGGGCCCAGATCCCGATCGACGGCGGCAACGAACGGGTGGTCTGAGCCCTTCTCTGGTACGCATCCTGCATGATGTAGTGGTAGAATTGACGGCCTGAAGTCGCCGATCCGACGGCGATTTTCGATCAGGGCCTCCGACCACCGACAGGGCAGGACGCGTCTGCGTGAGGAACATCATCCCGATCCAGCCCCGGACCGCGCGTCCGAACGCCCGCCGGCCCGAAGGCGCCCGGCCGACGCGGGTCATCGCGATCACCAGCGGCAAGGGTGGCGTCGGCAAGACCAATGTCACCAGCAATCTCGCGATCGCGCTCGCGCGCCAGGGCAATCGCGTCTGCATCTTCGATGCCGACACCAATCTCGCGAACATCAACATCGTCATGGGGCTGTCGCCCCGTTACACGATCGAACACCTGCTGAACGGGGAGAAGTCGGTCGACGAGATCCTCGCCGAGGGCCCCGAAGGGGTCATGATCGTCCCGGCCGCCTCCGGCATCGCCGACTGCGCCCGCCTCGACGAGACACAGCAACTGCGCCTGATCGAGGCGCTGGAGACGCTGGAGTCCAGCTTCGATTATCTGCTGATCGACACCGCCGCCGGCATCGGCGACCCGGTGCTGTCCTTCGTACAGTCGGCGCAGTACACGATCCTCGTGATCTCGACCGAGCCGACCTCGCTGACCGACGCCTTCGCGCTGCTCCGGATGCTGAAGCGCCGCCACCACGAGCGCCCGGCCTATGTGCTCGTGAACATGGCGCTGAACTATGCGAACAGCATGGAGATCTTCAAGCGCTTCGAGGCCGCGGTACGCAAGTACCTGACGATGAAGGTGCATTATCTCGGCTATATCACCGACGACCGCGCCGTGAAGGCCTCGGTCATCCGCCAGACCCCGGTGCTGATGAACGATCCGGACGCGCTCGCGAGCCGCTGTTTCACGACGCTCGCCGCGGTGCTGAGCAAGCAGTTCACCGCGAGCGTGGCGCCGCACGGCTTCAGCGCCTGGTGGAAATATCTCGCCGACGCGGAACCCGTCCCGGTCGAAGCGGTCAGCGGTCCGGCCGCCGAGTCGCCCCCGGCGACGACCGCCGCACCTGCCGTTGCTGAAACAGCTGCTGTTGCGGAATCACCGACGCCGGCCACCGAACCCGCGGCGCAGTCGGAACCGGCGCCTCTCCCGGGGCCCGAGACCACGCGTGTCGCTGCCCAGGCCCCGGCCGACGCCGCTACTGAACTGCAGTCGCTCGCCGCCCGCGCCCTCTCGCTGCTCGCCGATCCGTCGCTGAATCTCGAACGCGCGACCCGCTTCCTCGATCCGCTGATCGAGATCCATCTCGGGCGCTTTCACCAGGTGCCGCCGCAACTGGCCGACTTTTCGAAGCTGCTCAACAAGACCAGCCCGTCGGAACGGGAACTGCGGGAATGGGCAGGCGCGATCGAGGACTACTTCGAGCGTCGCTTCGGCCGCCCGCTCCATGCCGAGGAAGAGGCGCGCAACCAGGCCGAACGCGAACAGCGCGAGCGCCTGCTGCGTGAATACCGGGTGATCGCCGAGCGCCTGGAATCCGAGCAGGCGCTGCTGCACCAGACGCTGACGCGGCTCTACAACTATATCGATGAGGAGCTGGCGGACAGGCGGGATACCGGGCGAGAACGCCCGCCGTCCTGATCGACCGACCGCTCCGATCCGTCAGGTCATCGGATCTGCGGAACGGGCCTGCAGCAACGGCAGATCAGACGGCTACCTGGCCAGCGCCTGACTGATCGCCCCGCCCATGCCGGCCGGCGACTTCGTGATCGTGATGCCGGCGGCCTCGAGCGCGGCGTATTTCTCTTCCGCGGTGCCCTTGCCGCCGGCGATGATCGCGCCGGCATGCCCCATGCGCTTGCCCTGCGGCGCGGTGACGCCGGCGATATAGGCGGCCACCGGCTTGGTCATGTGGTCGCGGATGTATGCCGCGGCCTCCTCTTCCGCGCTGCCGCCGATCTCGCCGACCATCAGCACCGCCTCGGTCTGCGGATCCTGTTCAAAGAGCTCCAGGCAATCGATGAAGTTCATCCCCGGGATCGGGTCGCCGCCGATGCCGATGCAGGTGCTCTGGCCGAGGCCGAGGTCGGTGGTCTGCTTGACGGCCTCGTAGGTCAGCGTGCCGGAGCGCGAGACGATGCCGATGCGGCCGGGCAGATGGATCGCGCCCGGCATGATGCCGATCTTGCATGCGCCCGGCGTGATGATGCCGGGGCAGTTCGGGCCGATCAGGCGCGCGCCCGCGGCGCGCACGATGCGCACTGCCTTCAGCATGTCGAGCGTCGGGATGCCCTCGGTGATGCAGACGATCAGTCGGACCCCGGCATCGGCGGCCTCGAGGATCGCGTCGAGGCAGAACGGCGCCGGCACATAGATCACCGAGGCCTCGGCGCCGGTCGCGGCAACCGCGTCGTGCACGGTGTCGAACACCGGCAGGCCGAGATGGGTCTGGCCGCCCTTGCCCGGCGTGACGCCGCCGACCATGCGCGTGCCGTAGGCGATCGCCTGCTCGGTATGGAAGCTGCCCTGCTTGCCGGTAAAGCCCTGGCAGATCACGCGGGTGTCGCGATCGACGAGCACGCTCATGACCGGCTCCCGCGCACCAGCGCAACGATCTTGTTTGCCGCCTCGTCGAGGCCCGCAGCCGCGGTGATCGCGAGGCCGCTGTGGTTCAGGATCTCGCGACCCTTTTCCGCATTCGTGCCCTCGAGACGGACGACGACCGGCACCGTGATGCCGGCCTCGCCGACCGCGCCGACGATGCCCTCGGCGATGATGTCGCAGCGGACGATACCGCCGAAGATGTTGACCAGCACGCCCTTGACGTTTTTGTCATCGAGGATGATCCGGAAGGCCTCGGCGACGCGCTCCTTCGTCGCGGTGCCGCCGACGTCGAGGAAGTTCGCGGGACGGCCGCCGACCAGCTTGATCAAGTCCATTGTCGCCATCGCCAGCCCGGCGCCGTTGACCATGCAGCCGATGTCGCCATCGAGCGCGATGTAGCTGAGGTCCCATTCCTTCGCGCGCACCTCGCGCGGGTCCTCCTGGCGCAGGTCGCGCAGCGCAAATAGCGGCTTCTGGCGGTACAGTGCGTTGTCGTCGACGTTGAGCTTGGCGTCGATGCACAGCAGGCTGCCGTCCGCGAGCTGGACCAGCGGGTTGATCTCGACGAGGCTCAAGTCACGCTCCTCGAACAGGCGCGCGAGGCCGCGCGCGATCGCCTCGAACTGGCGGAACGCATCGCCGCTCAGTCCGAGCGCGAAACCGATGCGCCGGCACTGGTAGGGCTGCAGGCCGACCAGCGGGTCGATCGCGGCGCTCAGGATCTTCTCCGGCGAGGTCGCCGCGACGGTCTCGATATCGACGCCGCCCTCGCGCGAGGCCATCAGCACGACCTGCTTGCGCGCGCGGTCGACGACGAGGCCGAGATAAAACTCGCGCGCGATCGCGACCGGGGATTCGATCAGCAATTCGTTGACCGGCTTGCCCTCGGGTCCGCTCTGCACGGTGACAAGGCGCATGCCCAGCATCTCGCGAATCGCGTTGAGCGCTGCTTCGCGCCCCTCGACCAGGCGGACGCCGCCGGCCTTGCCGCGTCCGCCCGTATGCGCCTGCGCCTTGATGACCCAGCGCTCGCCGCCGAGCGCATCGAGCGCGGCCTCTGCTTCCGCCGCGTCGGCGATGACACGATGGTCTGCGACCGGAATGCCGTAGCCGGCGAGCAGGGTCTTGGCCTGGTATTCGTGGAGGTTCATGATCGGGCGTGCGTCGTGTCAAAGGGCGTACGATAGCAGCATTCCCGGCTGGCGGGCAAAGGGGCACCACGGGGTCAGAGTCGTTTGATCCCCGATGAATCCCGGGGAGGGCGATCGCATGCCTGGATCAAACGACTCTGACCCCTTTGATCACTTCCCCGCCCTCGCAGCGGTCTTTGCCTTCGCGACATGGATCGCCCGCCCGTACACCGACAGCGCGGCCTCGTGAAACACCTCCGACAGGGTCGGATGTGCGAACATCGTCAGCCCGATGTCCTCGCTGCTGGCGCCGAATTCCATTGCGACGACCGCAGTCGCGAGCAGCTCGGAACACTGCGGCCCGATCATGTGTACGCCGAGGATACGGTCGGTCTTCGCGTCGGCGAGCACCTTGATCAGGCCGTCGGTGTCGCCATGCGCCCGTGCGCGTCCGTTGACCGCGAACGGGAACACGCCGGCGCGATATTCGGCGCCGACCGCCTTCAGCGCCTGCTCGGTCTTGCCGACCCAGGCGATCTCGGGCCGGGTGTAGATCACCGACGGGATGGTGTCGTAGTTGACCGCGGCGGCATGGCCGTTGATGCGCTCGACGACCATGATGCCCTCCTCCGCGCCCTTGTGCGCGAGCATCGGGCCGCGCACGAGGTCGCCGACGGCATGCACGCCCGGCAGGTTGCTGAGGCAATGCTCATCGACCTGGACGAAACCGCGGCCGTCGAGCAGCAGACCGGTCCCCGGCGCGAACAGTCCGTCGCTGTTCGGCAGGCGGCCGACCGCGACGATCAGACGGTCGAACTGCTCGACATGATCTCCGTCCTTGTCTTGGTAGCCGAGCGTGACCCGGCCGTCCTTCATCCCGGTATTCATGACCCGCGCGCCGAGGCGGATATCGAGGCCCTGCTTGCGGTAGATCCGCAGCGCCTCGCGCGCGATCTGCGCGTCGCAGATACCCAGGAACTCCTCCTGCGCCTCGAGCAACACGACTTCGGCGCCGAGCCGGCGCCAGACGCAGCCGAGCTCAAGTCCGATGACACCGGCGCCGATGATGCCGAGGCGTTTCGGCACGCTGTCGAAGGCGAGCGCGCCGGTCGAGTCGACGATGAGTCCGTGGTCGAGCGGCGCCGCAGTGATCTCGATCGGGCGTGAGCCGGTCGCGAGGATCACGTGCTCCGCCTCGATGTCCTCCGCGTCGCCGCCGTTTGCCGGCGAGAACTCGACGCGGCGGTTCGGTAGCAAACGACCGCGCCCGCACAACCCCTCGACACCGTTGGCCCTGAATAACTGGCCGACGCCGCGGGTAAAGTCCGCGACGATCTTATCCTTGTGCTTCATCATCGCTGCGAGGTCGAGTTCAACCCCGCTGGTACGGATACCGAAACCGGCATATTCAGTGCGTGCGCGCTCGTAGAGATCAGAGGCCTCGAGCAGCGCCTTGGACGGGATGCAGCCGACATTCAGACAGGTGCCGCCGGGCGCAGGCTTGCCGTCGGCGCCAACGCGCTCATCGATGCAGGCAACGCTCATGCCGAGCTGGGCGGCGCGGATCGCGGCGGAATAGCCGGCCGGTCCGGCCCCGATGACGACGATGTCGAAGCGGCGGCTCATCGCGCGCTCAGATCTCGAGCAACAAACGGGACGGGTCTTCCAGCGATTCCTTGATCGCGACCAGGAACTGCACCGCGTCGCGGCCGTCGATCAGGCGATGGTCATAGGACAGCGCGAGGTACATCATCGGCCGCGCAACGATCGCGCCGTTTTCGACGACCGGCCGCTCCTGGATCTTGTGCATGCCGAGGATCGCGCTCTGCGGCGGGTTCAGGATCGGCGTCGACAACAGCGAACCGAACACGCCGCCGTTGGTGATCGTGAAAGTGCCGCCGGTGATCTCGTCGATCGCGAGCGTGCCGGCGCGCGCCTTCTCTGCGAGCGCAGCAACGCTGCGCTCGAGGTCGGCGATGCCGTAGCGGTCGGCGTCGCGCACGACCGGCACGACCAGGCCGCGCGGCGACGACACCGCGACGCCGATGTCATAGAAACCGTGATAGACGATGTCGTCGCCCTCCAGCGAGGCATTGACGACCGGGAAGCGCTTCAGCGCCTCGACCGCCGCGCGGATGAAAAACGACATGAAGCCGAGCTTGACGCCGTGCTCCTGCTCGAAGCGCTCGCGGTGGCGCTGGCGCAGCTCCATCACCGGCGCCATGTTGACCTCGTTGAAGGTGCTGAGGATCGCCGCGGTCTGCTGCGCCTCGACCAGGCGCTCGGCGATGCGCGCGCGCAGGCGCGTCATCGGCACGCGTTTCTGCGGGCGCTCGCCGGCCGGGAAGTCGAGCACGACCGGCGGGGCGTTGCGCGCAGCCGGCTGCGGCGCGCGCGCCTCCGCGGCCTCTGCCTTCACGGCCGGCCGCTCCGACTGTTCGACCGCGCGCAACACGTCTTCCTTGAGCACGCGGCCGCCGCGGCCGCTGCCCTCGACCTGTTCGGCATCGAGGCCATGCTCGGCAATCAGGCGTCGCGCCGCCGGACTCGCATCCGCGGCATCGGCCTGCGCCGCCTGTGCCTGCAAGACCGGGGCGGACGCGCCGCTGCCGGCTTCGCGTTTCGGCATCGCGTCAGCCGGCGCCGATCCCGATCCGGCCTCCGCCGCCTCGATGCGGCCCAGCAACTCGCCGGAACCGACCTTGTCGCCCTCGCCGCGCAGGACCTCGGTCAACTTGCCGTCGCCGGGCGCCGGCACCTCGAACACGACCTTGTCGGTCTCGATATCGACCAGGGTTTCGTCGCGGCTGACCTGGTCGCCGGGCTTCTTGCGCCAGGCCACGATCGTCCCGTCGGTCACCGATTCCGGGAATCCCGGCGCCTTGACATCGGTCAGCATGATGGCGTCCTTTCGTTCATGGCATCGTGAATCATTGCAGCCGATCGAGCGGTCCGAAGGCGTCATCGATCAGCGTGCATAGCTGCCGGATATGCAGCAGCGGATAGCCGACCGCCGGCGCCGCCGATGGCGGCCGTCCCGCGTAATATAGCAAGCCGGGATCGACCGCGGCCTGCAGCTTGTGGCGGGTCGGGTACCAGGCCCCCTGGTTCTTCGGTTCCTCCTGGCACCAGACGAACTCGCGCGCATTCCCGTAACGCGCCAGCGCGTCGCGCAGCTCGCGATACGGAAACGGGTAGAGCTGTTCGAGCCGGACCAGGGCGACGTCGCGCCGCCCTTCCTCGCGGCGCTTCTCGAGCAGGTCGAAATAGACCTTGCCGGTACACATGACGACGCGGGTGACACCGGCCGGGTCGAGATCGTCGATCTCGTCGATGACGCGGCGGAAACCGCCCTCGCAGAGATCCTCGAGGGTACTGACCGCGAGCTTGTGGCGGAGCAGGCTCTTCGGCGTCATCACGATCAGCGGCTTGCGGCAATCCATCCGCATCTGGCGCCGCAGCAGGTGGAAGATCTGCGCCGGCGTCGTCGGCACCGTGACCTGGATATTGTGCTCGGCGCACAGCTGCAGATAGCGCTCGATGCGCGCCGAGGAATGCTCGGGACCCTGCCCCTCGAATCCATGCGGCAGGAACATCACGAGACCGCTCATGCGGTTCCATTTCTGTTCGCCGGCGCTGATGAACTGGTCGATGACGACCTGGGCGTTGTTCGCGAAGTCGCCGAACTGCGCCTCCCAGATCACCAGCGTATTCGGGTCGGTCGTCGAATAGCCGTACTCGAAGGCGAGCACGGCCTCCTCCGACAGCAGCGAGTTCGTGACCAGAAAATTGCCCTGCTTCTCCGAAAGATTGCGCAGCGGCACATATGCGCTGTCGTCCTTCTGGCAATAGACTGCCGCGTGGCGATGGAAGAAGGTGCCGCGCGCGCTGTCCTGCCCGGACAGGCGCACGCCGTAACCGGCCTCGACGAGGCTGGCGTAGGCAAGGATCTCGGCGCAGCCCCAGTCGATCGGCAACGCGCCGGCCGCCATCTTGCGGCGGTTGTCGAAGATGCGCGCGACACTCGGATGCAATTCGAAGCCCTCCGGCAGGCGGCCGAGGCGCTCGGTCAGGTCGCGCAGCGTCGCCAGCGGCACCGAGGTGTCGATCTCGATCGTGCAGCGGCCGTGGAGGAACGGCGACCAGTCGACCGCGCCGCGCACTTCGACCGCGTCGGCGGGCAGCAGCCCCGGCACGACGCCCTCGCCGGCATCGAGCGCGGTCCGGTAGTCCTCGACCATCGCGGCAGCGGCCTTCGCGTCGATCACGCCTTCGCCGGCCAGCCGCGCGGCATAGGCCTCGCGCGCGGTCGGCATCTCGCGGATACGGCGATACATCAGCGGCTGCGTCACCGACGGCTCGTCCGCCTCGCTGTGGCCGTGACGGCGGTAGCAAACCAGGTCGATGACGACGTCCTTGCGGAAGCGCATGCGGTAATCGAGCGCGATGCGCGCGGCGTTCAGCACCGCCTCGGGATCGTCGCCGTTGACGTGCAGGATCGGCGTGTTGACCATCTTGGCGACGTCGGTGCAGTACAGCGTCGAACGCGCGTCCTTCTGGTTGCTGGTCGTGAAGCCGATCTGGTTGTTGATGACGACATGGATGGTGCCCTTCGTCGAATAGCCGCGCGACTGCGACATGTTGAAGGTCTCCATCAGCACGCCCTGCCCCGAGAACGCGGCGTCGCCGTGGATGACGATCGGCACGACCTCGGCGCCGTCGCGGTCGCCGCGGCGTTCCTGGCGCGCGCGCACCGAGCCCTCGACCACCGGTCCGACGATCTCGAGGTGGGAAGGATTGAATGCAAGGGCGACGTGCACCGGTCCACCCGGCGTCTCGAGGTTCGACGAGAAGCCCATGTGGTACTTGACGTCGCCGGAGCCCTCGCCTTCGCGCGCGGTCTTGCCCTCGAACTCGAGAAACAGGTCCTTCGGCGACTTGCCCATGAGATTGACGAGCACGTTCAGCCGCCCGCGGTGCGCCATGCCGATGACGATCTCGCGGACGCCGTCGGCGCCGCCGCGCTCGATCAATTCGCCGAGCAGCGGGATCAGGGTCTCGGCGCCTTCGAGCGAGAAGCGCTTCTGCCCGACGTAACGGTTGTGCAGATAACGCTCGAGCGCCTCCGCGGCGGTGATTCGCGCGAGCAGCGATCTCCGCGTCGCGCCCGGCAACGCCTGTCCAGTCACGCCGGATTCGAGCTGGCGAAACAGCCAGTCACGCTCGCCGGCCTCGCCGACATGGAGGCATTCGCTGGCGAGCGTACCGCAGTAGACCCTGCGCAAGGCCGCGAGCAGGCCGCGCAGCGTCAGCTCGGCCGGAAATCCGCCGACTTCGGCCCCGAGCGCCTTATCGAGGTCGGCGTCGTCGAAGCCGTGAGTGTGGTAATCGAGTTCGGGGAGTTCCGTGACGGCGCGCAGTCCGAGCGGGTCGATGTCGGCGACGAGATGTCCATTGACGCGGTAGGCGTCGATCAATTGGCGGATGCGGGTATTCTGTGTCGAGCCGGCGGCGCGCGCATCGCCGGTGCCTTGCTGCGCCGCGGCCGGCGCCGGCGACCACAGGCGCCCGCGCCCCTGCCCGCCGAAGCCCTTGCGTATGCGTGCATGCGACACCTCGGGTCGGCCGCCAGGCACTGGCGGCAGGTCGTCGAACCATCGGCGCCACGTTGGGTCGACCGACCCGGGGTCTTCGAGATAGGCGTCGTAGAGGGCTTCGAGCCAGGGCGCGTTCGCGACCGCCAGCGGGCTGCTGCGCCACCAGCCCTGCAGGTCCTTGTGATCCGGGGATTTGGCCATATTCGGGACGTCCACCGCTGTCGCGCCCTGCAGGGGCAGGGCTCGTTGGAGAAATGACAGCAATATTAATGCCATGCCGTCATTGCCGGGATCGGACCGGCGCGCGGGCGGCGCGATCAGGTCGGGCGCTTGCGGAGTTCTTCCGCGCGATCGCGATTGCCGCGGGCCTCGCAGACCTGAATCAGCACCTGCAGGATACTTTCGTGGCCGGGCTTGCGCGCAAGCGCCTGTTCACAGCATTGCTCGGCCTGGTCGAGATCGCCGAGGCGGTGGAACATCTTGCCGAGGCCGAGCAGCGCGAAGGGATCGGGACCGACTTCGAGACTGCGGCGATAACAGCGTTCGGCGCCGGGCACGTCGCCGCCATTCAGCAGCGCGTCGCCGAGGCGGGTCAGCACGCTCTGGTTATCGGGTTCCTGTTCGAGGATCCGTCGCCACAGCACGATGGCCTCGTCCATCCGTCGCAGCCCGCGCATGCACGCGGCCAGCCCGGTCAGCGCGAAGACATTGTCGGGCTCGACACCGAGCGCGCGCTCGAACCAGGCGGCGCCCTCGGTGAACTCCTTGCGCCGCAGGCACAGGTTGCCGAGCATCGTCAGCGCGGCGACATTGCCGCGATCGAGATCGATCAGGCGACCGAGCCAGTGCAGGGCCTTGTCGTCCTCGCCGGTCTTGTAATAGAGGTTGCCGAGACCGAGGCAGGCAAAACGGTCATTGCCGCCGATCTTCAACGCCTGGAGATAGACCTCCTCGGCGGCCGCGAATTCCCCGATCTTGCGCAGAGAATCGCCGAGACGCACCATGACGTGGCTGTCTTCGGGATTGCATTCGAGGTAGCGCCGCCAGTAGGTGATCGAGCGCTCCGGACTGCGCAACCCGCGGAAGGCATTGCCGATGCCGCGCAGGGCGAAGACGTTCTCGGGGTCGAGGCGCAGCAGGCGGTCGTAGTATTCGACGGCGCGCTCGAAATTCTTCAGCTTGCGGCAGACGTCGCCGAGCCCGACCAGGATATAGGCATTGTTGCCGTCGAGCGCGCAGGCGTCGAGGAACACCTTCTCGGCCTCGCGGTAGCGACGCTGCCCCATCAGGAAATAGGCCCGCTTCGACAGCTTGATGACATTCTTCTCGGATTCCGGCATGCCGTCTGCCCCCTGCTCTCGTTGTTATCAGTCGCGGCAGACGGCGCCGGGGCTGCGTCCGCGGGCGCAGCGAGCCGGCTTGCGCGAACGATTATTTATTCAGGAAATTTATGGGATTACCCGCGCTTCCCTGTACTGCGCCAGGCCGGGCGGGGACCTGTCCGCATTTAAACAACTGGTCCCGCAAATGTAAATAGCTCGAAGCGGTGAGCGGCCGCGCGCACGCGGTTGAACCCGCGGCGTCGCGCACTGTCATAACGGATAGCGACAGCTGTACGCTCTTTGGTAATGCGCCCGATTCCTGCGATACTGATCCCTCGCTCTTTTGCCAACCCTCCACGATGACCGATCAGGACGCCCGGCAGGCGGCCGCCCTGAGGGGTTCATGTGATCGTTGGCCCGGCCGACGGACAGCGCAGCAGTCGAATCATTGGCACAGGGATTGCTAATACTTTGATAGAAACGGGATGTCGGGGCGAATAACCGGTCAAGACAACAAGCACAAACAAGGAGACGGCAAGATCGCGAGGACATCCACACCGGCAGCATAGGGCAAGATCAGTGAGGGCATCGGCATGACCATTTTCGATCACTACCAGTCCCGCTTCGAGGAGTCCAGGGAAGAGGAACTCACCCTGCAGGAATATCTGGATCTCTGCAAGAAGGATCCGTCCTGCTACGCCACCGCCGCCGAGCGCATCCTGCTCGCGATCGGCGAAGCCGAGCTGATCGACACCAAGAAGGATCCGCGCCTCAGCCGGATCTTCTCCAACAAGGTCATCAAGGTCTATCCCGCGTTCCGGGAATTCTACGGCATGGAGGAGACGATCGAGCGCATCGTCGCCTTCTTCAAGCATGCCGCGCAGGGCCTCGAGGAAAAGAAGCAGATTCTTTACCTGCTCGGCCCGGTCGGCGGCGGCAAGTCGTCGCTGGCCGAAAAGCTCAAGGGCCTGATGGAAAAGCAGCCGTTCTACGCGATCAAGGGCTCGCCGGTCCACGAATCCCCGCTGGCGCTGTTCAACGCCGAAGATGCCCGCATCCTCGAGGACGACTTCGGCATCCCGCGCCGCTATCTCAACGGCATCATGTCGCCGTGGGCGGTCAAGCGCCTGCATGAGTACAACGGCGATATCTCGCGCTTCCGTGTCGTGCGCATGCGGCCGTCGGTGCTGAAGCAGGTCGGCATCGCGAAGACCGAACCGGGCGACGAGAACAACCAGGATATCTCCTCGCTGGTCGGCAAGGTCGACATCCGCAAGCTCGAACAGTACTCCCAGGACGACCCCGACGCCTACGCCTATTCCGGCGGACTGTGCCTCGCCAATCAGGGGCTGCTCGAGTTCGTCGAGATGTTCAAGGCCCCGATCAAGGTCCTGCATCCGCTGCTGACCGCGACCCAGGAGGGCAATTACAACGGCACCGAGGGCATGGGCGCCATTCCGTTCGACGGCATCATCCTCGCCCACTCGAACGAGTCCGAATGGCTGAGCTTCAAGAACAACCGCAACAACGAGGCCTTCCTCGATCGCATATATATCGTGAAGGTGCCCTATTGCCTGCGCGTATCCGAAGAGATCCGCATCTATGACAAGCTGGTCCGCAACAGCTCGCTGTCCGAGGCCCCGTGCGCGCCGGATACGCTGAAGATGATGGCGCAGTTCGCGGTGCTCTCGCGGCTCAAGGAACCGGAGAATTCGAGCATCTACTCGAAAATGCGCGTCTATGACGGCGAGAGCCTCAAGGACATCGACCCGAAGGCCAAGTCCTACCAGGAATATCGCGACTATGCCGGCGTCGATGAAGGCATGTCCGGGCTGTCCACGCGTTTCGCGTTCAAGATCCTGTCCAAGGTCTTCAACTACGACCACAGCGAGGTCGCCGCAAACCCGGTGCACCTGCTCTACGTGCTCGAACAGCAGATCGAACAGGAGCAGTTCCCGCCCGAGATCGAGGAGAAGTACCTGTCGTTCATCAAGGGCTGGCTGGCGCCGCAGTATGTCGACTTCATCGGCAAGGAGATCCAGACCGCCTATCTCGAATCCTATTCCGAGTACGGCCAGAACATCTTCGACCGCTATGTCATCTATGCCGACTACTGGATCCAGGACGAGGAATACCACGACATGGATACCGGCGAGAATTTCGATCGCGCAGCGCTGAACGAAGAGCTGGAAAAGATCGAGAAGCCGGCCGGCATCAGCAACCCGAAGGATTTCCGCAACGAGATCGTCAATTTCGTGCTGCGCGCCCGCGCCCAGAACAACGGCAAGAACCCGCACTGGACCAGCTACGAGAAGCTGCGCGAGGTCATCGAGAAGAAGATGTTCTCGAACACCGAGGACCTGCTGCCGGTGATCTCCTTCAATCCGAAGTCTTCCGGTGACGACATCAAGAAACACCTGAGCTTCGTCCGCCGCATGATGGACAAGGGCTATACGGAAAAGCAGGTGCGCCTGCTGACCGAATGGTACCTGCGCGTGCGCAAGTCGAGCTGACGCCGCCGGCCGTGCCGCTGATCATCGACAGGAGACTGAACGGCAAGAACAAGAGCGCCGTAAACCGGCAGCGCTTCATCCGCCGCTTCAAGGGACAGATTCGCAAGGCGGTCTCGGAGGCGGTCTCGGAGCGCAGCATCACCGACATCGACTCCGGCGAGAAGATCAATATCCCGGCGCGCGACATCAGCGAGCCGACCTTCCGCCATGGCGCCGGCGGCGAGCGTGACCTGGTACTGCCGGGCAACGACGAATACATCGCCGGCGACCGTATCAAGCGGCCGCCGGACGGCGGCCCCGGCCGCGGTACCCGCGCAAGCCGTGACGGCGAAGGCATGGATGACTTCGTGTTCACGCTGTCGCGCGAGGAATTCATGGAGTTCTTCTTCGAGGACCTCGCCCTCCCCGACCTGATCAAGACCCGCCTCGCGACCACCGTCGACTTCAAATCAGTGCGCGCCGGCTGGTCGCGCGAGGGCATTCCGTCGAACATCAACGTCATCCGCTCACTGAAGGGCGCGCTGTCGCGTCGCATCGCGCTGGGCTCCGCCTTCGACCAGCACCGCGAGCGCGTACAGGCGGAACTCGACGCGCTGCGGAAGGCGCCGGCGGACGACGACGGGCAGCGGGAGGCGCGCATCGCCGAACTGGAGGCCGAGATCGCCCGCCTCTCGCGCAGCATCGAGGCGATCCCGTTCATCGACACCTTCGATCTGCGCTACAACAACCGTATCCGCCAGCCGCGACCGACGACGCGCGCGGTGATGTTCTGCCTGATGGACGTTTCCGGGTCGATGGACGAGGAACGCAAGGACATCGCCAAGCGCTTCTTCATCCTGCTCTACCTGTTTCTGACCCGTAACTATGAGCACACCGAGGTCGTATTCATACGCCACCACACCACCGCCAAGGAGGTCGACGAGCAGGAGTTCTTTCACTCGCGGGAGACCGGCGGCACGGTGGTCTCCAGCGCGCTGGAGCTGATGCACCAGATCATCACCTCACGCTACCCGACCGCGGACTGGAACATCTACGCCGCCCAGGCCTCGGACGGCGACAACTGGAACGACGATTCGCCGTTGTGCCGCAGCCTGCTGACCGGAAAAATCATGCCGCTGCTGCAGTACTTCGCCTACGTCGAGATCAAGCCCGACGAACACCAGAGCCTGTGGCGGGAATATCTGTCCGTCCGTGAGCGTCACCGCAATTTCGCGATGCAGCGCATCGACGGCCTGGCCGACATCTACCCGGTTTTCCACAAGCTGTTCCGGCGGAAGACCGCGGCATGAGCCCGGGCTACCTCTCGGAATCCTCGGAATGGACCTTCGACCTGATCGATCGGTACGAGCAGGAGATCGGCCGCGTCGCTGCGGATTTCGGCCTCGACACCTGGCCGAACCAGATCGAGGTCATCAGCGCCGAGCAGATGATGGATGCCTATTCCTCGATCGGCATGCCGGTCAGTTACCACCACTGGTCCTTCGGCAAGCAGTTCCTGAACGTGGAGCAGCGCTACCGCCGGGGCCACATGGGCCTCGCCTACGAGATCGTCATCAACTCGAATCCCTGCATCGCCTACCTGATGGAGGAGAACAGCATGATGATGCAGGCGCTGGTGATCGCCCATGCCTCGTTCGGCCACAACTCGTTTTTCAAGGGCAATTATCTGTTCCGCACCTGGACCAGTGCCGACGCGATCATCGACTACCTGCTGTTCGCCAGGAACTACATCGCGGAATGTGAACAGCGCCACGGCGAGGAGCAGGTCGAACTGTTCCTCGATTCCTGCCATGCGCTGATGAATTACGGCGTCGATCGTTACAAGCGCCCCTCGCCGCTGTCAGCGAAGGAGGAGGCGCAACGCCAGAAGGAACGCGAGGCCTATCTGCAGGCGCAGATCAACGACCTCTGGCGCACGATACCGAAGCGGGAATCCGCGGAGAGCGCCCGTGGCGAACAGCGCTTCCCGGCGGAGCCGCAGGAGAACCTGCTCTATTTCATCGAGAAGAACGCCCCGCTGCTGAAACCGTGGCAGCGCGAACTGGTGCGCATCGTACGCAAGATGGCGCAGTACTTCTATCCCCAGCGCCAGACCCAGGTCATGAACGAGGGCTGGGCCACGTTCTGGCACTACACGATCATCAACCGACTCTATGAGGAGGGCCTGGTCAACGACAGCTTCATGATGGAGTTTCTCCAGACCCATACCAACGTGATCCACCAGCCGCCGTACAACAGCGAGTACTACAGCGGCATCAACCCCTACGCGCTTGGCTTCGGCATGATGCGCGACATCCGCCGCATCTGCGAGGCTCCGACCGACGAGGACCGCCGCTGGTTCCCGGACATTGCCGGCAGCGACTGGCGCAAGACCCTCGATTTCGCGATGCGCAACTTCAAGGACGAGAGCTTTATCGCGCAATACCTGTCGCCGCGGCTGATGCGGGAGATGAAGCTGTTCAGCGTGCTCGACGACGACCGCAAGCGCAAACTCGAGGTCACCGCGATCCATGATGATGCCGGTTATCGCCTGGTCCGGCAGGCGCTTGCCGAACAGTACAATCTCGGCAGCAACGAGCCCAATATCCAGGTCTGGGATGTCCGCCGTGACGGTGACCGTTCCCTGACCCTGCGCCACAGCCAATACCGGCGCCGGCCGCTGCATGCCAACATCGATGAGGTGCTCAAGCACGTCGTCCGCCTGTGGGGTTTCAATGTGCGGCTCGAGGTCGTCGATACCGACGGCCACGTCGCCCGCACGCATGAATGTGCCGCCTGAACGCGACTGACGCGGCCGCGCGCCCTCTTTCCGTCATGTAAGTCCGCGCCGGCCACGCCGGCGGCCACGGATCACCGCGATCCGACTATAATAGCCCGATGCTGAGATATTCCCTGGCAGGACTGCTGTTGTTGCTGGCATCGACGGCTGCCTGGTCGCAAACCCCGGAACTGGAAATCGAGATCATCGGCGTCTCCGGCGACATGCTCGCCAACGTGCAATCCGGCCTCAGCCTGTACCTGCAGCGCAACCATCCGCTGCTCGGCGAATCGCTGATCCGCCGCCATCACAACAATGCTGCCGCCGAGATCCGCAAGTCGCTGGAACCGTTCGGCCACTATCATGCGAAGGTGGAAGCCTCCCTGGAACAGGACGGCAACCGCTGGCGCGCGCGCTATCGCATCGATCCCGGCGAACCCGTCCGCATACGCGGCCTCGACCTGCGCATCGAAGGACCCGGTGCCGACGATCCGGCCTTCCTCCGCTGGCGCGCGGGCTGGCCGCTGTCGCCCGGCGGCATCCTGCTGCACCGCCCCTACGAGGATGCCAAGGGTCGACTGCTGCAGATCGCCCGGGAACGCGGCTATGTCGAGGGCGCGCTGGTGACACACCGGATCCTGGTCGACCTTGAAGCGCGCCATGCCGATATCGAGCTGCGCTACCTCACCGGACCGCGCTACACCTTCGGCGAGATCCTGATCGACCAGGAGGAATTCGATGAAGATTTCCTGCGCCGCTTCCTGAATTTCGACAGCGGCGACCCCTACGACGCCGCGCAACTGCTCGCCCTGCGTCGTGCGTTCGCGGACAGCGACTACTTCGAGCGCGCCGACGTGATGCCGATGCACGAACTCGCCGTTGACGGACAGGTTCCGGTCCACATCGTGCTGCGACCCCGCAAGCGCAAGCTGTATACTGCCGGCCTCGGCTATTCAACCGATACCGGCGCCCGCGGCCGCCTGGGATTCGAGGAACGGCGCGCGAATCAGTATGGGCATCGCTACGGCAGCACGCTGCGCGTCTCCGAAATCCAGTCGAGCCTGACCGCGCGCTATTACGTTCCGCTCGAGCATCCGACCACCGATGTCCTGACCTGGAGCTTCATCGTCCTCGACGAGGAGACCGACACCACCGACCGCACCACCGCATCGGTCGGCGCCGACATCACCCAGCAGACCGGACAATGGTTGCGATCGACCGGCCTCAGTTACGAATGGGAGCAGTTTACGATCGCCGATATCGAAGAACGCAGCCTGCTGCTGATCCCGAGCATCCGCTGGCAGCGGGTGAAGGCCGACCAGCGCATCCTGACCCGGCAGGGCTGGCTCTTCAGCATCGGCTTCCGCGGCGCCTCCGAACAGGTGCTGTCGGATGCCTCCTTCCTGCAGACCCGCAGCCACGCGAAATATATCACCGGCGTCAGCGAACGATCCCGCCTGCTGTTGCGCGCCTCCGGCGGCGCCAGCTGGACGCCCGAGTTTGCCGAGCTGCCGACCTCGCAACGCTTCTACGCGGGCGGCGACCAGAGCGTGCGCGGCTATGCCTACAACTCGCTTGGCCCGGAAGACGACCTCGGCCGGGTCATCGGCGGGCGTCACCTGCTGGTCGGCAGCATCGAATACGAATTCGACATCCTGCCGCGCACCGCGGTTGCTGCCTTCTATGACGCCGGCAATGCCTTCAACGGCGACGATTTCAGGCCGCAAGCGGGCGCCGGCGCGGGGTTGCGATGGAAGACGCCGATCGGCGCCGTGCGCCTCGACCTGGCCCAGGCGTTGAGCAAGGACGGCCGGCCCTGGCGCCTGCACCTGACCCTGGGGCCGGACCTGTGATGCGGCTTGCGCGCTGGTCACCGCTGCTTGCGCTGTTGCTCGCGGCAGTCCTGGCGCTCGTCCTGGTCTCGACCGAGCCCGGTCTGCGCCTGGCCTTCCGCCTCGCGCAGCCCTTCATCCCCGGCGATCTCGACGCCGGCGAACTGCGCGGCCGCCTGATCGGGCCGCTCGAGATCTCGGAGCTGCGTTTCCGCAACCCCGAAACCGATGTCCGCATTGGCCGCCTTGCCCTCGACTGGCGCCCCCTCGCCCTGCTCGCAGGCCGCGTCTCGATCAGCGAGCTGGATGTCGATGATATCGACATCAGGCTGACATCGACGGCCGGCGGCGGGCGCCCGCGCGGCGAAGCGGCAGCAGTCGACTTCGCGCTGTCCCTGCCGATGCGGATCGCGGTCGAGCGCCTTGAGATTCGGCATGCGACGCTGCGGATGCCGGATCGCGATGCATTGACGCTGGATCGCCTCTCGTTGCGCGCCGATGCGCGTGACGACGCGCTGTCGATCGAGGCCTTGCGGCTCGAGGCAATGGATTTCGTCATCGATGCCGAGGGCCGGCTGCCACTGACGTCGGACGGTCCGCTGCGCCTTGCCGTGCGCTTCGACGGCGTCGTCGACGGCCTGACCTGGCGCGGCGGCACGACGCTGTCCGGCGCCCCGGCCGCGATCAACGCCAGGCTCACGCTGGAGAGTCCGATCGGCGCGCTCGGCGAGGCCGCCATCGAACCGCTGGCCGGGCCGCCGCGCTGGCAGGCCTCGGTCGGCGTCGATCCGTTCACGCTGACGGATGTGCTGGCGAACAGCCGGCCGCTGCGTATCCGCGCGGCCGAGATCGAGGCCGCCGGTACCGGCGCAATCCTCGACGCGCGCGGTCATCTCGCGATCAGCGACGATGAATTCGGCGCCTGGGGCATCGACTTCGACGGCGGCATCGACGGCGATCGTCGCGAACTGCAACGCATCGTCGTCACCGCGCTCGATGGCGATGCCCGCATCTCGGGCCGCGCCGCCCATACCGCCGATGGCGACCGCTTCGATGCCGAACTCGAATGGGAACGGTTAGCCTGGCCGCCGACCGGCGCAGCGCAGATCCGGAGCCCGCGCGGCAGTGCCGTGCTCGACGGCCGTCCCGACGATTATCGCTTCTCGACCACCGGGCGCTGGGAATTCGCGGCGCTGCCGCCGATGGATGTCTCCGTCCAGGGTGGGGGGAACAGCGACGGGGCCGTCATCGACGAACTGCGCGGCGACTTCCTCGACGGGGCATGGCACGGCGCAGGTCGCATCGACTGGCGACCGGCGCTGCGCTGGGCCTTCACGCTGTCGGCCGACGGGGTCGACCCCTCGCCACTCCATGCCGAGGCTGCGGGTCGTCTCGACGGCCGCATGCGGATCGACGGCAGCTTCGATGACGACCTCACGTTGTTCATCGATGTCGAGTCCCTCGCGGGCGAGCTGCGCGATCATCCCTTCGATGGCCATGCCCGCATCAGCATCGATGCCGGCACGATCGGCGTCGAAGACCTGACCGTACACTCCGGCGGCATCGAGTTGCAGGGCAACGCGCGCTTCAATGAGGACTGGGATGTCGCCTGGCGACTCGATGCCGGAAATTTCGCGGCCTTGCTCCCCGGACTCGGCGGGTCCGCGCGTTCGCAGGGCACGCTGAACGGCCCGCCGGAGGCCCTGCGCGCATCGTTCACGTTCGATGCCGAAGGGCTGGCGTGGGAAGACCATCATGTCGGCCGGCTAGGCCTCGGCGGCAATCTCGCGCTCGGCAGCGACGGCGAGTGGGAGGTCTCGCTGGCCGCTGACGAGGTGCGCGTCGCCGGACAGCAACTCGGTCGCATCACGCTCGACAGTACCGGCACGTCCCGCGATCACGATGTCCTGCTGCGCATCGAGCATCCGGGACATCGCTTCGAACAGCGGCTGTCCGGCGCGCTCGAAGACGATCACTGGCACGCGCGTCTGCATCAGGGGCGGCTCGAACAGACGGATATCGGCGCCTGGTCGCAGGCCGCCAGCGCTGCGCTGTCGATCTCTCTCGAAGCGGCCGATCTCGACGATTACTGCCTGCGCCAGGAGGATGCCGAAGTCTGCCTCCGCGCAAGTCGCGCCGGCGAGACGCTCTCGGCGAGGCTCGACTGGCGCGACTTCGACCTCTCGCGCCTCGATCCTTGGTTGCCGAATCCGCGCGCCGGCCTGGGCGGCGCGACTCGCGGCGTCGTCGAGGTCCAAAGCAGCGAAGGCGGCATCGGCCCGTTGCGGGTGGAGGCGCGCAGCGATCCCGGGGCGCTGCGTTATCCGCTGCCGCCGCACGGCGAGATGCATGCGCTCGAATTCGAATCCATCGCGCTGGATGCGGAGGCCGATGACGAACACGGGCTGCGCGGCGCGCTGCGCCTCGTCCTCAATGACCGTGAACGCCTAGAAGTCGGACTTGCGCTGCCCGCATGGCGCGCGGCAGCGCCCGTGCCCGCGGCGGACGATGCCCTGCAGGGCCGGATCGACCTCGAGCTGCGCGATCTGACCGTGCTCGCGCTGATGCTCCCCGAATGGCAGGCCGGCGATGGCGCCTTCACTGCCGGCATCGGCTTCGACGGGACGGTCGCCGCGCCGCGCATCGACGGCGCGATGGCCGCGAAGCTCGACCACCTGGAATTCACGCGCTTCGGTGTCCGTCTCGACGAGATCGACATCGACACCCGCATCGGCGGCAACGAATGGACGCTGACGGGCGGCGCGCTCATGGGCCAGGGCCGGATCGACCTCGCCGGACGCGGGTCGGCGCGCACCGCCACCGACTGGAGCGGCGAGATTTCCCTCAACGGCGAGAACCTGCAACTGCTGCGCATGCCGACTGCGGAGATCACGGCGACGCCGGCGCTGGCGTTGCGCGTCAATCCGCGGGAACTGACATTCGACGGCAGTCTGCGCATCCCGCGCGCGCGTCTGGAACCGGTGGCGCCGGAATCGATCGTCAGCGCCTCCAACGACGTCATTATCGTCGGCATTCCCGAGCCGGAATCGCCGGCGGCGCCGTTCGATGTTCACGGCCGCATGGAACTGATCCTCGGCGACCAGGTCAGGCTGATCGGCATGGGCTTCGAGGGACGGCTGACCGGTCGCTTGCTGCTGATGCTCGCGCGCGACGGCAGCCTGATCGGCCAGGGCGAGATTCGCGTCGCCGACGGCCGCTACCGCGCCTATGGCCAGAACCTGTCGATCACCCAGGGCCGCGTGCTCTATGCGGGCGGCCCGCTCGATAATCCCGCGATCGACATCATCGCCTCGCGCATGCGCGGCGAAATCGAGGTCGGCGTGCGCGTAACCGGCACCGCAGAACATCCGCAGGTCGCGCTGTTCTCGAATCCGGCGATGGATGACGCCGACGTGCTGTCCTATCTGATCCTCGGCCGTCCGATGGACCAGGCCGGCGAGGGCGACGGCCAGTTGCTGCACCAGGCCGCGACTTCGGTCGCGCTGGTCGGCGGCGAGGCGCTGGCGGAACGCATCTCCGACCGCTTCGGCATCGCCGAAGTGTCAATCGAGGCCGGCGACGATGCCGCCGACGCCGCGCTGGTACTGGGCCGGGCGCTGTCGCGGCGGCTCTACGTGCGCTATATCCAGGGCCTGGTCGAGAACACCAGCGCCTTCCAGTTGCGCTACCAGCTCAGCGACAAATGGACGATCGAGACCGAAAGCGGCACGCGCGCGGGCGCGGGCGCCGATATCCTCTATACTCTCGAACGATGATCCCGCCCGGATTCACGCCATGACCGCGGGCCTGCTGCTCGCCACCGATCTCGATCGCACGCTGATCCCGAACGGGCTCGAGGCGGAATCGCCGGCGGCGCGGCCGCTGTTCCGCGCGCTGTGCGCGCAACGGCGGCTGATCCTGGCCTATGTCAGCGGCCGCGACCTCGGGCTGCAACTCGACGCGATCGAGCGCTGGCAGCTGCCGATGCCCGACTTCGCGGTCGCCGACGTCGGCACGACGATCTATCGCCTCGGTGACGGCGAACGCGAACCATGGCCGGCATGGCGCGACGAGATCGCCGCCGACTGGCAGGGCTTCGACACTGCCGCCCTGCAGGATCTGCTCGGCGTCCCGCCGCCGCTGCGCCTGCAGGAGGCCGAACGGCAGAAGCCATTCAAACTCAGCTACTACGGACCGCCCGTGGCGCCGGAATCGGTGCTGGCGGGCATGCGCGCTGCGCTCGCGCAGCGCGCCATTGCCGCCGCGCTGATCTGGAGTGTCGACGAAACGCGCGGCGTCGGCCTGCTCGACGTCATACCGGCGCGCGCGACCAAGCTGCATGCGATCGAATTCCTGATTCACAGGCTGGCGCTCGACAAAAAGAGGAGCGTCTTCGCCGGCGACAGCGGCAACGACCTGCCGGTGCTCGCCAGCGATGTGCCTTCGGTGCTGGTCCGCAACGCCGACGACGGCGTGCGCCGCGAGGCGGTGCGGCAGGCAAGCGACCGTGGACATGCCGATGCGCTCTATCTCGCGCGCGGCGAATTCATGGGGATGAACGGCTGCTACGCCGCTGGTATACTCGAGGGCCTTGCTCACTACTTGCCCGAAACACGACAGTGGCTGGAAGCGGCCCGAACGGAACATCGCCGGTGAACGTCCTCGTCATCCTCGGCCACCCGGTCAACGACAGCCTGTGCGGCGCGCTGGCCGAGGCCTATGCCGACGGCGCGATCAAGTCCGGCCAGCGCGTCGAGACGCTGCGTCTCGGCGATCTCGATTTCGACATCAACTACCCGAGCGGACGCGAGGATGATCCGGAAGAGGCGGATATCGCGCGCGCGAGAGAGATGATCCGCTGGGCCGATCACCTGGTGTTCGTATTCCCGACCTGGTGGGGTACGATGCCGGCGCTGATGAAGGGCTTCATCGACCGGATCTTCAAGCCGGGTTTCTCGTTCCGGATGCATGCCGACGGCAGCTGGGACAAGCTGCTGACCGGCAAGTCGGCGCAACTGATCACGACGATGGACACGCCGCGCTTCGTCTATCGCTGGATCTACGGGCAACCCGGGCTCAATGCCCTCTCGAAGGCGACCTTCGGCTTCTGCGGCATCCATCCGGTGAGGACCGCGACCTTCGGCACCGTTTTCAATTCGACGCCGGCCCGGCGGGAACGCTGGCTGGCGCGCGCGCGCGAACTCGGGCTCGAACTCGCGCGCGGCGTGCCCGATCCGGCCGAGAAGTTCCGCGCCAAGGCGCTAATCTGGATCAAGGCGATGCGCCTGCAATTCTATCCGATGACCTGGTTCGCCTATACCGTCGGGGCGATGGCGGCCGGCGGCGGCTCGGCGGTCTTCGGCAAGCCCGTGTACTGGCTCGGCTATGCGATCGTCTTCCTGCTCGAGTTCTGCACCGTGCTTGCCAATGAATATTTCGACTATGACAGCGACAAGCACAACCGCAATGCCAGCCCGTTCAACGGCGGGTCACGCGTGCTGGTCAGCGGCGAACTCAGTTTCCGCGAGGTGAGGCTCGGCATCGCGCTGACGATGACGGGCTTCCTGATCGGCAGCCTGTGGCTGTTCGCCGCCGCCGACGTTTCCGCGCTGAGTCTCGGCGCGGTGTTGTTCGCGGCGCTGGTGCTGTGCATGGGTTATACCGTACCGCCGCTCAAGTTCTCGCATCGCGGCGCCGGCGAGATCGATGTCGCGGTGACACACAGCTTCCTGGTGATGCTGTTCGGCTGGGTGCTGATGGGCGGCAGCGCGCTCGAAGGCTTCCCGTGGCTGGCGGGCATCCCGCTGTTCCTGTCGATCCTGCCGGCGATTCTGCTGTCGGGATTGCCGGACCGGGAGGCCGACGACCTCGCCGGCAAGCGCACGCTCGCGGTGTCGCAGGGACCGCCGCAGGTGATCCGGCTGGCGATCGCGGTCACCGCGGCCTCGGCGTTGACCGCCACGCTGTGGCATGCCGGCGGCATCGCCGGCGGCATCTACGCGGGCGCGGCATGGTTCGTCATTCCGCACGCGCTGTGGCTGATCCTGATGCTGCGCCGTTATCGCGCGAGCTGCGTCGAGGGCGGGCGCATCGACACGCTGATGATGGTCGCGCTGAGTTACATCCTCTGGTTCGTCACGATCCCGTTCATTCACACGCTGTGACGCCAGGCTGAACGGCGCGGTTCAGCTCCACGGCAGTTTCAGTGCCTGCCCCTGCGGGAAGCGCGCGAAGGCCTCGGCCGGCAGCGGGCGCGCGAGATGGAATCCCTGGGCGAGATCGCAGCCGTGGGCGCGCAGGAACTCGAGCTGGGCGCCGGTCTCGACGCCCTCCGCGATCGTCTTCTGGCCGAGCGCATGCGCCATGCCGATGATCGCGAGCACGACGACGGTGGCGTCGTTACTGAGCGGGATGTCGCTGACGAAGGAGCGGTCGATCTTGACGTGATCGACCGGAAAGCGCCGCAGATAGCTGAGGCTCGAATAGCCGGTGCCGAAGTCGTCGATCGAAATCTGCACTCCCATGTCGTTCAGTTCGCGCAGCGCCGACACGATCGCGGCATTGTCGGCCAGCAGGCTTTCGGTGATCTCCAGCACCAGGCAGCGGGGGTCGAATCCCGTATCGGCGGCGACCCGCCTGACGAGGCCGCCGAAGTCCCTGCCGTGGAACTGTCGGGTCGAGACATTGACCGCGATATTCTCCAGCGGCAAGCCCTCGTCTCGCCAGCGCACGAACTGCGCCGCGGCCTCGCGCAATACCCACGCCCCGATGTCGCCGATGATGCCGGTCTCCTCTGCGAGCGGGATGAACTCGGCCGGCGACACCTCCCCGCGGCGGGGATGACGCCAGCGTATCAGGGCCTCGACGCTGACGAAGGCGCCGGTGGCGAGATCCATGATCGGTTGATAAAGCAGATGAAACTGCCCCTGATCCAGCGCCCGGTGCAGATCCCGTTCGAGGTCGAGTCGATGGCGCACGCGGGCCGTCATCTCCGCGGTATGAAACTGGCAGGTATTGCCGCCCTGCTCCTTCGCGCGGTACATCGCGATATCGGCATTGCGCAACAGCCCGTCGACATCGCTGTCATCCAGCGGATAGATCGTCATGCCCATACTCATGCCGACCGTAAAGTCGTAGCCGGCGATATGGAACGGCTCGGCGAAACAGCCGAGGATCTTCTGCGCGACCTGCGCCGCGTCCTCGGCCCGCGCCATGTCGGTCAGGATCAGCGTGAACTCGTCGCCGCCGAGACGGGCGACGGTATCGTCCTCGCGCACGGCGTTACGCAGCCGCTCGGCGACCGCTGCCAGCAGCATGTCGCCGGCGGCGTGACCGAGGCTGTCATTGATGGTCTTGAAACGATCGAGGTCGAGAAAGGCGACGCCGAGCAGGCGGCCGTGGCGATCTGCCTCCAGGAGGCCCTGGTTCAGGCGGTCGCGCACCAGCACCCGGTTCGGCAGCCCGGTCAATACATCGTGATGGGCGAGATAATGCAGGCGATCCTCCATGCGCTTGCGCTGGATCACCGTGCCGAGCTGACCGGCGACCAGCGCCAGCAGCTTGCGCATGCGGTCCTCGCTGGCACGCGGCGCGCGGGTGAAGAACTCGAGGATTGCGATCGCCTGTTCACCGGCAAAGACCGGCGCGGCGACGCCCGAGCGGTAGCCGGCCTCCCGGGCATGGGAGGTGCGCGGAAAGGCATCGGCATCATCGAGCTCGCGCATCCAGATGACGCCGCCGGCCTGCCATGCCCTGCCCGGCAGACCCTCGCCCGGCGCGAAGCGGAAACCGAGACTCGCGCTGCGCAGCGCATCATCACCCGGCTCGCGCTGATACCAGGCCGTGCTGCACTCGAGGTGTCGGCCCTCGTTGTCGGGCAGCCATGCCTGCCCCAGATCCCACTGGATGACCTCGCAGACCCGTTTCAGGGTGATCTCCAGCGCCGCGTGCAGGCTCTCGGACTGCGCCGCCAGCAATGACACGCTCTCGAGCAGCCGCAGCTCCTCCTCCGCCTGCTTGCGCTCGGTGATATCGCGCAGGATCAGCGTGTACCGGGGCTGCCCGTTCATCGTCCAGACCGAGACGCTGATCTCGGCCGGAAACGGCGCGCCGTTGCGGCGACGCGCGATGATTTCCCGGTATTCGCCGCCCTCGCCCGCCGCCACGCCGCCGGGATCCGACGGAATCGGCAGACACTCCGCGACCCCGAGCGCCAGCAGCATCTCGATGCCGCGGCCGGTCACCTCCTCGTGACGCCAGCCAAAGATGCGTTCCGCGCCGCGATTGAAGACATCGATGCGGCGCTCCGCATCGATGACGATGATCGCATCGACGGCCATGGTCAGGATCTGGCTGATGCGGAACTCGCTGGCGCGATGCTGGGCCTCGACCCGGATATAGTCGCGCTTGATCGCGGCGTCGTGAACCTCGCGCCTGATCGCCGGCGCGAGACGCTTGAGATTGCCCTTGATGATGTAGTCCTGGGCGCCGGACTGCATCGCCTCGACCGCGGCGTCCTCGCCCATCGTCCCGGAGACAAAGATGAACGGCATGTCGAGACCGCGGCGGCGTATCATCGCCAGGGCCTCGGCGCCGGAAAAGCCGGGCATCGAGTAATCACCGATGACGACCTCCCAGCCGCCATCGTCGAGGGCGCGATCGAGATCGACGGCATTGTCGACGCGCTGGTGGGTGACCTGATAGCCGTTGCGCTCGAGCTCCCGGCACAGCAGCAGGACGTCGTCTTCCGAATCCTCGACGATCAGGACACGAATCGGAGTGTTGCCGTCAACGCTCATATCCATCGGTGATCCCTGCGCTGTCAGTCGTCCCGGACTTGCGCGTCTGCAAGGGATATCGGCCGGGCCAGCGCGGTCTTGCGCGCCCGGGCGCCTGGCGGAGCGGGGTCACGCCCTCCGGCAACGCCGTCGGCAACGCAACCTGCTTCAGGCTATGTCTGACCCTCGCGCGCTGTCAAGCGGCGGCGCCTGCCTGCCGGGGCGGAATATGCGATAATGACGCCGCATCGAGGGGCGGCATCCGCCCCGGTCAACCAGCGGAAGAAATCGGATGAGCGAAGAAATCAAATCCCCCTGCATCAGCGTCTGCCTGTTCGACGAAGGCATCTGTACCGGCTGCGGCATGACCGAAGACGAGTCGAACAAGTGGCGAAAATTCACCGACGAGGAAAAGATCAAGGTGCTCCAGCGCCTCGGTAAGTGGCCACCGCAATAACCCCCTCCCGGGGCGCCCCGACAGCGGCGCGCTCATGACCGTCCTCACCCTCAGCCAGGTCTCGCTGGCCTATGGCCACAAGCCGCTGCTCGACCATGTCGATTTCCAGATCGCGAGCGGCGAGCGCGTCTGCCTGATCGGACGAAACGGCACCGGAAAGTCGACGCTGTTCCGCGTCATCAGCGGCGTCGCCGAAGCGGATGACGGCGAGATCTGGCGCAAGGACACGCTGCGCATCTCCCACCTCGAACAGGACGTGCCGGAAGACGGTCACGACACCCTTTACGATGTCGTCGCCGGCGGCCTCGGCCAGGTCGGCGAGGTGCTCGCGGAATACCATCGCTGCGCGATCGGCACCCCCGGCACGCGCGACCACGACGGCACCCTGATGCGACTCGCGGCCTTGCAGCAGCACATCGAGGCGCTCGACGGCTGGAACATCGAACAGCGCGTCGCAACCGCGCTGACCCGGCTTGCGCTACCGGCGGATCGCCCGATCGCCGCCTGCTCGGGCGGCGTCCGCCGCCGCGCCCTGCTCGCCCGCGCGCTGGTCAGCGAGCCCGACCTGCTGCTGCTCGACGAGCCGACCAACCACATGGACATCGAGGCGATCGGCTGGCTCGAGGAATACCTGCTGGGATTCCGCGGCGCGCTGATGTTCATCACCCACGACCGCACGCTGGCGCGCCACTTGTCGACCCGTATCATCGAGCTCGACCGCGGTCGACTGACTTCCTTCCCCGGCGACTACGACACCTGGCTGCGGCGCAAGGACGAGATGCTCGAGGCCGAGGCGAAGGCACATGCCGAATTCGATCGCAAGCTCGCGGAACACGAGGCCTGGATACGTCAGGGCATCAAGGCGCGGCGCACGCGCAATGAAGGCCGCGTAAGAAAGCTCCTCGCAATGCGCACCGAGCACGCCGAACGGCGCGAACGCGCCGGCACGGTCAGTTTCAGCGTCGACAGCGGCGACTCCCCGGGACGTCGCGTCGTCGACCTGCGCCATGTCAGCTTCCACTTCGACAGCCAGTGCGTGATCCGCGACCTGTCGACGACGATCATGCGCGGCGACCGTATCGGCATCATCGGCCCGAACGGCTGCGGCAAGAGTACGCTGCTGAAACTCATCCTCGGCGAGTTGCAGCCCGACTCCGGCGAGGTCGTGCACGGCAGCCGCCTGCAGATCGCGTACTTCGACCAGCACCGGGAACTGCTCGATCCCGGCAAGACCGTACGCGAGAACATCAGTGGCGGCAGTGACTACGTCAGCGTGCGCGGCAGTTCGCGGCACGTCATCGGCTATCTGAAGGATTTCCTGTTCCCGCCCGATCGCGTCGATTCTCCGGTCAGGATCCTGTCCGGCGGCGAGCGCAACCGTCTCCTGCTCGCGCGTCTGTTCACGAAACCGGCGAACATGATGGTGCTCGACGAACCGACCAACGATCTCGACGTCGATACCCTGGAACTGCTCGAGGATCTGCTCGCCGACTACGACGGCACCCTGCTGCTGGTCAGTCACGATCGTGCCTTCCTCGACAACGTCGTCACCGCGACGCTCGCCTTCGAGGGTAACGGCCGGGTCGGCGAATACGTCGGCGGCTACGAGGACTGGATCAGACAACGGCCGTCGGCGCCGCCGCCGATGCTGCCCGCCACCGGCGCCCAGACGGTCCACGATACGCCGAAGTCCGCGCCGGCCAGGGCCAAACCGGCGCGCGAACGCAAACTCGGTTTTCGCGAGCGCGAGGAACTCGCCGCGTTGCCGGCGCGGATCGAACTGCTCGAGGGTGAGCAGCAGGAGATAGAGGCCGCAATCGCCGGGCGGGATTTCTACCAGCAGGACAAGGACGCGATCACCTCGACCCTGATGCGCCTGGAACAGGTCAAGGAAGAACTCGAGCACGCCTATGCACGCTGGGAGGCGCTGGACGCGCGCGATCGCTGAGGGCGGTTGGCAGCCTGCTGCAATGGGGTCAGAGTCGTTTGATCGAAATGCATCCGTCGAAATTGATTTTACCCGGGGTCAAACCACTCTGACCCCCGAGACCACAGACGTGTTCAGCAGCCTGTTAGCGAAGCAGTGTGAGCCGCGTCCCGCAGCGGCGGCAGTGGTAACGCGCGTCCTCGTTCAGGATGCGACGATGGCGGCGTGTCGTCAGTTCATGGGCCGCGCAGTCGCAGCGATAGGCATACCGGCGCTGCGCGCGCAGCGGTATGCCGTCGAGGTCATAAGCAGCGCCGGCGGCGGGATCGATACCGAACGCCGCCATGACCGACCGCCACTCCGGACCATGGGGACGCAGGCGCCGCGGGCGGTGCAGACAGTCGGCGACATAGTGCGCGACCTCGTGCGGCACCGTGATTTCGAGATTGTCGCGCGGATACTTCGCGAACAGCCACGGGTTGTAACGGAACTCCCGCTGCCCTCCGCGGACGCGATACATGCCGGCGGCGCGCCCGCGCAGGTCGAACAGCACCGGCAACATCTCGAAGTCTCGCCGCCAGATGACTGCGGCCCTCAGCAGCCAGTCGCGGGTCGCGGCGATCACTGCTTCGCGCCCGGCGGCGCCGATCGGCTCGATCGTCAATTGCCGCCCCCGCCGCCGGCCATATGCACCGTCAGCTGATTGAACGGGATGACCCAGCCATGGCGGTTGCAGGACTCGACGGCGAGGCGCTGCATCAGGCGCTGGATGCGAAAATATCGGTCGGCGGCACCCCCGGCGAAGCCGGCGATCAGGAGCAGGTTCAGGGAGGAATCGCCGGCCTTCGCGAACTCGACATTGAAATGAAGCAGGTGCTCGCCGACATCGCTCTCCCTGAGTCCCGCGCCCACCTCTTCCGCCATGCGCTCGCGGATCGTCGTCGTGATTGCGGCCTGGTGGCTGTAGTCGAGCCCGAACTCGACGGTGAGGACAAAGCCGCCGGACAGCACCCGCGGCGCAAGCCCGAGGAAGTCCCGGGTCGCGAAACTCTTGATGCTGCCGAGCACCTGCAGCTGCACGCGCTCGGGCGTCTGCGCGACGATGCGACCGAAGGTGCCGTCCGAAAGCAGCAGCCAGTCGCCGAGGTCGGCGGGGAACCACGACTCGTCGGCCTCGTAGCGGCGCGAGACATGATCGACCAGCATGCGCAACGGCAGGGTCTGCACACCGCCCTGCAGTTTCGGGTTCTCCAGCGTCGCGTACATGCCGAGCGTGCGGATACGCCACGGCAGGCCGTCGTAGATGATGCGCTCCCCTTCCCTGACCGGACCGAGGTTCAGCATCAGTCGCGCCTCGGTCAGAAATCTCGGCAATGAACGCTGCGCCGCGAGCGCCGCGCCGGCCAGCAGGATCAACAGCAGGCCCAGCAACAGCCAGTCGCCGCGGACGTAGAACACCGCCATGCCGGACAACAGGACGATGATCGTCGTGAACAGGTAGAACAGCAGGTTGCCGACCCGCGCCGGGAACACGCCGCTCTCCCGCGCGCGCCGCATGACCTGGCGATCGTAGAGGCGTGCCAGCGCGCGCATGCCGAGGTAGACGAACAGCATCACGAGGATCGCGATGAACAGGTTCAGCACGCGTCCCGACAACAGCGTCTGCAGGCGGTCGAGCGGGTCCTGCTGCGCGGCCGGCGGCGCCAGCACCTGCTGCATCTCGATCTCGACCAGGTTCAGGCGATTGCGGGCCTCCTGGTAGCGCCGTTGCCAGCGTTGCTCGAGCGTCGAGAAGGCCTCCCGGAGATGGTCGGAGGGCGCATGCTCGCGATTGCGCTCGATGTTGCGCAAGGCGGTCTCCGCGGCGTCGACACGTTCCTGATAATAGGCCTGCTCATTGCGCAAGCGCTCGAGCCTGCGCGGACGTTCGGTCAGGCGACGCAGCTCCAGCAGTACCGGCTCGAATACCGATTGAAGCTCATCGCGCCAGTCGAACGCGGTCTCGGTGCGCACGCCGAACAACCCGAGGTCGACGCTCTCGGTTGCGAGCAGTTCGAGCGCCGTCTGCAGCGACTCGAGATCCTGCACACGCTGCTCGATCTCGCGCGACAGCCGCGCCTGCTCGCGCTCGTTGTCGGTCTCGCGCAGCTCCTGGCGCAGTTCTCGCAGATCGGCACGCATCGCGTCCATCGTCTCTACGAGGATCTCGAGATGGCGCCAGCTCTCGGGGGTACGAGTTTCAGGCGTAGCCTGCGCGACAGCGATTGCGGGCAGCGACCATGCCGCCAGCAACAGCATCAGCAGCCACAGACCACGCCGATTCATCGCAAGCACTCCGGTTCGTCACGTCTGTCGTACAAGCGCGTGCTCCAGTCGATTGCACCAGTTGCGCAGCACCGTGACACGCGCATGGCGCTTGTCCTCGGCGGCGACGAGGTTCCACGGCGCCACCGCGGTGTCGGTCTGCGCGAGCATCTGTTCGACCGCGGCGATGTAGTCATCGCGGCGCTCGCGGTTGCGCCAATCGTCGTCGGTCAGCTTGTGCCGCTTCCAGGCCACGCGCTCGCGATCCTGAAATCGCTTCAACTGCTCGCCGGCGCTGACATGCAGCCAGTACTTGGCCAGCACGATGCCGTGATCGACGAGCCGGGCCTCGAAGTCATTGATCTCGTCGTAGGCCCGCCGCCATTCATGCTCCCCGGCAAGCCCCTCGACGCGCTCGACCAGCACGCGACCGTACCACGAGCGATCATACACGGTCAGGAACCCCGCGCGCGGCAGTTGACGCCAGAAGCGCCACAGATAATGCCGGCTGCGTTCGACCTCGTTCGGCGCGCCGACCTGCATGACCCGGTACAGGCGCGCATCGATCGGCGCAACCAGCCGGCGGATGATGCCGCCCTTGCCGGCGGCATCCCAGCCCTCGAAGACCGCGACGCAGGGGATGCCGGCCGACCAGGCCCGCCAGGCGAGAGTGGTCAAGCGTGACTGCCAGCGTTTCAGGTCGCGCTTGTAGACGTCTTCCGACAGACTCGTGCCGAGATCCACGCGCGAGAGCGCGGATGATCCGGGTTTGTTCACACACCCGGCTTCCACGGCGTCGCGCGCTGCCGCGGTTTCGTCCGCCCGGCGCGCCATCGCATCGAGCAGGATAGTTCCGGCCCCGAGATCGCGGGCACGATCGTCATGCGCGTCGATACGATGCCAGGGACTGGGATCACTGTCGGTGAGCGCGAGCAGGCGGTCGGCGGCTTCGGTGAATAATCCGAACTGGCGCTTGCCCCTGCCCTCCGCGGCATGCCCGCGCAGGTAGCGCTGGATCTCACGGCGACGGCGCATGCGCTGCTCATGAACCTCGCGATCGAGGTGCAGCCACAACTTGACGAGCGACAGGCCGTCGGCGACCAGCATGCGTTCGTGCGCGGCGATCCGCCGTGCCTCGCGCTCGAGATCCGCATCCCCGATCTCGCGGCGAACACGCCGGTACAGCGGCATCCAGTACCAGGCGCCGAACATGATCGCGATAGTGCCGCGCGGCGGTAGCCGGCGCCAGAAGCGCCACATCCATGGCCGTTCGCGTTCCTCGTCGCTGTCGGCCCAGAAACCGTGGGTCTCGACGCCGCGGGCGTCGAACCATTGATTGAGGCGGTCGGCGAGTTCGCCCTTGCCGCCGCCCTCCGGGCCGGCAATGATGATCAGCGTCGCGACGCCGGCCTCGCGCAGCGCGCGCTGGCGTTCCAGCAGGGCCGGCCACAATTCGGCTTCGCGGGCCAGGAATGCCTCGCGTGAGACTGCCGGGGCTGATTTACTTGATCGGGACATGTCACACGCTGGTTAGCGACCGGCCGGGACCCGAAGGCCCCGGCACGGCTGTGACGGTCATTGTGTCAGATGTACGCGATGTGCGAAACGTCGGCCATGAAGTGGCGGTAGTCGCAGGTCAGCTCGTCATCGGGATGGATGTCGCGAGTCGCCCAGCCCACGCCGACCTCGCTGAAGTCGACATTCGGCTCGCGCGAATGGTTCATGTACTTGCCCATCGTCGATTCGTAGTACAGCAGGCCGCTCTGCTCGGGCTGATAGAGATGGATTTCGATTTCCTCGCGAACCGACGGCGGCAGTTTCTCGAACTCCTCCTCGGTGAAGCAGATATCGAACAGCGGGTTGAACTCCCAGACCTTGGCGCCCTGCGGGATAAAGCCCGACGCGAACACGCCGAAGCCCTGGATCGAACTCTTGTCGAGATAGGTCGGAACGATAATCATGGGACTCCTTGCCGATGATCATTGGGTGGGGCGAAAATTCCGCCTGATGTTTACAGCAAGCCCGAGGCCACGTCAATGGCCGCGCGTCGTTCCGTTTCGCGGACACCCGACGCTGGTAACGGCGGTATTCGGACCCGGGCCGGCCATGTCTTTTCAGGACCGCCATGAACCCATCCCTGGGGGCTGCCTGCGAGACATCCTGTCTCGCAGGCTCCTGAAAAGACATGGCCGGCCCGGGTCCTCCTGATGTCTCGTGCCGGTCGGGTGTCCGCGAAACGGAACGACGCGATCGCTTGACAAGACCGGCGGCCGGGCGCATATAGCCCGCGATGCCGACCGTATACTCCAGGGACCCCCGCGCCGAAAGGTCGCTGCGACACTCGATCCGGGACGGAGTGTCGTGGTCGGTGATGATCGGCAGCGGCGAGAGCTACTTCTCGGCCTTCGCGATCTACCTGAAGGCGACGACTGCCCAGATCGGCATCCTCGCCACCCTGCCGCCGCTGATCGCGTCGTTCGCCCAGTTGCTGTCGTCGTGGCTCGGGCGCCTGAGCGGCCGGCGCAAGGGTATCATCGTGTGCGGCGCCGCCCTGCAGGCCGTGACCCTGATCCCGCTCGCGCTGCTGCCGATCCTGTTCCCGGATCATGCGATCCCGATCCTGATCGGCTGCGCGATCGTCTACTTCGCCGGCGCGAACCTCGCCGCGCCGCAATGGGGCAGCCTGATGGGCGACCTCGTCCCGGAACGGCGCCGCGGACGCTATTTCGGCCACCGGACCCGGCTGTGCAGCATCACCTCGTTCCTCGCGCTGGTGTTCGCCGGCGTCACCCTCGACCTGTTCGACCGCAACGGCTGGACCATCGCCGGCTACCTGACGATCCTGTTCGTCGCCGCCACCGCGCGGATGGTCTCGGTCTGGCACCTGTCGCGCATGTACGACCCGCCCGGCCATGTCGCGGCGCTCGAATCGCCGTTCCGGGCCGGTATCCGCGAACGCCTGCGCGGCTCGCCGTTCGTCCGCTTCTCGATCTTTTTCGCGGTGATGCAGTTCGCGGTCCACATCGCCGCGCCGTTCTTCGTGCTGTACATGCTGCGCGACCTCGGCCTCAGCTATCTCGAGTTCACGATCCTGAGCGCGACCTCGGTGCTGGTGCAGTTCCTGACGCTGAACCGTTGGGGCCGGCTCAGCGACGTATTCGGCAACCGCTTCATCCTCGTCGTCACCGGGCTGACGATCCCGATCCTGCCGGCGTTGTGGCTGGTGTCGACGAACTATGTCTGGCTGCTGCTGGTACAGGCCCTGAGCGGGCTGGCGTGGGCGGGGTTCTCGCTGAGCGCGGGCAACTATCTGTACGACCTGATCCCGGGCGCAAAGCGCGCGACGCTGATGGCCTTCCATAACGTGCTGGCGAGCGTCGGGATTTTCTGCGGCGCGCTGCTCGGCGGCTGGCTGGGCACCCACCTGCCGACGGAGATCACGCTGTTCGGAGAGACCTACGAATGGTTCAGCGCGCTATACGGGGTGTTTCTCGCATCGACGCTCGCGCGCTTCGCGGTCGCGGCACTGTTCCTGCCGCGGCTGCGGGAGATGCGCGCGGTCAGGCCGGTCAGCGTCGGCGACCTGATCTTCCGGGTCAGTCGCTTCCACCCGCTGTCCGGGCTGAACTTCGACATCGTCGGTTCGCGCCGGCGCAAGACGGCGCGCAGGACCGCCGGCCATGACGACGACGTGCCGCCGGCCTCGACCGGCGGCGGGGGAGGCCCCTCAGCCGGCCAGTCGTGACGAGCGCTTGCGCTCGTGTTCCTTGAGCGACTTCTTGCGCAAGCGGATGTGGTTCGGCGTGACCTCGACCAGTTCGTCGTCGTCGATGAACTCGAGCGCCTGCTCCAGCGACAGCCGGATCGGCGGCGACAGTATCAGGTTCTCGTCGGTGCCGGCGGCGCGGATGTTGGTCAGTTGCTTGGCCTTCAGCGGATTGACGACGAGGTCATTGTCGCGCGAATGGATGCCGACGATCATGCCCTCATAGACCTGCTCGCCGTGGCCGATGAACAGCCGCCCGCGCTCCTGCAGGTTGAACAGCGCATAGGCCAGCGCCTTGCCGGGACCATTCGCGATCAGTACGCCGTTGATGCGCTGGCCGAAGGCGCCGGGCTTGATCGGGCCATAGTGGTCGAACACGTGATAGAGCAGACCGGTGCCCTGGGTCGCGGTCAGGAACTCGGTGCGGAAACCGATCAGGCCGCGCGCCGGGATGATGAAGTCGAGACGCACCCTGCCCTTGCCGTCCGGCACCATGTCGCGCATCTCCGCGCCGCGCTCGCCGAGCTTCTCCATGATGGCGCCCTGGTGCTGCTCCTCGACATCGACGGTCAGTTGCTCGTAAGGCTCCTGGCGCTCGCCGTCGATCTCGCGGACGATGACCTCCGGGCGCGACACGCCGAGCTCATAGCCCTCGCGGCGCATGTTCTCGATCAGGATCGACAGGTGCAGTTCGCCGCGCCCGGAGACCTTGAACTTGTCAGGGTCGCCGGTCTCCTCGACGCGCAGCGCGACGTTATGGATCAGCTCGCGCTCGAGGCGCTCGCGGATCTGGCGCGAGGTCACGTACTTGCCGTCCTGCCCGGAGAACGGCGAGTTGTTGACCTGGAAGGTCATGCTGACAGTCGGCTCGTCGACGGAGAGCGGCGCGAGCGCCTCGACCGCGGCCGGGTCGCACAACGTGTCGGAGATACGCAGGCCGTCGATGCCGGTGAAGGCGATGATGTCGCCGGCCTGGGCCGTCGGGACCTCCTTGCGCTCGAGACCGAGGAAGCCGAACACCTGCAGCACGCGCGCATTGCGGCGCCCGCCGTCATGATCGACGACGGTCACCGCGGTATTGGACTTCAGGTGGCCGCGCTGGATGCGGCCGATGCCGATGACGCCGACGTAGCTGTTGTAGTCGAGCGAGCTGACCTGGAGCTGCAAGGGCCCGGTGGGATCGACCTCCGGCGGCGCGACGCGATTGATGATGACCTCGAACAGCGGCGTCATGTCGCCTTCACGCACCTCGGGCTCGAGACCGGCATAGCCGTTCAGCGCCGAGGCATAGACGACCGGGAAATCGAGCTGTTCGTTGGTGGCGTTCAGGCGGTCGAACAGGTCGAAGGTCTGGTTCAGCACCCAGTCAGGACGCGCGCCCGGGCGATCGATCTTGTTGATGACGACGATCGGACGCAGACCGCGCGCGAGCGCCTTCTGGGTCACGAAGCGGGTCTGCGGCATCGGCCCGTCGACCGCATCGACCAGCAGCAGCACCGAGTCGACCATCGACAGCACGCGCTCGACCTCGCCGCCGAAGTCGGCGTGGCCGGGGGTATCGACGATGTTGATGTGATAGCCGCGCCAGTCGATCGCGGTATTCTTCGCGAGGATCGTGATGCCGCGCTCCTTCTCGATCGCGTTCGAATCCATGACGCGTTCCTGGATTTCGCCGCGCGTCTTCAGCGTGCCGGACTGCTGCAACAGCTTGTCGACCAGCGTGGTCTTGCCGTGGTCGACGTGGGCGATGATCGCGATATTGCGCAACTGTTCAATCATGTCCTTTCACCGTAGCGGAACGGGCGGGATTATACCGCCCTGGCCTTTGCCGCGTAAGATTGACCGCCGCGTTTGCCGTTGCTGTTGCGATTGCCGTTGCTGCTGCGTTGACCGGCGCCCTGTGCGGCGCGACCACCCTGACGGGGGGCTCGCGGCTGGCCGTCGGGTCTTCCACCCCGGGAACGCCCGTCGTCACGGCGCTTGCCGGCATGCCCGGCCGGCGCCTGCGCGCGAACCGCGCGTGTCGGCTCATAGCCTTCGAGCACGACCTTCGGCAGTTCGATGCGGATCAGGCGCTCGATGTCGCGCAGCTGGCGATGCTCGTCGTGCGAGACCAGCGAGACCGCGCTGCCTTCCATGCCGGCGCGGCCGGTGCGGCCGATGCGGTGCACATAATCCTCCGGCGTCATCGGCAGTTCATAGTTGACGACATGCGGCAGCTGATCGATGTCGATGCCGCGCGAGGCGATGTCGGTCGCGACCAGCACGCGGACGGCGCCGCGCTTGAAGTCGGCGAGCGCCTTGGTGCGCGCGCCCTGGCTCTTGTTGCCGTGGATCGCCGCGCTCCTGAGGCCGTCGCGGTCGAGCTGGTCGGCAAGGCGGTCGGCGCCGTGCTTGGTGCGGGTGAAGACCAGCACCTGGCGCCAGTCGTGCTTGCCGATCATGTGCGACAGCAGCTCGCGCTTGCGTTCGCGATCGACCGGATGGACGACCTGGGTGACGCGTTCGGCGGCGGCGTTGTTGCGCGCGACCTCGATGTGCGCCGGCTTCGTCAGCAGGGTATCGGCGAGCGTCTTGATCTCGCCGGAGAAGGTCGCCGAGAACAGCAGGTTCTGCCGCTCGCGCGGCAATTGCGCAATGATGCGGCGGATCGCCGGCAGGAAACCCATGTCGAGCATGCGGTCGGCCTCGTCGAGGACGAGGATCTCGACCCGCGACAGGTCGAGCGTCTTCTGCTCGAGGTGATCGATCAGCCGGCCCGGCGTCGCGACGAGGATATCGACGCCCCGACGCAGCGCATCGACCTGCGGGCGAAAACCGACCCCGCCGAAGATCGCGGCGGAGCGCAGCGGGACATACTTGCCATAGGTCACGACGCTGTCCTTGACCTGGGCGGCGAGTTCGCGGGTCGGCGTCAGCACCAGCGCGCGCACCGGACGGCGGCCGCGATCGGCATGGCGCTGCATCAGGCGATGCAGCAGGGGCAATGTGAAGCCGGCCGTCTTGCCGGTGCCGGTCTGCGCGCCGGCGAGGACGTCGCGGCCTTCGAGTATGAGCGGGATGGCCTGACGCTGGACCGGCGTCGGTTCGGTATAGCCCTGTTCGGCAACAGCATGCAGCAGTTCGGCCGCAAGGCCGAGCGTTTGGAATGACATCAATGTTCTCCTGGTTGGCCTGGTCGATGCGCATTGCGCAGGACCGGTCTCGTCCAGGCGATATGATTAAAGGGTGATGATTCGAGGCAGGCCGGAAGGGGTTACCGCGAAGGTCCGCGCAGAAGACCGGTCTGCGGCAGGACACGGGCGGTATTGTAGCAGAAACCGGGCGAATGCAAAGGAATTTATTGAATCATTCATGAATCTCCAGTTGCAGTGGCTGGATCCCGGGCAGTCTGGCCCTCCCGGGACCGCCATAAACCCATCCCTGGGGGCTGCCGGCGAGACATCCTGTCTCGCAGGCTCCCGGGAGGGCCAGACTGCCCGGGATCTGTGGGTGTCGTGCGTGATTCATGAATGATGCTGATATCAATCGTCACCATTAACCCGGCCGCGCAGACGCTTCCTTTGACCCTGCCGGGTCTTTTTGTCGAGGCGGCGTTGGCGAGCGGCGGAGCCGGGGCGGGTCGGGATGCGCGCCTTGCGCACGGCGGCGACTGCCTGGATCAGTTCGCGCAGGCGGTCGAGCGCGGCCTCGCGGTTGCGCTCCTGGCTGCGGTGCTGCTGCGCCTTGATGACGATGACGCCGTCCGCGGTGATGCGGCGGTCGGACTGTTTCAGCAGGCGCTGCTTGTAGAACTCCGGCAGCGACGAGGCGGCGATGTCGAAGCGCAGGTGGATCGCGCTCGCGACCTTGTTGACGTTCTGGCCGCCGGCGCCCTGCGCGCGGATCGCGCTGAGCTCGATCTCGTCGTCGGGGATCGCGACGGCGCGGGAGATGCGCAGCATGTCAGGCCGGCGGCGCGACGATCGCCGCTTCGAAGGGATGACGACGGGTGACGAGGCCGCTGTACGCGAACACGTCGAGGAGGTGTTCGTAATCCGCGCGCGGGATCGCCGGATCGCGGCCCCAGCAGCCGAGGCGCTGGTAGGCCGAGACGGTCGCCGCGAGTACCGCGGGCTCGATCGACGAGAACCAGCCGGCCTCGCGAAGCAGCACGGCGATCTCCTGCGGATCGCCGTCGCGCGCCTGCGCGAGTCCGCGGCGATAGGCGCGCATGAAGGCCCGCGCGGCGTCGGTCGCCAGCCAGTCGCGGCGCGCGCACAGGCTGCTGAACGCGACCGGTCCGATCGCATCGCCGAGCGCGGCGACGACATGGCCGACGCCGTCGCGCTCGAGTTGCTGCGGCGCCGGCCCCTGCAGGTGGACGTAGTCGCCATGGCCCTCGCGAAACGCGCGCTCGATCGCATCGACGTCGCCGGCATTGACCGCGTCGATGTCGTCGAGCGCGAGTCCGGCGCGATGCAGCGCGTAGCGGAACATCGCCAGCGGCTGGAAGAAGTGATCGACGAGGACGCGGCGGCCGCGCAACTTTTCCCAGCGAAAGTCCGGGTCCGCCTGGCGACCGACGAGGAAGAAGCCGTCCCGGCCGTTGATCTGCGCGAAATGCACGATGTCTATCGACTCATCGCGCTCGAGCGCCGCGAAACTCGTCGCGACCGCGGATTGCGCGACGTCGCAACTGCCGGCGGCGATACTGCCGGGCACGCTACGTTCCGGCGTCGCGACTGCGTAGCCGGGCTCGAGGCCTTCGGCGCGCAGATGCCCGCCCGCGATCGTCAGCAGCAGCGGACTGTAGAATGCCGAGTGGCGCAAGGCCATGATGTTGATGCGGTCCATCCGTGCAATCTCCCGGGATCCATGCGGCGATCATCCACGCAAGTCATTGATATAAGATATCAATCAATAACCTGCGGCGGCGCGCGCCCTGATTCCTTCATAACGGGATCGCGCGCCGGTGGCAACTAAATCGGCCGTTCAGCGTCTAAGGATAGTATGAAGGACGGAGGGATACGACTGGGTCTGCTCCTGCTCGGCATGAGTGTGCTGGGCGCGTGCAGTATCGTCCCGAAGGAATTGCGCCAGGCGCCTAAGGACAATCCGGTGCTGGCAGAGGTGCGAGCCGACGCCGAACGGTATATCGGTCGCGAGGTCCGCTGGGGCGGCACGATCCTCGAGGTCGACAACGACCAGATCGAGACCCGGGTCGAGATCGTCGCCCGCGACCTGCTGCGCAGCGGGCGACCCGTCCTTGCCGATCGCAGCCAGGGGCGTTTCATCGCGGTCTTCGACGGCTTCGTCGATCCGGCCGTCTATGCCAAAGGCCGCGACATCACGATCGGCGGCGTCATTGCCGGCATCGAGCCCGGCAAGATCGGCGAACACGACTATACCTGGCCGGTGATTCGCGTCCATCACCATTTCCTGTGGCCTCCGTACAGCGATCCACGCCGCGATTATCCCCCGCGTTATTATTATCACTACGACCCGTGGTACCCTTATTTTTATCCCCGTTCGCCGCGGCCGGTGATCATTCACCCGCCGCGAACGGAACGGCCACCGACGCTGACACGATGAACCGCCCGTCACCGACATTCGTATCGAAGCTGATCCTGCCGCTGGTGCTGGCCGGCCTGCTCGCGGCCTGCGCGACCGGCCCCCGTTTCGACACCCGCGCCTACAGCCAGTCGCCGACGCCGGCCGAGGCCGCCGTCGATGCCGCATTGTGGCAGGGCGACCGGGTGCTGTGGGGCGGCATGATCCTGAACAGCGTGAATCAGGAGGACGGCACCGAGATCGAGGTACTCGCCTATCCGCTCGCGAGCGGACAGCGGCCCGATACGTCGCGACAGCCGATCGGCCGCTTCATCGTCCACGAAGGCCGCTATCTCGAAACCGTCGACTACGCGCAGGGACGCCTCGTCACCGTCGCCGGTCCCTTCACATCGACGCGCGACGGCCGCGTCGGCGATGCCCGCTTCACCTGGCCGCTGGTCGAGGCCGACGGCCTCCATCTGTGGCCGCGGGACGGCGGCGCGCGCCGCGATCCGCAATTCAGCATCGGCGTCGGCGTCCTGCTGGGACGCTGAACCCGGGCCTCCGCCGTGGCTGCGACCACCTGACGCAGGCTGCGGGGTGGAAAGGCCCGATCGGCTGCGTCACAATGTCATGGCGATTATTCCTACTTCCGCCGACATTTCTGCAAGGAGACCCGCATGTCCCCGAGAACCGCTTCGTTCATCCTCATCGCCGGCCTCGCGCTCGCCGCCTGGCCGCTGACGGCCCTGTCCCACGTCCACCTCGACCGCTCGGAACCGGCCAAGGACGCCGTGGTCGGCGAGGCACCCAAGGCCGTCAAGCTGTGGTTTTCCGGCCGCATCGAGCCCGACTTCAGCCAGATCACCGTAACCGCCGCCGACGGCACCCAGGTCGATAAGGGCGATTCGAGCGCGAGCAGCAACCGCCGTGAGCTCAGCGTCACCCTCGACGACCTCGGCCCCGGCAAGTACCAGGTCAACTGGAACGTCGTCGCGCGCGACGGGCACCGGATCCGCGGCGACTTCAGCTTCACCGTCGAATAGGACCGCTTGAGCGCCGACCCGACAGCGACCGTCATTGCCGTCCTCGACCGGGCGGCGCTCGCTGTGTTGATCGGTTTGTGCGCATCGTGGCTCTATCTCGCGACCCGCCGCACCGCCGACACCTTCGACGAGGCGCCGGGGGTCGGCCTGCTGCTCGGCCTGTCCCTGCTGACGCTCGCCCTCACCAGCAGCGCCGACCTCGTCGTGCGCGCGGCGACGCTGGCCGATGTCGGCCTGACCGAGGCCTTCGGCTTCGTACCGAGGGTCCTGACCGGCAGCGCCTATGGTGAATCCTGGCTGTTGCGCAGCGCGGCGCTGATCGTCATCGCCGCGCTGTGGTGGTGGCGCCGCCGGCCTCCGCTCGCGGGCATGCGCGGGCTCGCCGCTGCCGGCGCACTGCTGATTGCGTTTGCGATCAGCAGCAGCGGGCACGCCGCCGAGGATGGCAGCCTGACGCCGCTGAACTTCATCAATACGCTGCATATCGTCGCGGGCTGTGTCTGGGGCGGCACCGTCGTCGTCTATGCGCTGACGGTGCTGCCGCAACTGCGTCGCCGGCATGCCGCCGCGGAGATCGCCGAGACCGCGGTGCGGCTGTCGACCCTCGCCGGCGCCGCCCTCGCGGTCGTGCTCGCGACCGGGCTCTGGCATGCCTGGGTACAGATTGAAACCCTGCGGGGACTGTTTGCGACCGAATATGGCTGGATCCTGCTCCTGAAACTTTCCTTTGTTGCGATCATGATGGGCATCGGCGCCTTGAACCGCTTCTTCGTCGTGCCCTCGATCGAGGCCTGGGCGCAACCGCCGCGACTGTCGGAGCATGCCGATGGCCCGCCGCAGTTGTTCCTGACCCGGCTGCGCATCGACGTCGCGATCTTCGCGGCGATCCTCGCCTGCGCCGCGACGCTCGGCAACACGACCCCGGCCCGGCATGCGCTCGACGAGGCGGCGGGCCTCGCACCGGTCCCGGCGCAGGCCGTCGGCGCCGATCGGGCAGAGGCCTGACCATGCGCGGACCCGCCTTCTTCGGCATGATGCTGCTGCTCCTGATCGCGACGGCTTACTGGCTCGACAGCGTCAGCGCGGACGACGGCGGCGCCCGCGAACTCCACGGCGCGACCTTCGCCGGCGGCTGCTTCTGGTGCGTCGAGGCCGATTTCGACAAGGTGCCGGGCGTCATCGAGACGATCTCCGGCTATATGGGCGGGCTCGCCGCGAACCCGACCTACGACCAGGTCTCGAGCGGGCTCGGCGGTCACCTCGAGGTCGTGCGCGTGCGCTACGATCCGCAGGTCGTCAGTTACGAAGGCCTGCTCGCGGCCTTCTGGCGCATGATCGATCCGACCGATGCCGGCGGTCAGTTCGTCGATCGCGGCCCGCAATATGCGAGCGCGATCTTCTATCACGACGAAACCCAGCGCGCGCTCGCCGAGCGCTCGCGCGACGCGCTGGCCGCGAGCGGTCGCTTCGAGGCCCCGATCGTCACCGCGATACGCCCGGCGGAGACCTTCTGGCGTGCCGAGGACTATCACCAGGACTTCCATAACCGCAGCAAGGTCCGCTACACCTTCTACCGCCACCGCTCCGGACGCGACCAGTACCTGAAAAAGACCTGGGGCACGGACCTCGCGGTCGATGTCGCCCGCTATGCGGCCGGCGAGACCCGCCGCTGGCAACGACCGCCGGACTCCGAGCTGCGCCGGAGTCTGACGCCGTTGCAGTTCGAGGTGACCCAGCGTCACGGCACGGAACCGCCGTGGGAAAACGAGTACTGGGACGAGAAACGCGACGGCATCTACGTCGACATCGTCAGCGGGGAACCGCTGTTCTCGTCGATCGACAAGTACGATTCCGGGACCGGCTGGCCGAGCTTCACCCGCCCGCTCGAAGCGGACCATATCGTCAGGCGGCTCGACTTCCGCGCGATCCTGCCCCGCACGGAGGTGCGCAGCCGCCATGCCGATTCTCACCTCGGCCACGTCTTCCGGGACGGCCCGGCGCCGACCGGCCTGCGCTATTGCATCAACTCGGCGGCGCTGCGCTTCATACCGCGCGAGGACCTCGAACGGGAGGGCTACGGCCAGTACCTGCCGCTGTTCGCCGGGCGGGAGGTCCTGTAGCGGGATGACATTGCGCGCACGACTGCATTAGAATCAGTGACAACAGGGTACCTGCCGTACTATCTGAGGAGTCAGCGCGCCATGAGCAACCGACCGGACTACAAGATGATCTGCGGATCCTCGCTCGGCACCGAGCTCGAGGAGGAGGAATGCAAGGTCCTCGCCGGGGTCATGAAGGTCCAGCGCCTCGAGGACGGCGAGATGCTGGTCCGCGAGGGTGTCGATGACAACACCCTGTTCGTGCTGACCGAGGGCAAGCTCGCGGTCGTCGGCACCGTGCTCGGCCAGGAGCTGACCGTCTACACGATGAGCCCCGGCGAGGCCGCCGGCACCCGCGCCTTCGTCGATCGTACCCCGCGCAAGGCGACGCTGCGCGCGATCGGCAAGGCGACCGTTTGCACGCTCGAGCCGGAAGACTTCGAGGCCCTGCTCGAGACCCATCCGAAGATCGTCTACAAGGTCATGCGCGCGCTGTTCCGCATCACGCACACGAACCTGATGCGCATGAATCTCGAGAGCCAGGAGTTGGTCAACTACGTGTCGAAGGTCAGGGGCCGCTACTAGCCGACTATGGGGTCAGAGTCGTTTGATCGAGATTGCATCAGTCGGATTTGATGATCCCGGTGATCAAACGACTCTGACCCCCGCGATAGCTAGTCCGCGCGGATGATGAGGTTCCGGCCGCCGGACATGGCCTGGTACAGGGCCTGATCGGCGCGGGCGATCAGCGTCTCGCTATCGAAGCCCGCCAGCACGCCGTCCTCCGGCGCGTTCAGCGTCGCGACCCCGATCGACGCCGTGACCCGCAGTATCTCGCCGTCACCCCCGCCGAATGCGTGCGTCTCGATCGCCGCGCGCATGCGTTCGGCGACCTCGAGCGCCCTGTCCCGCCCGGTATGGACGAGCAAGGCCGCGAATTCCTCCCCGCCGTAGCGTGACAGCACATCGCTGCGACGCAGTTGCGCGCGGCACAGCGCGGCGATCTCGCGCAGCACGTCGTCTCCGGTCTGGTGTCCCCGGGTGTCGTTGATGCGCTTGAAGTGATCGACATCGATCAGCAGACAGCTGAGCGGTTCGCGGCTGCGCAACGAGTGGCCGACCTCTTCGTTGAGACGCTGGTCGAAATAGCGCCGGTTATTGACCGCCGTCAGCGTGTCGGTCAGGCCGAGGCGCTTGATCCGTTCGAGGTTGATCGCGTTCTCGAGGCAGATCGCGACGACTGCGGCGAGGTGTTCGAGAAAATCGCTGCGAATGCCGCGCTCGGCGAAACGCTCGGGCGCGAAACTGCCGATGTTGAGACTGCCGATCAGCTTGCCGTGGCGCACCAGCGGCAGCAGCGCAACGCTGGCCGGCGGCTTCGCGACCTTCGGGAACAGCAAGGCATGCGCCCTCGCCCGGTACGGCCCGAGCAGCGGGAACAGGGAGACCGGATACAGCGCGCCGAGATCCTCGCGCTCGCGCGCGAAGATCAGCCCGGGATGCGCGGCAGGGTCGATGCCCTCCTCCTCCAGCGCGCGCTGGATCTCGTATTCGGCGTCGTGCAGCCACAAGGTCACCAGATCCCAGTCGAAGGCGCGGCGATCCGGATTGACGACCGCCTCGATCAACTCGACCAGCGAGTTCAGGCCGATCAGGCGCAGCTCCCAGGACTTGAAACGGCGCATCTTGCGCTCGTTGTGCCGGGCCTGTTCGAGCAGGTCTTCCAGGCGCTGTCGCAGCAGCCTGTTTTCCGTCCGACCTTCCTCTGTCATGCCTCCTGGATCCCGTGTCGGTGCGCGGCAAGGAAATCCGCGGTCTTTCTCGCCATCCGGGCGACCGATTCGTCGGCTTCACCGCCGATGATATCGCCGAGGGGAACCCACGCCAAATCGATCGATTCCTCGCCGGCCGCGAATAGGCTGTGACCGGCGCGGATCAGGAAACGGAAATCGTAGTGGTAATGCGCCGGCTCCGACTTGCGCGCCGGGATCAGATGGACATCGATGTCGAACAGCGCATCGCTGACCAGCGCCAGCCGATCGATGCCGCTTTCCTCAAGCGCCTCGCGCAGCGCCGCCTGCTGGATCGTGGCGTCGTCCTCGACATGGCCGCCGGGCTGCAACCAGCGATCGAGCTTGCGGTGATGCGTCAGCAGCGTCGCGTGCAGGTCCGGCGACAATACCCAGGCCGACGCAGTGACATGCCCCTCCGGCGTTGCGCGGCTGGCGCAGGCCGGCGTGCGGCGGACGAAGGCCAGCGCATGCTCGAGGTGGCCGGTCTCGGTGCCGTCGAAAGGGTCATGTCCCTCGAGCAGTTCGATCAACTGTCGCTGCATGCCAGCTCCGCCCCGGATTCGGCGAGCGCCGCCGCCAGTTTTGCGATGACTTCGCGGCGTTCCGCAGCGGCATAGGGCTGCGCGGGCAGCCTCCCCCACACCGGCGCGGGCCAGGCGGGATCGCCGCGATGGCGCACGATGTGATGCACATGGAGTTGGGGCACGATATTGCCGAGTGCTGCGATGTTGAGCTTGTCCGGGCGGAAGGCGCGCGCCAGACCCTGCGCCAGTCGCGAGGATTCGCGCATCAGCTGTTGCTGGTCCTGTTCGGCGAGTTCATGGATCTCGCGGATCGCGGCGCGATCGGGCACGAGGATGAACCACGGCCAGCGGGCGTCGTTCATCAGCCGCAGCAGGCAGAGGTCGAAGCGTCCGACCGCGATGGTATCGGCGGCGAGGCGCGGGTCGAGATCAACCACGCGCCGGCCTCGCGCCCCGACCGCTGCGCCCGGCCTTGCCTGCGCGTCCCGACTTCGAGGCCGCCCGGCGGCCTTCGCTACGGGGCTGCGGCGGCAATCCGGTATGCCGGGTCAGAAAGGGGCGTGATGGCTTCGCGCCGGCAGGGTCACGCCGCGTCTGGCCGGTGCCCTTCGGTTGCCAGGCCGGGATCAGATGATGTTTACCGTTGCCGATCAGGTCGGCGCGCCCCATGCGCTGCAGGGCTTCGCGCAGTACCGGCCAGTTGTCCGGATCGTGATAGCGCAGGAAGGCCTTGTGCAGCCGGCGCACCTTCAGGCCCTTCGGGATCGCGACCGCTTCGCTGTTCTCCGTGACCTTGCGCAGCGGATTCTTTTCGCTGTGGTACATCGCCGTCGCCACCGCCATCGGCGACGGCAGGAAGGTCTGCACCTGGTCGGCGCGGAAGCCGTGCTTCTTCAGCCACAGCGCGAGCTCGAGCATGTCCTCGTCGGTGGTACCGGGATGCGCGGCGATGAAGTACGGGATCAGGTACTGCTCCTTGCCGGCGGCCTTCGAGTACTTGTCGAACAGCGCCTTGAAGCGATCGTAGGCGCCCATGCCCGGTTTCATCATCTTCGACAGCGGGCCTTGCTCGGTATGCTCCGGCGCGATCTTCAGGTAACCGCCGACGTGATGCGTGACCAGTTCCTTCACGTATTCCGGCGAACGGATCGCAAGGTCGTAACGCAGACCGGAGGCGACCAGCACCTTCTTGACGCCGGGCAGCGCGCGCGCCTTGCGGTACAGGCCGATCAGCGCCGAGTGGTCGGTGTCGAGATTGCTGCAGATGTCGGGGTAAACGCAGGACGGCCGGCGGCAGGCCGACTCGATCTCGCGGTCCTTGCAGGCGATCCGGTACATATTCGCGGTCGGCCCGCCGAGGTCGGAGATCACGCCGGTGAAGCCGGGCACGGTATCGCGGATCTGCTCGATCTCGCGCAGGATCGAGGCCTCCGAGCGACTCTGGATGATGCGGCCCTCATGCTCGGTGATCGAGCAGAACGTGCAGCCGCCGAAACAGCCGCGCATGATGTTGACCGAGAAGCGGATCATCTCGTAGGCCGGGATGTTCGCATCGCCATAGGCCGGATGCGGGCGGCGCGCGAACGGCAGGTCGAAAACCGCGTCCATCTCGGCGGTGGTCAGCGGGATCGGCGGCGGATTGATCCAGACCTCGCGGCCACCGTGGCGCTGCACCAGCGCGCGCGCGTTGCCGGGGTTGGTCTCGAGGTGCATGACCCGCGACGCATGGGCATACAGCACCGGGTCGTCGCGCACCGCCTCATAGCCAGGCAGGCGGACGACGGTGCGATCGCGGTCGGCGCGGGCGATATGGCGTTCGAAGCGGACGACCCGCGCGCCGTCGGCGGTGGTCGACGGCGTGTCGCAGGCGGGCCCGCTCGACATCGCATACGGGTCAGGCCGCGGATCGACGCGGCCGGGCGTGTCGATCCGCGTCGAATCGAGCTCGATCCAGTCCGGCGGGGTCCCCTTGCCGATGAACGCGGTGCCGCGGATATCGGTCAGCTCGCCGATCTGCTCGCGGCCGGCGAGGCGGTGTGCGATCTCGAGGATCTGACGCTCGGCGTTGCCATACACCAGCAGGTCGGCCTTCGCGTCGAGCAGGATCGAGCGACGGACCTTGTCCGACCAGTAGTCATAGTGCGCGATGCGGCGCAGGCTGGCCTCGATGCCGCCGATGACGATCGGGACGTCGCCGAAGGCCTCGCGGCAGCGCTGGGCATAGACGATGACGGCGCGGTCCGGGCGCCGCCCCCCTTCCCCGCCGGGCGTGTAGGCGTCGTTGCGGCGGATGCGGCGGTCGGAGGTGTAGCGATTGACCATCGAATCCATGTTGCCGCCGGTGACGCCGAAGAACAGCGTCGGGCGGCCGAGCGCGGCGAACGGCTCCGCGCTGTTCCAGTCCGGCTGCGCGAGGATACCGACGCGGAAGCCCTGGGCCTCCAGCGTGCGGCCGATCACCGCCATGCCGAAGCTCGGGTGATCGACGTAGGCGTCGCCGGTGACGAGAATCACGTCGCAGGCGTCCCAGCCAAGCTGGTCCATCTCGGCGCGCGACATCGGCAGGAACGGTGCAGTGCCGAAGCGGGCGGCCCAGTGCTTGCGCCGGGAAAATAGCGGGGGTGCGACTTGCATCGCGCCAAGATACCACAAACGGATCGACGCCCCGTTTTGACCCCGAAAATCGCCCGGGAGGCCGTATTTCGGGGTTTATATTGGCATAAACTCCTGGAATATCAGCTGGATGCCGTGGTCCGACCCGGATCGAGGGCTTGGGCGGCGGCGGCGCGGCCGAGGTCGATGAGTTCGGCGGCGCGGTGGAACTCGAAGGCGCGGGCGGCGTGGCGGGAGATCTCGATGGTGGCGTCGGGGGTGTAGGCGGCGAGCTTCATGCGCGCGATCGTGTTCTGCATCGTCTCGATCGACAGCGTGATGATGTCGAAGTAGTCCCAGTCCTGTTCATTGCTGCCCGGCGGCAGGAAGCGTTCCTGCAGCTCGTTGACGAAGCCCTTGATGCGCTCGCGATAACCGTTGCCGTCCCCGGCCGGCGTCACCGTCCCCTCCGCCGATAGCGCCGACGGCTCATCGGGCACGTGCAGCGCCGGGCCGTCCGCGATGCCGTTGACGTTGACCGCGATGATCAGATCGGTGTCGTCGCGCAGGGTCGGCGCGATCGGCAGCGGGTTGACGAGTCCGCCGTCGAGCAGCCGGCGACCGTTGATCTTGTGCGGCGTGAATATCAGCGGCACCGCGATCGAGGCACGGATCGCATCGAACAGCGGCCCGCGGCTGATCCAGATCTCCTTCTGGGTCTCGACATCGGTGGCGACCGCGGTGAACGATATCGGCAGATCCTCGATGCGGTGATCGCCGACCAGATCGCGCAGCTTTTCAATGACGCGCCGGCCCTTGAAGATGCCGTTCCAGCCCAGCGTCGGATCGAGCAGCCTGAGGACGTCGCTCCTGTCGAGCGCGCAGACCCAGTGTCGATAGGTATCGAGTTCACCGGCCGCGTAGATGCCGCCGACCAGCGCGCCCATCGACGAACCGGCGATCGAGCGGATGTCGTAGCCGTTCGCGTTCAGCCATTCGATGACGCCGATATGCGCCAGCCCGCGCGCGCCGCCGCTGCTCAGCACCAGCGAAACCGATTTTCTGGGCGATTTCTGTGTCCTCGCCATGCGGACCTCCTTCAGGGATTCACGCCCGGTCGCTGCAGCAGGGCCGCGCCCGGCCAGGCCAGCGGCGGTATCGGACAATGCAACGCGGCGCCGATCGCGCGTATCATCTCGAACTCCGCGACCGAGATATCGTGATTGGCGCCGATGACTTCGGCACAGGCTTGCAGCAGCCGCGCCTTCTCGCCGGGCCTCAGGCGATCGAGACGGCGCAATGCATTGTCCACGGTATCAAAGTTCAGCGTCTCGCGCGCGTACATCGCCTCGCCGCCAAGACCGAGCGCGGAGATGCCGGCGCTGAAGGCCGCGGCCGCGTCGCCTTCCGCATCGTGACCCGCATGGGCGAGCATCGACAGCACGACACGGGTCTGGATGCGCAACTGCGCAACGCCCTGTGAGTGCGGCGCCTCGATGTGCGGGCGATCCTCCGCCGCCGCCAGCGTGTTGCCGATCACCGTCGTCACCGCCCATTCGAACGGCGTGACCTGGCGGTCGATGCGGACGAGCGCGAGGACCATCCCGCGGAAGCGATCCGCCTGCGCCGGCGACAACTCGCGCAGCGACGGCAGCGCAAGATCGACGACCGGCAGTCGCAGTTCGCGGCCGAGACCGCGGACGTCATCGTAGAGCGCTTCGGTCGTCTCGACAATGCGTGGCTCCTCACGCCTGCGAACCTCGTCGAGCTGTCGCGCGCGTATCGTTTCGTCATCGTCGAGCAAGAGCGCGCACACCAGCGCCCGCGCGCCCCAGGGCTCATGGGCCGCGGCGGACAGAGATTCCGGCAGTTCCTCCAGCAGCAGCCGCGCATAATCGAGATGTTCGCGTTCCACCTCGCCGGGGCCCGGCAGCGCGCCGAGGACCGCCGCAGTCGTCAACACCGCGGCGACCTGCGCCTCGCGGCGATCGCGCGGCGGCGCGCCCGTCTCCGCCGTCACTACCGGTGCGATGACCGGCCAGCGCCCGTCCCACGCAGGATCGAGACGGCGGATGCGCTGTTCGAGCGGCGGGTGCGTCGCGAAACCGGCAAAGCCCTGCCGCGCGAGTCGACCGTGCATCGACGCGAGCAGCATATGGCTGATCGCCGGCGCCGACGGGTGATCGACGCCGGAACCGTGGACATGACCGCCGATGACCTTCAGCGCGCCGGCAATACCGTCGGGATTACGGGTGAACTGCACCGCCGAGGCATCGGCAAGATATTCGCGCTGGCGGTTGACCGAGGCCTTGATCAGCCGGCCGAACAGCGTGCCGCCGTAGCCGAGCGCCATCAGGCCGATGCCGACCATCATCAGTCCGGCAACGCCCTCGCGTCCGCCCCGGCCGCCGACCGCGACATGACGGCGGCGCCCGAGGCTACGCAGCAGGCCCTCGCCGATCAGGCCGAGCAGCAGGATCCCGTGCAACACGCCGATGACGCGCAGGTTCAGGCGCATGTCGCCGTTGAGGATATGGCTGAACTCGTGGGCGACGACACCCTGCAGCTGCTCGCGATTCAGCACATCGAGGCAACCCTGGGTCACGCAGACGACCGCATCGTCGAGGCCGAGTCCGGCGGCGAAGGCATTGACGCCCGTTTCCCGCTCGAGCACATACACCGAGGGCACCGGCGTGCCGGATGCGATCGCCATCTCCTCGACGATATTGAGCAGGCGGCGGCGCGCCGGATCCTGCGTATCCGGCGGCACCCGCACCGCGCCGACATCCTCGGCGACGCGGCGGCCGCCGGCGGAGACATGCAGATACTTGTAGAGGCTGCCGGCGGCAATGACCAGCATCATCGCGCCGGCGACGGTCGCATGGACGCGCCAGTCGATCGCCATCGCATAAGACCAGAAGCCGGTGGCCGGCGCCTCGCCGAGATACATCAGCCCGACCAGCAGCAGGTCGGCGACGACGATCAGCGTCAGCACCGACAGCGAGAACAGCAGGACCAGCCGCCGCGACGCCCGCCGGGCCTCCTCCTGGGCCTCGTAGAAATTCATCCGCGCTCAGCGCATCAGGTGAACGAGACCTTCGGCGCCTCCCGGATCGCCGCGCTGTCCTCGAATTCGAGCAGTGCGGCGTCGCTGCCGAAGCCGAACATCCCGGCGAACACGACCGGCGGGAACGACTGGCGAAAGGTGTTGAAGGCCATGACCGCATCGTTGAAGGCCTGGCGCGCGAAGGCGACGCGATTCTCGGTCGTCGTCAGCTCTTCGGACAACTGCTGCATGTTCTGGCTGGCCTTGAGATCGGGATAGGCCTCCATGACGACATTGAGCCGACCGAGCGCGCCGGCCAGCGTCCCCTCGGCGCCGCCGAGCGAACGGATCGCCTGGGCGTTGCCGGGATCGGCGGCGACCGCCGAAAGCATCGCCGACGCGGCATTGCGCGCCTCGACGACGGCCTGCAGGGTCTCCCGCTCGTGCTTCAGATAGCCCTTCGCGGTCTCGACGAGGTTCGGGATCAGGTCATAGCGGCGCTTGAGCTGCACCTCGATCTGCGCGAACGCATTCTTGAAGCGGTTGCGCAGCGCGACCAGTCGGTTATAGATCGTCACGACGTAGATGACAAGCGCGAGCAGGATGGCGAGCGTAATGATCGCGGTCAGGTCCATGATGTCCTCCTGTGAATCACGGCCTTTAGTATAACCGTACTGGATGATCGGGCCAGACGGTTCGCCTGTCGTCGTTCAGTGGCTCGAAGCCTGTGCTGTTGGCGTTACGGGACACGCGTGAATACCTCCCTGTAGCTCTCCGCCGCATCCCTGCGGCGGAAGGTCCCGTAACGCCAACAGCACAGGCTTCCCGCGATGACCGCGCCACACCCGGACAAGGGCCCACCCATCCACTGCGACTGCGGAAGCCTGTGGTCCTGTCCTGCCCGTTACGGGACCTTCAGGCCGCAGGGATGCGGCCTGGGAGCGTACATGGACGTATTAACAGCGTGTCCCGTAACGGGCAGGACAGGAGCGCAGGCTTCGAACCACTGCACGATGCAAGGCGAATGACTCCGCCATGCAGAGCTTTCAGCAGGCAGCGGCAGCGCCGACGGGGAGGTTGAGGCGGAAGGCGTCGGCGTGGATGTCTTTCATGCCGGCGCCGGCGAGGAAGCATTTGCGCTTCGCGGCCGCGACCATGTCGGGGTGACCGCAGAGGTAGACGCGCCAGCCCTTGAGATCGGGATGATCTTCGAGGGCGACTTGCGTCGCGCGACCGCTGCGATGGCCGTGCGGGACATGGTCGCCGGACAGGCAGGGCACATAACGGAATTGCGGATGGGCATCGGCGAGCGCGCGCAGTTCCTCGCCGAGATAGAGCCCGGACGGGTTGCGGCTGCCGTGGTACAGATGAATCGGCCCGTAGTGTCCCTGACGCAGCGCATCGCGGACGATCCCCCACAACGGCGCCAGACCGGAGCCGGTGCCGATCAGCAGCAGCGGCTGCTCCGGCCTGCCGGGGAGATAGAAACAGTCGCCGGCCGGACCCTGGATCTCGAGGGAGTCGCCGGAACACAGCGCCTCGTGGACCCAGCCGCTGACCCGACCGTCGGGCAGGCGGCGCACATGGAATTCGAGCGTCTCGTCGAGGTCCGGCACGCTCGCGAGCGAATAACTGCGGACATGGCCGTGATGCGTGCGCAGGTTCACGAACTGTCCGGCCCGGTATTCGATCGGCGCCTCGGGACGCAGGCGCAGGCGGAGGATGTCGTCGCCGAGCAGCGCCTTGTCGACGACCGTCGCGGAGACGAAGGCCGCGGCATCGTCACCGGGCGCCGCGATGGTCAGGTCGCCTTCGGGCCGGCAGATGCAGGGCAGGAAATAACCCTGCAGGCGCAGGCCATCTCGCAGCCCTTTCTGCGCGGCCGCGGGCGGCGCGCCCTCGCGCGCGCGCATCAGACAGCTCTGGCAGATACCGCTGCGGCAGGAATGGGGAACGGACACGCCGTCCCGAAGCAGGCCCTCGAGGACGGTCTCGCCCGCCTCGACGTCATGGACACGACCCTCGAAGGTGATCTTCGGCATCGCGATCCGCTCCCCGTCCTGTACTCAGCGGCCCAGTACGTCGTTGCGCGTGCTCTCGGCGATCGCCGCGCACTCGCCGATCAACTCGTCGGGGACGTTCAGTTCCTTCAAGGTGCCGCCGAGATGCTCGATGACTGCGTCGAAGTGCGTGTCGTTGAGACCGCGCTGGACCAGCTTCGCATGCGCGCCGCGCATGTCCCTGCCGGTGTAGTGATGGGGACCGCCGAACGCGAAGGTCAGAAAGGCCTTCTGCTTCGCCGCCTGCTGGTCCATGTCGACGCCATCAAAAAAGCCGTTGATGCGGTCGTCGGCCAGCACCTTGCGATAGAAGATATCGACCGCGGCATCGACTGCGGCTTCGCCGCCGAGACGTTCATAAAGGCTCTGTGACATTTGTCTGCTCCCTGGTGATGGTTGTTAAGTAGTATTACAAATGCACTATAACAAGCAAAGCCATAGGAATCAAATGGTTATACCTGATCAATCCGCTCAGGAATCGGTCGGGGGAGAGTCGGGCGGCAGGGCTACCAGGCCCCGATCAGGGAGAGATTGACGCTGCAGTAACGATAACCGGAATCGCCCTGCCCGGTCGCGGAACCGCCGGCGTTCGAGCACAGCGCGCGGCCGTCGAGACCGAGGCGCTCGGTGAACCAGCCGCGCAGGCTCAGCTCGGTGAGATAAAGCGAATTGTCGATCTCGCTGTCGATGGTCTGGCGACCGATGCCCGCCTGGGCGCCGGCGACCCAGTTGTCGTCGAGGAGCGGCCGCCGGTAGCCGGCCAGCAGCATCGATTCCAGCAGACGGTCGGGGCTGAAATAGCCGATGCCGTTGAAGTCGCTGTCGACGTGACGAACGCGTCCTTGCAGCGTCAGACCTTCATAGCGCGCGGGAGAGTAGACCAGGCGCGCGACCTGCCCGAAGCGGCGGTTGCCGTCGGTGATCGACTGCGTGTACAGCGCGCCGATCGCGGTCCATTCGGGCGCGATGCGGTAGTCGGCGGAGATGCTCCAGGTATCGACGAGGGTGTGCAGGCGGATCGCGGTGACGGTATCGATCAGTTCGCGCTGCGCGCCGCCTTCGACATACCACTTGCCGCCAGTCCAGTTCAGGGTCGCATCGGGAAGCGTCGGCGAGCCTTCGCCGGACAGCTGCGCAAGACCGGCGCGCGCGCGCCAGGACCGGGTCTCGCCGCTGTCGAAGTACAGGCGCAGCATGTCGAAGTCCTCGCGCCCTGCCTGATCGTCGATACGCCAGCGGCCGGCGCGGAATCCGGCGCTGCTGCCCGCGAGCGGCACCTCGACGCGGTGTTCGGTGCCGGCGAGCAGGCGATATTGCCACATGCCGTCACTGTCGTTGACGTAGAGCTGGTCGACAACGACGCGCGCGGCCTCGGCGACACCGGTCGCGAGCGCCGCGCACAGGAACAAGGCGATCCTTCTCACTTGGTGCCCCACGCCTTGCGCATGTTGAACAGCTCGGAGAAATAGCCGGCGACGCTCGCCGGCGCCATCAGGATCTGGTAGATCAGCATGTAGAACACGAAGCCGGCGAGATTGCGCCTGACCGCGAGGCCGTGCCGGCGGAAGATCCGTCGCTGATGAACGAACATCAGGAGGTTCAGCATCAACGCGAGCGGCAACACGATCAGAGTCATCAGCCCGACCACCGCATAGAACTGGAAAAACACTGCCGCGATCACGCCGGGCACGAACACGAACAGATATAGCACGTCGAGATACGGGAACAGCAGGTTCAGCCAGATGAACGGCGAGTTCTGACGCAGCCGGCAGAGCACGCGCGGATGCAGCTTGAAGGCCTCGATGAGCCCGCGTGACCAGCGCTGGCGCTGACGATAGAACTGGCGGTAATTCTCCGGCACATGCGTGAACACGAAGGCATTCTCGGCGTATCCGACGCGCCAGCCACGCGCGAGCAGGGCCCAGGTCAGCACGATATCCTCGCCCAGGGTCTCGGTCCAGCCGCCGACCGCCTCGAGGCACTCGCGGCGATACAGCGAGAATGCGCCTTGCGCCACCAGCGTGCCCTGGAACAACGACTGGATGCGCTTGACGACCGCGATGCCGTGAAAGTAGTCCCACTCCTGCAGGCGTGTCAGCAGATTCCGGCGTGAATTGCGCACCAGCACCGTGCCGGCGACGGCGGCCGTATTGGGCGGGCCGTCGATCAGATTGGCAACGATCGCGGCGAGGCTGCCCTCGCGCATCCAGGTATCGGCATCGATCGTCACGATGAGGTCGTGCGACGCCTCGCGCAGGCCGGCATTCAGCGCGGCGGCCTTGCCGCCGTTGCGGCCGAGTCGCAGCAGCCTGAGTCTCACGCCGCTGCGGAATCGATGCTGGTCGATCATCCCGTCGATGATGTCCGCAGTACGATCGCGCGAACCGTCGTCAATGACGATGATCTCGATCGGACCGTCGTAAGACTGCGTCGCGACCGTCTCGACCGTTGCGTGGATATAGCGCTCTTCGTTGTAGGCGGCGATCAGGACCGTGACCGGCGGAAAGCCCGCGCTGCGGGCATACACGGGTCGGCGATCGAGCAGCAGTCCGGCGACGAGGAAGGCATTCGCGAGGCCGGGGATCAGCGCGATGCCGGCGATCACCGCCCACGCCGCGATCGTCCCGATCGATCCGGCGAGCTGATCGACCCAGTAACCGGCGAGCCAGACGCTCACGCCGATCCATGCCAGCGCGGCGGCACTGGCCAGGATCAGCTTGAAGCGGACGGGGATGTAATACTTTTCGGGGGTCATGGGCGCAGCAAATTGCCGGATTGTACACGATCCAGCTGTCATATTTATGACTTTTTCTGCCTGCCGCACAGAATTGTACACGACTTGTACACACAGACCGTATTTTTTACCATATGTTTTTATTATGTTTTTATATATTTCACTGAAATCTGTTGACAACCCCTGGTCACCTTGTACAAGATATGTACAACTCTTGTACAAGCCAGACGGTGACCGGCATGCAGGCAAACGGCGGACAGGCCCTGTTCCAGATCAGCACGGTATCGACGATGACCGGCGTCAATGCCGTCACGCTGCGGGCCTGGGAACGACGCTACGGCCTGCTGCGTCCGTTACGCACCGACTCCGGTCATCGCCTGTATACCGAGGACGACGTCAAGCGCATCCGCGCCATCCTCGGCCTGCTCGACCGGGGTATCACGATCAGCCGCGTCGGACCGGCGCTCGATCCGGACGCGAAACCGGCGGACACCGCGGACACCAGCGACCCGGGGCCGTGGCGCCGCTACCGCGATTCGATGCTGGCCGCAGTCGCTGCATTCGACGAGGCAAGGCTCGAGGCGCTGTATAACGAAACGATGTCGCTGTACCCGGTCGACGTCGTCACCCGCCGCCTGCTGTTGCCGCTGCTCGAATCGCTTGGCGAGCGCTGGTCGACGGAACCCGGCGGCGTCGCCGAGGAGCATTTTTTCAGCGTCTTCCTGCGCAACAAGCTCGGCGGACGCTTTCATCACCGCAACCTGCAGAACAACGGCCCGAAGCTCGTCGCGGCCTGCCTGCCCGGCGAGCAGCACGAGTTCGGGCTGCTGCTGTTCGCGCTCGCCGCCCATGCGCGCGGCTACCGGCTGGTGCTGCTCGGCGCGAACATGCCGCTCGGGGAATTGCCCCATGTCGTGCGTCGCACCGGCAGCGCGGGGATCGTACTGTCGGGATCGGCGACGATCGACGAAGCCGTGCTCGCAAGCGGCCTGAAATCACTGACCGCGGACATCGATGTCCCGGTGTTCGCGGGTGGCATCTGCGCGCAGCGGTGTCGCGATCTGATCGCAGACTGCGGGGTCACGCCGATCGGCGATGATCTGGTGGCCGGACTCCGCGATATCGCGCGGCAGATCCCGGTCGGGAACGGATTCTGAAACGGAGACGGGAGACACCCCATGCAAGCCGCCGAACGCCTCGCGGTCGAACTGACCGAACAGGGCTATCTCCCCGACCTGATGATCCGCCGGGGCATCCGTCACCTGCTGCGGCAGCGCCTGCGCGAGATTCGCAACGACGATGCCGAATCGGCCGCCAGGACGATCAATGCCTTCATCGCGACCATGGACGCGGCGCCGATCGCGTTGCTGCCGGCCAAGGCCAATGAACAGCACTACGAGTTGCCGCCGGCCTTTTTCTCTGGGGTTCTCGGCAGGCAGCGCAAGTACAGCGGCTGCTACTGGCCGGACGGCGTCGACAGCCTCGATGCGGCCGAATCCGCCGCGCTCGAGGAGACCTGCCGCCGCGCCGGGATCGCCGATGGCCAGAACATCCTCGAACTCGGCTGCGGCTGGGGTTCGCTGACGCTGTGGATCGCGCATCGCTACCCGCGCAGCCGGATCACCGCGGTGTCGAATTCGCATTCACAGCGCGACCACATCCTTGCCGAGGCCTGGGTGCGCGGGCTGCGCAATATCCGCGTGATCACCTGCGACATGAACGACTTCGACCAGGCGCCTGCCCGCTTCGATCGCGTGATCTCCGTCGAGATGTTCGAGCACATGCGCAACTGGGGCCGCCTGTATCGCAACATCGCCGGCTGGCTCAAGCCCGGCGGCAAGTTCTTCAAGCACATCTTCGTGCACCGCGCGACGCCGTATTTGTTCGAGGACGGCGGCCCGTCCGACTGGATGAGCCGCCACTTCTTCAGCGGCGGGATGATGCCGAGCGACGACCTGCCCCTGCATTTCCAGCAGGATCTCGCGATCGAGGCGCGCTGGCGCTGGGACGGCACCCATTACGAGAAGACCGCAAACGCCTGGCTGGAAAAAATGGATGCCGCGCACGACGCCCTGTGGCCGGTCATGGTCGCGACCTACGGCAACGGCGCCCGCCAGTGGTGGATGCGCTGGCGCATCTTCTTCATGGCCTGCGCCGAGCTGTTCGGCTATGACGACGGCCGACAGTGGTGGGTCAGCCACTATCTCTTCGTCAAGCGCGGGGGTTGAAGCGATGCCATCGGTGCGGATACTCGGTAACTTCGTGCTGTTCCAGTACGGCTGGTTCGCCTGTGTACTGAGCGCGGCGGCACTGGCGCCGTGGTTCGGCGCCGTCTCGGCGATCGCGGTCGCGGCAATCCATCTGTGGCTGGCGCCGCGCCCGCAGGCGGAGCTGGCGCTGATCCTTGCCGCGGTCGCGATCGGCACGCTGTGGGACAGCCTGCTGGTCGCCCTCGGCTGGCTGCGCTATCCCTCGGGCGAGATCACCCCCTGGCTGGCGCCGTACTGGATCATCGCGCTGTGGGCGCTGTTCGCGACGACGCTGAACGTGTCCTTGCGCTGGCTGCGCGGTCGCACAGCGCTTGCCGCCGCCTTCGGCGCCTTCGGCGGACCGCTCGCCTTCTATGCCGGACACCGTCTCGGCGCGGTCGAGATCCCGGACATGGCAACGACGCTCGGCGTACTCGCGCTCGGCTGGGCGGTGCTGACGCCGGCGCTGTTAGCGATCGCGCGCCGGCTCGACGGCTTCACGCCCGCCCCGGAACCCGTGAGGGTCATGTGATGCTGATGACCTCGCTGCACGCACTCGCGATCATGCTGGCGATGGGCTTTGCCACCTGGCTGATCAGCCTGTACCGGCGTGATGCCAGCGTCGTCGATGTGTTGTGGCCGCTGCTGATGCTCGCTGCGGCGCTGGTGCACGCCGCCGCCAGTCCGTCGCTCGGCGCCGCGCTGATCGTCGCGCTGGTCGGCCTGTGGGCCGTCCGCCTCGCGCTGCATATCCTGGTCCGCAATCACGGCCGCGGGGAAGACCGTCGCTACGCCGCAATACGCCGGAAGTATTCACCGAATTTCGGCATCAAGAGCCTGTTCATCATCTTCGGGTTTCAGACCGTGCTGGCATGGATCATTTCGTCGCCCTTAGGTCTGGCCATCGGCCAGCCCCATGTCATGCATTGGTCGACCGGCCTGGCAGTCGTGTTGTTCACGGCCGGTTTTTTATTCGAGAGTATAGCCGATGCCCAGCTCGCCCGCTTTCGCGCCGATCCGGCCAACGCGGACAAGGTCATGGACCGCGGTCTGTGGCGCTACAGTCGCCATCCCAACTACTTCGGCGAGTGCCTGGTCTGGTGGGCCTTCTGGCTGGCGGCCCTGCCGGCCGGCGGCTGGTGGACTGTGTTCGCGCCGCTGTTGATGACCTGGCTGTTGCTGCGCTTCTCGGGCGTCTCGCTGCTCGAAAGCGACATCACCGGACGCCGCCCGGGCTATCGCGAGTATATCGGGCGCACCAACGCCTTCATCCCGGGGCCGCCGCGCATGCGCTCGCCCCGAACCGCCACGGGATCCGGCGCATGAGCGCCCTCGCTCGCCTGTGCTGCGCCGCGGTGATCGCATTCCCGGCGAGCGTTGCCGTAGCCGCCACCACAGGGGAATGGGACTTCACCGTTTATCTCGACGAGCGGCCGATCGGCACGCACCGCTTCACGGTCAGCCAGGACGGCGAACGCAGTATCGTCGACATCAGCGCCGACTTCCGCGTACGAATGCTGTTCCTGACCCTGTACGCCTATCGCCACGACAACCGCGAGGAGTGGAAGGGCGGTTGCCTGCAACGGATCAGCGCCCGCACCGACGACAACGGCGCCCGCTACCGGATCGACGGCGAGCGCAGCGTGCACGAATTCGTGCTGAAGACGCCGCTGGGAGAGTCGTCACTGCCCTCCTGCGTGCAAAGCTTCTGGTACTGGGATCCGCGGATACTCGAGGCCAGGCAGCTGTTGAACGCGCAGAATGGCGAATACCTGGATGTCCGGGTCGAGTCGCTGGGGCCTGATCGCGTCATTGTGCGCGGCACGCCGGTCGAGGCCGAGCGCTATCGCCTGATCGCCGGCGATGATATCGGGATCGACCTCTGGTACTCCCCGCGCCGCGAGTGGCTGGCGCTGGAATCGACGACTGAGAACGGCGCGCGCCTGCGCTACCGCATCGAATGAGGGCTGCCATGACCGCGCACAAACTGTGCTTCGCCATCCCGCTGATGCTGTCATTGACCGGCTGCGCCGCGATACCGCCGATGCAGACGGTCGATCATGTCGACCTCGAGCGCTTCATGGGCGACTGGTACGTGATCGCGAACATCCCGACCTTCCTCGAGAGGGGCGCCCATAACGCCGTCGAATCCTACCGGTTGAACGATGACGGCACGATCGCGACGACCTTCACCTTCCTGGCCGGGGGCTTCGACGGCAAGCTGCGCACCTTCCGTCCGACCGGTTTCGTGCAGGACACGCAGACCAATGCGCTGTGGGGCATGCAATTCGTCTGGCCCATCAAGGCCGATTTCCGCGTGATCTGGCTCGACGACGATTATCGCCACACGATCATCGGACGCGCGAAGCGTGACTACGTCTGGATCATGGCGCGCGAACCGTCGATCTCCGACGAACTCTATGAGGAAATGATCGTGTTTCTCCACGGCATCGGCTACGACACCGGGCTGATACGGCAGGTACCCCAGCAATGGGATGACCCGGCGGAGAACGCGCCATGAGGATGAAGATCGCGATCATCGGCGGCGGCATCTCCGGCAATGTCGCGGCGGCGGAACTGCACCGGGAACACGAGGTTACGCTGTTCGAGTCGGCGGACTACGTCGGCGGCCACAGCCATACCCATGACATCGAATGGGAAGGCCGCTCCTATGCGATCGACACCGGCTTCATCGTCTTCAACCACCGGACCTATCCCGAATTCACGCGCCTGTTGCGCACGCTCGACGTCGCGATCCGGCCCTCGCCGATGAGTTTCAGCGTCAAGTGCGAGCGAAGCGGCCTCGAATACTGCGGCGCCGGGCTCAACGCCCTGTTCGCCCAGCGCAGGAATCTCGTCCGCCCGGCCTTCTGGGGCATGCTGCGCGACATCCTGCGCTTCAATCGCGAGGCAGTTGCACTGCTTGACGACGAACACGCCGACGTCGGCCTCGGCGATTTCCTCGCGTCCGGCGGCTACGGCCGCGCATTCATCGAACACTACCTGATCCCGATGGGCGCCGCGATCTGGTCGGCCGATCCCGGCGACATGCAGCGCTTCCCCGCCCGCTTCGTGATCCGCTTCTTCAATAACCACGGCCTGCTGAGCATCTTCGACCAGCCGCAGTGGCAGGTGATCGACGGCGGCTCCCGCGAATACGTCCGCCGGCTGATCGCGCCGTTCGCCGACCGGATCCGGACCCGAACGCCGGTCGAGGGTATCGCGCGCCGCGGCGGCAAGGTCATTGTGCGCGCCCGCGGTCACGCGCCGGAGACCTTCGACCATGTATTCATCGCCGCGCACAGCGATCAGGCCCTGCGCATGCTCGAGGATCCGACGCGCGAGGAACGCGCGGTTCTCGGCGCGATCCCCTACCAGCGCAACGAGGCAGTGCTGCATACCGATGCCGGCGTGCTGCCGCAACGACGCGCCGCGTGGGCGGCATGGAACTACCACATCCTGCCCGGGTCGACGGGCCGGGTCGCGGTCAGCTACAACATGAATATCCTGCAGGGACTCGACGCGCCGGTGCAATTCTGCGTCACGCTCAACAACGGCGCCGCGGTCGATCCGTCGCGCGTACTGCGCACGATGATCTACGAACACCCGGTGTTCACGCCGTCAGCGGTCGCCGCGCAGCGCCGCAAGCACGAGATCGACGGCGCGCGCAACACCTGGTACTGCGGCGCCTACTGGCGCAACGGCTTTCACGAGGACGGCGTCGTCAGCGCGCTCGACGTCATCAACCGCTTCAGGGAACAGACCGATGCACAGCTGCCTGTACGAAGGACGGCTTAGGCACCGCCGCTTCTCCCCGCGCCCGCACGCATTCGAGTATCGCGTGTGTCATGCCTTCCTCGATCTCGACGAGCTCGACCGGGTGTTTGCCGGCCGCTGGCTGTGGTCGGCACGACGCCCTGCGCCGGTACGCTTCTGCCGCGACGATTATCTTGGCGACCCCGCAGTCCCGCTCAAGGACGCCGTGATCGCGCGGGTACGCGAGGCGACCGGCCGGGCGCCGGGCGGACCGGTGCGCCTGCTGACCCACCTGCGTCATTTCGGCCATGTCTTCAATCCGGTCAGCTTCTACTTCTGTTATGACAGCGATGATACCGATGTCGTCGCGATCGTCGCCGAGGTCACCAACACGCCATGGGGCCAGCGCCATGCCTACGTGCTCGAGCGCCCGGCCGGCGCCGCGCCGGCAACGCCCCGACTGCGCTTCATGCTCGCCAAGGAGTTCCATATCTCGCCGTTCATGCCGATGGACCTCCGCTATGACTGGCGCTTCCTGTTGCCCGGGGACCGTCTGTCCGTACACATGGAAAGCCATGATGACCGCGGCAAGCTGTTCGACGCGACGCTGTCGCTGGAGCGCAGGCCGATAGATGCCGCGCATTGCGTGCTCGCCCTCGCCCGCTATCCGCTGATGCCGCTCCGGGTGATCACCGCGATTTACTGGCAGGCCCTGCGGCTGTGGCTGAAGCGGACACCGTTCCATCCTCACCCGGAATCAACAGACGCACAACACGGAGACGTCGGCTCGACGAAGCACCCATGAAAACGACCTCGGACAATTCTTCCGCGCAGGCGATCGAGGGTAATCCCCCGCGCAGCGGCCTGCTCGACGCCCTCGCCCGCAGGATCATCCTCTCGCGTCTGAGCCAGCTGCAGTCAGGCCGTATCGCGCTCGAGGAAAACGGGGCAAGCCAGGCATTCGGGCGCATCGACGAGCGCTGCCCCTTCAGCGCGACGATCCATGTCCATGATCCGCGCTTCTACAGCGACATTGCTTTCGGCGGCTCGATCGGCGCCGGCGAGGCCTTCATGGCCGGCCACTGGAGCACCGACGACCTGACCGCTCTGGTGCGCATCGCGCTGCGCAACCGTGATTTCCTCTCCGGCATCGACGGTGGTCTCGCGGCGCTGAACCTGCCGGTGCGCAGCCTGCTGCACTGGCTGAATCGCAACACGCGCAAGGGATCGCGCCGCAATATCTCGGCGCATTACGACCTCGGCAATGAACTGTTCTCGCTGATGCTCGATGAGACGATGATGTATTCAAGCGCGGTCTATGCCGACGAATCGATGGACCTGCACCGCGCTCAACTCCACCGGCTCGACCAGATCTGTCGCAAGCTCGAGCTCGGCCCCGCCGACCACCTGCTGGAGATCGGCGCCGGCTGGGGTGGCCTTGCGATCCATGCGGCGCGCGAGTACGGCTGCCGCGTCACGACGACGACGATCTCGCGCGAGCAGCACGCGCTCGCCGTCGAACGTGTCGCCGCCGCCGGCCTGGCCGACCGGGTCAGCGTGCTGATGCAGGACTATCGTGAGCTCGACGGCCGTTATGACAAGCTGGTATCGATCGAGATGATCGAGGCCATCGGCTTCAACTACTACGACGCCTATTTCGAACGATGCGGGCGGCTGCTGAAGCCGGAGGGCATGATGCTGCTGCAGGCGATCACCATCGCGGATCAGAACTACGAGGCGACCCGATGCTCGCCGGGCTTCATCCAGAAGCACATCTTTCCCGGCGGCAACCTGCCGTCGGTCACCGTGATGCTCGACGCCGCGACGCGCAAATCCGATCTTCGGCTCTATCACCTCGAGGACATCGGACCGCATTACGCGCGCACGCTGCGCGACTGGCGCGCAAACGTCGCGCGTAACGTCGAACGCATTCGGGCGCTCGGCTATTCGGAGACATTCCTGCGGATGTGGGACTTCTACCTGTGCTATTGCGAGGGGAGCTTCCTCGAGCGGGCCATCGGCAATGTGCAGATGTTGCTGGTCAAGCCCGATAACCGGCGCGATCCTCTGGCAACCGCGCTGTATGGTCCGGCGGGGCAGGACTAGCAGGCTGTCGAGAAAGCCCGGCGGGTTTGCTCCGCGAATGGCTCGCCTCGCTGCCGCTGCGCGGCACCCTTCGGGCTCCGGCGAGGCTGCGCTTGACTTCGCTGCGCAAACCCGCCGGGCTTTCTCGAC
>JBJHCZ010000012.1:0-15239 GCA_050486285.1 Chromatiales bacterium
GACCCGGCTGGTTTGCGCAGCGAAGTCAAGCGCAGCCTCGCCGGAGCCCGAAGGGTGCCGCGAAGCGGCAGCGAGGCGAGCCATTCGCGGAGCAAACCAGCCGGGTCCGATCGGCAGACCGCTATCTGCGCAGGCGCAGCACCAACCCGGCGAGCGGCGGCAGCGTGATCGCGATCGACCACGGCCGGTTCATCCACGGCACCGGCTCGGCGTGGAGGCCGGCCCCGTTGCCGAGGTTGGTGCCGCCGTAATACGACGAATCCGAATTCAGGATCTCGACATACTCGCCCTCGCGGGGGACGCCGATGCGATAGCCGTGGCGGGGCACCGGGGTGAAATTCAGCGCGACGACGACGAAGCCGTCGTCGTCGCGGCGGAGATAGGTCAGCACCGACTGCGAGGAATCATGGCAGTCGATCCATTCGAAGCCGCGCGGGTCGAAGTCGTAGCGGTGCAGGGCAGGGTCGCCGGCATAGAGCCGGTTCAGGTCGCGCACGAGATCGCTCAGGCCGCGATGCAGCGGATAGTCGAGCACGTACCAGTCGAGCTGTCCGGCGCTGTCCCATTCCTGGCCCTGGCCGAACTCGCAGCCCATGAACAGCAGCTTCTTGCCGGGGTGGGTGAACATGTAGGTATAGAGCAGGCGCAGGTTCGCGAAACGCTGCCATTCATCGCCGGGCATCTTGTACAGCATCGACGCCTTGCCGTGTACGACCTCGTCGTGCGAGAACGGCAGCACGAAGTTCTCGGTGAAGGCGTAGAGCTGGCTGAAGGTCAGCATGTCGTGATGGTACTGGCGGTAGACCGGGTCCTCGCGCATATAGGCCAGCGTGTCGTTCATCCAGCCCATGTTCCACTTCATGCTGAAGCCGAGCCCGCCGAGCCAGGTCGGTCGCGACACCATCGGCCATGAGGTGCTCTCCTCGGCGAGCATCAGCGTGCCCGGGTGATGCTCATGGGTGAGCTGGTTCATCTGGCGCAGGAAATCGATCGCCTCGAGGTTTTCATTGCCGCCGTGGACGTTCGGCGTCCAGTCTCCGGGCTGACGCGAATAGTCGAGATACAGCATCGATGCGACCGCATCGACGCGCAGACCGTCGATATGGAACTCCTCCATCCAGTACAGCGCATTGGAGACGAGGAAGTTGCGGACCTCGTTGCGGCCGTAGTTGAAGATCAGCGTGCCCCAGTCGCGGTGCTCGCCGCGGCGCGGGTCGGCGTGCTCGTACAGCGCGCTGCCGTCGAACCAGGCAAGGCCGTGGGCGTCCTTCGGGAAATGGGCGGGCGCCCAATCGAGGATGACGCCGATGCCGTTGGCATGGCAGTGGTCGACGAAGTAGCGGAAGTCGTCCGGCTCGCCGTAGCGGCTGGTCGGCGCGTAATAGCCGGTCGTCTGGTAGCCCCAGGAGCCGTCGAAAGGATGTTCGGTGACCGGCAGCAGTTCGATGTGCGTAAAGCCGTGCCCGCGGGCGTAGTCGACCAGACGGTGCGCGAGTTCGCGGTAACCGAGGAAACCGCCGTCCGGGTCGCGCTGCCACGAGCCGGCATGGACCTCGTAGATCGACAGCGGGCGATGCAGCCAGTCGGCCTCGCGGCGCCGCGCCAGCCATTCGCCGTCATTCCAGCGAAAGCCCGATTCGGCGGCGACGATCGAGGCATTGTGCGGACGCATCTCGAAACGCCTGCCGTAGGGGTCGGCCTTGAGGTGAATGCTGCCGTTGTCGCGGTTGCGGAGCTCGAACTTGTACAGCTCGCCCTCGCCGAGACCGGGGATGAACAGCTCCCAGACGCCGCTGCCGCCGCGGCTGCGCATCGGGTGACGGCGCCCGTCCCAGCGGTTGAACGGGCCGACCACGCTGACGCGTTCGGCATTCGGCGCCCACACCGAGAACAGCACGCCATGGATGCCGTCGGCGGCATGGACGCGGGCGCCCATCAGGCGCCAGGCATGATGGTGACGTCCCTCGCCGAACAGGTGGATGTCGAAATCGGACAGCTGGGCCGGAAAACAGTAGGGATCATGGGCGGTATGGCTGCCGTCGTGGCTGACCCATGTCAGACGGTAGCGGTCGGGTATCGTGCCGCGGCGTCCGCGCCATTCGAAGATGTCGGTGTCGCGTACCCGCGCCAGCGCGAGCCCGGACTCCTCGATGCGAACCCCGGTCGCGCCGGGGATGAATGCGCGCACGACCTCGTCGTCGCCGAGACGATGACGCCCGAGGTAGGTGAACGGATCGTGGTGACGGGCGTGGATGATCCGGTCGGCTTCGGGCGGTGTAGTCTGTGCGGTTGCGGTTTTCATATCCTGTCGTCCGAAGGCGTGCGTGGGCACAGAACCATCCGCGCCGGGAAATTGCGGCTCGCCAGCGGTCGGACGTTAATGATAGCATAGACACGGCAACGGACAGCCTGAAGCCGCATTACGCCTGCCAGGACATACAAGAACAATCCCCGATGAAAGGTTCCGAAAAAGACGGTCACACATCCCGCTTCGTCAGCCGGCTGACGCGCGACACGATCGCGTTGATCCTTGCCGGCGGGCGCGGCTCGCGGCTCAAGCACCTGACCCAGTGGCGGGCGAAGCCGGCGGTGCCGTTCGGCGGCAAGTTCAGGATCATCGACTTCCCGCTGTCGAACTGCGTGAACTCCGACATCCGCCAGATCGCGATCCTGACCCAGTACAAGTCGCATTCGCTGATCCGCCATGTCCAGCAGGGCTGGAATTTCCTGCGCGCGGAGCTCGGCGAATTCATCGAGCTGGTCCCTGCGCAGCAGCGCATCGCGACCTCGTGGTACACCGGCACCGCGGATGCGGTGTTCCAGAACCTCGACATCATCCGCAGCTACAACGTGTCCTACGTGCTGATCCTCGCCGGCGACCACATCTACAAGATGGACTACGGCCCGATGCTGGCCTCGCATGTCGCCGCGAAGGCGGACATGACGATCGGCTGCATCGAGGCGCCGCTCGACAAGGCGCGCGCCTTCGGCGTGATGTCCGTCGACGGTGACAACATCGTCACCGCGTTCGAGGAAAAGCCGAAGAATCCGCAGCCGATGCCGGGATCGCCGGACACGGCGCTGGTGTCGATGGGCATCTATGTGTTCAATACGCACTTCCTGTTCGAGCAGTTGCTGAAGGACGCCTATATCTCGTCGTCGAGTCATGACTTCGGCAAGGACATCATCCCGGCGGCGATCAGCAAGTACCGCGTCAATGCCCATCCGTTCCGCGATCCCGAGACCGGCGGCCAGGCCTACTGGCGCGACGTCGGCACCGTCGACGCGTTCTGGGAGGCGAACATGGAGCTGATCGGCGTCACGCCGGAGCTCAATCTCTACGACGAGGACTGGCCGATCTGGACTTATCAGGCGCAGCTGCCGCCCGCCAAGTTCATCTTCGACGACGAAGGACGCAGGGGCATGGCGGTCGATTCGATGGTCTCCGGCGGCTGCATCATTTCCGGGGCCTATGTGAAGCATTCGCTGCTGTTCTCGAACGTCGAGGTGCGTTCGTACTCGACGCTGGAGGACTGCGTGGTGCTGCCTGACGTCGAGATCGGCGAGAAGTGCCGCCTGCGCAAGGTCGTCGTCGACAAGGGCTGCCGCATCCCGGACGGCACCGTGATCGGCGAGGACGCCGCCGCGGATGCGAAGCGCTTCTATGTCAGCGAAGGCGGCGTCATCGTCGTCACGCCGGAGATGCTCGGTCAGGACTACCACCGTGTCCACTGAGGCCGGTGCGACCGGCGCCCCGCTCAAGGTGGTGCTGTGCTGGCACATGCACCAGCCGGATTATCGCGATCACGCCGAGGACTGCTGGCAGTTGCCGTGGACCTATCTCCACGCGATCAAGGATTATGTCGACATGGCCGCGATCATCGAGGGCACGCCCGGCGCGCGCGCGGTGGTCAATTTCGTGCCGGTGCTGCTCGACCAGATCGAGGACTACGCCGCGCGCGTCAGGCGTTTCATCGAAACCGGCGCGGCGATCTGCGATCCGCTGCTCGACGCGCTCGGTGCCGATGCGATGCCGGTCGGCCGGGAAGAACGCGCGCTGCTGGTGCGCGCCTGCCTGCGCGCGAACGAGGAACGTATCATCAACCGCTTTCCCGCCTATCGCCGCCTCGCCGACATCGCCGGGCTGGTACGCGAGGACAGCGCCAATCTCGCCTATCTCGACGACCAGTACATCGCCGACCTCGTGACCTGGTACCACCTCGCCTGGCTCGGCGAGACCGTGCGCCGCGAGGACAAGCGCGTCAGGGCGCTGATGGACAAGGCGCGTTTCTATACCCCTTACGACCGTCGTCAGCTCCTGAAGGTCATCGGCGAACTGCTGTCGTCGGTGATCGGTCGTTATCGCGCCCTCGCCGAGGCGGGCAGGGTCGAGCTGTCGATGACGCCGTACGCGCATCCGATGACGCCGCTGTTGCTGGATTTCGCCGCCGCCCGCGAGGCCGTGCCGGACATGCCGCTGCCGGCGGCGTCGCGCTATCCCGGCGGCCTCGAGCGCGCGCGCTGGCACATGAAACGCGGCATCGAGGTCTTCACCCGCCATTTCGGCTTCGCACCCGCCGGCTGCTGGCCCGCCGAAGGCGGCGTCAGCCATGACGCGGTGCGACTGATGGGCGAATACGGCATTCGCTGGACCGCGACCGGCGAGAGCGTGTTGCGCAACAGCCTCGCGCACAGCGAGACGACCCGCGAGAAGCCGATGGAATCGCTGCTTCACTGCGTCTATCGCATCGACGAGCAGTCGCCGTCGCTGTTCTTCCGCGACGACGGCCTCTCCGACCTGATCGGTTTCACCTATTACAACTGGCACGGCGACGATGCCGTCGCCAACATGGTCCATCACCTCGAGAACATCGCCCGCGAACTGCAGGACGACCGGGGACGGGTGGTCTCGATCGTCCTCGACGGCGAGAACGCCTGGGAGGCCTATCCGGACAACGGTTACCATTTCCTGACCGCGCTGTATCGGCGGCTTGCCGAGCACCCCGGGTTCGATCTGACGACCTTTTCCGATTGCCTCGATAACGGTACGCGGCGCTGCGATTTGCCGAAGCTGGTGGCGGGCAGCTGGGTCTACGGCACCTTCTCGACCTGGATCGGCAGCGCCGACAAGAACCGCGGCTGGGATCTGCTGTGCGAGGTCAAGGAAACCTTCGATCGCGTCATGGCCGGCGGCAAGCTCGACGAGCAGACCCGGGAACGCGCGCTGCGCCAGCTCGCGGCCTGCGAGGGGTCCGACTGGTGCTGGTGGTTCGGAGACTACAACCCGTCGGATTCGGTCAGCGACTTCGAGCGGCTGTATCGCCTGCATATCGCCAATCTCTACCGCCTGCTCGGCGAGACGCCACCGCGGAATCTCGATGACGTGATCAGCCTCGGCGGCGGTCGGCCGGAGCAGGGCGGCGTGATGAGACGCGGCCAGGCCGACGGCGGATAGCGTTCTTGGTCGTCGCGACCCAGACCGACAGGCGCCGGGCGGGGATACTGCTGCACCCGACATCGCTGCCCGGTCCCCGCGCGCAGGGGGATCTCGGCGCCGATGCCTTCCGCTTCATTGAATTCCTCGAAGCCGCCGGCATGAGCGTATGGCAAATGCTGCCGCTCGGCCCGACCCATGACAACCGTTCGCCGTACCAGTGCCTGTCGATCGCCGCCGGCAATCCGCGCCTGATCAGTTTCCGGCGTCTCGTCGAGGCGGGCTGGCTCGACGCGGACAAGCTCGGTGACACCGATCCTGCCGATCCGCGCCGGATCTATGCCCGCAACGGCGCGCTCGCCGAGGCCTGGCGCGGCTTCCGCGATCGCGCCGGCGACGAGGCCCAGGGCGCCTGGCGGGCGTTCCGTGACGCGGAAGGATCCTGGCTTGACGATTACGCGCTTTTCGTCGCGTTGCGGCGCGAACACGGCCATCAGGACTGGACGCGCTGGCCCGCGCCGCTGCGCGATCGCGAACCGCAGGCGATCGAGGACGCGCGCAAGCAGCATCGCGCGGTCATCGATCTCGTCTGCTTCGAGCAATTCCTGTTTCACGAACAATGGCGCGCGCTCAGGGCGCATGCAAACGGCCGCGGCGTACTGCTGTTCGGCGACCTGCCGATCTTCGTCGCCCATGACAGCGCCGACGTCTGGGTCGATCGGCGCCTGTTCAAGCTCGACGACCGGGGGATGCCCGAGGTCGTCGCCGGCGTCCCGCCCGATTATTTCTCCGCGACCGGCCAGCGCTGGGGCAATCCTCACTATCGCTGGGACGTGATGGCGGAGGAAGGCTTCGAATGGTGGGTGCGTCGTCTCGAGCGCCAGCTGGCCCTGTTCGATCTCGTTCGCATCGATCACTTCCGCGGCTTCGAGGCCTTTTGGGAGATCCCGGCCGATCACGCCGACGCGCGCGGCGGGCGCTGGGTCGAGGGGCCGCGCGAGAAACTGTTCGATGCGCTGCTGGCGCGGCTCGGCGCCTTGCCGCTGGTCGCCGAGGATCTCGGCGTCATCACGCCCGAGGTCGACGCGCTGCGCGAACGCTACGGACTGCCCGGCATGAAGATCCTGCAGTTCGCCTTCGACGGCTCACCCGGTAATCCCTATCTGCCGCACAATCACCGGCGCGGGTCCGTCGTCTATACCGGCACCCACGACAACGATACCTCGCTCGGCTGGTACCAGGGCCTCGACGAGGCGCAGCGGCACTATGTCGCGGAGTATCTCGGCCGGCCGGAGGAGGCGATGCCCTGGCCGCTGGTGCGGGCCGCGTTCGCGTCGGTCGCCGGGCTCGCGGTGATCCCGTTGCAGGACGCGCTCGCGCTCGACGGCGCGAGCCGGATGAACACTCCGGGCACGACCGAAGGCAACTGGGGCTGGCGCTTCGACTGGGAGACGATCCCGGACGATCTCGCCGCGCGCCTGCGGCGCATGCTGCGGATCTACGATCGCTGCTAGTTCAGATCCACTGCATGCAGCCGGTCTCGAAGCGGCGGCTCAACAGCTTGTGCCAGGGATAGATGCGGATCCGGTAGTGCTGCAGTCCCGAGAACGGCGGGTCGAGATCGAGGGAAAAGCGGGTCTCGCCGTTGTCCATCTGGCCGTCCGGCGAGAAGCGGTAGATGCTGCGATTGCCGGCCTCGCCGGGCTCGGCCTCGTCGCCGACCAGACACTCGACGAACACGTCCTCCGCCGACAACCCGTTCAGTCTCGTCGCGACCTCGATGCGCAGGCGCTCGCCGGTGCGCAGGATGGCTGGCGCGTCGTCGAGGCGGCGGATGCGCACGCCCGGCCAGGCCTGGGCGATCTTCTGCTTCCATGCCGCCAGCTGGCGCGCCGGTTCGCAGTTGTCGCGGCTGAGCGCGGCGCGCTGCTTGCGTGAGCGGCTGTAGAGTTTCTCGAGATAGTCCATCACCATGCGCTGGGCATTGAAGCGCGGCAACAGCGACTTCATCGAGGCCTTCGACATCTTCACCCATTTCTGCGAATAGCCGTGGGTGTTGCGGTTGTAGTACAGCGGCACGACCTCGTTCTCGAGCAGGTCGAGCAGTTCGTTGCCTTCCTCGGTATTGCGGAAGCCCTCGTCGAAATGCTGGCCGTGCGGGGTGATCGCCCAGCCGTTCTCGCCGTTGTAGCCCTCGCCCCACCAGCCGTCGAGCACGCTCAGATTGATGACGCCGTTGAGGCCGGCCTTCTCGCCCGAGGTGCCGCTGGCCTCCATCGGGTAGGTCGGGGTGTTCAGCCAGACGTCGACGCCGGTCACCAGCTTGCGTCCGAGTGCGAGGTCATAACCCTCGACGAGGATGATCTTGCCCTCGAACTCCGGCTGCCGCGAATAATGGTGGATCAGCTTCAGCAGTTGCTGGCCCGGGATGTCGCTGGGATGGGCCTTGCCGGCGAACAGGAACACCACCGGCCGCTCCGGATCGTTGACGAGACGGGCGAGGCGCTCGGGATGCGAGAACAGCAGCGCGGCGCGCTTGTAGGTCGCGAAGCGGCGGGCGAAGCCGACGGTCAGCACGTCGATCTCCGGACTCATCAGGTGACGCGTCAGGCGATCGACCTGGGTCGGGCTGCTGCCGTTGCGGCGGTGCTGCCTGCAGACACGCTGGTAGACATCCTTGTAGAGCCGGGTCTTCAGTGACTGGCGCACGCTCCAGAAGGAATGGTCCGGCAGGTCATCGACCGCCTGCCAGAAGTCCTCGTTGAGGAGTTCATTGCGCCAGCCGCCGCCGAAGTGCATGTCGAGCATATGCGTCCATTCCTGGGCGAGGAAGGTCGGCACGTGTACGCCGTTGGTGACATATTCGATCGGGTTCTCCGCCGCCGGGATCTGCGGCCAGATATAGCCCTCCATCTGCGACGCGACGTCGCCATGGATGCGGCTGACGCCGTTGTGGAAGCGCGAGCCGCGCAGCGCGAGCGCGGTCATGTTGAAGCCCTTTTCGTTGCCCGGATAGGCGCCGAGGTCGAGGAATTTGCGCTCGCCGATCTTCGTTTCCCGGAGGTAGTGCTCGAAGTAGGGCAGGATCAGCTCATGCTGGAAGATGTCATGACCGGCCGGCACCGGCGTGTGCGTCGTGAACACGGTGCCGGCGGCGACCAGTTCCAGCGCGGCATCGAAGTCCAGCCCCTGCTTCTGCCGCTCGCGGCAGCGCTCGAGGATCTGAAACGCGGCATGGCCTTCGTTGATGTGCCAGACGGTCGGCTTGACGCCGACCGCGCGCAGCGCGCGCACGCCGCCGATGCCGAGCACGATCTCCTGCTGGATGCGGGTGTTGATGTCGCCGCCGTAGAGCTGGTAGGTGATACGGCGGTCGTGCTCGTTGTTGTCCGCCAGGTCGCTGTCGAGGAAATACAGATTGATGTGCCCGGCCTTGGCCTTCCATACCTTGAGCTCGACACGGCGACCGGGCAGGTCGACATGGACATGGACCTCGCGGCCTTCCGCGTTCAGCGCCGGGCTGATCGGCAGGTCTTCGGGGCCGGTGCGGAAATAATGGGCGATCTGCTGTCCGTTGGCGTCGATGGTCTGATGGAAATAGCCCTCGCGATACATCAGGCCGACCGCGACGAACGGCAGGCCGAGATCGCTGGCTGCCTTGCAGTGATCGCCGGCGAGGATGCCGAGGCCGCCGGAATAGATCGGGAAGCTTTCGTGCAGGCCGAACTCCGCGCAGAAGTAGGCGATCACGTCCTCGTTCGGGTCGAGGATCTTGAGCCACGGCCGGTTGCCGTTGCGATACTTGTGATAGGAGTCATAGGCCGCGAGGATGCGGTCGTAGTCCTGGATGTAGACATTGTCGGCGACCGCGGCATCGAGCTGTTGCTGCGATACCCGGCGCAGGAACACCTTCGGGTTGTGGCCGATGCGATCCCACAGCTCGGGGTCGAGGCGCACGAAAAGGCTGCGAACCTGGCTGTCCCAACTGTACAATAGGTCGTTTGCGAGTTCCTCGAGCCTGTTCAGGCGTTCCGGAATGATCGGGCGGACTTCGAGCGGGAATCTGGTTTCATTCATGATTGTGTGGCACCGGCGGCGCTTGGCCGTACAGGGTTGTCTGTCTGTTCTTCCAGATAAAATATGCAAGATACCGGCCATACAGGCCCGGGCTTGGGGGGCGGTTCATCGTCATCAGGGGTGTCGGAATGGCATGGTGCCGGGAGAGAGAATCGAACTCTCACGGTCGTGAAACCACCGGATTTTGAGTCCGGCGCGTCTACCAGTTCCGCCATCCCGGCTTGGCCGCGTCAGAGTATACTCGCCTCTTGATGAACATGACAAGAATACCTTGTTTTTTCCGGAATTATTTCAAGTTGACGTGATGCGCTGTTGTGACTTCGAGTATGAGCTGCCGCCCGGGTTGATCGCGCAGCGACCGCTGCCGGCCCGCAGCGACAGCCGCCTGCTTCACCTCGATCGGGCCGCCGGCGCCCGCGCCGATACCGCGATGCGCGCGCTGCCGGGGCTGTTGCGGCCGGGCGATCTGCTGGTCTTCAACGACACCCGGGTCATTGCTGCACGCTTGCGGGGCAGAAAGGACAGCGGCGGCAGGATCGAGGCACTGATCGAGCGCATCGTCGCCGACGACGGCGTGCGGGCCCGGATCCGCAACGGCAGATCCCTGCGTGCGGGCGCCGGCCTGGTGTTCGACGGCGGCGTGCGCGCCCGTGTCGACGGGCGCGCCGGCGAGTTTCACGAACTGCGTTTCGAGGATCCGCGCCCGGTGCATGAGATACTCGATGCGATCGGCAGGACGCCGCTGCCGCCGTACATAGAGCGCGAGGACGAGGCCTCCGATCGCGAGCGTTACCAGACGGTGTTTGCCCGCCGCGCCGGCGCGGTCGCGGCGCCGACCGCCGGGCTGCATTTCGACGAGGCGCTGCTCACGCGTGTCCGCGAGCACGGCGTCGAGGTCGCGACGGTCACGCTGCACGTCGGTTCCGGGACCTTCCAGCCGGTGCGCAGTGAAGACCCGGCGGAACATCGCATGCACAGTGAATGGTTTGAAGTCGGGGACGCGGCCTGCGCGGCCATCGCCGCGACCCGCGCGCGCGGCGGCCGCGTCGTCGCAGTCGGCACCACCGTCGTGCGCGCGCTCGAGAGCGCGGCGCGCGGCGGCAATGTCGAACCGTTTCGCGGCGAGACCGCGATCTTCATCATGCCCGGCCACGAATTCCGCGCCGTCGACGCATTGCTGACCAATTTTCATCTGCCGCGTTCGACCCTGCTGATGCTGGTCTGCGCCTTCGCAGGGACCGATGAGGTGCTCGCCGCCTACCGTCACGCGGTGGCGCAGCGCTACCGCTTTTTCAGTTACGGCGACGCGATGCTGATCACATGAAGTTCACCCTGTTCCATACCGACGGCGCCGCGCGCCGGGGCCGCATCGAGCTGCCGCGCGGCGCGGTCGAGACGCCGGCCTTCATGCCGGTCGGCACCTACGGCACGGTCAAGGCGATGACGCCCGACGAATTGCGCGCGCTCGGCGCAGATATCATCCTCGGCAATACCTTCCATCTGATGCTGCGCCCGGGCATCGAGGTGATTGCCGCGCATGGCGACCTCCATGACTTCATGGGCTGGGACGGTCCGATCCTGACCGATTCCGGCGGCTACCAGGTCTTCAGCCTCGGCAAGCTGCGCAAGCTGACGGAGCAGGGCGTCGCCTTCCGTTCGCCGGTCGACGGTTCGCCGGTGTTCCTCGACCCCGAGCGTTCGATCGCCGTGCAGAAGGCGCTCGGCGCCGATATCGTCATGGTCTTCGACGAGTGTACGCCGTGGCCGGCGACCGAGGCCGACGCGCGCGCGTCGATGGAGCTGTCGCTGCGCTGGGCGACGCGCAGCCGCGCTGCCTTCGGCGACCACCCGGCCGCGCTGTTCGGCATCGTCCAGGGCGGGATGTACGAGGGGCTGCGCGCAGAATCGCTGGAAGGCCTGGTCCGCATCGGCTTCGACGGCTACGCAATCGGCGGCCTCTCGGTCGGCGAGCCGCGCGAGGAGATGCTGCGGGTGCTCGACGGCCTCGCGCCGGCGATGCCGGCCGCGGCGCCGCGCTATCTGATGGGGGTCGGCAAGCCGGAGGACCTCGTCGAGGCGGTCAGGCGCGGCATCGACATGTTCGACTGCGTGCTGCCGACGCGCAATGCCCGTAACGGCCACCTGTTCGTCGAGGCCGGCGTGATCCGGATTCGCAACAGCCGTTACCGCGACGACACCCGGCCGCTGGACGAGCATTGCGCCTGTCCGACCTGCGCCCGTTACAGCCGCGCCTACCTGCGCCATCTCGCGGCGTGCAACGAGATCCTCGGGGCGCGCCTGAACACGATCCATAACCTCCACTACTACCAGACACTTATGCGGGGGCTGCGGGAGGCGATCGCGGCCGGCGATCTCGAGGGCTATGTCCGCCGCTTTTATGAAAAACGCGACCCGGCGAATGGGCTTGTGTCATAATACCGGGCTTTATGGCCCGCATGGAAACGAACGAGGTGCGTGATGGATTTCTTCATCAGTAACGCCTGGGCGCAGGACTCAGGCTCATCGTCGGGATTCGTCTCGCTGATACCGCTGATCCTGATCTTCGTGATCTTCTACTTCCTGCTGCTGCGCCCGCAGATCAAGCGCGCGAAGGAGCACCGCAAGATGGTCGAGGCGCTTGCCAAGGGCGACGAGGTCGTCACCAGCGGCGGCGTGCTCGGCAGGATCACCCGTCTCGACGAGGAGTTCGTCGCGGTCGAGATCGCCGACGGCATCGTCGTGCGGGTCCAGCGCAGCGCGATCTCGCAGATGGTGCCCAAGGGCACGGTGAGGAAGTCGAACAAGGGCAAGGACAAGGACGAAGAGAAGGAGAAGGCGGAATCGGCCTGATCCCCGGCCCGGTTGCCTCGCAGCGATGAATTACTACCCGGCGTGGAAGAACCTCCTGATCGTCGCGATCGTCGCGGTCGGTCTGCTGTATGCGTCGCCGAACCTCTACGGCGAGGATCCGGTCGTGCAGATCTCGCCGACGCGGGGCGCGCTGATCGACGATGCGGTGACCGAGCGCATCATGCAGGTCCTGAGGGACGGCAATGTCGAGTTCCGCTCGCTCGAGCGCGAGGGCGGCGGGGCAACGATCGTGTTCGGCGATACCGACCACCAGTTGCGCGGGCAGGATCTGCTCCAGCGCGCGCTCGGCATCGACTATATCGTTGCGCTGAACCTGATGCCGGCGGCGCCGGCGTGGCTGCGCGCGCTGAACGCCGCGCCGATGTATCTCGGCCTCGACCTGCGCGGCGGCGTCCACTTCCTGATGGAGGTCGACATGGATGCCGCGGTCACCCAGGCCGAGGAGCGTTATGTAGACGACCTGCGCCAGACCCTGCGCGACGAGCGTATCCGCTATCTGTCGATCGGCCGCGGTGCCAATGGCGGCGTCGAGGTCAGGTTCCGCACCGCCGAGGATCGCGATGCGGCGCGGCGCGTGATCCGTGCCGAGATCAGCGAACTGAGTTTCCGCGATATCGAGCGTGATGACGGCTTCTACCTGTTCGCCGAGCTGACCGACAGCGAGATTCGCGAGATCAAGCGCTTCGCAATCGAGCAGAACGTCATCACGCTGCGCAATCGCGTCAACGAACTCGGCGTCGCCGAGCCGGTGATCCAGCGCCAGGGCGACAACCGCATCGTCGTGCAGTTGCCGGGCGTACAGGATCCGGCCCGCGCCAAGGAGATCCTCGGCGCCACCGCGACGCTGGAGTTCCGCATGGCCGACGAGTCCGGTGACGTCCAGTCGGCGCTCGAGGGCCGCGTGCCTGTCAATTCTCGGCTCTATCGCGAGCGCAACGGCAACCCGGTGCTGCTGGATCGCCGCATCATCGTCACCGGCGACCAGATCATCAATGCCGCCTCGGGCATCGACAGCCAGTCCGGTTCGCCCGCGGTCTTCATTACCCTCGACAGCGTCGGCGCCCGCCGCATGCTGCAGACCACGCGCGAGAACATCGGCCGGCCGATGGCGGTGGTGTTCATCGAACGCAAGCCGGAGACCCGTCTCGTCGACGGCCAGATCGTCCGCAGCACGCGCACGATAGAGGAAGTCATCAATATCGCGACGATCCGCGACCAGTTCAGCCGCCGTTTCCAGATCACCGGCCTCGCCAGCACCGACGAGGCCCATAATCTCGCGCTGCTGCTGCGTGCCGGCGCGCTCGCCGCGCCGATCGAGATCGTCGAGGAGCGCACCGTCGGTCCGAGCCTCGGCCAGGACAACATCGACCAGGGGTTCATGTCGGTGATCTTCGGCTTTCTGCTGGTGCTGGTATTCATGGCGGTTCGCTACAAGGTCTTCGGCATGATCGCGAACGCCGCGCTGCTGCTGAACCTGGTCATCATCGTCGCGGTGCTGTCGATGTTGCAGGCGACGCTGACCTTGCCCGGCATCGCCGGCATCGTGCTGACGGTCGGTATGGCGGTCGACGCCAACGTGCTGATCTTCGAGCGCATACGCGAGGAGCTGCGCAACGGCAACTCGCCGCAGGCCAGCATCAACGCCGGCTATGCGAAGGCGCTGTCGACGATCGCCGACGCCAACATCACGACGCTGATCGCGGCGGTCGTGCTCTACGGCTTCGGCACCGGACCGATCAAGGGTTTCGCGATCACGCTGTCGATCGGCATCGTGACCTCGATGTTCACGGCGATCATGGGTACGCGCATGGTCGTCAACCTGATTTACGGCCGGCGCAAGCTCGGCAAACTGGTGATCTGATGATTGCGGCGTTGAAAGGGGAGAGCAGCTACGATTTCATGGGCAAGCGCAAGTTCGCCTATGTGCTCTCCGCCGTCCTGCTCGCGGTTGCGGTTTTCGCGATCGTCACCCGCGGGCTCAATTTCGGCATCGACTTCACCGGCGGCACGCTGGTCGAAGTCGGCTACCAGGATCAGATCGAGCTTTCCATCGTGCGCGGCACGCTGCGCGAGGCCGGCTTCGAGGATGCCGTCGTGCAGTCCTTCGGTACCCCGCGCGACGTGCTGATCCGGCTGGCCCCGCGCGAGGGCATGAGCGATGTCGACCTGTCGAACGACGTGCTCGATGCGCTCAGGGCCGGCCCGAAGGGCGATACCGTCGATCTGCGCCGCATCGAGTTCGTCGGCCCGCAGGTCGGCAAGGAACTCGCCGAGGACGGCGGGCTGGCCGTGCTCTACGCGCTGATCGGCATCCTGATCTACGTGACACTGCGCTTCGAGAAACGCTTTTCGGTCGGCGCGGTACTCGCGCTGGTCCACGACGTCACCATCACGGTCGGCATCTTCGCGCTGCTGCAGCTGGATTTCGACCTGACGGTGCTCGCCGCGCTGCTGGCGGTGATCGGCTACTCGCTGAACGACACCATCGTCGTCTATGACCGCATTCGCGAGAATTTCCGCAAGATGCGCAAGGGCGAAACGGAGCATATTATCAATGCCTCGATCAACAGCATGCTGGCGCGTACGATCGTGACCTCGTTGACGACGCTGCTGGTGCTGTTCGCGCTGTTCTTCCTCGGCGGCGAGATCATTCGCAATTTTGCGCTGGCGCTGATCATCGGCATCGTCGTCGGCACCTATTCGTCGATCTATATTGCCAGCGCGCTGACGCTCGCGCTCGGCGTCAGCAAGGCCGACCTGATGCCGGTGCAGAAGGAAGGGGTCAGCAACGAAGAGGCCGACGGTCGGCCCTAGGGAACAATGGGGTCAGAGTCGTTTGATCGAAATTGCATCAGTC
>JBJHCZ010000012.1:15249-78400 GCA_050486285.1 Chromatiales bacterium
CGGTTTTGATGTTTCCGGTTAACACACGACTCTGACCCCATTGTTCCCTAGCGCGTAGCGGTCTCGCCCGCTTCCTGCTGGGCCAGTTCGACGCGGTTGCGGCCCATGCGCTTGGCCTGGTACAGCGCCTTGTCGGCGCGCTCGATCAGGCTGCTCGGCGTCTCGCCGGGTTTGTACAGCGAGATGCCGGCGGAGAAGGTCGGCATCGGCATTGTCCGGTCCTCGATCTGCCAGACGCTTTCCGCATTGCGCTTGCCGACCTTTTCCAGCGCCCGCAGCGCGCCGGTCCGGTCGGTGTTCGGCAGCAGCACCGCGAATTCCTCGCCGCCGTAACGCGCGACCATATCGTGATGGCGGAAGATCGACAGCACGTTCGACGAGAAATTGCGTAGCACCTCGTCGCCGGCGGCGTGTCCGTACTTGTCGTTGATGGCCTTGAAGCTGTCCATGTCGATCAGCGCGAGCGACAGCGGAGAACCGTAGCGCTGCACGCGCGCGACCTCGTCCTCGAGCCTGCGCAGGAAGGCGCGCCGATTGGGCAGGTCGGTCAGTTCGTCGGTCAGGCTCAGGATGTGGACCCGGGTCAGTTCCTCGTTCAGGTGCTGGCCTTCGGTCTCGATCAGTTGCAGGTACTTGCTCGCCGCCTCGAGCTTGTGCGCGAGCGCGTGATGCCCCTCGCGCAGCTTGCCGACCTCGTTGACCAGCGTCCGCTTGAGGCCCTCGAGCTCCTCGGTGTTGTCGGTGCGGCGCAGCGTCTCATGCTCGACCTCGAGCAGCACCCCGAACTTCTCGTTCTGCTTGATGACCTCGTTGACCTGGCGCGCCAGCGTCTCCTGGATCTGCTGGATGCGCTCGCGTTTCTCGTTGAGGTGCTTGCGATAGCTGTGATCGACGCGCTGGTCGTAGTCGTCCTCGCCGGACTCGTACTCGATCGCTTCCGGCAGTTCCGTTGCTTCAGGCGCCGATACGATCGGATGAACCTCAGGCGTCGCTGCGGCGGGGATGATCTCGACCGACGGTGGTGGCGGCGGTGGCGGTGGTGGGGAAGCTGCCGCTGCGCCGGTCCTCGCAGAGGCCGGCGAGGTCGGGGCTTCCGGCAGCAGGCCGCGGTCGGCGCCGGCCAGCGCCTGGATATGACGCTGGAGGCTGTCGAGTTCGCTGCGGCGCGGGGTCTCGGTGAGGCGCAGTTGCAACATGCGCAGTTCGAGGGATTCCGCGGAGCCGGCCGGCACGCGGCGCGACCACGCCTCGAGCAGCGAGCGCAGCAGGGTCAGGCTGGTGCCGCGGGTCTCCGTGACCTCGCTTTCATAGGCCTCGAGGATGTCCTGGATATGTCGGCAGATTGCGTCGCCGGTGGGGGTCTGGCGAAGGTCCGCCAGCAGGTTGAGTATCCTGGGAATGAGGGGGGCGCCCGGGCCGATCAGGGGTGAGTCAGTCAAGTCACTGTCCCGCTTATAATATTTCTCATATTGGGCCGCCCCGGACAGCGCGTCGGTCGAGCTTCTCCCACTGGCCGGAAGCTTATCACACGTGACTGTCAAATAACAGACGCCCATTTGGGGTATTTTTTATTTATCGAATAGAATCAATATATTGACTCGGTGTGACGTGTCCCCGACGGTTGTCGACGACGGCAGGGTCGCGGTGGCCGCCGGTAGGCGGCTGGCGGCGTTATCATGTAGACTTGTGCGCTTTCCGTGCATTGCACGGACACCCTGCCGCTGGAAGGACATCTAATGTTTCAATCCGACATGAAGATCGCGGGATTCGACGACGAGCTGTGGGCGGCGATCGAGGGCGAGACCCGTCGCCAGGAACAGCACATCGAGCTGATCGCGTCCGAGAACTACGCGAGCCCGCGCGTGCTCGAGGCCCAGGGCACGGTACTGACCAACAAGTATGCCGAGGGTTACCCCGGCAAGCGTTATTACGGCGGCTGCCAGTACGTCGACATCGCCGAGCGCCTCGCGATCGAGCGCGCCCGCGAGCTGTTCGGCGCCGAATACGTCAACGTGCAGCCGCATTCCGGTTCGCAGGCCAATGCCGCGGTCTATATGGCGTTGCTCAAGCCCGGCGACACGATCCTCGGCATGAGCCTCGCGCACGGCGGTCACCTGACGCATGGCGCCAAGGTCAATTTCTCGGGCCAGCTCTATCACGCGGTACAGTACGGTCTGAATCCCGACAGCGGCGAGATCGATTACGAGCAGGTCGAGGCGCTCGCGCGCGAGCATCGGCCGAAGATGATCGTCGCCGGCTTCAGCGCCTATTCACGCGTCGTCGACTGGCAGCGCTTCCGCGACATCGCCGACCGCATCGGCGCGCTGCTGTTCGTCGACATGGCCCATGTCGCCGGTCTGGTTGCGGCCGGCTGTTACCCGAGCCCGGTGCAGATCGCCGATGTCACGACCTCGACGACGCACAAGACGCTGCGCGGTCCGCGCGGCGGCATCATCCTCGCCCGCGCCAACGAGGAGATCGCGAAGAAGCTGAACTCGATGGTGTTCCCGGGATCGCAGGGCGGTCCGCTGATGCACGTGATCGCGGCGAAGGCAGTGGCCTTCAAGGAGGCGCTGGCGCCGGAGTTCCGCGACTACCAGCGACGGGTCGTCGCCAATGCGCGCGCGATGGCTGCGCGCATGCAGGAACGCGGCTACCGCATCGTCTCCGGCGGCACCGACAACCACCTGTTTCTCGTCGATCTGATCGACAAGGACATCACCGGCAAGGAGGCCGACCAGGCCCTCGATGCCGCCCATATCACCGTCAACAAGAACAGCGTGCCGAACGACCCGCGCTCGCCGTTCGTGACCAGCGGCATCCGCATCGGCACCCCGGCGGTGACGACGCGCGGCTTCGGCGAGGCCGAGGTACGCGAGCTCGCCGGCTGGATCTGCGACATCCTCGACCGGCCGGGCGACGAGGCCGTCATCGCCCGGGTGCGCGGGCAGGTGCTGGCGATCTGTGAGCGCTTCCCGGTCTACGCGCGCTGACGACGCGCCCTGCCGCGGGCGCTGAACGCCGATGCGCTGCCCGTTCTGCGGTGAGGGCGACACCCGCGTCATCGATTCGCGGCTCGCCAACGAGGGCGCGTCGATCCGGCGCCGGCGCGAGTGCAGCGCCTGTTCCGAACGCTTCACGACCTTCGAGACCGCCGAGCTGGTCTATCCCCATATCGTCAAGCATGACGGCACGCGCGAGCCGTTCAACGAGGACAAGCTGCGTCACGGCATGCTGCGCGCGCTCGAGAAGCGGCCGGTCGACATCGAGCACATCGAGTCGGCAATCGATCGCATCAAGCATCGGCTGCATGTCTCCGGCGAACGCGAGATCCGCTCGCGCACGCTCGGCGAGTGGGTGATGGACGAACTGCGCGATCTCGACGAGGTCGCCTACATCCGCTTCGCATCGGTCTATCGCCGCTTCCAGGACGTCAATGCGTTTCGCGAGGAGATCGAGCGCCTGCAGAACGAGGCCTCGCCGGAGCTGAAGAAACGACAGATCTCGTTGCTCGAGCCCGGCGAAAAGGACGAGCCATGAGCGATGCCGGCGATCGCGCCTGGATGGCGCGCGCGCTGGCGCTGGCGGCGCGCGGGCTGTATACGACGGACCCGAACCCGCGCGTCGGCTGCGTACTGGTGCGCGACGGTGAGGTCGTCGGCGAGGGGTTTCATGAGGTCGCCGGCGGTCCGCACGCCGAGGCCGTCGCGCTGCAGGCCGCCGGCGGGCGCGCCGCCGGCGCGACGGCCTATGTGACGCTGGAGCCCTGTCGACATCATGGCCGCACGCCGCCCTGTACCGATGCGCTGATCGCGGCCGGCGTGCGCCGTGTCGTCGCGGCGATGGGCGATCCGGATCCGCGCACCGCCGGGGCCGGCTTCGCGCAGCTGCGCGCGGCCGGAATCGCGGTCGATACCGGGCTGCTCATCGCAGAGGCCGAAGCGCTGAATGCGGGCTTCGTATCGCGTCATCGCCGCGGGCGGCCGTTCGTGCGCTGCAAGCTCGGCATGACGCTCGACGGTCGCACCGCGACCGCGAGCGGCGAGAGCCGCTGGATCACCTCGGCGGCGGCGCGCCGTGACGTGCAGCGGCTGCGCGCGCGCAGTTCCGCGATACTGACCGGCATCGGGACCGTGCTGACCGACGATCCGTCACTGACGGTGCGCGTCGACGAACTGTTCGCCGGCGGCGATGCAGGCGGCTTCGATGACGCGCGCATTCGCCAACCGCTGCGCGTGGTCGCGGACAGCGGTCTGCGCATCGCGGCATCGGCGCGGGTATTGTCGCAAGCGGGACCGACGCTGATCGCGACCGCCGTGTCCGGCGGCCGCGCGGATCTCGACGGCGTCGAGGTCTGCCGGATCGATGCCGATGCGCGCGGGCGGGTCGATCCCGCAGCCTTGCTGGCCTTTTTGGCCGGGCGTCAGGTCAATGAGTTACTATTGGAGGCCGGTCCGACGCTGTGCGGCGCGTTCATTGCCGCGGGCCTGGTCGATGAGCTGGTGCTGTACCTGGCGCCGAAACTGCTCGGTGATACAGCGCGCGGTCTGTTCACGCTGCCGGGGCTCGAGCGGCTCGACCAGGCAGTCGGGTTGAAGATCATCGATGTCAGGGCCGTCGGGGATGATTGGCGGATCACCGCGCGACCGATCCGCCAGGAGTCATCTGAATGTTCACGGGGATAGTCGAAGCGGTCGGGAAGGTCGTGTCGCTCGAGGCGCGCGGCGGGGATCGGCGTATCTTCGTCGACGCCGGCGGACTTGCGATGACCGATGCGCGGCTCGGCGAGAGCATTGCGATCAACGGCGTGTGCCTGACCGTCGTCGCGCTCGACGGCCAGGCCTTCGCCGCCGATGTATCGCTGGAGACGCTGGCGTGCACGACGCTCGGGACGCTCGCGGCCGGGTCGCGCATCAATCTCGAACGCGCGCTGCTGCCGACGACGCGGCTCGGCGGGCATCTGGTCAGCGGTCATGTCGACGGCGTCGGCGAGGTGCGGCGGATCACCGAGGCGGCGCGCTCGCGGGAGATCGTGATCGAGGCGCCGGCCGCGCTGGCGCATTATATCGCGGCCAAGGGCTCGGTCTGCGTCGACGGCGTCAGCCTGACCGCCAACGTTGTCGATGGCGCGGCATTTTCGGTCAATATCATCCCGCACACATGGGAGCGGACGATCATCGGCGAATGGCGGGCGGGCAGCCGGGTCAACATCGAGGTCGACGTGATCGCCCGCTATCTCGAGCGCCTGCTCGCGGATCAGGCGGAGACGCCGCGCGGCATCGATCCCGCGTTTCTGAAAGAACACGGATATCTCAACGATGGCAGATAGCCGCCTGTCGAGAGGGTCCGGCGAGTTTGCTCCGCGAATGGCTCGCCTCGCTGCCGCTGCGCGGCACCCTTCGGGCTCCGGCGAGGCTGCGCTTGACTTCGCTGCGCAAACTCGCCGGCCCCTCTCGACAGGCGGACAGGGGGGCAGTCAGTGATGGATGCACGCAAGGATGATATGGACGCCAGCGACGATTTCACGTTCAATACGACCGCCGAGCTGATCGAGGAGATCCGCTACGGGCGCATGGTCGTGCTCGTCGATGACGAGGATCGCGAGAACGAGGGCGACCTGATCATGGCCGCCGCCTGCGTGCGCCCCGAGGACATCAATTTCATGGCGCGCTACGGCCGCGGCCTGATCTGCCTGACGCTGACGCGCGAGCGCTGCGAGCAACTGCGCCTGCCGCTGATGGTCAGCGAGACCAATGCGCGTCACCAGACCAATTTCACGCTGTCGATCGAGGCGGCAGAGGGCGTGACCACCGGCATCTCGGCGGCCGACCGCGCGACGACGATCCGCGCGGCGGTGCAGCCCGGCGCGAAACCGTCGGACATCGTCCAGCCGGGACATATCTTCCCGCTGATGTCGCAGCCGGGGGGCGTACTCGCGCGCGCGGGACACACCGAGGCCGGCAGCGACCTCGCCCGCCTCGCCGGCTTTGAGCCGGCGGCCGTCATCGTCGAGATTCTCGACGAGGAGGGCGGCATGGCGCGGCGGCCGGAGTTGATGCGCTTCGCGCGCAGCCACGGGCTCAAGATCGGCACGGTCGCCGACCTGATCAGCCATCGCATGCGTCACGAGAAGACCGTCGAGATGGTCGCCGAATGCGGCCTGCCGACCGCGTTCGGCGATTTCCGCCTCAAGGCCTGGCACGATACCGCCGGCGATCGCCTGCATTTCGCGCTGGTGCGCGGCGCGATCGACGGCGACGAGCCGGTGCTGGTGCGCGTCCATATCGAGGATCGGCTCTATGACACGCTGAACGCGACCTTCCACGAGACCAGCTGGAGTTTGCATGCGGCGATGCAGCGGATCGCTGAGGATCCGCGCGGCGGCGTGCTGGTGCTGCTGCGCGGCGGCGACGACGACGCCGGCCTGGTGCGCCGCATCCGCAATCACGAGCTGCACGAGCGCGGCATCCACTTTCCGCAGACCTCGCCGGCCGCCGAGCTGCGCAGCTACGGCGTCGCCGCGCAGATCCTCGCCGACCTCGGCGTGCACCGGATGCGCGTGCTCGGTTCGCCGATCAAGCTCTACGGGCTGTCGGGATTCGGCCTCGAGATCGTCGAGTATCTGCCCGGGACATAGCCGCCGGAGCGGCCGTGCGCTAGAATAGCTCTTTTGAACAGGGAATGAACCGGTAATGGCTGGTATCCGACTCATCGAGGGCGCTTTCGCGGCCGACGGCGCGCGTTTCGCGCTGGTCGCCTCGCGTTTCAACAGTTTCATCGTCGACCAGCTGGTCGCCGGCGCGACCGACACGCTGCGCCGTCACGGCGTCGCCGAGGATGCGATCACGCTGGTGCGCGTGCCGGGCGCGTTCGAGCTGCCGCTGGTGGTCCGTCGCCTCGCCAACAGCCGCCGCTATGACGCGGTCGTCGCGCTCGGCGCGGTGATCCGCGGCGGCACCCCGCACTTCGATTATGTCGCCGGCTCCTGTGTCCGCGGCCTGGCCGAGGTCAATCTTTCCTGTGACATCCCGGTCGCCTTCGGCGTGCTGACCGTCGACACCATCGAGCAGGCGATCGAGCGCGCCGGGACCAAGGCCGGCAACAAGGGCGCCGAGGCGGCGCTCGGCGCCCTCGAGATGGTCAGCCTGCTGCGCAAGCTCGAGGGCTGAGCGCGCTCCGGCACGCTTCTTCGCCAGAATCATGAAAGGACAGCAGACCAATCGCGCTCGCCGCCGGGCGCGTCTGTGCCTCGTGCAGGCGCTGTATCAGTGGCAGCTCACCGGCCACGACGCCGGCGCGATCGATCCCCAGTACTACATCGATGAGGGCGAGGGTCCGGTCGATCGCGTATTCTTCGATGCCGTGCTGCGCGAGATCCTCGAACGCGTCGACGAACTCGACGAACTGCTGATCCCGCTGCTCGATCGTTCGCTCACCGAGGTCGATCCGGTCGAGCGCGCGGTGCTTCGTCTCGGCGCCTGCGAGCTGCGCTTCCATCCCGAGATCCCGTTTCGCGTCGTCATCAACGAGGCAGTCGAACTCGCGAAGGTGTTCGGCGCGCATCATGGTCATCGCTACGTCAACGGCATCCTCGACAGGCTCGCCGAACGTCTCCGTGCCGAGGAGGTCGCCATCGTGCACAGGGACAAATCCTGACTGTCGCCCCCTCCGAGTTCGACCTGATCAGGCGCTGGTTCTCGCGCTGCGGCGCCTCGCGCGCCGATGTCGCGCTCGGCGTCGGCGACGATGCGGCGATCCTCGCGCCGCCGCCTGGACGGCAGCTGTGCGCGTCGATCGACACGCTGGTCGCCGGCGTGCACTTCCGCGTCGATACCGATCCCGCCGCCCTCGGTCACAAGGCGCTCGCGGTCAATCTCAGCGATCTCGCGGCGATGGGCGCGGAACCGGCCTGGGCGATGCTGGCGCTGACCTTGCCGTCGGCCGACGAGACCTGGCTCGAGGGCTTTGCCGGCGGATTCTGCGCGCTCGCGCGTGAACACGGCGTCGCGCTGATCGGCGGCGACACGACGCGCGGCCCGTTGTCGATCACGGTACAGGTACAGGGCTTCGCGCCGGCAGGGCAGGCGCTGCGGCGTGACGGCGCGCGCGCCGGCGATACGATCCATGTCACCGGCACGCTCGGCGACGCCGGACTGGCCCTGCGGTTCGCGGACCAGGCCCCGGCCTCGCTCGCGCGTGAAGACCTCGGCTGGCTGCGCGGCCGCCTCGATCGCCCGGCGCCGCGGGTGGCGGTGGGGATGGCGCTGCGCGGCCGCGCGCGCGCGGCAATCGACGTCTCCGACGGACTGCTCGCCGATCTCGGCCATATCCTCGCGGCCTCCGGCGTCGGCGCGACGCTGTGGCTGGACCGGCTGCCGCTGTCGGCGCCGTTCCGGCGCGGCATCGCCGCGCTTGCGCGCGCGGACGGGGTCGGCGAGGACGATCTCGCCGCAACCGTCGCGCTGTCTGCCGGCGATGACTACGAACTGTGTTTCACCGCCGCCGCGGAGGCCGCGATCGGTGACGACGTCGCCGGGACGCGCTGCGCCGCGATCGGCGTCATCGAGGCCGAGCCGGGCCTGCGCTGCCTGCGCCGCGACGGCTCGGCATGGCAGCCGGCGTCGCGCGGTTTTGATCATTTCAGCGGGGAGGCCGCCCGGTGAAGGCGCCGCCGCTGCCGCCCGGTATCCTGCGTCACCCGGTCCATTGCCTCTCGCTCGGTTTCGGCCTCGGCGCCGCGCCCCGGGCGCCGGGCACCTTCGGCACGCTGCTCGGTCTGCCGTGCTGGTGGCTGCTCAAGGACCTGCCGCTCGCCGCCTATCTCGGCATCGTCGTGCTGATGTTCGTCGTCGGGGTGTGGCTATGCAGCTATACCGCGCGCGCGCTCGGCGTCCATGACCATCCGGCGATCGTCTTCGACGAGGTCGTCGGCTTTCTCGTCGCGATGATCGCCGCGCCGGCCGGCTGGCTGTGGGCGCTCGCGGGCTTCCTGCTGTTCCGGCTGTTCGACATCTGGAAACCGTGGCCGATCCACTGGCTGGACCGCCGCGTCCACGGCGGTTTCGGCATCATGCTCGACGACGTCGTCGCGGGGGTGTATGCGCTGGGGGTATTGCAGCTGGCGGCGTGGCTGTTGACGGGGTCAGAGTAGACTTCGTCTACTCTGACCCCGATTCGGTCAGGTTTGTCGCTTGTCCTTGCGGATCAGCGCGTAGGCCGAGTGATTGTGGATCGACTCGAAGTTTTCCGATTCGAGGACATAGCCCTCGATGCGCGGGTCGCGGTTCAGGCGCGCGGCGACGTCGCGCACCATGTCCTCGACGAACTTCGGGTTGTCGTAGGCGCGTTCGGTGACGTATTTCTCGTCCGGCCGCTTCAGCAGGCCGTAGATCTCGCACGAGGATTCCTCCTCGACGATGTCGATCAGGTCTTCTATCCAGACGAACCCCTTGGTGTGCGCGGTGATGGTGACGTGCGAGCGCTGGTTGTGGGCGCCGTAGTCCGAGATCTCCTTCGAGCACGGGCACAGGCTGGTCACCGGCACGACGACCTTGACGGTCATGCGTGACTGGCCGGCGCCGACCTCGCCGATCAGCGTCACATCGTAGTCGAGCAGGCTCTGCACGCCGGACACCGGCGCCGCCTTGTTGACGAAATACGGGAAGCGCATCTCGAGATGGGCGCATTCCGCCGCCAGCGTCTTGCGCATGCCCTGCAGGATGTCCTTGAAGGTCGCGACGGTGATCTCGCGCTCGTGGGCGTTCAGCAGCTCGACGAAGCGCGACATGTGCGTGCCCTTGAAGTTGTGGGGCAGGTCGACATACATGTTGAAGGTCGCGATCGTATGCTGGTCGCCGCCGCTGCGGTCGCGGACCCGGACCGGATGGCGGATGTGCTTGATGCCGACCTTGTCGATCGCGAGCTTGCGCGTATCCGGATGGCTCTGGACGTCGGCAATGACGCTGGTTTGGCTCATGACTGATCTTCCTCGCTGTATCTGACCCGGGCCGTCCCTGTCTCCCACAGGGTCACCGCGGTAACCCGCACGCTGTCGCCGTTCAGGGTCTCGGACAGGCCGTGGTACAGAAACGCCGCGATGTTCTCGGCGGTCGGGTTGATTCTGTCGAACGGCTTGATGTCGTTGAGATTCCGGTGGTCGAGCTCGCCGGCCAGCGCGCGCGCGGCCTGCTTGATGGTCTTGAAGTCCAGCCCCATGCCGTGCTCGTTCAGCGCGGTCGCCTCGACCTCGACCTCCACCCGCCAGTTGTGCCCGTGCAACCGGCTGCAATCGCCGGGATAACCGCGCAGGCTGTGGGCCGCCGCGAAATCGGTGGATACCGTCAGTTGATAACGAGGCTGCCGCATGAATACTTGACCGATTTGCTAGGAATTTACGCCAAGCGAGGCGATTTGGCAAGGAACGTCGGCCTCGCGCGCCTCGATCGCGGCGAGGATGCCGTCGGCGTCCAGCCCGGCCTCGGCGAGCAGTTCGTCGCGGCTGCCCTGGTCGCCGAAGCGGTCGGGCAGTCCGAGCTGGAGCAGCGGCGCGACCACGGCATGGGCGGCGAGACATTCGCCGACCGCGCTGCCGGCGCCGCCCATGACGGCGTTGTCCTCGACGGTGACCAGCAGCTCGTGGCTCGCGGCCAGTTGCAGCACGATCTTTTCGTCGAGCGGCTTGATGAAACGCATGTCGATGACGGTCGCGTTCAGGGTCTCGCCGGCCTCGAGCGCCGGTTGCACGCAGGGGCCGAAGGCGAGGATCGCGATGCGGCGGCCCTTGCGCACGACAGCGGCCTGGCCGAGCGGCAGCGGCGCGGCGTCGCGCCGGATCTCGCGCCCCGGTCCGGTCCCGCGCGGGTAACGTACCGCGGCGGGGCCGTCGTGGCGCAGGGCGGTGGTCAGCATGCGCCAGCACTCGTCCTCGTCGGACGGCGCCATCACGACCAGGTTCGGGATCGCGCGCAGGTAGCTGAGGTCGAAACTGCCGGCATGGGTCGGGCCGTCGGGGCCGACGATACCGGCGCGGTCGATCGCGAAGGTCACCGGCAGGTTCTGCAGCGCGACGTCGTGGATCAGCTGGTCATAGGCGCGCTGCAGGAAGGTCGAGTAGATCGCGACGACCGGGCGCATGCCGCCGCAGGCAAGTCCGGCGGCGAGGGTGACGCTGTGCTGCTCGGCGATGCCGACGTCGAGGAAGCGGTCGGGGAAACGCCGCGCGAATTCGACCATGCCCGAGCCTTCGCACATCGCCGGGGTGATCGCGATCAGCGCCGGATCCGCGGCCGCGGTCTCGCACAGCCAGTCGCCGAAGACCCGGGAATAACTCATGCGCGCGCCCGGCGGTTGCGCCGCCGTCACGCCGTTTTCGGGATCGAACTTGCCGACGCCGTGCCAGTCGCAGGGATTCTGTTCGGCCGGCGCATAGCCCTTGCCCTTGCGGGTCACGACATGGAGAAACTGCGGGCCGTCGAGCGACTGCAGGTTCTGCAGTGTCGTCACCAGGGTGTCGATGTCGTGGCCGTCGATCGGACCGATGTAGTTGAAGCCGAGCTCCTCGAACAGCGTCCCCGGCATCACCATGCCCTTGACGTGCTCCTCGGCGCGCCGCGCGAGATCGCGCATCGGCGGCACCGCGCTCAGCATCCTCTTGCCGCCCTCGCGCATCGTCGAATAGAACTTGCCGGACAGCAGCTTCGCGAGGTAGTTCGACATGCCGCCGACGTTCGGCGAGATCGACATCTCGTTGTCATTGAGGATGACCAGCAGGTCGGCCTCGCTGTTGCCGGCGTGGTTCAGCGCCTCGTAGGCCATGCCGGCGGTCATCGCGCCGTCGCCGATGATCGCCACGGACTTGCGCCGCTCGCCGCGCTGCCGCGCCGCGAGCGCCATGCCGAGCGCGGCGCTGATCGAAGTGCTGGAATGGCCGGCGCCGAAGGCGTCGTAGGGGCTCTCGTCACGCTTCAGAAAACCGGACAGGCCGCCCTTCCTGCGCAGCGACGCCATCGCCTCGCGGCGACCGGTCAACACCTTGTGCGGATAGGCCTGGTGACCGACGTCCCAGACCAGCCGGTCGCGCGGCGTGTCGAAGACATAATGCAGCGCGACGGTCAGTTCGACGGTGCCGAGGCTCGACGACAGGTGGCCGCCGGTGCGGGAGACCGAATCGATGATAAAGCGGCGCAGTTCGTCGGCGACTGTCTGCAGTCGGTCGGCAGGCAGGCGGCGGAGGCGGGCCGGATCGTCGACGCTGTCCAGCAGCGGGTAGGGCGGTGTGTCCATGTCGCGCTTCAAGTCCTTGTACTTCCCGGAATCATGCGGTGTTTGCGAGGGGCTTGCAAGCCTCGCCGGTGGCCGCTCAATGCATGCGCCTGACGATATAGGCCGAGATCGCGCGCAACAGCTCGCCGCGCTCGCCGAGCGGATCGAGATGCGCGACCGCCTGCTCGTGCAGGCGCGCCGCCATCGCCTTTGCGGATTCGACCCCGAGCAGGCTGACGTAGGTCGGCTTGTTGCGCAGGCTGTCTCCGCCCCGGGTCTTGCCCAGTATCGCGGTGTCGCCCTCGACGTCGAGGATGTCGTCGCGGATCTGGAACGCCAGTCCGATGCAGTGCGCGTAGTTGCCGAGTATGTGCAGCGTCTCGTCGTCGTGGATGTCGGCGCCGTGCGCGCCGAGCAGCACGCTGGCGCGGATCAGCGCGCCGGTCTTGCGCAGATGCATGTTCTCGAGGTCGGCGAGATCGAGCGTCTTGCCGACCGAGGCGAGGTCGATCGCCTGCCCGCCGGCCATGCCGATCGAACTCGCCGCGATCGACAGCGTGTCGATCATCTTCAGGCGATGACGGGCCTCGGCCGCCAGCGACGGGTCGCTGGCGAGGATATGAAAGGCCAGCGCCTGCAGCGCATCGCCGGCGAGGATCGCGATCGCCTCGCCGAAGGCGACGTGACAGGTCGGCTTGCCGCGCCGCAGCGCATCGTTGTCCATCGCCGGCAGGTCGTCGTGGATCAGCGAATAGGCGTGGATCAGCTCGACCGCGCAGGCGGGCCCGTCGAGTCGCCCGACCGCGGCGCCGAAACAGCGGCCGGTCGCGTAGACCAGCACCGGCCGAATATACTTGCCGCCGGCGAGCGCGGAATAGCGCATCGCCTCGTGCAGTCGCTCGGGCGGGGTCTCCGCGGGCGGCAGCCAATGATCGAGCGCGCGCTCGACCTGGCGGCGGCACAGGTCCATGAAGACCGGCAGCGCGGCCGCTTCGTCAGTCTCCGCCGTCGACGTCGAGACTTCGGGTGTCGATCTTTCCATTTTCCTCGATCAGGATGTCCACTTTCTGCTCCGCCGCCTTCAGCGCCTGCTGGCAGGCGCGGGTCAGCGCGATGCCGCGCTCGAACTGCCGGAGCGATTCCTCGAGCGTCGCGTCCCCCCGTTCCATGCGCTCGACGATCGCCTCGAGCTCCTTCAGGGCCTGTTCGAAGTCGGGGGCGTCTTCGGGGTTCGGGGCGGGTTTTCTTGCCACGCGCGTAGTCCTTCCGGGGGTGCGAGTTGCAGGTCTCGGGACGGGACATTATATAACATGATCCTACCGGGCGCGGTGATTTTCCGCCGCGAGGGCGAGTGAAAACCACTTTCGCGCCAGAGGCTTCGGCCATTCCGGCCTTGCCAGTACCGGGCATCATGTTAGACTCGGGCGGCTTTTCGAACAGCAGGGAGATACCAGGGATCATGGGCAGGGGATCATGAGCGGAACCTACGACGCCGCCGCGATCGAGGTGCTGACCGGACTCGAGCCGGTGCGCAAGCGCCCCGGCATGTACACCGACACCGCGCGTCCGAACCACCTCGCCCAGGAGGTCATCGACAACAGCGTCGATGAGGTCCTCGCCGGTCACGCGCGCCATATCGCGGTGGTGCTGTACAAGGACGGTTCGCTCAGCGTCGAGGACGACGGTCGCGGCATGCCGGTCGATCTCCATCCCGGGGAGAAGGTGCCCGGCGTCGAGGTGATCCTGACCCGGCTCCATGCCGGCGGCAAGTTCTCGCACAAGAACTACCGTTTCTCCGGCGGCCTGCACGGCGTCGGCGTATCGGTCGTCAACGCCCTGTCGAAGCGGCTCGAGGTGCGCATCCGCCGCAACGGCAACGAATACCTGATGAAGTTCGCGAACGGCGAGCCGGCATCGAAGCTCGAGGTCATCGGCAAGGTCGGTCAGCGCAATACCGGCACCTGGCTGCGCTTCTGGCCCGATCCGAAATACTTTGATTCCGATCGTTTCTCGCTGTCGCGTCTCAAGCACCTGATGCGGGCGAAGGCGGTGCTCGCGCCGGGCCTGCGCGTGCGCTTCGACGACGAGGGCAGCGGCGAATCGGTCGAGTGGCACTACGAGGGCGGCCTGCGGGATTATCTGCGCAGCGAACTCGGCGAGGCCGCGATGCTGCCCGAGCCGGCCTTCGCCGGCAGCATGGAGGGTCACAGCGAGGCGGTCGACTGGGCGGTCGCCTGGCTGCCCGAGGACGGCGAGCCGGTCGCCGAGAGTTACGTCAACCTGGTGCCGACCGCGCAGGGCGGCACCCACGTCAACGGCCTGCGCACCGGCCTGACCGACGCGGTTCGCGAATTCTGCGAGTTCCGCAACCTGCTGCCGCGCGGCGTCCGCCTCGCGCCGGAAGACGTCTGGGATCGCTGCAGTTACATCCTGTCGGTCAAGCTCGACAATCCGCAGTTCTCGGGACAGGTCAAGGAACGGCTGTCGTCGCGCGAGTGCGCGACCTTCGTCGCCGGCGTCGTCAAGGACAGCTTCGCGCTGTGGCTGAACCAGCATGTCGAATCCGGCGAGAAGATCGCGCAGATCGCAATCGCACGCGCCGAGACGCGCCTGCGCGCGGCGCGCAAGGTGGTGCGCAAGCAGGTCACGAAAGGACCGGCGCTGCCGGGCAAGCTCGCCGATTGTTCGTTGCAGGACTTGAGTCGCACCGAGCTGTTTCTGGTCGAGGGCGATTCCGCGGGCGGTTCGGCGAAGCAGGCGCGCGATCGCCAGTTCCAGGCGGTGATGCCCTTGCGCGGCAAGATCCTCAACACCTGGGAGGTGTCGCCGAACGAGGTGCTCGGTTCGCAGGAGGTCCACGACATCTCGGTCGCGATCGGCGTCGAGCCGGGCTCGAACGACCTCTCGGGCCTGCGCTACGGCAAGATCGCGATCCTCGCCGACGCCGATTCCGACGGCGCCCATATCGCGACGCTCCTGTGCGCGCTGTTCATGCGCCATTTCCGCGCGCTGGTCACGGCCGGCCACGTCCATGTCGCGATGCCGCCGCTGTACCGCATCGACGTCGGCAAGGAAGTCTTCTACGCGCTCGACGATGACGAGAAGCAGGGCGTCCTCGACCGCATCGCCGCCGAGCACAAAAAGGGCAAGGTCAACGTGCAGCGCTTCAAGGGCCTCGGTGAAATGAACCCGATCCAGCTGCGCGAGACGACGATGGCGCCGGACACCCGCCGATTGCTGCAACTGACGATCGAGGACGGCGACGACACCGACCAGATCCTCGATCTGATGCTGGCCAAGCGCCGCGCCGCCGACCGCCGCGACTGGCTCGAGCAGAAGGGCGATCTCGCGGAGCCGGTAATCTAGCGCCGTGTGATTCATGAACGCGGTCGTTGTGGTATCCGGGCCTTGGCGGGGCCTGACTTTTCAGGACCGCCATGAACCCATCCCTGGGGGCTGCCGGCGAGACATCCTGTCTCGCAGGCTCCTGAAAAGACAGGCCCCGCCAAGGCCCTTCTGACAGCTTGTGCGGTTCATGAATCATGCGACCCAGAGGTCTGTGCCATGAATGAGACTATTGAAATCGACTACGAAGGCATCGAGCGGCGCCCGCTGAAGCAGTTCACCGAGAAGGCGTACCTCGATTACTCGATGTACGTGATCCTCGACCGCGCGCTGCCGCATGTCGGCGACGGGCTGAAGCCGGTGCAGCGGCGCATCGTCTATGCAATGTCCGAGCTCGGCCTGTCGGCGGCCGCTAAATACAAGAAATCGGCGCGCACCGTCGGCGACGTCATCGGCAAGTTCCATCCCCACGGCGACATGGCCTGCTACGAGGCGATGGTGCACATGGCGCAGCCGTTCACCTATCGCTATCCGCTGATCGACGGCCAGGGCAACTGGGGCGCGCCCGACGACCCGAAGTCCTTCGCCGCGATGCGCTATACCGAGGCACGGCTGTCGCGCTACGCCGAGCTGCTGCTGTCCGAGCTCGGCCAGGGCACGGTCGACTGGCAGCCGAACTTCGATGGCACGCTCGACGAACCGGTGGTGCTGCCGGCGCGGTTGCCGCATGTGCTGCTGAACGGTGCCACCGGCATCGCGGTCGGCATGGCGACCGACATTCCGCCGCACAATCTGCGCGAGGTCGTCGCGGCCTGCCTGTGCCTGCTCGACGACCCGAAGGCGGACGTCGAGGCGTTGTGCGCGCATATCCGGGGGCCGGACTATCCGACCGAGGCCGAGATCATCACGCCGCGCGCCGAGATCGTGCGCATGTACCAGACCGGCGGCGGCGCGATTCGCATGCGGGCGCGTTACGAGCGCATTCGCGAGCGTGACGGCGACGATGGCATCGTCATCACCGCGTTGCCGCACAACGTCTCCGGCGCGCGCGTGCTCGAGCAGATCGCGCAGCAGATGGCGGCGAAGAAACTGCCGATGGTCGAGGACCTGCGCGACGAGTCTGATCACGAGAACCCGACCCGTCTCGTCATCCTGCCGCGCTCGAACCGCGTCGATGTCGACGCGCTGATGTCGCATCTGTTCGCGACCACCGACCTCGAGCGCAGCTATCGCGTCAACATCAACGTGATCGGCCTGAACGGACGGCCTCAGGTCAAGGACCTGCGCAGCCTGCTGCTGGAATGGCTGGAGTTTCGCACCGGCATCGTCACGCGTCGCTTGCAGCACCGGCTCGATGTCGTCACCCGCCGCCTGCATGTCCTCGACGGCCTCTTGATCGCGTACCTGAACATCGACGAGGTCATCCGCATCATTCGCGAGGAGGACGAGCCGAAGCAGGAACTGATGCGGCGCTTCGGGCTCAGCGACATCCAGGCCGACGCGATCCTCGACCTGCGTCTGCGTCACCTCGCGCGACTCGAGGAGATGAAGATACGCGGCGAGCAGGAGGCGCTCGACGCCGAACGCGCCGATCTCGAGAAGACGCTGGGCTCGAAGACGCGGCTGAAGAGACTGGTGCGTGCCGAGCTGGTCGCCGACGCGGAGAAATATGGCGACGACCGGCGTTCGCCGCTGGTCTCGCGCGAGAGCGCGCAGGCGATGGACGAGACCGCGCTGCTGAGTTCGGAGCCGGTGCTGGTCGTGCTGTCGGAGAAGGGCTGGGTGCGCGCGGCGAAGGGGCACGACATCGATCCGGCGACGCTCGGCTACAAGGCCGGTGACGGCTTTCTCGCCGCGGCGCCCGGACGCGCGAATCAGTCCGCGTATTTCATCGACACGCACGGCCGCGTGTATGCGCTGCCGGCGCATACGCTGCCGTCGGCGCGCGGCCAGGGCGAGCCGCTGACCGGGCGGCTCAACCCGCCCGACGGCGCGCTGTTTGCCGGCGTCATGGCCGGTGTCGACGACGCCTTGTGGCTGCTGGCGACGGACGCCGGTTACGGCTTCGTCGCCCGGCTCGGCGACCTGTTCACGCGCAACAAGGCCGGCAAGGCGGTGCTGACGGTGCCGAAGGGCGCCTCGGTGCTGGCGCCGGCGCCGGTCGGCGAAGCGGGCGACGGACAGATCGTCGCGGTGACCACCGAGGGACACATGCTGGCCTTCCCGCTCGGCGAGTTGCCGCAGCTCGCGCGCGGCAAGGGCATCAAGCTGATCGGTATCCCGAAGGGGAAGGGCGGCGAGGAGCGCGTGCGCGCGGTCGTGGTCGTGCCCCCCGGCGGGTCGCTGAAAATACACGCGGGACAGCGCCATACCGTGCTTAAATCAAGGGATCTCGAACACTACGCCGGCGAACGCGGGCGCCGCGGACTCAAGCTGCCGCAGGGCTTCCGCCGCGTCGACCGGCTGGAACTCGGCTGAGCGCGGCGGGTCTCACTATCCGGGTGGCCCGCTGCCAAGCCCTTGAAAGATTGGCAAATGGCTATATATCAGGGGTCGGACCCCGAGGGGTCTGATTCGACGTGATCTGGTATCTTTGGACGAGTCCCGTGCGTAATCGGGCGAGTCAATGATGATGAGGAAGATGGGAGCATGAAGCGAATTGCGCTGTTTCTGGTGACGAACCTGGCGATCCTGCTGGTGCTGGGCGTGGTGCTCAGCCTGTTGGGTATTTCCGGCATCCTCGACGAGCAGGGGGTCGGCCTCGACCTGCGGGCCCTGCTGATCTTCTCGGCGGTCATCGGCATGACCGGCTCGTTCATGTCGCTCGCGATGTCGAAGTGGACCGCGAAGCGCTTCACCGGCGCGCGCGTCATCGAGCGGCCCGCGAACGAGACCGAGGCGTGGCTGGTGCAGACGGTGCAGCGTCAGGCCCAGGCCGCCGGCATCGGCATGCCCGAGGTCGCGATCTATGACGCCCCCGACATGAACGCGTTCGCGACCGGCGCCCGCCGCAATGCGGCGCTGGTGGCGGTCAGCACCGGGCTGTTGCGCCAGATGAACCGCGACGAGGTCGAGGCAGTGCTCGCGCACGAGGTCAGCCATGTCGCGAACGGCGACATGATCACGCTCGCGCTGATCCAGGGCGTCGTCAACACCTTCGTGATCTTCCTGTCGCGGGTGATCGGCCATGTCGTCGACCGCGTCGTGTTCAAGGTCGAGCGCGGCCATGGTCCGGCGTTCTGGATCACCGCGATCATCGCCCAGGTGGTCCTCGGCATCCTCGCGTCGATCATCGTCATGTGGTTCAGCCGCCAGCGCGAATTCCGCGCCGATGCCGGCGGCGCGGCGCTTGCCGGCCGCGACAAGATGATCTCCGCGCTGCAGCGCCTGGCCCAGCGCACCCCCGAGCCGCTGCCCGACCAGCTCGCCGCCTTCGGCATCTCCGGCCTCATGAACGGCCACGGCCTCAAGCGCCTCTTCATGAGCCATCCCCCCCTCGAAGAGCGCATCGCCGCCCTTCGTTCCGGGGTCGGACCACGGTAGGTCACTGATTATCAAAAACTAAGGCCCGAATTTCGGGCGAATTTCGAGCCTCCCGCCCCCATTTTGATGCCAAAATGGGGGCGGTTTGTTTTCATGCGGCCGTCCAGGAACGGCTCGCGCTCTCATTTCGGGGTCGAAATCAGGCCGGGAGGGCCGATTTCAAGCCAATTCTGAGCCTCTATTCTTTCAGAAACATAAGGTTGCCGTGGTCCGACCCGGCGGGGAGTTTGGTGGGGGCGCCGGGGGATTCGCGGACGAGGCGGGGGACGAGGTAGCCGGGGAGGCGGGTCAGGAGGCGGGCGTGGAGGGCGCGGGCCTCGGTTTCGGGGACTTCGAAGTGGGCAGCGCCTGCGACGCGGTCGAGCAGGTGCAGGTAGTAGGGCAGGACGCCGGCGTCGAACAGGCCCTCGCTCAGCGCCGCAAGCGTGGCGTCGTCGTCGTTGACGCCGCGCAGCAGCACGCTCTGGTTTAACAATGCGATCCCGGCGTCGCGCAGGCGCGCAAGCGCGGTGACGACATCGGCATCGATCTCGCGCGGATGATTGGCATGGATCACGACGACCGGCCGTAGACGGACACCCGCCAGCAGCGCGACCAGACCGTCATCGACGCGCGACGGCAACACCACCGGCAGCCGCGTGTGCAGGCGCAACCGGCGCAGCTGCGGGATCGCGGCGAGACCGGCGACCAGCGGCGCGAGCCGCGCCGTCGACAGCACCAGCGGATCGCCGCCGCTCAGGATCACCTCGGTGATCGACGGATCGCCCGCGATCGTCGCGAGCGCCGCCGACCAGTCGTCCTCGCCGGCGTGCTGTTCGGCATACGGGAAATGCCGCCGGAAGCAATAGCGGCAATGAATCGCGCAGGCGCCGGTCGTGATCAACAACGCGCGCCCGTGATACTTGCGCAGCACGCCCTGCCCCCGGATCGCCGCGCGGTCGCCGACCGGATCGCTGGTGAAACCCGGGGCCGCGATGCGCTCGCGGCCGAGCGGCAGCACCTGGCGCAGCAGCGGATCGGCGGGGTCGCCGTGGCGCATGCGCCGGACATACCCGGCCGGTACCCGCAGCGGGAACGGATGCGAGGGATCAAGATCGGCATCGACCTCATCCGCGCGCAGCCCGAGCGCGGCGAGCAGCGCCGCCGGATCGCGAAAGCCGTTCGCCAGTTCCTGCTGCCAGTTCGCCGGCTGCCAGGCAGCCGGGGTTCGCGCTATCATGTGGGGCCTCCATGTAGGGGATTCCGCCGCAGTATGATAACCTGCGCGGCGCCCGCATGTTGCGCGGCGTCCCGAACCACCGAATCGGCAATCCGGAAACAGCCATGGCGATCTACAGCACCAACGAATTCAAGAACGGGCTCAAACTGATGATCGACGGCGATCCGTGCACGATCGTCGACCTCGACTTCGTCAAACCCGGCAAGGGACAGGCCTTCACCCGCGTCAAGTACCGCAACCTCAAGACCGGTCGCGTCAACGAGCGCACGCTGAAGTCCGGCGACACGCTCGAAGGCGCCGACGTCATGGACACCGAGATGCAGTACCTGTATTTCGACGGCGAGTTCTACCACTTCATGAAGCCCGACTCTTTCGAGCAGTACGTCGCCGGCGAAGATGCGATGGAAGACGCGAAGAAGTGGCTCAAGGGCCAGGAGACCTGCATCGTCACGCTGTGGAACGATGCGCCGCTGTCGGTCGCGCCGCCGAATTTCGTCGAGCTCGCGATTACCGAGACCGATCCCGGCGTGCGCGGCGATACCTCGGGCGGCGGCGGCAAGCCGGCGACGCTCGAGAGCGGCGCCGTCGTGCGCGTGCCACTGTTCGTGAATCAGGGCGAGGTCATCAAGGTCGACACCCGCAGCGGCGAGTACGTGTCCCGCGTCAAGTCCTGAGCGGGATGCGCGGCGCCGGCTGATGTCCGCGAGCGGCAGCGACGGGAGCGACTGGCGCCCGGGCGCCGCGATCGAGGCCCTGCGCGCGCGCGCCGCGATCCTCGCGCGCATCCGCGCGTTCTTCGCCGCGCGCGGCGTACTCGAGGTCGAGACGCCGGTGCTGGCCGCTGCGACCGTCACCGAACCGCAGCTCCAAAGTTTCGAGACCCGCTATACCGGCCCCGGCGGCGCTCGCCGCCTGTATCTCCAGACCTCGCCCGAATACGCGATGAAGCGCCTGCTCGCGGCCGGCAGCGGCCCGATCTGGCAGCTCGCGCGCGTGTTCCGCGACGGCGAGGCGGGGCGCCTGCACAATCCCGAATTCACGCTGCTCGAGTGGTATCGCCCCGGCTTCGATCACCATGCGCTGATGGACGAGGTCGAGGCCCTGGTCGCCGAACTCCTCGGCCTCCCCGCCGGCTTCGAACGCATCCCGTACGCCGAATTGTTCCGGCGCAGCCTCGATCTCGACCCGTTCCATGCGGAGCTGCGCGAGCTACAGGCCTGCGCGCGCCAACGCGGCATCGACGCGCCGCCGCTCGATTCACGCGACGGCTGGCTCGATCTGTTGCTGACCCATTTGATCGAGCCCGGTCTCGGCGTCGCGCGACCGGTCTTCGTCCACGACTACCCCCCGAGCCAGGCCGCGCTCGCCCGCGTCCGCCCCGCCGAGCCGCTGGTCGCCGAGCGCTTCGAGCTCTATATAGATGGCATCGAGCTCGCGAACGGCTATCACGAACTCGGCGACGCGGCCGAGCAACGCGCGCGCTTCGCGCGGGACCGCGAATACCGCCGCGCCGCCGGCCTGCCGGACGTGCCCGCCGATGAACGCCTGCTCGCCGCGCTCGCGCACGGCCTGCCGTCCTGCGCCGGCGTCGCCCTCGGCCTCGATCGTCTCGTCATGCTTGCCGTCGGCGCGCGCTCGCTCGACGAGGTGCTCGCCTTCAGCCTGGACAGGACCTGACGGGCGATCATCGGGGTCAGAGTAGAGCTGGTCTACTCTGACCCCGATGTCTTTGCGAGCAGTTCGCCCATGCGGATCGGCGCGCCGGGCGCGATCGCGGGCGACCATTCGACACGGTCGCGGCCGAACAGCACGATGACCGTCGAGCCCATGTTGAAGCGGCCGAGCTCGTCGCCGCGCGCGAGGGCAATGGCCGGCGGGCGGCCATCGGCGTCCGGCGCGCAATCGCCGAACGGACGCGCGGCCGAGACCTCGCCGGCCCACACCGTCTCGATCCCGGACACGAAGATCGCGCCGACGAGGACCAGCGCCATCGGCCCGGCCGCGGTGTCGAACACCGTCACCAGGCGTTCGTTGCGCGTGAACAGCCCGCGCACATGGCGCGTCGAGTAGTCGTTGACGCTGAACAGCTGCCCCGGGACGTAGTGCATCGCCCGCAGCGTACCGTCGACCGGCATGTGGATCCGGTGATAGTCGCGCGGCGACAGGTACAGCGTCGCGAACGACCCGCCGGTGAACTTCGAGGCGAGCGCGTCCGAGCCGCCGAGCAGCGGCGCGACCCGGTAGTCGATCGCCTTGGCCTGGATCAGGCGGTCGCCGTCGATCGGACCGCACTGGCTGACCGCGCCGTCGACCGGGATCGCGATCTCGCCGGGGCCGGAGACCACCGGCCGCGCCCCCGGCTTCAGCGCGCGAGTGAAAAAGCTGTTGAAATCCGGGTAGGCGGCCGGATCCGGCTCCTCGGCGATCGACAGGTCGACCCGGAAACGGCGCATGAAGGCGCGGATCAGCCGGTCTTTGAGCCACGGTCGGCGAACGCGCGTCAGGCAGCGCACCCAGCGGGACAGGCGGTGCTGGGGCGCGATGCGCAGGAACAGCGTGTTCAGGTAGCCGGTCAGATTGCTGGACAAGGTTGGCAAACGGTCTGTTTATTTACGCCGATGCAATTGCAAGCGGCGGTGCTGCCGGAGTAAAAAGGGGTCTGACCCCAATCTGCCCGACGATTATACCGGACATGGAAAAAGATCTGAAAAATCTGGCAATGCGCGTCGGCGAGGGCCTGCTCGAGCGCAAGCTGATGCTGGCGACCGCCGAGTCCTGTACCGGCGGCTGGGTCGCGCAGATCGTGACCTCGGTGTCCGGCAGCTCGCAGTGGTTCGAGCGCGGCTTCGTTTGCTATAGCAATCAGTCCAAGAGCGAGATGCTCGGCGTGCGCGCCGAGACGCTGTCCCGTTACGGCGCCGTCAGCGATGAGGTCGTCCGCGAGATGGCCGAGGGCGCGCTGCGCTACAGCCAGGCCCAGGTCAGCCTCGCGATCAGCGGTATCGCCGGCCCCGGCGGCGACGTGCCGGGCAAACCGGTCGGCACCGTCTGTCTCGCCTGGGCGGTTGCCGGCCGGGTCGTGCTGAGCCGCACCGATCATTTCACCGGCAACCGCACCGCGGTGCGCTGGCAGGCGGTCATCGCGTCCCTGAGCGGCCTGCTGGGACTCCTTGAGCGCTGGCAGTGACGACGGCGGGGACCGCGCGCCGGTCCGCCGCCTGTTCCTGGCGCTGTGGCCCGACGACGCGCTGCGCGAGCGCATCGAGCGGACAATCCTGCCGGCGCTGCCGGTTCGCGCCGGTCGCGCGGTGCCGGGCGAAAATCTTCATCTGACCCTCGTCTTTCTCGGCGATGTCCCCGAGCGGCAGCTCGGCTGTGTCGAGGACGCCGCGGCGGGCGCGCGCGCCGAGCCATTCGAACTCGTGCTTGATCGCCTCTCATGGTGGCGGCAGTCGCAGGTGCTATGGCTCGGCGCGCGCGAGACGCCGCCCGCGCTCGCCGCGCTGGTCGGCGCGTTGCGCGAACGGCTCGCGGCCTGCGGGCTGGCGCTTGAATCGCGGCCGTTTCGCGCGCACATGACCTTGCTGCGCAAGGTCCGTCGCCGGCCGTCGCTGCCGCACGGCGAGCCGCTGCACTGGCGGCCGGACAGCCATGCACTGATCGAATCGACGCCGGTTCCGGGCGGCGTGCGCTACACGCGGCGCGCGTCCTGGCCGATCGGCTGAGCGTTGCGCCGAGGAAGGCTTAGGAATCGCGCTGTTAATCTGCCGTGCGCCCGCGCGGGGCTAGGACTGCCGGGTCATCCTGTGGGATAATCCCGACGGTTCGAAACGCATATTTCAGGTGAATCAGGTCAATCCGGGGAGAGATCGATGGACGAGAACAAGCGGAAGGCACTGGGCGCGGCCCTGAGCCAGATCGAGCGGCAGTTCGGCAAGGGCTCGGTGATGCGCATGGGCGACGGCGACGTCGTGCGCGACATCGGCACGATCTCGACCGGCTCGCTCGGCCTCGACATCGCGCTCGGCATCGGCGGCCTCCCGCGCGGGCGCGTCATCGAGATCTACGGCCCCGAGTCCTCCGGCAAGACCACGCTGACGCTGCAGGTCATCGCCGAGGCCCAGAAGGCGGGCGGCACTGCGGCCTTCATCGACGCCGAGCACGCACTCGACCCGTCCTACGCCGAGAAGCTCGGCGTCAACGTCGACGACCTGCTGGTCTCCCAGCCTGACACCGGCGAGCAGGCGCTCGAGATCACCGACATGCTGGTGCGCTCCGGCGCGGTCGACGTCGTCGTCATCGACTCGGTCGCGGCGCTGACGCCGAAGGCCGAGATCGAGGGCGAGATGGGCGACTCGCACATGGGCCTGCACGCACGCCTGATGTCGCAGGCGCTGCGCAAGCTGACCGCGAACATCAAGCGCTCGAACACGATGGTGATCTTCATCAACCAGATCCGCATGAAGATCGGCGTCATGTTCGGCAACCCCGAGACGACGACCGGCGGCAACGCGCTGAAGTTCTATGCCTCGGTGCGCCTCGACATCCGCCGCACCGGCGCGATCAAGAAGGGCGACGAGGTCGTCGGCAGCGAGACCCGCGTCAAGGTCGTCAAGAACAAGGTCGCGCCGCCGTTCAAGCAGGCGGAGTTCGACATCCTCTACGGCGAGGGGGTGTCGCGCGAGAGCGAGATCATCGGCCTCGGCGTGCAGTGCGGCATCGTCGACAAGTCCGGCGCCTGGTACAGCTACGGCGGCGAGCGCATCGGCCAGGGCAAGGAAAACGTGCGCGAGTACCTGAAGCAGTATCCGGAGACCGCGAAGCAGATCGAGGGCGAGATCCGGGCGAAGCTGCTGACGACCCCGGTGCGGCGCGGCGCCGAGGCTGAGACCGAAGTCGAGGCCGAGGCCTGACGCGGACGGCATTGCGGGAGTCGGAGGGCGGGGATCCGCGCGCGGAAGTCCGGCGGCGCGCGCTCGACCTGCTCGCGCGGCGCGATCACTCCGTCGATGAATTGCGGGCGAAGCTGCGCGCGAAGGCGGTCGGTGACGAGGACAGCCGCGAGGCCGTGATCGCGGCGCTGATCGGCGAAGGCCTGCTCAGCGATCGCCGCTTCGCCGAGACCTTCGTCGAAGCGCGGCTGGCGCGCGGGCAGGGGCCGTTGCGCATCGCGCAGGATCTGCGCCAGCGCGGCATCGACAAGGCAACCAGCGCGCTGCTGCTCGGGCAGGCGGACAAGGAATGGGCGGCGGTCGCACGCGCGGCGCGCAGCAAGCGCTTCGGCGACGAGATCCCCGGCGATTATCATGAACGCGCCCGCCAGGCGCGTTTTTTGCGTTCCCGGGGCTTCACCGAGGCGCAGGTGCTCGCCGCGCTCGGCGATGAACAATGAACCTGACCAGACACGACAGATGACCAGCAGCGCAGACATCCGCAGTCAGTTCCTCGAGTACTTCCGCCGCCACGGCCACGAGGTCGTCGCCAGCAGCCCGCTGGTGCCCGCGAACGACCCGACGCTGCTGTTCACGAACGCCGGCATGGTCCAGTTCAAGGACGTGTTCCTCGGCCGCGAGTCGCGCAAATTCACGCGCGCGGCGAGTTCGCAGCGCTGCGTGCGCGCCGGCGGCAAGCACAACGACCTCGAGAACGTCGGCTATACCGCGCGCCATCATACCTTCTTCGAGATGCTCGGCAACTTCAGCTTCGGCGACTATTTCAAGCGCGAGGCGATCCATTACGCGTGGGAGTTCCTGACCAGGGAACTCGGCCTGTCGCCGGAACGGCTGTGGATCACGGTTTACATCGACGACGACGAGGCCGCCGAGGTCTGGCTGAAGGAGGTCGGCATCCCCGAGGCGCGTTTCGCGCGCATCGCCGGCGACGACAACTTCTGGTCGATGGGCGACACCGGTCCCTGCGGTCCGTGCAGCGAGATCTTCTACGACCACGGCCCCGAGGTCGCGGGCGGCCCGCCGGGCAGTCCCGAGGCCGACGGTGACCGCTACGTCGAGATCTGGAACCTCGTCTTCATGCAATACAACCGCGACGCCGGCGGCGAGCTGACGCCGCTACCGAAGCCGTCGGTCGACACCGGCATGGGCCTCGAACGCCTCGCCGCGGTGATCCAGGGCGTGCACAGCAATTACGACATCGACCTGTTCCGCCACCTGATCCGCGACGCCGCCGCGCTCGCCGGCATAAAGGACAGCGGCCAGCCGTCGCTGCGCGTCATCGCCGACCACATTCGTTCGAGCGCGTTCCTGATCGTCGACGGCGTGATCCCGTCGAACGAGGGCCGCGGCTATGTGCTGCGTCGCATCATTCGTCGCGCGGTGCGTCACGGCCATCGCCTCGGCATCCAGGGGACGTTTTTTCACCAGCTCGTCGCCTCGCTCGCGCGCGAGATGGGCGATGCCTATCCCGAGCTGACGCGCATGCAGGCGCAGATCGAGCGCGTGTTGCGTCAGGAAGAGGAGCGCTTTGCCGAGACGCTGGAGCAGGGCATGCAGATCCTCGAGCAGGACATCGCCGGCCTCAAGCCCGGCGGCGTGATCGGGGGCGAGACCGTGTTCCGGCTCTACGATACCTACGGCTTCCCGGTCGACCTGACCGCGGACATCGCACGCGAGCGCCGGCTCGGCATCGACATGGACGGCTTCGAACGCGCGATGGCGGCGCAGCGCGAGCGCGCCCGTGCCGCCGGCCAGTTCCAGGCCGATTACGGCGACACGCCCGACGGCGGCGCGGCGAGCGAGTTCACCGGCTACGACCGGCTCGAGGACCGCAGCCGGATCGAGGCGCTGTATCGCGACCGGCAGCCGGTCGATGCGCTCGGCGAAGGCGAGGAGGGTGCGATCGTGCTCGACCAGACGCCGTTCTACGCCGAATCCGGCGGCCAGGTCGGCGATCGCGGGCGCATCAGCGCCGGCCAGACCGAGTTCGAGGTCCGGGATACGCGCAAGCTGCCGGGCGGCGCCTATCTGCATCTCGGCAAGGTCATTCGCGGACGCCTCAAGGCCGGAGATCGCGTCGACGCAGAGGTCGATCATGCGCTCAGGCGCGCGACCGCGCTGAATCACTCGGCAACGCATCTGCTGCACGCAGCGCTGCGCCGGCTGCTCGGCGAGCATGTCACGCAGAAGGGCTCGCTGGTCGAACCCGAGCGCCTGCGCTTCGACTTCTCACACTTCGAGCCCCTCACGCGCGAACAGCTCGATGACATAGAGGCCCTCGTCAACGCGCAGATTCGCGCGAATGAGCCGGTCCTGACCGCGGTCATGAGCTTCGACGAGGCGCGTGAATCGGGCGCGATGGCGCTGTTCGGGGAGAAGTACGGCGACAGCGTGCGCGTACTGACGATCGGCGACTTCTCGAAGGAGCTGTGCGGCGGTACCCATGTGAACCGCGCCGGCGACATCGGCGTGCTGAAGATCGTGTCGGAGACCGGCATCGCGGCCGGCGTGCGCCGCATCGAGGCGGTGACCGGCGAGGGCGCGTTGCGCTTCATCGCCGACAACGAGCGCCAGCTCGATCGCGTCGCGGCGCTGGTCAAGGGCGCGCGCGGCGAGGTACTCGCCCGCGTGCAGCAACTGCTCGAGCGCAGCCGCCAGTACGAGAAGGACATCGAGAAGCTCAAGGGCATGCTCGCGAGCGGCGCCGGCAGAGATCTCGCCTCCGGCGCGGTCGAGGTCGGCGGCTGCAAGGTGCTCTCCGCGCGCCTCGACGACGCCGATCCGAAGACCCTGCGCGACATGGCCGACCAGTTGAAGAACAAGCTCGGACAGGCCGCCGTCGTGCTGGCGACGGTCCGCGATGGCAAGGTCAGCCTGGTGGCCGGCGTTACCCGTGATTTTAGTGAGAGAATTCCGGCCGTCGAACTCGCGAACCACGTCGCCGCCCAGGTCGGCGGCAAGGGCGGTGGGCGTCCCGACATGGCCCAGGCCGGCGGCAGCGACCCCTCCGCGCTCGATACGGCGCTTGCCTCGGTCGAGGGCTGGATCAGGACCCGTCTCGGGGCCTGAGGGCGCCCCGATTGCGATTTCCGCCTCGTGCTAGAATGCCCTGATGATCCTGTCCGCACCGAGACCCGCCCGGGAACCCTGAGCATGGCCCTGATCGTCCAGAAGTATGGCGGGACCTCGGTCGCGACGCCGCGTCATATCGAAAACGTCGCCGACAAGGTCGCCGAGGCGCGTCGTCGCGGCGACCGCCTCGTCGTCGTCGTATCGGCGATGAGCGGCGAGACCAACCGGTTGCTCGCGCTCGCGAAGGAGATCTCGGCGCAGCCGCCGCCGCGCGAGCTCGACGTCGTGCTGTCGACCGGCGAGCAGGTCACGATCGGACTGCTCGCGATCGCGCTCGAGAAGCGCGGTTGCCCGGCGCATTCGTACACCGGCGCGCAGGTGCACATCCGCACCGACAGCGCCCATAACAAGGCGCGCATCGTCGAGATCGACAGCGCGCGCATACATCGCGATCTCGATGCCGGTCGCGTCGTCGTCGTCGCCGGCTTCCAGGGCGTCGACGACAACGGCAACATCACGACCCTGGGTCGCGGCGGATCGGACACCACCGCGGTTGCGCTGGCCGCGGCATTGAAGTCGGACGAGTGCCAGATCTATACCGACGTCGACGGCGTCTATACCACCGATCCGCGGGTGGTGCCGGAGGCGAAGCGGCTGGACCGCGTGACCTACGAGGAGATGCTCGAGATGGCGAGCCTCGGCGCGAAGGTGTTGCAGATCCGTTCGGTCGAGTTCGCCAGCAAGTACAAGGTGCCGCTCAGGGTCCTGTCCTCGTTCGAGGACGGGCCGGGCACGCTGATCACAGACGAGGAAGAGGGCATGGAACAGGCGCTGATATCGGGGATCGCATTCAATCGCGACGAGGCCAAGCTCACCGTGCTCGGCGTGCCGGACCAGCCCGGCGTCGCCAGCCGTATCCTCGGTCCGGTCGCCGACGCGAACATCGAGGTCGACATGATCGTGCAGAACGTCGCCGAGGACAGGACGACCGATTTCACGTTCACGGTGCACCGCAATGACTACGACAAGGCGCTGGCGATCCTGCAGCGCATCTCCGGCGAGCTCGGCGCGCGCCAGGTCACCGGCGATAACCGGATCGTCAAGATCTCGCTGGTCGGCGTCGGCATGCGCTCGCACGCCGGCATCGCCAGCCGGATGTTCCAGGCGCTGGCAGCGGAGGCGATCAATATCCGCATGATCTCGACGTCGGAAATCAAGATCTCGGTCGTCGTCGACGAAAAATATCTCGAGCTCGGCGTGCGCGCGCTGCATGCCGCGTTCGGACTCGACCAGGCCACGGAGACCGCCCGCAACTGAGGCAGGCCAGGGAATACGAATATCGCACTTTTCCTAAGGATGTGCGGGGCTTTAAGTTTCAAAACAAAGCGCCGATGATAGCGGGACAGGGATGGCGGATATCGACAAGGTGCCACGGAAGGCAGGACTCGTAAGGAGACAGGGTGATGTTGATCTTGACGCGTCGTGTGGGCGAGACACTGATTATCGGCGATGAAGTGACGGTAACGGTGCTCGGCGTGCGCGGCAACCAGGTGAGGATCGGAGTCAATGCACCGAAGCATGTGTCGGTGCATCGAGAAGAGATTTATCAGCGGATCCAAAAAGAAAAAGATATACCGCCGCAGGGACAGGCGCAGGGCTGAGCGCGACGACGTCGCGGATCGTCCTTTTACTTCCCCTTTTCGACCAACCTCAATCCGGCCTTCCAGACTCGCGTATGCGCGAGCCTGCGTATCGCCTTTGGCCGCTTGCTGAAGTCACTGCCAGGCCCTGTCCCTCGGGCGCCTCGGGTATAATCCGTCCATGACCCCCGTATTCGACATCGCCGTCGCCGTGCTCCGGCGCGCGGATGGCCGCGTGCTGCTCACCGATCGTCCTGCCGGCAAGCCCTGGGCCGGCTACTGGGAGTTCCCCGGCGGCAAGGTCGATCCCGGCGAGACCGTCGATGCCTCGCTCGCGCGTGAGCTCGACGAAGAGCTGGATATCACGCCCACCGTGATCCATCCCTGGATCACCCGTAGCTTTGACTATCCCGAGCGGCGCGTGCGCCTGCATTGCCGGCGCGTCTGCGCCTGGGACGGCGAGCCGCGCGGGCGCGAAGGGCAGCGCCTCGTCTGGGTCGATCCCGCGGCGCCCGGCGTAGCGCCATTGCTGCCGGCGAACGACGCGATCCTGCGCGCGCTATGCCTGCCGCCGGTACTCGCGATCACCGCGGCCGCGAAGTTCGGCGAGGCGAATTTCCTGCGCCGTCTCGATGTCGCGCTGGCCGGCGGCCTGCGTCTGATCCAGGTGCGTGAACCGGATTACAGCGCGACGCAGTTGCGCGCCTTCGCCCGAGAGGTCGTCACGCGGGCGCGCGCGGTCGGCGCGCGCGTCCTCGTCAATGCCGCAGCGGAGATCGCGCGCGACGCCGGCGCCGACGGCGTCCACTTGTCGTCGGCGCGGTTGAGGGCGCTCGATGCGGCGCCGGCACAGGGTTTCTGGGGCGCGTCCTGTCATGACGCCGATGAACTCGCGCGCGCGGCGGCACTGGGCGCAAGCTATGCGCTGCTGTCGCCGGTGCTGCCGACCCCGACCCATCCCGAGGCGACGGGACTCGGCTGGGAACGTTTCGCGGCACTGGCGCAGGATCGCCCGCTGCCGGTCTATGCCCTCGGCGGCATGACGCCGGCCCTGCTCGATACCGCGATGCATCATGGCGCCCACGGCATCGCGCTCCTCGGCGGCGCCTGGCCCGACCCGCGGGGGTGACTCGCGGGAGGCCGCCGGGTCGTGTATCATTGCCTGTTCAATTCTCCGGAGAGATGGCCGAGTCGGTCGAAGGCGCTCCCCTGCTAAGGGAGTATGGGGTCAAAAACTCCATCGAGGGTTCGAATCCCTCTCTCTCCGCCATTCCTTCGATGGCTCATTCACCCACCGCTGCGAGGCAGCCGGGATCATCGTTGCGGGGATTGTTGACCCGTTTCGAAACCGCTCGGATATCAATTTCGCCGCGCCAGGGGGCGAGCAGCGGCAGCAGGCAGTCACGGTCGCGGATCACGGGGTCCAGCCACAGGTCGTAGTCGGCGGCGTCAAGGATTGCCGGCATGCGGTCGTGGATCGCCCGCATTGCGTCGTTCGCTGCGGTGACGATGATCGTGCAGGACTCGATGACTTCATCCCCGGTCCACCGTTCCCACAATCCCGCGAACGCGAACGGTTCTCCGTGTGGTAACCCGATCCGGTACGGTTGCTTGCCGTTGGTCTGCCGCCATTCGTAGAATCCGGTCGCCGGGATCAGGCAGCGACGTGAGCGGAATGCCGATCGGTATGCAGGCTTCTCGGCGACCGTTTCCGCGCGCGCGTTGATCGTGCTGTATTTCGTTGCCGGTTCTCTCGACCATGCCGGGATCAGGCCCCAGCGCAGCAAGCACGCCGCGCGCTCGCCGTCCTCCTGGCGGATTGAGGCAATCTGCTGTGAAGGCGCGATGTTGTAGCGGGGCGCGAGCGCGTCGAAGATCACCGTGTCACGGGTCACACCAAATGTCGCGGCGAGCGATCCGGGCCTGTCAAGATAGAATCTTCCGCACATGGTCTGTTCCGCGTGGCGATTCGCGCCTCGTATCACCCGGGGAGCCGGGCATGCAGGATCTCGAGCAACCGCCGCGGATCGACCGGTTTCGCGAGCGTTTCCGTGATGCCTGCAGCGGCGAGGGTACGCGGGTCGATACCTTCGAGATAGGCCGAGTAGAGCACGACCGGGAGATTCGCGCGCAGTTCGTGCATCCTTCGCGCGAGATCGAGACCGCCGAGCCGCGGCATGGTCTGGTCGGTGATGACGAGGTCAAACGCGTCCGGCGCCGCGCGAAACCGTTCCCATGCCTCGACGCCGCCCGGGACGAGCGTAACCTCGAGACTCCGGTATTCGAGCAACTCGCGCATGAACTCGCCGACCGAAGTATCGTCCTCGACGACCAGTACCCGGCCGCGCAGGCGAGTCTGCAGTGTATCGGCGCGCGTGTCTTCACCGACCGCTAACTCGCCGCTGGCATCGCCCGCGAACACCGGCATCAGGATCCGGAATACTGCACCGGTCCCGGGTGCAGTGTCGACGAGGATATGCCCGCCATGCTCGTGGACGATGCCGTGCACCGTCGCGAGTCCCATGCCGCTGCCCTTGCCGACCTCCTTGGTGCTGAAGAACGGCTCGAACATCCGGTCGATGATCGCGGGGTCTATTCCGGGACCGCAGTCCGACACCGATAATATGACCAGTTCACCGTTGACCGGCGCGCGGCACGATACGCACGCAGCGTCCGTGATCGCGGAGCGCGCGGCGTCGATGCGGATCGTGCCGGCGCCGCTCATCGCGTCGCGGGCGTTGATGCAGAGGTTCAGCAGGATCTGGTCGACATGCACCGGATCAATCACCACCGCGGGCAGATCATTGGCGATTACGGTGTCGAGCTCGATCGTCGTCGGCAGCGTTGAGCGCAGCAAGCGGATCGATTCGCGTAGACGGGCGGCGAGGTCGAGCGGACGTGCCTCGCCGCGCCCGCCGCGGCTGAAGGTCAGCATCTGCCGGATCAGGTCGCGCGCGCGTTCACAGGACAATTGCGCCTGGTCGAGATGACGGCGCAGGCGCGGGTCAGACCCGGTCGCCTCGCGTTCCGCGGCCAGCGTGATATGCCCCATGACGCTGGTCAGGATATTGTTGAAGTCGTGCGCAATGCCGCCGGTCAGGTGGCCGATCGCCTCCATCTTCTGTGCCTGCCTGAGTTGCGCCTCGAGACGGCCGCGGCGTTCGTCGGCGCGCTTCTGCTCGATTGCGCCGGTGACACGCGCGGCGAAGATCTTCAGCATCGACTCGATCAGCGGCACATCGTGCATCGCGCCGCGCGACAGCACGGCGAGCAGCCCGAGTGGTTGGTGTTCCGTGTCGTAGAGCGGGAAGGCCGCGTAGGTCTCGATCGAAAGCTCCGGCAGCATCGCATCGCTGGGGAAACGTTGGAGCAGGTCGCCCGAGTAGTAACGAAACTCCTGGCCGACGACCTGTTCGCAGGGCGTGCCTGCGAGTTCGTAGTCGACGTTCGATGCGATGGCGTCGTCGATCACCAGCGCGAGCGTGCGCATCAGCGGCGGATCGTGGCTCGCATAGACCGCGATGAAGGCGATATCGGCGCCGAGGATCGCGGTCAGGTGATGGAGCAGGTCGGCGAGGATGCGATCGCCGCCGACGCGCGAGACCGCGAGTGCGGCGCGGCTGAGCGCCGACACGGTGCGGTCGCGGGCCTCGGCATCGGTCTCGCCCTCAGCGGGGTTGCCGGCGGGTGTTGCGGGTCGTCGATCGTTCATATCGATCAGTCTAGCCCCGGTCTTGTCGTCGCGCAGCCATCGTTACCCGCCCGCAACGATTGAAACGATCCGGTTACAATCCCGCAGCGGCGGGTACGAACATGTAGCCGGCGCCGCGGATCGTGCGTATCACGCCGGGTTTGTCGGGGTCGGGTTCAATCTTGCGCCGCAGGCGCGCGATGCGGATGTCGATCGAGCGGTCGAACGGCTCCCATTCACGGTTGCGGGTCAGGGTCAGCAATTCGTCGCGCGACAGCACCCGGTTCGGGTGCGTCACGAACACCTTGAGCAGGTCGAACTCCATCGCGGTCAGCGGGATCTCGTTGCCTGCAGTGTCGAGCAGGCGGCGGGCATCGAGATCGAGCACGCAACGGCCGACCGTGGTCGTGCGGGCCGTCCCGCTATCGGGCGCGCCCTCGCGTGTGCGCAGGCGCCGCATCACGCTGCGTACGCGTGCGCGCAGCTCGCGCGGATCGAACGGCTTGGTGACATAGTCATCGGCGCCAACCTCGAGGCCGACGACGCGATCGACCAGGTCGCCGGCGCCGGTGACCATGATGATACCGACCGGGTAGCGTTCGCGCAGGAAGCGGGCGAGGCTCAGGCCGTCCTCACCGGGGAGATGGAGGTCGAGCAGCACGACATCCGGCAGCTTGTCCGCGATACACGCCCGCATCGCCTGGCCGCAGTCGCACAGCGCGACCTCGAAGCCGTGCCCCGAGAGATAGTCGCCGAGCATGCCGCGAACGTCGGCATCGTCCTCGACGATCAGTATCCGTCCCTCATCAGACACCATTGCTCTCCGCCCGATCCGGTGCGCTCATTATAGACCCGGCCGGATACAAACGGATACACACTGTTACCGCCCCGACATCATCCCGTTACCGGCGCCCCGTAGTCTCCTACCCGTGGACGCGAAGACCGCTGCGGTCCCGCGAATCCCGGAAACCCACAGAGGAGGCACCGACATGAAACGCATTTCGATATTGATCTACGGGGTGATCAGCTACGCGATCTTCTTCGGCACGTTCCTGTACGCCGCCGGCTTCGTCGGTAATCTCGGCGTGCCGAAGTCGATCGATTCCGCGCCGGTTTCGTCGCTCGGTTACGCGCTGCTGGTGAATCTCGGCCTGCTTGGCCTGTTCGCGGTACAGCACAGTGTGATGGCGCGACCTGCCTTCAAGCGCTGGTGGACGCGCATCGTGCCGAAGCCGGCCGAGCGTAGCACCTATGTATTGTTTTCGAGTCTCGCGCTGATTGCGCTGTTCGCGTTCTGGCAGCCGATCGGTGTCGTCGTCTGGTCGGTATCTGATCCAGCCGCGCAGATCGTGTTGTACAGCCTGTTCGTGTTCGGCTGGACGCTGGTGCTGGTGTCGACGTTTCTGATCAATCACTTCGACCTGTTCGGCCTGCGCCAGGTCTGGCTGTATTTCCGTGGCCGCGAGTACACGCCGCTGGCGTTCCGCACGCCGGGTCCGTACCGGCTGATGCGCCACCCGCTGTATGTCGGCTGGCTGATCGCATTCTGGGCGACGCCGGTGATGACTGTTGCGCATCTCGTGTTCGCGCTCATGACCACCGCGTACATCCTGATCGCGATTCGACTCGAAGAGCGCGACCTGGTCGATGCGCACCCGGAGTATGAGGCCTATCGCAAGACAGTTCCGATGCTGGTTCCGCGTGTTGGTGGCAGGACCACAGACCGCCGGACTGCGCAATCCTGATCCATGATTATCAACCACCTGTCAACAACAGAGGAGAGTGCCATGAACCTTTACATCATTCGTCGCCGCGCTGCGTGGAAGTCCCCGTCTGAACTCGAGCAGGCAGCGGCCAGGTCACGTCTGGTCGGCAACATCGAGATGCCGGATCGCGTGCGCTGGATCCGCAGCTATGTCGTCCAGGAAGACGACGGCACACTCGGCACCTTGTGCATCTACGAGGCCGTCAACGGCGCTGCGATTCGTGAGCATGCACGCCGCGCAGGCCTGCCGGCCGACGAGATCACGCCGGTCGCCCGCACCGTGATCGTCCGCGACGATCCGGTCGAGCGCAGCAAGGTCGCGTAGGGAAGGATGGGCCGCCGGCATCCTGGCCGGCGGCCCGATTATCTGAAGAGGTGATGTTCGCGCTGACCGCATTCGCCCGGGTAATTGATATGTACTTTACCGCACAGAGGATCTCGCCACGGGGGGTAATACTGAACTCGTTGCAGCAACAGGTGAAAGCAATGCTGCTTTCCATATCAGTGATACAGAACGGGAAGAAACCTATGATAAATCGATTCGTCATCAGCTGTATTTTGTCCGCCGCCATTGTGGTTTCTCCCATGACCTTGCACGCAGACATGGTTGGCACACAGCAACTACTCGATCAGGATGAGCGCAGCTCCCGGGTCGAACTGGTGGAGACCTTCATGGCTCGCGAAGAGGTTCGCAGCCAGATGGAAGCCATGGGCGTGGATCCGGCCATGGCTGCCGAACGCGTGGCGTCCATGACCGACAGCCAGCTTCAGCAACTGGCCGCCAATATCCAGAACACGCCTGCTGGCAGCAGCACCATTGGTGTCGTGATCGGTGTCCTTCTAATCCTGCTGCTGCTGGAAATACTCGGCATTACCAACATAACCCATAAAATTTGAAGCATCTGTACATTGTTCTGATCCTGGCCCTCGCTGGCTGCGCCAGCGGGCCACGTCTGCTGGACTATAGTTTGCCAGTCGAATCGGTCGAACTCGCCGCCACCCCCTTTTTTCCACAGGCCGAGTACCAGTGCGGGCCTGCGGCTCTGGCAATGGTGCTGGGCGCCAATGGCCTGGCGGTTACCCCCGATGAACTGACGCCCCAAATCTACCTGCCGGGCCGCAAGGGCAGCCTGCAAGCGGAAATCATTGCTGCGACCCGCCGTCATGACCGCATACCATATATTTTAGAGGGAAGTCTCGACGACTTGCTTGCCGAAGTCGCGGCCGGCACGCCGGTGCTGGTTATGCAAAACCTGGGTCTTAGGATATTTCCGCAATGGCATTACGCGGTGCTGATTGGATACGATGCACCCTCGGATACCTTGCTGTTGCGTTCAGGCACCGATGAACGTTTACGCATGAACCGGATCCGCTTTCAGGGCACCTGGTCCAGGGCCGGTAACTGGGCCATGGTCGCAGTGTTGCCAGAAAACCCACCGGTCACAGCCCGGATCAATACCTGGTTGCGGGCCGCCAGTGATTTTGAGGAGTTGGGACAGACACCGCTGGCGGCAATGAGCTATGAGGCCGCGACCCGCCGCTGGCCGGAACACCCTCTCCCTTGGCAGGCACTGGCCAATACCAGTTATGCCCTGGGGGATCTGCACGCCGCGGAATTGGCTTTGCGCCGCTCACTCGGATTGGCGGAGTCGGTGGCGGGGTACAATAACCTGGCGCACATATTGTTGAAGCAGGGCTGTCCGACAGCGGCAGCGGCAGTAATCAGCCGTGCCGAGGCCATGGCGGATGCTGCACCTCTTGGAGACATATTGGCGCGAACCCGGTTCGCGATTGAAGCAGCGGGCGGTGACAATGCCGATGCATGTCGTGATGACGACGCAGCTATCGCCCTGAACCCCTGAGCGATATCGATGATGCCGTTTGAGATCGCAGAAACAGCAGGTGAATCACGCTGATAGGCCCATGTGCTACACGGCAGTGGCCGCCTTGACACCACAAGCAAGCCCCCGGATAATTACCCGCTTTCCCCGCACAATGCGCCCGTAGCTCAGTTGGATAGAGTATCAGGCTACGAACCTGAGGGTCGGGAGTTCGAATCTCTCCGGGCGCGCCAACTTAATGATTTGTCAGGGTTTTTCGGCGTTCCGCTGGGTGGCCGGCACGGCGTGATGCGGTCGCCGGTCGTGCTTTCCCCGCGGTAACAGGGTACTGACGATGTCGGTAAACTGATTGCCGGCGTCTCCAATGATGCGCTCTTCACCTTCCGGCCCTGGCGATATGCCCAGCGCCTCCCAGGCGGCGGTTTCCGTATCCCCGTGATCCTCCGCCCGCTCCAGCAACGCCCCTAACTGCGAGCGGTTCGCGAGCCGGTCGGCGAGATGGAGTATCCATGCCTCGAGCTGGCTGCCTTCCGCTGCTTCCGGGGCATGGTGATGGCGCACCGCGTCGATGACCGAGGCCTGCATCGACCAGGTCTCGAGCAGCCGGCCGCCGAGGTCTGCATGGCTGAAGCCGAAGGCCCGCCGTTCCGCCGCGCACAGATTGTCCTCATTCCCCTGCGCGACCAGGAGCAGGTCCCGCGACTGTGCCGGCGCCTGGTAGAAACACACGAGACTGCCGACATCATGCAGCAACCCCGCGACGAACATGCGTTCGGGGTGCAGCACCCGGCAGCGCCGCCCGAGTTCACGGGCGAGGATGCCGCAGAAGATGCTGTGACGCCAGAAGGTGTCCATATTGACGAGCGTCAGGGGGATATTCGAGAAGGAGTGGATCGCGGTGACCGCGATGACCAGGTTGTAGAGCTCGCGGGTACCCGCGATGGAGATCGCGCGGGACACCGTATCGATCTTCTTCGGGAAGCCGTACAGGGCGCTGTTGACGAGTTTCAGCAGTCGCGCGGTCAGGTTCGGGTCGTGGCTGATGACCCGGGCGATCTCCGCGGCCGAGCTGTCGGGCGAGCGAGCGAGTTCGAGGATCCTCGCGCTGATCTCCGGGGGTGACACGAGGCCCGTGACCTCGCTGACCCAGCGCGCGGCGGTCTCGTCGGGGGATTCTGCGGTGATCCTGTCGGCGGTGTTCATATCCTGCTTATCGACAGATCGCGGCAGCGATCCAGCGCATGGCCGCCGGTCTTGCCGGAATATGTCGTCTGTTTGTGAATGTGTTCATGTATTTGCTGACCGATTTTGGCGATAAAGGAATGCGCAGATCAGGGGCAGGGACAGATGACGGACAACACCGCCGGTAACGTGGTCAAGATGGGCAAATTCGCGAAGGGCGAGGGCGCCGATTCACCGTCCAGGCCCTATGAGTTGCTGCAGGTCTGCCGCGACAGGATGGCGGACCATCTGACGCGCTCGCTGAACGCGATGATGGAGCGGACCGACGACACCCTGTTCGGCATGGCCGACAAGGCCGAGAGCGACGCCATCCAGTCGGTCTATTTCGATGCGATGCGGGAGATCCGGATCAAGCGCAAGGACATCGAGGCCGGGTTCAGGAAGCACTTCCTCGCCGAAAGCAACAAACTGATCCGGCGTGAAAAGGATGGCGGGGCCGGCGTCCTGTCGCTCTCCGCCGGATCGGGCATGAGTCTCGTGGATCACGAGGACATGGAGGAAACCCTCGCCGTCACCAACATGGTGTCGAAGGCCGAGAATCATTGCCGGGAAGAGATCGTTCACTTGAACAAGCGCGCCGGCGTCCTGCTCGACGTGGCGGATCTCAAGACCGCCGACAATCCCTTCGGACCCGCGGTCGTCGCCGACAGTTTCAGAAAGGCCTGCGAAGTCCTCGAGGTCGAGATCAAGGTCAGGCTGATCGTGCTCAAGCTGTTCGAGCAGAAGGTCATCGAGGACCTGCGGACCGCCTACCTCGCCATCAATCTGTATCTGATCAACAACAACGTGCTGCCGACGATCACGCTGCGCGCCAGGAAGAACCCGGCGGGCGGCTGGGCGGGTCCCGCAGTGACGACGCAGGCGCCCGTGGACGGTCCGCTGGATGCGGACGGCTTTGCGGACGGTGAGCCGGATATCTTCGGCATGTTCCGGCGCTATCATGCCGCCGGTTACGGGGTGCCGGGGGATTTCTCGGGCGGCGGCGGATCCGTGATCGTCGGCGCCGACGTGCTGAACGCGCTGACGATGATCCAGCAGCAACAGTTCAGCGGTCATGCCCCGGGTCCGGCCATGACGGGCGCGCAGACGAATGGCCCTGTCGTCGCCAATATAGTGCGCACCGTGAAGACCGGCGAGTTCTCCGGCCATCTCGGCCATCTCGACGACATGACCATCGAGATCGTCGCGATGCTGTTCGACCACATCTTCGAGGACAGGGACGTTCCCGATGCGATGAAGGCCCTGATCAGCCAGCTGCAGATCCCGGTGCTCAAGGTCGCATTGATGGACAAGTCCCTGTTCGCCAAAAAGTCGCATCCGGCGAGACGCCTGCTTAACGCCCTGGCGCATGCGGCCATCGGCTGGAACGAGGCGCGGGATCGCGAGGACGGACTCTACGAGAAGGTCGGGGACATCGTCGCGACGATTCAAAAGGACTTCGAGGACAACGTCGACCTGTTCGAGCGCCTCCATGCGGACTTTCTCGAATACCTGGCGGCGCAGGCACAGGAAATCGAGGCGAATGTCGAGGCATCCGCGAAACTGCTGAAGGGGCGGGAACAAGTGGTGCTCGCCAGGAGCGCGGTCCAGAATGAGATCGACCGCAGGATCGGCAATGCGGACATTCAGCGGCTGGTGCGGGTATTCCTGTCGCACCACTGGAAGAACCTGCTGGTCGTCGTACATGTGACCGACGGGGTCGACAGCCCGGCGTGGAAACGGGAACTGGCCACGATGGACGACCTGATCTGGAGCGTGCTCCCGAAAAAGACGCGCGAGGACAAGACGATTTTGCTGAACATGCTGCCCGGACTGCTGGATCGTCTGCGCGCCGGCATGACCACGCTGTCACTGCCCGAGGGTATCCAGGAACAGTTCCTGACGAGACTGGCCAGTTATCACGGCAAGGCGATCAATGAAGGCTCGAGAAGGGCCGTCGAGCTGATGGACCAGGAAGTCGTACCCGAAGGGTCGGATGAGGATATCCTGTTCGTGAGCAGGGAAGCGTCGCCGGCGCAGGAGGGTGGAGATGTGCATGGCGATGGCATCGACGAGGCCGGCGGGATGTCGCCTGTCGTCGAGGCGTCGGAGGCCGACGCCATGACCGCTGCCGAAGCGCCCGCTGTCGAAGCCTCACCGGCAGAAGAGGGGCTGATCGACCTCGCCTCGGGCAAGCGCGACGAGATCCTGAAGCTGGTGGCCAGCGGTCAACTGGATGTCGAGGAAATCACCCTGAGCGGCCATGATGACGGCCTCGCGGACGAGATAGACGACGTCTACACGCAGATCGTGGAGGACCTGGCCCTGGGTTCCTGGGTCGAGTTCCGCGACGCCAACGGCGGCAGCGTCCGCGAACGCCTGAGCTGGGTCAGCCAGGTGTCCGGCGTGTACCTGTTCACGAACCGCCAGGGGAGGAAGACCTCCGAGAAGAGTCGCCAGGACCTTGCGGCCGAATTCAGAAGCGGCGCCGCCAGCCTGGTGGAGGAAGTGCCGTTGTTCGACAAGGCGGTTTCAGGGTTGATGCATTCGTTGCGGAGTCAATCGCGGGCGGGATAGGCGGGTGACAAGCGCGCGGCCGGTTGCGCTAATATGAGGGTCTGCCCTCCCGACGCAACGAGGCCGCGCCGCCGATGTCGCAACGATACAGGATCCCGGCCGCGATCGTCGTCGGCCTGCTGCTGCTCTACACCCTCGCCGGTTTTCTGATCCTCCCCGCGGTCGCGCGTTCGCAGGCGGTCGAGATCCTGCGCGAAGACTACGGCCTCGATCTGACGATCGAGCAGCTGAGATTCAATCCCTATTCCCTGGTTGCCGAGGTCGAGGGACTGGCGCTGAAGGATGCCGACGGCGCGTTGCTGGTCTCGTTCCGCCACCTGGTCGTGAATCTGCAATGGCGCTCGCTGTTCGAGCGCGCGATCGTGCTGCGCGAGATCGCGATCGCGCACCCCTTCGCGCATGTACATCTGCGCCCCGACGGGACGCTGAATCTTGCGACGGCGTTCACGCCGACCCAACCCCCGGATCCGGGCGGTTCACCGTCCGCGGAGGCTGGGGATGAGCCCGCGCTGCCGGCGATACTGATCGGGTCCTTGCGGATGAGCGACGGCGAACTGCGCGTCACCGACGAGCGCGACGGCCGCCGCTTCGACCAGCGCCTGACGCCGCTCGACCTCGAACTCGAACATTTCTCGACGCGCCCGGAGGAGGACGGCGACCTTATCCGTTTCGTCATCCATCTCGCGGCCGGCGGCCAGATCGCGATGACCGGCGACCTCTCGGCGAACCCGGCGCGCTTCGAACTCAAGCTCGAGGCCCGTGACCTGCCGCTGCCGATCGCGCAGCCATATATGCCGGAGACCCTGGCCGCGGAGATTGCGGACGGACGGCTGTCTTTCGATCTCGACGTGCACTATGGGCAGCCCGGGCAGTCGACGCTGATGTCGATCGGCGGCAGCGCGGCGATCACGGATCTCGCGGTGATGGTCGCCGGGCGCGACGAGCCGGTGCTGGCCTGGGACGAGGTCGCGCTCGCCGGTATCGCGCTCGACCTCGAACCGGACCGTCTGTTCGTCGAAGAGATCGCAGTGCGGGGGCTCGATTCCGCGTTTCGTATCTATCCCGATGGCGACACCAACATTGCCAGGGTGCTGCGCAGCGCGACGGAATCGGAGGCGCCGCCGGAAGGCGCCGCGGCACCCGACGGAACCGCGGTCGCGGAGACAGGCGGGGCAGCGGAGTTTCCGTTCACGATCGAGCGCATCGTCGTCGACGGCTCGACGCTGCTGTACAACGACCAGATGATCCGGCCGGCGGTCGCGATCCGCATGGACGGCCTCGGCGGCGAATTCACCGGTCTCGATGCCGACCCGGCGTCGCGGTTGACGACGCGGCTCGAGGGCAGGGTCGGCAGTCATGGTCGCGCCGAGGTCGGCGGCGTCGCGGCGCTGTTCGCGGAGGCGCCCGACCTCGACATGAAGGTCGCGTTCTCCAATATCGAGATGACCGATTTTTCGCCCTATGCCGGCAAGTTCGTCGGCTACGAGATCCTGCAGGGCAAGCTCTTTCTCGACCTGCGCTACACGCTTGCCGGCACCCGGCTGCGCGGCGACAACCATGCGGTGTTCGACCAGTTCGAACTCGGCGACCGCGTCGACAGCGAGGATGCGTTGCGCTTGCCGGTGAAGCTGGCGCTGTCCCTGTTGCGCGACCGCCACGGACGCATCGACCTCCGCCTGCCGGTCGAGGGCGACATCGACGACCCGACCTTCCGCTTCGGTCATCTGGTCTGGCAGGTGCTGGTCAATACGCTGACCAAGATCGCGATGGCGCCGTTCAGCTTCATCGCCAGTGTGTTCGGCGGCGGGCCGGAGATGGAATACGCGCAGTTCGCGGCCGGCAGCGCGGAGCTGGCGGACGAAGAGCGCGCGAAGTTCGCGCCGCTGGCGGCGGCGCTCGCGGAAAGACCGCGGCTGATCGTCGAGATCCAGGGGCGTGCCGACCACGAGGCCGACGACGCGGTGCTGCGCGAGCGCAGGCTCGAGGCCGTGCTGGCGGCGGCGCCGTCGCTGGCGGCGGCATTCGATGCGCGCTTCGGCGACGGCGCAGCGGCCGCGTTACGTGAAGAGCTCGCTGCGGCGCAGGCGGAATCGCAGGCGCAAGGACAAGGAGAGGCGGGCGACGCGGTCGCGGAGGCCGAGGCGGCATTGCGCGCCCGCTTGCTCGCTGCCCAGCCCGTCGACGATGAGGAACTCGTCGCGCTTGCCTTCGCGCGCGGTCAGCAGGTCATGGACGAGCTGGTGCGGTCGGGCGGCGTCGAGGCGGAACGGGTGTTCGTACGCCGTGGAGAGATCGCCGGCGCGGGCGGGGAGGGGCTGCGCGCGCAGTTGAAGCTCGATACGCGTTGATCGGGTGTCGGCCCGTCAGGACCAGCGGAAGTGTACGAACAGCCGCCCGTGGTTGCGGCGGTCCTTCTCGACGCGGTGATAGCGCCGCTTGATGTCGGGCTGGTCGAGAAAGCGCAGGACCCGCTTCTTCAGTTGTCCGCTGCCCTTGCCGGGGATGATCTCGACGAGCGCGATGCGCTTTTCTTCTGCTTCGTCGATGATGCCGCGCAGTGCGTCGTCGATCGACCGGTGTCGGTTGAAGATGTCGTGGAGGTCGAGCTTCAGACTGGCCATGGTCGCGAGTTTCGTGCGCGTATCAGCGCGGTCTGAGTCGTTCCACGGCGGCGCCGGCATCGAGGGTCGCGCGGATCGCGTTCGCGGCGACCTCCAGGTTGTCGTGGCGGCCGAGGTGCCACAGGCACAGCGCCGCGGCGGTCACCAGCGCATCGCGGACGGGTCCGGGTTCGCCTGAAAGCGCGGCGATGCCTGCTTGCGCCGCGGCCATCGCGACGACATCGGCGTCGAAGGTCGGCGGCGTGTCTTCCGGGGTTTCCACGTTCGACGCGGTGGGCAGGGGCGGCGGGCGCACGGGTTCCTGATAGCCGAAGTCCGCCGGCGACAGCGCCGATTCCAGAAGCGCGTGATTTCCCTCGAAGCGAAACACCCGGCCGCTCTGGCGCAGCGACGGCGTGATGCCGCCCTCGACGCCGCGCACGATCAGCGCCGAGTCGAAGCCGCTCGCGCGTGCGAGCAACTCGTAAATATGGGGATAGGCCTTGTGCACATAGCCGGTCACGAGGTGCGTGCGGCCGCGCGCGCGAATCGGGCCGGTGACGGTCTCGACGGTGGTGATCGCGGGGCGCTTGATGATGCGCGTGCGCAGGTCGGTGAGCGCATGCAGCTTCGGGCACCACGCGGACTGATCGACATAGGACCAGCCGGTCGCCGGATCGGCGATGCGCGCGGCGGCCTGTTGCGGTGTGAGGTCGACCGGCGCGCCGGCCGCACGCAGCACCTGGCGATGGGTGACGCCGAACTTCGGGCCCATGCGCTCGACGCCGTGCGACACCGCCGGCACGCCGCAGGCGGCGAGCACCGCCGGCAGGAACGGCGCGGCCGGCAGCGTGCGGGCGTAGCCGTCATAGGGATCGCCGAGATCGACGAGGTCGTCGACATCGGCGGTCGCAGTGATCGACGCGTCGCGGATCGCATCGAGGATGCCGAGGTTCTCGTCGTCGGTCTCCCGCTTCATGCGCAGCGCGATCAGAAAGATCGCCGCCTGCACCGGATCGACCTCGCCGTCGAGGACCTCGCGCATCCCCTCCCGCGCCTCTGCCCGCGAGATATCCTTCGACAACTCCGGCCCCGTCGCAATCCTCTGAATAATCGAATGCATCAGCTTCATCGGGGTCGGACCACGCCAAGGCCTTGATTATGATGGATTCAAGGGCGAAATCAGGCTGATTTTAGCCCCTCCCGCGCCCATTTCGACCCCGAAATCGCGGATCGAGTTAGCAACTGCTGCCTTCAAGGCGCGATTTTACCCCCGAAAAAGTCCCGGGAGGCCCGAAATTGCAGCGATTTTGAGGCCTGAAATTTTATAAAACAAGGGCTTGTCGTGGTCCGACCCGGTCAGGTGGGTTCGAGGAGGTATTCCTGGATGCCGTTGCGGAGGAGGAAGGAGCGTTTGACGCGGAAGGCGGACATCCATTCGAGGAGTTTGATCTGGGTGTGGCGGGGGCAGTCGCGCTGGACGGCGGTGGTCGGCTGGTAGACCAGGTTCTGTTCGTCGACGATCTTGAAGTTGGTCGGCGTCGCCGGGATCTTCGGGCGGATCGAGATCATCGCGTAGACCAGCGTGCCGCGTCGCGACAGCGTCGCGAGGTGCGCGGCGAGACGGCGGATGTCATCGCGGTCGAGATAGTCGAACAGGTTCCACAGGAAGATCGCGTCGAACGCGATCTGGCCGCGATAGGGCAGCAACTGTTCGTACAGCGGACAATAACTCCTGTGTTCGCCGGTGAACGGTTCGCCGAGCGCGGTCAGCGTGTGATAGAGATCCTCGACGCAGATCTTGGTCGCGAAGCGCGAAAAGTATTCGATGTTCGCGCCGAAGCCGCGGCCGATATCGAGCACGCTGCAATCGCGCCGGCCATGGACGTGCTTCGCGAGCACGTCCATCGCCAGCGTGTTGCAGGTGGTTTCGGCCGGACGCTCCGCTGCGCCATGCGGCGCCGCGCCTGCAGAGTTCGCCACGATCACCCGGCGCGGGCGGCGGCCTGTTCAGGCTTCCTGTCGGCGCTGATCGCCGCTTCGCCGCTGCCGTTCGCCGTCTTCGCGCGATTCGCGGCGTCCGCCGGCTTGCTCGCCGCGGCGCGGTTGTCCATGTCGACGCTGCCCTTGAACGTGCAGCCGTCTTCCATCGTCAGCCGCGGCGACACGATATTGCCGCGCACGACGCCGCTCTGGCGAATGACCACCTTCTCTTCGGCATGCAGGTTGCCGTCGACATGACCTTCGACCTGGATCGACTTCGCATGCAGGTCGGCGTTGACGCGACCGTTCTTGCCGATCTGCAGGCTGTGCTGTCTGACGCTGACCGTGCCTTCGACGGTGCCGTCGATCGTCAGGTTCTCATCGCCGCTGACGTCGCCCTTGATGCGGATCGTCGAGCCGATCGTCGCCTGCACGCGCGGCTGCGAGGGTTCGACCGGGCGCGAGGTCGTCGCGGCATAGTCGTTGTGCTGTGTCTCGGGTTCGTTTTTCCTGAACATTACAGTCTCCTCCGTCATTTCGGGATCGGTTGTCCTCGCCCGGCCTGCCTGTTTTATCACAGGCGCAGCCCGCGAGAAATCATTGATGCGGTATTCGCCTGTGTTTACAGCAAGGGATATGCCATCACCGGCGGACGTCATTATCCCGGCGTCCTGTCCGTCCTGGCGCGGCGCGCGACTATTCCTGACGGTTGCCGTCGGAAACCGGTTCCGCCGGCGTCAAAAAAACACAGCGATTCACGGCGAATATTCGACGAAGGGCGCGCATAATCAACAGTTCAGATAGTCCGTCAACCGTGAGGTGTCGCTGATGAAAGACAGTCATGTCGTCGTAGTGGCCGATGGAACCCGTGCGCGTCTGTTTATCCTCTCACTCGATGCGGACGACGGGTCGCAACTGGGCGAGGTGGAGGTACTGGTGAATCCGGAGCATCGCGCGCACGATCGCGACAAATTCAGCGATGCGCGGCCCGGCTCCACGCCTGCGCCGGGCGGCGGCCGCAGTCACGGCTTCGATGATCATCGCGCCGGCCATGACCGGGAACACGAGCAGGGATTCGCGCGCGATATCATCAAGCACGCGCTCGCACTCGCCGGAAGCCGTCGCGCCGGACATCTGGTGCTCGCGGCAGAGAAGCGCATGCTCGGACGGTTGCGCGGCGCGCTCGAGTTGCCGGCGCACTCAGGGATCGAGGTGAGCGATGTCGCCGGCGACCTGACCCGGCTCACGCCCGAACGCATTCATGAACACCTCGCGAACGACGGCCTCTTGCCGCAAAGGCGCGCGCCACAAGGCTAGTGTCACCAACGTGACGGATGGAGTATCGACAGGGAAGCACACCAGGCAGACGACGCCGGATGCGCCGCCGTGATTACTCCGGCTTCCTGAACTTCAGCGTCATGCGGTCGCTCTCGCCGATCGCGAGGTAGCGCTCGCGGTCCTCGTCGCCGAGCACGAGTGTCGGCGGCAGCGTCCATACACCTTTCTCGTAATCCTTGGTGTCGTTAGGATTCGCATTGATCTCGGACTCGCCGACCAGTACGAAGCCGGCCTTTGCGGCGAGGTCGATGACGTAGCCTTCGTTGACATAGCCCGAGCGCGCCTTCGGATCCTGTTCAATCGCGGGATCGCCGCGATGCTCGACGAGGCCGAGGATGCCGCCCGGCTTCAGCGCGCGGAACATCGCCGCGAACACCGCGTCCTCGGTGCCGGCGGCCATCCAGTTATGAACGTTGCGGAAGGTCAGCACCATGTCGGCCGAGCCGGGCGGCGCGATCTCCGTCTTCTCCGGCGGAGACAGGATCGTGATCTTCGCGTTGCCGTAGAGTTCCGGACTCGCGGCAATCTTGTCGTTGAAGCGGCGCGCGGCGTTGCGCTGGAATTCGACGCGCGAGGCCGGATCGAAACCGGCGCCGTAGTAGCGGCCCTTCTCGCGGACGAACGGCGCGATGATCTCGGTATACCAGCCGCCGCCGGGGAAGATCTCGACGACGGTCATGTCCTCGCGCAGGCCGAACCACATCAGCGTGTCGACCGGATTGCGCCAGACGTCGCGCGCCTTGTTGGCCTCGGAGCGATGATCGCCGGCGGCGATCTCCGTCAGCTTTGCCCGCGCCTCGGCATCGTCAGCGGAGAGGGCAAGGTGCGGGACAAGCAGCAGGCACAGCGAGCCGAGCGTGACGACGGCGCGGGTCAACAGGATCATGCGCATGGGACTCCTCCTTGCAAGCAGCTACGCGGTGCGCGGCACCGGCGGATACTCGCGGGAATATATCACGGAACCGCTGCCGCGGCTTAGCGAGGCCTGCTCAGTGCCGCGCGCGGCGCGTATTCGACAACGATTCCCGTTCCGGTGACCTTGCCGTCTTCGTCGCGTACCGCGAGCCCCAGTGGAGAATCGGTGACCGGCCATTGTCCCTGCAGGATGTTTTCGCTGTCCTCTCCCCCGAAACCGAGATAGCCGTAGCGTCCATAGTGCGGCAGGCGCCGCGCGAGTTGCGTGATCGCCCCGGCATCGGCGGCGGCGAGCCAGACGATCGCCAGTTCAGGCGCGTCCGGCGGGCGCGCGACCAGCACGGCGCTGTGTTCGCCGCGTTGCAGACTCCTCCCGGGCAATTGCACGGCCCCGTCCACGAACTGCACCGGCATCGCCGACAGCGCCGGCGCGAGTTCATCCCGGAATCGGTTGTCCCAGCCGAGCAGCCAGACCGCGCGATCGCCGGGCAATGCATCGATATCGGCGTCGCTGACGATCTCGAAGTCGGCATCGCCGCGCGTGCCGCGCCATGCCTGCGCCAGCGCGCGCCAGCGTTCGCGCAGCTGCGGCGGCGCGGTCGCGGGCAGGACGAAGGTCACCCGGTCGGCGCCGAAGGCCTGGCTCAGGGCCGGCGGGATCTCGCGGCGATCGACACGGCGGAACAGGTCGAATTGCGGATCGATCTCGACGCGCAGTGGGCGCGCCGGCAACTCGAGGCGGATCTCCCCGCGCCGCTCATGAAGATCGACATCGATCTCGAAGGCCTGCGCATGGCCCTCGAGCGCGACCGCGAGCGGCACGCGCAGGCGATAGGTCGGTCCCGGTTGTGTCTGTTCGAGCGTGAACGTCAGCTCGTGCCCGTTGTCGTCCAGTCGTCTTGCCTGCGCCTCGCCCGCGACCAGTCGCGGCGCGCCGGTGCGTATCGTCCACTGGCGGAACTCGTCGCGCAGGTCGCTGCCGGCCTGCGCGGCGAAGGCGCGGCGGAGGTCTTCATAGCCGGCAACCCGGAACATCTGCGCGTCGTAGAATTCGCGTAATGCGGCAAGGAAGGCCTCGTCGCCGAGTTGCCGACGCAGCATGTGAAAGAACATCATCGCCTTGCCGTAACCGATCGCCTCGGTCGCCGGGCTGTGGCGCGCGCGAAAGTCGATCAGCGGAAAGTCGCGCGCCTCGCCGACGTAGTCGGCATAGCGTTGCAGATGGTTGCGCCGCATCACCGCGCCGGCGCCGCGCTGTTCCTGCAGCAGGTGATCGGCGAGATAGGCGGTCAGGCCCTCGGCCCAGTTGCCGCGCGCGTAATCGACATAGATGCCGTTGCCCCACCAGTTATGGAGGATCTCGTGCGGATAGGAGGTATGCAGGATGAACGGCAGGCGGATCACCTGGCTGCCGAGCAGCGTGAACGACGGCATGCCGTAACCGGTCTCCCAGAAGTTCTCGACCAGCGCGAACTTGCCGTAAGGATAGGGGCCGAGCATATCGCTGAACATCTCCACATAACGGCCGGTCGCCTCGAGATAGCGCTGCGCGAGAGATTCATCGGCACTGCGCAGGAATGCGAACGCGGTAATGTTGCCGAACTGCCGCGAGTATTCATGATAGCGGTCGGCGACGAGATAGATGTCGGTCTGCGGGTTGGCTTCCTCCCATCGCACGCGGGTACCGTCGCCGTCGCGCTGATGCACCGTGCGCTCGCCTTGGCTGACTGCATCCCAGCCCGCAGGCAGCCGCAATTCAAGACTGAAGCTCAGCATTCGCTGATCGAAATGGGGATACCAATAGCTCGCGATGCTGAGATAGACGCCGTCATCCGAGATGATGCCCGGCGTGCCGCTGACGCCGCGCATTTCGTCAGTGTCCGTGCCAAGGACAGGGTGGTGAATGTGTCCCTCGTACGCCAACACGACACTGTGCCTGCCGGCCGGGATGATGAGGGAGTATCGCGCCGGATCAATGGGGCCTCCTGCCGTTGCCTCCGTCAACGGAGAGAGGATAACGCCGGGCGTCAGCGATCGCGGCGTGAGGTTCCGGTGCAGCGAGAAATAGAGGGTGATGTCTTCGCCGTCCGCCATGATCGTCGACGGCAAGGTCAAGGTGTCCTCTGCGTCCAGGAAATGCGTCGACGGCTCAATGGAGACTTTGAGGTCATGATGCAGCGGCGCTGCGACAAGCATTGGGCAGGTGCCCGCAAGCGACAGGCCGACCAAAAGCCCTGCGAGCGATCCGCGCAGCCTGTCCGCGACGGGCTCGCGTCTTCGCTGGCGACTTGCCGGGATAGCAGGATTCATGTGGAACATCGGATAAATACGTTCAACATCGAGCATTATACGCTGATCATCCTGTTCGGGACGGGTTCATGAGATAAGACTTAGGTCTTAGTTGGTCAGCGTACATTCTGGCTAGACCGGGAGTACCGCGCAAAATGTACATTGACCCGGTTGTGCCATGGGATTAGTGTCGCCTTGAAGAAGCCCGCGAGTACAACGGAATGACCACAAGGGGATTACCATGCCAACCCACCATTTGAAATTATTTTCCGGTCTGCCTGTCTTGTTTGTCCTGTTCATCGTCATATCCGTCTTGCCCAGGGATGCGGAGGCAGTCCCCGCATTTGCCCGACAGACGGGCATGCCATGCAATGTCTGTCATGACCAGGCCTTTCCCTCGCTCAACCAATTTGGCCGCGCGTTCAAGGCCGACGGCTATACGATGACCGGTGGCCAGAGCATGATCGTGGGGGGACTATCTCTCGCTGCCGATGGCGCTCAACATGTCGTTCATCGCCAAGATCCGCTACGACAAGACCAACGGCAATACCGGCACAGGAAGCGACGAGGGCCAGATCCAGTGGCCGGACGAGGCCGCGTTCCTGGTCGGCGGCAAGCTCGCCGAGAACGTCGGCTTCCTGCTCGAGGTGGGGACGGCCGGCATCGTCGTCGAGGGCGATGAGGGCCTGGCGCTGCTCGGCTCCAAGATCCACTTCAACGCGGCCCAGGTCGGTGACACGCGGCTCAGCGTCGTCCCGTTCTCGACCGACGCCCTCGGCGTCGCCTATGGCTTCGAACTGCTGAACACCGGCGCGCTGCGATCGCAGCGGCCGATCGAGAACCGCACCGGTTTCAGCGCCGCGCAGGCCCTCGGCACCGGCAGTGGCTCGGCAACCGGGATCGCGCTGGTCGCGTCGAGCCACAACTACTATGTCAACTATACTCCATGGACGCCTGGCTTCGGCGGAGAAAACTTCGATATCAGCCCGTCCGGCTTCGCTCATTACCTGCGCGCGGTTGCGATGCAGAATCTCGGCGGCTGGGATACCGGTTTCGGCGTCCAGTTGTGGGCCGGCGATGCAACGCCGGTCGACGATTTGGGTGTCGAGGAAAAACTGGTCACCGATGCCTGGGTCATCGACGCCCAGGCGCTCGGCATGGCCGGCGGCCTGCCGCTCAGCCTCTATGCGAGCTACGGCTCGGCGAAGGGAGATCCCGAAAGCATCTGGAACACCAGTCCTGACGACGCGAAGGCGATTGCGTTGCTGGGCCAGCTCGGCGTCATGACCGGTCGGGGCAATGTCTATCTTGGCTATAGCACCCGTGACAGCGGAGCCAATTCGAACAGCAAGTTCAACGCGATCACCGCAGGCGGCCAATACCTGCTCGCGCAGAATATCCGTCTGGAACTGTTCCACGTCGCGGAGAGCGGTTCCGGCGTCGATGCCCGGAGCAACGAACGGGATGCGCGCACGATGTTCCAGCTGTTCGCCGGCTTCTGAAAGGAGGTGATTGAGATGAAGATGCTATCCTTGTTGATCGCGGCAATCGGGATATCCGGCGCGATCAACGTCCACGCCGCCGATGCGTCTGCGATCGACGGTCAGAAGATCTACCAGAACGCCTGTGCGATGTGTCACAAGACGGGCACCGCGGGCGCGCCGAAGATCGGTGATATCCCGGCCTGGGAGGATCGCATCGCCCAGGGTATCGACGTCCTCTACGAGCACTCGATCAAGGGTTTCAGGGGCAGCAAGGGCGTGATGCCCGCAAAGGGCGGGCGCGCATCGCTCAACGACGACGAGGTCAAGGCGGCGGTGGACTACATGGTCGGACAGTCCGGCGGGGACAGCGGCCAGTAAGCGGGTAAGCGGTAGAGGTCGCGGATGGAATGTCCGCGACCTCGGGTCGCGGGAGAGCAGGCCGGGCTTGATATTTTCAGTCCGTTACCGTTAACTCTCGCCATGGCGCCCAAGAACTTCATCTTCGACATGTTTGGCCGTTCCCCGGTCAAACCCCTGCAGATCCATATTGACAAGGTACTGAGCTGCACGCGCGAGCTGCCGGCCTTCTTCGAGGCCGTGCTGAAGCAGGACTGGGAGACCGCGGAACTGCAACAGCAGCGCATCGTCGCGCTCGAGCATGAGGCCGATAACCTGAAGAAGGACCTGCGGCTCAACCTGCCGAAGGGCATGATGCTGGCGATGTCGCGGCGCGATCTGCTCGAGGTGCTGACGATGCAGGATCGCGTTGCCAACACCGCGAAGGACATCGCCGGGCTCATCCTCGGCAGGCGCATGCGCTTTCCCGACAGCGTCGCCGAGGATCTGCCGAAATACGTCGAACGCTGTATCGACGCCGTCGCCCAGGCCGATCGCGCCGTCAACGAGCTCGACGAACTGGTCGAGACCGGCTTCCGCGGCAAGGAGGTCGAGATCGTGTTCGGCATGCTCGAGCAACTCGACAGGATCGAGCATGATACCGACAAGCTGCAACGCCAGATCCGCGCGCGCCTGTTCGTGCTCGAATCCGAACTGCCGCCGGTCGACGTGATCTTCATGTACCGGATCATCGACTGGATCGGCGATCTCGCCGATCTCGCCCAGCGCGTGGGCAGTCGCCTGATGCTGATGCTGGCCCGCTGACCGAACAGGGGCCTGCATGCTCGAGTACGGCACCATCCTTATCGTGCTGGCCTGCGTCTTCGGCCTGTTCATGGCCTGGGGTATCGGCGCGAACGACGTCGCCAATGCGATGGCGACCTCGGTCGGCTCGCGCGCGCTGACGATTCGCCAGGCGGTGGTCATCGCCGCGATCTTCGAGTTCGCCGGCGCGTGGCTCGCCGGCGGCGAGGTCACGCAGACGATCCGCAGTGGCATGGTCGACTCGAAGCTGCTGGAGGACACCCCCGATCTCCTTGTCTACGGCATGATGGCGGCGCTGCTCGCGGCCGGCACCTGGCTGATGATCGCCTCCCATTACGGCTGGCCGGTGTCGACGACCCATTCGATCGTCGGCGCAATCGTCGGTTTCGCGGTCGTCGGCATCGGCTACGAGGTCGTGCAGTGGGCCAAGGTCGGCAAGATCGCGATGTCCTGGGTGGTGTCGCCGCTGCTCGCCGGCGTGATCGCGTTCGCACTGTTCCGCAGCGTGCAGATCCTGATCCTCGACACCGACCGGCCGCTCGAGAACGCCAAGCGCTATGTGCCGTTTTATATCTTCCTTGCCGCGACGATCACCGCGCTGGTGACGATATTCAAGGGGCTGACCCACCTCGGCCTCGAATTCACCGCGCTGCAGAGTTACGCGATGGCCGCCGCGATCGGCCTGGCGGCAACCGGCCTCGGCGTCGCCATGATCCGCCGCCTGTCCTTCGAGCCGGTCGATACCCACGGTTTCCAGTTCGGCAATGTCGAAAAGGTGTTCGGGGTGCTGATGCTGGTGACCGCCTGCGCGATGGCCTTCGCCCACGGCTCGAACGACGTCGCCAACGCGGTTGGTCCGCTGGCGGCGGTCGTCGGCGTCATCAACAGCGGCGGCGTGGTCGGTACGCAGACCGCGGTGCCGGTCTGGATCCTGCTGCTCGGCGCGGTCGGCATCGTCGTCGGACTCGTGACCTATGGTCACAGGGTCATTGCGACGGTCGGCAGCAACATCACGCAGCTGACCCCGAGCCGCGGTTTCGCGGCGACGCTGGCCGCGGCCTTCACCGTCGTCATGGCCTCGGGCACCGGCCTGCCGATCTCGACGACGCATACGCTGGTCGGCGCGGTCCTCGGCGTCGGCCTCGCACGCGGCATCGCCGCGATCAACCTGCGCATCGTGCGCACGATCTTCCTGTCCTGGATCGTCACGCTGCCCGCCGGCGGCCTGCTCGCGATCCTGTTTTTCTGGATATTACGCGCGATCTTCGGTTAATGTGGTTACCGGCATGCCTGTCTACCGGTCGATCCCACCCGGGCGCCTGCTCCCCGGCATCGTCCTCGCACTGACCTGTCTGTGCGCCGGCGACCTCGCGTTGGCGGCCGATTTCGCCGACAGCGGTCCCTTGCGCATACGCGACCACTTTCTGCCCGGCATGGGTCTGCTCGCCATCGAGCCGTCACCGGCGGCCGTGCTGCCGGCAGGCGTGAGCAGGGTCGAGATGATCGCGACCACGAGCAATACCTTCGCGATGTCCGAAGTCTTGAGCAACCGACTCGAACGCCGGGATGCGCGCGCAGCGCTGTCGCTCGACGAGCTGCGCGCAACCGGCGGCGATAATCTTTTCTATCTCGACGGAGAGGTGTACCGCCTTGTACTCGCCCTCGATCACGGCCTGACCTCCCGTTTAGAGGTCGGATTCACGCTGCAATGGCTGAGCTTTTCTGCCGGCATGTTCGATGGCGTCATCGAAGGGGTACACGACAAGCTCCGGGTGAGCCAGGGCGGCCGCACCGGCATACCGCGCAGCCTCTACACAGCCTATAAACGCAGCGGAGGATTTGAATACTACGCCGACGGCCCTGCCGGCGGCGGACTCGGCGATACGGTGCTGCGCGCGAAATATCAGCTGAACGACGACAGTCACGACTGGTTTGCCGCCATACAGGCGCTGGTGAAGTTGCCGACCTGGAACGGTGATGGATTCTTCAGCAGCGGATCGACGGACATCGGCATCCAGCTGCTCGGCGGTCAGGAGCCCTTGCCGCTGCTGAAACTGCACTACGCTATCGGCCTGCTGCGCCTCGGCGACTGGCCGCTGCTCGAATTGCCGTCACAGCTGTTGTGGTCGGGGATGGTCGGGGTTGAGGTCGCGACCGGTGATCGCTCGGCCTGGATCGCGCAGATGACGGCATCTCAGAGCCCGTTCACCGAGCTCGACCTGCCGGAGCTCGGGCAGGTATCGCTGCAAGTCAGTCTCGGCTACAAGCGGACGCTCGCCGAAGGGCTGACCCTGTTTCTCGCCCTGACCGAGAATATCGCCCATTTCGACAACTCCGCCGACGTCGGCATGCATGTCGGCCTGAGCAGGACGAGCCGGCAATGACCGCCGCGCGCCTGTTGCTGCTGATCGCCGTCTTCGGCATCGCCGCGAACCCCGCCCGCGTCGACGTCGGCCGTTTCTCGGCCGGCGATCTCGATGGTTGGGAGCGCAAGTCCTTTGCCGGCGAATCGCAGTACCGGATCGGACAGGCCGGCGAGCAGCGGGCGCTGCGCGCGACGAGCGACGGTACGGCGTCGGGCCTGTATCGGGAGGTCGCGGTCGATCTGAAGGCGACGCCGGTGCTGAACTGGTCGTGGAACATCGACGGCATCCTCGACGGCAACGACGAACGAACCCGCGCCGGCGACGATTACCCTGTGCGGATCTATGTCGTGTTCTCCGGCGGCTTGCGTTTCTGGCGCACGCGGGCGATCAACTACGTGTGGTCCAGTCATCAGGCGGTCGGCAGCGAATGGCCCAATGTATTCACCGCGAACGCGCGCATGATCGCGGTCGATGCCGGCGCCGGCAGGGCGGGGGAGTGGGTCGCGCACAGTCGTGACGTCCGCGCGGACTATCGCCGCCTGTTCGGCGCCGAGCCGGGCCGGGTCGATGCCGTCGCGATCATGACCGACACCGATAATACCGGCCAGTCGGCGGCGGCGTGGTATGGCGATATCTGGTTCTCGGCGTCAAACCCATGATCCGTTTGCTCCTGATCGTCACTGCGGCCCTGTTCCTGGCCTCCTGCGCGCAGGACACCGGCGGCAAGACCTATATCCTCGCGACCGCGACGACCGGCGGGACCTATTATCCGGTCGGTGTCGCGATCGGGACGCTGACCCGGCAGACCCTCGAGCGCGAACACGGCATCGCGCTCGCCGCGATCAGCAGTGCCGGTTCCGAGGAGAACATCCGCCTGATGCGCGACCGCGAGGCGAAGTTCTCGATATTGCAGGGACTCTACGGCGCCTGGGCGGTGCGCGGCGAAGGGCGCCTGGCCGGATCGCCGCCGTTCGACGAGCTGCGCAGCATCGCGGTGTTGTGGCCGAACGTCGAGCACTTCATCGTGCGCGCCCGCCATGTCGAGACCGGCACTATCGATGATATCGCGAATCTTGCCGGCCGCCGCTTCTCGATCGGCGCGCGCTATTCGGGCGCGGAGGGCTCCGCGCGTCATATCTTCCGCGCGCTCGGTATCGATCCCGATCGCGACTTCACGCTGGCCTGGCAGGGCTACGGCGCGAGCGCGGATGCCTTGCAGAACCAGCTCATCGACGGCATGAACGTTCCCGCCGGCGTGCCGGTAGGCGCGGTGACGCGCGCGCTGGCGGCGACCCGCGGTGACGCCGTGATTCTCGGATTCACCGATGCCCAGCTCGCGGCGATCAACGCCGATTACGAGGGCCTGTGGCAGTTTTACGAACTCGCCCCGGAGACCTATCCCAACCAGGATCGCGCGCTGCGCACGATCGCGCAGCCGAACTTCCTCGCGGTGACCGCCGACGTCCCCGACGAGCATGTCTATCTGATCGTGCGCGCGATCTACGAAAACCTGCCGTTTCTGCATGCCTTCCATGCCGCGACGCGCAGCATGTCGCTCGATACCGCGCTCGACGGTCTGCCGGCGCCGCTGCACCCGGGCGCCCTGCGCTATTATCGCGAACGCGGCCTCGCGATCCCCGGGCATCTGCTGCCGCCCGAGGCGCGGGGATGAATCAGTGACGTCTGCCGATCCGTTCGCGCGCGCGTCCCTGATCGACGCCGCCGCCGGCTTCGGCCCAGGCGCCGCGCGCGGCCTGTCGCGGTCGGCAGGCATTGCGATATTTCTCTACGCCGCGCTGGTCTCGCTCGCGCATGTCGCGATCAACACCGTGCTGGTGTTGCCGGACCTGTGGGTGTCGGCATTTCATTTCGCGAGTCTCGCGCTGCTCGTCGTGCTGATGCATCCGGCGATCCGTGACCCGGCCGCCGCGGGGAGCCGCGCCGTGCTGGCGGCCGACCTTGCCGTCGGCATGCTCGTGGTCGTCTCGATCGCCGCGGTGCTGCTGCTCGAGGACGCGCTGTACGCGCGCGGCCTGCGATTCTCGACGGCGGACTGGATCGCCTGTGTACTCGTCGTACTGCTGGCGATCGAACTGGCCCGGCGCACCGCCGGCTGGCTGATCCCGGCGCTGATCCTGGTATTCCTGTCCTATGCGGTGTGGTGGGGCGCCCGCATCGGCGGCGTCTTCGCGTTCCCCGGCCTCAGTCTCGAGACCATGCTGTTCCGCAGCGTGTTCACATCCGAGGGCATGTTCGGGACCATCGCGCGGATCTCGTGGACCTATGTCTTCATGTTCATCCTGTTCGGCGCCTTCCTGGTGCGCTCCGGCGCCGGCGACTTCATCATCGCGCTGGCGCGCGCTGCGGCCGGGCGCATCACCGGCGGACCGGGGCTGGTCGCGGTCGCGTCCTCCGGGCTGATGGGTTCGATCACCGGTTCCGCGGTCGCCAATACCGCCTCGACCGGCGTCATCACGATCCCGCTGATGAAGAAGGCCGGATTCCGGCCGCGCTTTGCCGCCGGTATCGAGGCTGCCGCATCGACCGGCGGGCAGTTGATGCCGCCGGTGATGGGCGCCGGCGCGTTCCTGATGGCGAACTTCACCGGCATTTCCTATCTCGCGATCATCGCCGCGGCGCTGATCCCGGCGCTGCTGTATTTCCTCTCGGTCGCCTTCTTCGTGCGCATCCAGGCGAAGAAACAGGGGCTCGAACCCCGTATCGACGAGGACGCGATGCCGTTCGCGGAGGCGATACGCCACGGCTGGCCGCTGTTGCTGCCGCTGGTCGTGCTGGTTGCCCTGCTGGTCGCCGGCTTCACGCCGACCTATGCGGCCGGTATTGCGATCGTCGCGGTTGTCGCCTCGTCGTGGCTGACGCCGAATCGCATGGGGCCGGTCGCGGTGATCGAGGCGCTCGCCAACGGCGCGCGCACGATGGCGCCGACCGCGATGCTGTTGATCGCGGTCGGCCTGATCGTCAACGTGCTGACGACGACCGGCGTCGGCAATATCTTCTCGCTGATGATCAGCGAATGGGCGGGGTCGAGCCTGCTGATCGCCTATGTGTTGATCGCGTTCGCGTCGCTGGTGCTCGGCATGGGCCTGCCGGTCACCGCCGCCTATATCGTACTCGCCGCGATCTCGGCGCCGACGCTGTTCGGTCTGATGCTCGAGGCCGATCTGATCGCGGCGCTGGCGCGCGGTGACATCAACGACATGGCGCGCGAGGCGATCCTGATCGCGAAGCCCGGCGCCGAGGCGATGCTCGGTGCGGCGATGTCGCCGGCCGAGGCCCGCGAACTGGTACGCCTGCTGACGCCGGAACTGCAGCGCGCCGTCGCGCAGGGTCTGCTCGATCCGGCGCTGGTCACCGCAGCGCTGCTGTCGGCGCATATGATCATCTTCTGGCTGAGCCAGGACTCGAACGTGACGCCGCCGGTCGCGCTGGCTGCATTCACCGCAGCCGGCATCGCCGGCGAACGGCCGATGGCGGTCGGCTTCACCTCGTGGAAACTTGCGAAGGGGCTGTACATCATCCCGCTGCTGTTCGCGTATACGCCGCTGATCGGCGGCAGCTGGCTCGAGGTCTTGCCGATCGCGCTGTTCGCGCTCGCCGGCTTGTATGCCTTCGCCGGCGTCATCGAGGGACATCTCGAGGGACCGCTGTCGGCGTCGCTGCGCGTGACCCTTGCATTCATCGCGGCGGCGCTGCTGATCGTGCACGGCTGGTGGTGGCTGGACGTCGCCGCGCTCGGCGCCCTCGCGCTGCTGATCCGGCACAGCCGGTCGCGCGCCGCCGCCGGCCCTGCGTGATAAGCTGGGCCGCATGGGACAGGAGATACGCGAGACCCGCTTCACGGAACGCGACTTCGCGCGCTTTCACGATCGCCTGCGCGCCGAGACCGAATACCTGGTCGCGATGATCCGCGACGGCGCCTGCTCGAAGGCCGGCCCGGTCGCCGGCGTCGAGATCGAGACCTGGCTGGTCGACGGAATGATGCAACCGGCGCCGATCAATGACGTGTTCCTGAGGACCCTCGATGATCCGCTGGCGTCGCCCGAGCTTGCGAAATTCAACGTCGAGTTCAATACCGAGCCGCTGGCGCTGCGCGGTCGCATCCTGTCGCGACTGCACGATGCGCTGGCTGCGCTGTGGACGCGTGCGCGCGAGGTCGCCCGCGATTGCGATGTCGATCTGCTGATGACCGGCATCCTGCCGACGCTGACCGAGGAAGTGCTGACGGTCGCGAACATGTCGGACCTGAACCGATATCATGCGCTGAACGATCAGGTGATGAAGTTGTGGGGAAAGCCGATCGAGCTCGACATCGCCGGTCGCCAGCATCTCAGGAGCTGCCACAGCGACGTCATGCTCGAATCCGCGGCAACGTCGTTCCAACTCCATCTGCAGGCGCCGTTGCCGATGGCGCGTGCATATTACAATGCTTCCCTGCTCGCGTCCGCGCCGCTGGTCGCGATCGCCGCGAACGCGCCTTATCTGTTCGGCATGGATCTGTGGGACGAGACCCGCATACCGCTGTTCGAACAATCGGTCGCCGTCGGCGGCTACGACGGCGCCGCGCATGGCCCGATCCGGCGCGTCACCTTCGGTTCGGGCTACGCGCGCAAGGACATCGCCGAATGCTTCGAAGAGAATCTCGCCCATTTCCCGGTGCTGCTGCCGATTCTGTATGACGAGCCGCCGGAGCGGTTCGCGCACCTGCGACTGCACAACGGTACGATCTGGCGCTGGAACCGGCCGCTGGTCGGCTTCGACGCCGACGGCACGCCGCATATCCGTATCGAGCATCGCGTGATCCCGGCCGGGCCGACGCTGGTCGACAGCGTCGCCAATGCCGCGTTCTATTACGGTCTCGCCGAGTGGCTGCGCACCGATGCCGACAGCCCGAGGCTGACCTTCGCGCAGGCAAGGGACAATTTCTACCAGGCCGCGCGCTACGGATTGCAGGCGCAGTTGTGCTGGCATGACGGCGGCAGGCAGCGGGCGCAGGCGCTGATCTGCGAGACCCTGCTGCCGGGCGCCGGGGAGGGGCTGCGCCGGCTCGCGGTCGACGACGCGGACAGTCGGCGATACCTCGGCATCATCGAGGCGCGCGCGCGAACCGGCCGGACCGGCGCCGCCTGGCAGCGGCGCGCCATGCGGGACGACGGCGTCACCTTCGCCGGGATGACCGCGGCCTATCATCGCCTCCAGTTGCAGGGCAGGCCCGTGCACGAATGGGGTCCCGGTCAATGACGGCGCCGATGCTGACGAGATTCGATGCGCTGCCGGACGGCTTCCTGGAGGCCGATCCTGAATCACTGCACGAGTGGCTGCCCGGGCCGGCGCTGATCCACCTCGACGGTCGGGAGCGCGCGCCGCTGTTTCTTTCGGTACTGCTGCACGGCAATGAGACGACGGGCTTTCGCGCCGTGCAGGCGCTGTTGCGCGACCATGACGGCAAGCCGCTGCCGCGCGCGCTTTCGATCTTCGTCGGCAATGTCGCCGCCGCGCGCGCCGGACTGCGCAGACTCGACGGCCAGCCGGATTACAACCGCATCTGGCCCGGCATGAGCGGACCGCCGGTCGCCGAGGCCGCGATCATGCGATCGGTCGTCGACGAGATGGCCGCGCGCGGCGTGTTCGCGAGCGTCGACATCCACAACAACACCGGTTTCAATCCGCACTATGCCTGCGTCAATCGCCTCGATCCGCAGTTCCTGCATCTCGCCGCGATGTTCAGTCGACTGGTCGTCTACTTCACGCAACCGACCGGCGTGCAGTCGGCTGCATTCGCGCCGCTGTGTCCCGCGGTGACCGTCGAATGCGGCAAGCCCGGACAGGAATATAGAATCGAGCACGCCCGGCTGTTCATCGATGCCTGCCTGCGGCTGCATCAGCTGCCGGAGCATGCGCCGCCGCCGCAGGATATCGATCTCTATCACACGATCGCGCAGGTAAGCGTCGTTGAAGAGGCCACATTCGGTTTCGGCAGGGCCGATGCGGATATCGTCTTCAGTGACGATCTCGACAGGCGCAATTTCACCGCCTTGCATGCCGGCGACGTGCTCGGCCGCGTCAGGCAGGGCTTGACCCGGCTGCCGTTACGGGCGTTGGGCGAGGATGGACGGGATATCAGCGGGGATTGCTTCGTGATCAGGGACGGGAACCTGATGCTGCGCCGCGACGTCATGCCTTCCATGCTGACATTGGATGAACGCATCATACGCCAGGACTGCCTGTGTTATCTGATGGAGCGCCTCGCCTGTTAGTGTATGATCTTCCATATCCGCTGTTTCATTCAAACAACAACCATGGAGACTTTGTGATGATGACAATGAGACGCATGAGCCGTGCCGTCAGCGTATTGATGATCATGGCGATCGCGCTGCTCGGCATGCCCTTGAATGCCTCGGCGGGCCTGGTCGGCGCGGATGAGGTGATCGCCGCGGAGCAGGCCGCGCAAGACCGTGATCGCGTCATCGCCGCGCTCGAGCGCGAGGATGTCCGCGCGCAGTTGGTCGCCTTCGGCGTGGACCCCGACGAGGCCCGCGACCGCGTCGCCGCGCTCGGCGATGCCGAGATCGCGCAGATGGCCGGTCAACTCGACAAGCTGCCGGCCGGCGCCGGTCCGGGCGGCGTCATCGGCGCGCTGGTGTTCATATTCATCGTGCTGCTGGTGACCGACATCCTCGGCTTCACGGACGTCTTCCCGTTCGTCAAGAAGACGGTGCAATAATTGCCGGACAAGATAATCAATGGGGTCAGAGTCGTTTGATCCGACTGATCATCGAATCGGGATTGCGACAGGTGATCAAACGACTCTGACCCCTTCGGTCCCGTCGGTCGTCCTGGTCCTGTGCGCGTTGCTGCTGACCGCTTGCGCAGGTACGCCGCAGACGCAGCAGTGGCGTGATTCCGGAACTGCCGACGCAGGGACCGCGGTCGAACTGGCCGCAGTCCCGTTTCATCCCCAGCAACGCTATCAATGCGGCCCCGCCGCGCTCGCGACGCTGCTGCAATGGAGCGGCGTCGCGGTGACGCCCGACGAGCTGGTGCCGCAGGTCTGGGTGCCGGCGCGACGCGGCAGTTTCCAGCCCGAGATGCTCGCTGCGGCGCGTCGTCATGATCGCGCGCCTTATGTGCTCGCGCCGGAGCTCGGCGCGCTGTTCGATGAGCTGGCCGCCGGGCATCCGGTGCTGGTGTTGCAGAACCTCGCCTTCGGCTGGTTTCCGCGCTGGCATTACGCGGTGGTCATCGGCTTCGATCCCGCGCGCGAGGAAGTGATCCTGCGGTCCGGCACGACCGAACGCCTGCGCACGCCGCTCGCGCTGTTCGAACGGACCTGGCGACGCGGCGGGTACTGGGCGGTCGTCATACCCGCGCCCGGAGAGGTGCCGGCAACCGCCGCTGAACTGGACTGGCTCGCGGCGATTGTCGCGCTCGAACGCGCCGGCGATTCGGGGTCGGCGGCCGCTGCCTGGCAGGCCGCCACCGCGCGCTGGCCGGACAGCGCCGGGGCCTGGATCGGACTCGGCAACCATCGCTTTCATGCCGGCGATCATGCCGGTGCCGCCGAGGCCTTTCGCGCCTTGCTCGCGGCACGCCCCGATCATGCTGCCGCGCATCACAACCTGGCCTGGGCGCTGGCGCGCCAGGGTCATGCGGAGGAGGCCGAACGGCACGCCGAAGCGGCACTCCGCCTCGAGCCTGATGATGAACGCTATCGGGAGACCTACGATACCCTGCGCCGCAAGTAAATCCCGGTGGATTCAATGGGTCATTGCAACAATCCGTATGATCATGATGGCTTATGGAGGGTTATGCAATGGCACAAAGGGGACGACGCGGGTTAATGCCGGGACAAAAAGCAGAGCTTTGGGAG
>JBJHCZ010000013.1:0-77649 GCA_050486285.1 Chromatiales bacterium
CGAGATGGCCCTCCGCCTCTCCCGGCTCTTCGGCAACAGCCCAGAGTATTGGCTAAACGCACAGCGGGCCGTGGATTTGTGGGAGGCTGGCAAGGCGATACGGGAAGATATGCGGCGGATACGGCCGTTAAGTGCCGCCTAACAATGGCATAGAGCTGACAGGTCAAAAGCGGCAATCCCTTTGCCGGGAAGAAGAGCAAAGGGAGCGCCGCTTTTGCCCCGCAGCTCATGCCAAGCGTTATATTTCTTGATGCATGAACATGCACGAGTTCGTAGGGAGATGGAAGATCACATGGATGGAGACGTGGCCTCAGGATTACGTCGATCTTATCGAGCCCGGCTACTTTGAATTTACTGAAGACGGCCTTGGTGCATTCGTCTTCGGTACTGTTCGTGGCTGGCTTACATATGGAAACAACGCGAGATTGAGTATTACTTTCCAGAATCACTGCTTGTTGCGGCCCAACAGGGCGACGCAACTAAGGAACAAAAAGCACTGTCCATCGTTAAAGGCAATCAATCCGAAAAGTTTCGTGATGCGGCGGCACGAGATAACCTATGTGTGCCCACAGGACAGTATTTGAAGAAACTCCTGAAATTGCATGTAATGTCGAAAACGCAGTTAGATCAGGAAATACGAGATATCGTTGAGAAGAAATTGATACCGTGGCGCAATCAGATTCTCGGGCTGTGATGCCCAACAAGGCGCTCCAGTCGACGCCGCAAAGCGGCGCGCCTGAGCTTGGTAGTGACCTGCCAGGAGCGCTATCGCGTGCGGCAGGGTGTGTACCGGATTGTCTATGAGGTCGAGAATTCCAGACTGATCGTAATGGTCGTCAGGGCCGGCCATCGACGGGATGTCTATCGAAGAGCTGACAAGTAGTTCACAGGCACAGTCTGCGATCGAGCACGCGGTAACCGATCGCCTCGCCCAGATGCTGCTCCGCGATCCCGACTGCGCCGTCGAGATCGGCGATCGTGCGGGCGACCTTCAGGATGCCGTGATGCGCGCGCGCCGAGAAGCCGAAGCGCGCCGCGGCGCGCTCCAGCAGCGACATCGCCGCGCCGTCGAGCGCGCAACTCCTGTCGATCTCCCCGGGCGTCAGCCGGTGCGCCGGCTTGCCGTCACGCGCGAGCTGGCGTTCGCGCGCGGCGATGACGCGGGCGCGAATATGGGTGCTGCGCATCGCCGCCGGATCGGGCGCCTGCCGTAGCGAGGCCGGGTCCACCGGCGGCAGTTCGACATGCAGGTCGATGCGGTCCAGCAACGGGCCGGATATCCGCGCGCGATAGCGGTCGATCTGTTCGGCGCTGCAACGGCAGCGGCTGTCCGTTGTGCCGAGCCAGCCGCAGGGGCAGGGATTCATCGCCGCGATCAACTGGAACGCGGCGGGAAACTCGATGCGGCGGCGTGCGCGCGAGATCGTGATCCGGCCCGATTCCAGCGGCTCGCGCAGTACTTCCAGCACATGGCGGCTGAACTCCGGCAATTCGTCGAGGAACAGCACGCCGTGGTGCGCGAGCGACACCTCGCCGGGTTGCGGCACGCTGCCGCCGCCGGCGAGCGCGATCGCTGAACTCGTGTGGTGGGGCGTGCGGAACGGGCGCCGGCGCCAGTCCTCGAGGCGGAATCCGCGCGCGTCGATCGAATGGACGGCAGCGGTCTCGATCGCCTCGATTTCGTTCATCGGCGGCAGGATGCCGGGGAAGCGCATTGCGAGACTGGTCTTGCCGGCGCCCGGCGGGCCGATCATCAGCAGGTTGTGGCCGCCCGCGGCGGCGATCACGAGCGCGCGTTTCGCGGCGAGCTGTCCGCGGATCTCGGCGATATCGACACCCTGCGCGGAGTCCGTTTCCCTGTCCTGCGGCGGCAGGCAGGTCACCTGCGGCAGGACCACGCGCCCGACGAGATGGGCGCAGACCTCGAGCAGATGTTGCGCGCCATGCACCGGCGCGTCGGGGACCAGCGCGGCCTCGGCGGCATTGATCAACGGCGCGATCAGGCAACGACCGTCACCGCGGGTGTGCAGCATCGCCGGCAGCACGCCGTGCACGGGGCGCAACTCACCGGTCAGCGCGAGTTCGCCGAGGAATTCGCAGTCGCGCAGTCGCGTCGCCGGCAATTGCCCCGAGGCCGCAAGGATGCCGAGCGCGATCGCGAGATCGTAGCGACCGCCTGCCTTCGGCAGCTCGGCCGGCGCGAGGTTGATGGTGACGCGCCCGAGCGGAAATTCGAACCCGGCGTTCATGATCGCCGCGCGCACGCGTTCGCGGCTCTCCCTCACCGCGGTCTCGGGCAGGCCCACGATCGCGAGCGCGGGGAGGCCGCCGGACAGGTGGACTTCAACAGTGACGAGCGGGGCGTCGATGCCGGACTGGGCCCGGCTGAATACGATCGCGAGCGACATGGCGGTTCATCCCTGAATGCCTTGTGTTCACGGGTCCTTCCCGGACCCGCGGTCCGCGTACTCCGTTACCGGCGGCTCAGCGCGCCTGCGGGACGTCCTGTTCCCTGAGCAGTGCCTCGAGTTCGCGGATACGGGCCTCGAGGCGTTCGATCTTCTCGCGCGTCTTCGCGAGCACGGCCTGCTGTACCTCGAGTTCCTCGCGCGTCACCAGGTCGAGGCGCGAGAAGGTGCTGTTCAGCGAGGCGCGAAAGTTTTTCTCGAGATCCTGCTGTAACGTGCGCGCGCCTTCCGGCACCAGGCCGGCAAGGCGGCGGGTCAGGTCATCGATGATCTTCGGGTCAATCATGGCGGTCTGTTTCCTTCCGTAAGCGGGACGGCGCGAGGCCGCCTCACCCGTCCATTCTAGTCGATCGGGTCGCGTCATACAGCGGTCCAAAACGGTGCATGCCCGTCCCGGGTCCGATTATTCTGGTGCGGCGCGAACCCCGTCCGGCGCCGGCGAAAACCCAATAACACAATGGTTTAAAACAGGAAAACCGCTGTGGCATGGATGCTGCACTCCCCCCTGTGACCGATGTCCTGTCCGCATCCGGCGGGGCGCAGATCATCCGAATTCCTAAATGCAGGAGAGCAATGTCATGAAGCTGGTGAGCGCGATTATCAAGCCGTTCAAACTCGATGACGTGCGCGAGGCCCTGTCCGATATCGGCGTGCAGGGCATCACCGTCACCGAGGTCAAGGGTTTCGGCCGTCAGAAGGGCCACACCGAACTCTACCGCGGCGCCGAGTACGTCGTCGATTTCCTCCCGAAGGTCAAGATCGACATCGCCGTCGACGACCCGTTGACCGACCAGGTCATCGAGGCGATCAGCAAGTCGGCCCAGACCGGCAAGATCGGCGACGGGAAGATTTTCGTATTCAACCTGGAGCAGGCCGTCCGTATCCGTACGGGCGAGACCGGCGCCGACGCCCTGTGAACCCCTGATCCGAAGCACTGGAGGACCTGAAAGTGGAATCGATATCAACAATTGAACTGAGTTACGCGCTCGACACGTTTTATTTCCTGATCGCCGGCGCGTTCGTGATGTGGATGGCGGCGGGGTTCACGATGCTCGAGGCCGGCATGGTGCGTTCGAAGAACACCGTCGAGATCCTCACCAAGAACGTCGGCCTGTACTCGATCGCCTGCATCATGTACATGATCGTCGGCTACAACATCATGTACGGCGACGGCTTCAGCTCGCTGATCCCGAGCCTCAGCTTCCTGCTCGGCGGCGACAACACCGTCGAAGAGGTGCTGGCCGGTGGCGAGGATGCGCCGTACTACTCGAACATGGCCGACTTCTTCTTCCAGGTCGTGTTCGTCGCGACCGCGATGTCGATCATCTCGGGCGCGGTCGCCGAGCGCATGAAGCTGTGGGCCTTCCTCGGCTTCGCGGTGGTGATGACCGCGGTCATCTACCCGGTCCAGGGTTACTGGAGCTGGGGCGGCGGCTTCCTCGACGAGATCGGCTACTCCGACTACGCGGGTTCGGGCATCGTGCACATGGCCGGCGCGACCGCCGCGCTCGCCGCGGTGCTGCTGCTCGGCGCGCGCAAGGGCAAGTACGGCCCGCAGGGCCAGATCAACCCGATCCCCGGCGCGAACATGCCGCTGGCGACGCTCGGCACCTTCATCCTGTGGCTGGGCTGGTTCGGTTTCAACGGCGGCTCCGAGCTCAAGATCTCGGATGTCGAGTCGGCGAACAACGTCGCGATGGTGTTCGCGAACACCAACCTGGCAGCGGCCGGCGGCGTCGTCGCTGCGCTGATCACCGCGCGTCTGATGTTCGGCAAGGCCGACCTGACGATGGCGCTGAACGGCGCGCTCGCGGGCCTGGTGTCGATCACCGCGGATCCGCTGTCGCCGTCGCCGTTCCTCGCGATGATCATCGGCATGGTCGGCGGCTTCATCGTCGTCTACTCGATCGTCCTGCTGGACAAGCTGCGCATCGACGACCCGGTCGGCGCGATCTCGGTGCACGGTACGGCCGGCATCTGGGGCGTGCTCGCAGTGGTGATCTCGAACCCCGAGGCGACGCTGCTCGCGCAGCTGATCGGCATCGTGTCGATCTTCGCGTGGGTGTTCGCGGCCAGCCTCGTAATCTGGGCGATCCTGAAGTATACGATCGGGATCCGCGTCACTGCGGAGGAGGAGTACGACGGTCTCGACGTGGTCGAGTGCGGCATGGAGGCCTATCCGGAATTCCCGCGGAACAATCCGGCGGCCGGATAATCACAAGTCTCTCCCCAGGGAAGATTTGAGGCAGCAAGGAAGCGGACGGCGGGCGCATCATGCGCCCGCCGTTTTTTTGCGCGGGTTGAGCCCTAGAGGCTGGCGTGGGTGCCGTCGCAGAACGGGCGGTCGCCGGTGTGCTTGCAGCCGCACAAAGCAACCGTGGTCGGCTTCTCGATCGTGAATTCGTGCGGGGTGAAGGAGGTGCCCTTGTGGGAGCCGTCGCAGAACGGCTGCTTCGCGGAGCGGCCGCAGGCGCACCAGTAATAGGTGCCGGGTGCGAGGTTCATCACATAAGGAGATTTCTGCGCGATCTTCGGTTCGTCGGACATGGGGCCTCCCCGGCGTTAATATTATGATTTCTATGGAATAAAATATTGTTCCCGCGATTATACCACCGTCCGCGCCGGCGCGCCCGCAGGGTAAGGTCCGGACCCCGGTGGCCGATAAACTGGCGAGTCCCCGCTACCGACGAGCCAGACGCGATGAAAGCCCTGAATATCAGAATCCTGACCGGCCTGTTGCTGCTGTCGTTGCTCGCGCTTCCGGGCCTGAGCCCGGCGGCCGGATTGTTCAAGTGGACAGACAAGGACGGGGTCATTCATTTCAGCGACCAGCCGCACAACGACCCGCAGGCGGAACGCATCATGATGCCGCGGGCGAGTGCGCCGGGCGCGCCGCCGGCCCCGCCGCCGCGCGAGCAGGCGGCCGAACAGACCGCCGCTAACGACGCGCAGGCCAGGCATCAGCAGGAGATCCGCAGCGCGAACTGCGAGATCGCCCGCCGCACGCTCGAACACAATGAAGGCATTCACCGGATGTACCGTCTCGACGAGAACGGCGAGCGCGTGTTCCTGAGCGACGAGGAGCGCGCGGACCTGCTGAAGCGCTCGCGCGACGACGTCGCGCGCTGGTGCGACTGAGCCGCCGGCCGGATTATTCGAGGGCGGTGCGGAAGAATTCCGGCTGCGCCGCCGCGGCGCGGTGGATGGCCAGGTTGTAGTACTCTGTCGCGAACGGCTTGTCGAGGATGTCCTGTTCCCGGATGTTCGTCAGCGGGTTCCGCTTGCCGGCGAGCGTCGCGCTCCACCACCCCGACGGATAGACGCACTGCGGGAAATTGATCGTCAGCAGGCTGTCGAAGCTTGCCGCGCGCATCTCCGCGCGCATCGAACGGATGATCGAACGGTGCAGCAGCGGCGATTCGCTCTGCTGGACGAGGATGCCGCCGGGGCGCAGGCACTTCAGGCAGGCCTGGTAGAACGGCCGGCGGAACAGTCCCTCGGCCGGCCCGACCGGATCGGTGCTGTCGACGATGATCACGTCGAGGCTGTCGGGCGCGGCCTCCGCGATCCACTTGATGCCGTCCTCGAACAGGATGCGCGCGCGCGGGTCATTGTTCGAGGCGCACAACTCCGGAAACCACTTCTCCGCCGCCCGCGTCACGCGCTCATCGATCTCGACCTGCGTCGCGGTCCTCACCGAGTCATGGCGCAGGACCTCCTGCAGCGTGCCACAGTCACCGCCGCCGATGATCAGCACGTCGCGCGGATTCGCGTGCGAAAACAGCGCCGGATGCGACATCATCTCGTGATAGAGGAAATTGTCGCGCTGGCTCAGCATGACGCAACCGTCGATGATCATCAGGTTGCCGAAGGTCGTGGTCTCATAGACCTCGATCTTCTGCCAGGGCGTCTGTTCCTCGTGGAGCTTGCGCTTGACCTGCAGGGCGAAGGCAGTGCCGGTATCGGCGGCGATTTCGATGAACCAGTCGTCTTCCAGTTTCATTCCCAGATCCATTGAGGGTGTTCCGGAGGTTTCAAAACATCGGTTGCGCGCCTATTATAGACGGGCTTCGGCCATGAGGACAGCCGCGGCACCGGAATGTGACAGCGCGCTGCGGCAGCAGGGAGATGGCGGCACCATGAAGACGGATGACTGGGACCTGGAACAGGCGCGCGCGACCTACAGCGTGGCCCATTGGAGCAACGGCTATTTCGACGTCAACGCGCGCGGCCATGTCGAGGCGCGCCCGCGCGTCGATCGCGCGCGCGGCGCGATCGACCTGTTCGAGCTGACCGCCCGCATCCGCGAGCAGGGGCTGTCGACGCCCGTGCTCGTGCGATTCGTCGACATCCTGCATCATCGCATCGACGTGCTGCACGAGGCCTTCGACGAGGCCCGCGCGCAGCTGGAATACCGCGGCGTCTATACCCCGGTCTATCCGATCAAGGTCAACCAGCATCACAGCGTCGTCGACGAAATCCTGCGCCACGGCGAGGGTCGCGTCGGCCTCGAGGCCGGCAGCAAGCCCGAGCTGATGGCGGTGCTCGGCGTCTCCGGCGCCGGCAACCGGATCGTGGTCTGCAACGGCTACAAGGACCGTGAATACATCCGCATGGCGCTGATCGGGCGCCTGCTCGGCAACCGGGTCTACATCGTCGTCGAGAAGCTGTCCGAGCTGAATCTCGTCATCGAGGAATCGAAGACGCTGGGCATCGAGCCGCTGATCGGCATCCGCGTGCGCCTCGCGTCGATCGGCAAGGGCAAGTGGCAGAACACCGGCGGCGAGAAGTCGAAGTTCGGCCTGCCGGCGCCGGACGTGCTCGAGACCGTCCGCCGCCTCGACGAGGTCGGCATGACCGGTTGTTTGCGCATGCTGCACTTTCATCTCGGCTCGCAGATCGCGAACATCCACGATATCCAGCGCGGCATGCGCGAGGCGGTGCGCTACTACGCCGAGCTGCGGGCGATGGGCGCGCCGGTCGACTGCTTCGACGTCGGCGGCGGCCTCGGCGTCGATTACGAGGGCACGCGCTCGCGCAGCGCCTGTTCGATGAACTACAGCGTCGGCGAATACGCCTGCAACATCGTGCAGACGCTATGGGAGATCTGCCGGGAACATGACCTGCCGCACCCCGACATCGTCACCGAGTCCGGCCGCGGCATGACCGCCCATCACGCGGTACTGATCACCAACGTCATCGATACCGAGCAGGCGCCGGCGATCGAGCCGGCGCGGCCCGGCGACGACGCGCCGCAGGTGCTCAAGAACCTGCAGGCCGCGCTCGACGACAGCGGCACGGGGCCGGTCGTCGAGGTCTATCACGACACCGTGCACTGGCTCGGCGCGGCCCAGGACATGTATACCCACGGCCTGCTGACGCTCGAACAGCGCGCCCATGCCGAGCAGATCTACTACGTGACCTGCCGGCGCCTGCATCCGCGCCTGCAGGCCTCGTCGCGCGTCCACCGCGAGATCCTCGACGAGCTGAACGAGAAGCTCGCCGACAAGTTCTTCTGCAACTTCTCGGTGTTCCAGTCGATCCCCGACGTGTGGGCGATCGACCAGATCTTCCCGGTGATGCCGCTGAACCGCCTCGACGAGCGGCCCGACCGCCGCGCGGTGATCCTCGACATCACCTGCGACTCCGACGGCCGCGTCGATCTCTACGTCGATCGGGAGGGCGTCGAGACGACGCTGCCGCTGCACGCGCCGCACGCGGACGAGCCCTACCTGATCGGGATCTTCATGGTCGGCGCCTACCAGGAGATCCTCGGCGACATGCACAACCTGTTCGGCGACACCCACTCGATCAATGTCGAGCTCGACGGCAACGGCGGCTATCGCCTCGGCACGCCGCAGACCGGCGACACCGTCGCCTCGGTGCTGCGCTACGTCAACTTCGAGCCCGACGCGCTGCTCGAACGCCTCAACGCCGCGGTCGCCTCCGGCCGCCTCGACCTCGACGCGAACCAGCAGGCCTTGTGTCGCGAGACGCTGGAGGCCGGCATCACCGGCTATACCTATCTCGAAGATTAGCTGTCTGCGGATTACGATCTCCCGGTGGCTTCGCCGGAGCCCAAAGGGTGCCGCGCAGCGGCAGCGAGGCGAGCCATTTACGGAGGAATGCCGCCGGGAGACCGTAATTCGCAGACTGTCAGGCGCCGAGCCTGATCAGGACGTGGGAGATGTTGTTGCGGTTGAGCCGGTTGCGGAGCTGGGACACGTCTCGCAGGCTGTCATAGGGGCCGATGCGGACTCGGTACCAGACATCGTCCTCGCGGATGATGACCTTCTGGACGCTGGCCTCGATGCCGATCAGCGCCAGCCGCGCCTTCAGGCCGTCGGCCTCGTCATGGCGGCGGAATGAACCGAGTTGCAGCACATAGGGGCCCTGGTCGGCGGTCCTCGGCAGCGCCTGCAGCGCCTCGTTCAGCTTCTCGTCGCTGATCTCGACTTCCATCTCCGGCAGCAGCGTGTAGAAATCGAAACGCGGCGGCGTCTGCGCGGCCGCGGGCGCAGCCGGTTTTGGCGCGGCGGGCGCCGGCTTCGGCGCCGCGGGCGCAACGGCGGCGACGGGCGGCGTCGTCGCATCCCGCGAGTGGGTCTGGGCGCCGAGATAGTAGCCGGCGTAGCCGAGGATCAGGCCGCCGGCGAGTCCGCCGCCGAGCCAGGCGAGCTTCGTCGACAGGCCGGGATTTCCGCGACGGGCGCCGGGGCGGTGACTGTTGCCGCCGGTGCTGCGGCGGTTACGCGCGCGCGCCATCCTACATCGCGTCCGGCGCGCTGACGCCGAGCAGGCCGAGCCCGTTCGCCATCACCTGGCGCGCGGCCTCGATCAGCGCCAGGCGGGCGTCACGCAGCCGCGCATCGTCGACGAGGAACTGGTGGGCGTTGTAATAGGCGTGGAAGTCGTTCGCGAGTTCGCGCAGGTAATAGGCGATCTGGTGCGGCTCATGCGCGAGCGCGGCGGCCTCGAGGGACTCCGGGTAGTGGTTCAAGCGAGCGATCAGCGCGCGCTCGTGATCCTCGGTCAGCAGGTCGAGCGCGGCCAGGCCGTTGCCGAGATCCCAGCTCAGACCCTTCTCGGCAAGCTGGCGCATGACGCTGCGGACGCGCGCGTGGGCGTACTGGACGTAATACACCGGGTTCTCGTTCGAGCGCGACTTCGCGAGGTCGAGATCGAAGTCCATGTGCTGCTCGCACTTGCGCATCACGTAGAAGAAGCGGGCGGCGTCATTGCCGACCTCGTCGCGCAGTTCCCGCAAAGTCACGAACTGGCCGCTGCGGGTCGACATCTGCACCTTCTGGCCGCCGCGGTAGAGGATCGCGAACTGGACCAGCAGCACGTCGAGCCGGCCGGCATCGTGACCGAGCGCGCTGAGCGCGGCCTTGATACGGGGGACATAACCGTGGTGGTCGGCGCCCCAGATGTCGATGACGCGATCGAAGCCGCGTTCGAACTTGTCGGCATGATAGGCGATGTCGGCCGCGAAATAGGTGCGCTGGCCGTTCTCGCGGATGACGACGCGGTCCTTCTCGTCGCCGAAGGCCGAGGAGCGGAACCACCATGCGCCCTTGTCCTGGTACAGGTGGCCGCTGTCGCGCAGGCGTTCGATGACGGCGTCGACCGTGCCCGACTCCTGCAGCGAGCGTTCCGAGAACCATTGCTGGTAGACGACGCCGAATTGCTCGAGGTCGTCGCGGATGTCGGCGAGTATCGTGTCGAGGCCGAGGTCGAACACCTCGCGGTAGCCGGCGGGCCCGAGCAGCGCGCGGCAGCGGGTAACGATGGCGTCGACATGGGCCTCGCGGTCGCCGCTGCCGTCGGGCGCTTCGTCGGCCGGCAGATCGGCCATCACGGCGTCGGCCGGGTGCCGGAAGGCGTCGCCGCGGCGGCGGACCAGATCGCGCGCGATATCGAGGACATAGTCGCCGCGATAGCCGTTCGACGGGAATCGGATCGTTTCGCCGAGCAGCTCGAGATAGCGCAGCCAGACACTGGCGGCGAGGATGTCCATCTGGCGGCCGGCGTCGTTGATGTAGTACTCGCGATGGACCTCGAAGCCGGCGGCCTCGAGCAGATCGGCGACCGCCGCGCCGTAGGCCGCGCCGCGACCGTGGCCGACATGCAGCGGACCGGTCGGGTTGGCGGAGACGAACTCGACCTGCACCCGGCGGCCGTGTCCGGTCGTGCCGCGGCCGAAGGCGGCGCCGGCCTCGAGGATCGCCGGCACGACCTTGAGGAAGGCGCGCGGCGCCATGAAGAAATTGATGAAGCCCGGCCCCGCGATCTCGACCTTCATGACGTCGGCATCGGCCGGCAGCGCGGCGATGATGCGCTCGGCCAGCTCGCGCGGCTTCGCGCCGGCGGGTTTGGCCAGCGTCAGCGCGACGTTGCAGGCGAAATCGCCGTGACGCGGGTCGCGGCTGCGTTCGATCGGCACCTCGAAGGCGAGATCCGGCGGGATCGCCCCGTCGCGTTGCAGCGCGACGATCGCGCCGGTAACGAGTTCACGTAGCTGGTTCTTCATTCGGGGATCGTTGGGGTCAGACGCCGGGTGAGCGGCCGTGGAGCGCCTATTATCGCCGCTCGCGCGATTCTTGCAAATGCGTCTTGAACCGCGCGAGCGCTCACCATTCGTCGACCGGATCGACGTCCAGTGACCAGCGCGCCTGGGCGGACCGCGTCAGGGCGTCGAGTTGCGGCACCAGCTGCCTGAGCAGGCGGTGCAGCGGCGCGCGTTTGGCCGCGAGCAGCATCAGCTGGGCGCGGTATCGGCCGGCGCGGCGCTCCATCAGCGCCGGCGCCGGGCCCAGCAATTCGACGCCGGCGACGGCACAGGCCCCGGCGCGGTCGCGCACGCGATCGAGGAAGGCGAGCGGCGCATCACGGCGCGGCGATTCGGCGCGCAACAGCGCGACATGCCCGGCCGGCGGCATGCCGGCCTCGGTGCGCTCCTCGAGCAGTCGCATGGCGAAATGACGATAGTCGTGACGCAGCAGCGCGACCAGCAGCGGATGCTCGGGATAGCGGGTCTGGATCAGCACCTCGCCCGCTTGTTCCTCGCGACCCGCCCGCCCGGCGACCTGGGTGATCAACTGCCCCATGCGTTCGCCGGCGCGGAAGTCGGCGCCGAACAGGCCGGCGTCGGCGTCGAGGATCGCGGCCAGCGTCACGTTCGGGAAGTGGTGGCCCTTGGCCAGCATCTGTGTACCGACGAGGATCTGCCGGCGACCGTCGCGCACGCGCTCGATCAGCGCGTCCATCGCGCCCTTGCGGCGGGTGCTGTCGCGGTCGATGCGGACGATCCCGGCGTCCGGAAAACGCCCCGTCAGCGTCTCCTCGATGCGCTCGGTGCCGTGACCGAGCGGCCGCAGGTCGGCATTGCCGCATTGCGGGCAGTGCGGCGGGATCGCGCACTGGGCATCGCAATGATGGCAGCGCAACAGCCCGCGGCGCTGATGCAGGACCAGATGCGCATCGCAGCGCGCGCAGTCGGCGATCCAGCCGCATTCCTGGCACAGCAGCGTCGGCGCGTAACCGCGGCGGTTGATGAACAGCAGGGCCTGATGCCCGCGCGCGAGATGGCGCTCGATCGCGGCCGCGAGCGCGGCGGACAGGCCGTGCTCGATCGGCTGCCGGCGCAGGTCGATCAGCCCGATCGAAGGCGGCGCTGCGCTGCCGGCGCGCGCCGGCAGCACGAGATCGGTATAGCGACCCTCGCGGCAGTTGTGCAGGCTCTCGAGCGACGGCGTCGCCGAGCCGAGCATGATCGGGATGCCGAGCCGCTGCGCGCGCAGGATCGCGAGGTCGCGGACATGCCAGCGTACGCCGTCCTGTTGCTTGTAGGCGGCATCGTGTTCCTCGTCGACGATGATCGCGCCGAGCGCCGGCATCGGCGTCAGCGCCGCCGACCGCGTACCGATGACGATGCGGGCGACGCCGGCGCGCGCCGCCAGCCAGGCATCGAGACGTTCGCGGTCGCCGAGGCCGGAGTGCAGCACCGCGATCGGACAGTCGAAGCGTCGACGCACGCGCTCGATCAGTTGCGGCGTCAGGCCGATCTCCGGCGTCAGCAGCAGCGTCTGGCGGTTGCGTCGCAGCAGTTCGGCGACGATGCCGAAATAGACCTCGGTCTTGCCGCTGCCGGTGACGCCGTCGAGCAGAAAGGCCCGGTAACCCCCGGACTGCGTCACCGCGTCGAGCGCGCTTCGTTGCGCCGGATTCAGTTCGGGGGCGGCCTCGACCGCTGGCGACCTGGTCTGTGCAGGCAGCGACGGCGTTGCCTCGAATTCCTCTATCCAGCCCCGTTCGCGCAAGGCCCGCAAGGCGGCGCGCGCGCCCGCGAGGGCGCCGATCTCGTCGGCATCGACGCCGTCGGCATGACGCGCCAGCAGGCGCAGCAGCGTCTGGCGGCGCGGCGCGCGCGCGAGCGTGTCGATGTCGAGCGCGCGTCCCGCCGCGGTCAGCCGCCAGCGGCGCCGGCCGCGTTCGCGCGCCGGCGCGCCGTGTCGCAACAACACGGGCAGGGCGCCGGCAAAGACCTCGCCGGGCGGCGCATGATAATAATCCGCGGCCCAGCCCAGCAGCTTCATCAGTTCGGGCGGCAGCAGCGGTTCGTCGTCGAGCACCTCGGCGATGCGTTTCAGGCGACCCGGCGCCAGCGCGCTGTTCGCGATCGAATCGACGACGACGCCGATACGGTGGCCGCGGCCGAACGGCACGCGCACGCGCGCGCCGGGACGCGGCCGCCGTTCGCCGGCCGGCGCAAGATAGTCGAACAGCTGGTGCAGCGGCGCCGGCACCGCGATGCGCCAGATCGGCGCGGCGCTCATCGGTCGTCCCCCGCCCGGACAAACGCGGACATCGTTGATGCCGGATCTGATCTCTGCGGGCTAAGCCATTGTCGGATGATGGAATCGGCGCTTTTCCACAAATCCTGTGGATAACTTTGTGGACAGCTTGGGTTCATGACCGTTTACTATGGGCCGCCATTGGGATTTTTACTCTTTGGCGAAAAAATCGTTACACCATAAAACCTATATTAATCATAAAGTTGTTCTATTTTTGCAGGGCGGGCGCGGTTTCGCGCCGTCATCGCGCGGCGGCGCGCCGCCGTTGTGCATAAGAATCGCCGTTGTCAACCGCTAAATGCATACCGCGGCCGGGCATGGAAACCTGCGGCCTCAGAACGGCTTGACCACGGCCAGCACGATCATCGCGACCAGCAGCAGCACCGGGAACTCGTTGAACCAGCGGTAGAACACATGGGAGCGGGTGTTGCGGTCCTCGCGAAAGACGACCAGCAGGCGCCAGCACCAGAGGTGATAGCCGATCAGCACCAGCGCCAGCAGCAGCTTGAGGTGCAGCCACATCATCCCCGACCACGCCGCCCAGGCATAGTCGTACAGCAGCCACAGCCCGAGCGCGACGGTGATCACGGCGCTTGGGGTCATGATGCCGTTGAACAGCTTGCGCTCCATGATCTTGAAGCGCTCTCGTCCGGCGACGTCGTCGCACATCGCGTGATAGACGAACAAGCGGGGAAGATAGAACAGGCCGGCGAACCAGGTCACCATCGCAATGACGTGAAAGGCCTTGACCCAGATCATGCGCAGATCGCTCGAGCGACGGACATCACGCCGGACAATATACTGACTGCATGCCGGCGTTGCCAGATTTTCCGCGCCCGGATTTCTTTGAAGCGGCTTGACTTGGCGGGACGATCACACTAGATTACAGAACGCACGGGGAGCGTGCGCCCCTTACGGGAACAATAATAACGATAATTGCACCACGATCTGAATTGCGGCCTGCCGGCCGCATTTTTTTATTCGCTGCCCAGCGCCCCCGCAGGCACGTTCTGCAATCCGTTCGACAGCACCCCGGCATTGATACCGTAGTTGCGCAGCGTGAACGCCGCCGCCGAGCTGCGGCGGCCGGTCTGGCAGTAGCAGATGTAATGTCGTGAGCGGTCGAGTTCGCGCGCCGCCTTGTGCAAGGCCGCCATCGGGATATTGAGCGCACCGGCGAGATGGGCGCGGGCGTATTCGGCGGGCATGCGCACGTCGATCCACTGCGCCCCCGCGGCGACGTCCTGCACCGCCTGGCCATAGCTCGACCACAGCAGCGTCGGTTCGGTCAGCAGCTTGAGGAAGTCCTCTTTCGACAGCCGCAACAGCAGGCCGTCGGTCATCATCGACACGGTCGCGTTGCGCGGGTTGTCGGAGATCAGCGCGGCCTCGCCGAAGGTGTCGCCCTTGTTCAGTTCGGCCATCTCGATCGTGTCCTCGTCATTGTCCGGATTGCGGGTGACGAGACTGATGCCGTCATCGATCATGTAGAAGTAGTCGCCGGGGTCGCCCTGGCGAATGATCACATCGCCGGCTTGCACCATCACCGGCTCGAGCCGGTGCAGCAGTTCCTCGATGTTCGCCGGCGGCAGGCTGCGGAAGGTCGGTGACTTCAGCATCGTCTTCAGCCAGTCGGCCTTGTTGATCGAGATGATGCTGTCCTTGCTCATGACCACCGCTTCCTCGGGCGCCGAGATCTGGCTCCAGGTCACCAGTGTGTCCAGCAGTTCCTTGTCGATGCGAATGATCTCCGAGGCGGTCAGCGCCCGCGCCGAGAAACGGCGCGGGTGGTCTTCGGCGAGCGGGTGGCGCGCCTCGTCATCGGCGGCGCTGATGCGCTGCGCGTGACCGCCGCCTTCGGTGAACAGTTCGATGTCGCCTGACAGTAGATAGACACACTGGTGATCGCGGTCGCCGGCCTCGAACAGGATCGATCCGGGGACCACCTTTTCGATCAGCGAATGGCGCAGCAACTCACGGATCTGGTCCGGCGACAGACAGGAAACCGGTTCCATCCGTTTCAGGAGCGTAACGTGATCGGTGGGGCGGGATGCGAGCATCTGCGGATGGTTCCTGGTCACAGCGCCGTGCCGGGCGTGCTAGACTCTGGCGGCAGGCGGCCTCATTGGTTTGTCATCGGCAGTTGCCGGAAAAACTTCAAAAATCCGCCCTGATTCGGAGTCCGATGTCGGCGCCCATACGGGAAATCCCCTACAATTACACATCCTTTTCCGACCGCGAGATCGTTGCCCGCTTCCTCGGGGACGGCATGTGGGAGGTCATCGAGCGCCTGCGCGGGACCCGTCGTACCGGCCACTCCGCGCGGCTGATGTTCGAAGTGCTCGGCGACATGTGGGTGATCACCCGCAATCCGTATATCCAGGACGACCTGCTCGAAACCCCCCGACGCTGGCGCACGCTGATCGCGGGGCTGCGCCAGCGCCTCGACCAGGTCGTTGCGCGCGCCGACGGCAACGAACTCGCGCTGCGCCTGCATGACGCCGTGCGCGCCGCGGTCGCGCGCTTCGAAGGCTGGCTGCCGGAGCAGCGCAAGCGGCGGCGGCGGGCGCTGTCCCGGCTCGCCCGCGTGACGCGCCGCGACAACATCGATTTCAGCGGCTACGCCCGCATCGCCCATGTCACCGACGCGACCGACTGGCGCGTCGAGATGCCCTTCGTCGTCATCAGCCCCGATACCGAACAGGAGGTGCAGGCGGTCGTCGAGGCCTGCATCGAACTCGGCCTGACCGTGATCGCGCGCGGCGGCGGCACCGGTTATACCGGCGGGGCGGTGCCGCTGTTCGAGGACAGCGCGGTGATCAACACCGAAAAGCTCGAGGGTCTCGGCGACATCGGCGAGCGCGTCGTCGGCCGCGACGGTCGGCAGGCCGCGGTCGTGCGCGCCGAGGCCGGCGTGGTGACGCGCCGGGTATCCGATCTCGCCCAGACCCGCGGCCTCGTGTTCGCGGTCGATCCGACCTCGCAGGATGCATCGACGATCGGCGGCAATATCGCGATGAATGCCGGCGGCAAGAAGGCGGTGCTGTGGGGCACGACCGTCGACAACCTGCTGTCGTGGCGCATGGTGACGCCGGATGCGAAGTGGCTCGAGGTCGAGCGTCTCGACCACAATCTCGGCAAGATCCACGAGACCGAATTCGCCGAGTTCCGCATCACCCGTTACGAACGCGACGGCCGGTGCGCCATCGGCGAGCCGGAGATCCTGCGCCTGCCCGGTACCCTGTTCCGCCGTCATGGCCTCGGCAAGGACGTCACCAACAAGTTTCTCGGCGGCCTGCCCGGCGTGCAGAAGGAGGGCTGCGACGGCCTGATCACCTCGGCGGTGTTCGTGCTGCACCGGATGCCCGAGCACGGCCGCACGGTGTGCCTCGAGTTCTTCGGCGCCGACGCGCGGCCGGCGGTCGAGGCGATCGTCGGCATCAAGGACTTCATCGAGGGCATGGACGGCGTCAGCCTCGCCGGCATGGAGCATCTCGACGAGCGCTACCTGCGCGCGATCGGCTATACGACCAAGGCGCCGAGACCGGGCCTGCCGAAGATGCTGCTGCTGATCGACATCGCCGGCGACGACGCCGACCGTGTCGCCGAGATCGCCTCCGGCGTGGTGCGCATCGCCAACCGCTGCGACGGCGAGGGCTTCATCGCGGTCAGTCCCGAGGCGCGCCGCCGTTTCTGGGAGGACCGCGGCCGCACCGCGGCGATCGCGGCCCATACCAACGCCTTCAAGATCAACGAGGACGTCGTAATCCCGCTCGAACGCCTCGCCGACTACACCGCCGGCATCGAGCGCATCAATATCGAGCAGTCGCTGGCGAACAAGCTGAAGATCGCCGATGCGCTGCGCGCCTTCCTGCGCGACGAGGCGCCGGGGATGCGCATGGCCGGCGAGTTCGGCAGTTGCGACGAGGACAACGAGCTGCTGCGTTCGAAGTGCGCGGCGGCGCTGGCGCACGCCGATGCAGTCGCGGCGCGCTGGCGCGCGCTGCAGGCGGGGCTCGACGACCCGGCGCAGGACCGTGCCGGGCTGTTCGCCGGCGCCGCGCCGGAGCTGGCGCGCCCCGGCGACCGCGTCGTCGACCTGCTGCTGCGCCGCGACTGGCGCATCTCCTACCGGCAGGAGCTCGAGCGGCCGCTGAAGGACATCTTCGGCGGCCGCGATTTCGAGCCGCTGCACCGCCGCCTCGACGCGATCCACGCCGCGGTGCGCTCGGGCCGGCTGTTCGTCGCGCTGCACATGCATGCCGGCGACGGCAACGTCCATACCAACATCCCGGTCAACTCGAACGACTACGATATGCTGCACGAGGCCGAGCGCATCGTCGACCGCGTCATGGCGCTGGCCGGCGAGCTCGGCGGCGTGATCTCGGGCGAGCACGGCATCGGCATCACCAAGCTGCAATACCTCGACCAGGGCACACTCGACGCCTTCGCCGACTACAAGCGGCGCGTCGATCCCGAGGGGCGCTTCAATCGCGGCAAGCTGCTCGCCGGCGCCGGGCTCGAGCGCGCCTATACGCCGTCCCTGCGGCTGGTGCAGCAGGAGGCCCTGATCCTCGAGGACAGCGCGCTCGGCGCGCTCAACGACGACATCCGCCACTGCCTGCGCTGCGGCAAGTGCAAGCCGGTGTGCACGACCCACGTGCCGCGCGCGAACCTGCTGTACTCGCCGCGCAACAAGATCCTCGCCACCGGCCTGATCATCGAGGCCTTTCTCTACGAGGAACAGACCCGGCGCGGGATCTCGCTGCGCCATTTCGACGAGATGAACGACGTCGCCGACCACTGCACGGTCTGTCACCGCTGCCTCGCGCCTTGCCCGGTCGACATCGACTTCGGCGATGTCTCGATTCGCATGCGCACGATCCTGCGCGAGCGCGCCGGCAAGCGGCCGAATCTCGGCACCCGGCTGTCGCTGGCCTTCCTCAACGTGACGCGACCGGAGACGATCAAGCTCATGCGCAAGGGCATGATCGAGTGGGGCTTCCGCGCCCAGCGCTACGGCCACGGCCTGCTGCGCCGGTTGATGCCGGCAGCGCAACGCGAGGCGCGACCGGCATCGACGACCGGCGCGGCGAAGGTCCCGGCGCAGATCGTGCACTTCTTCAAAAAACCGCTGCCGGGCGGCCTGCCGACGCGGACGACGCGCGCGCAGCTCGGGCTGGAAGACTCGCGGGTGATCCCGATCCTGCGCGATCCCGCGCGCGCCGACAGCGAGGCCGATGCGGTGTTCTACTTCCCCGGCTGCGGCTCCGAGCGCCTGTTCAGCCAGATCGGCCTTGCGACGCTGGCGATGCTGTATGAGACCGGCGCGCAGACGGTGCTGCCGCCCGGCTATCTGTGCTGCGGCTACCCGCAGACCTCGAGCGGCGACGAGGAGCGCGGCCGCCGCATCTCGACCGACAACCGGGTGTTGTTCCACCGCATGGCGCAGAGCCTGAGCTATCTGGATATCAAGACCGTGATCGTGTCCTGCGGCACCTGTATGGACCAGTTGCTGAAATACGAATTCGAACAGATCTTCCCCGGCTGCCGCCTGCTCGATATCCATGAGTACCTGATGGAGAAGGGGGTCAGGCTCGAGGGCATCGAGGGCGTGCAGTATCTCTATCACGACCCCTGCCACACGCCGATGAAGACCCACGCGCCGCTCAAGGTCGCCTCCGAGCTGATGGGGCAGTCCGTCGCGCTGTCGGATCGCTGCTGCGGCGAGGCGGGCACCTTCGCGGTCTCGCGGCCGGACATCGCGACCCAGGTGCGTTTCCGCAAGGAAGAGGAACTGCGCAACGGCATCCGCGCGCTGACCGGCGAGACCGAGGTGAAGGCCGGCGAGGTCAAGATCCTGACCTCCTGCCCCGCCTGTCAGCAGGGCCTGTCGCGCTATAGCGAGGACACCGGCCTCGACACCGACTACATCGTCGTCGAGATCGCGAAACACCGCCTCGGCGACGGCTGGCAGCAGCGCTTCATCGACCGGGCGCGGGCGGGGGGCATCGAGCGGGTGTTGCTGTGATCAAAGGGCCATAGGGGTCAGATTCGTTTGATCTCTGCTTACTCAGAAAATCAGCAGGCGGTGGTGATCAAACGAGTCTGACCCCTTTAGACCTTCAGATCACGACCAGGCTATTTCCCCCGGAAGATCAGCCACAGCAGCAGCGTCAGCGCCAGGCTGGCGATGATCGAGGTCGTCAGCGGGAAGTAGAAGCGGAAGCCCTCGCGCTCGACGCTGAGGTCGCCGGGCAGGCGACCGAGGCCGGACTTGTAGAGCAGCGGCCACAACAGGCCGATGACGACGAGGATGATGCCGGCAGTGATCAGGATCTTCTGGATCGACATCGCGGGCCGGGTCCTCAGGTCAGCGTACGCACCCCGTCGGCGGCGCCGAGCAGCAGGACGTCGGCCGGGCGGCGGGCGAACAGGCCGTTGGTGACGACGCCGGCGATGTGGTCGATCTCCTCCTCGATCTTCACCGGGTCGAGGATCTGCAGGTTGTGGACGTCGAGGATGACGTTGCCGTTGTCGGTGACGAAGTTCATGCGCAGCTCGGGCTTGCCGCCGAGCGCGACGAGGCGGCGGGCGACGTAGCTGCGGGCCATCGGGATGACCTCGACCGGCAGCGGGAAGGCGCCGAGCACGTCGACGAGCTTCGATTCGTCGGCGACGCAGATGAACTTCTTGCTGGCCGCGGCGACGATCTTCTCGCGGGTCAGCGCGCCGCCGCCGCCCTTGATCAGGTGCAGGTGGCGGTTGCTCTCGTCGGCGCCGTCGACATAGACCGGGATATCGCCGACCGAATTCAGGTCCAGCACCGGGATGCCGTGGGACTTGAGGCGGGCAGCGGAGGCCTCGGAGCTGGCGACGGTGCCGTCGATCCTGCCCTTGATGCGGGCCAGCGCGTCGATGAAGTAATTGGCGGTCGAACCGGTGCCGACGCCGACGATGTCGCCGGCCTCGATGTAGTCGAGCGCCGCCTCGGCGACCTGCTTCTTCTGTTCTTCACGCGTCATGGCGGTTCCCCACGGGTTGGCTTTTGCCGATCATACCGCCCCGCCCGTGGACTGTCATCGGCGCTAGGCAGGACGGCGGCGAATTGCTAAGTTATGCCGATGCCGAAAAATTATATCAACAGGATACTGAAGTCGCGGGTCTACGACGTCGCCCGCGAGACCCCGCTCGATCCGATGCCGGGGCTGTCGCGGCGGGTCGGGAATACCGTGCTGCTCAAGCGCGAGGACCTGCAGCCGGTGTTCTCGTTCAAGCTGCGCGGGGCCTACAACAAGATCGCCGGGCTGTCGCCCGAGGCGCGCGCGAAGGGCGTCATCGCGGCCTCGGCGGGCAACCATGCCCAGGGCGTTGCGCTCGCCGCCGAACGGCTCGGCATCAAGGCGCTGATCGTGATGCCGGCGACGACGCCGCCGATCAAGGTCGCGGCGGTGCGCTCGCGCGGGGCCGCGATCCAGCTGCACGGCGACACCTACGACGAGGCCTACGCGCGCGCGCAAGAACTCGCCGCGAACCGCGGCATGACCTTCATCCACCCCTATGACGATCCCGACGTGATCGCCGGCCAGGGCACCGTCGGCCTGGAGATCCTGCGCCACGACCCCGATACCCTGCACGCGATCTTCGTGCCGGTCGGCGGCGGCGGGCTGATCGCCGGCGTCGCCGCCTGCGTGAAGACGCTGTATCCGGCGATCCGCATCATCGGCGTCGAGCCGGAGGAGGCGCCGAGCATGGAACGGGCGCTGGCGAAGGGGCGGCGGGTCGTCCTCGACTCGGTCGGCATCTTCGCCGACGGCGTCGCGGTGCGCCAGGTCGGCAAGGAGCCGTTCCGCATCGCCCGGCTCTGCGTCGACGAGGTGATCCTGGTATCGACCGACGAGATCTGCGCGGCGATCAAGGACATCTTCGACGACACCCGCTCGATCGCCGAGCCGGCCGGCGCGCTGGCGGTTGCCGGACTCAAGAAATACGTCGCGCGCGAGGGGATCGAGGGCGCGCGACTGGTCGCGATCGACAGCGGCGCGAACATCAATTTCGACCGCCTGCGCCATGTCTCCGAGCGCGCCGAGGTCGGCGAACAGCGCGAGGCGCTGCTGGCGGTGACGATTCCGGAGCGGCCGGGCAGCTTCCTGAGCTTCTGCCGGCTGATCGGCAAGCGCAGCATCACCGAGTTCAACTATCGCTACGCGGACCCGGAGCGGGCCCATGTCTTCGCCGGCATCGAGCTGCGCGGCGGCGGCGATGAGCGGGAACAGTTGATCGGCCAGCTCCGTGACGGCGGCTACGCGGTCGTCGACCTGACCGACAACGAGATGGCCAAGCTCCATGTTCGCCACATGGTCGGGGGCCGGGCCGACGGCGTCAGCGACGAGGTACTCTATCGCTTCGAATTCCCGGAGCGGCCGGGGGCGCTGCTGCAATTCCTCAGCTCGATCGGCCGGCGCTGGAACATCAGCCTGTTCCATTATCGCAATCACGGCGCCGCCTACGGCCGCGTGCTGGTCGGCGTGCAGGCGCCGTCGCGCGACAAGCGCGAGCTGCAATCGTTCTTCGACGGGATCGGATACGACTACTGGGAGGAGAGCGGAAACCCGGTCTACGACCTGTTTCTCGGCAAGGGATAGCGCCTTCGTCGCGCGCTGCTCATAGAGCGAAAAGGCCCGCAAATGCGGGCCTTTTCGCCTTTCCGGGGCGCGCGGGTTTCATTATGAAACCCGCGACTGCTACCCCGTACTACCTGTTGCGTGAAGCTTACTTCTTCTTGGCGGCCTTCTTCTTTTTCTTCTTCGGAGCAGCCTTCTTCTTCTTCTTTGCTGCCGCCTTCTTCTTCGGAGCGGCCTTCTTCTTCGCCGCCGACTTCTTCTTCGTCACTACCTTCTTCTTCGTTGCCGTCTTCTTTTTGGTGGCCATTTCATATCCTCCAAGTGTTGAAAGGCAAATGTAGTATAAACATCTTTGCACATAATGCTAGTGTCTTGTGCAAAATTTTACATTCGATTGTGTATCGACGCCCCGGAGTGAATCTTGAATATTTTTTGCATGATCGCCCCGGCGAGCGGCGAGCGCATGCAGGCGATCCGGATTTTTGCGCGCGTCGCGAGCGCGATCGGCGCTGCGCGTAAGCGCTGATGAAGCGGTTATTCCAGTGTCAGGATGAATCGCCAGTGCGCCGCACTGACCGGCATCACCGACAGCCGACTGCCCTTCCGCAGCAGCGGCATGCCGTCGAGTTCGGGGCATTCCTTCAGCTCCCGGAGTCCGATCACGCGGTCGAAGGTGCGGACGTGGCGGACGTCGACCATGTGCCATCGCGGCTGGTCCGGCGTCGAGCGGGGGTCGTGATACGGGCTGTCGGGATCGACCGCGGTGAAGTCCGGATAGGCCTCGCGCACGATCTCGACGATGCCGGCGATACCCGGCGTGCCGCAGTTCGAATGGTAAAAAAAGGCCTGATCGCCGCGTCGCATCTCGCGCATGTAGTTGCGCGCCTGGTAGTTGCGCACGCCGTCCCAGTGCTCGGTGCGGCGAGGCCGGCGCGCGAGATCGGCGATCGAGAAGGTCTCGGGCTCAGACTTCATCAGCCAGTGCTTCATCGCCGCTCCCCGCCTCCGAAACGATATTCCCGCGCCTCGGTCAGGCAGCCGTCGAGCGGCGCGTCCCACGGCTCGGGCGCGATGCGTCCGACGCGCTGGAACTCGAAGGCGATGCCGTAGCACAGCGGCCGGCGCCAGTGCCGGCGCAGGCGGAGGAAGGCGAGCGTGCGATCGTAGAATCCGCCGCCCATGCCGATGCGATTGCCGTCGTCGTCGAAGGCGACGAGCGGCATCAGCACGAGATCGAGCGCGGCGGCGCCGACAGAATCGCGCGCCGCGCCGCAGGGCTCCGGGATCCCGAAGCGGTTCGGGACCAGGCGGTCGCCGGGTTCGTATCGGGCGAAGCGCAATCGCGGCGGTTTCAGCGGATCGAGCACCGGCAGGTAACAGTGCTTGCGCCGGCACCAGGCGCGTTCGAGCAGCGGCACGATGTCCTGCTCGCCGTCGTTCGGCAGATAGAAGGCGACATGCTTTGCGCGGCGAAACGCGGCGCTCGCGGCGGCGATCTTCAGCAGGCCGTCGGCGGCGTCGCGGCGCGCGTCCGCGTCGAGCGCGCGGCGGCGGGCGCGAAGTTGCTTGCGCAGGGTGGCGCGGGGAACGGTCATCGGCTCGGGATCGCCGTCCGCCCGGACGGGAAAATGAAAGGGGTACCCTCCGCATGCGTCGTCGCGGACCATCGCCCTTGAACCAGAGGTTCAGGTGGGGACGATGGCGGCATCACAGGCTTTCCGCTCGAGGCGGACGTGCACAAAGCTGCCGGCGCTTCATCCCCGGGGCTTGTGATTAGGCTCAAGAGAAGTTCAGATCCGCTAACGGGCGCCGCAGGGGATACCCGAGGTCTATGATCCTGCGCCCGGGATCAGAAATCAATGGCCCTGTTGCGGTGGTGGTCGAGGATGCGCGCGACCTTGCGCTGCAGCGCGACCAGGCGGGGCGTCGTGGCGTCATCGAAATGACTCGCGCGCGCCTTCTGCTGCATCAGTTCGTGGGCGAGGTTGAGTCCGGCCATGACCGAGATGCGATCGAGGCCGATCACCTTGCCGGTGTCGCGCACCTCGCGCATCTTGTTGTTGAGGTAGCGGGCCGATTCCAGCAGCGAATCATGCTCCTCGGCCGGGCACGCGACCCGGTACTCCTTGTCGAGGATCCTGACGGTCACGGCAACCGGTTCGGTCTTGACGGCGCTCATAGCTCGGCTTCCAGGGTCTTGAGGCGGTTGATCATCGTCTCGAGCTTGCGGCGTGACAGCTCGTTCTTGTCCGCGAGTCGGGAATGAGAGGACTGCAGCTGCGAATGCTTCGCCCTGAGCCGGATATTCTCCTCCTGCAACCGCTCGCACAGGGCGATCAGTTCCTCGAACTGCTGTATCAGCTGTTCGAGGTCGAGTTTTTCGGTCTGGCTGGCTTTGCGGGCGCTCATGGATGCTCAGAATATAGTGCGGCGCCTGCCGATGGTCAATCTCGGCCGTCGGGCAAGGCGCGCGGCGCCTGAAAACCATCGCCGCTGAATCGATTTTTCTTTATCATGGACAATCTCATGGCAAATCACGGCGATCCCGGCGCGACGCCGTGGCGGGATCCGGAGATCGACCCTCGATGCAGTTGTCAGTGCTGAACCAGGCCTTTCGCAGACTCGGTATCGCCGGCGACGCGGCGGAGAATCACGGCATCCTTTGCGGCCTGCTGTGCGCCCGCGGCGAGGTCGACGAGGAGGAATGGGTCGCGCTGATGATCGCCGATGCGCCCGCGGGCGGCGCCGGCGGCGCGATCATCCGGCCGTCGTTCGCCGCCGGTTCCGCGCCGATGTCGATGAATGAGGAGCGGGCGCTGCTGAACGACCTCTACGAAGCGACGGTACGGGATCTGGGTGCGCCGGATCTGGTCTTCATGCCCCTGCTGCCCGACGACAGCGAGCCGCTCGGCCGCCGCGCCGAGGCGGTCTCCGACTGGTGCCGCGGCTTTCTCTACGGCCTCGGCGTCGGCGGCATCGAGGACCATGAGACGATGCCGGAGGATATGCGGGAGATCATTGCGGACATCATCGAGATCTCGCGCGCGAGCAGCGAGACCGATGAGAGCGAGGAGGACGAGCATGCCTTTATGGAGCTCGTCGAATACCTGCGGGCCGGCGTGACCCTGGTGTACGAGACGCTGGACGTCGGGCGCCGCGGCGACGCGGATCGACCCGTGCTGCACTGAAGCGATGGCCCGCGTGTCGACAACGGTGACCCGGGATCGCCAGCGCCGGCGCCGCCGCCTGATGCAGATGATGGGCAAGGGCAGCATCGCGATCCTGCCGGCCGCGCCGGTCACGGTGCGAAACCGCGACGTCGAACATCCCTATCGTCCCGACAGCGACTTCTGGTACCTGACCGGCTTCGAGGAGCCGGAGGCGCTGATGGTGCTGGTGCCGGGCCGCGCCGAGGGCGAATTCATCCTGTTCTGCCGCGACCGCGATCCGAAGATGGAGCTGTGGAACGGCCCGCGCGCCGGACTCGAGGGGGCGCTCGGCGACTACCAGGCCGATGCCGCCTGGCCGATCGACAAGGTCGACGACCTCCTGCCCGGCCTGCTCGAGAACCGCGACAAGGTCTACTATACGATGGGCTGCCATCCCGAGTTCGACCAGCGCATCACCGAGTGGCTCAAGGACATCCGCCGCAAGTCGCGGACCGGCGTGCACCCGCCGGACGAGATCGTGTCGCTCGAGCACCTGGTCCACGAGATGCGCCTGTTCAAGGATCGCGGCGAGGCCGCGCTGATGCGCCGGGCCGCCGAAATCTCGGCGGCCGCCCACTGCCGTGCGATGACGCGCTGTCGCCCCGGCCTGAAGGAGTACCAGCTCGAGGCCGAGCTGATGCACGAATTCCTCCGCCAGGGCGCGCGCAGCCCCGCCTACCCGTCGATCGTCGGCGGCGGCGCGAACGCCTGCATCCTGCATTACACCGCGAACGACGCGCCGCTCAGGGACGGCGACCTCGTGCTGATCGACGCCGGCGCCGAATATCGCGGCTATGCCGCCGACATCACCCGCACCTTCCCGGTCAACGGTCGTTTCAGCGATGCCCAGCGCGAGGTCTACGAGGTCGTGCTCGAGGCGCAGCTCGCGGCGATCGCGAAGGTACGCCCCGGCAATCACTGGAATGACCCGCATGACGCTGCGGTGCGCAGCCTGACGAAGGGGCTGGTCACGCTCGGCCTGTTGAAGGGCGACGTTCGCCAGCTGATCAAAAAGGGCGCCTACCGCAAGTATTTCATGCACCGCACCGGCCACTGGCTCGGCATGGACGTGCACGACGTCGGCGACTACAAGATCGGCGAGACCTGGCGCCTGCTCGAACCCGGCATGGTGATGACGATCGAGCCGGGCCTGTACATCCCGCCGGGCAGTCGCGTCGCGAAGCGCTGGCAGGGGATCGGGATACGTATCGAGGACGACGTCATGGTCACGCGCGGCGGCCATGAGGTGCTGACCGCCGGCGTGCCGAAGGCCGTCGCCGATATCGAGGCGCTGATGGCGGCCGCGGCATGAGCGTCGATTACGATGTCCTGATCGTCGGCGGCGGCATGGTCGGGGCGAGCCTCGCCTGCGCGCTCGGCAATCGCGCGCTGCGCATCGCCGTCGTCGAGCCGGTACCGTTCTCGGCGCCGGGTCAGCCGAGTTATGACGACCGTTCCGTCGCGCTGGCCTGGGGCACGCGCCGGGTGTTCGAGGCGATCGGCGCCTGGGACGACCTCGCCGCGCACGCGACGCCGATCCGCGAGATCCACGTCTCCGATCGCGGGCACTTCGGCGCCGCGCGGATGAAGGCGGCCTCGGTCGGCTATGACGCCCTCGGCTATGTCGTCGAGAACCGCGACCTCGGCCGCGTGTTCGCCGCGCGCCTGCCGGCGCTCGCGAACGTCGATCTGATCTGCCCGGCGCGCCTGCAGGCGATCGAGACCGGGCCCGATACGCTGCGCGCGCGCCTCGACGCCAACGGCGAGACCCGCGAGATCACGACCTGCCTGCTGGTCGGCGCCGACGGCGGTCAGTCGGTGACGCGCCGCCTGGCCGGCATCGGCGCCGAGACCGACGATTACGGACAGAGCGCGGTCATCGCGAACGTCAGCACGGAACGGCCGCATCGGAACCGCGCCTGGGAGCGTTTCACGCATCACGGGCCGCTCGCGTTGCTGCCGATGTCCGGCGACCGCTGTTCGCTGGTATGGACCGTGCCGCGCGCGCAGGCAGATCCGACCCTCGCGCTGCCGGACGAAGAATTTCTCGCCGCGCTGCAGGCCTGTTTCGGCGATCGCCTCGGCCGCTTCACGCGCGCGGGCGCGCGCGTCGCCTATCCGCTGGTCCGCGTCAGCGCCCGCCGTCATGTCGCCGCGCGCCTCGCGTTGATCGGCAACGCGGCCCATACCCTGCACCCGGTGGCCGGGCAGGGCTTCAATCTCGGCCTGCGCGACGTCGCCGCGCTCGCCGAGGTCGTCGCCGATGCCGCGGCCGCCGGCGAGGACATCGGCGCGCCCGCCGTGCTCGAGCGCTACCAGCGCTGGCGCGCCGCCGATCAGAGCCGCGTGCTGGCGCTGACCGACGGCCTCGTGCGCGTGTTCTCGAACGATTTCCCGCCGCTGGTCGTCGCGCGCAGCCTCGGCATGGTCGCGCTCGACCTGCTGCCGCCGCTCAAGCGCCTGATGATGCGCCAGACCATGGGCCTCGCCGGACGGCTGCCGCGACTGGCGCGGGGCCTGCCGCTGTGAGCGTGCGCAAGGCGGACTGCGACATCGTCATTGTCGGCGGCGGCATGGTCGGCGCGACGCTGGCCGCGCTGCTCGGCGACAGCGGACTCGAGATCGCGGTGGTCGAGCACGCGCCGCCGGCGCTCGACTGGCCGGACGACTCCGTCGACCTGCGGGTGTCGGCGCTGACCGCCGCTTCGGAGCGCATGTTCGCGACGCTCGGCCTCTGGCCCGCGATGACGGCGCTCGGCGTCAGCCCGTTCCGCGAGATGCGGGTGTGGGACGCCGCCGGCGACGGCGAGATCGGTTTCGACTGCGCCGACATCGGCGAACCGCGTCTCGGCCATATCGTCGAGAATCGCGTCATCCAGCGCGTGCTGTTCGAGAGGCTGCGCGAGACCGCGAACATCCGGCTGCATTGCCCCGCGACGATCGAGCGCCTGCATGCCGATGACGACGGCATCGAGGTCGGCCTGACCGGCGGCGCCACGCTGCGCGCGCGCCTCGTCGTCGCCGCCGACGGCGCCGGTTCGAAGACCCGTTCGCTCGCCGGCATCGACGTCCGCGGCTGGTCCTATGACCAGAAGGCGGTGGTCGCCAATGTCGCGACCGAGCTGCCGCACCGGGCGACGGCCTGGCAGCGCTTCCTGCCCGACGGTCCGCTCGCCTTCCTGCCGCTGCGCGACGGTCGCTGCTCGATCGTCTGGTCGACGCGCCCCGATCACGCCGACCGGTTGCTCGCCGCCGAGTCCGCCGACTTCCACGACGAACTCGCCGAGGCCTTCGCGCATCGCCTCGGCCGCATCCTCGCGAGCGGTCCGCGCGCGGCCTTCCCGCTGCGCCTGCAATACGCGACCCGCTATATCGCGACCCGTGTCGCGCTGATCGGCGACGCGGCCCATGCGATCCATCCGCTCGCCGGTCAGGGCGTCAATCTCGGCCTGCTCGATGCCGCCGCGCTCGCCGAAGTGCTGCGCGAAGCGCAGGGCGGCGGTCGCGACCTCGGCGCGACCGCCGCCCTGCGCCGCTACGAGCGCTGGCGCAAGGGCGACAATCTCGCAATGATGCTGGCGATGGACGGCTTCAAGCGCCTGTTCGGGGCCGGCGCGCCGCCGCTGCGCGCCGCGCGCAATCTCGGCCTGACGCTGACCGACCGCGCGCTGCCGGTCAAGAACCTGATCATCCGCCACGCGATGGGCCTGAGCGGGGACCTGCCCCGTATCGCGCGCCAACCCGCGCTCTGATTCCGGCCGGGGCTGTCACGATCTGATGAACCTGTTCAGAGTCGCGATGCTGTTGCTGGCGATCCTGCTGGTCGCCGTCGAGACGCTCGGCGAGTCGGCCGGCGGCCTTGTCGCGATGCTCGCGCCCGCGCTCCGGATCGAACTGCTCGGGATGCTGATCGCGCTGTTCCTGTTCGCGGGCGCGCTACAGGTGCGCAACGACGGCACCATCCTGCCCAATATCCGCCTCGTCATCCTGTCGACGCTCTCGCTCGCGCTGTCGACGCTGATCGTCGCCTGGCTGGTCTGGTGGTTGTTCGGCAGACTCGAGATCCCGCTGCCCTGGACCTGGTGCCTGCTGTTCGGCGCGCTGATCGCGCCGGTCGATCCGGTCGCGATGCACCGCCTGCTGCGTCATGCCGCCGCCGATCCCGGACTTGCCGGCAAGGCCATCGCCGAATCGGTGTGGGGCAGCATCTTCGCGATCGCGCTGTTCGGCGCGCTGCTGCTGGTCGAGACCGGCGCGGCCGGCCGCGCCGCGTCGCTGCCCGGATTGATCACGCAACATGTCATCGGCGCGGCGCTGCTCGGCCTCTCGTTCGGCATCCTGCTGGTGTTCCTGCTGAACAAGCTCGGCGCCGCCGGCGCGCAGGCCGCGGCCTCGATCGCCGTCGTCGCCGCGGTGCTTGCGATCGCGTCGCTGATGGACCTGTCGGGACCGATCGCCGTCGCGATCACCGGCATCGTCGTCGCGATGGCGCGCGGGCAATGGGCGCTCAGCGAGTCGACCCGCGAACGCCTCGGCCGCTGGTGGTCGCTGCTCGCCGAGGGCGCGCTCGCGATACTGCTGCTGTGGCTCGCCGTCACGCTCGCGGCCGAGCCGCTGACACTGAAGCATGTCACGGTCGGCATCCTGCTGATCCCGATAGTCATCGTAACGCGCATGGTCGCCGTCGGTTTTCCGGTCAAGATCTCGGCGCTGCGCGGCCAGTTGACGCATGAATACGTCCGCATGATGGCCTGGGGCGGCGTGCGCAGCGCGCTGGCGCTGGCGCTGGTCCTCAGCCTGCCGCCGGGCCCCGAGACCCGCTTGCTGCAGATCATGACCTTCATGATCGTCGCCTTCTCGCTGCTGATGCAGGGCCCGCTGTTCACGCTGAAGGCACGCGCCGAACGCCCGCTCGATCCCGAAACCCTGCGCCGCCAGGCCGAGGAACGCGAACGGGAAGCGGCCGCGCGCCGCGGACATCCTCCGGAGTGATCGAAGGGGCCAGACTCGTTTGATCGCTTTGTTTCAGTGGTTGAAGCCGGCGGCTTCGGAGAGAGTGTCAGCGTCCCTGCGCCAATCGTAGCCGCAGCGCATCCAGGCTTTCCGGCGTGCCGATGTCGAGCCAGTGGCCATCATAGCGTTCACCGCTGACGAGCCCGCGATCGGCCGCCGCGCGCAGCAGCGGGGCGAGCGGGAAGGCATCCATCTCCTGTCCCTCGAACAGCGCCGGTCGCAGCACCGCTATGCCGCTGTAAGTCAGGCGCGCAGTGCCGTCATTCGCGACGCGCATCCCGTCGAGCGCGAAATCCCCGCCCGGGTTGTGCGACGGATTCGGCACCAGTACCAGGTGCGCGAGACCTACGGGATCGACCGGCAGTCGTTCGAACGGATAGTCGGTCCAGACGTCGCCGTTGACGACTACGAACGGCGCATCGCCGATCAGCGACAACGCCTTGCAGATCCCGCCGCCGGTTTCGAGCCGTCGTTCGCCTTCCGGTGAATAGCGGATGCGCGCGCCGAGGCGGGCGCCGTCGCCGAGCCGCGCCTCGATCTGCTCGCCGTGCCAGGAATGATTGATGATGATGTCGGCAATGCCGGCAGCGACCAGTGCCGCGATGCGGTGTTCGATCAGGCTGCGTCCGCCGGCCTCGAGCAGCGGCTTCGGTATCTCGTCGGTCAGCGGGCGCATGCGTTCGCCGCGGCCCGCGGCCAGGATCATCGCCTTCATCGGGCGGGTGGCGTTACAGCACCGCTTCGGGTTTCGGTTCGCGCGCGAACAGCGAGCCGACCGCCTCGAGCGGCGGTTTGCCGTGATAGAGCACCTGGTGGACCTCGCGCGAGATCGGCATGTCGATATCGAGCTGACGCGCGACCGACACGACCTCGAGCACGGTCTTCTCGCCCTCGACGACCTGGCCGATCGAACGATGCGCCTGTTCAGGCGACAGCCCCTCGCCGATCGCGAGACCGAAGCGGCGGTTGCGCGACTGATCGTCGGTGCAGGTCAGCACCAGATCGCCGAGGCCGGTCAGACCCATGAAGGTCTCGCGCTGGCCGCCGAGCGCGACGCCGAAGCGCGTGATCTCGGCGAGACCGCGCGTCACCAGCGCCGCGCGGGTGTTCGCGCCGAAGCCGAGGCCGTCGGCGATGCCGGCCGCGATCGCGAGCACGTTCTTGACCGCGCCGCCGACCTCGACGCCGATGAGGTCCTCGGAGGTATAGACGCGAAAGCGCTCGTTGGCGAGACGGTGGCTCAGCAGGTCGGCGAAGTCGGAGTCGCGTGTCGCGACCGTCACCGCGGTCGGCAGCCCCTTCGCGACCTCGGTCGCGAAGGTCGGACCGGAGACGACGGCGGTGGCGGTGCCGCTGCCGAGTTCCTCGTGGACGACTTCATGCAGCAGCTTGCCGGTGCCGGGATCGAAGCCCTTGGTGCCCCAGGCCAGCCGCAGCGGCGTCATCCCGAATGCCGCGATCGTGCGCAGCGTGGAGCGGAACGCGACGCTCGGCACCGCGACGAGGAGATCCCGGCTGCGGCCGAGCGCGCGTTCCAGCTCGGGTTCGAGTTCGAGCAGCGGTGGAAACTGGATGCCGGGCAGGAAACTGGTGTTGCAGCGCGCCTTCGTCCAGTCCTGGAACTGGTCGGCCTCTCGCCCCCACAGCAGGGTCGGTACGCCGTTGCCGGCGAGCAGGATCGCGAGCGCGGTGCCCCAGGAACCGGCGCCGATGACGAGTACGGGATTGTCCTGACCGGCGCGCATAGGGACCTCGTCGAGTCGTCGTGACCGCGTCGGCGGCTCAGTTCGCCTTGCCCTGGCCCTGTTGCTGCTGTTCCTGCAGATTCTTCATGTGCTGGGCGTAGAGCACCTCGAAGTTGACCGGCGCGAGATGCAGCGGCGGGAAGCCGCCCTTCGCAACCAGGTTCGCGACCGCCTCGCGCAGGTACGGGAACAGCAGGTTCGGGCAGTAGATGCCGAGCAGCTCGCGCAACTCCGCGCCGTCGAAGCCGGTGGTCTGGAACTCGCCGGCCTGCTGGATCTCGACCAGGTACGCGGTCTTGTCGCCGAGCTTCGCGGTGACGGTGATGCCGAGCGCGACCTCGTGAATCTGGTCGGCGACCTTCGACACGGCGTTGCTGAGATTGATGCTGACCTCCGGCGTCCACTTCTCCTCGGCGAAGATCTGCGGCGCGTTCGGATTCTCGAAGGAGATGTCGCGGGTGTAGATGCGTCTGATGTTGAAGGCCCGGTTGCCGCTCGCCTGTGCGCCGGCCGCGCCCTCTCCCTGTTCCGGTGCGTTCTCCGCCATTGCCGAAAAATCCTCGTTGTTTTCGTGATGTTAGCCTGACCGGCGCGCTGCGCGCCGCAGTCAGGGGGTTACGATATCACAGGTCTCAGGCGCGGTTCAGCGGAAAGCCGGCGCCTTCCCAGGAACGCAGCCCGCCCGCGAGCTTGTAGACGGTGTGAAAGCCGTTGCCGCGCAGGATCGCCCCGGCGTGGGCCGACTTGCGACCGTTCGCGCAGCACACGATCACGGGGTGATCGCGATAGTCGTCGAGATCGCGGATGCGATCCTCGATCACCGAGTACGGCAGGTTGACGGCATTGATTATGTGACCCTTTTCGAACTCGTCGGCCTCGCGGGTGTCGATGACGACGGCATCGTCGTGATTGATCAGCTGCACCGCCTCGGCCGGTTTGACCTCGCGGTAGCCGAGCAGGCGGGTCTTGCCCAGATTCACGAACAACAGCGCAAGGATTACAATGAGCGCCAGGAACAGATACCACTGGTCGGCGATAAAGCTTCCGAATCTTTCCATGAGAGATCGCTGGTCTGAAGCCCCGGGTCGGGCATGGCCCCGGGGCGCCTGCCTTGGGGGTCACTAGCTTATTCGATATCTTTTTGACGCGCCACCGCGTCCCGATGAGTGTACATTTACTTAAACTTGGTCTAAATTGAGAAGCATGAAGACAAGCAAGCACAGACCGCGGCCCCTGGCCCTGATCGTCCTCGACGGCTGGGGTTACAGCGAATCCGCCGAAGGCAACGCGATCCTCGCAGCCCCGACCCCGAACTGGGACCACTTCTGGAAGGACTACCCGCATCTGCTGATCCAGGGGTCCGGGCAGTATGTCGGCCTGCCGGCGGACCAGATGGGGAACTCCGAGGTCGGACACCTTAATATGGGCGCCGGCCGCGTCGTCTACCAGGAGATCACCCGCATCGATCGCGCGATAGAGGGCGGGGAATTCCAGAGAAATCAGGTGCTTGATGACGCGCTCCGGTCTGCGGCGCAAACCGGCGGGGCCGTCCACGTGCTCGGTCTGCTGTCCGAGGGCGGCGTCCACAGCCGCCAGGCCCACATCCATGCGATGCTCCGGCTGGCGGTCGAGCGCCTCGGCGGCGACCGGGTCTATCTGCACGCCTTTCTCGACGGGCGCGACACCCCGCCGCGCAGCGCCGCGGCCAATCTCGACGCCGCCGAGGCCCTGTTCACCGAACTCGGCGGCGGCCGCATCGCATCGATCTGCGGGCGCTATTTTGCGATGGACCGCGACCAGCGCTGGGAGCGGGTCGTCCAGGCCTGGAACCTGGTCTGTGACGGGCGCGGCCTGTTCGAGGCCGCTTCGGCGCAGGCCGGACTCGAGGCGGCCTATGCCCGCGACGAGGGCGACGAGTTCGTCAAGGCGACCGCGATCGTTCCGCCGGGCCAGAAGCCGGTCAGGATCGAGGACGGCGACGTCGTCATCTTCATGAATTTCCGCGCCGATCGCGCGCGCCAGCTGACGCGCGCGTTCTGCGAGGCAGGCTTCAGCGGCTTCGAGCGCGCGCGCGTGCCAAAGCTCGGGCGCTTCGTCAGCCTGACCGATTACAGCAAGGCCTTCGACATCCCGGTCGTGTTTCCGCAGGGCAAGATCGACAACGTGCTCGGCGAATACCTCGCCTCGCTCGGCATGACGCAGTTGCGTATTGCCGAGACCGAGAAGTACGCGCACGTGACCTTCTTCTTCGACGGCGGCGCCGATCGCGAATTCGAGGGTGAGGAGCGCATCCTGGTGCCGTCGCCGAAGGTCGCGACCTACGACCTGCAGCCGGAGATGAGCGCGCAGGAGGTCACCGACCGCCTCGTCGAGGCAATCGAGGGCGGCCGCTTCGACGTGATCATCTGCAACTTCGCGAACCCGGACATGGTCGGGCACACCGGCAACTTCGATGCCGCGGTCAAGGCGATCGCGACGATCGACCGCTGTCTCGGGCGCCTGCGCGATGCGCTGCGCAAGGTCGGCGGCGAGATGCTGATCACCGCCGACCACGGCAATGCCGAGCGTATGCTCGACGCCGACAGCGGCCAGTCGCATACCGCGCATACGACGAACCCGGTCCCGTTCATCTATGTCGGCGATCGCCCGGCGCGCATCGCGCGCGGGGACGGCGCGCTGTCCGACATCGCGCCGACGATGTTGACGCTGCTCGGCGTGCCGATCCCGGATGAGATGGACGGCAAGCCGCTGGTCGAGCTGACCGGCGGCTGATGCGGGGATTTCCGGAGTTGGCGGACGCTCCGGTTTCGAGAGGGCCCCGGAGGCCGGGATGAGAGCTTTCACTGTCGCGCTCACGCTGCTCTGCCTGCTGATCTTGGGCGCGCCGGCCGCGTTCGCGGCAGCGGGCGCCGAGGCCGAAAGCCGCGAGACCAGCGCGCGGCTGGATCAGGTGCGCAAGAAGATCGAGGAGCTGCGCGCCGCGATCACCGGCGCGCGCGATCGCCAGAGTCGCCTGCGCGAGGAATTGCGCACCAGCGAACTGGCGATCGGCGAGGCCAACCGCGCCTTGCGTGATATCGAGCGCCAGCGCCGCGCCAAGGACGAGGAGTTGCGCGCACTGCGCGTTCGCGAGGCCGCCGCCCGCAAGGAGCTGTCACGTCACCAGGAAGTCCTGCGCGAGCAGATCATCGCCAGCTACACGATCGGACACCAGGGACCCCTGAAGCTGATCCTGAGCCAGCAGGATCCGGCGACGCTCGGCCGCATGCTGACCTGGTACAACTATTTCCACCGCGCGCGCGCGGAACAGATCGCCGAGGTCGATGACGGCCTGCGCCGGATCGCCGAACTCGAACGCGACATTACGCGCGAAAGCGAGGCGCTGGAACGACTCCATGGCGAGCGCACGCGCCAGCTCGCGTCGCTGGAGTCGTCGCGCCGCGCCCGCGGCGAGGTGCTTGCCAAGCTCGACGCGGAGATCCAGAGCGGCGAGCAGGCGCTGGAGGCGCTGCTGCAGGACGAACGCAGTCTCGCCGAACTGGTCGCGCGGCTGCGCGAGGCGCTGGCGGTCGAGCGTCCGGTGGCCCCGCCGGGGGATCTGGCGCCGTTTGCGTCGCTCAAGGGGCGGTTGCCGATGCCGGTCGACGGCCGCGTCGTCGCCCGTTTTGGAACTCATCGGCGCGGCGACAGTCTACCGTGGCGTGGGGTCGTGCTGGCCGCCGACGAGGGCGCCGAGGTGCGGGCGATCTACGGCGGCCGGGTCGTATTCGCCGACTGGATGCGCGGTTTCGGCCTGCTGCTGATCATCGACCATGGTCAGGGCTATATGAGCCTGTACGGCTACAACCAGAGCCTGTACAAGAACGTCGGCGATCCCGTGCGCCAGGGGGAGCTGATCGCAACGGTTGGGGACAGCGGCGGACGCGACAGTCCCGGCCTCTATTTCGAGATCCGCCACGAGGGCAAACCGGACAATCCCCTGCAATGGTGCCGCGCCGATGTCCGCTGATCGTCCGGGGCATCGCGTACCTGCCTCTTGCGCATTGATTTTCTGGTAAAGTAGCCGAATGATTGATAGGAAGTCGAGTCATGGCCGATACAGGTCATGGAGGTAGTCAAATGAAGATCACGATGAGAAACCTGCTGATTCTGACGGTCGGTCTGACCCTCGGCGTCTCCCTGACCATTGGCCACGGCGTGTTCGCGAACCGCGATCAGGGCGTGGCCCCGCTGCCGCTGAAGGAGCTGCGCACCTTCACCGATGTGTTCGCGAACATCAAGGGCAATTACGTCGAGGATGTCGACGATCGCACCCTGATCGACAACGCGGTGCGCGGCATGCTGTCCGGGCTCGATCCGCATTCGGCCTTTCTCGATGCCGAGGCCTACAAGGACCTGCAGGTCGGCACCTCCGGCGAATTCGGCGGCCTCGGTATCGAGGTCGGCATGGAGGACGGTTTCGTCAAGGTGATCGCCCCGATCGACGACACCCCGGCGCAGCGCGCCGGCGTCATGGCGGGCGACATGATCGTTCGCCTCAACGACACCCCGGTCAAGGGTATGACGCTGAAGGAAGCGGTGGACCTGATGCGCGGCAAGCCCGGCACCGACATCACGCTGACGATCGTCCGCGAGGGCCACGACGGCCCGATCAAGACGACGATCACGCGCGCCGTCATCAAGGTCAAGAGCGTCAAGAGCCGCATGCTCGAGGACGGCTTCGGCTATGTTCGCATCACCCAGTTCCAGTCCGGTACCGGCGACAACCTTGCCGAGGCCGTCGAGGGACTGAAGAAGGAGAACGGCGGCAAGCTCAAGGGCATCATCCTCGACCTGCGCAACAACCCCGGCGGCGTGCTCAATGCCGCGGTCGACGTGTCCGATGCGTTCCTGAAGAAGGGCCTGATCGTCTACACCGAGGGCCGCACCGAGAACTCCCGCATCGAATTCAAGGCGACGCCGAAGGACGTCCTCGACGACGCACTGATGGTCGTGCTGGTCAACGTCGGCTCGGCGTCGGCGAGCGAGATCGTCGCCGGCGCGCTGCAGGATCACAAGCGCGCGATCATCATGGGCGGGCGCACCTTCGGCAAGGGGTCGGTGCAGACCATCCTGCCGATGAGCGACGGCAGCGCGCTGAAGCTGACGACTGCGCGTTATTACACCCCGTCCGGCCGTTCGATCCAGGCCGACGGCATCGAGCCTGATATCCGCCTCGAGAACTTCCGCATCGCCTCGGTCGAGGACGGCGGCATCTCCGCGGTCAAGGAATCGGATCTCAGCCGTCACCTCGACAACGGTCGCAGCGAGCGCGAGCGCCAGCAAGGCGCCGACAAGGACAAGCCGAATCTCGCCCTCGAGGACTATCAGATGTATGAGGCATTGAATCTGCTCAAGGGCTTGTATATCCTTCAGCAACGCTCGTAAGAAAGCGGGTTCGACGGGGCCTGACCCTTCGGGGTCGGGCCCGCGCGGATCGGCCGAAGGATGATGCTTGAGGCATGCCAGCCACACAGGTGACCGCTCGCGGTCGCTGCGCCATTCCCGGGTCCTGCTCACCCGAGTCCTCGCTTCCCTGATCGTTTCGTCGCTGATGCTTGTCGTGCCGGCGCAAGCCGGTCCGACCTTCGCGGTCTCTCCCGCGGTCAGCATCGTCATCGACGACCTCGGTCATCGCATCGACCAGGACATGCGCGCCGTTCGCCTCAGGGGCGCGGTCACCTGCGCCTTCCTGCCGCAGGCGCCGCATGCCGGTCGGCTCGCGGATATCGCGCATGCGCGCGGCAAGGAGGTCATGCTGCACCTGCCGATGCAGGCGATCGGTTCGCGCCCGCTCGATGACGGCGGCCTGCGCGTGACGATGACGCGGGGGCAGTTCGCCCGCGTCGTGCAGGAAGGGTTGCGCGCGGTCCCTCATGTACGCGGCGTCAACAATCACATGGGCAGCCTGCTGACCCAGTACCCGACCCGCATGCAATGGCTGATGGAAGAACTCAAGGGGCATGACAATGCCCTCTATTTCGTCGACAGCTTCACGACCTTCCAGAGTGTCGCCCATACCGTCGCCGCGGAGAATGACCTGCCGACCATTCGCCGCGATATCTTTCTCGATGCGCATCGCGATCCGGCCTTCATCGAGGCCCAGTTCGAGGCCCTGATCCGCCGCGCCCGCGAGCAGGGTACCGCGGTCGCGATCGGCCATCCGCATCCCGAGACGATGAGCTTCCTCGAGGCCAATCTCCACCGCCTCGCCGCCGAAGGCATTGAATTGTTGCCGGTCTCGGAGTTGATCGAGCGCCGTCGCGCGCTCGAGGATCCGCGCGGCGGCGTCGTGCTTGCGGCCGATCGCTGGGGCGCGGAGAATAAATCCCTGACGCCCGGCGCCGCCCGCATCGCGAACTGATCGCGCGATCGACCGGACCCGGGCCGGTCATGGCCACGGTCAAGGAGGTGCGCGATGTCCAGAGTCCTGGTTCCCCTTGCGCAAGGCTGCGAAGAACTCGAGGCAGTCACCATCATCGATCTGCTGCGCCGAGCCGGCATAGAGGTCGTCGCCGCCGGGCTTGACGGACAACCGGTGCGCGCCAGCCGCGGCACGCAGCTGATACCCGATACGACGCTCGCCGAGGTCATCGACCAGCGTTTCGACATGATCGTGCTGCCGGGCGGACTGCCGGGCGCCGATCACCTGAACGCCGACCGGCGCATTCACCAGTTGCTGAAGGAGATTGCCGGTCGCGGCGGCTACACCGCGGCGATCTGCGCGGCGCCGAAGGTCCTTGCCGACGCCGGCCTGCTCAAGGACCGGCGCGCGACCTCGTTTCCGGGCGTGCTCGATGCGATGGGTCTCGAGGATACCGAGGTGGTCGCCGACGCGGTGGTCGTCGATGGCAAGGTCGTCACCTCCCGCGGCCCCGGCACCGCGATGGACTTTGCGCTCGAACTGATCGAGCGCCTGAGCGGTCGTTCGGTTCGCGACAAGGTGGAGGCTGGTCTGGTGCGCTAGCCTCTAATCGGGGCCAGAGTCGTTTGATCGCCCGTGTCACAGGCAGACCCGCGCCGCGCAGCGATCAAACGACTCTGACCCCTTACCGCAGCAGCCAGGCTCGGGTCAGCAGGGCAAGGCCGCCCGCCGCCCCCGCCCAGGCAATGACCGGGATTCCGGCAAGCGCAGGCCCGCCGATGCCGGCGGCGGCGAGGATCGATGCGCTGACCAGCAGCGCCGCACCGGCGATCGCGTGGAACAGGCGACGGTGGTTTCTGCGCATCGTCTCCTCGAGCGCATCGATCTGGTCCGAACGCCATTGCACGTGCAGCCTTTCCTCGCGGATACGTTCCAGCGTCTCGAAGGCCATGTCGGCCATGTCCGGCAGTTGCGAGATCCAGTCGGGGCCGCGGTCCCGCACCTTCTTCAGGAAGGCCCGCGGGCCGATGTTGTCGCGCATCCAGCGCTCGAGGAACGGCTTCGCGGTCTGCCACAGGTCGAGCTCGGGATAGAGCTGGCGTCCCAGACCCTCGATGTTCAGCAGCGTCTTCTGCAGCAGCACGAGCTGCGGCTGGACCTGGGCGTCGAAGCGGCGCGCCGCCTGGAACAGTTGCAGCAGCAGGCGCCCGAACGAGATGTCTTTCAGCGGGCGTTCGAAGATCGGCTCGCAGACACTGCGGATCGCCGATTCGAACTCGTCGACGCGGACATCGCGCGGCACCCAGCCGGATTGTACGTGCAGTTCGGCGACCTTGCGGTAATCGCGGTTGAAGAAGGCGAGGAAGTTGCAGGCAAGATAATGCTGATCCTCGTCGCTCAGCGTGCCGACGATGCCGAAGTCGACCGCGATATAGCGGCCCTCGGGCGACACGAAGATGTTGCCCGGATGCATGTCCGCGTGGAAGAAGTTGTGGCGGAAGACCTGGGTGAAGAAGATCTCGACGCCGCGCTCGGACAGGCGCTTGAGGTCGATACCCTGGCGCCTGAGCGATTCGATGTCGCTGATCGGCGTGCCGTGGATGCGCTCCATCACCATGACGTTCATCCGGTTCAGCGGCCAGTGGACCTCCGGGATGTACAGCATCGGCGAGTCGAGGAAGTTGCGCCGCAATTGCGATGCATTGGCCGCCTCGCGCATCAGGTCGAGTTCGTCCATGATGGTTCTTTCATAATCGCCGACGATCTCGCGCGGACGCAGCCGCGGACCCTCCGACCAGTAGCGCTCGGCAAGCTCGGCGATCACCTTCAGCAGCGCGACGTCGCGCTGTATCAGCTTCGCGATGCCCGGACGCACGACCTTGACGATGACCTCGCGGCCGTCGTGCATCGTCGCGACATGGACCTGGGCGATCGATGCCGACGCCAGCGGCGTCTCGTCGAACGTGGCGAACACCTCGTTCAGCGGCTGGTCGTAGGCCTCCTCGATGATCCGGCGCGCGAGCGCGCCCGGGAACGGCGGCACGTGGTCCTGCAGGCGGGCGAGTTCGACCGCGAGATCGTCGGGCAGCAGGTCGCGTCGCGTCGACAGGATCTGGCCGAACTTGACGAAGATCGGGCCGAGTTCCTCCAGCGCCTTGCGCACGCGCACCGCGCGCGGCTCGTCGATGCGCCGGAACCAGTGCCACGGCAGCAGATACAGCACGAAGCGCACCGGTCGGAACAGGTGGGTCGCGAGGATGATCTCGTCGAGCCCATGCCTGACCAGGACATAGTTGATATGGATGATCCGCAGGATCTGGGCCGGATGGATCATCCTGTCAGCGCTCCCGTCTCATGGGCTCGGGGTTCCGCCGGCCTTGCGCACGGCGATCGCCTGCTCGAGACGGCGTACGCGCTGATCGAGGCGGTCGCCGTCGGCGCGCAGCACGTCGACCGCGGCCAGAAAACGATCGACTTCGGCGCGCGCCGGCAGCAGCCGGCTTTCCTCATGCAGCCACTCCTCGACGTTGCGTTCGAGGCTGTCGAGGCTCTCGCCCGACCAGCGCCGCAGGTCGCGGGCGGCGTTGCCGGCCTGGTGCGCGGCGACGTCGCCGACCAGGCGCGAGAGCTGTTCTTCCCAGTCGATGTCGAGTTCGTCGAGCAGCGTCTTGACCCGGCTGCCGGTCTCGGCGTCGCCGCTGATCTCGGCGTCGCCGGCGAACATCTCCTTGCGCGGGTCGCGGCTGATCGCATTGCGCAGCAGGCCGAGCGGGGTGCCCGAGATCGTCGTGTCGGGGGCGCGATCGGCCTCGGCCAGCAGACGAACCCGGTCGGTCTCGGGCGCGAGCCAGAATCTGAGTTCGAGGCCGCGCACATGCAGGCCGATCAGCTTGCCGGCGAGCGGCGCGAGGCGCCGGCGATAGTCCGGATCCATGCGCAGCACATGATTGAGCGTGCGTTCGAGGCCGTCCAGCGCCGATTGTTTCAATGTGTTCCCGATACTCACAGGCCAGATTCCCGTGATTGCGGCGCAGCGGCGCGCCTAGGTCTTGTAGCCGTAGTGCAGGGCGACGATACCCGCAGACAGGTTCAGGTACTCGCAGCGCTCGAAGCCGGCCCTCGCCATCATGCTGCGCAGCGTGTCCTGGTCCGGGTGGACGCGAATCGATTCGGCGAGATAGCGATAACTGTGCTCGTCATTGACGACGAACCGCCCCATCAGCGGCAGCAGGCGGAACGAATAGGCCTCGTAGAGACGGCCGATCGGCGCCAGCGTCGGGCGCGAGAACTCCAGCACCAGCAGCTTGCCGCCCGGCTTCAGCACGCGGTGGATCGATGACAGCGCGCGGTCCTTGTCGGTCACGTTGCGCAGCCCGAACGCGATCGTCACGCAGGAGAAACTGTTGTCCGCGAAGGGCAGGCGCTCGGCGTCGGCAAGCACATGGATGACGTTGCCGGTGATGCCGCGGTCGAGCGCGCGGTCGCGACCGAGACCGAGCATGGATTCGTTGATGTCCGACGAGATGACGAAACCTTCGCTGCCGACGCGCTGCGAGAAGCCCTCGGTCAGGTCGCCGGTGCCGGCGGCGAGATCGAGCACGCGGTCGCCGGGCCGCACGCCGGCGAACTCGGTCGCGATGCGTTTCCAGATCCGGTGAATGCCGAACGACATCAGGTCGTTCATCAGGTCGTAGCGGCGCGCGACCGAGTCGAACACGCCCTTGACGCGACGGGCCTTCTGGTCGACGGCGACCTCTTCGTAACCGAAGTGAGTCGATCCGGATTTCGGCGGCGTCGTGCTCATGAGCCGGTTGGCGCCCCGGCCGGATCCTCGACGGGGCGGCGCTCGTGACCGGCCTGTCTCAGGCGGTCGAGGTACTCCGCCCACAGTTCTTCCCGGCGAACGCCGAGTTTGTACAACAGTTCCCAGGAGTAAAGGCCGGTGTCATGGCCGTCGTCGAAGACCAGCTTGATCGCGTAGCTGCCGACCGGTTCGATCGCGCGAATGTTCACGTTCTCCTTGCCGAGTTGCAGCACTTCCTGGCCGGGCCCGTGACCGCGCACCTCGGCGGAGGGAGAGTAGACTCGCAGGTATTCGCAGGGCAGCCGGAAGCTCATGCCGTCGTCGAACGCGATCTCGAGCACGCGCGACTTCTGGTGCAGGCGGATGTCCGTCGGTCTGGGTCTCGTGCTCATGGCGGCCTAGAGGATATAGCGGGTCAGGTCTTCGTTCTCGAGCAGCTTGCCGAGGTGTTGGTTGACGTACCCGGCGTCGATCGTGACCTGCTGGCCAGGATGGTCCGAGGCATCGAAGGACAGCGTCTCCATGACCCGCTCCATGACGGTATGCAGTCGCCGCGCGCCGATGTTCTCGGCGGTCTCATTGACGTGCCAGGCGATCTCGGCGATGCGCGCGATGCCATCCTTGGTGAAGCCGATGTCGACGTTCTCGGTCGCCATCAGCGCCCGGTATTGCTCGGTCAGCGAGGCGTCGGGTTCGGTCAGGATGCAGACGAAGTCCCCGACGGTCAGCGCGTTCAGCTCGACGCGGATCGGCAGGCGGCCCTGCAGTTCCGGGATCAGATCCGACGGCTTGCTGAGATGGAACGCGCCGGAGGCGATGAACAGGATGTGATCGCTCTTGACCATGCCGAACTTGGTGCTGACGGTGCAGCCCTCGACCAGCGGCAGCAGGTCGCGCTGCACGCCCTCGCGGGAGACATCGGGGCCGCCGGCGAGGCTGTCGGAGCGGCGCGTGATCTTGTCGATTTCGTCGAGGAACACGATGCCGTTCTGCTCGACGTTCTCGAGCGCGCGCGTCTTGATGTCCTCCTCGTTGATGAGCTTGCCGGCCTCCTCATCGGTCAGCAGCTTGAAGGCCTGCTTGATCGGCAGCTTGCGCTTGCGCGTGCGCTGGCCGGCGAGGTTCTGGAACATGCTCTGCAACTGGCCGCTCATCTCCTCCATGCCGGGCGGGGCCATGATCTCGACGCCGACCGGGCTGATGCTCAGTTCGACCTCGATCTCCTTGTCATCGAGTTCCCGCTCGCGCAGCTTCTTGCGGAATTTCTGCCGCGTCGCGCCTTCATCGGGCGCGGGCTCGCGGCCGCGCGCCGGCGGCAGCAGGATGTCGAGGATGCGATCCTCGGCGAGGTCCTCGGCCTGGCGCCTGACCTTCTTCATCTCCTGCTCACGGGTCATCTTCAGCGAGATGTCGGCGAGGTCGCGGATGATCGACTCGACGTCGCGGCCGACATAGCCGACCTCGGTGAACTTGCTGGCCTCGACCTTGAGGAACGGGGCGTTGACGAGTTTGGCGACGCGGCGCGCGATCTCGGTCTTGCCGACGCCGGTCGGCCCGATCATCAGGATGTTCTTCGGTGTGATCTCGTGGCGCATCGGCGGCAGGGTCTGCTGCCGGCGCCAGCGATTGCGCAGCGCGATCGCGACCGCGCGCTTCGCGGCGGCCTGGCCGACGATGTGCTTGTCCAGTTCCTGGACGATCTCACGCGGGGTCATTTCCGACATCAGCGCGCTTCCTGTCCGGCGTCTTCCGCCAGTTCCTCGATCGCGAGCTGGTGGTTCGTGAAGACGCAGATGTCGGCGGCGATGCCGAGGGCCTTCTCGACGATCTCGCGGGCGCCGAGTTCGGTGTTCTCGATCAGCGCGCGCGCGGCGGCCTGGGCATAGGGACCGCCGGAGCCGATCGCCATCAGGTCGTGCTCCGGCTCGATGACGTCGCCGTTGCCGGAGATGATCAGCGAGTCGTTCAGGTCGGCGACGACCAGCAGGGCCTCCAGACGGCGCAGGATACGGTCGGTGCGCCAGTCCTTCGCGAGTTCGACCGCGGAGCGGACGAGGTTGCCGGAGTGCTTCTCGAGCTTGCTCTCGAATCGCTCGAACAGCGTGAAGGCATCGGCGGTGCCGCCGGCAAAGCCGGCGAGGACGCGACCGCTGTAGAGGCGGCGCACCTTGCGGGCGTTGCCCTTCATGACCGTATTGCCCATTGAGACCTGGCCGTCGCCGCCGATGACGACGCGGCCGTTGCGCCGGACCGAGAGGATCGTGGTGCCCCGGAATTGCTCCAAAATCAGGCTCCTTGCCGAGGGAAGTGGACCTGCCATTGTACACCAACTATTTGCGGCGGGCGCGGGGGTGGGCGCTGTCGTAGACCTTCGCGAGGTGCTGGAAGTCGAGGTGGGTGTAGATCTGGGTCGTCGAGATGTCGGCGTGGCCGAGGAGTTCCTGCACGGCGCGCAGGTCGCCGCTGGATTCAAGCAGGTGGCTGGCGAAGGAGTGGCGCAGCATGTGCGGGTGGACGCGCAGGTCGATGCCGCGGCGGCGGGCCCAGGCGTCGATGCGTTGCTGCACGCTGCGCGGACCCAGGCGGCGGCCGTGGCGGCCGAGGAACAGCGCGGTCTCGGCCGGCGGACGGATCGCGCGGCCTTGTTCGATCCACAGGCGCAGGGCATCGCGGGCATGGCGGCCGATCGGGACGCGGCGGGTCTTGCCGCCCTTGCCGGTGACGGTAACGATGCCGTCGGCCAGGTCGACGTCGGGGAGGTCGAGCGCGACGAGTTCGGAGAGGCGCAGGCCGGACGAGTAGATCAGTTCCATGATGGCCCGGTCACGCCTGGCGAGCAGGTCATCGCCGGCATCGCCGTCGAGCAGTCGGGCGGTCTGGTCGACATCGAGCGCGGCGGGCAATGCGCGGCGCGCCTTCGGCGGCCGCACGCCGTGGGCCGGGTTGTGGCTGAGCGTGCCGTCACGGACATGGAAGTCGAAGAACGCGCGCAGCGCGGACAGGCGACGCTGCAGGCTGCGGCCGCCGAGGCCGCGGCGATGCTGGCTCGCGACCCAGGCGCGGACCAGATGGACGTTCAGCTTGCGCCAGTCGGCCTGGCCTTCATCGCGGCACCAGGCCATCAGGTGTTCGAGGTCGCGGCGATACGCGGCGCCGGTATGCGGCGACAGGCGGCGCTCGACGCGGAGATGACTGAGGAAGCGGTCGATCGCGGCCGCGAAGTCCATCAGGCGGGGGCGGTCGCGAGCGACGGCGCCAGTCGGCGTCCGATCAGTTCGCCAAGATATCTGAGATAGGTCGTGCCCATTTCGGGGTTGAAGCGCTCGTCGCTGGCGCTGCCGATCGCCAGCAGTCCGAGCGGGCGCCGGGTCTTGTCGGCGGTGGTCAGCGGCAGCAGCGCGGCCGAGGCGATGTCGGCCGCGCTGCAGCCGAACAGCGTCGTCAGGCGCTCGCGGTCGAGTTTGCCGCAGACCGGCTTGCCGCCGTCGAGCATGCCGCGCAGATGCCGGCGCACATCGTCGTCGGCGACGACCTCGACGTGCAGGAACTCGCGCGAACGCAGTCCGCCATCCGATTCCTGCAGGTCGGCGAACAACACCAGCGTCGCGGCATCGGCCTGGAAGTCCTTGCGCAGGCAGTTTTCGAGCGCGTCGAGGATGTGCTCGGCATCGCGGCTGTCGAGCAGCCGCAGCGTCAGTTGCTGGAGCCTGGCAATCAGCTCGTCGTTGGTGCGCGCGATCTGCACCAGCCCCTGCAGCTGACGGCGATAGTTGCGGTTCTGCTCGCGCAGCAGCGCGACCTGGCGCTCGATCAGCGATATCGCCGTGCCGGAGCGGTGCGGCAGCGTGATCCGCGCGAGCAATTCGTCGCGTTCGAGGAAGAACTCGGGATGGTTCGCGAGATAGTCGGCAATGCTCTCGGCGCTCGGGGCGCGGGCCTCGGCCGTGTCGGGTTTGTTCGGAGGCGTCATGGGTCTATGGTTCCTTCGAATACATGGGCCGCGGGCCCGGTCATCAGGATCGGCTTGCCTTCCTCGCCGGACCATTGTATCAGCAGACGCCCGCCGGGCAGCTCGACCAGCACGCGTTCGTCGAGCAGGCCGCGCTGGCGGCCGACGGCGACCGCGGCGCAGGCGCCGCTGCCGCAGGCCAGCGTCTCGCCGCTGCCGCGCTCGAACACGCGCAGGCGGACGTTATTGCGGTCGATGATCTCGAGGAAGCCGGCGTTCGCGCGCTGCGGGAAGCGCACATGGCGCTCGATCTTCGGGCCGAGACGCGCGACCGGGGCCTGGCAGACATCGTCGACGATGACGACCGCATGCGGGTTGCCGATCGACACGACGCCGATCTCGACGGTCTCGCCGTCGACGTCGAGCCGGTACGTGCTCTCCGGGCCGTCGGCGATGAACGGCACGACGCCGGGATCGAAACGCGGCGAGGCCATCTCGACGGTGACGAGTCCGCCGTCCTCCATCCGCGTGCGCAGCAGGCCGCCGCGGGTCTCGAGCACCGGCGCGTCCTTGTCGGTCAGCCCCTTCGCGCGAATGAAATGCACGAAGCAGCGCGCGCCGTTGCCGCAGGTCTCCGCCTCGCTGCCGTCGGCGTTGTAGATCCGGTAATAGAAGTCCGCTGCCTCGTCCCGTGCCGGTTCGACGACCAGCAACTGGTCGCAGCCGATGCCGAAATGGCGGTCGGTGATCAGACGGATCTGTTCCGGGGTCAGGGAGAGCGGGTGGGTGTAGCCGTCGATCACGACAAAGTCGTTGCCGAGGCCGTGCATCTTGCTGAAAGAAATGGGCATGCCTGTTTCCGCGTGCGTTGCGGAATCAGTATAGCAAGGCGCGGGCGTTCAGGGCATCCGTGACCGTTCGGTGGCGCGGTCGGGGTTGGGGTCGAGCAGATACAGGATCTCGTCGCGCTGGCGCATCGCATCGTGATAGCCGAGCGAGATCAGGGCGCGGGTAAAGGTCTTCTCGAACAGCAGGTAGCTCAGCAGCGTCGAGCCGTTGCCGCGCAGGCCGCCGACGCCCTTGAGCAGGTAGCGCAGCGCGCGCGGCAGTTGATGGGCGTGGCCTTCGGCGATCTCGTCGATGCTGCGGCTCGGCGTGATCGTCAGCACCTCGACCGGGCGCAGCGTGATGCCGCCCTGGACCAGGCGGCGGCCGGGGATCAGGCTGATCGTCCGGTTGATGCGCTCGAGGCGCTCGAGGTCGGTATCGAGGCTGTCGAGGAAGATGCTGCTGAGGATGTGCCCGGAGACCTGGGCGAGGGTCGGGTATTCGGCCTCGGTCGGCGCCGGCGTCTCGTGATTGTTGCGGCGGCGGATACCGACGACCAGCAGGCGCTCGGCGCCGAGGTGCAACGCCGAACTCAGCGGCGCGATCTGGCGGATCGAGCCGTCGCCGTAGTATTCGTTGCCGAGCTTCACCGCCGGGAAGATCAGCGGGATCGCCGACGAGGCCAGCAGGTGATCGATCGTGATCGTCTCGGGCCGGCCGACGCGTCGCTCGCGTCCCCATTGCCCGATCGACTCGTGTCCCTGGTAGAACGTCACCGAATAGCCGCTGCGATAGCTCGATGCGGTGACGCCGAGCGCGTGCAGATGGCCGCCGTCAATCATCTCGCGGATCTTCTCGACCGGCAGCGAGCGTTCCAGCAGCGGCCGGATAGGCTCGCGGTCGAGCAGCGCATGCGGATTGTACTTGCCGAGGCCGCCGAGCATCATCGCGAGCATCCAGTGGACGCCGTTCTTCATGACGCCGAGCGCGTCGGCGCGAAACACCTGCTCGACATGGAAGTTCTTCCACACCCGGCTGATGCGCATGACGCCGCGGCGGAAGTGGTCGGCGTGGATCGCGAGCGCGGTCGCGTTGATCGAGCCGGCCGAGGTGCCGGTAATGACCTTGAACGGCGTCGGCGCATCCTTCGGCAGCAGCCGCGCCAGCGCGCGCAACACCCCGACCTGGTAGGCCGCGCGCGCCCCGCCGCCCGGCAGGACGAGGCCGATCTTCGGTTCCGGTGGGCTCCTGAAGCGCCAGATCATCGCAATCTCCCCGGCTGATACCCACTATATCGGCCAAGCCCGGCGGGGTCAGAGTAACATCATATATGGGGTCAGACTCGTTTGATCTCCAGTTTACCGGATCTTTCTGATGCTATTCGGGATCAAGCCAGTCTGACCCTTCTGATGCCGGCGCCCAGAGGTGCCGGGACAACGGAATCCGCCCGTCGACCCCGAAAACCACCCCTTCCTGCGCCAGCAGGTCGCGTTGTATGCCCTCGAACAGCGGGTCCGCGCGGGCGCTGATTTCGCCTCGCGCATTGACGACCCGGTGCCAGGGCACCTCGCGCCCGGCGGGCAGGGCGGCCAGCGCATACCCGACCTGCCGCGCCTGTCCGGGCAGCCCCGCCAGGCGGGCGACTTGGCCGTAGGTCGATACCTGTCCGCGGGGGATCTGACTGACGATCGCGTAGATGCTTTCCCGGGTGGTGGACATGGGCATCCCCCTGGCCCCCTTCGCAGGCGAAGGGGGAACTGATACTCCGCTATTGCTTGTCAGGGATCCCGAGGGATTCCCAGAGTTCGTCGATTGTCCGCTTCACCTCCGCCGACATCTCGATCGGCGTCCCCCATTCCCGCTGCGTCTCCCCCGGCCACTTGTTCGTCGCATCGAAGCCGACCTTCGACCCCAGCCCCGACACCGGCGACGCAAAGTCGAGGTAGTCGATCGGCGTATTGTCGATGAACACCATGTCGCGGCGCGGGTCCATGCGCGTCGTCATCGCCCAGATCACGCTCTTCCAGTCGCGCACGTCGACGTCGTCGTCGGTGACGATGACGAACTTGGTGTACATGAACTGGCGCAGGAAGGACCACACGCCGAGCATCACGCGCTTGGCGTGGCCGGGATACTGCTTGCGCATGCTGATGCAGGCGAGACGGTAGGAGCAGCCCTCCGGCGGCAGGTAGAAATCGGTGATCTCCGGGAACTGCTTCTGCAGGATCGGCACGAACACCTCGTTCAGTGCGACGCCAAGCACCGCCGGTTCGTCGGGCGGGCGGCCGGTGTAGGTGCTGTGATAGATCGGGTTCGCGCGATGGGTGATGCGGTCGATCGTGAATACCGGAAAGCGTTCGACCTCGTTGTAATAGCCGGTGTGGTCGCCGAACGGGCCTTCGTCGGCCATATCGTCGGGCGCGATATGGCCTTCGAGCACGAACTCGGCGCTGGCCGGCACGGTCAGGTCGCTGCCGATGCATTGCACGACCTCGGTCTTGCTGCCGCGCAACAGCGCGGCAAACGCGTATTCCGACAGCGTGTCCGGCACCGGCGTCACCGCGCCGAGGATCGTCGCCGGGTCGGCGCCGAGCGCGACCGCGACCGGGAACGGCTCGCCCGGGTGCGCGCGCTGCCAGTCGCGGAAGTCGAGCGCGCCGCCGCGATGCGCGAGCCAGCGCATGATGACACGGTTCCTGCCGATCACCTGCTGGCGATAGATGCCGAGATTCTGCCGCGGCTTGTCCGGGCCGCGGGTGACGACCAGCGCCCAGGTGATCAGCGGCCCCGCGTCGCCGGGCCAGCAGGTCTGGATCGGCAGCTTCGACAAGTCGACGTCGTCGCCCTCGATGACATGCTCCTGGCACGGCGCGCGCCTGACGACCTTCGGCACCATGTTCAGCACCTGCTTCAGCACCGGCAGCTTGTCCCAGGCATCGCGCAGTCCGCTCGGCGGATCGGGCGCGCGCAGATAGGCGAGCACCTGGCCGATCTCGCGCAAGGCCGACACCGAGTCCGCGCCCATGCCGTAGGCGACGCGCTCCGGCGTACCGAACAGGTTCGCGAGCACCGGGATGTCGTGTCCCTTCGGGTGCTCGAACAGGATCGCCGGTCCGCCCTGGCGCAGCACGCGATCGCAGATCTCGGTCATTTCGAGATCCGGGCTGACCTCGGCCTTCACGCGTACGAGTTCGCCGCGCTGTTCGAGCGCCGCGATGAAGTCGCGCAGGTCCTGGTATTTCATCGCCGCTCCTCAATAATAATTCGGGGTCAGATGAAAAATTCCGCGACGACCGGCGTGTGGTCCGACGGCCGCTCCCAGCCGCGCGGGGCCTTGTCGATGGCGGCGTCCTTGATCAGGGTGCAGAGGTCCCGGCTCGCGAGGACATGGTCGATGCGCAGGCCGATGTTGCGCTTGAAGCCGTTCATCCGGTAGTCCCACCAGCTGAATGCAGTCTCATCGGGATGCTGCAGGCGGAAGGTGTCGCACAGGCCAAGCTCGAGCAGGCGGCGAAAGGCCGCGCGCTCGGCCTCGCTGAACAGCACCTTGCCTTCCCAGGCCGCCGGATCGTGGACGTCGATCGGCTCGGGCGCGACATTGAAGTCGCCGAGCACGATAAATCGAGTATGCGCGCGCAGCTCGCTTTCGATATGCGCAGTGACCTTGTCGAGCCAGTCGAGCTTGTAGCGATACTTGTCGGAGCCGACGCTCTCGCCGTTCGGCACGTAGAGGTTCAGGATACGCACGCCGCCGATCGTCGCGCCGAGGATGCGGCGCTGCGGGTCGTCGAGTCCGGGGATATCGCGAATCACCTCCGTCGCTTCACCCCTGCTCAGGATCGCGACGCCGTTGTAGGTCTTCTGCCCGGCAAAGACCGCCGAGTAACCGGCCGCGCGGATCTCTTCGAGCGGGAACTGCTCGTCCTGCAGCTTGATCTCCTGGATCGCGAGCACGTCCGGTTGCGCGTCGGCGAGCCATTGCAGCACCTGCGGCAGCCGCACCCGCAGCGAATTGACGTTCCAGCTCGCGACCCGCATCTTGTACTTAAGCCTTTGTTTGGGTTTGATAACCGGGTACAGTAAGCGGCATTGTGGCCGATAACCTCGACGGACCGCACAGTCGCTGTCACAGCGACCGGTTAAAGTGGCGGTTGGATTATCCGTGCGCCGTCGTCGCTGCCGGCATCACGGGATGATAGCACTCCGCACCGGGGTTGCCGACCGGCGCGCTGGAGGCAACGACATGACGACGCTGTTCGCACTGCTTGCCTTGCTCGCCATCCTTTGGGCGCTGGCCTTCATTCGCGTCCCGCTGCCGTTCTCGACCGCGATCATCGCGTTGACGCTGGTCGGGCTGACGCTGTGGTCGCCGCTCGGCGGCTTCTTGCTGTTCGTGCTGTGGCTGCTGTTCCTGGCCATGGCGATCCCCCTCAATGTCACGACGCTGCGCCGGCAGTGGTTCACCGCGCCGGCGTTGAAGCAGTTCCGCCGCATCATGCCGGCGATGTCGCGCACCGAACGCGAGGCGCTCGAGGCCGGGACCGTGTGGTGGGAGGGCGAGATATTCAGCGGCAAACCGGAATGGCAACGCCTGCTGAACATGCCGGCGCCGCGCCTGTCGCCCGAGGAGCAGGCCTTCATCGACGGCCCGCTCGACGAGCTGTGCCGGATGCTCGAGGACTGGCGCATCACCGACGAATATCACGACCTGCCGCCCGAGGTCTGGCGCTTCATCAAGGACAAGGGTTTCTTCGGCATGATCATCCCGCGCGAGTACGGCGGCCTCGGCTTCTCGGCGCTCGCGCATTCGCAGGTGGTCATGAAACTGTCGACACGCAGCATCACCGCGGCGGTCACGGTGATGGTGCCGAACTCGCTCGGCCCGGCCGAGTTGCTGCTGCACTACGGGACCGACGCTCAGAAGGCGCGCTATCTGCGCCGGCTCGCGCGCGGCGAGGAGGTGCCGTGCTTCGCGCTGACCGGTCCCGAGGCCGGCAGCGACGCGGCGAGCATCCCCGATCGCGGCATCGTCTGTCGCGGAGAATTCAACGGCGAGGAGATCACCGGCATTCGCCTGAACTGGGAGAAGCGCTATATCACGCTCGGTCCGGTCGCAACGGTGCTCGGGCTTGCTTTCAAGCTCTACGATCCCGATCGCCTGCTCGGCGAGCAGCAGGAATACGGCATCACGCTGGCGCTGATCCCGACCGACACCCCAGGCATCGAGATCGGCGAGCGCCATGCGCCGCTGAACCAGGCCTTCCAGAACGGACCGAATCGCGGCAAGGACGTCTTCATCCCGCTCGACTGGGTCATCGGCGGCAGCGACGGGCTCGGCGAAGGCTGGCGCATGCTGATGGAATCGCTCGCGGCCGGCCGTTCGATCTCGCTGCCGGCGCTCGCGACCGGCGCCGGCAAGCTCGCCTGCCGTTACACCGGCGCCTATGCACGCATTCGCCGCCAGTTCCACCAGCCGATCGGCCGCTTCGAGGGCGTCGAGGAGGCGCTCGCGCGCATCGCCGGCAATACCTGGCTGATGGACGCCGCGCGCATCATGACCGCGCAGGCCGTCGACCAGGGCGAGAAGCCGGCGGTGGCCTCGGCGATCGTCAAGTATCACCTGACCGAGCGCATGCGCCAGGTCGTCAACGATGCGATGGACGTGCAGGGCGGCAGCGGCATCTGCATGGGCCCGCGCAACCTGATCGGTCGCGTCTACCAGGCGGTGCCGATCAGCATCACCGTCGAGGGCGCGAACATCCTGACCCGCAGCCTGATCATCTTCGGCCAGGGCGCGATCCGCTGTCACCCGTATGTGCTGAAGGAGATGCGCGCCGCAGCCGAACAGGATCCGGTGCGCGCGCTCGATGATTTCGACGCCGCGTTGTTCGGGCATGCCGGCTTCATCGTCAGCAATGCCGCGCGCGCGCTGTGGCTCGGTCTCGGCGGCGATCGCCTGCTGCCGGTACCGGGCGCGGCCGAGGCGCGGCGCTATTACCAGCGGGCGACGCGGCTGTCCTCGGCCTTTGCGCTCGCCGCCGACGCCGCGATGCTGACGCTTGGCGGCGAGCTGAAGCGCCGCGAAAAACTGTCCGGCCGACTCGCCGACGTGCTGAGCCAGCTCTATCTGGTGTCGGCCGCGCTGCGCCATTACGAGGACCAGGGTCGGCTGAAGGAAGACCTGCCCCTGCTGCGCTGGGCCTGCGACGATGCCCTGCATGTCGCCGAAGACCGGCTCTACGAATTGCTGCGCAACTTTCCCGATCGACGCATCGGGGCGCTGCTGTGCGGCCTGATCTTCCCGCTCGGCCGGCGTCTCAGGGCGCCGGCCGACACGCTCGGACATGAGGTCGCGTCGACGATCCTGGGGCCGGGGGCTGCGCGCGACCGCCTGACGCTCGGCACCTTCCTGACCGACGACATCCGCCGCGCAATCGGCCGCATCGACGCCGCGCTCGAACGGGTCGTCGCCGCCGAGCCGGTCGACCGCAAGCTGCGCGCTGCTGCAAAGGAAGGGCGCATAGCGAACGGCAGCGATGACGCGCTGCTCGAACAGGGCCTCGCTGCCGGGGTGGTCGACGCGGACGAGGCGGAGCGGTATCGTAAGGCACAGGCCGCGCGCCGCGACGTGATCACCGTCGATGCGTTCCCGGCCGATCGCTGGCAACGCGGATAATCTCGCATTCCGATGAAACAGCCGGTCTACATCGTCGATGGCCTGCGCACGCCGTTCCTGAAGGCGAAGGGCGGGCCGGGGCCGTTCGCGGCCGCCGATCTCGCGATCGGCGCCGGTCGCGCGCTGCTTGCGCGTCAGCCCTTCGAACCGTCTCAGCTCGACGAGGCGATCCTCGGTTGCGTGATGCCCGGGCCGGACGAGGCCAACATCGCCCGGGTCGTCGCGCTGCGGCTGGGCTGCGGTCATGCCGTCACCGCGTATACCGTGCAGCGCAATTGCGCCTCCGGCATGCAGGCGCTCGACAACGCCTTCATCGATATCGCCGACGGCCGCGCCGATCTCGTGCTTGCCGGCGGTGTCGAGGCGATGAGTCATGCGCCGGTGCTGCTCGGGTCCGACATGGTGCGCTGGCTCGCCGACTGGAACGGCGCGAAGAACACGCGCGCGCGATTGCGCGCGCTCGGGCGGCTGCGGCCGCAGCACCTGAAACCGGTCATTGCACTCTTGCGCGGTCTCACCGATCCGGTCGTCGGCCTGTCGATGGGGCAGACCGCCGAGAACCTCGCCTGGCGCTTCGACATCGCGCGCGAGCGCATGGATGCCTTTGCCGCCGAGAGTCATCGCCGCCTCGCCGCGGCGCAGGACGCGGGACGCCTCGCGGACGAGATCGAATACCTCTATGACGCGAGCGGCAACGCGCATGTGCACGACGACGGCCTGCGCCGCGACACCTCGATGGACAAGCTCGCGAAACTGAAACCGGTATTCGACCGCGGCTTCGGCAATGTCACCGCCGGCAACAGCGCCCAGGTCACCGACGGCGCCGCGCTGCTCGTGCTCGCGAGCGCGCGCGCGGTCGAGCGTCACGGCCTGCCGGTGCTGGCACGCATCCGCGACTGCGCCTGGGCCGGGCTCGATCCCGCGCAGATGGGGCTCGGCCCCGCGCATGCGGTCGTGCCGCTGCTCGAGCGCGACCGGCTCACGCCCGGCGACATCGATTTCTGGGAGATCAACGAGGCCTTCGCCGCGCAGGTGATCGCGGTGCTCGAGGCCTGGAAGAGTCCTGACTACTGCCGCAAGGAGCTCGGCCTGCCCGGCGCACTCGGCGACATCGACCCGGCGCGCCTCAACGTCGACGGCGGCGCGATCGCACTCGGTCATCCGGTCGGCGCGAGCGGCGCGCGCATCGTACTGCATCTCGCCCATGTGCTGAAACGAGAAGGCGCGCGCCTCGGCATCGCGACGCTGTGCATCGGCGGCGGCCAGGGCGGCGCGATGCTGATCGAGAACGAGGACATGGGTACGCGGAGCGAGGCCCCGGAGTTCGATCTGCCGGAAGGGGGCGAGGATGGCGGCTGATATCGGCATTCGCCACTGGCGCAGCGAACGCGATGCCGACGGCATCCTGTGGCTGACCATCGACAGACGCGACGCCGGCGCGAACACCCTGTCGCGGGAGGTCATCGAGGAATTCAGCGCGCTGCTCTCCGAAGCCGAGCGCTCGCCGCCGCGCGCGCTGGTCATCCGTTCCGGCAAGGCCGGCGGTTTCATCGCCGGTGCCGACGTCCGCGAGTTCACGCAGCTCAAGGGCCATGCCGAGGCGATCGAGCTGATCCGCCGCTGTCACGGCGTGCTCGATCGCCTGGAAGCCCTCGATTGCCCGACCGTCAGCCTGATCCACGGCTATTGCCTCGGCGGCGGCCTCGAACTTGCGCTGGCGACGCGTTGCCGGATCGCGCTCGACGACCCGCGCACGCGACTCGGCCTGCCCGAGGTGCGGCTCGGCATTCACCCCGGTTTCGGCGGCAGCCTGCGCGCGCCGCAGCTCGTCGGGCATCTCACCGGCCTCGACCTGATGCTGAGCGGACGCAGCCTGAGTGCGCGCGCCGCGCGCAAGATCGGCCTCGTCGATCATGTCGTACCCGAGCGGCATTTCCTGCGTGCCGCGCGCGCGGTCGCACTCGATCCGCCGAATCCATACCGGCCGGCCTGGTGGCAGCGTCTCGCCGGCCAGCGGTTCCTGCGTCCGCAGGTCGCGCGCTATCTGAAGAAGAAGCTCGCGGCGAAGGTCGACGAGCACCATTACCCGGCGCCGTATGCGTTGCTCGACCTGTGGACAAGACACATCGACGACCGCTACCGGATGCTGACCGAGGAGGCGAACTCGGTCGCGCGGCTGATCGTCGGCGACACCGCGCAGAACCTGATCCGGGTATTCTTCCTGCAGGAGAAGCTGAAGGCGCTCGGCAAGGACGTCGACTTCGCGCCGCGGCACGTACATGTCGTCGGCGCCGGCGTCATGGGCGGCGACATCGCCGCGTGGTGCGCGGTGCAGGGCCTGAACGTCAGCCTGCAGGACCAGTCGCCGGAGCGCATCGCGCCCGCGATGAAGCGCGCCCGCGCGCTGTTCGAGCAGCGCCTGCGCGAGCCGCGTCTGGTCAGCGCGGCGATGGACCGGCTGATGCCGGACACGCGCGGTCACGGCGTCACGCATGCGGACGTCGTCATCGAGGCGATCTTCGAGAACGCCGATGCGAAACGCGAACTGTACCGGACGCTCGAGCCGCGCATGAAGCCCGATGCGCTGCTCGCGACCAACACCTCGAGCATCCCGCTCGAGACGCTCGGCGCCGCGCTCGACGATCCCGGTCGCCTCGTCGGCCTGCACTTCTTCAACCCGGTCGCGAAGATGCAGTTGATCGAGATCGTGCGCGGCACAAACACCGATGCGCGCGCCATCGCCCGCGCGACCGCGTTCGCCCGCAGGATCGATCGCCTGCCCTTGCCGGTGCGCAGTCACCCGGGTTTTCTGGTCAACCGCGTGCTGATGCCGTATCTGATGGAGGCGGTCGCCGCGATGGGCGATGGCATCACCGCCGAGGTCATCGACCGCGCCGCGACCGCGTTCGGCATGCCGATGGGACCGGTCGAACTTGCCGACACCGTCGGCCTCGACATCTGCCTGTCGGTTGCCGAGAACCTGTCCGATCAGCTTGGCCTCGAGATTCCGGATCGCCTGCGCCGCGCCGTCGACGCCGGTCACCTCGGCCGCAAGAGCGGGCGCGGCTTCTATGCCTGGCGCAAGGACAAGCCGGTCAAGGGTCGCGAGGACAACCGCCAGGAGCCGCCGGCCGATCTCACCGACCGGCTCGTGCTCGCATTGCTGAACGAGGCCGTCGCCTGCCTGCGCGAGGGCATCGTCGATGATGCCGATGCCCTCGACGCCGGCATCGTCTTCGGCACCGGCTTCGCGCCGTTCCGCGGCGGGCCGATCCACTACATCCGTCATCACGGGATCAATACGCTGAGGGAGCGCCTGCTCGCGCTGAATCGCAGCCATGGCGCGCGTTTCGACCCTGACGAAGGCTGGATGCATCTGTAGAATCACAGGTACGGACGCAGACGAAAGGGACCGCACATGCAATCAGGCCCGACGGACCTGATCGACTTCGACGGCATCGACAGCCTTGCCGCGTTGTTTGTCGAGCGCATGCGGCGCTCGCCCGAGGCCGAGGCCTATGGCTGGTTCGACGGCCAGCGCGGTCAGTGGACGAAGGCGAGCTGGCGCGAGATGGACGGACGCGTCGCGCGCTGGCAGGCCGCGCTGCGCGCCGAAGGCCTCGCGCCCGGCGACCGCGTTGCGCTGATGCTGCAGAACGGTATCGACTGGGTCAGCTTCGATCTCGCCGCGCTCGGCCTCGGGCTCGTCGTCGTGCCGGTGTTCGCGAACGACCGCCCGGACAATGTCGCCTACATCATTCGCCAGACCGGGGCGCGCCTGCTCCTGATTGGCGACAGCGAACATACCGATGAACTGTGCGAGACGCTGGCGCCGTTCTCCGAGCTGCGTATCGTCGTGCGCGGCGAGACCGACGAGCGCGACGCGCGCCGGGTCGCGCTCGGCAACTGGTTGCCGGAGAGCGCGGGGCAGGGCTTCGAGGCGATCGCGGCGAGGCCCGACGATGTCGCGACGATCGTGTTCACGTCCGGCACGGTCGGCCGCCCGAAGGGCGTCATGCTGAGCCATCGCAACATCCTGTGGAACGCCTGGGCCTCGTTCCACGCGAACACCGTCTATACCAACGACCTGTTCCTGTCTTTCCTGCCGCTGTCGCATATGCTCGAGCGCACCACCGGCTACTATCTGCCGATGATGGCCGGCGCGACCGTCGCCTTCGCGCGTTCGGTCGCGCAGCTTGCGGAGGACCTGCCGGTCGTGAAGCCGACGGTGCTGATCTCGGTGCCGCGCATCTACGAGCGCGTACACGCGAAGCTGACTGCGCAGATGGCCGAGCGTTCGGGCATCGCCCGCGCGCTGTTCAACGCCGCGGTCTGCATCGGCTGGATGCGCTTCGAGCATGCGCAGGGCCGCGGCGGCTGGCGGCCGTCGTTCCTGCTGTGGCCGCTGTTGCACCGGCTGGTCGCGAGCAAGGTGCTGGCGCGACTCGGCGGCCGCATCCGCATCGCGGTGTGCGGCGGCGCGCCGCTGTCGACCGAGGTCGCGCGCGTGTTCATCGGACTCGGCCTGCCGGTCGTGCAGGGCTACGGCATGACCGAACTCGCGCCGGTCGTCAGCGGCAACAGCATCGACGACAATGATCCCGCCAGCGTCGGCCGTCCGCTGCGCGATGTCGAGCTGCGGCTCGGCGACAACGGCGAGCTGCACGTCAGGAGTCCGGGCATGATGAGTGCGTATCTGAACGACCCCGAGGCGACCGCGAAGACGATCGACCGCGGCGGCTGGCTGCACACCGGCGACAAGGCCGACATCCGCGGCGGCCGGCTCTATCTCACCGGTCGCCTCAAGGACATCATCGTGCTGTCGAACGGAGAGAAGCTGCCGCCCGACGACATGGAACTCGCGATCGCGCGCGATCCGCTGTTCGACCAGGTCATGGTCGTCGGCGAGGGCAAGCCCTATCTCGCCGCGCTGGTCGTGCTGAACACGGAGCAGTGGCCGGCCTTCGCGAAGCGCCATGGCCTCGATCCCGGCGATCCGAAGGCGCTGACCAGCAGCCGGGTGCAGGACGAGGTCTGCAAGCGCATCGGCGCGATGATGCGCGAATTCCCGGGCTACGCCCAGGTGCGCCGCTGCGCACTGACGCTGGAGCCCTGGTCGGTCGAGAACGGACTGCTGACGCCGACGCTGAAGTTGCGGCGTGCGCAGGTCGTGGACAGGCTGCGCGACGAGGTCGCGCGCCTCTACGCGGGACATTGATATGACGGACAAACCGCCGATGGCCGTACTGCCCGACAAGCCGCCGACCCTGCGGGTGCTGGCGATGCCGACCGACACCAACGCCGCCGGCGACATCTTCGGCGGCTGGATCATGTCGCAGGTCGATATCGCCGGCAGCGTCGCCGCCTACCGCCGCGCGAAGGGCCGCGTCGTCACCGTTGCGGTGAATTCCTTCCAGTTCCACCAGCCGGTCTTCATCGGTGACCTGATCAGCTGCTATGCCGAGGTCACCCGCGTCGGCCGCAGCTCGCTGACCGTGCACGTCGAGGTCTACGCAGAGCGCAACCGCCAGGTCGAGGAATGCATCAAGGTCACCGAGGCGACGCTGACCTATGTTGCGATCGACAAGCATCGCAAACCCCGCCCGGTCGAAGCGCCGTAACCCGGATATTTTCTACATTCAATTACTTAGGATGCGTGAGTCCACCGCACCGTATCAGCACACGCCCCCGGCCCGATTAGCTGCCGTCTTCATTATGTCCCGGGTGGCCAAATAGCAGTTGGCCATCCCCCCTGATCGCGGTAAGCTCAGATCCCCTGACCCCCCAGAAATAAGGTGTCCGCCGTGGGCACGACTACACACTCACAGGGGCTGTTTCGCCGGGCTGTATCGATTACCGCACTCTTCGCGGGAATTTCACTCGTCGGCTATCTCGCCGGCTGCGGCGGCGGGTCCGGTTCGGCAACCGGCGACCCACCCGTCCTTGCCGCGGTCGCCCATGTCAGCAAACTCCCTGAACAGAAGGCCTACGGGCGCGGCGAACCGGTCGCGATCTCGGTCGTGGTCCTCGATGAGCAAGGCGAGGTCATCCCGGAGGCCGCAGTCGGCCTGTCCAGCGATCCGCCCGCGGACCAGCAGGTCGACAACCTCTTCGTATTCCTGCAGGACGGCACCTACACGATCACCGCGACGGTGGAGGGCAATACCGTCGGCGGCTTGCCGGTGGCGGCATCGACCGAGGTCGTCATCGACGGGGTCGGTCCGGCGATCGCCTGCGCGACGCCGGTCGACGGCGCAGTGCTGGAGCAGGAGCCGGGCGAGATCCTGTTTGCCGGTTCGGTCGACAACAGCAATGGTGTCAGTGCGTTGCTTGTCAACGGGGAGGCGGTTGCGGTCGACGAATCGGGCGGCTTCAATACGATGCTCGACGCGGACTGGGGCATCAACTTCGTCGACATATCAGTGGCCGACGACATCGGCAACGAATCGACGCGCGTCTGCGCATTTCTGTTGTCCGGGACCTGGGCGCCGGACACGCAACTGCTCTCGAATGCCGTCAGCCAGCGGATGGCCCAGGCGGTCTTCGATGACGGCAACCGTGAGGATGGTCTCGACTCCCTGGCCGATCTCCTCCATGCCGTGCTGAACAGCGCGGGCTTGGGCAATGCCGTGCACAGTGCGCTACTCGCGATGAATCCGCTAAAGGATTCCTGTGATCAAACCGGGATACTTGGAAATTGCCTGATTCATACGCGGATCAGATATCTGAATCGTGAGTTTCTCGGTCCCCATAGCTCCGCTCTGACACTGGTGACCAACGGCGCCAGGAGCGTCAGCACGGTCAGGAATGTCCGGAATCGTCTCCGGATCGACGGCCATGTTCTCGGTATACCGTTCGATACCACCGGCTGGGTGACCTACAGCACGAACACTATCGACGCAATCTACGATACCGGTATTTCCCAGGGGAATCCGCGGGTCACACTGCGGCCGGGTTCCGTGAGCGTGGCAACCGGTGCGATCAGTACGGACTTCAGTGGTCTCTCAGGGGCGGTGATCGATATCACGACCACGTTCTTTCAGGGTACCTTGCGCAACCTGGTCAGGAATTTGATCCGCGACTATCTGCTCAATGATTTCGGCTCGGTGCTCGACGGGGTCATCTCTGGACTCGACGTTCACAATATCGAAGGCGCGTATCTCGCACGGTTGCCGGGGGATCCGGCCACGGTCGGCGTGAGCTTCTCGACCGGATTCAGCTCGGTGAACACCAGTGCTGCCCGGATGCTCGGCGGTATCGGCACGCAGTTCCGCTCGACGCCCGCGCATGCCCGACCGGTGCCCGGCGCGCCGGTACCGTCAGGGAACCGCTTGTTCACGGAAAGCGGGCAGCCGATGCTGACGGCCGTCCATACCGGGGTCTTCAACCAGGCGCTGTTCGCCGTCTGGCGCGGCGGATATCTCGATATGTCCCTCGACGGCGGCGATCTTGCGGGCCTGGTCCCGGTCGGCGCCGCGCTCGAAGTATCGGCGAGTCTGCCGCCGACCGCGACGCTGCGCGATGATGACCGTCTGGTGCTGTCGCTCGGCGCCGTCAATTACGATCTCGGGTATCCGGCGCTGCTCGCGGAACCGGTCTCGGGCAGTCTCGGCGGGCGGGTCAGTTGCGCGCTCAGCCTCGCGGATCGCGAGCTGATACTGGACGACTGCATGACCGACGAGTTGTTTCTCAGCACCGGAGCCACGGCCCTCGATCCGCAGACCCGGCTCGATCTCGAGACGATGCTGACGGACATCCTGAACGGCCTGTTGCGGGAGACGCTGGAAGCAGCCTTGCCGGCCTTGCCGATCCCGGGTTTACCGCTGCCGAATTCCGTATCGACGTTTGGCCTGCCGGCCGGAGAGGTACTGGGTGTCGTGAACCCGGCGCTGCGACTGAGCGGCGATCATGTCGTCGTCGAAGGCGCGTTCGGCTTGCAATAGACGGCACTATTCCCCGATATCCTCGTTCCACAACTCCGGCCTTGCTGCGATGAATTCCTTCATCAGCGCGATGCACGCCGGGTCCTGGACCACCTCGATCTCGACGCCGCGACTCCGCAGCCAGTCTTCCTCGCCCATGAAGGTCTGGTTCTCGCCGACGACGACGCGCGGGATGCCGTAGAGCAGGATCGCGCCGCTGCACATCGAGCAGGGCGACAGCGTCGTGTAGATCACCGACTCGCGGTAGACCCTGGCCGGATGGCGGCCGGCGTTTTCGAGCGCATCCATCTCACCGTGCAGCACCGGGCTGCCGTTCTGCACGCGCCGATTGTGGCCGCGGCCGATGATGCGGCCCTCGTGCACCAGCACCGAGCCGATCGGTATGCCGCCCTCGTCGCGCCCGCGGCGTGCCTCGTCGAGGGCTGCTTTCAGAAAGGGATCCATAGGGAAAGGATAGCGCATCTCGGCGGGCCGATCGCCCGGGGCGGTCAGGGGATCGGATAGGCGGCCCGAATCCACTCCTCTACCGCAGCCTCGTCGAGTTTGCCGCTGATCCCGATCCGGTCACCGTCGCCGGAGTAGAAGTAGGTCCGCGGCAACTCACCGAACCAGCGCGGATCGATCTGGTGGCGCAGGCGATCGACGAAGCCGTCGGCGAAGATCCACGACTCCTCCGCGCCGAGCCGGACGCCGTCGAGTGCGGGCGCGATCTCGCCGCGCCGCGCCGGCGTGTCGGTCGCGACCAGCACCAGCCGCAATTCGGGATATTCGGCCTTGAGGCGGCCGAGCATCGCGAGGTCGTGGCGGCAATAGACACAATCGAGCGACCACAGGGCCAGTACGAAGGGCCTGTCCTGCTGGGAAGAGACGATCGTCTCGAGGCTGCCGCTGACGAAGGGGAGCGGTTCCTGCGAAGCCTGCGCGATCGATGCCGATGCGAGCAACAGCAGCAGAGCGAAGGCGATTCGTGGAAGCCGGGTCACGGCGACGACTCCAGCGGGATCAGCCGGAAGCCCTCGGCCTGCGCGTTCCATGACAGGAACACGCGATGGCCGTCGGTGACCAGCTGCGGGTGATCGGAGGCATCCACGGCCCGGGCGATGGTGACCGGCGCCGTCCAGTTTGCGCCGCCGTCGGTGGAGCGCATCATGCGGACCGGCGAGACCTCGCCGTCGAATTCCTTCCAGGCGAGGAAGACCGTGCCGTTACGGCTGAGCACGGCCGGGTGCGCCGGGCGCGCGTCGAGATCGCCAAAGGGGATCGGCGCCGAGAGGGTCGCGCCGTCATCAGGCGAGCGCGCGTAGAACAGTCCCTTTGCCTCCGGGCCGTCGTTGAACCACGCGAAGTGATGGATGCCGTCGGCGTCGATCGCGAGCGCGGGGCCGTGATGCGGGCAGGCATCGACGCGCCAGCGATCATGGGTGATTCGGCGCGCCGGCGCCTTCGCATCGACGCGCATCAGCGCGTGATCGCGCTCGCTGCCGGGATAGACATGGCGCCAGAACGCACGCGGTACGTCATCGGGGCCGAGCGCGAGCGCGATGCGGCAGCATTCGCAGCTGTTGTCGGCGAGCTTCACGTTCGCCGAGAAGCTCTTGCCTCGATCGGTGGAGACGGCGTAATAGACGGCGGCGCCGGGATAGGACTCGCCGCGCTGACGCGCGGCGACTTCGTCGCGGCGATCCAGCCACACGATATGGACCGCGCCGTCGGGATCGACGATCAGGGAATCGAAACGGTGGCTGATGATGTCGCGGTTGTCGTTGACGGTCAGCGGCGCCGAGAACGTGCGGCCGCCGTCGATCGAGCGGCTGAAACGGATGTCGCCGGAGAACGGTCTCGATAGCAGGCTGGTGTAGCTGACGTAGATCGTCCCGTCGGCGGCGATCGCGATCTTCGGCCGGTTGTCGCCTTCGGTGCCGATGACCTCGGGTTCGGGATTGACCCGTGCCGGAGGTCCAAAGCTCCCGCCCAGGTCATCAGAATGGTCGACCAGCACATGGCCTCCCTCGGTGCGCACGCGCCACAATCGGCCGTCCTCATCGAAGGTCGTCGATACCGCCAGCGTGCGCTGGCCGGCGAGCATGCCGGACCAGACGTCGTCGCGGCTCGGCGCGGCGCCGTGGCCGCCGCCGGACGCGAAAACCGCCGGGGCGGCAACCCAGAGCAGAAGGAGGAATGAGGCGAACTGTTTCATGGAAGTCGGATTTTACCGCATTACCAGTCGATCTCCACGCCGGCGTAATACGCCCTCGGCAGGCCGGGCGAGAACACCGGCGTATTCGAGCTGACGGAGGCGCTGTCGGCGTAGCGCTCGTCGGCGAGATTCATGATCCGGCCGAACAGCGCGAAATTGCGGTTGATCTGCTGGTGAACGCGCAGATTGAACAGGTGATGCCCCTCGTACTTGCTGAAGGCCGGGTCGTTGCTCGCCTCCAGCCAGTATTTGCCGATGTGGACCCACTCGAGCTGCGCCCGCGTGCCCGGCGTCGGCTGCCAGGAGAGGCGCGTATTGGTGAGCCAGCGCGGGGCCGTTTCGATGTCCTTGCCGCTGAAGTCCGCGGTGCCCGTGACCCAGTCGACATAGGTATGGCGCGAATAGGAAACCGCGGTGTCGAAGCGCCAGTGTTCATCGATGGCGCGACCGAGGCCGAGTTCGATGCCCTTGTGTTCGGTCTCGCCGGCATTGACGTTGATCGTGACGTTGGTCGCCAGATCGCGCTGACTGACGAGATCGTCGCGCTTCCTCAGCAGGTAGACGACAGCGTCGTACTGCCAGCCGGCGGCGTTGCCGCGCACGCCGAGCTCGCTCTGGTCGGCCTTGATCGGCTTCAGCGACAATGCGTTATCGGCCCTGACCCCGGCGTTTTCCGGCGTCGTATCGCCACCGGCGCGGAACAGCTGTCCCTCGGACGGTACGCGGAAGCCATGGTTGTGCGACGCATACAGATGCGCCGACGGATGCAGCGCATAGGTCAGTCCGAACTTCGGGCTGACATGCGAGAAATCGGCGCTGGCGTTGTCGATCTGGTGATAGTAGCGCGTGGCGCCGTTCACGGTCGCCTCGACCGGCCCGGCGGCGAGCTTGTTGGACATCTCGTAGCGGATGTCGTCGTAACGCAGGCCGGCGGTCACGCGCAGGCGCGGGAGCGGTGAGATCTCGGCATGCAGATACGGCGCGACACCGCGATAGTCGACGTCGTAGTCATAGATCCGCGTGCCGATGGTATAGCTTTCATAGTTGCGATCGGCGCCGGCGCCGGTGATGGTGACTATCAGGTTGTCCTCGTCACGCGAACCGGGGCTGTAGTCGACGTCGAGACCGGCGATCAGGCGCGCCTGCATCAGTTGCGGAAAATCCCTGCGCCATTTCGCGAGCACGCCGTAGGAGGTGACCTCGCTGCGCGAGATCGTCGGATCGAAGCTGAGCAGGAACGAGGCATTCAGCTCCATGGTGTTGTGGCGCACATAGGGCGTGATCGAGAGCAGGCTGTCGCTGCCGATCTCCTTCTCGAACGCGGTCGACAGGCGCAGCGCCTCGACGTCGCGGTAGGCGATCGAGAAATTGTTCTTCTTCGGATTGTTCAGGTAATCCTCGCGAATCAGCGGCGAGTTGGCGCCGGTCTCCTGCTCGATGCGCGTGACATTCAGCGTCGTGCGCAGCGTCGAATCGGTGGTCGGGGCGTGATCCCAGCGCAGGCCCGCGCTGAGGCGATCATAGGCGGTCCGGTCGCGCCAGCCGTCGGTATGACTGACGTTGATGTCTGCGCGCAGCCCACCCCGCTCCCCGAAACCGGTGTCGGCGCTGGCGAGTGCGCGATACCAGCCGAAACTGCCGGCCTCGCCTGACAGCGTCGCGCCCGGCTCGACGGCCGGCGGACGGGTCAGCACATTGACGATGCCGCCGATCGCATCGGAACCGTACAGCGCGGTGCCGGGCCCGCGCACGACCTCGATGCCGCCCGCCGCCGGGACATTGAGTTCATAGAGCGCATTGTGATTGAAGAAGCCGGTCGCGCGCGTCGGCACGCCGTCCTCGAGAAAGAGATAGAGCGGGCTGGTCGTGAACGGCTGGCGGATCGCCGTGGTATGACCCTCGCCGTTGGTCACGGCGACCGCGACGCCGGGGATCTGGCCGAGGATCTGTTGCGGATGGGTCGGGGCGTTGAAGCCGATCTCCCGGGGCTGAATCACGCCGACCGACGCCGGCGTCTGCAGCAGGCTCTCGGCCTCGCGCGTGCCGGTCACCGTCATGACCTCGAACTGCTGTACCTGCTCTGCCCAGGCGGCTGCGGACGCGCCGGCCAGCACCCCGGCGAGCAATTTACATGTGGTTGTTCTCATTTTTATTTATCCCCTCCCGAGGTCATGACACAGGGCCATTATCGAGGGGGGATGCACGAGGCGGAATGCGACACGATGCCGCACCCGGGCGTGAGGACCGGCAAGGGTGGCCAGGGGCGGAATGTCGCGCGGCATTCCGTCGCATTCCGGGGCATTGCGCGAAGGGATAGGATGCAGGCGTTCCGGTTCAGTTTTCTGATCTGATCCGGACGTCACCATACCTTCGTTGGTTGATTTGGCTCCACCGCTGGTGGAGCCACTTTTTCAGTCGATTGAGTGCATCGCCGATATCCTCGTTCCACAGGTCCGGATGCGCGGCATTGAATTCTTCCACCCGTGCGATGCACTCGGGATCCCGCCGGGTGCGCTTTACGCCGACTTTTCAGGGAACAGCCGCTCCGGAACCCATCGTATCCACAGCGCCATCGCCGCCAGCTCGATCAGCGATTGCAGCACGATCGCGACGACCGCGATCTCGTACGCCGACGGCAGCGCGAGCGCGAGCGGCAGCACGACGAAGGAATTGCGCGTGCCGAAGCTGAATGCGAGCACGCGACCCTGTGCGGTCGGCAGCCGGAACAGTGTCGCGACGACGCGGGCGAGCAGGGCGGCCACGATCAGGAATGCGGCGAACACGATCGCAAGCCGGCCGATCACATCCGGAGATCCGATGACCAGATCCGCCTGTGTCTCGGCGATGACGAACACGACGATCGCGAGCAACGGCACCGGCCACCACGCCAGCCGGTCGAGGACGACGCGGCGGCCCTCGCTGCGATCGACCCATCGCTCTGTCGCGAAGGCCGCGCATAGCGGCAGCACGATCAGGCCGAAAAATGCCGCGAACATGGCGCCATGCGCGAGCGAGGCCGTGAATTCCGCGCCGAGGAACAGCGACAGGTAAATCGGCAGCAGCAGGATCTGCAGCAGCAGGCTGACCGGCGAGAACGCGATCGCGTGACGTGTGTCGCCTCGCCCCAGATGGGTGAAGGTGATGAACCAGTCGGTGCACGGCACCAGCAGCACCAGCAGCACGCCGAGGCGCAGCGCGGGATCGTCGGGCAGCAGGGCTGCAAGGCCCCAGACCGCGAGCGGCAGCAGCACGAAGTTGCCGATGACCACAGCCGACAGAAAGCGCACATCAGCGAGCGCGTCGCGCAGATGCGTCAGCGGTACCTGGGTAAAGGTCGCATACAGCAGCAGGCCGAGCAGCGGCCATAACAGGGCGTCGAGCCACGCCGCGCCGGAGGGCGCCAGCATGCCTGCCGCCAGGCCCATGCCGATGGCGCCCAGGTAAAGGAAGACCTGGTGTCTTTCGAGTGTCTCGCGGTGAATCATGACGGAGATCCGTGAATCAGCCTGGCTCGCCCGGTCTCACCCCGGGAATCGGATCATCGCGCGAACTCATAGTGCGCGTTGACAACGGTGCCTTCCCATACGATACGCAGTTCACCATTTTCGTACCAGCCGACCTCGCCGTGACGCGGGATGCGCATGCCCGCATGCTCGATGTAATCACGGAAGCGCCCTTCCCAGGGTGCCTTGCGATAGGCGCCGTCGAAGTGGCCGAAGCGGACGGGTGTATAAATGCCGGTGACTTCGCCCTTGTCGCCGAAGCGGAATTCCAGCGACACCGACGTGCCGCGATCGGTCAGCGTCGCGAGCGCCGTGCGATCGTCGATCGGAGCCCAGCTTACGCCGGACTGCGGCAGCAGCGCGGTCGGTACCCACACCGCCTCGGCGAGGTAACGGTGGAGTGCGCCGGCATCCAGCTCGGGCATCCCCGACTCGGTAGCGGCGACGAAGGCCGACATGAAGCTCACGCGCCCCGCGCCGACGCCGTCCATGTAGCTATCGAGCACGCGCAGGTGCATGCCGACCGGCATTGCAATACGCGCGTTCCACAAAAAACCTGGCGCGGATGGAACGGTCAAATGGTTTGCAACGAAAGACAGCCAGGTCTCGCTGGTCGTCGTGGTGCGCAGCACACCGGCCTGGCGGAAGCGCGCCTCGCGGATCATCGGCTGGCCGTCGGTCAGCGCATAGCGGAAATAGCGGATGACCGGCGGCGGGAGTGACTGTAGCGTGGTGAAATTGACGAATCCGGTGCTGGCCGTTGCAGCCTGAGCGGTCAACGCCTCCGCCATCCGCTCTGCATGGGATGATTCCCGTGACTGGCCGACCAGCAGGGCGCCGCCCGCGGCCGCAAACAGCGCGGTCGCGAATATCAGTACGACCCGCAAGCGTCGTCTGCCCGCCATCGTGACTCCTGGCGTGGCCTCGATCAATCGCCACGCCCGGTGCGGCGGCGTTCCTTCTCGGCGTACATCGCGCGATCGGCGGCGGCGATCGCCGCATCGAAGCCGGTCTTCGGGTCGCGGATGGCCAGGCCGACCGATGCGTTGATGCCGTTATCCTCGAAGGTCGCGCTGATCTTGTCATGGAGCGCCTGCCCGCCTGCGAGGTTGCACTCGACCGCGAGTACCGAGAATTCGTCGCCGCCCGGGCGGGCGACGATGTCGCTGTCTCGCACCGAGCGACTCAGGCATTCGGCCGCGCGGCGGATCAGTGCGTCACCCTCGGGGTGCCCGAGCGTATCGTTGACTTCCTTCAGGTCATCGAGGTCGATCATGATCACGCAGGCGGGGTTGCCATAGCGGCGGGCGCGGGACTCTTCGGCTGCGACCTGCTGCTCCCAGCCGCGGCGGTTCAACAGGCCGGTCAGCTCATCGGTGATTGCCTGCTGCCTTACGCGTTCGAGCTGGCGCGCCTGGCGGGTAGTCATGATATCGAAGGCCAGTACGGTACCGAGCAGCCTGGCCATCAACTCGACGAGCGGGAGATGATCGACGATGGATTCATCCATCGGCTCGGGATCGATCGCACACAGCGTACCGAATAGCGTGCCGTCCTCGCGATAGACAGGGACGCCGATATAGGCGCCGATCGGGACATATTGCGAGATCGGTGCGGCGCGATAGGCCTCGATGCTGGCGGCAACCGGCGCGGCGCGCGGACCGAGCCCCTCGATCATCCGCGAACAGAACGAGTCGGCCCAGCGAAAGACCGTGCCTTCGGGGACGTCATAGCCGTGGTCCTCGGTCTGCAGGACGGTCCAGTCATTGCCGTCGGTGCGGGTCATCATCCACAGACGAAACCCGAGTTGATGATGCAGCCAGGCGAGGACCGCCCGGCTGGCGGACTCGAAGTCCTCGAACGGTGTAAGGTCGAGACCGGGTGGTTGCATACGCGCTCCCGCAGTGTGAGACGCCGGTTTGTTCCAGCGACGATACCGCAGATCAGGGGCAGCGGATAGCCTGCCCGTTCTCATTTCACGCGCGCGCGCCCGATCGTATTGGTGTCGGTTCCAAACCAGATCTCGCGGCTCTCTGCATCGAACACCATGTGCCGGATCGTGCCGCCGCCACTCCCGACTTCAACCGGATCGGTAAAGCGCTGCGTCTTCGGATCGAAGCCGACGAAGCGGTTCGGCTGCATGCCGGTCTCGACGAACCACAGCACGCCGCGATCATCGTCTGCCATCGCATAGGGCCGAGAGCGGTCGCGGCCCGGTGTGCGCCATTCCTCGATCCTGCCGCTGGACGGATCGTAGCTGCCGATGTAGCCGTCGGCGTAATCGACATACCAGACCTTGCCGTCGCCGGTGACCGCAAGACGGCGCGGGCGCGTCTCCTTGCGCGGCAATGCGATCTCCTCGACCTTGCCGTCCGGGGTTACGGTCGCAAGCTTGTGCGTGCCGAACAGCACGACCCATGGCCGGTCGTTCGCATCGACGATCAGGCCATACGGGCGCGATGCGCTGGTCGGCACGTCATGCAGCGTGACCTCGCGGGTCTCGACGCGCAGGAATCCGATCTGGTTCGCGTGCTGCAGCGTGAACCAGATATTGCCGTCGCTGGTGAAGTCCATCGTATGCGCGTCGCCGCGGCCGTCGCCGGGCATCATGATCTTCTCGATCGCGCCGGTGTCGGGAACGATGAGGCCGATGTGGCGCGCGCGGTTGCCGGCGTACCAGGCACCGCGCGCGTCGCTGATCACGGTATGCGGGCCGGCGCCGGGTTCGAGGTCGTAACGCCTGAACTCCCCGGTCTTCGGGTTCAGCGTCGCGACATAGTCGCCGACCTGGCCGACGAACCAGATCCGCTCGGGCCCGCCGACCCACGGGTCGCGAGGGCGGGTGTCTTCCCACGGCACTTTCCACTCGGTGATCTCGAGCGGCGCCGTGCCGCCGGCGACGGCGCCGCCCGGGGCGGCGATCAGCGCGGCGGCCAACAACGGGGCGACGAACAGGGCGGGGCGCTGCGAATCCTTGAGCATGTCGGGCCTCCTTGAAGCGATATGATCTGCCAGCCTAAGGCTTAACGGCGATTCGTTCAATGACTGCCCGATGAGACAGACTGCGTTGCAGTCTGTAAATTGTCTCTAAGCCGCGTCTCATAATGTGCAACAGCGCGACGGGTTGAGTCAGAAATGGCGTTGATTGACGGGATGGTTTCAGGGTAAAGCCGGGGTATAGTGCCCGCGCTCCAGCCGGAACACAAAGCAGTCGTCCACCCCGAAGCGGCGGCGCTCGACGAATTCGAAACCGAAGCGCTGATAGAAACGATGGGCGCGGATGTTGTCGGCGAGCGGATCGACCACTACTGCGGTGACGCCGGGATCTGCGAAGCAGCGGGCCAGCGCCGCGCGCATCATCTGCGTGCCGTAGCCCCGGCCGACATCGCCGGGCTCGCCGATCCAGATGTCGATCGCGCGCAGGCCGGGCGGAACGTCGCCCCAGTAATGTTCCTCTTCGCGCGCCGGGTCGATGATCTCGACATAGCCGACCGGACGGCCATCATCCTCGGCGATCAGCTGTTCGCGCCAGTCGGGATGCTTGTGCAGCTCGGTCTCCCAGCCCCAGTCGTCGTTCGGGTTCGACGCGATGATATGGGGCTGCTCGTCCCAGTGGCGGAGCAGGGCGACGTCGTCGGGGCTGGCGGGGCGCAAGCGGATCACGGGCGTTGCGCGATCATCATGCAGGCGCCGATGCGCCGGCCGGCACGCCGAAGCGGAACCCCGATTGCACGCTGCCCATGACCTCGCCGTGAAAGGCTTGCGTGCCTGCCTCGTCATGCGCCGCGCCGGCAACGACATGCAGTGGCAGGAGATGCTCCTCGCGCGGATGCGATTCGCGACCGCCCGGCGCCTCCTGCCAGCGGGCGAGCCGATGCGCGCGCGCATCGCCGGTCATCGCGATGGTCTCGGCCAGCCAGTCGTCGAAGCGTACCGAATCCGGATCGAGCGGACCGCCGTTGCGACGGAAGCGGCGCATGTTGTGATAGCTCATGCCGCTGCCGATGATCAGCACGCCCTCGTCCCGGAGCGGCGCCAGCGCCCGACCGAGCGCAAGGTGCGCCTTTGGGTCGAGATCCGTACGCAGCGACAGCTGCACGACCGGGACATCGGCGTCCGGAAAGGCGAGCTTCAGCGGGATGAACACGCCGTGATCGAGACCGCGCGTGTCATCGGCGGCATGCGCGATGCCGTTCGCGTGCAGCAGTGTCAGTATCCGCTGCGCCAGCGCCGGCGAACCGGCCGCGGGCCAGGTCAACTGGTAGGTCGATGCCGGGAAGCCGTGGTAATCGAACAGGAGCCCGGGGCGGGGCGCGGTGTTCACCGTGAACACCGGCCCCTCCCAGTGCGCCGAGATCACCAGGAGCGCCGCAGGCCGCGCGCCGGCCTCGCGTTCGAGCGCGCGCAGCCATGCGGCCATGTCGTCCCAGGCGCCGGCCGGTTCCCACGCCATGAAGAAGCAGGGGCCGGCGCCATGCGGGATATACAGGGTTGGAAACGTCGTCATCGGAGTCTCCCGGATGTTTCGGCGGCCGCTCATATCCGCACGCCGAGCCTGCGGTCGAGCGACCATTCACCACCGCCGCGCACGAAGATCGCCAGCGCCAGGATCGCCCACATCAGAGGATACTCGATGCCGCCCTGGTTCCAGAAAAAGCCGTTCGGGATATGCACGGTCAGCGCGACCACGAGCAGGCCCGCGACCGCGAGCGCGACCGGACGGGTCAGCAACCCGAGTACCAGCGCGATGCCGCCGAAGAATTCGATGCCGCCGGCGACCGCGGCCCAGAGCACGCCGGGGGACATCCCGAGCGCCCCTTCGAAGAACTGCCCGGTGCCGTTCAGCCCGCCGCCGCCGAACCAGCCGAACAGTTTCTGGGCGCCATGCGGGATCAGCATCAGGCCGGTCACGATACGCACCATCGGCCAGGCATAGGGCGACGCGCGGTCGAGCGCGTCCGAGACGCCGGGGACGGAGAGGGTTCGCGAGGTCTGTACATTCGTATTCATGGTTCGTCTCCTTGGTAAGTGGTTGTCGGATCGTCGGTCACAGGCACAGAGGCCCTGTGGAGTTGACTGTATCGTCGTTTCCATTTTGTAAATAGACAGCTAGAATGGAACATATGGTTGATAAAATGGAAACCATTGGCGGGGCCGTCGAGGACGTGCGCGCATTCTGCGCCGTCATCGAACTCGGGACGATCTCGGCCGCCGCACGCCGGCTCGGCGAGACCAAGGGCGGCGTCAGCCGGCGCATCTCGCGGCTCGAGCGCCGGCTCGGGGCCGGTCTGCTGACGCGCACGCCGCGCGCGGTCAGCGCGACCGAGGAGGGGCGGGCCTTTTTCGCGAAGGCGCAGGATGCGCTGGCGCTGCTCGACGAGGCGGCCGAGGGCGCGCGGCAATCGCGCGTGGTGCCGCGCGGGCATCTGCGCGTCACCGCGCCGCACGATATCGGGCTCGACGTGTTGCCGGAACTGCTGACCGCATTCCGCGCCGCGCAGCCGCAGATCACCGTCGAACTGCTGCTCAGCGACGCAACCCTCGACCTCGCCGCGAACCGCATCGACCTCGCATTGCGCGCGACCACCGGCCCGCTGCCGGACATGGGCTATCGCGCGACGATGTTGATCGACCTCCGCATCGGGCTCTATGCCGCGCCGTCCTATCTGGCCGGACAGCCGCCGCCGCAGGCGCCCGCCGATCTCGCATCGCATGCATTGATCACGAGCCGCGAGACCGCGCGCGGCGCGTCGCGCCTCGCGCTGGTCAACGACAAGGGACGCCGCGCCGAGGTGCAGTACCGCCCGGTCATGTATGTCAGCGACTTCGCCGGCGCGCATCGGCTGCTGCTCGCCGGCGCCGGCATCGGCGCGATCCCCGACATCGTCGCGGCACGCTCGATCGCCGCCGGCCTGCTCGTGCCGGTGCTGCCGGGCTGGAGCGTGGCGCGCGCGCAGTTACACGCGATCAGTGTCGCGGGGCGGGATGCGCCGGCGCGCGTGAGGGTGTTTCGCGAGTTCATGAAAGATCGACTGGCGAGATTGATCGCGGCGGGATAGCGCCCCGGGTCAGCGGTTCAGAGGCCCTTCGCGATCAGCACGAGCGCGCTCGCAGTGGAGATCGCGAGCACCGCGACGCGGGTGTAGCCGCGGTCGAGCAGGCCCGCGATCGGGGCAGCGAGGACATAGCCGGCGAGGAAGCCGGGGATCAGGTAAAGGCCGAGACGCAGTTCGTGCGCGCCGAAATGACCGGCGAGGTGCAGGAACGCGACCATCATCACCGACGACAGGAAATACAGAAAGCCGAGCGTCGCCCGCAGCGTGCGGCCGTCCTCGTGCTGATACAGCAGCGCCAGCACCGGCGCGCCGATCGCCGCCGTCGTGCCCATGAAGCCGGACAGTGTGCCCGCGGCCGTAAGGCTCGGCCGGGTGAACGGGATCCGGGTCCCGACGGCGGTGATCGCGACCGCCAGCAGCACCAGCGCGCCGAACAGCACGCCGGCGCGATCGAGCGGGACGGCCGACAGACTCAGCGCGCCGAGCACGGTCCCGGCGACCAGGCCTGCGACCAGTATCTTCATGTTCAGGAAGTTGATGTGCCGACGGCCGCGCCAGGCCATCAGCGTCGACAGCGCGAGGCTCGCGAAGATCACCGGCCCCGGGATCAGTTCGAGGCTGATCAGTCCGAGCAGCGGGACGATGATCAGCCCCGCGCCGAGCCCGGTCGATGCCTGCAGGATCGCGCCAAGCGTGATGACGCCGGCGCAGAGGGCGAGACTGACGATCGTGATTTACATCGGACGCGATCGTTATCGCTGCTGCAGCTCGCGATGGCGGAAGCAGTCGGTGACATGGTCGTTGACCATGCCCGCCGCCTGCATGAAGGCATAGCAGATCGTCGAGCCGACGAAGTTGAAGCCGCGCTTCTTCAGGTCCTTGCTGAGCCGGTCGGAGAGTTCGGTGCGCGCCGGGATGTCCGCGAGGCGCTTCCTGTTATTTTGCAGCGGCGCGCCGTCGACATAGTCCCACAGGAAGGCATCGAGCGAGCCGAATTCCTCGCGGAGTTCGAGCGTCGCCCGCGCGTTGCGGATCGCCGATTCGATCTTTAGCCGGTTGCGCACGATGCCCGGGTCGTTCATGAGCCGCGCGACATCGCGTTTGGTGTAGCGCGCTATGCGCTCGCAGTCGAAGCCGTCGAAGGCCTTGCGGTAGTTCTCGCGCTTCTTCAGGATCGTCAGCCAGCTCAGGCCCGCCTGCGCGCCATCGAGTATCAGGGACTCGAACAGCCGGCGGTCGTCATGGAGCGGGACGCCCCATTCCTCGTCGTGGTAGGTGACATACAGCGGATCAGAGCCGCACCAGGTGCAGCGGGGTGGGGTGGTCCTGTTGCGTGGGGCGGGCATCGGGATAGATTACCGATGCACCGTACCGGCGTCGAACCTTGGGTTTTCTAAGGCTCGACTCACCAACATATCGATGTGTTCGCGCAGGCTGTTACCGGGTGCATCTGCTTTATAAGCAGCCTTTCATATCAAAGCGACGTCACTTAAATAAGTTATTTTTCCATATTATCACCCAGCTCGACAATTCCAGTCACCAAAGGCGACTCGGACCGATAAGGAACTTTGCAGGAAGGGACGATATTTGCTGCCGCATCAAGATGCAGATCTTGGTCATCAAAGAACACGTGCGGGCGAAAAGCCTTGAGAACTTTAGCTTTTTCAAGTCCGCCGAGGAAGAAAATTTCATTGACGTACACACCCCAATGGCGGAGGGTCTTGATTACCCTTAGCTCCGCTGGAGCGCTCCTAGCCGTTACAATTGCTATTCGAACAGGGGAGAACTCCACCCGAGATGGTAGTCGCTCTTGCAGTCGGGAGAGTTTACGAAGGAGGACTGCATACGGACCGTCTGCCATGGGAACATCCTGCTTCAAGTCTTCGTTGGCATGGAAGCCATCAAGGCCTTCGGCTTTGTAGACAAGTTCACTGCTCTCGTCAAAAAGAACAGCGTCACCATCAAACGCGAATCTCACTTGGCCTTCGGGAATTGCGGTATGATCCCTCGGCGGATCCTTTACTATCGCCGCAGCACATTGGCCGCCATCAATAACGCGTTGTGCATCTCGAATATTTGTTGTTAGGAACAAATCAGCGTCATAGGCTTCGAGATATTCGACTACCGATTCGCCGCCAGTGAATGCATGACGAGTAATCTGAAGTTTCCGCGATCGGATGTTGTTGAATACCCGCACCCCTGTTTCTGGACTGTTGCGAGACATTACAACAACCTCGACGAGAGGGTCGTCGCCTACTTTCATGTGCTGATTCAGTGCAAGTAGTGCTTCGACAAGTGGCATACCGGTGCCGTCGCTTAGCGGATCGTTTTCGCGCTCTCTGGTGTAGGCCCGATACTCTGACACAGCTGTTTCCCGATCTTCAGAGAATCTTGCACGGAACACTTTGTCTGATTCTGACAGATTAAATAGAGCAGTAGACGAGATTCCCACTACAAGAGTATCTGAAAGGTCAAGTGACATCGTTATCTCGGTAAGACATAGCGTTTGATCTTAGGTCTCGGCTCGTGTGGGCCGTCGTGCTTGCAGCTGGATTGTTAGGCGAATTACGCGCGGCGATTGCGAGGGAGTTTGATGACGTTGGATTGCGATTGATTGGCATACGTATCCCAATCAGGTACGTACTCATCAGCCTGATTGCCCCAGACAAACCAGCCCTTGCGCTGGCCGCGTGCAAACAACTCAATGAAGGGGGCCGGGCTACAAGCTTCTATGAGGTCATATTGCTCATCAGGCTTGCGACTATGTTCTCGCTTCTGTGTGGAAATTATGTTTTCCTGGCTGCGGCCTGGTTGGAGAGTGCGAGCACTTTTGCCACGCACGCCAAACAGAATGATTTCCGTAACATTGCGGAAGTAGAAGCCAACTCCACGACGATCAGGGCCGCCGTCTTTGCGAACTTTGTACCAAATAAGATTAGTCTTGTAGGTGAATCCCCAATGGCTCATAACCGCCAAGCCATCAGGGAGAAGTGCGTTAGGCACCCATAAATAAAGATGGGCAGTATCTTTAACAACCGCTTCAACAGGAAGGTCTTTGATTTCCTGAAGAGACATCGTCGGGTAACGATTAAGACGTTTATGCTCCGGTGCCATTTTCCCGGTTCGGTTAGCAAACTGCCACGGTGGATCAGCTAGGACTGTTGAAAACTTCTTCTTGCCCACTGATTCAAGAAGATTATCGCTAGCATTGCTCATTGCCAAACCCTCGACCAAAGCACCCAGTGGACTCATATGGTAACGATGTCTTTTGGCAACCCGATGAGCAGCAATGGACAGGGGTTGCCAACTCCACGACGCACTCGATCTTCAAGTTTTTTCCAGTGCGTTGTGGCTTCACCAAATTTATCAGAAACGAAGACGTGTGCCCAACCTTTTTCAAAGGTTCCCTTAGACTTTTCTGCGCTATCGATGAGCCTCTTCTGTCGATCAGTTGGTGCGTAATATTTCTTCACTTCCTCTGTGCGATTCACGCCATGCTTCAGCGCAAACGCCTCGACGATTTCCCGCATCCCCTCATGCAGAGATTCTCCGCGAGTGATAATAATTCCAATTGAAATTACGCCATCTGCATGCAAACGCTTAAAGTTCTCCAAATCACGATCAAAGAATGGGTCTTTGTTGTTCCACTCGATCTCCATTGCGCACGCGCCTTTTGGAAAACGCTTAACATGGTCAATTTCGTGAGATATGGATTCCTTCTCTGCGCCATCAACGATTTTCTTAATTTCAAAGTTATGCTTTTTCCAGCCCTCATCAGCTAAGCATTTACGCAAGCGCTGTGTTAATTCACCTTCGCCCCCGCCGCCCTGTATCAACTCAATTGCCGGTATGGTCGCTGCGAGCAGGATCTTTTCAATTTCAACGATCGCCGTCGGCATATCGTATTTGAGAATTGCTTCTGCGTGATGCAGCGCCAGTACCTGGAAGCCTTTATGTTGAATATTTTCGAACATTTTCTATACCCGACCTAATTGATATTATACTTCAACGCAGCACAACCAGCTATCAGCGCCACTTTCTTGCGTAACCCTTACGCACAACCTTAACTATGAAGCTGTTAAGGCCTCGTCCCGCCCTAGCTAAACGTTGCAGCTCATAGACGTTTTCAGATCCCGCGCTCTGGTTGTTGTATAGATAATACCAGCCATCACTGAACTGAACGGTGATCGCCGCTTCTTCAACGCTATATGCGACGACGCTTGAATTGCCGCCAAGATTTTTGTACCTTGGGCTTGACCCGCTGCGGTGGACACTTCATCTTCACAAAAAGGAGGAGTGTTCCCGATGGCAAAGAAGCAGCGGATATACACGCCGGAGTTCCGGCAGCAGATGGTCGAGCTGGTCCGGCTCGGG
>JBJHCZ010000014.1:0-72931 GCA_050486285.1 Chromatiales bacterium
CGGCCTGCTTCAGGATCGCCAGAATCTGGCTGTCGCTGTATCGGGATTTCTTCATGTAGAACCTCCTCGGTCGTACAGTACGAGAAAATTCTACTTCTGGACAACGCTAGTTTGCGGGGGGATTACCCAGATGTCTCTTGTCATCTTCACTCAAATGCGCCCTGGCCGGTCGAAACAAGGTCGTGCTGCGTACTTCTGAATGCTCGTCACGAAATACTCGAATCACGGTTGTGTTATCGCGCGACAGATCGATGAAGATTGGAGAATGTGACGTAATCATGACCTGCCACGTTCCAGTCGAAGGTAGGTTGTATAATACAGAACGGGCTTCACGAATTGCTGATGGGTGAAGACAGATCTCCGGTTCATCGAGAAGAAGGACATGAGGCCTTCCTCCTTCCTTGTCGCTTGCTTCCGACAAGTACTTGAGGGTGGCCCACAGCAATGTCCTTCGGGCACCGCTTCCTTGATGGGCGATTGTTGAAAAGTAACCTCCTTCAGGTCCCATGAGCACGTCGGTGTTGGCCCTAAAAGGTGAATACGCCTTGTCCAGGTCGCTCTCAGGCTTCGCGTCGAACTTGACTTTGTGTTTCGGAAATATGCGCTCCAAGTATGTAGAGATTTCCTTCTCGATTTCTTGTATCTCGATTTCCGTTGCTTCGACTGCCTTTGTTTGGAGATCCTTGATCTTATCAAGGACAATATCGTAGTCGGACTTATCGCTCTCAGGATCAGACTTTATCGTCGAGATCTTGTCTCTAAGTAGATCGGTGATGAGCTTTGCTATCGCGGCAGCCTGAGAGTCCGGAGAGGCAAACGCGTCGATTCTATGAGGTCTAGGTCGTCGAGCGTTTGCAACATTTGGGGCGCCCCATGGGACTTGATCATCCCACTCGCCTTTCGTTACATCGAAGCCGCGCCTGGTCGGCTCCTTGTTTGGGCTGTCCCATGTCCACTTTTCCCGGATGAGCCACTCACCATTTTCTGTCGTGTGTATCCATCGTTCCCCGGGTGCCTTATCAAACACAACCGTTTGGAGTTCAACTTCCGGGAGATTTTCTGTATCGACAACCCCATTCGGAAAATCATCGATAACCAACCTCCCCTCCTTTGATCCGTGCTGCATCACCGTTTCGTAAGCACGAAGGATGCTGCTCTTGCCAGCGTTATTCGGGCCTACCAACACGACGATGTCGTCTAGTTCTATCTCGATAGGTGTGGTGCCAATCGATCTGAAGTTCTTGATGATCAACATATGAAGGCGAGGTCTGGCACCACCTTCTGGAGCAAGTGGAATTGCCTCGGGGGCTGCCTTCTTCTTAGCTGCCATTTCGTTGCTCTTGAATTGGCCTAATTACAATTCGGCGTCATTTCTGACCGATAATCCCACATAACCGCCGCATAATATCCCCGCTCCATCACTATGTCGTTGAATCTGCCCGCTTCAGATTATCAAACGCGACATTCCCATCGGCAGAGCCGACCAAGCCGCCATATTCATGACGCCGCTTGTTTTCCCCGTACTCTATCGGGACAATAAAGTCGCTGCAACCGCCGGGAGCGGCGCTGTGGTGTTCACTAGTACCCAGGTATTAGTCGCATCGCATGCGATGCATATGCCCCGCGATCCCTTGACTCGCTGATCAGCAGGAACCCGCAATGATCTTCCGCCAGCTCTACGATGAAACCTCCTCGACCTACACCTATCTGCTCGCCGACGAGTCGAGCCGAGAGGCGCTGCTGATCGATCCGGTGTTCGAGCAGTTCCGGCGTGATCTCGCGCTGCTGCGCGAGCTGGGCCTGACGCTGAAGCTGGTCGTCGATACGCATGCCCATGCCGACCACATCACCGCGGCCTGGCTGCTGAAGCAGAAGACCGGCTGCGCGATCGCGCTGTCGGCCGATGCGGGCGCGGTCAATGTCGATCTGCCGCTGCGTCACGGCCAGGTCTTCGGGGTCGAGGGCGTGCGGCTCGAGGTGCGCGCGACGCCGGGGCATACCAACGGCTGCATGAGCTTCGTGCTCGCGGACAAGAGCAAAGTGTTCACCGGCGATACGCTGTTGATCCGCGGTTGCGGGCGCAGCGACTTCCAGCAGGGCAACGCGGCGCGGCTGTATCGATCGATCACCGAACAACTGTTCTCGCTGCCGGACGACTGCGCGGTCTATCCGGCGCACGATTACAACGGCCGCACGCGTTCGACGATCTGCGAGGAGAAGCGCTTCAATCCGCGCGTCGGCGGTGAGGCGAACGAGCGCGACTTCGTCGGCTATATGAACGCGATGCAGTTGCCGCATCCGAAGATGATCGCCGAGGCGCTGCCGAACAATCTGCGCAGCGGCAGGCCGGAGTCAGGCAGGTTGCCCGAGGAGCCTGAATGGGCCGACCTGCGCGTCAGCTTCGCCGGCATCCCGGAGGTCGAGCCGGCGTGGGTCGCGCACAATCAGCCGTCGGTGACTATCCTCGACGTGCGCGAGCCCGACGAGATCGATGACACGCTCGACGGCCTCGACAACGCGATCGCGATCCCGCTGCCGGAGCTGCGCGCGCGGGTGGGGGAGGTGCCGGCCGATCGGCCGGTGGTGACGCTGTGCCGCTCGGGCAAGCGTTCGGCGCTGGCGATCGGCATTCTCAGGGAGGCGGGGCACCAGCGTGTCGCGAATATCTACGGCGGCATCCTGCGCTGGCGCAGCACCGTTGCCGCGGGTGGCCGGGACGACTGACGATCAAAGCAGGCCCGTGCTCAGCAGGCCGCGTTACCAGGTATATCGAAGCAGGTCGACGGTGCGGGGCTGCCTGCCGCAGTCGTCGAGACCGTCAGTTCCGCCATCGGCGCGAGCGTGAGTGAATCGAGCACCCTGCCAGCGGTCGCGGTGACCGAGCCGAAACCGATGATCACCATGCCGTTCAGGTGATAGGTCGTCACCGCCGGGCCCGGCGCGGTCAGCTGGATCGTGGCCTCCGCGAAGGCCTTGCCCGATGCGAAATCCAGGAACATTTGCGGCGTAAACCCGTCCGGCTGTTTGCCGATCGTGATGCCGCCGAAGGTCGGTGCTCCTGCGCCGCCGCCACCACCGCCGCCGCCGGGTAGGTCGAACGTGTTGTCCCACTGAATCAGATAGATCGGGATCGCGGTGCCGTTGTACGGGGCACCTGTTATCGAGAGTGTGCCGATCTGCTGCGTACCCGCCTGCTGCAGGCCCTGGACAGCCGCCTGCGTCTCGTCGATCGCGGTGACCAGCGCGTCGAAGTTGGCATTGACCTCGGCGGCACGCGCCGGCGTGCCCGCCGCGAAAGTATGCGGGAGTTCGGCGGCCTGCGCGAGCGTGGGATACGCAATACCGGACAGCAGGAGGATGACCAGAAGTCTCATTGCCAGTTCGCCTCGTTCCATTGGCTCTCGTCCCAGGTCATGGACGAGCCGGGTTGGTTGTCACCGCCACTGCCGCCGCAGGCAGTGAGCAGCAGCATGAAAATGATGAATAGGTAGCTGGTCAGCCGGTAGCGGAGGATTTTCATGGGCGGTCATGTATCTCTGGTAGCGTCATCAACCTTTCGCTTCTCCACACCCGAACCAGATTCACCGATGCGGTTTGCCGCAGATATACCACTCGAAACGGCGGATGGATGATCTCCCGGATGTGGTCCTGATCAAATTCGGGGACCTTTCTGCCCGAATCCGGGTGATCACGCAGCCTTTCCGCATCCCTCAAGATCTCGTTTACAAAGTTCTTGCCGATCTCCGGCACGCCCTGCTCCAGGTACCAGCTTTTGATTTCCTGTAAGTCGCTCAGGGCAGAGCGTGCGATAGTGATCTTCACTTATTGACGCCAAGGATCTTCTTCGCCTCAGCCAGCGTGACGGTATTGCCTTCCCGAATGTCGGCAAGTCCCTGGGCCACCGCCTTGATGAACCGCAATTCCTCGGCGGTTTTCTCGTAATCATCGAGGCCCTGTACGACGGCGACCCCTCTGCCTCTGCTGGTCAGGAGGATCGGCCTGTGCGTGTCATTCGCGCGATTGACCACCTTGCCCGGGTTGATCTTGAGATCGGACAGGGGAATGACATCCTCTGAAAATTTCGTGTGCATGCCGGCGCCTTTGCTGGGAACAGGACATTTAATAGCACCTGTTTTCAGGTGCTGTCAAATAGGGCGCCGGGAGGCTACAGGTGCCCGCGAGGATTGAATTTCAGCGCCTTTGCCATGTCGCGATAGACGGCCTTCGCGGCCTCGCTGTCCGCCGGTGGCAGCGCGATCTCCAGCACGGCATAGAAGTCGCCGGGCGGGTCGCCGGGAATGCCGCGGCCTTTCAGCCTGAGCTTGCGATCCGCGGCCGAACCGGCGGGGATCTTCAGTTCGACCGGCCCGCCCGGCGTCGGCGCGGTCACGGTCGCGCCGAGCGCCGCTTCCCACGGTGCGACCGGCAGGTCGAGGTACACGTCGCGACCTTCGATGCGATAGTACGGATGCTGGCGGAAATCGATCTCGAGATAGAGGTCGCCGGGCTGGCCGCGGCCGGCGCCGGGCGTGCCCTGGCCGGCGAGACGGATGCGCTGGCCCTGACGTACGCCCTTCGGGATGCGGACGTTCAGCGTGCGTTTCTTCGTGCGCGGGCGGCCGTCGGCGCCGGGTTCGGTCGTGGTCAGCGTGAAGCTGCGGCTTGCGCCGTGATATGCATCGTCGAGATCGATCAGCACCCTGGCGTGACTGTCCTCGCCGCGCGCGTGCCCGCCGCCTGACCGCCCCGCGCCGCCGAAACCGAAGCCGCGACCGAACAGGCTCTCGAAGAAGTCGCTGAATTGCGCGCCGCCGGCGCCGTCGAAGCCGTCGTGACGGAATTCGAAGCCTTGCGCCCAGTCGGGCGGCGGGCGAAAGTCCTGGCCGGCCTTCCAGTTCGGGCCGAGCTGATCGTAGGCGGCGCGCTTCTCGGGATCCTGCAGGACCTCGTAGGCCTCGCCGACTTCCTTGAAGCGGGCCTCGGCGTCCTGTTCCTTGCTGACGTCGGGATGATATTTGCGCGCGAGTTTGCGATAGGCGCGCTTGATGTCGTCCTGTGAGGCGGTGCGGTCTACGCCGAGGGTCTGGTAGTAGTCCTTGAATTGCACGGCGACACCTGTTGTCGGGGTCAGAGTAGAGGGAGTCTACTCTGACCCCGATGCCAATGTCAGGCGGCGCTGACCTCGATCTTGCGCGGACGCAGTTCTTCGCGCTTCGGGATCGTCAGGGTCAGCACGCCGTCCGTCAGTTGCGCGCTGATGCGGTCAGTCGCAAGCTCGCGACTCAGCGTGAAGCGGCGGCGATAGCGCGTCGCGCGCACGTCGGCGTAGAGAGGCTTCATGCCCTCAGGCATCTCGATCGCGGCATCGCCGGCGATCGTCAGCGTGTCGTCCTCGACCTGGATATCGAGACGGTCGCGTGCCACGCCCGGAAGATCGGCGCGCAGCGTGATGCCGTTGCTATCCTCGAAGATGTCGACGGCCGGGATCAGCGCCGGCGTCTCCGCCTCGCGACGGGCGACGTCGCGGCCTTCGCGCTTGCTCAGTTCGGTCTGCGTGTTCATGTCGGTCTCCTGTGTCCGTTCCGTCAGTTGACGGTGATCTTGCGCGGCTGCACCTTCGCCTGGCGCGGCACGGTCACGTGCAGCACGCCGTCGCGATAGTGCGCCTCGACCCTGTCGGCGTCGACGCCATCTGGCAGGCTGATCGCGCGGCGGAAGTTGCCGCGGAAGCGCTCGCGCCGATAGGTCTTCGTGGTCTCGGGCTGCTCGATCCTGCGTTCGCCGGCGATCGTCAGCACGTTCTGGTGCAGCGAGATGTCGAGCGACTTCGGGTCGATCCCGGCTGCGAAGACATAGATATCGACGCGCTCAGGCAGTACGCCGACATTGAGTTCCGGCCAGTCGCCGGCGCCCGCGGAGCGGATGTCCGGGACGCCGGTCCAGTTGCCGAACATCCGGTCCATCTCGCGATGCATGCGGTCGAGCCGGTCGAACAGGTCGCCGTTGAAATTAGTGATATATCCCACCATGTCGCACCTCCGTTACGTTCCATTCCGGTCCGGGAGAGGAACATCGGCCGCCTCACCCGCGATTTCCGATCTGTTTGCTGTGAATTCCCGGGCCGTTGCCCGCGTACGGAGTAAATAGGGCCGCCGCCGGCCTTTTCAAGCGGCGGCGGGGGTGACGGGGGAGGGGGGGCGGATCAGCCGGGGTGTTTTCTGACGCCGACGCGGACCGCGTCGCCGGCGGGTGTCATGGACAGGATCTGGTGGCCGTCGCTTTCGAGACTCGACGCGGCCTTGCCGGCCGCGTCTTCGGATTCAAACAGGAACTCGACGGTCTCGCCGGCGCCGAGCGCGCGCAGGGTGTGGCGGGCCTTGATGTAGTGCAGCGGGCAGCCGAACGAGGTCAGGTCTACCGGCTCACCTTTTTTTTTTCTCCGACGGCGGCGCGGATACCCGACAGCGAGGCGCTGAGGTCGAGTTGGCGGTCGATGTCCTGGCACACGGCGCCGGCCTCGATCGTCCAGGCATCGAGCGCGTCGGTCAGTTGCCGGTAGGTCGGTTCGTCGAAGTCCTCGGACAGTTTCTCGAGGCCGTCGGCGAATTCGACCAGGCGCGTGCCGAGCGTCGGGTTGGCCTTGAGCGTCTGCTCGATCTGGCGGCCGGTCTCGCGCAGGTCGCCGTTTGCCGGCTGGCCGGCGAGGAACAGCAGCGAGCCGCCGACGAGGCGGCCGATCTGCTGCGCGCACTCGATCGAGGCCTCGGGCTTGCGCTGGAGCAGAAAGCCGTTGCGGTAATTGCGCTCGTTCGCGGCATCGGCAAAATACGCGGCGACCGTTTCCTGCGCGGCGCCGGCGCACTCGCCGCCGCCGAACTGTTCGACCTTGAACGGATTGAGCTCGCCGTGATCGGACATCACGTCATTCAGCGCCTCGGCCGCGACGTTCGTGATGTCCTCGAGCAGTTTCGCGAAGTAGTCCTTGTCGCGCGCCTGTGCCCACGCGAAGAAGGTCTCGCCGTCGGCGCGCTCCTTTGCCCAGGTATCCTGCAGGCGGGCGATCGCCTGCTCGACGCGCATCGCCGGCACGCTCGGACCCTTGATGCCGATCGCGCCGCCGTTGCGGCCGTCGCCGCCGATGTACATCTGGTAGTGCGGCACCAGTTTGCCGTGCAGACGCTTGCCCTCGCCGTAGATGCCGATGTCGCCGGTCTCGGGCTGGGCGCAGCCGTTGTGGCAGCCGCTGGCGCGGATGCGCAGGTCGTGGGCGCCGCCGCTCAACTTGACGCCGATCTTCTTCGACGCGGTGATGCCGAGGCGGCAGGTCGAGGTGCCGGGGCAGGCGACGACGTCGTCACCCGCCTTCGGCTCGGCGAGGCCGAGGTCGGCGAGCCCCTCGCGTACCGCGGCGACGCGTGCGTCCGGTACGCCGACGATGACGAAGTTCTGGTCCTGGGTCGCGCGGAGGTCGTCGAGCTTCTCGCGGTACATCAGAGCCGCGATGCCGCGCATCTGCGGGGCGTCGATGTCGCCGATCGGGATGCTGACCGGGAAGATGTTCAGGCCCTTCTGCTTCTGGCCGGTGACGCGGCGCGGGGCGCCCGGGTTGTTGTGGTCGTTCGACAGCGTGCCGTCCTGCCACTCACCCTTCGCGAAGGCGCTGCCCTCGAGCGCGGCGCGCGTGCGCACCAGTTCCTCGCGGTACTTCTCGATGAAGCCGTCGGCGCCGAAGCGGTCGACGAGGAACTTGATGCGTGCCTTGGCGCGGCGCTTGCGGTCGGAATAGCGATTGTGCAGGGCGATGATCGCCTCCATGCACGGGATCAGATCCTGCTCGGGGATATATTCCTCGACGGTGATCGCATGGCGCGGCTTGTGGCCGAGGCCGCCGCCGGCGAGGATCTTGAAGCCGAACTTGCCGTCCTTCTTGACCGCGACGACCGCGAGGTCGTGGATCATGCCCTGCGCGCAATCGGCCTCGCAGGCCGAGAAGCTGATCTTGAACTTGCGCGGCAGGTGCTGCGTCAGCGGGTGGCGCAGGAAATAGCGTACCGCATGCTGCTGGTGTTCGCGGATATCGACGCGCTCGCTCGGGCAGACGCCGGCGAGCGGGCAGCAGGAGACGTTGCGCACGGTATTGTTGCAGGCCTCGCGCGAGGTCAGGCCGGCGCGCGCCAGATCCTTCAGCGCGACCGGGATCTTCGCAATCGGGACATAGTGGATCTGGATGTCCTGGCGCGTGGTGATATGGGCGACGTCGTGTTCCGAATGGGTCTCGAGGACGTCGGCGATCGCCTCGAGTTGCGCCGGCGTCATGTGGCCGCCGGGTATCTTGACGCGGATCATGTTGACGCCGTCCTGGCGCTGGCCGTAGACACCTTGCTGGAGGCGAATCGACTGGAAGCGCTCGGCATCGATCTCGTTGCGGAGGAAGGCCTGGACGTTTTCCTGGAAGCGGTCCAGTTCTTCGTCGTTGACCAGTGGCTGGGGGTCTTTCATGGTCTTCTCCTGCATGTGCCTCGTCCGCCTGCCGGGTTATCGGCAAAAAACCAATGGACGCAACGGGCTAGGGTATCCGATCAGGCCGATATGATATCAGGAACGGCTATATTATAAAAAATAATGCGATGTTATATTTATATAACCTTGGCGTATATCAGACCGGAATTGTATGAACTTTCAACAGCTTCGTTATATTCGTGAGGTTGCGCGCTGTGGCCTGAACATCTCCGCGGCGGCGAACGTACTGCATACCGCCCAGCCGGGCATCAGCAGCCAGATCCGCCAGCTCGAGGGGGAACTCGGGGTCCAGATCTTCGAGCGCAACGGCAAGCGCCTGGTCGGGATCACGCAGCCGGGGCGGGCGGTGCTGGCGATGGCGGAGCGGGTGCTGCGCGAGCTCGAGCATATCAAGCAGGTCGGCTTCGAATTCACCGACGACAGCGGCGGCAGCCTGTCGATCGCGACGACCCATACCCAGGCCCGCTATGCGCTGCCGCCGGTGATCAAGACCTTTTCCGAGCGCTACCCGAACGTGCGCCTGCACCTGCACCAGGGCAATCCGATGCAGATCGCGCAGCTCGCGGCGTCCGGCGTCGCCGACGTCGCGATCGCGACCGAGGGCATCGACCTGTTCGAGGACCTCATCGTGATGCCGTGCTATGAATGGAATCACTGCGTGATCGCGCCGCCGGGCCTGCCGATCCTGCGCGCCGAGCCGCTGACACTCGAGAAGATCGCCGAGTATCCGATCGTGACCTATGATTTCTCGTTCGCGGGGCGGATCAAGATCAACGAGGCCTTCGAGCGCGCCGGGCTGCGACCGAATGTCGTGTTCTCGGCGATCGACTCCGACGTCATCAAGACTTATGTCGAGATCGGCATCGGCATCGGGCTGATGGCGAGCATGGCGTTCAATCCGGAACGCGACACCAATCTGCGCATGCTCGACGCGAGTCACCTGTTCGAGCCATGCACGACCCGCCTCGGCATCCGCCGCGGCAGTCACCTGCGCGGTTTCACCTACGCCTTCATCGAGATGTTCGCCCCCCACCTCGACCGCGCCGCCGTCGACAGGGCGATGACCGCGTAAAAAAACCCACGGGGTCAGAGAAGACTTTGTCTACTCTGACCCCGTGGGTTTCATTGACCTCAGCCGTGGGCCTGGCGCTTGCTCGGGGGTTCGTCGGCGCCGCCCTGGTCGTCGGGCTTTTCCGGGGCTTCGTACGGGGTGGTGTAGCCGCATTCCTTCTGCGGGCAGACGAGCTCTGCGCCGCTGCGCTTGGTGGTCTTGACGGTCAGCATCGGCCATTCGCATTGCGGACAGGGCTGCGCGACCGGTTCGTTCCAGACCGCGTAGCTACACTTCGGATAGGTCGAGCAGGAGTAGAACACCTTGCCGCGCCGCGAGCGCCGCTGCACCATCGTGCCCTGGTGGCACTCGGGACACTCGACGCCGGTGTCGGCCGGCTTGACCAGCGGCTCGATGAACTTGCACTTGGGATAATTGCCGCAGCCAATGAACTTGCCGTACGGCCCGACGCGCACGACCAGCGGTCCCTCGCACTGCGGACAACTGCGGCCCTCGACGAGCTCGGCATCCGCGCCGTCGTCGGCGCTGTCCTCGCCGAGATTGCGCGTATAGTCGCACTCCGGGAAACCGGTGCAGCCGACGAAGCGGCCGCGGCGCCCGAGCCGGATCGATAGCGGCTGACCGCACTTCGGGCAAGCCTCATCGAGCGCCTCCTGGGTCACGTCCTTGCGCTGCACCGACTGCTCCTTGTCGTCGACGAGGTCCTTGAACGGCCCCCAGAACGAGTGCATCAGCGGCACCCATTCCTGCTCGCCGCGCGAGATCGCGTCGAGGTCGTCCTCGAGCTTTGCGGTGAATTCATAATCGACGTAGCGCGAGAAGTGCTCGGTCAGGAACTTGTTGACGACGCGACCGACGTCCGTCGGCTTGAAGCGCTTCTTGTCGAGCACGACATATTCGCGCTGCTGCAGCGTCGCGATGATCGATGCATAGGTCGACGGGCGGCCGATACCGTGTTCTTCCAGCGTCTTGATCAGGCTCGCCTCGGTATAGCGCGGCGGCGGTTCGGTGAAGTGCTGCTCGGTGACGATCTTTTCGATCGCGACGCGGTCGCCCTTCGCCATTTCCGGCAGCAGGTTCTGCTGGTCGTCGTTTTCCTTGCCGTCGTCGACGTCCTCGCGATAGACGGCCATGAAGCCGGGATCGACGATCGTCGAGCCGGTCGCGCGGAAGATGTCGCCCTTGCCGCCCTCGAGGTCGACGCCGACGGTGTTGATCGTCGCCGGGATCATCTGGCAGGCGACGGTGCGCTGCCAGATCAGTCGATAGAGCTTGTACTGATCGCTGTTCAGGTGATCCTTGACCGAATCCGGATCGACGAAGGCCGAAGTCGGGCGGATGGCCTCATGGGCCTCCTGCGCGTTCTTCGATTTGGTCTTATAGGTCTGGACCTCGTTCGGGAGCTTGTCCTTGCCGTAACGCTCGACGATCAGCCGGCGGATCTCCTCGAGGGCCTCGTTCGCGAGATTGACCGAGTCGGTACGCATGTAGGTGATCAGGCCGACCGCGCCGTCGCCGGTGTCGATACCTTCATAGAGCTGCTGCGCGGTGCGCATCGTGCGCTGCGCGGTGAAGCCGAGCTTGCGCGCGGCCTCCTGCTGCAGCGTCGAGGTGATGAACGGCGCAGCGGGATTGCGCTTGCGCTGCTTCTTCTCGACGTCGATGACGGTGAGCCGGCCCTTCGCGCCCTTGACCAGCGCCTTCTCGACCTTGCTCGCCTGCTGTTCGCTGGTGATACTGAACTGCGACAGCTTCTCGCCCTGGTGATGGGTCAGCTTCGCGCGGAAGGCCTCGCCGTCCTTCGCGGTCTCGGCCTCGATGCTCCAGTATTCCTGCGACTGGAAGGCCTCGATCTCCAGCTCGCGTTCGACGATCAGGCGCAGGGCGGGACTCTGCACGCGGCCGGCGGAGAGCCCGCGGCGGATCTTCTTCCACAGCAGCGGCGAGAGGTTGAAGCCGACGAGATAGTCGAGCGCGCGCCGCGCCTGCTGCGCGTTGACGAGATTCATCGATACGTCGCGCGGGTGCTTGAGCGCCTCCTGCACCGCGTTCTTCGTGATCTCGTGAAAGACGATGCGGTGGACCGGCTTGTCCTTGAGCAGCTTCTTGCCCTTGAGGATCTCCTGCAGGTGCCAGGAGATCGCCTCGCCCTCGCGATCCGGGTCGGTCGCGAGCCAGAGGGCGTCGGCGGTCTTCGCGGCCTTGCAGATCGTGTCGACGTGCTTGTTGTTCTTTTCGATGGTCTGGTACTTCATCGCGAAATCGTGCGCCGGGTCGACCGCGCCTTCCTTCGGCAGCAGGTCGCGCACGTGTCCGTAGGACGCGTGGACGTCGAAGCCCTTGCCCAGATACTTCTTCAGGGTCTTGGCCTTCGCCGGCGATTCAACGATGACGAGATTCTTTCCCATGCCTTTTCAATACCCTGGATGCCATGTCGTGGCCCGGTGGCGGGCTATGTTGATGGCTAAAGCGGCCGATGTCAAAACAGTTTCGTCAGACAGGCTGCAATCTTGAGCCGCTCCGCGTCAATCAGACGGACGCCGGCGCCTGTCCCTCATGAGACGCCGGAAGCGGGCTGATGGTTCACGGAAAGTCGCGCGGGGTCCCCGTGCGAAATTCGGGGCGAGAGAGCTTATTCGACCAAACTCAGATGCTTAACAGCAATGGGGTCAGAGTCGTTTGATCGCATGGATGCGCGGATCGAGCCGCCGCTGCAGGGATCAAACGACTCTGACCCCGTTGAGTTCAGTGCTGCAGGTCGGGGCTGAAGTCGAAGACCAGGGTCTCGATCCATTCCTGGAGGTCTTCGTTGCCGGACTGGTTCGCGAGCACCATCATCGCGATGAGGCGGAACTTGTCGAGGTCGATGTCCTCGAGGTCGAGCGCCATTGCCCGCTCGATGATGATCTCGCGCGCCTGCGGGCTGACGACGCCGCAATATTCGAGCGTCAGCAGGAAGCCGCGGCACTCGCTGTCGAGGCGACTCAGTTCCTTCGGGGTGTAGATGCGGAAGGAGTTGCGCTGCTGCGCCTCGGCGTTGCCGCCCTGCTGCACCAGATCCTCGAGCCACACGAAGGCCTTGTTGATCTCGGTCTGCGGGAAGCCCGCGTCCTTCAGCACGCCCTTGAGGACTGCCTCGTCATGCGGCACCTCACGGCCTTCTTCCATGTAGTGTTCGAACAGGTAGAGCAGTACGTCGAGCATCGTATCGCATCAGCTCCTCGCCGGGCGGCGCATATAGCCTCCGCCAGGCGCTTGGGTAATCAGGTTAGACAGTTCGAGATCGAGCAGTGCGGGGTAGAGCCGTTCCGCGGGCTGTCCGGTCCTCGCCATCAGTGTATCCAAAGTCGTCGGCGCGAAATCGATCAGTTCCAGAATTCCGGCCGAGATCCCGGCGACCGTCTCCTGCGGCGGGGCGTGAGGGGCGGCGCGTGCGGCGCCCTGTCCCATTTCGAGTGCCGCGCAGGCCATAGGTTCCAATTCTTCCAGAATGTCACCGGTACATTCAACCAGTTTCGCGCCCTGGCGGATCAGCAGGTGGCAGCCGCGGGCGCAGGGATTGTGGATCGAGCCCGGGATCGCGAAGACCTCGCGGCCCTGCTCGAGCGCGGCGCGGGCGGTGATCAGGGAGCCGCTCTTCGGATTGGCCTCGACCACCAGCGTGCCCAGGCTGAGTCCGCTTATGACCCTGTTGCGTCTCGGAAAAAGCCCGGGCGCCGGGCGCTGGCCAGGCGGGAATTCGGAGACCAGCGCGCCCTGCTCGCGAATCCGTCCGGCCAGAGCCGCGTGGCGCGCCGGGTAGACGCGATCGAGGCCGGTTGCGGCGACCGCGACGGTCGGTCCGCCGCCTGCGAGCGCGCCTTCGTGGGCGGCGCCGTCGATGCCGATCGCGAGTCCGCTGGTGATCACGAGGCCGTGGCGGGCGAGGTCGCGGGCGAAGGCATGGGCGGTGTCGCGCCCGGCCGCGGTCGGATTGCGGCTGCCGACGATCGCGAGTTGGGGTCTGGTGAGTACGGCGGGATCGCCGTCGACATAGAGCACGAGCGGCGGTTGGGCGATCTGTTGCAGCAGCGCGGGATAGCGCGGGTCGGCGGCTGTCAGCGCGTGTCGGGCAGGTCCGGCGAGCCAGGCGAGGTCGCGTTCGACCGCGGCCCAGTCGGGTCGCGAGAGCGCATCGAGGGAGGCGGCGGAGAGCGCCTGCCGGACCTCGGGGTCGCCCGGCGCTTCATCGAGCAGCCGGCGCGCATCGCCGTAGCGATCGAGCAGCGCCCGGCACTGCACCGGCCCGAGGCCGTTTATTCGCGCGAGCGCGAGCCAGAAGGGAATGTCATCCATGACATGATCTCGTTCCTTCTTTGGGTGATCTGACAGGCTGTTGAGAAAGCCCGGCGGGTTTGCTCCGCGAATGGCTCGCCTCGCTGCCGCTGCGCGGCACCCTTCGGGCTCCCGGCGAGGCTGCGCTTGACTTCGCTGCGCAAACCCGCCGGGCTTTCTCAACAGCCTGTCAGGGCTGCTTGATCTTGTCGAGCAGCTTCAGGTCGCGGGTCGCTTCCATGACCAGTGCGTAGCTGACGCGGTCGAACAGGCGGATCAGCATCAGCGTGCCGGCGCGCTCGTCCGGCAGCTGGACCGCACGGCCGTTCCGGCGCGGACCGATGTTGTCGCGCACGACGGCGCCGCTCTGCCATACCGACAGCACATGGCCGATCTCGAGGCCGTCGTTGCTGCCCTTGTCCAGCGCGACGACCTGGTACTGGCCGATGCGCGAGATGCCGTCCAGCACCGAGATGATGTGGCCGTCGATCTCGGTCGCGGGCGCACGCGGCAGAAAGTGCTGACTGATCTCGGTGTCCTCGACCGGCAGCAGGCGGTCGCCGATCAGGACCTCGCGTTCGGACTGGGTGATCAGCAGGGTCGCCGGGTCGCCGGTCCGCGTGACCGTGACATAGCCGACGTGGATCGCCTCATAGCCGAGGATGTCGCGCTTGTTCAGCGGATTGCGAAAGACCTCGCCGCGGCGGACGATGGTGTAGCGGTCGACGCCGTTGTCGGGCAGGCCGCGGGCGTAGACCCGGTTGCCGGTGCCGCTGATCAGGCGGTCCTCGCTGCTCGCGATGATGTAGCCGCTGTTGTCGAGTTCTTCCAGGGTGACGATGCGCGGGTACTTCAGGAACTGGCCGATCGCGTCATAGGGGATGGTCGGCACCGCGGTATCGATCGGGCTGATGCGCGCGCTCGGCGACAGGCGCACGGTGCGCATGACGGGCTCGCTGCGTTCGAGGCGCAGTACCGGCCGCCCCTCGACGAATTCGAGATAGATGACATCGCCCGGATATATAAGGTGCGGGTTCTCGATCGCCGGGTTGATGTGCCAGATCTCGGGCCACAGCCACGGATCGGCGAGGAAGCGCGCCGAGATGTCCCACAAGGTGTCACCCTTGACGACGACATGGCGGTCAGGGGCATCGGTCGCCAGCCTGACGACGTCCGCCGCCGCAGGCCCGCCGAAGACCAGTGCAAGCAGCAGTATCGACTTGAGAATCAGGTGTTTGTTTGACATCGGACTTGCCTTAGAATTGATCCCTGGACGAGTTGTTATCGGCGCAAGAGTGCGGATATTAAGGTCCTGCATCCCAAATCGACCCGGATTTAACCATGGCCCTGTTACCCGTCCTGCATTACCCAGACCCCCGGCTCCGGCGCAAGGCAGAGCCGGTCGGGCAGGTCGACGACGCCCTGCGCAAGCTCGTCGACGACATGTTCGAGACCATGTACGAGGCCCCCGGCATCGGCCTCGCCGCGGTCCAGGTCGACGTCTGCAAGCGATTGATCGTAGTGGATATAAGCGAGGATCGTACAGCGCCGATCTGCCTCATCAACCCGGTGATCGAAGACGCGGCCGGGCATCAGAAGACGGACGAGGGCTGCCTGTCGGTCCCCGGCGTGTACGAGCCGGTCGAGCGCGCCGGGCGTATCCGGGTCCGGGCGCTGGACCGCGACGGCAAGCCCCTCGAGCTCGAGGCCGACGGTCTGCTCGCGGTCTGCATCCAGCACGAGGTCGACCACCTCGACGGCAAGCTGTTCGTCGACTACCTGACCGAGATCAAGCGCCAGCGGATTCGCAAGAAGCTCGAAAAGCGCCGGCTGCGGACGATGTGATGACGGACAGCCGGGCGAGCGGCCTGCGCATCGTGTTTGCCGGCACCCCGGAATTCGCCGCGGTGGCGCTCGAGGCGTTGATCAAAGGCGGCGATGTCCCGGTGGCCGTGCTGACCCAGCCGGACCGTCCCGCCGGCCGCGGCCGGCGACTGCGCCCGTCGCCGGTCAAGGCGCTGGCCGAGCGCCACGGCATCGAAGTGCTGCAGCCGAGTTCCCTGAAGAAGCCCGATATCCAGGCGTCCCTGCGCGCGCTCGCGCCGGACCTGCTGGTCGTCGTCGCCTACGGGCTGATCCTGCCGCGCGCGGTACTCGACATCCCCCGTCATGGCTGCCTCAACATCCATGCATCGCTGTTGCCGCGCTGGCGCGGCGCGGCGCCGATCCAGCGCGCGATCCTTGCCGGCGATCGCGAGACCGGCATCACGATCATGCAGATGGACGAGGGTCTCGACACCGGCGCGATGCTCGAACGCCGCGCATGCGAGATCCGCGATGACGACACCGCCGGCAGCCTGCATGATCGCCTGGCCAGACTCGGCGCCGATGCGCTCGATGCGGTGCTCGCGCGCATCGGCGGCGGGGCGCTGCGCGCCGAACCCCAGGACGATCGCCTTGCGACCTATGCCGGCAAGCTCGACAAGGCCGAGGCTGCACTCGACTGGCACGAGTCCGCCGAAATGCTCGCGCGCAAGGTGCGCGCCTTCGACCCCTGGCCGGTCGCAACCACGACGCTCGGCGACTACGGGCGCGTCCGCGTCTGGCGCGCGCGGGCGCTGCCCGAGAGCAGCGCTGCGCCGTCCGGGACGATCCTGCGCGCGACGCGCGACGGCATCGATATCGCGACCGCCGAAGGCGTCCTGCGCCTGCTCGAGATCCAGCTGGCCGGCGGCCGCCGCGTCGCGGTCGGCGATTTTCTGAACGCGCACCCGCTCGCGGCGACCGGCACGCGCTGAGCGATGGATGCGCGCGGCGCCGCGGCGCGGATCCTGGCCCGGGTGTTCGATGAGGGTCGCTCGCTCGCCGCCGCGCTGCCGCCGGTGCTCGCCGAGCTCGACGATGCGCGTGACCGCGCGCTGGCGCAGGATCTCTGTTACGGCGTGCTGCGCGGCTGGCCGCGGCTCGACGCGATCGCGGTGCGCCTGTTGCGCAAGCCGCTCGCGCCGCGCGATCAGGATGTGCATTGCCTGATCCTGGCCGGACTCTATCAACTGATCGAGACGCGGATTCCGCCCCATGCCGCCGTCGCCGGCACCGTCGAGTCGACCGCGACGCTCGGCAAACCGTGGGCGCGCGGCCTCGTCAACGCAGTGCTCAGGCGCTTTCAGCGCGAGGGGCAGGCGATCGCTGCGGCGGTCGATGCCGACGACGCGAACGCGCTCGCGCACCCGCGCTGGTTGCTCGATCGCCTCCGCGCCGACTGGCCGGAGGACTGGCGCGCGATCGCCGCCGCGAACAACGCCCGCCCGCCGATGTGGCTGCGCGTCAACCTCGCGCGGACGACTCGCGACGACTACCTCGCCGAACTCAGGCAGGACGGCATCGACGCAAGGCCGTCGGCGCAGGCCGCATCGGCGCTCTGTCTCGCGCAGCCGGTCGATATCGCGCGCCTGCCCGGTTTCGCCGACGGTCGGATCTCGGTGCAGGATGCCGCGGGACAGCTTGCCGCCGGACTGCTCGAACTGCGACCGGGTCAGCGCGTGCTCGATCTGTGCGCGGCGCCGGGGGGCAAGACCTGTCATATGCTCGAGACCGAGCCCGGGCTCGCGGGGGTCGTCGCGGTCGATCACGACGCCGCCCGACTCGAGCGGGTCGGCGAGAACCTCCGCCGACTCGGGCTTGCCGCCGATCTCATCTGCGCCGATGCGACGGCGGATACCGTCTCGTGGTGGAATGGCGAGGCATTCGATCGTATCCTGCTCGATGCGCCGTGCTCGGCGACCGGCGTGATCCGCCGCCATCCGGATATCAAACGGCTGCGGCGGGCCGGGGATCTCGAGGCGCTCGCAAGGACCCAGGCGCGCCTGCTCGATGCCGCGTGGTCGATGCTCGCCGCCGACGGGGTGCTCTTGTATGCAACATGCTCTATTATTCATACCGAGAATGATGAGCAGATACGCCGATTCCTCGCCCGGCATCACGATGCGCGGGCGGACGCCCTCGATGTCGGCTGGGGTCGTCCCGTCGCGCCCGGTCGCCAGATCCTGCCCAGCGAGGACGGCATGGACGGCTTCTTTTATGCTCGCTTGCGCCGCGCAAGCCGCGGCAATGACAGGACGATGACGTGAGCGCCGCGCACTGGTTCCGGACCGGATTGTTCATGGTGGCGGCCTCGCTCACGGCGCCGGCCTCGGCCGAGGACGCGGCAGGCGTCGCCGTGGATCCCGGCATCCATATCCTCGACGTGAGTTCGTCGCCGCGCGACGAGGTCCATTATCTCGGCGCCCGCATCGACTATGTATTCAGCGCGCAGATCATCGAGGCGATCGAGGAGGGCGTGCCGCTGACCGTCGTGCTCGCGATCGAGATCGTTCGTGAGCGCCCGTGGCTGTGGAACGAAAAGGTCGCCTCGCTCGAGCAGCGCTACCAGCTCAGCTACCATGCGCTGACCCGCCAGTATGTCGTGCGCAACGTCAACATCGGCAGCCAGAACAACTATCCGGGTTTCATCGAGGCGCTGTCGGCGCTGGGGACGATCAGCAGCCTGCCGCTTATCGATGCGAATCTGCTGCAATCCGGGCAGCGCTATCTCGGTCGCCTGCAGGCGCGGGTCGACACCAGCGAGCTGCCTGCGCCGCTGCGGCTGCTCGCGCTGGTCTCTGCGGACTGGCGTCTCGCCAGCGAGTGGCATGAATGGCCGCTCTGAGCCTGAACCGGCTCACCAGCGGCGTCCTGCCGATCGTCGCGCTGTCGGTGCTGCTGCTGACGTCGCTGTACCTGATGGGCGTCGCGACCCGCAACACCGAGGAGTTCGGTCGCCTCTATCTGGTGCTGTTGCTGGTCAACCTGCTCGGCCTCGTCACCCTGGTCGTGCTGATCGCCGCGAACCTGACGCGGCTGGTGCGCAACTATCGCAGCGGCGCGGCGGGCTCGCGGTTGACGGTCCGCCTGCTGCTGAGCTTCGTGATCCTCGCGCTCGCGCCGGTGTCGGTGGTCTATTACTTCTCGATCGATTTCATCCAGCGCGGCATCGACAGCTGGTTCGACGTCCACATCGAACAGGCCTTCGACGATGCGCTGGAGCTGAGCCGCGTATCGCTCGACGACCGCAAGCGCGAGTATCTGCGCCGCACCAACCAGATCGGCAGCACACTGTCGCTGATGCCGTCCGGGCAGGCGGCGATCATGCTCAACGACCTGCGCGTGCAGAACGATGCGCACGAGCTGACGCTGCTGCGCCCGAACGGCCACATCGTCGCGTTCAGCAGCGCCAATCCGCTCGCGATCCTGCCGATGCTGCCGTCCGAGGCGGTGCTGCGCCAGGTGCGCCAGGGCACGACCTATGTCGGGCTGGATCCGGTCGGCGACTTCGATCTGTACATACGCATCGTGCTCGAGCTGCCGGTGATGAGTCCGGTCGAGGATTCGCGCGTCCTGCAGGCGCTGTACCCGGTGTCCGGTCACATGACCGCACTGGCCGACAGCGTCGACGACGCCGCGACGCGCTACAAGCAACTCGCGTTTCTGCGCGGGCCGCTGAAATACAGCTTCATGCTGACGCTGTCGCTGGTGCTGATGCTGAGCCTGCTGTGCGCGGTGTGGGCGGCGTTCGTCTCCGCACGGCGACTGGTCGCGCCGATTCGCGTGCTCGCGATCGGTACCCGCGCGGTCGCCTCCGGCGACTATGACCGCCAGTTGCCGCAGCATTCGACCGATGAACTGGGCTTTCTCGTCAAGTCGTTCAATGACATGACGCGCAGGCTCGCAGCCGCGCGCGACGCGGCGGCGCAGAGCCAGCAGCAGGCCGAGAGCGAGCGCGCCTATCTGCAGGCGGTGCTCGGTCGGCTGTCATCGGGCGTGCTGACGCTCGACCGCCATCGCATCATCCGCACCGCCAACCTCGCCGCCGGGCAGATCCTCGGCGTCAGCCTGCGCCAGTACATCGGCAAGCCGCTGGTTGCGGTCGGCAATGATCACCGCCACCTGAAGCCGCTGCTGGACGCGATCCGGCCGCAACTGACGGCCAGTGCCGATGACTGGCGGCAGGAGGTCGTGATCTACGGTCCGGGCGGTCGCCAGGTGCTGATGTGCGGCGGCGTCACCCTGACCGGCGGCGAGCATGAATGGGGCGGTCATGTGCTGGTCGTCGATGACGTGACCGCGCTGGTGCAGGCGCAGCGCGACGCCGCCTGGGGCGAGGTCGCGCGCCGTCTCGCCCACGAGATCAAGAATCCGCTGACGCCGATCCGGCTGTCGGCGGAACGCCTGCGGCACAAGTATCTCAAGGGCATGAAGCTCGAGGACGCCGATGTCCTCGACCGCTCGACCCATACGATCGTCGAGCAGGTCGAGGTCATGAAGGAGATGGTCAAGGCCTTCGCCGAATATGCGCGGGTGCCGAAACTGCGTCTGCAGTCGCAGGATCTGAACCGGATCATCGACGAGGTGCTCGATCTCTACCGCGGCGAGGGCGCCCGCGCCCGCTTCCTGACTGAGCTCGATTCCGGCCTGCCGCGCCTGCGCGTGGACTCCGGCCGGATTCGCCAATTGCTCCATAACCTGATAAAAAACTCGCTGGAGGCGGCGCAGCCCGGCAGGGATTGCGTGATTGCGATCCGAACCGCCGCCCTGGTCGAGGCCGGCATCAAGACGGTCGAGTTGCGCATCGAGGACAACGGCCCCGGACTCCCCCCGGACATGCTCGGTCGTTTCTTCGAGCCGTACATCACGACCAAGCGCAAGGGCAGCGGCCTCGGTCTCGCGATCGTCAAGAAGATCGTCGAGGAACACGGTGGCAGCGTGCGGGCCGAGAACTCGGATCATGGCGGCGCGCTGATCATCCTGCGCTTTCCGGTCGATACGGTGCAGGACGCCGGCGCCGACCCGGCTGCCAATGCGGATGACGCCGATGACGGCGGAGAGTGGAAGCAGGGCTATACAAGGAAGGCGGAATGATGAGCGCGCATGTGCTGGTAATCGACGACGAACGCGACATCCGCGACCTCGTCCGCGAGATCCTCATCGACGAGGGCTACGAGGTCAGCGTCGCCGAGACCGCCGAGGATGCGCGGCGCGCGCGGCGGTTGCGACGTCCGGATCTCGTGCTGATGGACGTCTGGCTGCCGGACACCGACGGCATTTCCCTGCTGCGCGAGTGGACGCAGCAGGGCGGCTTCGACGCGCCGGTGATCATGATCTCCGGTCACGGCACCATCGAGACCGCGGTCGAGGCAACCCGGCTCGGCGCCTATGACTTCATCGAGAAGCCGCTGTCCCTGTCGAAGCTGCTGCTGGTCGTGCAGCGCGCGATCGAGGTCGATCGTCTGCAGCGCGAGAACGTCGACCTGCGCCGGTTGTCGCAGCCGCTGGCCGAGCCGATCGGCAGCAGCCGGGTCATGAACGAGTTGCGCTCGCAGGTCGAGCGTGTCGCAAAGCACAACGCCTGGGTGCTGATCAGCGGCGAGCCGGGCAGCGGCAAGGAACTGCTCGGGCGCTACCTGCACTATTGCAGTCCGCGCCGCGACGGCCCGTTCGTCGAGGCCGGCGTCGCCGCGATCACCAACGACAGCGCCGCGGTCGCGCTGTTCGGCTCCGAACACGGCAGCGGCGTATTCTACGGCTTCCTCGAACAGGCCAACGGCGGCACGCTGTTCCTGAGCGAGGTCGCCGACATGGATCCCGCGGTGCAGGCCAAGTTGCTCGGCGCGCTCGAGAACAAGTCATTCGTCCGCGTCGGCGGCCGCGAGCCGGTGCAGTTCGACGCCCGCGTCGTCGCCGCGACCCACCGTGACCTCGAGGATTACATCGAGGCCGGCCGCTTCCGCGAGGACCTGTATTACCAGCTCAACGTCGTGCCGCTGCGCATCCCGCCGCTGCGCGAGCACAGTGAGGACGTGCCGGAGATCCTCGATTACTATATCGAGCAGTTCGCCGAGCAGGAGCGCCTGCCGCCGCGCCGTTTCAGCGCGGATGCCAAGAAGCGCCTGTGCGCCTATCACTGGCCGGGCAACGTCCGCGAACTCAAGAACCTGGTCCAGCGCCTGCTGATCCTCGTCGTGCACGAGGAGATCACGCAGGAGGATGTCGAGCACGCGCTGGGCCTGTCCGGACCGCATTCGGCCGAGATCTCGGTGGCCTTCGATTCGCCGCTGCGCGCCGCGCGGATGCAGTTCGAGAAGGCCTATTTCGAATACCAGATGGGCGTCGTCGGCGGCAACATCGCCGATATCGCGCAGCGCGCCGGCATCGAACGTACCCATCTTTACAGGAAGCTGCGCTCTCTCGGCATCAAGCCGAGGTCGGAACAGGACTGACGCGATGAAGATCATCATACTCGGCGCGGGTCAGGTCGGCGCCTCGGTCGCTGAAAATCTCGCGCGCGAGGCCAACGACATCACCGTCGTCGACATAGAGCCGAAGCGCCTGCAGGACCTGCAGGATCGTTTCGACCTGCGCACCGTACTCGGCCGGGCCTCGCATCCGGAGGTGCTGCGCCGCGCCGGCGCCGACGACGCCGACATGGTCATTGCGGTGACCAGCAGCGACGAGACCAACATGGTCGCCTGCCAGGTCGCTTTTACGCTGTTCCATACCCCGACCAAGATCGCGCGCGTGCGCGCGCGGGATTATCTCGCGTATTCCCAGTTGTTCACCCAGGAAGCGCTGCCGATCGACATGCTGATCAGCCCGGAACAGGTCGTCATCGACCAGATCCAGAGGCTGATCGAGTATCCGGGCGCGCTGCAGGTACTCGATTTCGCCAACGGCCGCGTGCGCCTGGTCGCAGTGCGCGCGCTCTACGGCGGCATGCTGGTCGGCCACGAGTTGCGCGAGCTGAGCCAGCACATGCCGGGCATCAAGACCCGCGTCGCCGCGATCTTCCGCCGCGGCGCGCCGATCATCCCCCAGGGCGACACCGTCATCGAGGTCGACGACGAGGTCTTCTTCATCGCTGCGTCCGAAGACATCCGCGCGGTGATGGGCGAGCTGCGCAAGCTCGACAGGGACGTGCGCCGCGTGATCCTGGTCGGCGGCGGCAATATCGGCAAGGGTCTCGCCGAGGCGCTGGAGACCCGCTGCCAGGTCAAGCTGATCGAACACAACCAGGCGCGCGTGCAGGAGATCTCCCAGGAGCTGAACCGCACGCTGGTGCTGCATGGCGACGCCGCCGACGAGGAGCTGCTGCTCGAGGAGAACATCGAGAATACCGACGTATTCTGCGCGGTCACCAACGACGACGAGGCCAACATCCTGTCGGCGATGCTGGCGAAGCGGCTCGGCGCGCGCAAGGTGATTTCGCTGATCAATCGCCCGGCCTATGTCGATCTCGTCGAGAGCGGCGAGATCGACATTGCGATCTCCCCGCATCTGTCGACGATCGGCAGCCTGCTGGCGCATGTGCGCCGCGGCGACGTCGTCGTCGTCCACTCGCTGCGGCGCGGCGCGGCCGAGGCGATTGAAGCCGTCGCCCATGGCGACAGCAAGACGTCCAGTGTCGTCGGACGGGCGGTCGAGGACATCCGCTTGCCGACCGGCACGACGATCGGCGCGATCGTTCGCGGCGAGGAGGTGATCATGGCCCATCACGACACCGTCATCGAGGCCGAGGACCATGTCATCCTGTTCCTGGTCGACAAGAAGCGCATCGGCGAGGTCGAGCGCCTGTTCCAGGTCGGCGTCACGTTCTTCTGATGCGGCGCCTGCGCGCGTGCGATTCCCGGGCGTGAATGCGCGAATGCCGCGCGGGTGGCGCTGATGCAGCTGCGCGTCATACAACGCCTCGCCGGTTTCCTGCTCGCGCTGTTCAGCACCGCGATGCTGCTGCCACTCGCGATCGCATGGGTCCGCGACGAGTCTACCTTCGGTGTGTTTCTGTCCTGCTTCGCGATCACGCTGACGACCGGTCTCGCCCTGTGGCTGCCGGTGCGCAGACATCGCGCCGAGCTGCGCCTGCGCGACGGCTTCGTCGTCGTCGTTTCCATGTGGACGATGCTCGCGCTGTTCGGCGCGGCGCCGTTCCTGTTCAGCCCCGGACTGTCGCCGACCGACGCGCTGTTCGAATCGATGTCGGGGCTGACGACGACCGGCGCGACCGTGATCACCGGTATCAGCGGGCTGCCGGAGTCCGTGCAGTTCTATCGGCAGCAACTGCAATGGCTCGGCGGCATGGGGATCATCGTCCTCGCCGTCGCGATCCTGCCGATGCTCGGTGTCGGCGGCATGCAGCTCTATCGCGCGGAGACGCCGGGGCCGATCAAGGACAACAAGCTGACGCCGCGCATCACCGAGACCGCCAAGGTCCTCTGGTACCTGTATCTCGGCATCACTGCCGCCTGCGCCGCCGCCTATTGGGCCGCCGGCATGAGCGTCTTCGACGCGATTGCGCACAGCTTCTCGACCGTCGCGCTCGGCGGCTTCTCGACCCACGACGAGAGCTTCGGTTATTTCAACAACGGCGCGATCGAGCTCGTCGCGGTGGTATTCATGCTGCTCGCCGGCGCGAATTTCGCGCTGCATTTCCTCGCCTGGCGCCGCGTCAGCCTGCGCCCGTATTTCGACGATGCCGAGTTTCGCGCCTACGCGATCATGCTCGCGATCGTCGCCACGATCACGATTGCCGGAGTTTATGTCAACAGGCTGTTTCCGACGCTCGACCAGGCGGTCTTTCATGGCCTGTTCCAGGCCGTATCGATCGCGACGACCGCCGGTTTCACGACCGCCGAGTACAGTTCATGGCCGCCGTTTTTGACCTTGTTGTTGCTGATGGCGAGCTTCGCCGGCGCCTGCGCCGGCTCGACCGGCGGCGGCCTCAAGGTCATTCGCATCCTGCTGCTGGTCAAGCAGGGCCTGCGCGAGATCCGCCGCCTGATCCATCCGAACGGCTGGTTCCAGGTCAAGGTCGGCGGCAAGTCTTTGTCCGGCGACGTCATCGACGCGGTGTGGGGCTTCTTCTCGCTGTATATCGCCTGCTTCTGTATCATGTCCCTGCTGCTCGCGGCGAGCGGTCTCGATCTGATCACCGCGTTCTCCGCGGTCGCGGCCTGCATCAACAACCTCGGCCCCGGCCTCGGCGCGGTTGCCGTCAACTATGCCGGCATCAACGACTTTGCGAAATGGATCCTGAGTTTTGCGATGCTGCTCGGCCGCCTCGAGATCTTCACGCTGCTGGTGCTGTTCATGCCGGGGTTCTGGAGAAAGTGAATACGGGAGACAGGATGGAAGAGCCGCGCAAGCGTTGGGACGAGATCTACAGCAAGGGCCAGGAACTGCCGGCCGCCCCGAGCCGCGTGCTCGAGGAGAACGCGCACCTGCTGCCCCCGGGCGGCGATGCCCTCGAGATCGCCTGCGGGCTCGCCGGCAATGCCGTCCTGCTCGCGCGCAAGGGCCTTCGCGTCCGCGCCTGGGACATCTCTCCGGTCGTCGTCGCGCGCATCAATGATCATGCGCGCGCGAACGGTCTGTCGCTGACGGCCGAGGCCCGTGACATGACCGTGTCCGCGCCGGAGCCCTCGGGTTGCGACGTCATCGTCGTCACGCACTATCTCGAGCGCAGCCTGGTGCCCGCGATCATCGCTGCCCTGCGTCCCGGCGGTCTCATCTTCTACCAGACCTTCACCCTCAGCAAGGTCTCCTGCAAGGGGCCGTCAAATCCGGATTTCCTGCTCGCCGACGGCGAGTTGCTCGAGTTGTTTTCCGGGCTGGATCTTCTCGTTTATCGCGAGGAGGGGAGCGCCGGCGATGTCACCCGCGGTCTGCGCGACGAGGCGATGATCGTGGCCCGCAAGCGCGCCTGACCCGCGGTACGGTTCAATAGAAGGTCTTGCTGCCGTCGGGACGGGTATTGAAGCGCTTGTAGCTCCACTGATACTGCGACGGGATCGTGCGGATGCAGGCCTCGGCGCTGGCGTTGATCGCCGCGGTGATGTCCTCGATCGACGCCTCCCCGTCGATGTTCGGCACCGGCGCGTAATGGACATGAAACCCGCGTCCGTCCGGCAGGCGCTCCGCCCAGGTGAAGAATACCGGCGCGCCGGTGCGCTTCACCAGCCGCCCGATCAGCGTCATCGTGTAGGCCGGGATGCCGAAGAAGTCGGCGAAGATACCGCCGCCCCGGCCGGGCTCCTGGTCCGGCAGGATGCCGACCACCTCGCCCTGTTCCAGCGCGCGATAGAGCGCGCGCACGCCGGCCGCATTGGCCGGCACCAGGCGGGCGCCGGCGCGCTCGCGCGCCTGCTGCATGAACTCATCGAGTTCGCGGATCCGCGGCGGACGATACAGGCTGGTCATCGTGTACAGCGACGAACAGTACAGTCCGGTCATCTCCCAGTTGCCGAGATGCGGCGATGCCAGCACCACGCCGCGGCCCTGCGCGAGGGCCGCATCGACGGCCTCGCGCCCGCGGTCGCCGTTGACGAGGGCGAGCGCCCGCGCCCGCGGCCAGTACCACAGCGCCCCCATCTCGGTGGCGGTCATGCCGGTCTCCACCAGCGAGCGGTCGGCGAGACGGCGTCGCTCCCGGGCCGGGAGTTCGGGCAGGCAGGCATCGAGGTTGCGGCGCGTGACCGCGCGTGCCCGGTTCGGTATCAGCGTCAGCAGGCGGCCGAGGGTCGCGCCGACCCCCTGCGCGCCGCGCAGGGGCAACCGGGCGCAAAAACGCAGGAACAGTTTCAGCAGCGCGCCGCGCATCGGAAATTTTTCGGAGACAATGTTAAAATGCCCGGGTTCAGACAAATCCGCATTATCACACGGTCCGTGTGTGATAGGCACAGCCATGCGTCAGTCGGAGTGACCGGATTCTACCGGGTGATCCGCTTCGTGTCCCAGGAAATTCCCCAATCAGGGATTGGCCCCGCCCGTGCCCGGACCGTTCGACTCGGGGTTATACGCTTGTGAGCAAAGAAAAATTCATCGACAGACTGAAACGGCGGGTGCTGCTGTGCGACGGCGGCACCGGCACGCTGATCCAGGCCGAGGACTGGGACGTCGACAAGGACTTCCTCGGCCTCGAAAACTGTTCCGAGATCCTCTGTCGGACCCGCCCCGAGTTCGTCAGGCAGATGCATCGTACCTACTTCGAGGCCGGCGCTGACTGCGTGGAGACCAACACCTTCGGCGCGAACAAGGTCGTGTTCGCGGAATTCGATCTGGTCGACCAGACCTATGAGCTGAATCGCCTCGCCGCCATGCTCGCGCGCGAGGTTGCCGACGAGTTCGAGACCGCGGACTGGCCGCGTTACGTGATCGGCTCCATGGGGCCCGGCACCAAGCTGCCGAGCCTCGGACATGCCAGCTACGATACGCTGGAAGACTCCTATTATGAGCAGGCACGCGGTCTGGTCGACGGCGGCATCGACGTGTTCCTGCTCGAGACCAACCAGGATCTGTTGACGATGAAGGCCGCGGCGAACGCCTGCAAGCGCGCGCGCGCGGAGAAGGGTCGTCACGACGTGCCGATCTTCGCCCAGGTCACGATCGAGACCACCGGCACGATGCTGGTCGGCTCCGATATCGGCTGCGCGGTGACCGCGCTGGCGGCGATGGATATCGACGCGATCGGGCTGAACTGCGCGACCGGTCCGTCCGAGATGGCCGAACACGTGCGCTATCTCGGCGAGAACTGGCCCGGGTTGATCTCGGTGATGCCGAACGCCGGCCTGCCGATGCTGGTCGACGGCAAGACCGAGTATGCGCTCGGCCCCGAAGAACTCGCCGACTGGCAGCAGCGCTTCGTCGAAGAGGACGGCGTCAACCTGATCGGCGGCTGCTGCGGCACGACGCCTGCGCATATCCGCCGCCTGCGCGAGATGCTCGACGCGCGCCCGGACAAGGCGCCGCGCGCGCGCGCGATCGTGCTGACGCCGGCGGTGACCTCGCTGTATTCCAGCGTGCCGTTGCGCCAGGAAAACGCGATATTCGCGATCGGCGAGCGCACCAACGCCAACGGCTCGAAGAAATTCCGCGAGCTGCTCGGCGAGGAGAACTGGGATGCGCTGGTCGGCATCGGCCGCGAGCAGGTGCGCGAGGGATCGCATGCGGTCGATGTCTGCGTCGCCTATGTCGGCCGTCCCGAGGATTCGGACATGCGCGAGGTCGTGACCCGCTACCGCGGCCAGATCACCGTGCCGCTGGTCATCGACTCGACCGAGACGCCGGTCATCGAGACGGCGCTGAAGCTGCTCGGCGGCAAGAGCATCATCAACTCGATCAACTTCGAGGACGGCGAGGACAAGGCGGAAAAGGTGCTCGGCTTCGCGAAGAAGTACGGCGCCGCGGTGGTCGCGCTGACCATCGATGAGGAAGGCATGGCCAAGAGCGTCGACCGCAAGCTCGAGGTCGCGCACCGCCTCTACGACTTCGCGGTCAACAAGCATGGCCTGCCGCCGTCGGACCTGATGTTCGACCCGCTGACCTTCACGATCTGCACCGGCATGGAAGACGATCGCGACCACGGCATCAACACGCTCGACGCGATCGAGCGCATCGCGAAGGAGCTGCCGGAGTGCCAGATCCTGCTCGGGCTGTCGAATATCTCCTTCGGCCTGTCGGCCGCGGCGCGCCATGTGCTGAACTCGGTGTTCCTGCATCACGCGCAAAAACGCGGCATGACCGCAGCGATCATCCACGTGTCCAAGATCGTCCCGCTGCACAAGATAGACGAGGCGCATCGCCAGGCCGCCGAGGACCTGATATTCAACAATCGGCGCGACGGCCGCGACCCGCTGCTGTACTTCGTCGACCTGTTCAAGGACGTGAAGTCGGTCACCGCGGTGAAGTCGCGTCCCGACACGATCGAGGAGGCGCTGAAGCAGCGCATCATCGACGGCGACAAGCAGGGGCTCGGCGAGGACCTGAAAAAGGCGCTGGAGAAGTATTCACCGCTCGACATCATCAACACCTTCCTGCTCGACGGCATGAAGGTCGTCGGCGAGCTGTTCGGCTCGGGACAGATGCAGTTGCCCTTCGTGCTGCAGTCGGCCGAGACGATGAAGGCGGCGGTGGCCTATCTGGAGCCGTTCATGGAGAAGGTCGAGGGCAGCGAGAAGGGCATTCTCGTGCTGGCGACGGTCAAGGGAGACGTCCATGACATCGGCAAGAATCTGGTCGACATCATCCTGACCAACAACGGCTACAAGGTCATCAACCTCGGCATCAAGCAGCCGATCACGAGCATCCTCGAGGCTGCGCGGGCCTATCACGCCGACGCGATCGGTATGTCCGGCCTGCTGGTCAAATCGACGGTGATCATGCGCGAGAATCTCGAGGAGATGAAGCGCCAGAACATAATGATCCCGGTGCTGCTCGGCGGCGCCGCGCTGACGCGGCGCTATGTCGAGCTCGATTGCCGCGAGGCCTATAGCCGCGGAGATCTGGTCCATTACGCGAAGGACGCGTTCAGCGGACTCAGGCTGATGGACACGATCATCGGCGAGCGCAACGAGGGCAGGGCGGAGACGGCCTGATGATGGGGCTATTCCCGGCGATCAAGCCGTACGTCAAGCACAGCCTCGAAGTCGAGCCGCCGCACATCCTCCATGTCGAGGAATGCGGCAGTCCGGACGGGATCCCGATAGTGTTCGTGCACGGCGGCCCCGGCGCCGGCTGCGAGCCCTATCACCGCCGCTTCTTCGATCCCGAACGCTGGCGCGTCGTGCTGTTCGACCAGCGCGGCTGCGGCCGTTCGACGCCGCATGCCGAACTGCGCGGCAACGATACCTGGAAGCTGGTCGCCGACATGGAGCGCATCCGCGAGCATCTCGGCATCGAGCGCTGGGCGCTGTTCGGCGGTTCATGGGGTTCGACGCTCGCGCTCGCCTACGCCGAGACCCATCCCGAACGCGTACTCGGCCTGATCCTGCGCGGCATCTTTTTATGCCGTCCCGAGGAGATCCACTGGTTCTATCAGCAGGGCGCCAGCCGGCTGTTCCCGGACTACTGGGAGGAATACCTGAAGCCGATCCCGGAGGCCGAGCGCGGCGACCTGCTTCACGCTTATCACCGCCGCCTGACCGGCGAGGACGAGATCGCGCGCATGGCCGCGGCGAAGGCATGGTCGCGCTGGGAGGCGAAGACCTCGACGCTGTTGCCGCGCAAGGAGGTCGTCGACCATTTCTCCGAGCCGTTTACCGCATTGTCCCTCGCGCGCATCGAGTGCCACTACTTCGTCAACGACGCCTTCCTCGAACCCGACCAGTTGATCCGCGACGCGCATCGCCTGAAGGACATCCCCGGCCACATCATCCACGGCCGCTATGACGTCGTCTGCCCGGCCGAGAACGCATGGCGGCTGCACCAGGCCTGGCCGCGCGCCGACCTGCGCATCATCCCCGACGCCGGTCACTCGGCGACCGAGCGCGGCATCGTCGACGCGCTGGTGCGCGCGACCGTCGACATGAGCCGCTGCCTGGCCGCGCGCTGAACCGTGGCAGTCTACGCGATCGGCGACGTCCAGGGCTGCTTCGACGAGCTGCGCGTATTACTCGATCGCATCGCCTTCGATTCCGCGCATGACCGGCTGTGGTTCGTCGGCGACCTCGTCAATCGCGGTCCGAAGTCGCTCGAAGTGCTGCGCTTCGTCCGCGACCTCGGCGACCGGGCGATCACCGTGCTCGGCAATCACGACCTGCACCTGCTTGCGGCGGCGAGCGGGACGCGCCGACCGAATCCGCAGGATACCTTCGACGAACTCCTCTCTGCGCCGGATCGCGACCTGCTTATCGACTGGCTGCGCCATCTGCCGCTGCTGCATGAGGATGCCGCGCTCGGCGTCGTCATGGTCCATGCCGGTCTCGCGCCGCAATGGGATATCGCGCGCGCGCAGGCCTGCGCCGCCGAGGTCGAGGCGGCGCTGCGCGCGGACGACTATCGTGACTTCCTCGCGGCGATGTACGGCGACCGGCCGGATCGGTGGTCGGATGACCTTGCGGGCATCGATCGTTTGCGCTTCAGCCTGAACTGCTTCACGCGGCTGCGCCTGTGCGATCGCGATGGACGCCTGCATCTGAAGGAGAAGGGCGGGCCCTGGCATCGCAACGACGGCCTCGTGCCCTGGTTCGACGCTCCGGCCCGCGCGGGTATCGACAGCGATCTCGTGTTCGGGCACTGGTCGATGCTCGGGAGATACGAGGACAGGACGCGCGGCTTGTTCGCGCTGGACAGCGGCTGTGTCTGGGGCGGCGCGCTGACGGCATTGCGACTCGACGGCGACGGCAGGGCGTGGTTCGACACCCCCTGCGCAGGCCATTGCGCAACGGGGTCAGAGTAGAACATGTCCAGACAGCGGATCGATCGGAACGGCGGAACGGGGTCAGAGTAGAACGTGTCCAGACGGCGGATCGATGATCCGCTGTCTGGACACGTTCTACTCTGACCCCGTCAACCAGTCGCGGGGACGGAGGAAGTCGGTGTAGAGGCGGGCCTCTTCGCTGCCGGGTTCGGGTCGCCAGTTGTAGCGCCACTTCACCAGCGGCGGCAGCGACATCAGGATCGACTCGGTGCGTCCGCCGGACTGCAGGCCGAACAGCGTGCCGCGGTCATAGATCAGGTTGAACTCGACGTAGCGCCCGCGGCGGTAGAGCTGGAAGTCACGCTCGCGCTCCCCAAAGGGCGACGCCTTGCGCCGCGCGACGATCGGCCGGTAGGCCGGCAGGTAGTGGTCGCCGACGCTTTGCATGAACGCGAAGCTCTTCTCAAATCCCCATTCATTGAGATCATCGAAGAACAGCCCGCCGATGCCGCGCGGCTCGCCGCGATGCTTCAGGAAGAAATACTCGTCGCACCATTGCTTGTAGCGCGGATAGACGTCGTCGCCGAACGGCGCGCAGGCCTCGCGCGCGACCCGGTGCCAGTGCACCGCATCCTCCTCGAAGCCGTAATACGGCGTCAGGTCGAAGCCGCCGCCGAACCACCAGATCGGCTCTGCGCCCGGTTTCGTCGCGATGAAGAAACGCACGTTCGCGTGCGAGGTCGGCACATAGGGGTTCTTCGGGTGGATCACCAGCGACACCCCGAGCGCCTCGAAGCTGCGGCCGGCCAGTTCCGGCCGGCTCGCGGTCGCCGACGCCGGCAACCCTGCGCCCATGACATGCGAGTAGTTGACCCCGGCCTGCTCGAACACCGCGCCGTCCGCGAGCACGCGGCTCTGCCCGCCGCCGCCTTCGGCCCGTTCCCACGCGTCTTCGCGGAACACGGCCGCGCCGTCCTCTTCCGCCAGCCCGGCAGTGATGCCCGCCTGCAACCCCAGCAGGTACTCCCTGACGGCCTTGATGTCCGGTGAGTTCATGGGCCCAGATTATAGCGGGGTCTCGCCATCGCAACCAGTTGATTCTTATTGGTATGCAGATCAATCTGGCCGGCAGGTATCGCGATACGGGACGATTCTGCCGATAACCGGTATCAGCAACGATTCCCGGGAAGGCGCCAGCCGCCGGCGGTCAACGGAGACGAGGCAATGCGGAAACCAACCCATTTCATGATCCTCCTCATGGCGGTGTCGTTCGTCACGGCCTGCGGCGGTGGTTCCGGCTCGGGTGCAGGTGTCAGCTATACCGGCGTGACCAACCAGGCGGTGATCACCAGCGAGAACGCGCACGCCCTGATCGTCGGCGCCTACCAGGGCGGCAATACCGGTTCGTCGCAGGGCAGCATCCTCGGCGTGGAATCCGTGCAGGACATGCGCAATGTCCCGTCGCGCGCCCGGCTGATCGCCAAAGCCCTGCGCGTGTCTCTGGACCGCTTCGAACTCGCGCCTGACGAGAGGCTGCCCGCCACCGTCCTGGCGGCGACGATCACCGAAACCGATACCGTCACCGGGAGTTGCGGCGGCAACGCCAGCCTTACGGCCAGCGTCGATACGGTGACCGGCAATTTCTCAGGCACGATGAATTTCAACAACTACTGCGAAGACGATGTCGTCATGTCGGGTCGCGCGAACATCACCGGCAGCTTCGATCTCGACGAGGGCTTCTTCGCCGCCATGACGATATCCACGAATTCCCTGTCGGTGCAGGCCTGTGGCGAGAGCCTCACGATGGCGGGCGATATCACGATCCGGATCGAGGATTTCACGACGGTGGAGATCGCGATGGATATCCGTCTGCGCAACGACGCCGACCAGAAGGTGTACTGGCTGCGCGACCTGACCATGACCGTCACCGAGTCCGGGAATCATGAGGACATCACGATGAGCGGCCGCTACTACGATCCCGATGCGGGGTACGTCCTGATCAGTACCCCCGAACCGCTGCGCACCTCCTTCTTCGACGACTGGCCGGAATCAGGCTTTCTGCAGGCCGACGGCCGCGATAACACCTGGGCCCGACTGACCGCCGAAAACGCCGATACCTACCGCATCACCGCCGACACCGACGGCGACGGCACACCCGACCTCGACGAAGTCCACGCCTGGGAATCCGACACCACCTGCTGATCCGGGTCGGACCACGACAAGCAGTTGATCAAGCTTGAATAAACCCGAGTTTCAGGCCTGAAAACAGGCCTCCCGGGCGATTTTCGGCATCAAAATGGCGACAGGTTCCGACAGGCGACGAGGGCGGGAGCCTCAGGCCCGCACGACGCGTCCGCTGAGCGCATCGCGAATCCCCGTCGGCCGCGCCAGGCCGCCGGTCTCCCCGGGCACGACCAGATCAACTTCATTTCCGAGCCTCAGGCGGATGTCGAGCGCGGAAGCGGCAGGGGGCAGCCCGTGCCGGTTCGCGCTCGTCGACACCAGTGCGCCGTCGAAGGCCTCGCACAGCGCGGCGGCGATCGGGTGCGCGGTGACGCGCAGCGCGACCGACTCGTGCGCGCCGCGGATCCACGGCGGCACCAGCCCTGATGCCGGCAACAGCCAGGTATGCGGCCCCGGCCAGCTCCGGCGCACGCGCGCGAGTCGCGCGCGGTCGATCTTGCCGATGAACGGTGCGACCTGCTCGAAGCGCGCGCCGATCAGGATCAGCCCCATGCCGGGCGGCCGCTGCTTGACGCGCAACAGTCGCAGCACCGCATCGAGGTTGAAGGGGTCGCAACCGAGCCCATAGACCGCCTCGGTCGGATAGGCGACGATGCCGCCGCCGTTGAGGCGGCGCGCGGCCTGCCTGAGACGCCAGTGCGACGCCATATCGCGCGGGGTCAGGATTTTCCGCGAATATCCAGCGTCGCGTTCTTCGCGAGGATCGCCTTCGCGTTTGCCTCGCGCTCGTCCTTCAGGCGCTGCGCGATCGCCGGGTCCGACAGCGCGAGGATCTGCGCGGCAAGATAGCCGGCATTCTTCGCGCCGGCCTTGCCGATCGCGACGCAGGCGACCGGGATGCCGCCCGGCATCTGCACCGTCGACAGCAGCGCGTCCATGCCCTGCAGCGGGCCGGCGTCGAGCGGCACACCGATGACCGGTTTGACCGTCGCCGCCGCGACCGCGCCGCCGAGGTGCGCGGCCAGTCCGGCTGCGCAGATGAACACCGCGCAGCCGCGCCGGTCGGCCTCGCGGACATACTCATGCGTGGCCTGCGGCGTGCGATGCGCCGAGCTGACGCGCACCTCGACCGGAATCCCGAACGTGTCGAGCGTCTCGACGGTCGTGCGCATGACCGGCAGGTCACTGTCTGAACCCATCAGGATGGCGACGAAGGGTGTGTTCATGGGAGCTCCTCGATGACTTGCACGATAATTTCCCGTTCCCTGTTGGGGTCAAAGTAAAACCCGCCCCCCGGTTAAGGTGGTAATACCGCAATAGTCAGAGGCGGGTTTTACTCTGACCCCGATTTCTCTCTCGCGATCGCGCGCCAGCCGATGTCGCGGCGATAGTGCAGGTGCTCCCAGTGGATGCGATCCGCCTGCGCATAGGCCTTGCGCTGCGCGTCCGAAACGGTATCGCCGAGCGCGCAGACGCACAGCACACGACCGCCGCTGGTGACGACGCGTCCGTCCGCGTCCGCGGTGCCGGCGTGGAAGACCTTGGTGTCGCCGCCCTCGACGCCGGGCAACCCCTCGATGACCTCGCCCTTCGGATAGCTGCCCGGATAGCCGCCGGCCGCGAGCACGACGCCGAGCGCGCAGCGCGGATCCCACTCGGTCTGTATCGATGCCAGTCCGCCGTCGAGCGCGGCGAGACAGAGTTCGACGAGATCCGACTTCAGCCGCATCATGATCGGCTGCGTCTCGGGGTCGCCGAAGCGGCAGTTGAACTCGAGCACCTTCGGCGTGCCGTCCTTCGCGATCATCAGGCCCGCGTACAGAAAACCGGTATACGGCGTGCCGTCGGCGGCCATGCCGCGCATCGTCGGTTCGATGACCTCGCGCATGACACGCGCGTGGATCTCCGGCGTCACCACCGGCGCCGGCGAATACGCGCCCATGCCGCCGGTGTTCGGGCCGGTATCGCCGTCGTCGCGCGCCTTGTGATCCTGCGACGTCGCCATCGGCAGCGCATGCCTGCCGTCGGCGATGACGATGAAGCTCGCTTCCTCGCCCTCGAGGAATTCCTCGATGACGACGCGATGACCGGCGTCGCCGAATGCGTTCTCCTCCAGCATGTCCTCGACCGCGGCGATCGCCTCACCGGTCGTGCGCGCGATGATGACGCCCTTGCCGGCGGCAAGCCCGTCGGCCTTGACGACCAGCGGCGCGCCCTTCGCCTCGATCCACTCGACCGCGTCCGAAGTGTCGGTGAATACGCCGTAAGCGGCAGTCGGAATCCCGTGGCGGGCGAGGAAGTCCTTCGCATACGCCTTCGAGCCCTCGAGCTGCGCCGCGGCCTGTTTCGGTCCGAAGCAGCGCAGGCCGGCCCCGGTGAACGCATCGACGATGCCGGCGACCAGCGGCGCCTCGGGTCCGACGATCGTCAGCCCGATCTCGTGGTCGCGCGCGAAGTCGAGCAGTTCGCCGATGCGCGTCGGGTCGATCGCCACGTTTTCGACGCCCGGTTCGCGCGCGGTGCCGGCATTGCCGGGGGCGCAGAACACGCGGCTCGCCAGCGGCGAACGGGCCGCCTTCCAGGCCAGCGCGTGCTCGCGGCCGCCACTGCCTACGATCAGGATATCCATCAGAGGGTCATGCGCCTTTCGTTTTGAATTCTGGTGTCACGCAAGGGCTGTCAAGGATACCGTATCGGACCCCAAGGGTCATCTCCGGGCCCGGCCGGAGCGTGAAAATGATATGATACAGCTTCCTTCCGGACTGCCCGTCTCCCCCGGGGCGCCGGATCCCGACGCTGTATCGGTGCACGCGATGAGTCCGTTCTCCCGAGCCCCTTTCCTGGTCGTACCCTGCGCAGCGGGCCTGCTGCTGTCCCTGCTGTTCGGGACATCGCCCGCGACGGCCGCCGCCCCGCCCGGATGTCCGTTGCCGGTAGCGAACGGCACGGTCCATGCGCTGACCACCGATTCGACGAACGGCCTGCTCTATGTCGCCGGTAATTTCACCGGGATCGACGGTACGCCGCGCAACCACCTCGCCGCGATCGACCTCGGCACCTGCGCCGTCACCGCCTGGAATCCGAACCCGAACGGCGCGGTGCGCGCGATGTGGCTGTCCGAAGACGACGCCACGCTCTACGCCGGCGGCGAATTCACCGCGATCGGCGGCCTGGCGCGCGGCCGGCTCGCCGCGGTGTCGACGGCCAACGGCCTGCCGACCCCGTGGGCGCCCAACGCGAACGGCGACGTCCATGCGCTGCTGCCGTCCGCGAACGCCAGCACCTTCTATATCGCCGGCGCGTTCACCACCCTCAACACCGCCTTGCGGCATGGATTCGTCGAGATCTCTCGCCTGAACGGCATCCCGATCAGTCCCCGCTTCGACTTCGGTTCCGTCGACGAGCGCGGCGTTTATGCGCTGGCACTCGGACAGGATCGCCTCTATCTGGCCGGAGATTTCACCGGGGTCACTATCGATTTTTCCGCCGACGCCGGTGATGACGCGACGCCGGGACGCGCCGGCCTCGCCGCGATCGACCTCGCGCCGGGCTACCCGCTCAGTGACTGGAATCCCGGACTCGACAGCGGCGCGCCGTCCGCGCTGCGCCTCGCACCGGACGGGGGCGTGCTGTATGTCGGCGGCGATGTGTTCGAGACGGGTGGCGTCACGCAGCCAGGCATCCTCGCGCTCGATGCGGACACCGGCGCGCGCCTGCCGTGGGATCCGCGGGTCGACGGCCCGGTCCATGCGATCCAGCCGTCGCTCGACCGTTCGATCCTCTATCTCGGCGGCGCCTTCACGACGGTCGGAACGCTGCCGCGTGATCGGCTGGCCGCAGTGCGCGTCGTCGATGCGAGCCTCATCGACGAGGGCTTCGTGATCGGCGGCGGCCCCGATCCGGTCTGCGCACTGCACAGGACCGAGGATCGCGATGCGGGGGATTACAGGCTCCACGCCGGCGGCGGTGATTGCGCCGACGGTGCGGGCGGCGTCGGTCTGCTCGAGGCCTTCGCGATCAGTCCGCCGGAATCGACGCCGCCACTGACCCGTGCGCTCCCGCCGGGCGGCCTGTACGGCAGCGGCACGGTCACGCCGATCCGTCTCGAGTGCGACGACTTCGACGGCGCCGGCTGCGCCGAGACCCGCTACACGACCGACGGCAGCCTGCCCGACGAGGACTCGACGTTGTACGAGGGACCGATCCCGATGATCGACGGCCTCAAGCTGCGCTTCTACTCGATCGACCATGTCGGCAACGCCGAGACGCCCGGCGATCCCGAGGTCTACGAGGTCGAGACGCGCCCGCCGGTCACGATCGCGATCCCCGGGTCCCGGGTCTATGATTCGTCGACGCTCACGGTGATCCTGTCGTGCAGGGACGATGTGATCATCGATGATCCCGGCAACGTGCCCGGCGACCTCCCCGACGATGTCCCGGGCGAGCCCCCGGACGGTGCGGGCGGGGATGGCGGGGATCCCCCGCCGGGCATCGGCGGCGTCTCCGGCTGTGCCGACACCTACTACACGACCGACGGCAGCATACCGACCGTCCAGTCGCGGCGTTACGAAGGGCCGATCACGATCAGCGGGACGACGGTCGTGATGTTTTTCTCGACCGATGTCGCCGGCAATATCGAGGCGGTCCAGCGCCAGGAATATGTGCAGACGCGCAGCGAGATCGGCGCGCTGTCCGGCATCGAGATCGCGCTCGGCCTCGCGCTGGCGACCTGGCTGGCGGCGCGCGGGAGGAGGCGGGCATGATCCGGATGCCCCGCATCATCGCCGCGCTGTGCCTGGCCGCTGCGACCGGCGCGCAGGCGGCCGGCGCGCCGGAGCCGTTCGTGACGGTCGACGGAACGGTCCATGCCGTGATCGTGGCCGGCGACCGCATGTATATCGGCGGGGCGATCGCGTCGGTCACGGCGGGCGGCGTGACGAGGACCGGCCGCCTGTTCGGCATCAATCTCGTAACCGGGACTTTCCTCTGGCAAGTGGATACTTGCATCGGCGATACCATGGGCGAAGTCCGGGCGTTGTCGCTGAGCGGCGCGACGCTGTACGTCGGCGGCGACTTCGACTGCGTGCGCGGCGTCAATCGCAGCCACCTCGCGGCAATCAACGTGAATACCGGCGCGGCGGCGGCAAATTGGGGATCCGGCTCGAATACCGCACCGCAACCTGACGGGCCGGTCCATGCGCTGGCAAGGACCGTCGACAACCAGATGCTCTACATCGGTGGCGCATTCGGGATGGTCGGCAGTGAACCCCGGAGCCATCTCGCCGGCGTGAACCCGCCGACCGGCGCCGTGCAGCCGTGGAGCCCGGATCTGGACGGGGTCGTGCGCGCGCTCGCCGTCGACGCAACGAACGCGCGGGTCTTCGCGGGCGGCGAATTCGGGATGGTCGGCGGGGCGGCGCGCCCTGGCCTCGCCGCGATCGGCATGACGACGGCCGCGCCGACTTCCTGGAATCCCGGCCTCCAGGGCCTCGACCCCGCCGTCCATGCCTTGCTGCTGGCCGACGATCGCCTCTACGTCGGCGGCGAGTTCACGGGAGTCGACGACGAACCACGCGCGAATCTGGCCGCCTTCGATATCGAGGGCGCCGGGATCACGCTCGGCGCCCTCGACGCGCCGGTCGGCGGCGGCGCGGTACGCGCGCTCGCCCTCGACAGCGAAAGGCTTCGGCTCTATCTCGGCGGCGACTTCACCAGCATCGATGGAGAGCCGCGCAATCGGCTCGCCGCGCTCGGGATCGCGCCGCCGGGCGGCGCCGAACGCGTACTCGCGTGGAATCCGGGCGCCGACGGCGAGGTGCGTGCCCTCGCGTATGCCGTGCGCACGATCGGCAGTGCGCAGGTCAATCGCCTGTACGCCGGCGGCGCCTTCGAGATCGCCGGCGGCGAGGCGGCGGAGGGGCTCGTCGCGCTCCCGGTCACGCGACCGGTCACGATCGCCGATCCGCCGCCCGGCGGGCATCAGGCCTTGTCGAATGTCACGCTCGATTGCGAGGACGCGGACGGCGTCGGCTGCGCGCGAATCTGCCATACCGATGACGGCTCGGCGCCCGAGCCGGACTCTCCGGATTGCAGCGCCGACTTCCCGATCATGATCCCGATACCGCCGGGGGATGCGATCACGACGCTGCGCTTCTTCTCGGAAGACAACGACGGCAATCGCGAGATCTCGCGCACCGGGCGTTATGCAATCGACAACGAGACGCCGGTGACCACCGTCGAGCCGCTGCCCTTGCCCGGGGAAGGGTGGTACGGCTTCGCGACCCTGAGCCCGCTGGAGATGGAATGCGATGACAACCTGATCGAGGAGTTCGGCTGCACGACGCATTACACCCTCGACGGCTCCCTGCCGACGCCCGACTCGCCGATCTATGATCGGCCCGTCTCGCTCGCGACACTGTTCCCGTCGACCGGTGATCCGCTGCAGGATGTCGATCAGCGCGCCGGCATGGTCACGCTGCGCGTCTTCTCCATCGACGATGCCGGCAATGCGGAGGACATCCGCGATCTCGTCTATCGCATCGATCTCGCCGCGCCGATCGTGACGCCGTCAGCGCCGAGCGGGACCTATGTCGCGCCGCTGACGCTGACGCTCGACTGCGACGACGGCAACGGCTCGGGCTGCGCGGAGATCTACTACACCACCGACAACAGCGCGCCGTCGCCGTCGAGCACCCGTTACGACGGCGCGCTGGCAGTGAACGAGGCGACGATCCTGCGAGTCTTTACCGTCGACAACGCCGGCAATATATCGACGCAGACGCTGGGGGTCTACGCGCTCAGCGAAGCGACGCGCGAGTCGCGCTCGGGCGTCGGCGCGGTGGACCATGCGCTGCTGCTGGCGCTGGCGGGATGGTTACTGCTGTTGCGCGGAGTTCGCGTCAGTGGCGGAAATGGCGCATCCCGGTGAAGACCATCGCGATGCCGTGCTCATCGGCGGCGGCGATGACCTCGCTGTCGCGCATTGAGCCGCCGGGCTGGATCACCGCGGTGACGCCGGCCTCGGCGGCATGGTCGATGCCATCCCGGAACGGGAAGAACGCATCCGACGCCATCACCGAACCCTTTACCACCAGTCCTGCATCGGCGGCCTTGATCGCCGCGATGCGCGCGCTGTAGACCCGGCTCATCTGGCCGGCGCCGACGCCGAGGGTCATGCGGTCGCGGCCGTAGACGATCGCGTTCGACTTGACGAATTTCGCGACCTGCCAGGTGAACAGCAGATCCTCCATCTCGCGCGCATCGGGCGCGCGCTTCGTCACGACCTTGAGATCCCCGCGCGCGACGCTGCCGGTGTCGCGGTCCTGAATCAGCAGTCCGCCGTTGACACGGCGGTAGTCGAGGCCCGTCTCCGGGCCGGCGGGCCATTCGCCGCAGGCCAGTACGCGCACGTTCGGCTTCGCCGCGAACGCGGCGCGCGCGTCGTTGTCGATCGCCGGTGCGATGACGACCTCGACGAACTGGCGCTCGACGATCGCGCGCGCAGTCGCGCCGTCGAGCGGGCGATTGAACGCGATGATGCCGCCGAAGGCCGAGGTCGGGTCGGTCGCGTAGGCGCGGTCGTAGTTTTCGAGCAGCGTGCCGCCGGCGGCGACGCCGCAGGGATTCGCGTGCTTGACGATGACGCAGGCGGCCTCGGCAAAGCCCTTGACGCATTCGAGCGCGGTATCGGCATCGGCGATGTTGTTGAACGACAGCGCCTTGCCCTGGATGATCCCGGCAGTCGTGACGTTGCCCGGCGCGGCATCGTGATCGCGGTAGAACGCCGCCTGCTGGTGCGGGTTCTCGCCGTAACGCAGATCGGCGCGCTTCACGCCCTGGAAATTGTGCGTGTGCGGGAAACGCATACGCGTGCCGTCGTCGGCGATGCAGCCCAGCCAGTTCGCGATCGCGCCGTCATAGCGCGCAGTGTGCTCAAAAGTCCTGACCGCGAGCGCGAAGCGCAGCGCGTCACCGACCGCGCCGCCATTCGTCTCCATCTCGGCGAGCACCCGACCGTAATCGGCCGGATCGACGATCACCGTCACCGCTGCATGGTTCTTCGCCGCCGCGCGCAGCATCGTCGGCCCGCCGATGTCGATATTCTCGATCGCGTCCTCGAAGCGGCAGTCCGGCTTCGCGACGGTTGCCGAAAACGGATACAGGTTCACCGCGACGAGGTCGATCGGCGCGATGCCGGTCCGGCGCATGATTTCGTCGTCGATGCCGCGCCGGCCGAGCAGGCCGCCGTGGATCATCGGATGCAGGGTCTTGACGCGGCCGTCCATCATCTCGGGGAAGCCGGTGTGGTCGGAGACCTCGATGACCGCGATGCCCTGTTTCGCCAGCAGGCGGGCGGTGCCGCCGGTCGACAGGATCTCCACCCCCCGGGCCTGCAGGCCGCGCGCGAATTCGACGATGCCCGTCTTGTCCGACACGCTGAGCAGCGCGCGCGCTACCGGCCGCATCGGGCGGGCTCCCGCTTCAGTGATGAGTGGTACATGAGAAAGCGACGCTTTGGTTATCGGTTCAGGTCGTGCTTTTCGAGCTTCTTGCGCAAGGTGCTGCGATTGATGCCGAGGATCTCGGCGGCCTTGCTCTGGTTGCCGCGGGTGTGCTGCATCACGGTCTTCAGCAGGGGGTACTCGACCTCGTTGATGACGAAGTCATAGAGATCCCGGCAGGGTTGGTGGCCGTCGAGGTCGCTGAAATAACGCTCGAGCGCGATCTGCACGCAGTCCGACAGGGGCTTGGAACGCCGTTCCCCGACGACCGGGATCACCGGCACGGGTTGCTGGCCGGCGCTCATGCGGCGAGATCGATATCGGCCGCGATGCGGTCGAAGAATTCGCGCGTCGCGCGCAGCTGCTCCTCGACGGTTTCGGCCTGGTTGATGTACTGGCGAAACGCCGCGCCGCCGATCTGGCCCTTGCTGTACCAGCCGATGTGCTTGCGCGCGATGCGTACGCCGAGATCCTCGCCGTAGAAGCCGTAGAGCTGTTCCAGGTGGCCGATCATGACGTCGCGGATCCAGGTCACCGACGGTTCCGGCAGGTGTTCGCCGGTCCGGAGATAGTGGTCGATCGCGCGGAAGATCCACGGCCGTCCCTGCGCGGCGCGGCCGATCATCACGCCGTCGGCGCCGGTGTAGTCGAGCACGTGCTTTGCCTGCTCCGGGCTGCGGATGTCGCCGTTCGCGATGACCGGGATGCGCACCGCGGCCTTGATCGCCGCGATCGTGTCGTACTCGGCATCGCCGGTGTAGCCGCAGGCGCGGGTCCGACCGTGTACGGCAAGTGCCTGAATACCCGCAGCTTCCGCGATGCGCGCGATATGAACGCCGTTACGGTGGCCAGTGTCCCAGCCGGTGCGGATCTTCAGCGTGACGGGGGCGTCGACCGCAGCGACCACGGCATCGAGGATGCGACCGACCAGGGTATCGTCGCGCAGCAGCGCCGAACCGGCCATGACGTTGCAGACCTTCTTCGCCGGGCAGCCCATATTGATGTCGATGATCTGCGCGCCGTTGTCGACGTTATGGCGCGCGGCCTCGGCCATCATCGCGGGATCCGCGCCGGCGATCTGTACGGAGCGCGGCTCGGACTCGCCCTGGTGATCGGCACGGCGGAGGGTCTTGGCGCTGCCCCACAACAGCGAATTGCAGGACACCATTTCCGATACCGCAAGACCGGCGCCGAGCCGCCGGCACAACTGGCGGAACGGACGATCGGTCACGCCGGCCATCGGCGCGAGCACGAGCGGGTTAGCGAGTTTATAGGGGCCGATCTGCATCGGGATTTTTTTATAATCGGGCATTCGAGCGAAAGCGGACCATGATAACCGCTCCCCGCCCGGCGATAAAGTCCGGGAAAAACCTCTACATCAATCGGGTGTTGGCGGACGCCTCGCGGGTCACATCAGTTCGAAGGTGAAGTTGACCGCCTCGGGACCGGGGTCGACGATATCGAGCCGCACGCGAATCGGCGTCTGTACCGGCATCCCGTCCGCAATCGACAGGCCGCCGGGCAGGTATTCGTCGACGGTGAAGCGGCGCAGCGCGAGCGGCCGGTTGCGCAGGTCGAAAAAACCGACCTGTATCACCGGCCAGGACTGCACATACGGCGCATGATTGGTGATCGTGATGTTGACGATCAGCGCGTCGTCGATGTCCGGATGGCGGCGAATGTCGCGACCGGCGATGCGGACCATGTCCGGCGAGCGCATCAGCGGCAGTTCGCAGCCGGCATGCAGGCACAGCCATTCGAGCCAGGGACGCAACTCGACATGGCGCGAGAGTTCATCGCGCTGTATATACGCATATTGTCCGATCAGCGTCAGGATCAGCACCAGACTGGTCAGGCCCCAGAACAGCGTCGCGACCGGATTGCGCGTGCGTACGCGCCCGTTGCCCGGGCGGGCGGCGGCCGGGGCGTGGCGCTGGACGTCCTCGGGGTCGATGCGTATGCCGCCCGTCTGCGCGTCCGGTTGCCGGTACAGGCGGTCGATCGTCGAATCCTGCCGCGTCGCATAGCGCGGGCTGAAGCGGTTGCCGCAATTCCCGCAGACGACCATCTCGTCGTGGTTGGCCGGATCGGTCGGGGTCAGCAGGACCTTGCACTGGGGGCAGGGGATCAGCATGCGGGCATTATAAGGGATCGTCCGAACGCCGTATCGCGTCGATGCGGACCCAGCCGTCACGTGCGGCGCGACCGGAAATCGCGAAACCGGCGTCCGTGAGCGCGGCGGCGACCGCATCGGCCTGGTCGGCGAGGATGCCGGAGACCGCCAACCGCCCCCCCGGACCGAGCAGCGCAGCGAAGCGCGGCGCGAGTTCGATCAACGGACGCGCGAGGATGTTCGCGAGCATGCAGTCGGCGGCAAAGGCCGGCGCATCATCGGGCAGCGCTGCCGTGACGGATTCGGCGACGCCGTTGGCGCGGGCGTTCTCGCCGGTCGCGGTCAGCGCCTGCGGGTCGATGTCGAGCGCGAGCACGGCGCTCGCGCCGAGCCGCGCCGCAGCGATCGCCAGGATGCCGGAGCCGCAGCCATAGTCGATGACGCGATCGCCGGGACGCGCCTGACTGTCCAGCCATTCGAGACACAGCGCGGTGGTCGGATGGGTGCCGGTGCCGAAGGCGAGGCCGGGGTCGAGCATCACGACGACGGCATCCGGGTCATCGACCGTCCGGCCGCGCGGACAGACCCACAGGCGCTCGCCGAAGCGCAGCGTCCGGAGTTCATCGAGCCGGAGGCGTTCCCAGTCCTGTCCGGTCACGGGGGTGACCGTGACGGCGGGCGGCGCATCGAGGCCCAGCGTCGCCTGCGCCGTTTGCAGCACCACGTCGACATCGGTCTCGGCGCCGAACAGGCCGACGGCGATGACCCGCGGCCACAACGGGGCCTCGCCCGGCGGTGGTTCGAGCACCGGATCGTCAGCCGCATCGGACAGCGTCACCGACAGCGCGCCGGCCTCCGTCAGCGCATCGGAGAGGGCGTCGGCCTGCTCGCGCGGGCACTCGAGGCGCAGTTCGATCCAGGATTCGTCGGGTGTCGGTGACATCGCGGCACAGACTAGCAGACGGGATGCAAATGCTGCCAGCGGCAGACTTGCAATGACTATGCGTGCGGCTTAAGGTAGGCACAGAAGCGACAGGCCATTTGCGGTTTTGCGACAGGGATCCGCGTTCGCCCGCGCAGGCGGCGTTACCCTTGAATTTGCAGACCGGACCACGCAGGAGTCGGGCGATGTCAGTCAGGGTTCATGCAGCGGTATTGAGCGGGGCGTTCGCACTGGCGAGCACCGGCGCGCAGGCGTCCGGCAACGACCTCGTGCTGAACCCGTCGATCGGCCAGGACGAGTTCAGTATCGTCGTCGACGAGCTCGGCGCGATCGCCGCCTACGGACCGTTCGGGCCTGCGGAACCGCTGGGCGTCTCCGGCTTCGATCTCGGTCTGTCGATCAGCCGTTACGACATCAGCCGCAGCGCATGGAACTTCGCGGTGCGCGACGGCAGCGCGCCGTCGACGTTGACGATGTCGCGACTGCATGCGCGCAAGGGCCTGCCCTACGGCATCGACGTCGGCGCGGCCTGGTCGAAATCGACCAGCGGCGACGTCTCGGTGTTCGGCGGCGAGGTGCGCAAGGCGCTGCTCGAGGGCTCGACGCTGGCGCCGGCGGTCTCGGTCAGCGGTCATTACAGTCAGTTGACCGGCGTCGACGACCTCGATCTCGCCGCCTACGGCATTGACCTTGGCATCAGCAAGGGCTTCGCGCTGTTCACGCCGTTCGCCGGCATCGGCCAGGTTTGGGTCGACGGCAGCGAAAACGTCGACAGCCTGAGCCTGTCCGATCGCAGCACCTCGCAGACCCGCAGCTACCTCGGCATGCGCGTCGGCCTGCTGCCCTTCCTCAGCGTCACCGCCCAGGCCGATTTCGCCGAGATCAACAGTTACAGCCTCCGCCTCAACCTCGGTTTCTAGGTCAAAGGGGTCAGAGTCGTTTGATCTTGCGCATGGTGTGAGTACAAATATCGCGGTGATCAAACGACTCTGACCCCTTGATAGTTTGCGGTACAATAGCCGGCAAACGATGCGATGAGGATTGCAGGCCGTGACATTGAGGACCGAGAGAGTCATCCCGATCTATCCCGAGAAGATTACCTCCGAAAACAAGTGCGGCTATTGCACGAACTCGAAGTGCTGCACCTATTTGACCCAGGAGATCCCGACGCCGCGCTCGAAGCATGACTTCGATCACCTGCTGTGGCAGATCTCGCATCGCGACATCAACATCTACAAGGACGAGGACGGCTGGTATCTGCTGGTCCACAACCGCTGCCTGCACCTGCGGCCGAACGGCATGTGCGGCATCTACGATACCCGGCCGGAGATCTGCCGCGATCACTCGAACGACGATTGCGAGTTCGACCAGCCGGCGGAAGAGGGCTTCGAGCTGTATTTCGACGGCTATGAATCGCTGCTGAAGTATTGCAAGAAGCGGTTCAAGAGATGGGGACAGAAGTAGGCCGCGTTATCGTTCAAGCGCATCGCCCCGCCTGGGCGGAGGCAGGATGTCGCGGAAGGCATGCAGGACCGGGAAGTCGTGGCTGTCGCGGGCCGGCCGGCGGGAGTCCGGCGCGGCGACGAACAGCAGGTGGCCGATCCCGCCGCGGCGCGCCGATTCGAGCACCGCAAGATTGTCATCGATCAGCAGCGTGTGCGCGGGGTCGTAGGCCTCCACCTCCCTGAGCCGTTCCCAGAATTCCGTCTCCTCCTTCGGCAAGCCGAGGCTGTGCGCGCTGATCACCGCGTCGAGCAGCGCGTCGATGCCCGTCCGCTCGATCTTGAGGGCGAGACTCTTGTGATGGGCATTGGTGACCAGCACCGCGCGTCGGCCGCCGGCGCGTACCGCGGCGAGAAAGTCGGGGACGTCGGGGCGAATCGCGATCAGCTCGGCCAGTTCCAGCTTCAGCGCGCCGATGTCGACGCCGAGGGCCTCGCTCCAGTAGTCGACGCAGTACCAGTTCATCGTCCCGCGCAGCGCATCGAAGCGTTCATACAGGCGGACGCGGGATTCGGCCGGATCGAGCCCGTGGATCTCGGCATAGCGCCGCGGCAGGTGCTCCTGCCAGAAGCGGTTGTCGAAATACAGGTCGAGCAGCGTGCCGTCCATGTCGAGCAGTACGGTGCTGATCCGGTTCCAGTCGGTCATTGCCGGGTTTCCATGGGGTTTTTCCCCGCGGACGCGCAGGGATCGCTATAATCGGCAGTCTACCATGCGTGACAAGCCCGAAATCCTCACGGCCGAGATCATCGCCCGCACGCGGATGTTCCGTGTCGAGCAGGTCCAGCTGCGGTTCTCGAACGGCGTCGAGGCCTGTTATGAGCGCCTGCGCAGCAGCTCGGCCGGCGCGGTGCTGGTGATTCCGATGCTCGACCGGGAGACCGTATTGATGATCCGGGAATATGCCGCCGGCGTGCATCGCTACGAACTCGCGCTGCCGAAGGGGCGTATCGAGGACGGCGAGGACCTGCTCGCCGCCGCCAATCGCGAGCTGATGGAGGAGGTCGGCTACGGCGCCCGCCGTCTGACCCGGATCGCGTCGCTGACGTTGGCCCCCGGGTATTCCGGCCATATCACTCACCTGGTCCTCGCCGAGGACCTCTACGAGCAGCGCCTGCCCGGCGACGAGCCCGAGGAGATCGAGGTCGTGCCCTGGCCGCTTGCCGATCTGCAGGGCCTGCTCGCCTGCGAGGATTGCACCGAGGCGCGCAGCATCGCGGCGCTGTTCATGGCCCGCGACCTGCTCGACGGTCGCCCCGCGGAGTCGGGAGACCCCAGATGAATCAGGACTTGAATCAGGACAGGCCGGCCTCGACCGAGGCCCTGGCGGCGCTGCTGGTGCCGGTGATCTCGCTATCGCGCCGCGCCGGCGACGCGATCGTCGGGATCTACAATTCCGGCTTCAACGTCGAGCACAAGGAGGATCGTTCGCCGCTGACCGAGGCCGACATGGCCGCGCACGACATCCTGGTCGCCGGACTGCATGAATTGACCCCGGCCCTGCCGGTGCTGTCCGAGGAGTCCGCCGAGATCCCGTTTGCGGAGCGCGCCGGCTGGCGCCGTTACTGGCTCGTCGATCCGCTCGACGGCACCCGCGAATTCGTCAAGCGCAACGGCGAGTTCACGGTCAATGTCGCGCTGATCGACGAGCACCGCCCGGTGCTCGGCGTCATCGTCGCGCCGGTGACCGGCGCCTGCTATTACGCCTGCGCCGGCCACGGCGCCTGGCGTCAGGACCCGGGCCGGGCGCCAGGCGCGATCCGGGTGCGGCCGCTGGACCGCGCGCATGTCATCGTCGCCGGCAGCCGTTCGCATGCCGGCAGCCGCCTCGGCGCGTTTCTGGAGCGCCTCGGCAGTCATGAGCTCGTCAGCATGGGAAGTTCGCTGAAGTCCTGCCTCGTCGCCGAGGGGCGCGCCGATCTCTATCCGCGCCTCGGCCCGACCTCGGAATGGGATACCGCCGCCGCGCAATGCATCGTCGAGGAGGCCGGCGGGCGCGTCACCGATACCGCGATGCGGCCGCTGCGTTACAACACCAAGGACTCGCTGCTGAACCCGGATTTCTTCGTGTCGGGCGCGCGCGACCAGGACTGGTCGCGTTATCTCGCTGAATCCTGAGGGCTAAGCCCGTTCAGTTCGGCGGCAGGCTGACCTCGATCACCTCGACCGAGGAGGACGGCTTCGGGATCGGGCGATTGTCGTTGCGCAGGGTCTCGAGCCGTGTCTGGATGGCCTGGCGGATCTGTCGCAGCGCCTCGTCGCGGGTCTCGCCGGCGGCGATGCAGCCGGGCAGGTCGGGGACATAGGCGCCGTAACTTTCCGGACCCTTTTCGATAATTACCAGATATTGCATGCAAGAACCTGACAGAGGAGACGCTAGTCAGAAAGTTTATCTGATATCCGCTTCGCTGAATAGCGACGGCCGCAACGACGAAAATCCGTCACTTTCCGAACCTTGTTATATTTAGTCATGAACTCCTTGATCATAAAGATCTCTTGGACTGACAACCGGCAGGCCTCCGCAACACGTGCATTTTATTGAAAATCCACGTATCCTTGCCTGATCCCCTGGTCAGGGGGATGTGGGGAGAGGGGGCACACCAGCCCACCCTGACAGACCCCGGACGGCATGGCTGCTAGATGCCGGCGGCGGTCAAGGACCAACAAATCAACCAAGGTAGAAGGTAAAAGGTGAAATGATGATGAGCAAGAAGATTCTGGCTATAGGTGTTTTCTGTGTGTTCAGCTCCGCTGCCCTGGCCGACAACTGCAACGTCGAGATCGAAGGCAACGACGCGATGCAGTTCAACAAGAAGGAACTCACGGTCGGCTCGAGCTGCAGCGAGATCACGATCACCCTCAAGCATGTCGGCGCGCTGCCGAAGGCGACGATGGGCCATGCGGTTGTCATCACCAAGACCGCTGACTTCCAGGCCGTCGCCAATGCCGGCATCGGCGCGGGTATCGACAACAACCATGTCCCGCCGGGCGATGCCCGCGTCATCGCGAACACCAAGCTGGTCGGCGGCGGTGAGTCCGCCAGCCTGAAGATCCCGGGCTCGGCGCTCGAGGCTGGTGGTGACTACACGTTCTTCTGCCCGTTCCCGGGCCACAACGCGATGATGAAGGGCAAGCTGATCGTCCAGTAATCGCATCGCCTGAGCGGCGGGCCGGCACAGCCCCGGTTCGTCCTGCAGTACCCGGGCCCTCCGTCACTGACGGAGGGCCTTTTTTATTTCCATCATCCCGCCCGGCCTGAACACATCAGTATCAAGGCTATATTCATAGTATTTTACCTGCAGGTGAGTGCGAACGGAGACAGGTGCAATTTGCCCTGAACGCGCATATTCTTGCGCAATCCCTTTTCAACCGGGGATGCGGGAAAGCAGGCCTCAGAAGCTGCACGCGCAGTCTCGTCCGGTATTGTTCCGATGCCGGTGGCCCGGGGCCAACACAAACCACACGATAATGAGATGAGAGGTGACGCGATGATGATCAGAAATATACTGGTAGTCGGTGCGTTATGTCTGTTCAGTTCCGCAGTATTCGCCGACGGCTGCAAGGTGATGATCGAGGGCAACGATGCAATGCAGTTCAACCTGAAGGAGATCAAGGTCGACGCCGGTTGCGCCGAGATCGAGGTGACGCTCAAGCATGTCGGCGCGCTGCCAAAGGCGACGATGGGGCATGGTTTCGTAATCACCAAGTCGAGCGACATGCAGGCCGTCGCCAATGCCGGCATTGCGGCCGGTATTGCCAATGACCACGTTCCACCGGGTGATGCTCGCATTATCGCGAACACCCACCTCGTTGGCGGCGGAGAGTCGACGACGATCAAGATCCCCGGCTCCAAGCTTGAAGCCGGCGGCGACTATATGTTCTTCTGCCCGTTCCCGGGCCACAACGCGATGATGAAGGGCAAGTTCATCGTCGGTTGATGCCGTAATCTCGCGAGCCCCGGCGCCCGGCGTCAGGGGCTTCGCGCAGCAGGTCAAGGCCCTCCGTCTCCGACGGAGGGCCTTTTTTTTCACAGGCCGCCGAGAGTCAGCGGCGGCTCTTCCATCAGCGCGATCTGCTCGCGCAGTTCCAGCACGCGCTCTTCCCAGTAGCGCTGGGTGTTGAACCACGGGAACGCGACGGGGAAGGCCGGGTCGTGCCAGCGCCGCGCGATCCACGCCGAGTAGTGGATCAGCCGCAGCGTGCGCAGCGCCTCGACGAGGTGCAGCTCGCGCGCATCGAACTCATGGAAGTCTTCATAGCCCGCGAGTACGTCTCCGAGCTGGCGGAGCATCGACGCGCGATCGCCCGACAGCAGCATCCACAGATCCTGCACCGCGGGCCCCATGCGGCTGTCGTCGAAGTCGACGAAGTGCGGGCCGTCGTCGGCCCACAGCACATTGCCGGCGTGGCAGTCGCCGTGCAGACGCAGCACGCTGACGCTTCCGGCGCGCGCAAAGCAGTGCTCGACGCCGGCCAGCGCCTGATCGACGACACTGCGCCAGGCCGGCAGCAGGTCGGCGGGGATGAAGTCATGAGCGAGCAGCCAGTCGCGCGGCTCGCGTCCGAAGCTGTCGATATCGATCGACGGCCGTTCGCGGTACGGAGCGATCGCGCCGAGCGCGTGGATGCGCCCGATGAAGCGGCCCATCCATTCGAGCGTGTCGGGGTCGTCGAATTCGGGCGCGCGGCCGCGCTGGCGCGGGTAAAGCGCGAAGCGGTGGCCGCCGAAGTGATGCAGCGTCACGCCATCGATGACCAGCGGCGTCACCACCGGGACCTCGCGCTCGGCCAGCAGCGCGGTGAACGCATGTTCCTCGAAGATCGCCGCGTCCGACCAGCGGCCGGGCCGGTAGAACTTCGCGATCAGGGGCGGGCCGTCCTCGATGCCGATCTGGTAGACGCGGTTCTCGTAGCTGTTCAGCGCGAACACCCGCCCGTCGCCGCGATGGCCGAGGCTCTCGATCGCATCGAGCACGCGGTCGGGCGTCAGACCGGAATAGGGGGCTTCACCGCCAGGGACATCCGTACTCATATCGCCTCAAACGCGAACGGGGTCAGAGTAGACGAAGTCTACTCTGACCCCATGAGGTTTGCTCCGCTGCTTGCGGTCGCCGGCTTGTCTGTGGGGGCGCGTTCGCGGTCGCCGGCGAAGTGGAGCCAGCGATAGAGGATCGGGATCAGCAGCAGGCTGACGACCAGCGAGAAGCTGAGTCCGGAGACGATCGTCACTGCGAGCGGCCGCAGCATCTCTGAGCCCTCGCCGAGGCCGATCGCGAGCGGCAGCAGTCCGGCGACGGTCGTCAGCGTCGTCATCAGGATCGGCCGCAGGCGCAGCCGCGCCGCCTCGGCGATCGCGTCCGCAACCGCGAGACCGCGCTCGCGCATGATCTCGATGAACTCGACCAGCACGATCGCGTTGTTGACGACGATACCGGCGAGCATGATCATGCCGAGCCACACCGGCATCGACAGCGGCAGGCCGGTGATGTTGAGACCGAGCGCGACGCCGATCGCCGCGAACGGCACGCCGAGCAGGATCACGAACGGGTTGCGCAGAGACTCGTACTGCACCGCCATCACCACCAGCACGAGGAACAGCGCGAGGCCGAGCAGGATGTGGATCATGCGCTGGCCTTCCTGCAGGGCCATGGTCGCGCCGGCGTCATAGATGCTGTAGCCCTCCGGCAGCGGCAGTTCGGCGAGTCGTTCGTTGATCGTCAGGCCGACCAGGCCGAGCGGGGCGTCGGACGCGACCGTGCCGGTGATCTCGACGACGCGGCGCTGGTTGTCGCGCCGGATCTGCGCCGGCGCCGCGACCAGGCGGACCTCGGCGACGTCGCCGAGGTAGACCGCCGGCAGGCCGTCATCCTCGGCATACAGCAGCAAGGATTCGAGATCCTGCGGGTTCAGCGCATCGGCGCGCGGCAGGCGCATGCGCACGTCATAGGCGCGGTCCCCGTCGATGAAGTCGGTGACGATCCAGCCGTCGAGCGCCATCTGCACCGCGCGACCGACGTCCTCGACGGTCAGCCCGAGCTCGGCGGCGCGATCGCGATCGACGTCGACCGCGATCTCCTGCAGGATTTCCTCGGCCGAATGGGCGATGTTGCGCAGACCCGGGATGCCGCGCAGGCGGCTGACGGCTTCGTCGCCGAGCATGTACAGGGTGTCGAGGTCCGGGCCCTGGATGCGCATGCTGATATCGTCGTCGCCGCTGCCGATGCGGATGCCGCGGATGCCGGCCGGGCGCATGCGGATGCGTGCGCCGGCGATCTGTTCGGCGGCGATCAGGCGGTTCATGCCGCGGATCCAGTCCTCGCTGCTGATCTCTCGCATTGACAGCGGCACCAGTTGCACCATCAGCGTGCTCGCATTGCTGGTTTCTCGCTGCGTGCGACCGAAGATGCGACCGCCGACGATCGAGTAGACGCGTTCGACCTCCGTCTGGGCCAGGGCCAGATCCTCGAAGCGCTGCACGATGCGGTCCATCTCCTCGATCGACACGCCGGGGTCGGCGACGATATCGACGCGGAGATTGCCGTCATCCATGTTCGGCAGGAAGATCTGCTGGCCGCTCTGGAACACCGGCAGCGCGATGATCAGTCCGATCGCGAACATCGCGACGATCAGCGGCTGTGTCCAGAGGCGCGACAGCAGCATCGTCACCAGCCGGCGGTAGCCGTGCTGGGCCGACTCGATGGCGGCGTCGATAGCGCGCCGGACGCGCCCGGGCTTCTGCACCGGCACGCGGCAGCCGAGCGCCGGAACCAGCGTCAGCGCGACGATCACCGACGCGACGATCGCCGCCGACACCGTGAAGATCAGCTCGCGGAACAGCAGCCCGACCAGGCCGCCGACGAACAGAAACGGCAGGATAGCGGCAAGGTTCGTCGAGCCCGACGCGACGATCGCGCTGTTGACCTCGCGCGCCGCCTCGATGCCGGCATCGTCCCAGCGATCGCCGGCGCGCTGATGGCGCGTGATGTTTTCGAGCATGACGATCGTGCTGTCCACCAGCATGCCGATACCGACCGCGAGTCCGCCCAGCGTCATGATATTGATCGTCATGCCGCCGAGGTCCATCAGCGCGAAGGTCACCAGCACCGCGATCGGCATCGCGCTGCCGACGACCAGCGTGCGGCGGATGTCGCCGAGGAACAGGTAGACGACCGCCATCGCCAGCAGCGCGCCGAGCAGCGCGGCGAGTGCGGCGTTGTTGACCGCGTTGCGGACATAGACCGACTGGTCGCTGACCTTGCTGATCTCGATGCCCTCCGGCAGCAGTCCCTCCGAGATCAGCCAGGCGAGCCGGTCCTCGACGACATCGACGACGGCGACGGTGTTCGCGGTCGGCTGCTTCTGCACCGACATCACGACGCCCGGCATGCGATTCATGCGCGCGATCAGGCGCTGCTCCTGGTGGGTGTCGATCACGCGCGCTATCTCGCCGAGGCGGAGGGTGCCGCCGTCGGGCAGCTTGATCGGCAGATCGCGGATCTGTTCGACCGACCGGAAGCGGCCCATCGTCCGGCTCGTGTATTCGCGTTCCGGCATCAGCAGGCGCCCGGCCGGTTGTTCGAGATTGCCGCTGCGCAGCGCGTCGGCGAGGTCCTCGGGTTTGAGCCCGAGACCGGCGAGGCGGCGCTGGTCGGGGAGTATCTGGACCTCGCGGACGAGGCCGCCGCCGACCTCGGCCGCGGCGACGCCGGGCAGCGTGATGAACCAGGTCGCGAACTGATGATCGACCCAGTCGCGCAACTCGACCGGATCCCACAGTTGCGAGCTGACGATGTACTCGGCGACCGGGATCTGCGACGGGTCGCGCTTGAAGATCGTCGGCGGTTCGATCGTCTCCGGCAGGAAGCGGCGGGCGCGGTCGAGGCGGGTGCTGGCGTCGCGCAATGCGATATCGATGTCCTTGCCGTACTGGAAGGTCAGGTCGACCTCGGCGCGGCCCTCGGAAGTCGTCGACTGCAATGCGATCGCGTCCTCGGTGATCGCGAGCTGCTCCTCGAGCATGCGCGTCGCGCGGTCCTCCATCACCGCCGCGGGGACGCCGGGTTCGACGATGCGGACCGAGATCTCGGGATAGATGATCTGCGGCAGCAGGTCGACCGGCAGCCGCGTCAGCGCGAACAGCCCGAGTACCATCGCCGCGAGCGCGATCATGACGACGCCGATCGGGTGGCGGATCGACCAGGCCGCGAGTCCGCCGGTCCGACCGATCGCCTGCTTCACGAGTCCGCCCCGACCCGGTTGACGATGCGGACCTTCTGTTCGGCGGCGAGGCCGAGGAATCCGCGGCGCACGACGGTGTCGCCGCTCGCGAGTCCGTCGAGGATCTCGACCCGATCGCCGAGCCGCAGGCCGCTGCGCACCGTGCGGCGTTCGGTGACGCCGTCGACGACGACAAAGGCATATTCGCCGCGCTCGTCGCGGCGCAGCGCGCTGAACGGGATCAGCAGGCGCTCGCTGGCCGGCGCCGTCAGCGTCACGCGCGCGAACTGGCCGGGCCGCATGCCGGGCGGCGCCGGTTCGAGCGCGACCTCGACCACGCCCTGGCGAGTGCGCGGGTCGACGGTCGGATGGATGCGCAGGATGCGGCCGGGGTGACGACGGTCGCCGAGCGCGTCGACCTGGACCTCGACGCGGTCGCCGACCGACAGCAGCGGGATCAGCAGTTCGGAGACGCCGACCTGGGTCAGCAGAGAGTCGGGATCGATCAGCGTCATCAGGTGGCTGTGGCGGGGCAGTGCGTCGCCGGGTTCGGCGAGGCGTTCGGCGACGAGGCCGGCGAACGGCGCGCGGATCATCGTATAGCCGAGGCGCGGCTCGAGCATCGCAACCTCGGCGCGGGCGACCTGCAACGCGGTCTCGGCGCGGGCGAGTTCGTCCTCGGAGACCAGGCGGTTCGCGATCAGGCGCTTCAGGCGCTCATGGTCGGCCCCGGCCTGGCGCAGCGTCGCCCGCGCGCGGTCGAGCTGGGCGCGCAGCAGTTCATCGTCGAGCCGGGCGACGATCGCGCCGGCCTCGACGCGGTCGCCCTCGAAATACGGAAACTCGACTACGCTGCCTTCCTCCTGGGTATGCAGGCGAACCTCCCGGCGCGCGCGCAGCGTACCGGTGCGGACGACCGAATGACCGACCGCCTCGCGCTCGACCTCGGCGATCTCGACCAGGTGTTCGCGCGCCGGCGCCGCCGGCGCGGCGCCCTGCCCGCTGCTGGTGTCCCCGCAGGCGGCCACCAGCCACACGAGCAGCACGAGTCCGCAAAGGCGGACAACGGTGACGCCATGAAGCGAATGGATAGCAGGCGTAATCATGTTCGATATTTTATCTTAAATGGCGATAGATGGGGTCAGAGTAGACGAAGTCTACTCTGACCCCGAATGTCCCGGTTGCCAGGCGACGCGGGGGACGGCGGCGAGGAGCTGGCGGGTGTAGGGGTGGCTCGGGCTGCCGCAGACGCGGTCGGTGGGTCCGAACTCGACGATGCGGCCCTGATGCATCACGGCCATCGTATCGGCCACGTATTCGACAACGCCAATGTTATGGGTGATGAACAGCAGCGTCAGTTGTTCCTCGCGGCGAAGTTGCAGCAGCAGCTGCAAGACTTCCGCCTGCACCGACACGTCGAGCGCGCTCGTGACCTCGTCGCAGACGATGAAGCGGGGTTTCAGCGCCAAAGCGCGGGCGATGCCGATGCGCTGGCGCTGGCCGCCGGAGAACTCATGCGGGTAGCGCCACAGGCTGCCGGGCGGCATCTGCACGCGGTCGAGTACCGCGCGCGCAAGTTCGATGCGCTCCTCCTGGTTCTTGCCGATGCCGTGTACCGCCATCGGTTCGGTCAAGGTCGTCGCGACGGTCAGGCGCGGGTTCAGCGACGACACCGGGTCCTGGAACACGACCTGCAGCAGTCGGCGGTACGGCAGCAGCGCCCGGCGGTCGAGGCCGGTGATGTCGTCGCCGTTGAAGCGGATCGCGCCGGCGGTCGGTTCGATCAGGCGCAACAGCGCGCGCCCGAGCGTAGTCTTGCCGCAGCCGGATTCGCCGACCAGCGCCATGATCTGTCCCTGCGGGATCGACAGGCTGACGCCATCGACCGCGCGCACATGGTCGACGACGCGGCGCATCAGGCCCTTGCGCACCGGAAAGTGGACCTTGAGGTCGTTGATCTCGACCAGCGTGCGGCCGGTGACGACGCCCGTATCATCGCCGCCGGCCGCGCGCCGGCGCTTGAGGTTCTCGGGCAGCGCATCGATCAACTGGCGGGTGTACGGATGCCTCGGCGCCGACAACACGTCCTTCGTCGCGCCGGTCTCGACGATCAGGCCGTTCTTCATCACCGCGAGGCGGTCGGCCATCTCGGAGACGACGCCGAAATCATGGGTGATGAACAGGATCGCGGTGCCGCGCCGGGCTTGCAGGTCCTTCATCAGCCTGAGGATCTCGGCCTGCACCGTGACGTCGAGCGCGGTCGTCGGTTCGTCGGCGATGAGCAGGTCCGGTTCGCAGATCATCGCCATCGCGATCATCACGCGCTGGCGCTGGCCGCCGGACAGCCGGTGCGGATATTCGTCGATGCGTTCGGCGGCGTTCGGGATCATTACCTGTTCGAGCGCGGCCAGCGTCCGCGCGCGGGCATCGGCGTAGCTGATGCCGGGGCGGTGCAGCATCAGCGTCTCGATGATCTGGTCGCCGATCGTGAACACCGGGTTGAGCGAGCTCATCGGTTCCTGGAAGATCATGGTCATGCGCGATCCGCGGATCTCGCGCCGGCGGTCTTCGGGCAGCGCGAGCATGTCGACCTGCTCGACGCGGTCGTCGTCGCGACGATAGTCGAACAGGATCTTTCCTTCCGGATGACGGCTGATGTCGCGCGGCAGCAGTTGCATCACCGACAGCGCGGTGATCGACTTGCCGCTGCCGGATTCGCCGACCAGACAGAAGGTCTCGCCGCGATCGATATCGAAACTGACGCCGTCGACCGCGCGGACGACGCCCTCGCCGGTGTCGAGATGCGTCTTCAGGTTTTCGACGCGCAGCAGCATCGATGCCTCAGTTCGATTTCTTCAGGTACGGATCGATCGCGTCACGCAAGGACTCACCGATCAGGTTGTAGGCGAACACGGTCAGGAAGATCGCGCCGCCGGGGAAGGCCGCCATCCACCAGTTGAAGGTCGAGGCCTGTACCGCCTGGTTCAGCATCTGTCCCCACGACGGGTCGTCGACGAGGCCGAGACCGAGGAAGCTCAGCACCGCCTCGGCGAGGATCGCCGAGGCGACGCCGAAGCTCGCCGCGACGAGGATCGGCGCGATGCCGTTCGGCAACATGTGGCGGAACAGGATCGAGTGCAGCGGCAGGCCGCAGGCAACGCCGGCCTGCACGAACTCCTGCTCGCGCAGTTTAAGGAACTCGGCGCGCACATAGCGGGCGTAACCGGCCCAGCTGGTCAGTCCGATGATGACCATCATCAGGTACAGGCTGCGGCCGAAGAACGCGACGAATGTCAGCAGCAGGAACAGCGTCGGGATCGCCTCGAAGATCTCGACCAGGCGCATGCCGATCATGTCGACGATACCGGAGAAATAGCCCATCAAGCCGCCGATGATGACGCCGATCAGCAGCGCGATCCCGGTCGCGACGAAACCGATGCCGAGCGCGATGCGCGAGGCGTGGATCATGCGGCTCAGCACGTCGGCGCCGTTCTCGTCGGTGCCCATCAGGTGGCGGCGGTCTTCGGCGTCGAGCGGCTTCTCGAGTCCGGTGTCGCCGTAATCGCGCAGATAGTCCTTCGGCGAAAACGGCACCGGCGCGCGCACGATCCAGTCGTAGTGGCCGGCGCGCTCGGCCTCGCGATACTGCTCGTAGATCGTCAGCGGCGGCGGCGATACGAAGGCATGGCTCAGCGCGGCGGCGCCGAGGATCGCCGCGAGCAGGATCGCACCGCGGATCAGCAGCGGCTTGCGCACCAGCGCCAGCATCGCGAAGGCGAGGAAGGTGACCATCAGCGTGACGTCGCCCGGCGTCAGGAAGCGCAAGAGCGGGCTCGACAGCCGGCCGCCTTCCGAGATCAGCAGCGGATGGCTGTTGGCGAGGAACGGCGCGAACACCGCGACCGCGGCCAGGATCGCGATCCACGCGATGCCGAGGCGCGCGCCCCAGCGCTTGAACACATCGAGCGCAACCTGGCGCGCAAAGCCGCGCGAGCGCGGTTCGGTTACGGGACGTGAGCCGGCGACAGTCGCGTCAGTCATAACTGACCCTCGGATCGGCGATCGCGTAGCAGAGGTCCGCGATCAGATAACCGGCCAGTGTCAGCAGGCCGCTGATCAGCGTGATCGACAGCACCAGTTCCCGGTCGCGGCCCTTGACCGCCTCGACCGCGAGCTTGCCCATGCCCTCGATGCTGAAGATCGTCTCGACGATGACCGAGCCGCTGAGCAGCGACGGCAGCAGCGTCGCCGACACCGTGATCAGCGGCAACAGACTGTTGCGGAAGACATGCCGCCACAGCACGTCGCGCTCGCCGACGCCCTTCGCGCGCGCGGTGCGCGCGTAATCCGACAACAGGTTCTCCAGCACCGCCGAGCGCGACAGCTTGGCGAGAAACGCGAAGCCGCCGTAGGACAGGCAGATTACCGGCAGCGTCAGATGCCACAGCCGGTCGAACAGGAAACCGCGCACGAACTCCCCCTGCGCGAAGTGGCCGGCGAGGCCGATGCCGACGAACACGCCGATCATCCCCATCGTGCCGACGCGCAGCCCATCGAAGCCGGAGCGCGCGATCAGCGCAAAGACGCCGGCGCCGGCGAGCGCGAGCAGCAGATGCAGCACGATCGAACTCGATTCCGGCAGGCCGCCCGCCATCAGCCAGCCGAGCGCGAGCCCGAGCGCGGCCATGGCGCCGGTGCGGATCAGCACCGGCGCGCGCAGCGCGAGCGCGGCCATCAGCACCGCGCCGATGCCCGCGAGCGCGAACACCAGCGCGACGTCCCACAGGCTGGTCCAGTACGGCAGGAAGGTCATGTCGATCGCGTCGCGCCGGCTGATGCCGGCGGTCGGGAACCAGCGCCAGTACTGGTCGGAGGCGAAGAAGCCGATCATCAGCACGCCGGCGAGCATCGTCGGCACCGACCACAGGCTGAGCAGCGCGACGCCCGAGCTCACGTCGAAGCCGCGGCCGCGCTGGGTCGCGGCGTAGACGCCGACGCTGATCGCGATGATATAGATGATCGGGATCGAGATCACGTTCAGCAACAGCGTGATCGGCAGGCGTTCCTGCACCAGGTCCATCACCGAGCGGCCGTAGCGGAAGCTCATGCCGAGATCGGAGCCCTTGAACAGCGAGAAGCCGGCAACCTTGCCGTCGTCGTCGAAGGTGAAACCGGCCGGCGAGACGTTGTTGAGCCAGCGCAGGTACTGGATCGGCGCCGGCTGGTCGAGACCGTAGCGCTTGTTGTAATAGTCTTCGAGCGCCTTCTTCGCCTGCGGCTCGAGGTTCATGCCGTCGACCAGGCTCTGCGCGCTGATGCCGCCCGGGGAGGCCGCCATGATCGTGAACACGACGATCGTGATCCCGAGCAGCGTCGGGATCATCAGCAGCAAACGACGCAGGATATAGGTATGCATCGGTCCCCGGGATCAGCGGGAATACTTCTGCAGCGGCCCCGGCACGTAGATCTCGACCGGCACGCGGCTCATGTTCAGCCCGAGATTGGTGATCTCCAGGTTGTGCAGGCGACGGTCGAGGAACGCCAGCGTCTTGCGCCGCATCAGGAAGGTATAGGGCTGATCCTCGTAGAGGATGCGCTCGGCGGCGTGCCACAGCGGCATGCGCGCGTCGACGTCGACCTCGGCGCGCGCCTGATCGACGAGGCGATCGAACTCGGGATTGCGGTAGTGGACGAAGTTGTCGCCGCCGGCCATCGTCTGGGTCGAATGGAACATCTGGAAGATGTCGATCTCGACGTTGCTGGTCCAGCCGAGCGTGATCGCGTCGAAGTCCTTGCGGTTGATCAGGTCGAGCATCACCGACCACTCGGTCGGCTTGGGCCTGAGCACGATGCCGACGCGCGCGTAGAGGTCGCGCAGGAACAGCACGATGCGGCGGGTGTCCTCGTTGTCCTGGAAGAACACCAGCTCGAAGTCGAACGACTGGCCGTCCGGCCCCTGCAGCACGCCGTCGCCGTTGCGATCCTCGAAGCCGGCCTCCTTCAGCAGCGCGAGGGCCTTGCCGGCATCGAATGGCCGCGGCACGAGCGCGGGATCGTGCTGCGGACTGCGCGGACTGAACGGGCTGACCGCGGCCTCGGCGAAGCCGAGCATGATCTCGTCGATGATGCGCTGCTGGTCGGTCAGCAGCGTCATCGCCTGGCGTACGCGCCGGTCGGCGAAGCGGGTCGGCGCGCCGTTGCGCTCCTGGTTCCAGCCGATGTAGTTGTAGCCGGCGGTCGGCGCCATGTATTCGAAGTGATGGGTGCGCGCGCGCAGGTCGCGGTCGTCGAGCAGGCGCTGGTATTCGCGCGGGCTGGCGCCGTAGACGTCGATCTCGCGATTGCGGAAGGTCGTCAGGCGCGCGGCGTCGTTCTCGATGACCCGCCACATCACGCGGTCGAACGGCGGCTGCACCGGGCCCCAGTAGCGCGGGTTGCGTTCGAGTTCGACGCGGCCCTGGTCCGGCGTCCAGCCGCGCGGGTCGGGCAGGCGGTACGGACCCGAGCCGAACAGCAGGCCGCGCGACTGGTTGAAGTCCTCGGGCCGCTCGAGGAACGGTTCGTAGAAGTGGCGCGCCATGATCGCCATGCTGCCGGCGAGCTGGAGGCTGTTGAAATACGGTTCATTGAAGCGGAACGCGACCTCGTAGGGGCCGGTCGCGGTGACCGATTCGACCTTCTCGAGATAGGCGCGGTCGCGTGGCGCGGCGATCGCGTCGTTCATGATGAATGCGAAGGTGAACGCAATGTCCTCGGCAGTCAGCGGCATGCCGTCGGAGAAGGTCACGCCCTCGTGCAGCCGGAAGGTGATGGTCAACCCGTCCACGCTGTATTCCCAGTCGCGCGCGATCAGGCCCTGCCATTGGAGGGTGTCCGGGTCGCGCACCAGCAGCGACTCGAGTACGTAGGACTGGACCTCGGACGAATAGGCGTCGGTCGAGATCGTCGGCGTCAGGGTCTTGAGTCCGGTGCCGAAGGCGAGCACCAGCGCGTCGCCGGTCTGGAAGTCGTCCTTTTCGCTGGCCGCGATCGCGCGGCGGAACGCCGCGGGGACCTCGTCGACATCGGTCTGGCCGCCGCCGGCCGCGCCCGATACCGCGACGCCGTCGCGCAGGCGCCGCTCGACCGACTGCATCGCGCCGCGCAGCGTGCGCAGGTCCTGCGCCTGCTCGCTCATGACCCGGGTCATCTGCTCCATCTTCGTCCACTGGCGGTCGACCTGGTACATCACCAGCAGCAGCACGAGCAGCAGGATCGACAGCGCGGACAGCAGCACGAAGTCTTTGGAGGTGAAGCGTTTATCCATGGCCGTCATCGCATGTTATGGGGTCGGAGCCTCGGGGTCAGACCCCGAAGGGCGCTGACCCCATGCCCGGTCATCGGCCGCCGGGCGCGGAACACAAGTCCGCAGTTTATCAGCATTATTTCATTCTGACCCAGCCCCGGCGCCGGGGTTCAGTCACGGGCGTTTGCGCCCCCTGAATATCAACAATAAAATCGCTGATATTCAGCGAAACCCGTCGCAGCCACCCGCAGGGAGCGCCTGTTGATCGAGCCCGCCGCCAGCGGCCGGACCGAGGTCGTCTTTGCGACCCGCGGCCTGACCAAGACCTATGTCGTCGGCGAGGTCGAGATCCATGCCCTGCGGGGCGTCGACCTCGACCTCTACGCCGGCGAGTTGACGGTCATGCTCGGGGCCTCCGGCTCCGGCAAGTCGACCCTGCTCAATATCCTCGGTGGTCTCGACCATGCCACCGGCGGCACGGTGCGCTACCGCGAGCAGGACCTCGTCAACGCCCCCGACAAGGTGCTGACCGCGTTCCGTCGTGACAATGTCGGCTTCGTGTTCCAGTTCTATAACCTGATCTCGAGCCTGACCGCGCGCGAGAACATCGCGATCGTCACCGAGATCAGCCGCAACCCGATCACCCCTGAAGCGGCGCTCGCGCTCGTCGGCCTCGAACAGCGCATGGATCACTTCCCGTCGCAGCTCTCGGGCGGCGAGCAGCAGCGCGTCGCGATCGCGCGTGCGATCGCGAAGCAGCCGGCGGTGCTGCTATGCGACGAGCCGACCGGCGCGCTCGATTCGAAGAACGGCGTGCAGGTGCTGGAGGCGATCGCCCGCATCAACCGCGAGCTCGGCACGACGACCGTCGTCATCACCCACAACGCGGTCATCGGCGAGATGGCCGACCGCGTGATCCGGATCAGCGACGGCCGCGTCTCCGAGATCCGCGCCAATCCCGCGCGCAAGCGCCCCGACGAGCTGTCCTGGTGATCAGCGCGCTGAACCGCAAGCTCTTGCGCGACCTCGGCCAGATGAAGGGCCAGGTCGCGGCGATCGCGGTGGTCATCGGCGCCGGCGTCATGGTGCTGGTGTTGTCGGTGACGGCGCTCGACGCGATCTCGCTGTCGAAGGACCGCTTCTACGAGACCGGCAACTTCGCCGAGATCTTCAGCGACCTCAAGCGCGCGCCGGAGGGCGTCGCCGGGCGGTTGCGCGAGATCCCCGGCGTCAATCTCGTCGAGACCCGCGTCGTCGCGCCGGTCAGGCTCGAGGTCGCGGGCTTCGCCGACCCGGTGCGCGGCCTCCTGCTGTCGATCCCGGACGGCCGCCAGCCGGATCTCAACCGACTCTATATAAGAGAGGGCGGCCTGCCCGAGTCCGGCCGCTCCGACCAGGTCGCGATCAGCGAGCCGTTTGCCCAGGCCCACGGCCTGCGCGCCGGCGACCGCCTGCGCGCGATCATCAACGGCCGGCTCGAGACCCTGACCGTCAGCGGCGTCGTGCTGTCGCCGGAGTTCATCTACCAGCTCGGCCCCGCCGACCTGATCCCGGACTTCGAGCGCTTCGCGCTGATGTGGATGAACCGCCGCGCGCTCGGCAACGCCTTCGCGATGGACGGCGCATTCAACAACGTGGTGATGACGCTGCAGGCCGGCGCCAACCCGGTCGAGGTCATCGAGGCCGTCGACCGGGTGCTGGCGCCGTACGGCGGCATCGGCGCCCATGACCGCGAAGACCAGCTCTCGCATCGCTTCCTGACCCAGGAGATCGAGCAGCTCGAGGTCCACGCGATCATCCTGCCGGCGATCTTCCTCGGCGTCGCCGCGTTCTTGCTCAATGTGCTGATGGCGCGCATCATCCGCACCCAGCGCCAGCAGCTCGCGGTGCTCAAGGCCTTCGGCTACGACAATCGCGCGATCGCGCTGCACTATGCGCAGATGACCGGGCTGATCGTCCTCATCGGCAGCGTCATCGGCATCGCCTTCGGCGCCTGGGCCGGACAGGGCATCGCCGCAGTCTATGCCGAGTACTTCCGCTTTCCCGAGCTGAGCATGCGCTTCCAGCCGCGCATCCTCGTACTCGGGCTGGCGATCGCGCTCATTGCCGCGCTGCTCGGCACCTTCCGCGCGGTGCTCGGCGCCGCCAGGCTGCCGCCGGCCGAGGCGATGCGACCGCCGGCGCCGGAGGCCTTTCGCCAGGGCTGGCTCGAGCGCTCGCCGCTCGGCCGCCTGCTCGACCAGCCGAGCCTGATGGTCTTGCGCAACCTGACCCGCCACCGCTTCAAGGCGACGATGTCGGTGATCGGCATCGGCCTGTCGGCCTCCTTGCTGCTGGTCGGCGGTTACCAGTTCAACGCGATCGATCACCTGCTCGATACCCAGTACCGCCTGGTGCTGAAGATGGACGTGCACCTCGCGTTCAGCGAGCCGACGCCGGAGCGCGCCGCGGCCGAGCTGCGCGCCCAGCCGGGCGTCCACTTCGTCGAGACCTACCGCAGCGTGCCGGTGCGCCTCGTCCACGGCGCGCGCGAATACCGCACCGCGATCCTCGGTCTCGACGAGGAGCCGCGCCTGCACAGCCTGATCGACGCGAGCTATCGCCCGGTGCGCCTGCCGCCCGAGGGCCTGCTGATGACCGGCTATCTCGCCGATTACCTCGGCCTGAAGCCCGGCGACTTCGTCCAGGTCGAGGTCATGGAGGGGCATCGCCGCACGCTGTCGGCGCAGCTCGCCGGCACCGTCGACGAGCCGATCGGCGTCAGCGCCTACATGGAGCGGCGCGCGCTGAACCGGCTGATGCGCGAGGGTCCGGCGATCTCCGGCGCGTGGCTGCTGACCGATCGCTCGCGCGAGGCGGAGCTGTTCGCGAGGCTGTGGGAGGTGCCGCGCATCGCCAGCATCGGCCAGATCGCCGAGGTCGAGACCAACTTCCGCAGCTATATCGAGGACACCGCGCTGATCATCATGGGCATCATGCTCGGGCTCGCGTGCTCGATCGCGTTCGCGGTGGTCTACAACAACGCCCGCATCGCGTTCGCCGAGCGCGCCCGCGAGCTGGCGACGCTGCGCGTGCTCGGCTTCACCCGCGCCGAGGTCGGCTGGATCCTGATCGGCGAGATCATGCTGCTGTCCCTGTTCGCGATCCCGCTCGGCTGGCTGTTCGGCACCGGCTTCGCGTGGATCATCAACGAGGCGATCAGCATCGACCTGTTCCGCATCCCGTTCATCATCACGCCGCGCACCTACGCGCTCGCAGCGGCCGGGGTGCTGCTCGCGTCGGTGCTGTCGGTGCTGCTGATCGCCCGCCGCCTGCACCGTCTCGACATGGTGTCGGCATTGAAAACCGTCGAATGATGCTAAGGTAATGCGATGAGCACGAAAAAGAAGGTCTTCACCGCGCTGGTCGCGCTCGCGATCGTCGCCCTGCTCGCGTTCGTGCTCAGGCCCGTACCGATCCCGGCCAGCGTCTCGCAGGTCGAGCGCGGCCACTTCGCCGAATACGTCGAGGACGAGGGCCGCACCCGGCTGCGCGACCCCTATATCGTGTCGGCGCCGATCCACGGCTACCTGCGCCGCGTCGCGCTCGAACCCGGCGATGCGGTCGAGGCCGGCGACGTGCTGTTCGAACTCGAGGCCCTGCCGGCGCCGGCGCTCGACGCGCGCAGCCGCGAACAGGCGCGCGAGGCGGTGTCCGCGGCGCGCGCGCGTCTCGAGGCCGCCGAGGCCAATCTCGAAACGCAGCAGTCGCAGCATCGCCTCGCGCAATCGGAATACGAGCGCGCGCAGTCGCTGTTCGACCGCAAGCTGACCGCCGCCGAAGAACGCGACCGCCGCCTGAGCCAGCGCGACGCCGCCCGCGCCGCCGAACGCGCCGCGCGCCACACCGTCGACGTCGCCCGCTTCGAACTCGAGTCCGCGCGCGCGAACCTGCAGATCGCCGACGGCGAACGCTCGCCCGGCGACCAGCCGACGCTCGCCGTGCGCGCGCCGATCGCCGGCACGATCACCAAACGCCACCGCTGCTGCGAAGGCCCGACCCAGGCCGGCGAACAGATCCTCGAGATCGGTGACCTCGCCAACGACCTCGAGATCCAGGTCGACCTGCTGTCGGTCGACGCCGTGCGCGTGCGCCCCGGCATGCGCGTCATCATCGAACGCTGGGGCGGCGGCGACGACCTCGAAGGCCGCGTCCGCCGCATCGAACCCTCCGGCTTCACCCGCGTCTCCGCGCTCGGCGTCGACGAACAGCGCGTACCGGTGCTGGTCGGGATTGCGTCCCCGCGCGAGCAGTGGGAACACCTCGGCGACGGCTTCCGCATCGAGGCCAGGTTCATATTGTGGGAAGGCGACGATGTGCTGCACGTGCCGACCAGCGCGCTGTTCCGCACCGACAACCGCTGGGCGGTCTTTGTCGTCCGCGACGGGCGGGCGATGCAGAAGGCGGTCACGATCGGCAGGCGCAGCGGGTTGCGGACGCAGGTGCTGGAGGGGTTGGCGGAGGGGGAGGTCGTCATTACACATCCGGGGGATCGGATTGGGGATGGGATAAGGGTGGCGGTTGATTGATGGCAGCGTCATTTCCGATCAGCACTGGCCGAGACTAATACCAATTGGCTAGTCCTTTGTCTGACCATGCGAACAATGCTATGCGGATGCGGCCTAGCATCGGCGGAAGAATGGTTGATCATCACGGGGGCCGAGCGCCGGGATGATCGCCTACCATCTGCCAGGCAAGGACTTCTCATCACCGGATGGGTGGCGTATCTTCCAGAAATCAGCGCCGGAGCGGTGATTGGAGACAGTGATATATGGAATCCGTCTATCACCAATATTGCCGCGTCGGCCTAATACACTGTTCGGCTAGATGTGCCCTGAGAAATATCTGCCAGATGGAGGACTATAAAGATGTCCACGAAGATCAGTAAAGATGAAGCCCATAAGCTGGTGGATCAGTTGCCGGCAGATGCTACGTGGGACGACTTAATGCGTGAAATATACGTGCGAGAGGCCATTGAAAAAGGACTAAGCGACAGTATTGCCGGAAGAACAAAGGATGTCGCAGAGGTAAGGAAAAAATACGGATTACCTGAATGAAAGTGCATTGGACCGAAACGGCCGAGGCACATCTGGATGCGATATATGCGTATATTGCACAGAACTCAGAAACCTATGCCCTCCGGACGGTTGATCAGATTACAAGGAAGTCGCAACAGATCGGTGCGTTTCCTATGTCAGGTCGTCGAGTACCAGAATATGACCTGGATCAAATACGGGAAGTATTCTCCGGACAATTCAGGATCATCTATCATATCAAGGCTGATCAGGTTGATGTCCTCGCGGTAATTCACGGCGCAATGTATGTATTGCGGGGTGAGCGAGAATAAGGAAAGCCGAACAATGTGCTCCAGACAACGCTTGACAGCTTTCTTCCTTCGCTGCCGCTCCGGGCGGTCGCCGTCAAGCGCGTCTGAGCACAAGCGTTATGCAGCCTCCAGCTACTGCCGCCTTGTAGCGTAATGCGCAACACGCTATAATCGCCTCATGATTACGTCGTTTCGGCACAAGGGACTGCGCCGCTTTTTCGAGGAAGGCCGTGTGACGGGCGTCCAGCCAGCACATGCCAAGAAGCTTCGAATGCTGTTGTCTGCGCTGGATACTGCTACCGAGATCGAGGATATGGATGTTCCAGGTTTTGCCTTGCACCCGTTGAAGGGCGATAGGAAGGGGGAATGGGCGATTTCGGTGAGCGGCAACTGGCGCATCACTTTTGAGTTTCGTGACGGCAATGCCTATTCACTGAATTACGAGGACTATCACTGATGGCTATGCATAACCCACCGCACCCTGGCGAGTTTATTCGGGAAATCTACCTCACTCCCTTCGGTATCAGTGCGCGACAGGTGGCCTACAACCTAGGTGTTTCTGCGTCTACGTTCAACCGGCTCCTGAATGGAGAGAGCAATATCTCTCCAGAGATGGCGCTGCGTTTATCGAAGACCCTTGGACGTTCTCCGGAGAGTTGGCTGGCAATGCAGGACCAGTACGACTTGTGGTATGCGAGACAAAACGTAGATCTTAAGCATGTCCGAAAGCTCAATGTATCGGCTGCATAACCAGCCCATCCAGCCGACGCCAAAAAGCGGCGCGGCTGATGGGTAGCGTTAGGGACGAATACGATCCAGCCAGTAACCAGGCTTACGAGAATGATGAGCGAATGCAACTACAATTACTTCATCATCCCGTTCTACTACAACGATGTCGTATGGGAAGCGCCTCAGAATAAGCCGCTTGGCTCCCTTCGTCCCGGACTGTCCGGGCATGGGAGAGAGGGGGAGGAATCCGTCTTCTATAATGTCAATTGCGGCGTCGATGGCATCGGAAAATTCAACCCCGAGGCCATGTCGTTCACTTTCGTACCAAGCCGCAGCTGCTTCAGCTTCTTCTGCAGCTTGATGGAGAATTCGTACAAGGCGCACTATCGGGCCTCAAGTCTTGCCCGCATTCTCCTCCGGAATTCTTCCCGATCCAGGAATTTTGCCTGGCCCGTGTCTACTTCGGCGATCCGCCGTGAGATTTCCTTGTCCCAGGCATCTTCTACGCCGGTATCGCGAGGTGCATCGAGGCTTTGTATCAGATCGTGGGCCAGCTCCGCTCGTTCGGATTCGGAAAGCGCCAAAAGTTCGGAACGCAGCCGCTCAAGGAGTTTGCTCGCCATAAGGCCTCCTGAAACCAGCAGTTTAGACATTCTAGCGCCGGCGGTAGCCCCTAACAAGTCGATCCAGATGGGCGGAAGCATGTTGACACGCCCTTTGCGTGCGCAAAGGCCGCGCCAACATGCTTCCGCCACTGATCTTGGTCGTCACGAGGAAAATCATGACACCGCCGGTGATTCCCATGCAACCAGACAAAGCAAAGACCGAAGTATTTACTCAATACCATAAGGATGGATCCGTATGGGCGAAGGGGCAGGTTCAAGGCAGCTTGCCAGTCGGTTACTGGCAGTGGTTTCGCAAGGACGGGACACTCATGCGCTCTGGCCACTTCGAGGATGGTGTTCCTGTTCGCGAATGGACGACTTACGATAAGAATGGCAATGTGCACAAGGTAACAGACAGGAAAGAAGGGAAGATTTCTGAAAGAACATCGATTGATCGCGGCTGAAAGTCTGCCCTGAGTAGTTACCGGATGGAGGGTCAGCATGACGAAGATTGCAAAGAACACGATTTGTCTTTGGTACGATCGCGAGGCTGAGGAGGCGGCGCGGTTCTACGCCAGTATTTTTCCCGATTCATCCGTCGGCGCGGTGCATCGCGCGCCGGGCGACTATCCGTCGGGCAAGCAAGGGGATGTATTGACCGTCGAGTTCACCGTGATGGGCATTCCCTGCCTGGGGCTCAACGGCGGGCCCGAGTTCAGGCACAACGAAGCGTTCTCGTTCCAGGTAGCCACGGAAGATCAGGCCGAGACCGATCGATACTGGAACGCGATCGTCGGTAACGGCGGCCGGGAGAGCGAGTGTGGCTGGTGCGAGGACAAGTGGGGCGTCTCTTGGCAGATTACCCCGATCGCGTTGATCAAGGCCTATACCAGCCCCGATCGCTCCGCCGCCAGGCGCGCGTTCAACGCCATGATGACGATGAAGAAAATCGATGTCGCCGTGATCGAGGCGGCGTTTCGCGGCTAGATGCCGGCGGTCACGCTGTAGTACATTGACCGCACGACCCCGGTTCTGACAGCAAGGAGAGCGCCCATGTCTACCGAAGCGAAATGCCCCTTCACCCACATCGCCGGCGTCGGCCGCACCAATCGCGACTGGTGGCCGAACCGCCTGCGTCTTGAACTGCTGCACCAGCATTCCACGAAGTCCGACCCGATGGGCAAGGGTTTCAACTACGCAAAGGAATTCAAGAAGCTCGACTACAAGGGCCTGAAGAAGGACCTGGTCAAGCTGATGACCGATTCTCAGGACTGGTGGCCGGCGGACTTCGGTCACTACGGGCCGCTGTTCATCCGCATGGCGTGGCACAGCGCCGGCACCTACCGCGTCACCGACGGTCGCGGCGGCGGCGGTCGCGGACAGCAGCGCTTTGCGCCGCTCGGCGCCTGGCCCGACAACGTCAATCTCGACAAGGCGCGGCGCCTGCTCTGGCCGATCAAACAGAAGTACGGCAAGCGGATCTCCTGGGCCGACCTGATGATCCTCGCCGGTAATGTCGCGCTGGAGTCGATGGGCTTCCGGACCTTCGGTTTCGGCGGCGGCCGCGCGGACGTGTGGGAGCCGGACGAGGATGTGAACTGGGGCGAAGAGGTGGCGTGGCTGGGCACCGACAAACGTTTCAGCGGCGATCGCGACCTCGGGCCGTTCGGCGCGACGCATATGGGTCTCATCTATGTGAATCCGGAAGGCCCGGATGCGAGCGGCGACTATCTGGCCGCCGCGAAGGACATTCGCGCGACCTTCGGTCGGATGGCGATGGACGACGAGGAGATCGTCGCGCTGATCGCGGGCGGTCATACCTTCGGCAAGTGTCACGGCGCCGCGCCCGAGTCGCACAAGGGCCCGGACCCCGAAGCCGCGCCGCTCGAGGCGCAAGGCCTCGGCTGGATCAGCAACTATAAATCCGGTCGCGGCGCGGACACGGTCTCGAGCGGCCTCGAGGTCACCTGGACGAAGACCCCGACGCTGTGGAGCAACAGTTTCCTCGAGATCCTCTATAAATACGAATGGGAGCAGACGAAATCGCCGGCCGGCGCGAAGCAGTGGATCGCGAAGAACGCGCCGGAGATCATTCCCGATGCGCATGTCCCCGGCAAGTTCCACAAGCCGACGATGCTGACCACCGATCTGACGCTGCGCTTCGATCAGGGCTTCGGCAAGATCTCGCGCCGTTTCCTCGACGATCCGCAGGCCTTCGCCGATGCGTTTGCGCGCGCGTGGTTCAAGCTGACGCACCGCGACATGGGTCCGCGCGCGCGCTATCTCGGGCCGGAGGTGCCAAAGGACGAACTGATCTGGCAGGACCCGATCCCCGAGGTCGATCACAAGCTGATCGGCGACAAGGATATCGCCGACCTCAAGAAACAGATCCTCGCGTCGAAGCTGTCGGTCGCGAAGCTGGTATCCACGGCGTGGGCGTCGGCCTCGACCTTCCGCGGCTCGGACAAGCGCGGCGGCGCCAACGGCGCGCGCATCCGCCTCGCCCCGCAGAAAGGCTGGGAAGTGAACCAGCCGGCGCAGCTTGCGAAGGTGCTGAAGACGCTGGCGGGCATCCAGGCGGCGTTCAACAAGAAGGCGAGGGGCGGCAAGCAGGTGTCGCTCGCGGACCTGATCGTGCTCGCGGGCTGCGCGGGCGTCGAGCAGGCCGCGAAGAAGGCCGGCGTCGCCGTGAAGGTGCCGTTCAGGCCCGGCCGCATGGACGCGAGCCAGGACCAGACCGACGTCGAGTCCTTCGCGGTGCTCGAGCCGGTCGCCGACGGCTTCCGCAATTACCTGAAAGACGGGCTGCCGGTCTCCGCCGAGCAGTTGCTCGTCGATCGTGCCCAGCTGCTGACGCTGACCGCGCCGGAGATGACGGTCCTCGTCGGCGGCCTGCGCATGCTCGGCGCCAATGTCGGCGGCGCGAAGCACGGCGTATTCACCAGAAAGCCGGAGACGCTCACCAACGACTTCTTCATCCATCTGCTCGACATGGGCACGGAGTGGAAGCCGGTCTCCGATGCGCATGACGTGTTCGAAGGCCGCGACCGCAAGACCGGCAAGGTGAAGTGGACGGGCACGCGCGTCGATCTCGTGTTCGGCTCGAATTCGCAACTGCGGGCGCTCGCGGAAGTCTACGCGGGCGCGGATGCGAAGGAGAAGTTCGTGCAGGACTTCGTGGCGGCTTGGAACAAGGTCATGAATCTCGATCGCTTCGATCTTGCGTGATCACGGAGAATCGGAACCCGGTCACTCTTCGCGCGCGCTGAAACCTGTACGATAATCGCGTCGTATCCTGAATACACAGATTTTTCAGGCTTATTCCATGCGATATGTCGCGGTCATCTCGGGTATCATTGACAGGTGATCGACAGAAAAGGAGCTTCACGATGAGTTATGTTGCCCGCAGACAACTCAGTCACGCCACCGTCGCGCTGCACTGGCTCGTCGGCGTCGCGGTGATCGCGATGCTGGGCGTCGGCATCTATATGACCGAAACGGAAACCTTCGCGCTGTACCCGTGGCACAAGTCGTTCGGCGTCATCATCTTCTTCATTGCTGCCGCGCGGGTGATCGTGCGTATCAGGGAGGGCTGGCCGGTCCCGGTCGGCAATTATCCGAGCCATGAACGCATACTCGCGAAGACCGTCCACTGGGTGTTGCTGCTTGGCACGATCCTGATGCCGCTGTCGGGTTTTCTGATGTCGTCGCTCGGCGGCACCGGTGTCGCGGTGTTCGGCTTCGAGATCGTCGCGCGCAATCCCGATCCGGAGAATCCGCGCAGGGTCATCGCCCATCATGCGGAACTCGCTTCCTTCTTCCGCTCGATCCACGGCATCGTCGCCTGGGCGCTGGTCATCGGCATCCTGCTGCATACCGCCGGCGCGCTGAAGCACCACATCATCGACAAGGACGGCACCCTCAAGCGCATCTTCGGCGCGCGGGTGTAGTTCCGGTCATCGCAGGGGGCCGGCCCGAAAGGGCTGGCCCTTCACCCATCAGCGGCAGTACAGTATGCCGATGCCGATGGACAGCGGAATAATCACATCGCGAATCCTCCTGTCCGGGCTGCTGTTCCTCGCGACCGGCGGCGCGGCCCATGCCGCGAGTGAATTTGCGAGGTTCTCGGTCGGCGCTGAGCTGGGCGCCGGCGTCCTCGAACGCAAACTGCCGGCCTCGCGCACCGATACGAAGTTCTACCTCGCCTTCAACGGCAGCTATCGCCCGACCGGTAATCCCCCCGCAAACTAGCGTTGTCCAGAAGTAGAATTTTCTCGTACTGTACGACCGAGGAGGTTCTACATGAAGAAATCCCGATACAGCGACAGCCAGATTCTGGCGATCCTGAAGCAGGCC
>JBJHCZ010000015.1:0-71432 GCA_050486285.1 Chromatiales bacterium
GCTTTCCTCCGCGAATGGCTCGCCTCGCTGCCGCTGCGCGGCACCCTTCGGGCTCCGGCGAGGCTGCGCTTGACTTCGCTGCGGAAAGCCGCCGGGGGACCGCTTCAACAGCCTGGTCAAGATCGTGCCGCGGCCCGCGAAGCCAGGACCCAGCCGTCTGCACGAACTCCCGGGCCGTTGTCGGCTCATGTCGTCCATGACCTTCGCCCGCAGGGATGCGGGCGAGAGCTACAGGGACGTATTTATGCGTGTCATGGACGGCATGAGCCGACAACGGCTATGGCACGGACACAGAACCGTGGACGGGCAGGCAGGCAAAAGGCTTCTCCGCCATGATCTTGCTTGCCAGAAGCGGGCCTATCGAGTATCTTGGGTGCCGGATTACAGGCGCGTAGCTCAGTTGGTTAGAGCACCACCTTGACATGGTGGGGGTCGTTGGTTCGAGTCCAATCGCGCCTACCAATTGCATCGGGCACTGTGAACACAGTGCTTTTTTTATTGCCACCCTGTGCTTGTCCGACGGTCGACCGGCCAGGGTCAGGCCGGTACAGGGTATGCCCACAGTCACGCTCCCCGATAACAGCACGCGGCGCTTCGAGGCCCCCGTCACCGTGGCAGAGGTCGCCGCGGCGATCGGCCCGGGGCTGGCGCGCGCCGCGCTCGCCGGTCGCGTCGACGGCCGGCTCGTCGATCTGTCCACCGTCATCGACCGCGACGTCGCGCTCGGCATCGTCACCGCGAAGGATCCCGAAGGAATCGACATCATTCGTCATTCCTGCGCCCACCTGCTCGCGCAGGCGGTCAAGCAGCTGTTCCCGTCGGCGCAGGTGACGATCGGCCCGGTCATCGAGAACGGTTTCTACTATGATTTTGCCTTCGAGCGCGCCTTCACGCCGGAGGATCTCGAGGCGATCGAGAAGCGCATGCAGGAGATCGCGGCGCAGGATCTGCCGGTCGCGCGCAAGCTCATGCCGCGCGACGAGGCCGCCGCATTCTTCCGCGGCATCGGCGAGGAATACAAGGCACGCATCATCGAGGACATCCCGGCCAGCGAGGAGATCTCGCTGTACGGGCAGGGCGAGTTCATCGATCTGTGCCGCGGCCCGCATGTGCCGTCGACCGGGCGGCTCAAGGCCTTCAGGCTGACCAAGCTCGCCGGCGCCTACTGGCGGGGCGACTCGCGCAACGAGATGCTGCAGCGCATCTACGGCACGGCCTGGGGCAGCAAGGACGACCTCAAGGATTACCTGCATCGCCTCGAGGAGGCCGAGAAGCGCGATCACCGCCGCATCGGCAAGCAGCTCGGACTGTTCCATACCCAGGAAGAGGCGCCGGGCATGGTGTTCTGGCACGACCGCGGCTGGACGATCTACCGCGTCATCGAACAGTACATCCGCGAGCTGCTGCGCGGGCAGGGCTACCAGGAGGTGCGCACGCCGCAGGTCGTCGACCGCTCGCTGTGGGAGCGGTCCGGGCACTGGGACAAGTTCGCGCACGGCATGTTCACGACCCATGTCGAGAATCGCGACTACGCGATCAAGCCGATGAACTGCCCCTGCCATATCCAGATCTTCAACCAGGGCCTGAAGAGCTACCGCGACCTGCCGTTGCGCATGGCCGAGTTCGGCTCCTGTCACAGAAACGAGCCGTCGGGCACGCTGCACGGCTTGATGCGGGTGCGCAACTTCGTGCAGGACGACGCCCATATCTTCTGTACCGAGGACCAGATCCAGGCCGAGGTCGCGCAATTCATCGACCTGCTGTTCAAGGTCTACGCCGATTTCGGTTTCACGGAGATCCTGATCAAGCTGTCGACCCGCCCGGAGAACCGGGTCGGGGACGACGCCTCGTGGGACAAGGCCGAGCATGCGCTCGAGCAGGCACTGAACGCGAAGGGCCTGGCCTGGGATCTGCAGCCGGGGGAGGGCGCCTTCTACGGCCCCAAGATCGAGTTCTCGCTGAAGGACTGCATCGGCCGGGTCTGGCAGTGCGGCACGATCCAGGTCGATTTCTCGATGCCGGGCCGGCTCGGGGCCGTCTATATCGCCGAGGACGGCAGCAAGCAGGTCCCGGTCATGCTGCACCGGGCGATCCTGGGCTCGCTGGAGCGCTTCATCGCGATCCTGATCGAGGAACACGCCGGCTGGCTGCCCGCCTGGCTTTCCCCGCTCCAGGCGGTGGTCCTGAATATCACCGATCGCCAGGCCGGTTACGCCGCCGAGGTCGCCTCCCGGCTCGCCGGCCGCGGCCTGCGCGTCGAAACAGACTTGAGAAATGAGAAAATAGGCTTTAAAATCCGCGAGCATACACTGCAACGTGTGCCCTACCTGCTGGTCGTCGGCGACCGGGAGATGGCAGAAAATTCCGTGGCCGTGCGCACGCGAGACGGCAGGGATCTGGGAAGCCTCGGCATCGAGGCCTTCGCCGATCGCCTGGAGTCCGAGATAGCGTGCTACGGCCGCATTGTTTTGGAGGACTAGGGAATAGCTTCGGACAAAGAATTGCGATTGAATGAGGCCATCACGGTGCCGCAGGTGCGGCTCGTCGGTCCGGACGGAGAACAGCTCGGCGTCGTCGCCATCGCTGAGGCAAACAAGGTCGCCGAGGAGGCGGGCCTGGATCTGGTCGAAGTAGCGCCCACGGCGCAACCGCCGGTCTGCCGAGTGATGGACTACGGCAAGTACATCTTCGAGGAAAGCAAGAAGCGCCACGCGGCGCGCAAGAAGCAGAAACAGATCCAGGTCAAGGAAGTGAAGTTTCGCCCCGGCACCGACGAGGGCGATTATCAGGTCAAGCTGAAGAACCTGATCCGCTTCCTGAGCAGCGGCGACAAGGCGAAGGTGACGCTGCGGTTTCGCGGCCGCGAGATGGTCCATCAGCGTCTCGGCCTCAAGCTGCTGCAGCGGGTCGAGAAGGACCTCGAGGATTACGCGATGGTCGAGCAGTATCCGAAGCTCGAAGGGCGGCAGATGGTGATGGTGCTGGCGCCGGCGACCGGCAAGAAGAAGCCGGTGGCGCAGGGGCAGCCGCAACCCGAGGCCTGAGGCCGCAGGGCTTGACGGATTTATCTTCGAATTTTTCTGGGGAATGAACGGATGTCGAAACTGAAGACACACAGTGGAGCGGCCAAGCGCTTTGCGCGCACCGCCTCGGGCCGATTCAAGCATCGCCGGGGCTTCCGCAGCCACATACTGACCAAGAAGAGCAGCAAGCGCAAACGCCAGCTGCGCGTCGAGGGCATGGTCCATGCCTCGGACACGCGCGCCGTGCGCCAGATGCTCCCTTACGCCTGACGCATTGAACTGATCGAGAACACGCCATGCCAAGAGTCAAGAGAGGAGTTACCGCGCGCGCCCGGCACAAGAAGGTGCTGGCGAAGGCCAAGGGCTTTCGCGGTCGCCGCAAGAATGTCTATCGCATCGCGACGCAGGCCGTCACCAAGGCCGGCCAGTATGCCTATCGCGACCGTCGCAATCGCAAGCGCGAATTCCGCGCGTTGTGGATCGTCCGCATCAACGCCGCCGCGCGCGAGTGCGGCCTTTCCTACAGCCGCCTGATGGACGGCCTGAAGAAGGCGGCGATCGAGGTCGATCGCAAGGTGCTCGCGGACCTGGCGGTGCATGACAAGGCCGCCTTCGCCGCGCTGGCCGACAAGGCCCGGGCGGCGGTTGCCGCCTGACAAGGCCCGCCGCCGCAAGTAGGCGCGGCGTCAGCGTGTCTGGACCGGAAAGGAAAGGCAGCGCCTTTCCTTTTTGTTTTTCAGCAGCCCGAACATGGACAGTCCCGATCGAATCGTGCAACAACTCGATGCGATAGTCAGAGAGGCGGAGAACGAGATCGTCGCCGCCCGCGATCCCGCGGCGCTCGACCAGGTGCGTGTCCGTTATCTCGGCAAGAGCGGGCGCGTCACCGACGTGCTCAAGCAACTGAAGGACCTGCCGCCCGACCAGCGTCCGCGCGCCGGCCAGGTCGTCAACGAGGCCAAGGCCTCGCTCACCGCGCTGATCGAGGCGCGCGGCGCGGCGCTCGCCGCGGAAGCGCTGGAACACCGGCTCGCGGCCGAGCGCATCGACGTCACGCTGCCGGGCCGTGGCCGCGGGACCGGCGGCCTGCATCCGGTGATGCAAGTGCTCGATCGCATCGCCGGGCTGTTCGCGCAGGCCGGCTTCGAGGTCGCGACCGGTCCCGAGATCGAGGATGACTTCCACAACTTCGAGGCGCTGAACATCCCGTCCGACCATCCGGCGCGGGCGATGCACGATACCTTCTATTTCGATGCGCGCACGCTGCTGCGCACCCATACCTCGCCGGTGCAGATTCGCGTGATGCGCGAGCGCACGCCGCCGCTGCGTGTGATCGCGCCGGGGCGTGTCTATCGCTGCGATTCCGACGTCACCCACACGCCGATGTTCCACCAGGTCGAGGGCTTCATGGTCGATGAGGCGGTCAGCTTCGCCGAACTGAAGGGGACGATGACCGATTTCCTGCGCGCATTCTTCGACCGCGACCTCGCGATCCGTTTCCGCGCCTCGTACTTTCCGTTCACCGAGCCCTCGGCCGAGGTCGATATCGCCTGCGTGATCTGCGGCGGCGACGGCTGCCGCGTCTGCAAGCAGACCGGCTGGCTCGAGGTCATGGGCTGCGGCATGATCCACCCGCAGGTGCTCGCCAATGTCGGCCTCGACAATGAGCGCTATACCGGCTTCGCCTTCGGCCTCGGCGTCGAGCGCCTCGCGATGCTGCGCTACGGCGTCAACGACCTGCGCCTGTTCTTCGACAATGACCTGCGCTTCCTGCGCCAGTTCAACTGACGGTCCCGGGCGATGAAATTCAGCGAACGCTGGTTGCGCGAATGGGTCGATCCCGGCATCGATACCGCAGTGCTCGCCGAGCGCCTGACGATGGCCGGCCTCGAGGTCGATGCGGTGACGCCGGTCGCGCCGCCGTTCGATGGCGTCGTCGTCGGTCATGTCCTCGAGGTCGGCCCGCATCCGGAGGCCGATCGCCTGCGGGTGTGCCGCGTCGATGCCGGCATGGACGAACCGCTGACGATCGTCTGCGGCGCCGCGAATGTCGTCGCCGGCATGCGCGCGCCGACGGCGGTGGTCGGCGCGACGCTGCCGGACGGCACGAAGATCCGCCGCGCGAAGCTGCGCGGCGTCGAGTCCTCCGGCATGCTGTGTTCGGCGAGGGAACTCGGTCTCGGCGAGGGCGGCGAAGGACTGATGGCACTGCCGGACGATGCGCCGACGGGCATGGACCTGCGTGCGCTGATGGAGCTCGACGACGTCACGATCGAACTCGGACTGACGCCGAACCGCGGCGATTGTCTCGGCGTCGCCGGCATTGCCCGCGAGGTCGGCGTGTTGTGCCGCGCCGGGGTCGGCGGTCCCGCGATGACGCCGGTCGTGGCGGCGAGCGACGAGCGCATCGCGGTCGGGTTGCGCGACCCGGCGGCCTGTCCGCGCTATCTCGGACGAATCATTCGCGGTATCGACCCGGCCGCGCGCACGCCGCTGTGGATGCAGGAACGCCTGCGCCGCAGCGGGCTGCGCAGCCTCGGCGCGGTTATCGACATCACCAATTATCTCCTGCTCGAACTCGGCCAGCCCATGCATGCCTTCGATCTCGCGCGCATCGAGGGCGGCATCCAGGTACGCAAGGCCCGGGCGGGCGAGATGCTGACGCTGCTCGACGGCCGGCAACTCACGCTCGACGACGACATGCTGGTCATCGCCGACGACCGCAAGGCGCTTGCGCTCGCCGGCATCATGGGCGGGGAGGACAGCGCGGTCGGCGAAGCCACGAGTTCACTGTTTCTCGAATGCGCATTCTTCGCGCCGTCCGCGATCAGCGGGCGCGCGCGCCGGCTCGGCCTGCATACCGATTCCTCGCACCGCTTCGAGCGCGGGGTCGACTTCGATCTGCCGCTGCGCGCGATCGAACGCGCGACCCGGCTGATCCTCGAAATCGCCGGCGGCACGCCGGGTCCGGTCATCGACGCGACTTCGCCCGCGCACCTGCCGCCGCGTCCCGCGTTGCGCCTGCGCGCCGAACGTCTGCGCCGATTGCTCGGCTACGAGATCGAGCCGGCTGCGGTCGGCGACATCCTCACGCGTCTCGGCATGACGGTCCGTCATGACGCCAAGGCCGCCGGCTGGGAGGTGACGCCGCCGTCGTTTCGCTTCGATATCGCGATCGAGTCGGACCTGATCGAGGAGATCGCGCGCGTGCACGGCTACGAAGCGATCCCCGCCCGCGCGCCGCATGCGGGTCTGCGCATTCGCACGCCGGACGATGCCAGCGAACGCAAGACCGCCGCGCGCTGCCTGCTCGCGGCGCGCGGCTGGCAGGAGGTCGTGACCTTCAGCTTCATCGATGCCGACAGCCAGGGACTGTTCGATCCGGACAACGCGCCGCTCCGGCTCGCGAATCCGATCTCGGTCGATACCTCGGTGATGCGTACCAGCCTGTGGCCCGGCCTCGCGCGCGCCTGCGCCCACAACCTGAATCGCCAGCAGGGACGCGTCCTGTTCTTCGAGCATGGCTCGAAATATATTTCTCAAGACAATGTAATAAAAGAAGAAAATACTTTGTCCGGCCTGGCCTGCGGCAATGCCGACCCGGAGCAGTGGGGCTTGCCGGAACGCGCTGCCGACTTCCATGACATCAAGGCCGATGTCGAGGCCGTGCTTGCGGTCCTCGGCGGTGCGCAGGCCTGGCGCTTCACGCCCGCCGCCCATGCGGCCCTGCATCCCGGGCAATCCGCGCGCATCGATGATGCCGATGGGCGCGAGATCGGGTGGATCGGCAGTCTGCATCCGCAGCTTTCGCAGCGACTCGATATCCATCGCAATGTCGTCGTGTTTGAACTCCTCATCGATCGCATTGCGCGACGCGCGACGCCGGCATTCCGTGAACTGTCGCGCTTCCCGTCCGTGCGTCGCGACCTTGCGCTGATCGTCGACGATGAGATTGCCGCCGGCGCGATCCTCGATTGCGTGCGCGAGACCGCCGGCCCGTTGCTTCAGAGCTTGACCCTGTTTGATATCTATCGAGGTAAAGGTATTGATTCCGGGAAGAAAAGCATCGCTTTGGGCTTGACCTTGCAGGATTTTTCCCGCACTCTTGTCGACGGGGAGACGGAGGTTCTGATCGCTGCGGTGCTCGAGCAGTTACAGGACCGGTTCGGGGCAACACTGAGAGAGTGAACAAGAATGGCGCTGACCAAGGCTGACATGGCCGAGCGCTTGTTCGAGGAGTTCGGGCTGAACAAGCGGGAAGCCAAGGATCTCGTCGAGATGTTCTTCGAGGAAATCCGCAATGCCCTCGAGACCGGGCAACAGGTCAAACTGTCCGGCTTCGGGAATTTCAACCTGAGAGAGAAAAACGAACGGCCTGGCCGCAACCCGAAGACCGGGGAAGAAATCCCGATTACGGCACGCCGGGTGGTTTCGTTCCATCCTGGGCAAAAACTAAAAGCAAGAGTCGAGGCCCATGCTGGAACCCAGCGGGAATGACGCGTTGCCCCCGATCCCCGGGAAGCGCTATTTCACGATAGGGGAAGTCAGCGATCTGTGCGGCGTCAAGCCGCATGTGTTGAGATACTGGGAGCAGGAGTTTCCGCAACTCGCGCCGATCAAACGGGCCGGCAACCGCCGCTACTACCAGCGTCATGATGTGATGCTGGTGCGCCAGATCCGCGATCTGCTCTACCAGCAGGGGTTCACGATCGGCGGCGCCCGGCAAAAGCTCTCCGGCAAGGAGGTCAAGACCGATGCCAGCCGCAGTCGCCAGGTGGTGCGCCAGATGCGGCAGGAACTCGAGGATCTGCTGAAGACCTTGAAGACCTGAGCGGCATCCTTCATCATCCGCAGGCTGCCGATCATCCGGGCGGCCTTCACCGGCACAACGACAGTTCAATCGGGGCGTAGCGCAGCCTGGTAGCGCACCGCAATGGGGTTGCGGTGGTCGGAGGTTCAAATCCTCTCGCCCCGACCAATTCTCTCAATGAGTCACAGCATCAAGCCCTGGCCCGGATTGCGGCTCGGCACCGTCTTGCGCGCCGGGGCGGACAGGCATAGGATTTCTCCACCACGGTCTTCAAACCATCCCCTTGAACGACGCGGGTCAGTCCCGTGCAAACCATACAGGAGCTTTCCACCACTGAAATAACACTGGCTGAAAAAGGAGGGGCGACGATGAGCGATACGGAAGATGTCATCACCAACGTAATCATCGGTCTGGTCCTGATGTGCGGTCCGGTCGGGTACCTGCTGTTCAGTATCCTGTTCACGATCTGACCCAGCCGGCCTCCGGCAGACGGAGGCCTCCATCCCCTGCAAGTGGCGCCGGACGCCGCACCTTCCTGTCGCGCCCGAGATAACCCCTTATTTATAATGTGGTTAATGATCCTGGTCCGCAACCAGGCAGGCCTGCGAAATGCCGATGCTGCACGGTTTGCCCTCACGAAATCCCGCAATCGTCCGATGATATCCGTATGTCCGGACGCCGTTCGGCGCGCCTGCGCCCCCGGCCACTGCAAGACAAAAAGAAGACGCAGCATGTCGACCAGAAAACCTTCCGTCCCGATCCTGGGCGCTCCGATCCAGGACAAGGAACTGCTGAAGCGCATCAGCCAGTGCGCCGATCTGCCGAGTCCGGTCGGCGTCGTCATGCGGGTGCTCGAACTCGGACAGGATCCCGAGGTCTCGATCGGCGAGGTCGCGAAGGTCATCAATCTCGACCCGGCGCTGACCGCGAAGATGCTGCGCATGGCGAATTCCCCGCTGTATGCGCGCCAGCGCAAGACCGAGAACCTGCGCCAGGCGATCACGCTGTTCGGTCTCGAAGGCACGATTACGCTGGCGCTCGGTTTCTCGGTCGTCAACAACCTGAGTCGCGGCCGGGATTCGCAATTCGATTATCCGGTCTTCTGGCGACGCTCGCTCGCCGCCGCGACCTGCTCCCAGGTCCTTGCCGACCGCCTGGCGCTGCCGAACCGGGAGGACATGTTCCTTGCCGGTCTGCTGATGGACATCGGCATGCTGGCGCTGACGCGCGCGCTGCCGGAGCTCTATCGCGGAACGATCTCACGCAAGTCCACTCACGAGTCGGCATGCCGCCGCGAGCGCGAGTCCCTGGGCGTCGATCATGCCGAAATCGGCGCATGGCTGCTGCAGCAGTGGAACTTCCCCGACAACCTGCGCGCGCTGGTCCTGCACAGTCACAACAGCGATGCGTCCAGGCTCGCCGACTGGCCGGCGCTCGAGCAGCAGGTGCGCATCATTGCGCTGGCCAGCGACATGGCCGACCTCTGGTGCGTCACCGACAAGGAAGAGGTTCTGCCGAAGGTCATGAAGCAGGCCGCGCAATCGCTCGGCATTCGCGATCAGTCCTTCGTCGAGATCCTTGAGGGCGTCAGCGCCGCGATCGCGGAGATCGCGCCGCTGTTCGACATCGAGCTCGACGAGCATGGCAATCCCGATCTGATCATCAACGAGGCGCGCGAGCTGATTCTGCTGAGGCATATCAAGGTCATGCAGAAATCGATGATGCTGGAAAAGGCCGCGCGCATCCTCGAGAACCGCACGATCAAGCTCGAGGAAGAGAATCGCCGCGATGTGTTGACCGGCCTGTTCAACCGCTCCTACCTGCAGCGCGCGCTGTTCGACGAGCTCGAGCTCGCGAACGAGCATGGCTGGCCGCTGTCGGTGATCTTCATCGATCTCGATCGCTTCAAGGCGGTCAACGACGAGCATGGTCACCTCGCCGGCGATCACATCATTCGCGAAGCGGCGCGCCTGCTCCGCCATCATACCCGCGGCAGCGACATCATCGCCCGCTACGGCGGCGAGGAGTTCGTCGCGATCCTGCCTGGCTCGGGTAACGACAGCGCCCGGCGCAGTTGCGAGCGTTTGCTCGAGGCATTCCGCACGACACGGCACCAGATCTCGTCCGAAGCCGAAGTGACGGTCACGGCGTCGCTCGGCATCGCGGTCCATGGCGAATCGGCGAAGTTCCAGACCATCGAGGATTTCCTGCGCGCGGCCGACAACGCGCTCTACGAGGCCAAGCGCCAGGGCCGCGATCGCGCCGTGTTCCACCGGATCGATCCGGGCGCCTCCCGCGTCGCCGTCTGATCCCCTGCCGGGGCGCCGGGGATTGATCGCCCGCCTGCAATCGGGCATCTTCGCGATCATGCGCCTGCCTTCACTTCCGCTGCTGTTGCTGGCACTCCTTTCCGTCGAGGCCGTGGCGGCCGATATCGCGATCGGCATCCCGCCCGGCGGTCTCGGCGTCGATCTCCATCTCGCCCGCGACGAATACGATCTGGCTGATGGCGGCCTCTCGACCGAGACCCGGCTGTCCCGCGCCGGTATCACGCTGTCCGAGACGGTCGGCGATGGCCTGTCGATCGGCCTGCTGCTCGGCTATGCCTCCGCGAGCCAGCGCGGACAAGCGCTGACCGCGGGCATGCGCTTCACCGGCAATTATCTCGGCGTCGATCTGCACGGGGCGATCCCGCTCGGCAGGCGCTTGCGCGTCGGACTCGGCGGGCAATTCCTGTATCACTGGCTGCGGGACCGCATCGACGGACAGAAGGTCGAACTCGAGTGGGCGCAGGCCGACGCGACGCTGACGCTGCAAGCCGATCTGACACCGGCGCTGACCGCGTATGCGGGACCGCTGTGGTCGACGATCGATGTCGACCAGCAGGCCAGCGGCGGCGTCAACGAGACGCTGGCGCTGGTCAATCACCGGACTTCGGGCGGCGTCGCCGGTCTGTTGCTCGAGGTCGACTGGCGCGGCTGGATCGGTCTCGAGGTTCGGCGTGGACCGTATGATGGCGTCGCGCTGTCGTTCCAGAGGAGATTCTGAATGGAGCGGGGCGTGTTTCTGGACAGCGGCTCGCTCGGGCCGGACATCGATCTCGACGGGATCGCCGCGACGCTGCCGCAGTGGTCGTTCCATGAGGAGACGGCGCCTGCCGAGACCGGCGAGCGGATCCGCGATGTCGACGTGGTCATCACCAACAAGGTCGTGCTCGATGCCGGTGCGCTCGCCGCGGCCCGGCGCCTGCGCCTGGTCTGCGTCGCCGCGACCGGGGTCAATAACGTCGATCTCGACGCCGCGGCGCGCCAGGGGATCACGGTCTGCAACGTCACCGCCTACGCGACGCCTTCGGTCGTTCAGCATGTCTTCGCGCTGATGCTGGCGCTGGCGACGCGGCTGGCGGATTATCGCGAGGCGGTCAGGGCAGGGGACTGGCAGCGCAGCCGGCATTTCGCGCTGCTGGATTATCCGGTCACCGAACTCGCCGGACGCACGCTGGGTATCGTCGGGCATGGCGAGCTCGGACGCGCGGTCGCGACCGCGGCCGGCGCCTTCGGCATGCGGGTGCTGATCGCGGCGCGCCGCGGATCTGCGCCGGGGGAGGGGCGGGTGGCGTTCGATGAATTACTCGGCCGGGTGGATGTGCTGAGCCTGCATTGCCCGCTGACGGAGGCGACCCGCGGCCTGGTCGGTGCGCGCGAGTTCGGCATGATGAAGCGTGATGCGCTGCTGATCAATACCGCGCGCGGCGGCATCGTCGACGAGGCGGCGCTGGCGACAGCCCTGCGTGCCGGGGTCATCGCCGGCGCCGGTATCGATGTGCTCGCGAGCGAACCGCCGCGCGCGGGCAGCCCGCTGCTCGCGGCGGACATTCCGAACCTGATCGTGACGCCGCACATTGCCTGGGCCAGCCGGGAGTCGCGCCGGCGGCTGGTCGCGAGTCTGCAGGAGAATATAGAGGCCTTCGGCGCCGGACGACCGCACAACGTGGTGTCCGGGCCGGTCACCGGCGGGCATGTCTAGCAGTCTGTCGGGAAAGGCTCCCGGCGGCTTTCCTCCGCGAATGGCTCGCCTCGCTGCGTAAAGCCGCCGGGAGCCTTTCCCGACAGTCTGCTAGAGCCGCTCGATCAGCCACTCCGGCGTGAGGTTGATGAAGAATGTGTTCATCGTCGCGAGCTGACCGCTGACCAGCAGCAGGCCGACGCCGATCAGGAACACGCCGCTGACGCGCTGGACGATATGGGCGTGGCGGTTCAGCCGCCGCAGGAAATCCGTCGCGCGCGTCAGCAGCAGCGCGGTCAGCAGGAACGGCAGCGCCAACCCCATCGCGTAGACGAAGGTGAAGAACGCGCCGGTGCGCGGTTCGGTGAAGGCCATCGTCATCACCGCGCCGAGCAGCGGGCCGATGCAGGGTGTCCAGCCGGCGGCGAAGGCGATGCCGATCAGACCGGAGCGCAGATAGCCGGGCGTCACGCCGGGATCGATCTGCATCTGGCGGGTCATGTTCAGGAACGGGATCGTGAACAGGCCGATCGTGTGCAGGCCGAACAGGATCAGGATCGCGCCGCCGACCTGGGCGATGATCGTGCTGTAGTGGTTCAGCGTGGCGCCGAGCAGCGTCGCCGGCAGCCCGAACACGACGATGAACACCAGCGTGAAACCGAGCACGAACAGCACCGCATGGGTGAAGACCTGCGCGCGATTGACCTGCTGGTCGTCGTGGATCGCGCTGCCGGACAGGTAGCTGAGGTACACCGGCACCAGCGGCAGGACGCACGGTGACAGGAAGGACAGCGTCCCCGCGAGGAAGGCGAGCGGAATCGTGACGGACGTCATTTCCATGGGGTCATTCCGGGATGACGGGCATGTCGGTGGCGGATACGCCCGTTATTATACGGCCTGCGCGCCGGGTACCGCCACCGGCGAGCCCGGCGTCAGCGCGGGGACGCGCCGCGGCGGCGATGGCGCCGGTAGAGGATGAAGGTCAGGTCGTCCGGTTTCGACGGCGCGCCGACCGTCGGCTGCGCCATGCGGGCTCGGCAGGCCTGCGCGAGGGCGCGCATCGCGCGATCGAGCGGCCCGCTGCGGATATGATCGGTGATCTCCTCGATGTACAGGTTGTCGAACAGGCCGTCGCTGGCCAGCAGCACGGTGTCGTAGGGATCGAGGCGCAGCGCATGGCCGAGTTCGATGCGCATCTTCGGCAGGCCGACATAGTTCGAGACCAGGTTGCGCTCGTCGTGGTGCATCGCCTCGTCCTCGTCGAGAATGCCGGCCTCGACCGCATAGCCGACCGGCGAGTGCGATACCGTCTGCAGCTTGATGCGGCCGCGGTTGCCGGTGACGAGGATCATCGAGTCGCCGACATGACAGGCGCGGATCGCGTCGGCGCCGATCTCGACCGCCGCGACGGTGGTGCCGGCGCCGAGGGCGTTGATGCGCGCGTTCGCGCGGTCGATCGCGTCGATCAGGCGTTCTCGCAGCCCCATGTCGCCGCCGGCGCCGCGATTCGCCAGTTCATTGCGGATCGCGTCGATCAGCAGGCCCGAGGCCTGGTGACCCTGCGGCATGCCGCCCATGCCGTCGGCGACGACCAGCAGTCCCGAGCCGTTCGGAAAGCAGAAGGCCGCGGCGGCATCCTCGTTGGGGGCATCGGTCTTGTACGGCGCGCGCGCGCTGTAGATCGCGACCTGTCCTGCGGCGCAGTCATGGATCACGCCGCGGTCGCCCATGTCGTGATCGAGATAACTCCAGTGCTGGAATGCCGGCGCGCCGGCATCGGGCGATGCGGTCAAGGATGTCGCCCTATTGCCATTGCATCGTTTCGAGGTATTCGCGCAGCATGCCGGCCGACCTGAACTTTTTCAGGATCAGACTGCGCTTGAGGCCGCAGCAGATGGCCTTGATCTCGGGCGGCAGCCTGGCGTAGTGGCGCTGGCCGCCGAGGGCGTCGTAGAACAGACGGATGAGGTCACAGACGTCGTCATGGATGTTCTTCTTTTTCGCGGCGCCCCAGTGAAACATGTCGAGCAGCTTGAGATTATAGCCGAGACCGAAGCGCTGGATGACGATATTGTCGGTGTGCAGGTCGCCGTGATACTCGTGCATGTGGTGAATGCTCTCGATGCCGGCGGCCAGCGCATGCAACAGGTGCAGCCCCTGGAACGGCGACAGCCGCTTGCCGGGATGGCGCGAGAGGAAATTGCTGAGCAGCTCTCCCTCGACATATTCCGAGACCAGGAAGGTGATCGGTATGCCGCGGTAGCGGATCGTTTCCTGGGTGTGGTACTGGATCAGGATCGGCGAGTGGCGCAGCTTGTGCAGCTTCTTCGCGTAGAACGACAGCGTGCGATTGCCGGGGTTGCGCTGCGGGAAGAAGAATTTCGCGGCGCGCTCGATGCCGGTGACCTGCTCGCGGACGAGATAGACCTCGCCTTCCCAGCCGGCGCCGAGATTCTTGATGACCTGGTACTTGTTCGCGAGCACCCGCCCGCTGTGGAGCCGGAAGCTGTCGATGACGGGTTTTGTCATTGTTCTGCGCGGTCCGCCTGCGCTTGCGGATCAACTACCATAACCGCCGCCTCTGCCGGCGTGCAAGCGCGGAAATTGCATCTCCGGCCGACCCCGATATAATACCAAAGTATTATATTCGCCCGGGTCCGGGCACGGGGAGGGGGAATGGCCGCCTATTTGCTGATCGAGTCTCGCGATCCCCGCGAGGCCGCCGCGGTCGCGCATGACCGGCGGCTCGCCCTGGATCTGGTCCGCGCCGGGCATGCGGTGACGCTGTTCCTGGTGCAGAACGGCGTGTTCCCCGCGCGCGCCGGCGGTCCCGATACGGGCTTGCGCGCGCTGGTCGACGGCGGCGTCGCCGTGCTGGGTGATGAGTTCTCGTTGCGCGAGCGCGGCATCGGCGAGGTCGCGGGCGGCATCCGCGTCGCGCCGCTCGACATCGTCGTCGACGCGCTCGGGCGTGGCGACCGGACGCTGTGGCTGTAGGGCCTGCGATGAGCGCCGCGGCGACCCTGACCTTCGTGCTGATGGACCCGCCGTTCGAGCAGGCCCGCACGGTGACGGCGATGCGTCTGATCGACATTGCCGCGCGGCGCGGCTGCCGCATTCGCGTGTTTGCCTACGAGGGCGCGGTCGCGCTGCCGTTCGCGCGCCAGCGGGGGCATGCGAATCCGGTCCATGGTCATGACCTGCCGGAAGAGGATCATCCGCTGTCGAGCGAATGGATCGCGGCGCTGATGCGCACCGCCCGCGAGCATGGCGGTGAACTCGACTGGATCAATTGCGGCCTGTGCGTCGACGAACGCGGCGTCGGCGAGACGATCGACGGATGCCGGCGCGGCACGCCGGTCGACCTGCTGAAGTCCGCGCTCGCTTCCGGCAACACGCTGGTCATCGGGACTCGCTAGGACGGATGCGATGAAGATCCTGCAGGTCATCAATTCCGCCTATCGCTGCACGATCGAGGAGCAGGACGACCCGGTGGTCTGGATCACGCACGCAATGTCGGGGGCGGGCGCCGGGTTCGCCGTGCTGCTGCGCGGGAATGCGGTCAACTACGCGGTCGGCGGACAGGACGCCGGCGGCCTCGTCATCGGCGGCCGCACGCAGAAGCAGCCACCGCGACTCGCGCGCGACATCGGCGCGCTGCTCGGCAAGGGCATCGCGGTCCATGCGGTGCGCGAGGATTGCGAGGAACTGGGCCTGCGCCCGGCGGCGCTGATCGAGGGCGTGGAGACGGTGGCGCGCGCTGACCTGCCGGCGCTGTTCGACGGCTTCGACGCGGTCTGGAACTGGTAGGGCGCGCGCGGCCTCAGAGGTGCAGGCCGCACTCGGTCTTCGGGCTGTTGTTCCAGCGCCCGCTGCGGTCGAGGCCCGGCGAGGTGCAATGGGTGCAGCCGATCGACGAGTAGCCGACCGCGACCAGCGGGTGGAACGGCAGCTGGTGCTCCTTGATGTAGGCGTCGCGCTGCTCGCGGGTGACGTCGATCAGCGGATAGAACTTGATGATGCCGTTGCGCACCTCGAAGATGTCGAGCGACGCGCGATGTTCGGTCTGCCAGCGCATCAGCCCCGAGGCCCACACGTCGAAGTCGTGCTTGATCGCGTACAGCGGCTCGACCTTGTTGATCGAGCAGCAGAAGTCGGGATCCTTGCGCCAGGTCTCGTCCTGCACCGTGAACTGGTGCTTCCAGTCCTCGGCGCGGATATCGACGACCTTGAGGCCGAACAGATCGATCAGCTTCTGCTTGTACTCGAGCGTCTGCGGGAAGTGATAGCCGGTGTCGATGAAGAACACCGGCTGGTGCGGGGCGACCCGCGAGAAGACATGCAGCAGGAACGCCGAGGTCGCCGCGAACGACGAGGTCAGCATGACCTTTTCGACCGGGAAGTCGTCATAGAGCGCGCGGATGCGCTCGTCGACCGACAGCGGGCGGTACCGCTCATTCAGGGCCGCGATCCGGTCGGCGTCGAATTCGCGCTCGGCGGGCCTGTCGGCGTGCGCCGGGGCCGCGGTCTTGCTGTCGCCTTCCTTGTCCGTGAGATCCAGGTGCGTCGCTCGATTCAGGCTCATCGGCAGGCTTCCTTCTGTCGGTTTATCCCCGGGTTTATAACCAGGGCTTATAGCAGGTTCAGGCTTGTTTATATAACCAATTTCTATGATAAAGCCGATTTTAATACATTCCAGTTATCTAGACAATCCTTGCCGGCCCCCGGTTACTCAGCGTATCGTGCTAACAGCCTATCGACCGATGTAGCGTGATTCCCGCATGAAACTGACCCTGCCGACCGCGACCGAGGCCCTGCCGGGCCGCGCCGAGCCGCTTGCGATCGAGAACCGCCATTTTGTCTCTGGCCGGCCGTTGCTGCCGCCGTTCCCGGACGGGCTGGCGCTGGCGCTGTTCGGCATGGGTTGCTTCTGGGGCGCGGAGCGCTGCTTCTGGACCCGACCCGGGGTCTGGGTCACCGCGGTCGGCTATGCCGGCGGCCTGACCCCGAACCCGACCTACCGCGAGGTCTGCAGCGGCCTGACCGGCCACAACGAGGTCGTCCGCGTCGTCTACGATCCGGCGGAGATCGCCTACGAGACGCTGCTCGCGCTCTTCTGGGAAGGTCACGACCCGACCCAGGGCATGCGCCAGGGCAACGACATCGGCACCCAGTACCGTTCCGGCATCTATGTCCACGACGCCGCCCAGCGCGCGGCGGCGTTGCGCTCGCGTGAACGCTACCAGCAGGCGCTTGCGGCCGGCGGTCGGGGCGCGATCACGACCGAGATCGTCGATGCGCCGGCGTTCTATTACGCCGAGGATGGGCACCAGCAATATCTCGCGAAGGAACCCGGCGGCTACTGCGGTCTCGGCGGCACCGGCGTCGCCTGTCCGGCGCTGAAACCCGGCGCGATCGCCTGACGACATGCCCGGCGATGCGCGACAGACCCGCAGCGTCGAGTTTCCGAATGCGCGCGGCGTCCGCCTGCGCGGCAGCCTCGAACGACCGGCCGATCGCCAACCGGTGGCCTTCGCGCTGCTCGCGCATTGTTTCACCTGCAACAGCGATTACCGCTTCATTCGCCTGATCGCGCGCGAACTCGCGGAACAGGGTTTCGCCGTGCTGCGCTTCGACTTCACCGGGCTCGGCGGCAGCGGCGGCCGCTTCGAGGACAGCAACTTCACGACCAATGTCGAGGACATCGAGGCGGCGGCGCGCTTTCTCGAGGGCGAGCTGTCGGCCCCGCCGCGGCTGCTGATCGGCCATTCGCTCGGCGGCGCGGCGGTACTGGCGGCCGCCGGCCGGATTCCCTCGGTGCGCGCGGTCGCGACCATCAATGCGCCGTCGACGCCGGATCATGTCCTCGGGCATCTCGAAGGCGCGGTCGCCGAGGCCGCACGCCACGGCGTCGGCGAGGCCGAGATCGGGGGGCAGCGCTACCCGATCACACAGCAACTGATCGACGATCTGCGCGCGGCGGACCTCGGCGCGGCGATCCGCGCGCTCGATGCCGCGCTGCTGGTGCTGCACTCACCGGTCGACCGTACCGTCGATATCGCCCATGCGAGCCGCATCTTCGAGACCGCGCGCCATCCGAAGAGCTTCGTCGTGCTCGACGGCGCCGACCATCTGCTCGGCCGCGAGGCCGACGCGCGCTATGCGGCACGGATCATCCGGACCTGGGCCTCGGCCTATCTCGATCCGGTCCGGGCCTGATCCCCGTTCGCCGGCGGCCGCGACTCGAGCAGCGGCGGTTCCCCGCAGTGCGCGAGCAGCGCGGCGTAGGCCTTGTCCCGCAGGACCAGCGCGCGCGACCACTCGTCGGCCTCCATCGGCACCGCGATCGGCGGCAGGAAGCGGATCGTTGCCGTGCCCGGGCTGGGGCTGCGGCTGCCGTCGCGCAGCAGCGCGCGGCTGCCGCGAAGGGCAACCGGATGCAGCGGCAGACCGGTTGCGGCCGCGGTCGCGAAGGCGCCCATGCGAAACGGCCGCAGACCGGGCGCGCGCGTGAAGGTCCCCTCCGGGAAGAACAGCAGGCGTTCACCGGCGCGCGCCCGTTCGATGAGATCCCGGGTGTCGCTCGCGCCCTGGCGGGTGTCGAATCGCTCGACGAAGACCGCGCCGAGGCGTTGCAGCAGGAGCCGGGCAAACGCGCGGTCGCGCAGTTCCGATTTCGCGACGAAGGCCACCGGCGCCGGCAATGCGCGGATCAGCAACAGCGCATCGAGATAACTGGCATGGTTCGCGACGATGATGCCCCCGCGATCTGCCGCCGGCCGGTGTTCGCGGCCCTGCAGGTCGACACGAATCCCGATCGCCGGCAGCAGCACGGCGGTCGCGGCGCGCGCCGTCTTCCAGCGCAGCGCGCGCGTCGGCATCACCACGACGACGAGCAGCCAGGTCAGCAACAGGATCGGCCAGGCCACCGCGTGCGCCCAGGCGCCGCGCAGCGCGGGCGATATCTGCCGGGTAAACCGTCGCGACTGCTGCGGCAGCGCGCCGGCGACGACCCGCAGCAGTTGTCGCCAGACCGCTTGCGGCGGTCGTTCGAGTTCGCCGCGTTCATAACGCTCGCGACAGGCCGCGCGCCGGATCTTGCCGCTCGGCGTCTTCGGCACCGTCCCCGGCGCGGCGAAGACGACATCGTCCGGCGGCGCCCCGCACAGCGACGTGACGGCCTGGCGCACGCGCGCGCGCAACGCCGACCGCGTATCGGGATCGCGCACACGCGTTTCGGCGACGACGACCAGTCGTTCGCTGCCGAGCGCGGGGTCGCGCGCGCCGAAGGCCGCGACGCGGCCCGCGCGTACGCCGTCCAGTTGTCCGACCGCCTCCTCGATCTCGTGGGGATAGAGGTTGCGTCCCGCGTGAATGATCAGGTCCTTCGCGCGCCCGGTCAGATAGATCTCGCCGCCCGCAGCGTAGGCGAGGTCGCCGGAGTCGAGCCAGTCGCCCTGGAACAGCCGGCGGGTCGCAGCCGGGTTGCGGTAATAGCCCTGCGTCGCCGACGGGCCGCGAAACTGCAGGTGTCCGGTACGGCGGTCAGGCAGGGGGCGTCCGTCGTCATCGACGATGCGCAGCGCGTGGCCGGCCAGCGGCGCGCCGCAACTTGGGAAGCGCAGTGCCGATGCGTCGTCCGGGTCGGCGGGCTCCGCGCGACCGTCGCCCAGAAACGGCTCGCGGCGGATGCGGTCGATCAGCGGGCCGCGGCCAAGCGGCGGGAAGGTCAGGCCGACGCTGCATTCGGCGAGGCCGTAGACCGGCATCAGCGTCTCGCGGTGCAGGCCAAAGGGCGCGAAGCGGGCGTGAAAGCGCTCGAGGGTATCGGGGCTGACCGGCTCGGCGCCGTTGCAGGCGACGCGCCAGCGCGAGAGGTCGAGGCCGGCGAGTTCCTCGTCGGCGATACGCTGCAGGCACAACTCATAGCCGAAATTCGGCGATGCCGAGATCGTCGCGCGATGGCGATGCAGCGCCTGCAGCCAGCGCAAGGGCCGGTTGATGAACGCGATCGGCGACATCACGACCAGCGGCGTCGCGCAATACAGACTACCAAGCCAGGCGCCGATCAGGCCGAGGTCATGATATAGCGGCAGCCAGCTGACGAAGACATCGTCAGGCGTCGCTTCGACTTGCGCGGCCATCGCGCGGATATTCGCGAGCAGGTTTGCGTGCGTCAGCATGACGCCCTTCGGCGCGCCGGTGCTGCCGGAGGTGTATTGCAGGAAGGCAAGGTCGTCGGCACCGATCGCCGGGCGCGCGAGCGGCACCGTCGCCGCGGCGACCAGCTCGGCCGGCGTCACGACGTCGCGCAGGCGGTCGACGCGCGATTTCAGCAGGCGCGCGACCGTACGTCCCGCGGGCAGCGTGATCAGGATCGGCGCCGCGCAATTGTCGACGATCGCGGCCTGGCGCAGCAGGTGATCCTCGATCTGGTCGGGGCGCGCCGGCGGATAGATCGGCACCGGGATGCCGCCGGCGAGCAGGATGCCGAAGAAGCAGAAGAAGTAGTCGGGTTCGGTCTGCAGCATCAGCACGACCGGCTCGCCGCGTTCGAGCCCGAGCGATTGCAGGCCGCTCGCTATCCTGCGAGCCCCGCTCAGGAGTCCGTTATAGCTGATTGTCTTTCCATCAGTATTATCTTCATAAAAGCGGACATGGACGCGTTCCGGATGGTGTTCGGCATGCCATTCGAGGACCGCCGTCAGGGTCTGCAGACCGCCCGGCGCCGGAGTCGCCGCCGGCCGCGTGTCCGCGGAATCGTCGCCGGCCGCGGCGGGGGCCGCTTGCGCATGGCTGCCGGCGCGCGTCAGCGCCCCGAGCAGCGCGCGCGGGGTACGCGCCTCGGCGAAGACGCGGTCGTCGAGGACGACGCCGAAGCGCTTCTCGACGCGACTCAGCAGCTCGACGCGCGCGAGGCTGTCGAGACCGAGATCGGCGTCGAAGTCCATGTCGAGCGAGACGCGCGCCGGGACGGCATCCCGACGCGGGCGCGATTCCGCGAGCAGGGCAGAGATCAACGCGGTCAGGCGCTCCGCGGCAGGCGCCGCCGTGGTCAGGTCCTGTTCCGAAGCCGTCATGGATATTCCCTTGTCTCTACTCCTGTGAGCTACTCAGGCACCCCGCGTTTACGTTATCATGAGCGGCCCCGGGTAGCGGAACGCCGATTTCACGTCATGACTAGCTTCAACGAGGCCGCCGAGGCACTGGTCGCCGCCGGCCGAGCGATCGCGGCAGAGGGTTGGGTGCCGGCGACCAGCGGCAATTTCTCGCTGCGCCTGCCCGGCGACGCGGTCGCGATCACGGTCTCGGGCGCGCACAAGGGCCGGCTCGGCGTCACGGACATCATGCGCGTGGATCTCGACGGCCGTCCGCTCGAGGACAAGCGCCCGTCGGCCGAGACCCTGCTGCACGTCCAGCTCTATCGCCACGATCCCGCGATCGGCGCGGTGCTGCACACCCATTCGGTCAATGCGACCGTCGTGTCGCGGCTCGCCGGCGATGCCCTCGAACTCGAGGGGCTCGAGATCCTCAAGGCCTTCGCCGGCGTCGTCACCCATGAAACAAGGCGCCGGGTGCCGGTCTTCGACAACGACCAGGACATGCCCCGACTCGCGCGCCAGGTCGAGGCCTGGCTCGGCGAGCGGGCGTCGGCCCCCGATCTCATGATCCCGGGTTATCTGATCAGGGGGCACGGACTCTATACCTGGGGACACACGCTGCCCGAGGCGATGCGCCACCTCGAGGCCTTCGAGTACCTGTTCCGCTGCGAACTCGAGACAAGGAGGGTAATGCCATGAGCTTTCTGATCATCCATGACGAGCACGCCGGCGAGATCGAGCGCGTCGTCGACCATGACCTGATCGGCGAGCGCCTCGCCGAAATCGGCGTCGCCTTCGAGCGCTGGGAGGCGAGTCGTCCACTGCAGGCGGATTCCTCGCAGGAAGAGGTGCTGGAGGCCTATGCCTCCCAGGTCGAGCGCCTGAATGCGGCCTACGGCTTTCGCACCGTCGACGTCGTGGCGCTGCGGCCGAGCCATCCGGAACGCGAGGCGATGCGCGGCAAGTTCCTCAATGAGCATACCCACGACGACTTCGAGGTGCGCTTCTTCGTCGAGGGTCGGGGCATGTTCTATCTCCACGTCGGCGAGCGGGTCCATGCGGTGCTGTGCGAACAGGGCGACCTGATCAGCGTGCCGGCCGGCACCCGCCACTGGTTCGACATGGGTTCGGCGCCGGACTTCAAGTGCATCCGCTTCTTCACGACGCCGGAGGGCTGGGTCGGCAACTTCACCGGCAGCGACATCGCAAGCCGTTTCCCGACCTTCGACAACCTGATACGCGAGGCTGCATGACCCGTGCGGTGCTGACCGACATCGAGGGCACGACCTCGTCGCTGTCGTTCGTCAAGGAAGTGCTGTTTCCGTACGCGCGCCGCCACCTCGCGGATTTCGTCCGCGAGCATGACGGCGATCCGGAGGTGCGCGCGCAGCTCGACGCGGCGCGTGCGCTCGCCGGTATCGAGGGCGCCGACGATGCCCGCGTCGTCGGTGAACTGATCGCGTGGATCGACGCCGACCGCAAGGCGACGCCGCTGAAGGCCCTGCAGGGCCTGATCTGGGAGCACGGTTATCGCGTCGGTGATTTCCAGGGCCATGTCTATGAGGACGCGGTCGCCGGCCTGCACCGCTGGCACGCCGCCGGGATCGCGCTCTACGTCTATTCCTCGGGGTCGGTGCATGCGCAGAAGCTGCTGTTCGCGCATACCGCGTTCGGCGACCTGACGCCGCTGTTCAGCGGCTATTTCGATACCCGCATCGGCGCCAAGGGCGAGGCCGAATCCTATCGCAGGATCGTCGCCGCGACCGGTATCGAGGCCGGCGACATGCTGTTCCTGTCCGACATCGTCGCCGAACTCGACGCCGCGCGCGCGGCCGGGCTCGAGACCTGCCAGCTCGTCCGCGACGGCGAGCCTGATCCTGCCGCGTCACATCGGCAGGTCCGTTCCTTTGACGAGATTACGCCCTGATGATATCGATTGCCCTGATGTTGCATCTGCTCGCCGCCGTGGTCTGGGTCGGCGGCATGTTCTTCGCGTGGATGATCCTGCGCCCGGTTGCGGCAGCGCAGCTCGAGGCGCCGCAGCGCCTGACGCTGTGGCGCAACGTCTTCCAGCGTTTCTTCCCGTGGGTCTGGGCCGCGGTCGTGGCCCTGCCGGTGACGGGCCTGTGGATCGCCTTCGATCTGTTCGGCGGCATCGGCACCAGCCCGCCGCGGGTGCATGTGATGTTGTTGCTCGGGATCGTGATGATCCTGATCTATCTGCACGTCTTCTTCGCGCCGTGGCGGCGCCTGCGCGCCGCGGTCGCCGCGAGTGACTGGCCGGCGGGCGGCAAGGCGCTGGCGACGATCCGCCGCCTCGTCGGTGTCAACCTGGTCATCGGCCTGATCGTGCTCGCGGTCGTCAGTTCGGGCCGCTACGGTTTCGGCTTCGGTTAGGCGTATTCGCCGCGATGGCGACGGTCCATATCGCCCTGCTGACCTTCGATCTGATGATCCCGCATTCGGCGTCGCTGAAGGACAAGCGCCGCGTCGTCAAGGGGCTCAAGGATCGCCTGCGTGCGAAGTTCAATGCCGCGGTCGCCGAGATCGACTGTCTCGATGAGTGGCAGCGTGCGCGCATCGGCGTGACGATGCTCAGCAACGATCGCCGGCATCTCGAGAGCTCGCTCAGCGCGGTCAGCCGGATGGTCGAGGAGACCGCCGACATCCGCCTGATCGATACCCGCATCGAGTGGTTGTAGGCGACAGGCTGTCATGAGGACCTTCCAGCCGCGTCCCGGTGCGGGCAGGGGACCGATTGAGAGGCATGACGCGGTCATCGATGCGCTCGATGACGATGGCCGCGGCGTCGCCCGCATCGACGGCAAGGTGACCTTCATCGACGGCGCGCTGCCCGGCGAGACGGTACGCGCCGAGGTCATGAAGTCGAAAAAGAGCTTCGACCAGGGGCGCGTGCTGGAGATCCTGTCGGCGTCGCCGGAACGCGTCGATCCGGTCTGCGCGCATTTCGGCGAATGCGGCGGTTGCAGCCTGCAGCATCTGGCGCCGGCGGCGCAGTTGCGCGAGAAGCAGGCGCAGTTGCGCGCGCTGCTGGTCAAGGCCGGCGACGTCGTGCCGGCGCGCTGGCTGACGCCGCTCGAAGGGCCGGTCGAGCATTACCGGCGCAGCGCGCGCCTCGGCGTACGCGACGTGCCGAAGAAGGGCGGGATCATCGTCGGCTTTCGCGAGCGCCGCAGCAGCTATCTCAATCCGACCCGCGAATGCCGCGTGCTCGACGCCCGCGTCGCGCGCGTGCTGCCGCTGTTGCCCGGACTGATCGAGGGCCTCTCCTGCAAGCGGCGCCTGCCGCAGATCGAAGCGGCCTGTTCGGACGAGGCCGCGGTGCTGGTGTTCCGCCATCTCGAGCCGCTGACCGCGGATGATCGCTTGCGACTCGGGGCGTTCGCGCACGAGCATGCCATTCAGGCCTGGTCGCAAGCGGGCGGCCCGGAGACCGTGGTGCCGCTATGGCCGGAAGACCCGCCGCCGCTCGAATATCGTCTGCCGGCGTTCGACCTGACCCTGCGTTTCGTGCCGGCCGACTTCGTCCAGGTCAACGCGGAGATCAACCGGCAAATGGTGACGCTCGCGGTCGAGCTGCTGGCGGCCGACGTGAGCGAGACGGTCCTCGACCTGTTCTGCGGGCTCGGTAATTTCACGCTGCCGCTGGCGCGGGGGGCGGGACGCGTGATCGGCATCGAGTCTGATCAGCGCCTGATCGACGGCGCGCGCGCGAACGCGGCGCGTAACGGCATCGCGAATGCGGAGTTCCGGCGTCTCGATCTGTTCGACGAGTCGGCGGTGGCGACGTTCATGGACGGCACCGCCTTCGATCGCCTGCTGCTGGATCCGCCGCGCAGCGGGGCGATCGAGGCGCTGAAGCATCTGCCGGCGAACCCTCCGCGCCGGATCGTCTACGTCTCCTGCAACCCGGCGACGTTCGCGCGCGACGCCGAATATCTCGTCAATGCCGCCGGCTACCGGCTGTCCGCCGCCGGTGTCATGGACATGTTCCCGCACACCAGCCATGTCGAGTCGATCGCTGTCTTCGACCTCATGGGGTCAGAGTAGACGTTGTCTACTCTGACCCCGATTTGTTCAGCTTCCGTTCAGGCTGTGCCCGTTATGCTCGTTTCCGAAAGATCGGAAAAGGCCCGGCACGGGCGTAACGGGAGGTGTGAGATGAGCGGATTCAGAACGGTTACCGGTGCGATAGCAGGGTTGGCGATGCTGGCCGGCGGGGCTGCAGCGCTGGCGGCGGACATGCCGGCGTCGGCGGCGACGGCCGGGTGCGTCGCCTGTCACAAGATCGACCAGAAGCTGATCGGGCCGGCGTGGCAGGATGTCTCGGTCAGGTATAAGGGCGATCCGGCGGCGCGCGAGAGGCTGATCGAGAAGGTCAAGAAGGGCGGTAGCGGCAACTGGACCGAGGTCACCGGCGGCATACCGATGCCGCCGAACAGCCCGCGCGTGTCCGATGCCGACATCGCGTCACTGGTCGATTTCATCCTCGCGCTGGAATAAGCCATCGAGGGATGTCAAAGGGGTCGGGCCCGAAAGGGCCTGACCCTGTTCGTTCGCGCGTCGTGGTTCGGGGTGATCGGGCTGTGCTATCGTCAGGCAGCGGCCGTGCATGGCCGTGGTGACGATCGTGAGCGAAGGCGATGCGGATATTGCTGGTCGAGGACGAGGCGCCGTTGCGCAGGCAACTGGTCGAGCGGCTGCGCGAGGCCGGCTGGGTCGTCGATGCGGCGGCGGACGGCGAGGAGGGTCTGTATTTCGGCCGGGAGTATCCGGTCGATGTCGCGATCGTCGACCTCGGCCTGCCGCGGCTGTCCGGCATCGAGGTGATACGGCGACTGCGCGAGGCGGGGCGATCGTTCCCGATCCTGATCCTGACCGCGCGCAATCGCTGGCAGGACAAGGTCGACGGCCTCGAGGCCGGCGCCGATGATTACCTGGTCAAACCCTTCCACGTCGAGGAGCTGCTCGCGCGGTTGCGCGCGCTGGTCCGGCGCAGTGCCGGCAAGAGTTCACCGCTCCTCAGCGTCGGTCCGGTCACGCTCGATACCACCGCGCAGAAGGTCAGCGTCGACGGCGCCGGGGTCGAGTTGACGTCCTATGAGTACCGGATGCTCGAACTGCTCATGCTGCGCGCCGGCGAGGTGCTGTCGAAGACCGAGCTGACCGAGCGCCTCTACGAAGAGGACGACAGCCGCGACAGCAATGTCATCGAGGTGTTCATCGGCCGCTTGCGGCGCAAGCTCGATCCGGACAATCGCCTGAATCCGATCGAGACGGTGCGCGGTCGGGGCTACCGCTTCAATCCGGACATCGGGGCGTGAGGCGCTCGCTCGGTACGCGGCTGCTGCTGGTCGCCAGCCTGGTGCTCGCGGTGTTCTTCGGCGCCACCGGCGCCGTCATCGAGCGCGCCCATTACGAGACTGCCGACGCAGCATTGAAGCAACGCCTGCAGTCGTTCGCCGCGATGCTGATCGCGGCGTCGGAGCCGGGCGCCGACGGCGGCGTCCGCATCACCCATCCGCTGCCGGAGACCCGCTTCTTCCTGCCGCGCTCGGGGCTTTACGCGCGCATCCATCGCAATGATCACGCACACGGCTGGGACTCGCCGTCGCTCGATGGCGGCACGCTGGCATTCGCCGACGGCCTGCAGCGGGGACAGCGGCGTTTCGACACGCTGTACCTCGGCGACGGCACCGAACTGCGCGGTTTCAGCATCGGCGTCGCCTGGGAGGGGGACATGCCGGTCGCCGAGACCTACACCGTCAGCGTCGCCGAGGACGTCACCGAATTCAATGCCCAGGTCGCCGGCTTCCGGCGGACGCTGTGGGGGTGGTTGCTGATCGTCGCGGCCGCGCTGCTGGCGGTACAGTGGGCGGTGCTGCGCTGGGGGCTGTCACCCTTGCGCCGTGTCGCCGGTGATATCGCAGCGATCGAGGCGGGTGCGAAGACGCGGCTCGACGGCGACTATCCGGTGGAGCTGCAACCGCTGACCGGCAATCTCAATGCGCTCGTGCAAAACGAACGCGAGCGGCGCGAGCGTTATCGTCATGCGCTCGGCGATCTCGCCCACAGCCTGAAGACGCCGCTCGCGATCCTGCGCGGCGCCGCCGAGGGCCGCGACGACGCGGCCTTGCGCGCGGCGACCGAGGAAGCGGTCGAGCGCATGAGCGGGATCGTCGATTACCAGTTGCGGCGCGCGGCGACGGCCGGACGCGGCGGTCTCAAGGCGCGTGTCGAGGTCGAGCCGGTCGTGCGCCGCGTCGTCGTGGCGCTCGGCAAGGCCTGGCGTGACAAGGCCGTCCGCTGCGACGTCGAGATCGACCCCGGCACGCGCTTCGACGGCGATGCGGAGGACCTGGTCGAGATTCTCGGCAACCTGCTCGATAACGCCTTCAAGTGGTGCCGGTCGACGGTCGGCATCCGCGCGCGCCAGGCCGGCGCGCAGGCAGGCCGCGACGGCGGACTCGTCCTCGTCATCGAGGATGACGGTCCGGGCATCCCCGACGCGGTGCGTTCGGCGGTGTTCGGGCGGGGGGTGCGCGCGGATCCGGACCGTGAAGGCCATGGCATCGGGCTCGCGGTCGTCCGCGACATCGTCGATGCCTACCATGGCCGCATCGACATCGATCGCGGCGCGCGCGGCGGCGCGCGGGTGACCGTGACCCTGTAGCGGCGGCGCGGCTATTTCCCCAGCAGCAGATCCTTGGCCTGGTTGATCTTCGCCGCCAGCCACCCCGAGCCGCCGCGATCGGGATGCAGTTTCTGCATCAGGCGGCGGTGGGCGGCAATGATCTCCTCGTCGGACGCGCCCGCCTGCAGGCCGAGGATCTCGCGGGCCTCCTCGGGGCTCATCGCCCCGCCTGACGGCGGCGGACGCTGTTCGCCGCCGCTAGCGCCTTCGCCGGCCTGTGCCCGCCAGGTCGCGCCATGGACGCCATCGAGAAACGCCTGCACGAGCTGCGCGGCTTCCGGGTCCTCGATCCGGCATTCACGCAGCAGCTCGATCAACTGCTCGATCGTCAGCTCGGTCAGTCGCGCGCCCTTGAAGCGACCGTCGATGACCACGCCGTCGATCTCGCCGCTGTCGTGATTCAGACTCATGCGAATGTAACGGGTCTCGACCTGCGAGACGCGGCCGGTCGCCGCGCCGCCGCCGGCCGCCTGCGCGGCCTTCGCCGCCTGGTAGCGCTTGTACAGGCCGCCGATGATCGGCAGGAACGGCAACAGCCGCGGCAGGAACGCAAACAATGTGCCGAGCACGACGAACAGCCAGTGCAGGCGTCCGCTCGCTGCGAGCCAGACCAGCACGCCGATGCCGACCGCGACCGCGACGCGGCGCAGCACTCGCGCGACGTTCTGCGGCGGCGCGCGCAGGAACCAGGTCAGCAGCGCAAGCACGGCGAACAGGGCGGCCAGCGCGAACGCGAGCTTGGCGACCATGACGGCCTAACCCTTGTCGATCTGTTGCGTGATCCGGCGCACGAGCGCGTCCGAGCGCCGGCTGTAGTCGGCGAGGGCCTGACGGCCGCCGGCGGCGTAGACCGCGACTGCGCTCAGCAGGTCGCGCAGTTGCGCCGGGCTCGCGGCATCGAACGCACAGTAGGCGCCGCGGCTCAGGCGCGCGATCTCGCGAAAGACATGGGCGGCGATCGGGTCGTCGCCCTCCTGGAACACGAAGGCGGGGAGGCCCTGCAGGCCGAGCTCGCCGGCCAGTTGCAGCAGCGTGCCGTGTTCCTCTTCCATGCAATCGCCGACGATGACCAGCGCATTGACCGGTGTCGCCCGCGTCTCACCGAGCGCATGCTCGAGGACGCGACCGATCTGGGTATGACCCGCCTGGCAGCGCACCGAGGTCATCTCGCGCAACAGCCCTTGTGATTCCGCGGTCCACGGCGAGGCATGGAATTCACGATAGCCGCGGAACCAGCACAACTGGATCTCGAGCCCGCCGAGCCGCGTCGTTTCATTGAACATCTCGGCCTGGATGTGGCAGGCGCGGTCCCACGCCGGCTCTCGACTGGCGGTCGCGTCCATCGCAAAGATCAGTCGACCGCGCCGGCCCGCCGGTTTGACCGTCGGCGTCGACGCCATTTTCTTCACGAAGGCATCGATCTCGGCGCGGGAGGATTTTTTCGCCAGCGGCTTGTCGTTTCCGTCCGTCATGGCCCGATTGCTCCTGCACAATTCACGTTATATTCTAGCCCATTACGATGTCGCGGAGGGCGCTCGGGGATGGCTTCACTGGACGAATTCGAGCCTGACGGCCCCGGCGGGGAGCGGCTGACGGTCGTCGAGGGCGACATCACCCGGATCACCGCCGATGCGATCGTCAACGCCGCGAACGAGACGCTGCTCGGCGGTGGCGGCGTCGACGGCGCGATCCATCGCGCGGCCGGCCCCGGACTGCTCGAGGAATGCCGGATGCTCGGCGGCTGTGAAAGCGGCCAGGCGAAGCTCACCGGCGGCTATCGCCTGCCGGCGAGGCATGTCATCCATACCGTCGGACCGGTCTGGCGCGGCGGCGCCCACCGCGAGGACGAGATCCTGGCATCCTGCTATCGTGAATCGCTCAGACTTGCGGCCGGGTCCGGCCTGAAGAGCATTGCCTTCCCCGCCATCAGTTGCGGTATCCACGGCTTTCCGCCGGAACGCGCCGCGCGCATCGCGGTTGCCGAAGCCCGCGCGTTTCTTGCCGGTGACACGACGCTCGAACGCGTGATCATGGTATGTTATGGCGATGAGATTCACGAGGCGTGGTTGAAGGCCGTGCATTCGCCGTCATGAGCGAAGACAGAGAGTCGCCGCCGGAGAACGAACGCGTCCCGGTGCTGAAGTATTTCCTGGTCGGCGCCACCGCGGTCGCAGTGCTCGCGACCCTTGCCTGGTGGTGGTTGCGGGACGATGTCTCGTCCGAGTCGCCGCTTGCGCTGCCGCCGCCCGCGCTGGTCGAACCCGAACCACTGGTGCGGCATCCGATCCCCGAACCGAGGCCCGATGACACCGGCAGCGAGTCGCCGTCACCGTCGCCGCTCGCCGACGTGCTGCCGGCTTCACTGCCGGATCTCGACCGCAGCGATCAGGCATTGCTCGCGCTTGCCGGGCGCCTGATCGAGAATCCGCGATTCGTCGAGCTGTTGATCCCGCGGGACATGATCCGGCGCTTCGTCGTGACCGTCGACGGCCTCGGGACCAAGGTCGTCTCCCAGAACCGTCTGCCGGTGACGCCGCCTGACGGGCGTTTTCTGGTCGAGCCGCGCGGCGAGCAATTCGTCATCGATCCGCGCAATTACGAGCGCTACCGTCGTCATGTCGCGATGCTCGACCAACTCGACAGCCGGCTGCTGGTCGAGGCCTACGTCCATGTCTATCCGCTGATCCAGCAGGCGTATCGTGAACTCGGTTATCCACAGGGCTTCTTCAACGACCGGTTGATCGCGGTGATCGACGAAATTCTGGCGACGCCGGAGACCGGCGATCCGGTCTGGCTGGAACAACCGGGCGTGTTCTACCTCTATGTCGACCCGGGACTGGAGGGGCTGACGGCGGGGCAGCGCTTGCTGATCCGCATGGGGCCGGACAGCGCGGCGGCGGTCAAGCGCAAGTTGCGGGAGATTCGTACCGGTTTGGCACGCTGAAACGCCGATGGACGGAGATTTTATTGTGTGCTAGTAATGGTGACGCGATACCTTCGGTTCGAAGGCCATCGGGTCAGGCTGAATAATGACAAAGAGGGACTCGAGATGAAAGGGAAGTTATTGATGATCGCGGTATCCGGCATGTTCGTCGCAGGCGTCGCCCAGGCGGACAGCACCGGTTGTGGTCTCGGCACCACGTTGTGGGAAGGCCAGTCCGGCATCGCGCCGCAGGTGCTTGCCGTAACGACCAACGGTACGCTCGGTAACCAGACCTTCGGCATCACCTTCGGCACGCTCGGCTGCAAGTCGGACGGCGTCGTGAAGTCGCCGATGGCGATGTTCACCGGCAGCAATATGGATCGGCTCGCGCGCGACATGTCGATCGGCGAAGGCGAGGCCCTCGAGACGCTGGCCGAGCTGATGGGCATCGAGGCCGGGCACAAGGGCGTGTTCTTCCAGGCCACCCGGACCCACTTCGGCGAAATCTTCGCGAACGCCGATGTCACCGCGGAACAGGTGCTCGACGCCATCAACGACATGATGGCGCAGAACGCCACGCTCGCGCGTTACGCTGTCTGAAGTCCCCGGCATCCGGCGGCGCATTCCTGATGCGCCGCCGGACCCCGTCAAACTCCGTCATCGATGATGTGGCGCCGCGCGGGCCCAGTCCTGCTCGTTCTCGCAATGGCATTGCCCGCATCCGTCCACGCAGGACAGGATGACGGTTATGCTGAAATCCTGATCGAACGCGCCGTCGCGGCGCGGCTTGCCGAAGCGCCGTACTGGCTGAGGCTCGTCTACTATGTCCCGGCGCGCAATGCCAGCGGCTGGCGCAGCGAGGCCACCGCCGCGGATTTTTTCAACAGCCCCGGCGGCCGCGACGATCCTGCTGCGGAACTGAGCGCGACCTTGCGCGCGCTGTTCGCGCCGCCGCTCGATCCCGTCGACGAGGCCGCGGGCCGCCAGCATCCGCAGTGCGCGTTCATCGCGCGCTATCACTGGCTGCGCGAACGCCTCGACATCGACGATGCCCGCCTGCCGCCCCAGCCCTGCGAACGCTTCGATGTATGGTTCGACGCGATCGACCCGGCGCGCGTCGCACTGGTATTCGCCGCCGACTATGTCGGCAATCCCTCGTCGGCGTTCGGACATACGCTGCTGCGCCTCGACCGGCCGTCGGAGGATGCAAGCCGGCTGGTGTCCTATGCGGTCAACTATGCGGCAATCGTCGGTGACGCGAATCCGGTCAGCTACGCATGGAACGGCCTGACCGGCGGTTATCCGGGGTACTACTCGCTGCTGCCGTACTACGACAAGGTGCGGGAGTACAACGATCTCGAAAGCCGCGACATGTGGGAATACGAGTTGACGCTTTCACCCGAGGAGATCGCGCGCATGATGCGCCATCTGTGGGAGGCGGGTTCGGTCCCGTTCGACTACTATTTCCTCAAGCAGAACTGCTCGTACCGGCTGCTCGGGCTGCTCGAGATCGCGCGTCCCGAAGCGGCGCTGACGAACCGCTTTCCGGTCTATGCGATACCGACGGACACCGTGCGCGTCGCGCTGGAGGAGGAAGGCCTGCTGCGCGCGGTCGTCTTCCGACCTTCGGCGGAACGCCGCCTGAAGCACGGGGTCTCGCTGGCATCGGCCGGGATCAGGGGCGCGGCGCTGGCGGCAGCCAACCGCGAGGATGCCGATCGCGCGCTGGAAGCGCTGCCGCCGGCGGACCGCGCGCAGGCGCTCGAACTGGCGCATGACTATCTGCACTATCACTTCCTGGCCGGCCGCCTGCCGCGCGAGACCGCGGCGCCGCGCATGCACCGCCTGCTGGTCGAGCGCAGCAGGGTAGAAGCGCCTTCGCCGGTCCCTGAACCGCCACGGCCGGCGACGCGGCCCGACCAGGGACATCCGACCGGACGCCTCGGACTCGGCGCCGGCTACGCGCATGGCGCGCATTTCACCGAACTGCAGTGGCGCGCGGCCTATCATGACCTCGCCGATCCGCAACCCGGCTATCGCCAGGGGGCACAGATCGATTTTCTCGGCGCGAGCGCGCGTTATGAGCACGACCATCATCGCTGGCGCGTCGAGCGCGTCGATGTCGCCGAGATCTGGTCGCTGGCGCCGCGCAATGCCTTTCTGAAACCGGTGTCATGGAAGGTCGGCGGCGGCTTGATGCGCGATCCGTTGCTGACGCCGGACCGGCCGCTGGTCGGCGAATTTCACGGCGGCGCCGGACTGGCCCGGGCCCTCGATCGCGATGAACGGCTGATCGTCTACGGGCTGGCCGAGGGTCGCCTGATTGCCTCCCGTCATACCGACGACCGCCTGCGGCTCGGCGCGGGTCCGCGCATCGGCGTCGTCCATGGCGGGCGACTCGGCTCGCTGCATGCGACCGCAGTCGTGCGCCGGCATACCGATGGCCGGGATCTTCGCCGCGAGGCGCGGCTGGAACAGAGTCTCGCCTTGGGTGATCGCCTCGCGCTGCGCCTGCGACTCGGCTGGGCGGAGGAGGGCGGCAGATATTATCGCGAGCGGATGCTGCTCGCGCACTGGTATTACTGACATGATCAGGCTGCTGCTGTTGCCGATGTTGATCATGCAGTCCGCGTGCACACAGTTGTTCTTTCATCCGCTTGCGCAACCGGTGTTCGATCCCGCCGATGCCGGCATCGTCTACGAAACGGTGACCTTCGAGGCCACGGACGGCACGCGCCTGCACGGCTGGTTCCTGCCGTCGCGGCTGGAGGAAGCCCGGGCGACGATCCTGTTCCTGTACGGCAATGCCGAGAACAAGAGCACGCATATCGCCAGCGTCTACTGGCTGCCCGAGCACGGTTTCAATGTGCTGACGTTCGACTATCGAGGCTACGGCGGCTCGGCCGGACGGCCGACGCTGCCCGGGATGCACGACGATATCGACGCCGCGCTGCGCCATCTGCTGTCGCGGCCGGAGCCGTCGGCGCAGCGCATCATCGTCTTCGGCCAGAGCCTCGGCGGCGCGCTGGCGCTGACCGCGGTCGCCGACTCGCCCTGGCGCGCGCATATCCATGGCGTCGTCGTCGAGGGGGCATTCAGCGGTTACCGGACGATCGCGCGCGAGAAGTTGTCCGGGTTCTGGCTGACCTGGCCGCTGGCCTGGCCGTTTTCGCTGACCGTCAGCGACCGCTACCAGCCGCTGGAGGCGGCCGCGCGGATCAGTCCGATACCGTTGCTGCTGGTCTATTCAACGGAGGATGACATCGTGCCCGCGCATCACGGTGACCGCCTCTATGAGGCGGCGCAGTCACCGAAGTATCTGTGGAAGATCGACGGGATTCCGCACATTGCCGCTTTCATCGATGATGATCGGCGGCATGAGCTTGTCTCGCTGATCAGACGCTGGCTTCAGGAAGGCTGATTCCCCGATGCCGGCTGCGACGGTCGATCTCGTCGGCAAGGCACTGCAGCATGGGCGCGATCCCGACCGGATAGGCGGGTACCGATCCGGGTTCGCCGCCCGGCGGGAGGCGTGTCAGGGCGGCGAGCGTACGGTCCCGGATAATGGACAGGACCTCGGGCGCGGCCAGGCGTCGTCCCGCGCGCATGACCGTCTGTAACAGCGGATCGCCCGGCAGCGAGTCACTCGACAGCGTCAGCGTATCCGCGCACATGCGCCCGGCCGTGTCGTAACCACGCCAGACCTGCTTCCGCCCCGGCCACGTCTCCTTGCCCTCGGAGCGCTTGCGCCGGGGGATGCCGGCATATTCCTGCAGCTTGTACGCGCAGTCGAGATAAGGGGCGTCTGCCGAGGTGTCGAGTTTCGTGCCGATGCCGAAGCCGTCGATCGGCGCGCCGGCGCGGAGCAGCTTGCCGATGATCGCCTCGTCGAGACTGCCGCTGCAGAAGATCGCGGTGTCGCGCAGGCCGCCGTCGTCGAGGATGGCGCGCACGCGCAGGCTGTGTTCCAGCAGGTCGCCGCTGTCCAGGCGGACGGCCCTGATGCGGATGCCGCGTTCCCTCAATTGCGGCGCGAGCGCGACGACCTTGCGCGCGCCGGCCTCGGTGTCGTAGGTGTCGATCAGCAGCGTGACATTGTCGCGCATCGATTCTGCAAAGTGCTCGAAGGCCAGCGCCTCGTCGTCATGGGCCTGGATGTAGGAGTGGGCCATCGTGCCGTAGCTCGGAATACCGTAGCGGGCCTCGGCGAGCACGGTCGCGGTGCCGTCGAAGCCGGCGAGATAGCTCGCCCGCGCCGCGAGCAGCGCCGCCTCGGCGCCGTGGGCGCGGCGCATGCCGAAGTCGACCAGCAGCTTGCCGGGCGCCGCGAGGCGGCAGCGCGCCGCCTTGCTCGCGATCAGGGTCTGGAAATGCAGCAGATTGATGACGCGGCTCTCGATCAGTTGCGCCTCGGGCAGCGGCGCGACGACGCGCAGGATCGGTTCGTCGGCGAAGAAGACGGTCCCTTCCGGCATCGCGTCGACGTCGCCGGTGAATCGCAACGTCGCGAGCCGCTCGATGAAGCCGGCGGAAAACCGGCCGGTCCCGCGCAGCCAGGTGATCTCCTCGTCACTGAAGCGCAGGCGTTCCAGATAATCGAGGACCTGTTCGAGACCGGCGGCGACGAGAAACGCGCGTTCCGGCGGCAGCCGGCGCACGAAGAACTCGAACACCGCGGTGTCGTTCATGCCGCGGTCGTGGTAGCCCTGCAGCATCGTCAGCTGATACAGGTCGGTGAGGAGGGGGCTGGTCAGCGGGTCCATCTTGCCTCCGGGTCAGACCGGCGCCAGCGAGGCAAGGTCGAGCACGGTTGCGCCCAGCGCCGCGATCTCGCGTTCCGCGTCTTCGCCGTCGCCGGGCTCGACGTTGACCGCGCGCGAGGCGTCGCTGAGATAGACGACAGTGAAACCGGCCGCGATCGCGTCGCGTACCGTCGCCAGCACGCAATAATCGGTCGCGAGTCCACCGATCCACAGGCGCCCGACGCCGAGCGTACGCAGGCGTTCGGTCAGGCCGGTACCGTCAAAACCCGAATAGGCGTCGCGATCCGGGTCGGTGGCCTTCGAGACGACGATCGATTCGTCTGGGAGCCTGAGCCAGGGCGCAAAGTCGGCGCCGGCCGTGCCGGCCACGCAGTGCGGCGGCCAGGGGCCGCCACGAGCCGTGAACGAACAGTGGTTCGGCGGATGCCAGTCGCGGGTCGCGATCACCGGCAGTCCGGCGCGCCTGAAGCGTTCGATGTAATGATTGAGCACAGGGACGACCTGGTCGCCGTCGGGCACGCCGAGTGCGCCGTCCGGCAGAAAGTCCTTCTGGACATCGACGATGACGAGCGCATCGCCGTTGCGGGTCTCCATGACTGCCTCCGGCAATCCCGGGGAGGGATCGCTGTGATCCGTTCACCCGATCATAGCAGAAGCGGGGCGGCTGGCTAGCCCGGCGTTCTCGGCTTGAAGCGGGTGACGTTGTCACCGTTGGAGATGCGGTGATCGTCGTCGCGGGCGAGATACTTCTGCTCGAAGGCCTCCGGCGTGAGCGGCTCGCTGAAATAGAAGCCCTGCATGAAGTCGCAGCCGGCCTCGCGCAGCACGCGGGCCTGTTCGGCGGTCTCGACGCCCTCGGCGATGACCTCGAGACCGAGACCACGCGCCATCGCAAGCACGCCGGTCACGATCGCGATGTCCTCGCGGTCGTCGGGGATGTCATGGACGAAGGAGCGGTCGATCTTGAGGATATCGACCGGGAAGCGCTTGAGGTAGGCGAGTGACGAATAGCCGGTACCGAAGTCGTCGATCGCGAGATGAATGCCCATCTCCTTGAACTTGCGGAAGATCGAGATCATGTCCTCGGCATGTTCCATGATGACGCTCTCGGTGATCTCGAGTTCGAGCAGATCGGACGGCACGCCGGTTTCCCTGAGTACGCGGCTGACCGTGTCGATGATCTCGAACTTCTCGATTTGGCGTACCGAGAGGTTGATCGCCATGCGCAGCGGCGCGTGACCCTTGTCGAGCCAGGTCTTCAGCTGCCGGCAGGCCTTGAACATCACCTGGTCGCCGATGCGGCCGATCAGGCCGGTGTCCTCGGCCAGCGGGATGAAATCGGCCGGCGCGACGATGCCGCGTTCCGGATGCATCCAGCGCACCAGGGCCTCGACGCCGATGACCTTGCCGCTGCGGGATTCGACCTGGGGCTGGTAATGGATCAGCATTTCGTCGCGATCGACGGCCCTGCGCAAATCACCCTCCATCTTCAAGCGTCGCGCGACGTCCGCCTCCATACCGTATTCGAAGAAGCGGAAGTCGTTGCGATAACGCTTGGCATTGAACATCGCGGTGTCCGCATGTTTCATCAGCGTCGCGATGTCCGAGGCATCGGACGGGAACATCGAGATGCCGATGCTCAGCGTGACGAAGATTTCCTGCTCGAGGAAGGTTACCGGCTTCGAGAAGGCCGTGCATATCTTCCTTGCGATCGAGGCCAGCACCTCGCGCGAGCCGATGTCGTCGAGTACGATCGTGAACTCGTCACCGCCAAGGCGCGCGACCAGGTCGCCGTCGCGGACGCAATGATGCAGCCGTTCGGCGACGATCTTCAGCAGCATGTCGCCGGCGTCGTGGCCGAGGGTGTCGTTGATCAGCTTGAAGCGGTCGACGTCGATGAACATCACCGCGAGAGGCTTGCCGGTCTCGCGGTTGGCGTCGAGCAGCGCGGTCAGGTGGCTGGTAAAGCGCATCCTGTTCGGCAGGCCGGTCAGAGAATCGCTGTAGGCGAGCTGGTGCATGTGACGCTCGGTGCGGCTCGCATGCATCAGGTGGGCAATGCGGCGGCGCAGCACGGAGATGTTGACCGGTTTCGGGATATAGTCGGTTGCGCCGACCGAGAAGGCCTTCTCGATCGAGTCCTCGTCCTCGAGACCGGTGATGATCAGCACCGGGATGTGGGCGCTGTCCGCCTGCTGTTTCAGATACTGGCAGGCGGCAAATCCGTCCATGATCGGCATCTTGCCGTCCATCAGGATCAGGTCGGGGGGGTCGTTTGCGCACAGGTCGATCGCAGTGGTGCCGTTGTCGGCCTCGATGACCCGGTAACCTTCCTCCTCGATGATATTGCGGAACATCAAACGCGTGTAGCGATCGTCGTCGACGACCAGAATCCGCCCGACATGACCGTGATGGCCCTGGGATCCGCTTTCGACCCGATTGCCGTCCAGCTCGCTCCGCAGCAATGTCAGCAAGGTCTGCGACTCGGCGACGGCGGTGTTGTAGAGCATCCGGACGGTATTGATATCATTGCCGCGGCCGGCGGATTCGATGTGCCGGCTGACATCGGCCAGCCGGCTGGCGCCGATATTCGCGGCGCTGCCCTTGACCGCATGGGCAATATTGGGGACGTTGTCGAGTCGGCCTTCCCTGATCGAGGCGTCGAGATCCGCCAGATAGGCAGGCAGATCCTCGATGAAGACCTTGAGCATCCCGGTAAACGAATCGCCGATCGATTCCCTGAGCTCGTTGAACATGGCCTCATCGAGCGTCTGTCCCGCCACTGCCCGGTCGCCGGCTTCACCGGGGGCGATCGTTGAGGCGGGCAGGGGGCGGGCGGCCTCACCGCGCAACCACACCGACAGCTTGTCACGGATGATCTCGAGCTTCAGGGGTTTGGAGAGATAGTCATCCATGCCGGCGTCGAGGCATCTGCGTATGTCCCCGTCCTGGACGTTGGCGGTCATCGCGATGATCGGCATTCGGCGTCCGCTGCCTTCCAGCGCGCGGATCCGGCGCGTCGTCTCGTAGCCGTCGAGGTCGGGCATGTTGCAGTCCATCAGGGCGAGGTCGAACGATTCCAGGCGCAGGGCCTCGATTGCTTCGTGTCCGCCGGCGGCGACAGTGGGGCGCAGGCCGAGACGTTCGAGCATGCCGGAAACGACGTACTGGTTTGCCCGGTTGTCCTCGACGATGAGGATTCGTGAACGCGGGAGCTTGTTCGTCTCTGAGTCCGCTGCCGGGTCATCCCTGGCCGGCAAGGCAGGGCGACTGCCGATCAGCATGTCGATCAGCAGGCCGTGCAGCGTGGACTTTCGCAACGGCTTTCGAATTGACCAGGCGCTGGCATTGCCGGTGGTGGCGGTCTCGGCATCCGCCATCCCGTTCGCCATCAGCGCGATATGGGCGACGCCGGTCAGTTCACCCGACCCGATGATGTCGGCGACGGGGCGTCCGAAGTTAGCCTTGAGGTCGGCGTCTATCAGCAGGGCATCGAAGCAAGGATTGCGGTCCCGGCGCGACTCGATGATCGTCGACATCTCCTGCGCAGTCTGTGCGACGACCGGTCTCATGCCGAACGACTCGCACAGCCGCCGTGCCTGTCGCCTGACCGTCTCGCTGTCGTCGACGATGAGGATGCTCTTGCCGGCAAGCCTGCTCTCGACCGCAGTAGCGGCGACGGCGGATTCGGGCCTGTCGAACGGCAGCCTGACGCGGAAGCTGCTTCCCTGTCCCGGCGCGCTCCTGACGCCGATGTCGCCGCCCATGAACTCGACGAGTTGCTTGCAGATCGCCAGACCGAGTCCGGTGCCGCCGTACTTGCGGGTCGTCGAACCGTCGGCCTGGAGGAAGGGTTCGAAAATGCGCTGGTGCGCGTGTTCGGCGATGCCGATGCCGGTGTCCCTGACCTCGAACAGGAGTGCCGGGCGTTCGGCGCAGGATTGTTCCGCCGGTTCGACGGAAATCGTGATTTCACCCTTGTCGGTGAATTTGATCGCGTTGCCGACCAGATTGACGATCACCTGGTGCAAGCGGGCACGATCGCCGTTGACCATGGCCGGACAGTCGCTGTCTATCACATAGCCGATATCCAGTCCCTTGGCGTTGGCCTGGGTACCGATCAGGCCGAGTATGTCGTCGAGGAAATCCGTGAGGCAGAAGTCCTCGCGGTTGACTTCGAGCTGGCCGGAATCGTTGCGCGAGAAATCGAGGATGTCGTTGACCAGGGCCAGCAGGGATTCTCCGGAGCTGCGCGCAACCTCGAGATAGTCCGCCTGCCGCTCATTGAGACCCATGCCCTGCAACAATTCAAGCATGCCGAGGACGCCGTTCAGCGGCGTCCTCAGTTCGTGACTGACCGTCGCCGCGAACTCGCCCTTCAGGCGCGCGGTCTCGATGGCGGCGTCCCGGGCCCTGCGCAGTTCGATCTCGCGGGCCTCGAGCACGTTCATCATCTTGTTGAAGGCCGTCTGCATTTCGTTGACATCGCGCGGACCCTCGATGCCGGCGCGGATCATCGTCTCGCCGGAAGTCGCCCGGTGCATCGTCTCGGCAAGGCGCTTGATCGGGCCGGTGACGCGGCGGGTCAGCAGCAGCAGGGCCGCGAGCAACGCCGCGGCCAGTATCGAGCTCACCGTGATATTGGTCTTGAGCAGGTCGCCGGTCAGCCCATGCATCGTCTCCTTGCTCATGGCGAGCTGGACATGACCGATCAGCTCCGGTTGTCCGGGATCGACGGTGAACGGAGAATCCTCATCGATCGACGGAGTGGTATAGACCGGCGAGATGAAGCGCCACTGCCGGTTGCCGTCCTCGATCATCAGTGTCTGTGGCGGGATGGCGCCGGCGTAATCATCGAGCCTGTTGATCTCGCCCACGGCCAGCAGCGGATGGCGATCGGTGTCGTAGACCGCGATCGCAACGATGTCCGGCGAACTCAGCACCGCCTCGGCGTAGTCCTGCACGTTTTCCGGACTGTGCAGCAGCAGCGCCAGAGTACTCTGCGAGGCCAGCGTCTCGGCGGTCTGATGCCCCTCGAACACGAAGCGATCGCGGATGGTCTGTCCGGACAGCCAGGTGATCGCGATCGACGATATCAGCGATGCGAGCAGGATACCGGCGACGAAGATCAGCGCCAGTTGCTGGCGGAATCCCATGCGGCCGTATCTGTTGGTCTTGTTCAGGTCCATTGCCACTGGTCGCCGTTACTGGGGCGGAAATATCAGGTCGAAGCGGGCGAGGTCATCCCGCGTGTAGCGAATGCCGAGACGGCTTGCGGTGCGAACATTGAACGCCGTATGCAAGGCATCGAGCAGGCGTATCCCGACCGGATTTTCTGCGCGGCCGTGCGCACGATGCTCATGGACTTCCATGGCCAGCGCGCCGATGCTGCGTCCCATTCTGTGATTATCCGGATACATCGCGAACAGGACGCCGCGCCTGACATGTGAAGGATTGTTGGAGAAAACGATCAGTTTGCGATCCCATGACTCCTTGAGAATCATCGGCAGGATGGCCTGCTCGTCGAGCACCATGCTGTCCTGGGACAACCACAGGGCCTCGGTGCCGCTTTTCTGGGTGGCGAGGATATCCCGATAACTGCTCGCAGCTTCCTGGGGCCTGTCGACCGGAATCGGATTCAGCGTGATGCCATGCTTCGCGGAGGCCGCCCTGGCGCGATCGATCAACCACTGTTCCCGCTCACGGTGGTAGATGATATTGACGCGCTCCACCCCCGGTGCCAGCGCCTTCAGACGATGGAGAAGGATTTCGGGATCAGGGTTCAGCGCGATGCCGTAGTAAGAATTGGCGAGCAGCCCGTCCGACATGTGGATGGCGCCGATTACCACGGGAATCCTCGGTGACAACTCCTTGCTCAGATCCTGCCCCCGGCTGCCGAGCACCACCGCGATCCCGATATCGTTCCGGCCGAGCCAGGAAGTCAATGCCTCAGCTGTTTCTTCATTCGTGATGGGGCGAACATTGACCTGTCCGCCGAGCGTCTCGGCGATTCCTTCCGCGATAGTCGTGAAGACACTGCGGAACGGCTCCCTGATCTCGGGGAAGAGGACGGCGGTGACCGGGGTGTCGGCCGAGGCGGGCTGAACGATGAACAGGGGTAAAGCCGTAACAACAACCAGGCTGGCCTTTAAAGCAAAAGAGAACAAATGCTTAAGAGAGTAGGCCATGTCTCGGCAGTGCTTGTCTGGCTAAATGGAGTCCCTGCCGGTATTCGCGGGATACCGGCCCGTGCATAGTTATCGGCCTTGAGTGTCAGCCCTGAACCATGAAACGGCCGCCAGCAGGCGGCCTATCGGCCACCCAGCCAGTCCAGGTGATAGCGCGCTTCGACGAAGTAGTGGCGGCCGGCCAGCGGGAGGTCCCCGGGAATTGCCCCCGGCGCAGGGCTTGGCTCAAAGGCTTCCTCATCGAAGATGTTGCGACCGGATAACGCAAACTCCCAGGGCGAACCCATGCCTCGGTACCTCAGGGTGATGTCCGTAAGCAGATAGTCATCGACCTGCGTTCTCGGATCGGCAACCTCACGTTTTCTGTCTGCGACCCAGTTGACCTGCGCATTCAGTCGCCAATTCGGGAGGAATCGCCAATCTGAACGGATATAGATTTGATGCTGTGGCGCATTGGCAACGTTGGAGTCTGTATCTTTTTCCCTGGATTTCTGGAAGGCATAGTTACCCAATAATGTCAGTTTGGCCGTGGCTTCATAATGAGCCTCGAATTCAGCGCCATAGCCGTTACGACTACCTGAGTTCTGTGCAGTCACAGTGGTAGCAGGCGCAGCATCAGGGATAAACCGGAGGATATCATCCATTTCGTACCTGAAGAGGTTGAGTCCGGTCCTCAGCTTGTCTGAATTCTGTTTTGTGAAGGCGATCTCATAGGTATCAATGGTTTCGGGCTTGAGATCCGGGTTACCCAGCGCCACGGGATTATTGATGTTATAGAGCTCGTTAAATGCTGGCGCACGAAATGCACGACCATACAGCAACTTCGTTGTTATGCCAGGAGTAGTCTGCCATACGAGCGCCAGCCTCGGGTTTGTAGTATTGCCGAAGTCAGAATAATCGTCATAGCGAATGCCGCTCGTCAGCGTCCAGTGGCTGGCAAGTCTCCATTCATCCTGTGCGAACAGATAGTATACCTGTCGATCTTGTGGGCGGATGAAGACATTGTTCGGATTGTTGCTTTCATCCACTAATCCCCCTGGTAACGGGATCGGTATACCGCCGGGAGCAAAGGTGTAGTTCTTTACCTCCCGGACCTTGTACATATCGCTGTTTATGGCGCCGGCACCTATCCGAATACTGTGGTTGGAAAGCCCGTGGTAGAAGGCAGACAATCCCAGACGAGTATGTCGTTCATATACGTACGGACGAGCAATCATGCCATCCGGGAAGGCGCCGCCAAAGGATCCGGGAGGATAAAGCACAAGATTAGGCTCTGCGCTTGTGTCGAAGTAGCTCAGGACCGCTGTAAGATCCCAATGCTGGCTGACCGCGTTGTTGTATGTCAGGTCGGTATTAATTCTCTGACTTTTCCCCGACGCCTGAGGGTCGAGAGCCTGTGCAACTCCGGCGCCGCTGCCGAGTTCCTGCCTTCCCTGAAAGCCGGCTCTGAATCTCCAGTTACCCCGGGCAAGGTCGAATCGTGCGTCGATGGTGTCTCTCTGAAGATTTACCGGACCAGGAGCATAGGAGACATTTGACAGAAAAAGTTGATCAAGGAATGTTTGAGCATCCGCCTCGATGGTTTCCCTGTGGCCATCGGTAGTCATGTACTGGAGTGAAAACGCGATATCGTTCCCGTTCCACCTCCCGCCATGAAGCATCCACCCTTCGCGTGTACTGAATGAGCCGGAACGGGCTCCAAACTCGGTTCCATTGATATCATCAGCAGACTTGGTGATGATGTTGATCGTACCGGCAAAGGCATCAGCGCCGTACACGGCGGAGCCGGGGCCGCGGATTATTTCGATACGCGCGATGTCATTGACAGGCATGCCGCCCCATAGTTCTCCCCTGTTTCCTACAAACAGATTGGTGATCGGGATGTCGTTGATCAGAATCAGAACCTGCGGGTTGTTTTCGGAATATATGCCTCTTACGGTGTACAGTGGCAGATAGCCACGCGGCGCGACGGACACATGGAGTCCGGGGATGGATTCCAGGACCTCGTCAAGGTCGCGAGCGCCCATGTCCCGGATGTCCTTTTCAGTGATGACGGAAGCTACTGCCGGGGCCCTTGAAATTGGTTGAAGTGACCCCGTAGCGATACTGATAAACTGCTCGTCACCGAAAGCGCGCATCAGCGCATCTTCCTCAGTGCCTGATATGGCGTTGCCGCCATGAGTCGACATGATCAGGGCCGCACAGGCAAGGCATGAGAGTCTGGACATGATGCCACCATCTGTTTATGCAGGAGGGACCTGCCTTCTAATGGTGGTTTTAGCGACAACCGCAGGCTAATACTTTAGTGTAGAGAGGGGTGTGGCCAGGCTTCAGTATCTGGCCGGGTGCCAGGGGGTAATAAAATATTAAATAAAAACAAAATATTAAAACGGTTTATTGGAGATAAATCAAGATTGATCGCGATCCCAGGGGCGATGCCCGTGACCGTTGTACTCGATACGCTCACACGACATCGGGAGGAAGGAGCCTTCTACCCGCTCCGCTGCTTCCATATAGCAGGGGATCATACCTGCGACGAATGATGGTATCAGGTACAGGTAATACTCATAAGTACTCAGCCCCTGATCGGCCGCCAGCGCCGCACCCAGTGCAGCGGCATTCATTCTGAATCGATAGCGGGAACTGATCAGTATCTCCTCGATCTCGAAGATCAATCTGAGGTGGCGGCCGTTTCCAAAGCCCAGCGATTCAGCGACTTCGCAGACAGGTTTGATGCGTTCGTCAGCATTGACAAGTGGTCTGCCATAACCCGCGATACCGCGATGCCGCGCCAGTTCGTTGGTGACGATGATGGACAGGTCAGCACCGGAATCGAGTTTTTCGGTAGTTCTGTAAAGAAAATCTATCGCTCTGACATCAGGGCGACGTCCGTAAACCGAGGCCTCCGATACTGACAACGCGGCACAGATACCCAAGTTGGCGGTGCTGCGCACAGTCCCGGCTAGGGAAGCAACGCGGTTATTCCAGATCCGCGGGTCGGGATAACTGGTCCCCAGCGACCATATGCACTCAAAAAGCCGAATCTGGTTGTCGGTGAATTCCCGCCCGGTAATTCCATATAAAAAGATTTCCATCCATCTCGCGTTTCTGAGGTCGGTGAACAGGTCTTTGCCTCTGAAAACGACGCGTTCTCCGGGGAAGACGAGTCCCATCGAGGTTTTCCAGTTATCTTCCTGGGAAGCCAGGTAATCCGGACCGGTCATCAATCTGTGCCTGCTGTCATGGAGTCACCCGACATCGGGTCGTTGACCAGGTGGACTGCATTTCTGTAGAAAGGAAAGTTCCTGAAACCGATTTCATACTGCTCTATTGCATGCACGGCAGCGCCGGGGAGTCTCAGCAGCAGGTAGATCATTTCTCCCTGGCGTACATTCATCCCGAGATCGTTGAAAGCGGCGGCCGCAACCCCGCTCATGGACAGTGAGCAGCCTGCAATCGCTTCAAGTTCCATTCTGTTTGTCTGTAACCACTGCAGCGAAGCGCACGAGGAAGTGACAGCGAGGTGCTGTAACGTCATTCTGACCGGAGTCGGACACTGAGGTTTGTGCGGGTCGAAGCCGGGAGGATGCCCGATAACGGGCCAGACATCGGCACGTTCAGACCGTTGCGGGGAGCTGAGGTTGCGCTTCCAGTCAGGCAGGTTGGTGCCGCAGAGATTCCAAAGTTCCATCGATAGCGCAACTTCTCGTGCTCCGCCCAGCTGTCCCGCTCCTGTGGCGAGCGCTGCCATCAGGCATGCGGCGCTGTCGGATCCGCCTACACCCCCATTCATTGCAGCCATTACGCTATGATCACGAGGGCCGGGGTTTGCGATTGCAATTGCCAGGTCTCGCAACAACTCGACTTGTTGTTTGTCGGGCCGCTCACCCATGAATAGCAAGAAGAGGTATTCGATCCAATCCGCTTTTCCGAGCAGATCGCCGTATACATCGTAACCGTGACAGTAGCAAGCCGATGCAGAATAAGGGTCGCTGACCTCGGGCGTTTCACGCCATATCCGTGTTTTAATGGTTTCTTTGCTGGTCACGGGATTATCAATACTTGTGGCCGGTTATCAGGCTGTAATAGCCGTAGCCGGAGGATATGTCAATATTCGAAAAGCCGGCCTCGTCAAGCAGAGTAACCAGTTCCGGGCCAGTAAATTGCTTGCCTTCCGTCACCATCAACATAGCCAGAGAGTAGGCATTTCCTGTAACAGGACCGCATGCGTCGTCGTCGAGAAGAACTTCATTGAGAATGATGCGCCCACCGGGAATCAGGCTGTCTAATGCCTTGCGAGCAAGAGCAAGGCACATATCCCGATTCCAGTCATGAACGATGTCACTCATGAATATTGCATCAAAACCCGTGGGCCATGAGTCACGAAACATGTCGAGTGGCAAGACTTCAATCCTGTCAGAAAGCCGATAGGTCTTGATATATTCCCTGGTATGGTGACAGACAGTTTCCAGGTCCATGACTACGCAAGTCATATCAGGATGTGTGGCTGCGAGAGAAATAGAATAACACCCGGAGCCGCCACCGACATCGAGCAGGCGGTTGATATTCTCGACACAGGGGGATCTTGCCAGCGCGATCGCAGAGGCAAACCCGTGGCTATGCATTTTTGCAGTGAAGCTCCTGGCCTGTTCCGGGGCAAGTGTTGAATCCTTCCACATATCCGTGAATCGCCTGCCAGACCCGCGGGCAGGGTGTGCCGCATCACCCCTGATCGCATCCATGATCATTGAATGACTGACCGGATTGTCCTTGACTGTGTGAAGGACGCCGCCCCAGTAGTGAGGGCTGTCAGGTAACAGGTAGCTGCCTGAAAGATCGGTGATATGGAATTTTTTATTGTGTCTGGCAAGGAAACCCATTGCAGTAAGCATATTCAGTAATGCCTCGGCGGAGCGTTCACTCAATCCGAGGTCATTGGCAAGCTCGTTAGCGGTAGAAGGGGTTTCCCGGAGTCTCTGAAATATACCCAGCTCGTCGGCGACAGTAAGCGCGGGTAGTCTGAACCCTGACAACCAGATGTCCCAAAGCGGCCGGTTGTCTGTGGGCGGCAACGGCGGGAGGTTATGCTCCGGAGGCGACATGGAGAGATGCACTCAGAACATGTGCAATTCAGTCACCAGCATCTGCATCCTTTCAGCCAGCGGTGGCACTTCATCGCCGTCGATATGGACATCGATCAGCGCCGGCGCCTGGCGGCGGCACAGGTGCGCGATGTCGATGTCGTCGAAGTCGGCCGCCGTCCTGACGGTCCAGGCCTCGACGCCCATGCCGCGGGCGACGGCGGCATAGTCGACCGGCGGCAGTTCGTAACCGACGGGCTCGGCGTGCGCCAGTTGCTGGCCGTGGCGGACGGTGCCGAGCATCCGGTCGTTCAGGATGATGAAGAGGGTCTTGAGCCGGTGTTGCACCGCAGTCGTCAGTTCCTGGCCGCTCATCAGGTAGCTGCCGTCGCCGACGATGCAGACCACCGGCGCGCGCTGGTTGGCGATCGCGGTGCCGACGGCGGCGCCGATCGCCCAGCCCATCGAGGCGAAGCCCATGCTGGTGCGGAACCAGTCCAGGTCGCCCGCGCGTTGACCGTTCTCCGGATGCCAGGGGTGCAGATAGTGGATGCCCCACAGGAAGCTGTTGCCGATGTCGGCGAGGAAGCGGGTGTCCGGCGGGAATAGCCGCGACAGCTCGTACATCAGGCGCTGCGGGCGCAGAGGTTCCGAGTCCTCGATGTATTTGGCTTCGTCGGCGAGCGAGAAGCGACGGCTGAACAAGGGCGTGCCGTTGCCGTTGCGGCGCTCGCGCCTGCGCCGGTCGTTGCCGTCTTCGGAGCCCGCGACATGACCGCGGCGGTCGCGGTTGCGGCGGTCGAAGGTGACGACGTTCGGGTAGCAGGACAGCCGCTGGTTGCCCATGTCCCAGGGCGGCAGGCGTGTCACGCCCGAGCCGGACAGCACATCGATCAGGTCGCGGAACAGGGTCTCGATATCGCCGCAGACATGCAGGTCGGCGTTCTGCGAACGCACGAAGTGGCGGGCGAGGCTGTCGACGTGCACGAGTTTGCCGTCGAGCTTGCCGGAATGCAGCCAGCCCTGACCGGCCTGTTCATCGAGCGCGGAACCGGCGATCAGCACGAGGTCGGTCGAGGGGTGCAGCAGGCGCTCGGTCGCGCTGCGGTGGCCCGCGAGTCCGCACACGCCGCGGTAATGCGGATGGTAGGCGTCGATGAGGCCCTTGGCCTGCGGCGTCGTGACGATGACCGCGCCGCGGCTCTCCGCGAATTCGAGCAGGGCTGCCATGGCATCGCGGCAGCCTTCGCCGACGACGACGACGATCTGGCCGGCGGCGCGGACCCGGCGCGCAAGCAGATCGATGCGCTCGTGATCGGTCGTGCGCGGCTGGCGCATCAGCGAGGCGATATTGACCGGCCGCCCGCTGGCCTCCAGCGGCGAGCGCAGCAGGTCGAGCGGAATACTCAGGTGCGCCGGTCCACGAGCCTGGAAGGCCAGCGTGATCGCGGCGATGAGCTTGCGTTCGAGTTGCTTCAGGTGCGAGACCAGCGTGTTGTAATGCGTGCAGTGGTGCATCATCGCGACGGTATCGATCGCGGTGCACGAGGACTCCTGCACCGCGCCGTTGCCGAAGGTTTCGAGCGGCGTCTGCGCGGTGATGACGAGCATCGGCGTGTTGTCCTGGTAGGCGCTGGCGACGCCGGTGATCAGGTTGGTCGCGCCGGGCCCGGTGGTCGCGCAGCAGACCCCGAGGCGGCCGGTCTCGCGCGCGTAGCCGTCGGCCATGAAGGCGGCGCCGGCCTCGTGACGGGCGACGACCGGCGTGATGCGGCCGCGGCGCTGGCTGCGCGCAAGGGCGTTGTAGAGGGGTTCGATCGCGCCGCCGGGGACGCCGAAGACATGGTCGACGCCGATCTGTTCGAGGTAGCGGACGATCAGATCCGACGCTTCCGGAAACAGACCGGGCAGGGCTTCGGCGAAGGTCTGCGTGGCCTCGAGGGACTTCGTCATGGAGCCCGTCCTGTGATTATTATTCGTATGTTGCCGATGTTATTTCCAGAACAAGGTCAACATTAAAACTTCGATTATTGAATTGCAAGAATATTGGGTCGATTGGTCATGGGGTCGTCGATTTATTGACGTCGATGCGGGCGAACAGATCATGATCATCGCTCGCGGTGATCTCGACCTGGATCAGGTCACCGACTGCGATGCCGTTCGCGTCGCCGACATGGACGAGTCCGTCGATGCCGGGGGCATCGGCATGACTGCGGCCGAGCGCGCGGCCCTCATCGACTTCATCGACGAGGACCTCGATGCGGCGGCCGACGAAGCGCCGCAGGCGCGCTGCGCTGATTGCGGCCTGCGCGGTCATGAAGCGCTCGAGACGTTCCTGCTTGATGGCCTCGGGGACGTGATCGGGCAGCGCGTTCGCGGCGGCGCCGTCGACCGGCGAATAGGCGAAGCAGCCGACGCGATCGAGTTCGGCCTCGTGGAGGAATGCGAGCAGGCGCTCGAAGTCATCGTCGGTCTCGCCGGGGAAGCCGACGATGAAGGTGCTGCGCAGCGTCAGGTCGGGGCACAGCGCGCGCCAGCGCCCGATGCGTTCGAGCACGTTTTCGCTGCTCGCCGGCCGCTTCATCGCCTTGAGTATGCGCGGACTCGCGTGCTGGAACGGGACGTCGAGATAGGGCAGGATGCGGCCCTCGGCCATCAGCGGGATGACTTCATCGACGTGCGGGTACGGGTAGACGTAATGCAGTCGGACCCAGATGCCGAGTTCGCCGAGCGCCTGCGCCAGCTCGAGAAAGCGCGTGCGCAGCGGCCGGCCGTTCCAGAAGCCGGTGCGATAGCGCAGGTCCGCGCCGTAGGCGCTGGTGTCCTGCGAGATCACCAGCAGTTCGCGGACGCCGGCCTTTGCCAGGCTCTCGGCCTCGCTCATGACCTCGCCGATCGGCCGGCTGACCAGATCGCCGCGCATCGACGGGATGATGCAGAAGGTGCAGCGGTGATTGCAGCCCTCGGAGATCTTCAGATAGGCGTAGTGACGCGGCGTCAGCTTGAGGCCGTGGTCGGGGATCAGGCTGGTCATCGGATCATGGACGGCGGGCAGATGCCGGTGGATCGCGCCCATGACCTCGTCGAGGGCATGCGGGCCGGTGACCGCGAGGACATCGGGATGGGTCTCGCGGATGATATCGCCGCGGGCGCCGAGGCAGCCGGTGACGATGACCCTGCCATTCTCCGCCAGCGCCTCGCCGATCGCGTCCAGCGATTCGTCGACGGCGTCGTCGATGAAGCCGCAGGTATTGACGACGACGAGGTCGGCCTCATCGTAGCCGGCGCCGATGCCGTAGCCCTCGGCGCGCAAGCGGGTGATGATGCGTTCGGAGTCGACCAGCGCCTTCGGGCAGCCGAGGCTGACGAAGCCGATTTTCGGTATCGATTTGTTCACGGAAGTTGCGTCAATCGTTGTCCGTCAATAGCCGACCAGTTCGACATAGCCGCGACCGCCGATGTCCCGGCCCTGGCGGCGGCCGCTGACGTCGACCGCGCCCTCCCAGTACGGAATCGACACGTCGAGTTCCTGCTGCGCGAGGATCGGGCGGACTTCGAGCTGGAGATCCTGCGCCGGCAGCGCCAGGCGCCAGCGCGCCGGGTAGACCGCGCCGCGCGGACTTTGCCAGAGGTCGAGCACGTCGAGGATCACCTCATCCGCGGCCAGCGTCACCGCGTTGCCGGCGGGGTCGGTCAGGGTGCCGCTGCTGAACGGGTCGATGGTGCCGTCGTCGCGGCGCAGCCGGTAGACCATCAGGTCGCTGCCGTCGTCGAGATGCAGCGCGAACCAGTCCCAGCCCTGCTGGTCGTCGGCGAGCGCGCTGGTACTCCATTCGCGATCGAGCCACGCAAGCCCGCGCACCGCATGGGTCTCGCCGCCGGCGCGGAGTATACCACGGGCATCGAGCCGGGTAAGGGCATAGTAATAGGACGCATTGCCGGGGGCGGCGCTCTTGCGGCTGAGTCCGTGTTCGCCGTTCAGCACGACCGGCTTTTGCGGCCTGAGTTCGAGTTCGAACATCGCGTCGTCTTCGGCGGCGCGCAGGCGCCAGACGTCTTCCTGCGCATCGGTTTCGAGCGACCAGTCCTCGAGCCAGACCCGCAACGGCGCCGCTTCGGCGCCCGCCAGACCGGCGGCGCCGCGGGCGAAGCGCTCGTGATAATGAAACGCCTCGCGGGCGGGGTCGGTGATCGCGAAGTGCGCCATGTAGGCCTGGTTCGTGCCCCAGGCCGAGGCGCGCGGCGCGGCGTCGGGCGTCAGCGCCGCGCGGAAGATCACCCACTGAAAACCGAAGCGGCGGCCGTCCGCAGCTTCGAGATTGCCGGTGAAGTACCACCACTCGTTGCGGAAGTCGAGGTGGGGGCCGTGGTCGCGCGGAAACTCGAACGCGCGCGGGGCCATCGCCCGGGTGAAGCCGGCATCGGCGCCGTCGCCGCCAGATCCATTGCCGGCGCCGAGAATGCCGGACAGGTTGAAGGCCTCGCCGTTGCCGGATTCCGCCGGCGCGCGCTCTTCGAGCATTCGCGCCGGGATGATGATCAACGCGGCGATGATCGCGACGACCGCCAGGACGAGCAGGATTTTCAGCAACAGCTGCATGATCATTCCTCGCGCAATACCGCGCCGGGCGGCAGTCGGCTCATTTTCCATGCCGGGTAGAGGCCGGCGATCACTGCGGACAGCACCGCAGTCAGTACACCGGCGGCGATGACCTCGGGCGACACCACGGTCTGCATCGTCCAGCCGAAGGCGCGCTCGTTGATGACATGGATGAGCAGCACGGCGAGCAGCAGGCCGGTCGGGATCGCGATCAGCCCGGCGATCATGCCCATCATCCCGGTCTGCAGCGTGACCATGCCATAGACCTGTCCCGGTGTGAAGCCGAGGGCGCGCAGTACGCCGATCTCGACGGCGCGTTCGAGCTGGAGCGCCATCAGCGCGCTCAGGATGCCGATGGCCGCGACGCCGACCGCGAGCAGGCGCAGGACCTCGGTGATGGTGAAGGTGCGATCGAAAATGCCGAGCGACAGTTCGCGCAGCTCGAGGTTCGAGCGCAGGTTGACCGCGCTGGCGGGGCCGGCGGCGATCTCGGCGCGGACGGCGCGCATCGCCTCATCGACCGTGACGCCCGCAGCGAGGTACAGCCCGAGGCCGCCGATGCCGGGGTCGTCGAAAAATCGCTCGTAGAGACTGCGCGGCATCAGGATTTCACCCTGCGACGAACTGTAGTCGACATAGATCCCGGCAACCGGAAACGGGCGCGGCCCGTCGGCGGTGCGCAGTTCGACCCGGTCACCGGGCGCGAGCGACCGCCGCCAGGCCATCGGTTCGGACACCAGCACCGCCTCGCCGCGCTCGAATGCGGGCCAGACCTCGTCGGGACGCGCGTCCCTGAGCGGGTAGCGGGGCTTGAGTCCCGGCGACAGACCGAGGACGAAGACATCGGTATAACCGTCCCGGTCCTCGAGGCTGACGCTGCGCCCGGTCGAATGCGCGCGAAAGTGCGGCAACGCGAGGATGCGCCCGATCAGCTCCGGATCGAGCGCGCCGGCGGCGCGACGACTGCCGAGTCCGGGCGCGGATACGTAGATGTCGGCCTGCAGCGAGGCCTCGAGCCAGTCGGCGACGGAGGTGCGGAAGCTGTCGATCATCAGGCCGACGCCGATCGTCGTCGCGACCGCCAGCATCAGCGCGGCGAGCGCGACACCGGTGCGGCTCAGCGAGTCGCTGATGCCGCGTACCGCATGACGCAGCGCGACGCCGAAGGGGGCGAGGACGCGGCCGGCCAGACGGCTGATCAGGCCCGTGAACAGCGGCGTCAGGAAGGTCATGCCGAGGATGACGAGAAACAGCCCGGCAAAGCCGGCAAGCAGCGAGCGGGAAGACAGCGTGATCAACAGCAGCGCGGCGGCGAGCGCGAGCAGGCCGGCCAGCGCGAGCCTCGGCGTCAGCCGATGGCTCTTCGCCTCGAGCGTCGAGCGGTGCAGGGCGGCGCGCGGCGAGGTCAGTGCGGCCTCGAGCGCGGGCGTCAGCGCGGCAGCCAGCGTCGCGCCGATACCAAGCAGCGCGGCGATGATGAAGGTCGCCGGCGCAAACTGCGGCGCGGTCACTGTCACGACGAAATAGAGATCGTTGATCGTGCGCGTCACCAGCGCCAGCAGGGATTGTCCGAGCAGTACGCCGGCGGCCAGGCCGATCAGCGTGCCGGCGGCGCCGATCGCGAGCGCCTCGGCCAGCACGCCCGTCATTACTTCACCGCGGGTCACGCCGATCAGGCGCTGGCGCGCGATCACGCCGCGGCGTTGCACGACTGCGAAGGCCATCGTGTTATAGATGAGGAACATCCCGACGACCAGCGCGAGCAGGCTCATCGCGGTCAGGTTGATGTGAAAGGCGCGGCTCATGCCGGCGAGCGATTCCGCGCGCGCGTCCGCGGGGACGATCACGGCGTCCTGCGGCAGCAGCGCCTCGATCCGTGTCCGCTGGCGTTCCCCCGCCGCGCCTTCCGCCAGCCTGAGGTCGATCCAGCCGAGCCGCCCGATCATGCCGGTCAGTTCCTGCGCGGTCGCGAGATCGGTGATCAGCAGGCCGTCGATCGCCGCGTCACCGCCGTCGCCGGCCTCGATCAGACCGATGATGCTCAGGGTCTGCAGGCGACCGCCGATGCGCATCGGCAGGCTGTCGCCGATGTCGATGCCGAGGCGCCGCGCGGTCGGCGCGGCGAGAAAGGCCGTGTCCGGGCGGGCGATCAGATCGCTGTTGTTGGCGCCCCGCACATTGCCGAGGGTGTCGCGGAATTGCCCCTCCGCGAGCGCGTCGACGCCGAGCAGGCGCAGCGTCTCGCCGGCGGCGAGACCGTGCGCCTCGAGCATCGGCGCATTCGCGCGCAGGCCGGACAGGCGAAGGCGGGTGTACAGGCGTTCATCGAGACCGGCCGGGCCGCCGACGATCTGGTGGGTCGCGTCGCCGGCGATGCTATCCATCGACAATGCGAATGCGCGTTTCGCGCTGCTGTTCGCGATATCGACCGCCGTGATCACCGCGACGCCGAGTGCGATGCCGGTGATCGCGAGCAGCAGTTGCCAGGGATGGCGGAGAAAATGGCGCAGCGAGGCGCGCAGCAGCAGGCTCAACGGCCGGCTCCGGTCGGCGCGAGCCGGCCGTCGGCGAGCACCATGACGCGATCGGCACTCGCCGCCACCTCGCGGGCATGGGTCACGATCAGCAGGATGCCGCCGTTCTCGCGCGCGAGACGCATCAGGAGATCGAGGACCCGACGGCCGGTTTCCTCGTCGAGATTACCGGTCGGTTCGTCGGCCAGCACGAGGGCCGGTTCATGCACCAGCGCGCGGGCGATTGCGATGCGCTGCTGCTCGCCGCCGGACAGGCGGTCGGGGAAGTCAGCGCCGCGGTCCGCGAGTCCGACCGCGTCGAGCAGCGCATGGGCGCGGCCGGGGTCGCGGCGGTTCAGCTCGAGCGGCAACAGCAGGTTCTCGAGCACCGTCAGCGTCGGCAACAGGTTGAAGAACTGGTAAACGAAGCCGATGTGGCGGCGGCGGAACAGCGTGCGCACGCGTTCGTCCATGCGCGTGAGGTCGAGGCCATTGACGATGACGCTGCCGCCGTCGGGCGGATCGATGCCGCCGATCAGATTCAGCAGCGTCGATTTGCCGGAACCGCTGCGACCGACCAGCGCGATGCATTCGCCGGCAACGGCATCGAGGTCAACCCCGCGCAGTACCTCGCGGACGCGGGCGCCCTCGCGCCAGGCATGGCGAAGACCGCGGATGAGCAGGGAAGGCGGGTCGTTCATCGGCGATCCGGGATCATCCGTCAGCCGTCGCGTTCGATCTTCTCCAGGATCACCGAGGGATCCTCGTCGCGCCGGTAGTAGGGCGGGCGTGCCTGCATTTCCTGCCAGGCCTTGTCGCGTTCCTCCGGGGTATCGAACCAGCGGAAGCCCTCCCAGTCCGGGCCGAGCAGGTGTGGCGAGGCCATCGTATCGCCCGGCGGCAGGGTGACGCGGATGCCGTATCGTTTCATGGGTTCACTCCACGGATTTGTTCTGTTCGGAATCAGGCGCAGTGACGGGTCCTTGCAGGTGCAGCGCGGCCTTGGCCATCAGGTGCGCGCTGACCGGGGCGGTGATGAACAGGAACAGCATGATCAGCAGCTCGTGCAGGCTGACGCCCTCTTCATTGAAGCTGAAGTACAGCGCCGAGGCAATCAGCATGCCGCCGACGCCGAGCGTCGTCGCCTTGGTCGGTCCGTGCAGGCGGCTGAAGAAGTCCGGCAGCCGCATCAGGCCGATCGAGCCGATCAGCGCGAAGCCGGCGCCGCCGACCAGGAAAAAGGCAATCAGCCATTCATGCCACATATCCGCCTCCGCTCATTCTATGATATCGCCGCGCAGCAGGTATTTGCAGATCGCCACGGTGCCGACGAAGCCCATCATCGCAATCAGCAGCGCGGCCTCGAAATACAGGTTGTCGCCGAGATGCACGCCGAGGATCATCAGCAGCGCGATGGTATTGATATACATCGTGTCGAGCGCCAGCGTGCGGTCGAGGATCGACGGACCCTGCACCGCCCGCCACAGATTCAGCAGCAGGGCGATACCCAGCATGGCGTAGGCGATCCAGATCGCGGCGGTCAGCATCCGAAGATCTCCCGCAGCGGTTGCTCGTACTTGCGCTTGATATCGGCGATCAGCGCATCCTTGTCCGACACGTCCAGCGCGTGGATGATCAGCGTGCGGCGATCCTCGCTGAGATCGGACGACACCGTGCCAGGGGTCAGCGAGATCAGGCTGGCCAGCACCGTGATCGCGAACTCGTTGTCGATCTCGAGCGGATATTCGACGAAATCGGGTTTGATCCTGTCGACCGGCGAGAGGATCTGGCGGGCGACGGTGAAGTTCGCGATGACGATGTCCCTGAGCAGGCGCAGGGCCAGACGCAGGATCATGCCGGGCCGACCGATGTGCGGGCGCTCCGGCCAGAAGGCATTACTGAACAACGGGATCAGCACGCCGAGCACGGCGCCGAGCAGCACATGCGCGAACGAGATTTCGTTGACGAGCAGCAGCCACACCAGCATCAGCGCGATGCTCATCAACGGATGGGGGAGCAGTCTCTGTTTCATTCGACGGTTCCTCCGGCGCCGACTCCCTCGCCGAGCACGGCCTCGATGTAGCCGGCCGGGAATGCCAGTTGCAATGCCGTCGCCGCGGCGAAGTCATGGATCGGTTGCAGGAACAGTACCAGCACCGGGCTGGCGGCCAGCGGCAGCAGCATCGCGACCATGACGGGAGCCGGCGTCTGCAATACGCGCGGCTCGCCGGCGGCAGTCTTCCAGAAGATGCCGCTGCCGGCGCGGCTCATCGCGACGATGCCGATCAGGCTGCCCGCGAGTATCGTCGCCCACAGCCAGGCGAGGGCCGGATGTCCCGTGCCGGCATCGAGGATCAGCACCTTGCCGAAGAAGCCGCTGAGCGGGGGCATGCCGGCCATCGAGATCGCGGCGATGAAAAAGATCGCGCTGAGCAGCGCCGGTCGCGTGACCGGATTGTCGGGATAAAAGCTGTCGCCCGCGGTCGGCCGCTGGCGGGCGATGACATCGGCCATCAGATAGAGACAGACCGTGATCAGCGTCGAATGGACCATGTAATACAGCGCGGCGTTGAAGCCATCGGCGGTGAACAGACCGACGGCGGCCAGCATCGTGCCGATCGATACGATCAGCAGATAGGAGACGAGCTGGCGCAGGTGGCGCGCGGCGAGGGCGCCGATCGCGCCGAGCGCGACGGTCGCCAGCGCGAGCGGCAGCAGCCAGGTCTCGGCGAGTCCGGCGGCGACGCCGCCATGGGCGCCGAAGACCAGCGTGAACACGCGCAATATCGAATAGACACCGACCTTGGTCATGATCGCGAACATCGCGGCGACCGCGGCGGCGGCGTTGCTGTAGGCGGCGGGCAGCCAGAAGTACAGGGGGAGGAGCGCCGCCTTCAGCGCGAACACCGCGAGGAGGATCAGTCCGCCGGCACGCAGCAGCGCGGCATCGCCGTCGCCAGCCGCGGCGACCGCCACGGCGAGATCGGCCATGTTCAGCGTGCCGGTGACGCTATAGAGGATGCCGACCGCGATCAGGAACAGCGCCGAGCCGGCGAGATTCAGTACGACGTAATGCAGGGTCGCGCGGGTGCGCGCGGGTCCGGCGCCTTCGCCGCGCAGCAGCAGGCCATAGGAGGCGATCAGCAGGATCTCGAAGAACACGAACAGATTGAACAGGTCGCCGGTGAGGAACGCGCCGTTCAACCCGAGCAGCAGGAACTGGAACAGGATATGGAAATACGGATCGCGGCGCAGCTCGCCGGTGAAGGCATAGAGCAGGCTGAACAGCGCGACCAGCGAGGTCAGCACCAGCATCAGCGCGCTCAGGCGGTCGAGCACGAGGACGATGCCGAAGGGCGCCGGCCAGTTGCCGAGGGCGTAGACCTGGTAGTTGCCGGCGGCAGCGTCGGCGAGCAGCCAAATCGAAGCCAGCAGTACGACGAGGGTGGCGCCGAGATTGAGCTGCGCCGGCAGCGCGTCCTCGCGGCGGCTCAGCAGCAGCATCAATGCGCCGACCAGCAGCGGCACGAGTACCGGGATCGTGATCAGATGGCTCATTCGTCGCGCCCCCGGTCATGGCCGGCGCCGTCGACGTGATCGGTGTCGAGGTCGCCGCGCGCGCGCAAGGCGAGGATCACGAGGAAGGCGACCATGCCGAAGCCGATGACGATCGCAGTCAGCACCAGCGCCTGCGGCAGCGGATCGGCATACTCGGTAACGCCGTCACGGATGACGCCGGGATGCCCGGTCACGAGTCCGCCCGAACTGAACAGGAACAGGTTGACTGCGTAGGACAGCAGCGTCAGCCCGAGCACGACCGGGTAGGTGCGGGCGCGCAGCATCAGATAGATGCCGCAGGCGGTCAGCACGGCGATGCCGGCAGCGAACAGCGCTTCCATCAGTCGCTCGCCTCCCGTTGCGCCGTTTCCGGAGACTGACGCACCTCCGGCGCGGTCAGTTCGCCGAGGCGGGCGAGGATCAGCATCACCGTGCCGACGACGGTCAGATAGACGCCGAGGTCGAAGGCCAGCGCGGAGGCGAGCTCGGTCTTGCCGATCAGCGGGATGTCGAAGTATTCGAAGGTCGAGGTCAGGAACGGATAACCGAACAGCCAGCTCGCGAGTCCGGTCACCGTGCTGATCACCAGACCGGCGCAGATGACCGGATAGTAGTCGACGATCAGGCGCTCGCGCGTCCAGGTGATGCCGCTGGCGAGATATTGCAGGATCAGCGCGACGCCGGTGACGAGGCCGGCGATGAAGCCGCCGCCCGGCAGGTTGTGACCGCGCAGGAACAGGTAGACCGACACCAGCAGCGCGAGCGGCAGCAGCGGGCGCGACAGCATCGCGAGGATCATCGGATGGCGGTCGGTTGCCCACGGCCGCCCGCTGTGGTCGGTCGCGGGCAGGTGCAGGTTCAGACCGCGCAGCATCGTGTAGATGCCGACCGCGGCGATCGCGAGCACGGTGATCTCGCCGAGGGTGTCGAAGCCGCGAAAGTCGACGAGGATCACGTTGACGACATTGGTGCCGCCGCCGCCCGGCACCGACTGCTCGAGGTGGAAGGTCGAGATGCTGTCATGCGGACGCGTCAGCATTTCCCAGCACAGCAGGCCGATGCCGCCACCGGCGACGCCGGCGACCGTTGCGTCACGCGCCCTGCGGGGCATCGTCGATTCCGCCGGACCATGGCGCGGCAGGAAGTACAGGGCGAGCAGCAACAGGATGATGCTGACGACCTCGACCGACAGCTGGGTCAGCGCGAGGTCCGGCGCAGAAAAGCGCACGAAGGCGAGCGCGACGATCAGGCCGCTGATGCTGAGCAGGACCAGCGCGAGCAGGCGGTTGCGATGCAGGATGACGGTGCCGATCGCGGCGGCCGCGAGCACGACGAAGGCGATGACGCTGATGCCGTCGACCGTGGTCGGCGGCCCCGGCAACTCGAGACGGGCGCCGGTCGCGAACGGCGCCGCGCCGACGACGACGGCCGACGCGAACAGCAACAGCAGGTAGCGCTGCAGAGAGCCGGTCTCGAGGCGCGCGGTCAGACCGCGCGCGCCGCGGATCAGCGTGGTCAGCGCGCGGTCGAAGGCGTGCTTGGCGCTGAATTCCGGCAGCAGGCGGTCGTGCAGATCGAAGATATGCTGGCGCACGACATAGATCATCGCGCCGCCGAACAGCGCGAGCAGGCTCATGATGAACGGTCCGCTGAAGCCGTGCCAGATCGCGAGGCTGTACTCCGGCACCTCGTGCCGAAGTATGCTGGCGCTGGCGAGGTCGAGGATCGGCGCGACCGTGAAGACCGGCACGATGCCGACCAGCAGGCACAGACCGACCAGGATCTCGACCGGGATCTTCATATAGCGCGGCGGTTCGTGCGGCGTCTTCGGCAGGTCGACCGGCTCGCCGTTGAAGAACACGTCGTGGATGAAACGCAGCGAATAGGCGACCGAGAAGATGCCGGCGAGCACCGCGCCGGTCGGCAGGATCCAGTCCCAGGCGCCGAGGTGCTGCAGGTGCAGCGATTCGGCGAAGAACATCTCCTTGCTGAGGAAGCCGTTGAACAGCGGTACACCGGCCATCGACGCCGCGGCGACCATCGCCAGCGTCGCCGTATGCGGCATGTAGTTCCACAGGCCGTTGATGCGGCGCATGTCGCGGGTGCCGCACTCGTGATCGATGATGCCGGCGGCCATGAACAGCGAGGCCTTGAAGATCGCGTGGTTGATGATATGGAATACGCCGGCGACGACGCCGATCTCGGTGCCCATGCCGAACAGCAGCGTGATCAGGCCGAGGTGGCTGATCGTCGAATAGGCCAGCAGACCCTTGAGGTCGTGCTGGAACAGCGCGGTGTAGGCGCCGAACAGCAGCGTCGCGAGACCGACCCCGCCGACGAGGAAGAACCACAGTTCGGTCCCCGACAATGCCGGGTGCAGCGTCGCGATCAGGAAGATGCCGGCCTTGACCATCGTCGCCGAATGCAGGTAGGCGCTGACCGGCGTCGGCGCGGTCATCGCATGCGGCAGCCAGAAGTGCAGCGGGAACTGCGCCGATTTCGCGAACGCGCCGATCAGGATCAGCACCAGCGTCGGGGCATAGAGCGGGTGCGCCTGGATCAGCTCGCCGGAGGCGACGATGTCGGAGAGTTCGTAGCTGCCGACGATATGGCCGAGCAGCAGGAAGCCGGCCAGCAGCGACAGGCCACCGCCGCCGGTCACCGCCAGCGCCATGCGCGCGCCCTGGCGTGCCGCCGCCTGGTCGCGCCAGTAACCGATCAGCAGGAACGAGGTCAGGCTGGTCAGCTCCCAGAACACCAGCAACAGGAGCACGTTGTCCGACAGCACGATGCCGAGCATGCTGCCCATGAACATCAGCAGGAAACCGTAGAAGCGTCCCATCGGGTCGCGCGGCGACAGGTAATAGCGCGCGTACATGATGATCAGCAGGCCCATCAGCAGGATCAGCAGCGTGAACAGCAGGCTGAGCCCGTCGAGGCGCAGGGACAGGTTCAGGCCGATCGCCGGCAGCCAGGCCCAGCTCGCGCGCACGGCCTCGCCGGAGAACACCGCGGCAACGGACGGCAGGATGCACAGCAGCGCGAGTGCCGCGACACCGGCGGCCGCCCATGCCGGCGCGGTGCGCCCGAAACGGACACAGAGGGACGGCAAGGCCGCCCCCAGGAAGGGAATCAGCGCTGTCAGCAGCAGGTTCATGACCAGTGATTAGTGCCCGGGTGTCCGGCATCCGTTCCGTCGATAAGCGCCACATGTTAACACGGATTCGTGTCGCCGCTGCCGCTCGACGATCGGCGCGGCGCTTGCGATCGTCACCGTACACGCACGACAATGGGGGTTTTACGACCTCGATGAAGCAGCGATGACCGGGAGGGCGAGTTGACATGAGGGCGGTCGTGATGACCGGCGTGGGTGGGCCGGGGACGCTGGCATTGCGCGAGCTGCCGGAACCGGCGATCGATGCGCCGCGGCAGATCAAGGTGCGTTTGCGCGCCGCCGGCGTCAATCCGGTCGATGCCAAGCAACGCGCGCGCGGACTGTACGCGGCGGGCGCGCTGCCCGCGATACTCGGTTGCGACGGCGCCGGCGTCGTCGTCGAGACCGGCGCCGGGGTCACGCGCTTCCGGCCCGGCGACGCGGTGTGGTTCTGCGACGGCGGCATCGGCGGTGCGCAGGGTTGCTACGCGGAGTTCAAGGTCCTGCACGAGGACCATGCCAGGGCCAAACCGGCGTCGCTCGACTTCGTTCAGGCCGCCGCGGCGCCGCTCGCATTGATCACCGCGGCCGAGGCGCTGTTCGATCGCGCCCGCGTCCGGCCCGGCACCCGCGTGCTGATCCATGGCGGGACCGGCGGCGTCGGACATGTCGCGATACAGCTCGCCGTGATCGCGGGCGCGCGCGTCATCGCGACCGTCGGCAGCCGCGACAAGGCCGAGCATGCCCGCGCGCTCGGCGCGGAAGCGACCGTGGTCTATACGGAACAGGACTTCGTCGAGGCGGTCGCCGACTGGACCGCCGGCGCCGGCGTCGAGGTCGCGCTCGATACCGTCGGCGGCGAGGTGTTCGGTCGCACGATCCCGGCGGTCGCGCACTATGGCGATCTCGTCACGCTGCTCGAACCCCGCGCGGATACCGGCGCCGACGCCGGCTGGAAGGAGGCGCGCTTGCGCAATCTGCGCATCGGTTTCGTACTGATGCTGACGCCGATGATGCGCGGGTTGCCCGCCGCGCGCGCGCGCCAGGGGGAGATCCTCGATGCCTGCGCCGGCTGGTGCGAGCAGGGCAGGCTCGCGATCGACGTCGGCGCCGTGCTGCCGCTCGCGGCGGCGGCCGAGGCCCACCGCCTGATCGAGCAGGGGCATACGCGCGGCAAGCTGGTGCTGGACATTGGCTGAGCGCAGACCGGCGCGTCGCGTCGCGGCCTTGCCTGCGAGAAGGGCGGGGCTTGCCTGTGTCGCGATCGCACTGGCGACGGTTGCCGCGGCGGCGACCGCCGATCCGCGCCTGCCGGCGACCTTCGTCACGATGAACCAGAATCCGTTCATCCAGGTCTTTCAGCTGCCCTGGTCGTCCGCTCCCGCGCCTCCTGCCTCCGGGTCATGGGCGTTCGGCTGGACGCTCGATGTCGCCAACAGCTCGATCAGCGAAGACTCGGGCGAGCGGCGCGTCGTCATCGACGGCGAGACCTGGCGCGCGAATCTCGCGATCACGCGCGGGTTGACGCCGCGCCTCGAGGCCGGGGTCGTCGTGCCGCTGGTCTCGCACCAGGCGGGGATCTTCGACGGCTTCATCCGCGACTGGCATGACGTGTTCGGGTTGACCAACAGCCGCCGTGACCGGTTCGAGGATTATTCACTCGAGTATCGGTATACGGATGCCGGCGACGCGCAGGTCGAGGTGGTCTCGGCCAGCTCGGGCATCGGTGACGTGCGCCTGACCGCCGCCTGGCGGCTCGACAGGGATGCCGGTGACGATCGCCGCCTGATGCTGCGCGCCGGCATCAAGCTGCCGACCGGCAGTGCCTCGCGCCTGCACGGCAGCGGCGGCACCGATCTGTCGCTGCAACTGCAGTCGACCGACGGGCGCACGCTGGCCTTCGCCGGCACGACGCTGTCATGGATGGTCGGCGTCATGAGGCTCGGACGCGGCGACGTGCTCGACGAACTGCGCCGCGACCATGTCGCGATCGGCAGCATCGGCATCGCGCAGCCGGTCTGGCGCAATCTGCTGCTCAAGGCCCAGTTCGATGCCCATGGGCCGTTCTATGACAGTGAACTCGAGGTCCTCGGCACGCGCGCGCTACAGTTCGTCATCGGCGGCGCGATCCTCCTGCCGCGCGGCGTCCTCGATTTCGGCCTGGTCGAGAACGTCGTCACCGACCCGACGCCCGACTTTGGCATACACTTCGCATGGCACACGCTGTTATAATGCGCCGTTTTCTGGAACGAACCGAGCATCCCGCGCCGTCCATGTCATACATCCGGCTGTTCGCCGCCCTGATCCTGCTGTCGCTGCCGGCCGTCGCCGCGGCCGGCGCCTTTTCGCCCTCGCTGCTGCTGTCGCCGACCTCGCTCGCCGAGGCCGATGATGTCGCCGCCGGGGACGGCGACTGGCGCCTGCCGGAAGGGACGCTGCGCGCCTCGCGTCTGCCCAATGGCTTCGAGATCCCCGACCAGCCGGACCGCGACGGCCTCCGCAAGGACACCTATTATTTCGTGTTCAGCCAGTTCTTCGTCATCGGTATCCTGTATGTGATGCCGGAGGACATCTCCGGCTGGACCGACGAGCAGAAGGACAACTTCACGCTCTCGAAGTACACCGACAACATCAGCGAGATCCGCTGGGACTCCGATCGCTGGTGGATCAACTATGTCCTGCATCCCTACTGGGGCGGCGCCTACTATGTGCGGGCGCGGGAGCGCGGCTACGATGACGACCAGGCCTTCTGGTACTCGGTGCTGCTGTCGACGATGTTCGAGTACGGCGCCGAGGCGATCTTCGAGGTGCCGTCGATCCAGGACCTGATACTGACGCCGGGGCTCGGCTATTTCTTCGGCCGCTACATGATGGGCCTGCGCGACGACCTGCGCGCGCAACTGCGCGCCGGCCATGAACTGAGCGCCGGCGATCGCGCGATGCTGTTCGTGACCGATCCGCTCGGGTCGGTCAACAAGGCCCTCGATCGCATGTTCGGGATTCGCGGCGACTATCAGTTCTCGCCGTTCATGGTCACGCCGTCGGCGCAGTCCGCCTTTCACCAGGACGACCTCGACGAAGGTCCGCATGCCGTGGTCGCCGGCACCATCGCGCCGGGCCTGCAACTCCATCTGCGCTGGTAGCGCGCACCGCTGACAGGACCCGGCGACGGGTGTATCCTGAGGTTTGATACCCCCTGCAGGAGGGCCTGCCGATGTCCGCGATCCGGATGTTCCTCGCCGCTTCATTGAGCCTTTCGCTGTTTGGCCTCGGCACGGCCGCCAAGGCCGGCGACCTGCGCGTCGGCGCCGCGGCGCCCGATTTCATGCTGAGTGACCAGCATGGCCGCACCCACCGGCTGTCCGATTATCAGGGGCGCTGGGTCGTCCTCTATTTCTATCCGAAGAACGACACCCCCGGCTGCACCGAGGAGGCCTGCCGTTTCCGCGACGATATCGCCTATTTCAACTCGATCGGCGCGCAGGTCTTCGGCGTCAGCGTCGACAGCGTCGAAAGCCATGCGGCCTTTGCCGAGAAACACAGCCTGCCGTTCCCGCTGCTGTCCGATGCCCAGGGCGCGACGGCGCAGGCCTATGGCTCGCTGCGCAATTTCGGGCTGTTCAAGCTCGCGCAGCGCCACAGCTTCATCATCGATCCCGCCGGCAGGATCGCGAAGATCTACCGCCAGGTCTCGCCGTCCACACACAGCGCGGAGGTCATCGACGACCTGACGGCCCTGTTGCGCGAGCGCCCGGCCGCCTCCTGAGGCGCGGTCGTCAAGATTCCGTCGGGCGCAGGACGACGCACCGAAGTCTTCAGAATCCTTGCGATTGGTCGATAGACTGGTGACTCAGGAGCACACCCGATGATCACCATTTCAAGCGAATTCAACGAGCCGATCCCGGCGTGGGACGTCGCCCTCGAGGCCCTGATCCGCGAGGAGACCCGGAACCTCGGTCGGCCGCTGTCGCTCGGCGATTTCCAGCGACTGTCGCGGCAGCACGCGATCCGTTTCGACGACCTGATGGCGACGCTGTTCGAGCTCGCGATCCACGGCCGCTGGGCCTATCGGGACGAGCAGGGCGCGACCGTCGATATCACCCGCGATCTCTATGAGTCGCTGCGTCGTAACGGGCGCATCGAGGTCGCGGACGTCAGGGAGTTCACCGGGGACTGGCGGGCGACCGCCTGAGTCGCGGCGATGACCCGCTACGACCTCGTCTTCAGCGGTGAACTGATCGAGGGCTGCGACCCGGCCCAGGTGCGCCGCGATCTCGAGCGCCTGTTCCGCGCCGACGCCAACGCCGTCGCGCGTCTGTTCACCGGCAAGCCGGTCGTCATCAAGCGGGACCTCGACGAACAGGCGGCGAGGCGCTATCGCGCGGCGCTGCAGCAGGTCGGTGCGCTGTGCCGCCTCCATCCGTCCGCCGCCGAGCCGGCGCCGACGGAGAGACCGGCGCCGGCGCGCTCCGCCGGCGCGCTCGCCGGAACCGAGATCCTGCCGCCCGGCTCGATCCTGACCGAGCCGCAGACGATCCATCCTCCCGACTTCGACCTTTCCGCGTTCAGTATCGCGCCGACCGGGGTGACGCTGGTCGAGCATGAGACCCCAGTCGTGGTCGCGCCGGCGCCCGGCGCCTTCGATGTCGCGCCGGCCGGCGCCGATCTCGTCGATCCGCGGCCGGTCGCGCCGGCCCCGATCCCCGATATCAGCGCCTTGTCGATGGCCCCGCCGCGGACCGAGGTGCTGACCCCGGAGGAGCGCGCGAAACCCGCGCCCCCCCCGCCCGCCGTGCCCGACCTGAAACTCGCCGACTGATCCCGCTTCCCGCTGTTCAGCCCCGGCAGGTTTCATCTGCTGTCGTCAGTCCGTATTATTCATGAACCGCATAAATCTTTCCGGAGGGCCGTGGTCGGGGTGACCTTTTCAGGGGCCTCCGGGACAGGATGTCTCGGCGGCCCCTGAAAAGGTCACCCCGACCACGGCCCGGAGCGCACGGGCATCGAATTCATGAATAATACGGACGAAGTACCAGCTGTAACTGACTAATCAGAAAGGAGAGAATCATAATGCATGCGAGATGGCTCTGTGGGCTGATGATCGGACTGCTGGCGCTGCCGCTGCACGCGGCGGTGGTGACCAAGGACGTCGAATACGAGGCGGGTGGGGCGCGCATGATCGGCTACCTGGCCTGGGACGACGCCATCAAGGGCCCGCGCCCCGGCGTGCTCGTCGTCCACGAGTGGTGGGGGCTGAACGACTATGCGCGGTCGCGCGCCCGCCAGCTCGCAGAACTCGGCTACACCGCGCTCGCGGTGGACATGTACGGCGATGGCCGCCAGGCCGACCACCCCGAACGCGCCGGCGCGCTGGCCCAGGAGGTCAACTCACGCTGGGACGACGCCCGCGCGCGTTTTGCCGCCGCGCTCGAACTGCTGCGCGCCCAGGAGACCACCGACGATGCCCGTACCGCCGCGATCGGCTACTGCTTCGGTGGTGGAATGGTGCTCAATATGGCGCGGGAAGGCTTTGATCTGGATGGCGTTGTCAGTTTCCACGGCAGCCTCGGCGCGCATACGCCGGCGGCGCCCGGCCAGGTTGTCGCCAGGGTGCTGGTGCTGCACGGGGCCGATGATCCCTTCGTGCCCGACGACGAGGTCGCGGCGTTCAAGCGCGAGATGGACGCGGCCGGGGTCGATTACCGCTTTATCGCCTACCCGGGCGCGGTGCATGGCTTCACGAATCCGGATGCCGACCGTTTCGGCGCCGAGTTCAACCTCCCGCTGGCCTACGACCCTGAGGCCGACCGCGCCTCGTGGGCCGAGATGCAGGACTTCTTCAACCGGATCTTTTCGCGTTGACAGGCTTGCCGTCGGTCCTTGATCCGCCGACGGAGAATTTGCCGGCAGGGGGTTGATTTGACATTCAATATGCCGATAGTCTTGTATTCGATCCGGACATTCCGACGGTTAACTGCGATGCAATCGACAGTTAGCAGGCGAATTACACGTTATTTGTAACTTGATGTTCACCGCGAACAAGGGGTGGAACCCCGCGACCGATGCAGACGATTCTGGTACTGAACTCGAAAGGCGGCTGCGGCAAGTCGACGATCGCCGTCAATCTCGCGAGCTATTACGCCTCGTGCGGATTGAAGGCGGCGCTGGTCGATTACGACCCGCAGGGCTCGAGTCTGCAATGGCTCAGTCTTCGTTCAGGCGAGTTCGCGCCGATTCATGGCGTCAATGCCTGTCGCACGCGCACCGGCATGACCCGCACCTGGCAGATGCGTCCGCCGCCCGATACCGATCACGTCATCATCGATGCCCCGGCAGGGACCACCGGCGGGGCGTTGCAGGAAATGCTGCGCCGCACCGATATCATCGTCGTGCCGGTGACGCCTTCGCCGATCGACATCCACGCGACCTCGGATTTCATCCGTGAATTGCTGCTGGTCGGCAAGGTCCGTTCGCGCGGCATCCATCTCGGCGTCATCGCCAATCGCGTGCGCCGCGACACGCCGCACTACGAACCGCTGAAGCGTTTCCTCGGCAGCCTGAATATCCCGTTCATCACCTCGCTGACCGATTCCGAGCATTACCTCAACGCAGTGGAATCCGGGGTCGGCATACATGAGCTGGACGAGCGGGAAACGGAAGTGGAACGGGAGCAATGGTTCCCGCTGATTCGCTGGCTCGCGAACCCCGAGCGCGATCCCGCGGTGAAGGAGCCGCGGCCGAAACTGAACGTGATCAGCGGATCGGCCGGCGGCTGAGGTTGGTCAGTGCTCGAAGGTATCGAGCACGTCGTATAGCGTGTGTCTGTCCCCGCCGTCGTCGCCGCTGTCGAAGTCCGCGTCGAAGCCGCCGTCGAAGTCATAGCGCAGGCTGTCGTTATTTGCCGAGCGCGCCGAGATCGGTCGTAGTCCGGCCTCGAGCAGCGAGTCGAGATCCAGTTCCTCGATATCGCCGTCACGATACTCGATCTCGATCGCGTCCTCGTCCATGATATCGATGATCCTGAGTTCCCTGCCGTCGAACGTCCGGTACCACTGACCGGTCCTGATGCCGGGGATGTGCGCCAATCTGGCCATTGTGGACCTCCTCATGAACTGTTACCGATCATGGAGTCGATAGGACCTGCTACCTGGCGTCTTCCTTTGACGTGAGAGAGACGTCCTTCATCACGTTGTTATTGGCGTGCTTGCCCTGCTGTTCCTGATTGATGCGGTCGTAGACTTCCTTGCGATGGATGCTGACGTCCCGCGGGGCCTGGATGCCGATCCGGGCCTGGCTGTTCCGGATGGAGCAGATCGTGATCGTGATGTCATCGCCGATCATGAAGGTCTCGCCTACGCGTCTGGTCAGTATCAGCATGTCTCGTCCTCGAGTTTGCACCGCGCGCCAGCTTCATGCCGGGCCGGGCGGGTGGCTTCTGACGTCGGGCTCCCCGTCGGCGACGGGTGGCATGACTCAAGCCTTACCGTGACGATAGGGATTTGGGTCGTGACAGTAAATTCCACAAATGGGGTATTTCGCGGGGTAGTTCAAAGAATCGTCGGAGGCGCGTCAGCGCTGGTTGTAGAGCAGCATCGCCTCGACCAGGGTGTGGACGTGAAGTTTCTGGTAGATATTCTTTAGATGGGTGCGCACGGTTTCGTAACTGATATGAAGCTCCTCGGCGACCTTCTTGGTGGTGTAGCCGCGCTTGATGAATTCGAGGATCTGGATCTCGCGCTTGGTCAGTTCGTCGAACTTGGTCTTGCGGGCATTTTGTATCGACGGATGAAAGGTCTCGAGCACCCGCTTGGCGATGACCCGCGACATCGGCGCGCCGCCGTCGACGACCTCCTGGATCGCGGATTCTATCTCCGGCAGGGAAGTCGAGCCTTTGATGATGTAGCCGACGGCGCCGGCCTGCAGCGCCGAAAACAGGTGGGCGTCGTCGTCATAGACCGTCAGTACCAGGAATTCCGTCGGGCAGCCCTGTGACGATACCCGTTCGATGACCTCGACGCCGGAGATGTCGGGTAGTTCAATGTCGATCAGCGTGACATCGGGATTCAGGCGGGGGATTTCCCTGCAGGCATCCTTGCCGTTCGTGTACTGGCCGACGACGGTGATGCCGGGCGAGTTGGTCAGCAGCTGTCCGAGTTCGTCGAGATAGCGCTTGTTGTCCTCGACGATGGCGACTTCGATGGACCGTGAATTCTTCATGCTGCGTGATGGATATCCGTTGCCGGCGCACGCGCTGCGCGATCGCCGGTATGACGTTGAACGTTCCCTGTCCACTGGCGGGCTCCGGAAGAACCCGGAATGCGGCTGGTTGCGCAATCCCTGCGCCGGACGCGGACGAACGACAGGCGAACCAACGATCCCTCCCCATAAACTAGGCGAGCGCAGCCAGCGAGTAAATACCTCATTTGGGGGAAGCCTGGTTCAGCGCGACGTGCATCAGCACCCGGGTGCCGGCGCCGGGCTGCGATGTGATCTCGAGATCGCCGCCCTGCTCGCGCAGGCGGCGTTTCATATTGTTGAGGCCGTGCCCCTCATCGCTGCTGACCGCCGGGTCGATGCCGATGCCGTCGTCGCTGATCGCAATCTGCAGGCCGTTGTCGGTCAACGCCAGCGTCGAATGCACGCGCCGCGCATGCGCATGCTTGACGATATTGATCAGGGCCTCGCGGAATACGCGATAGATCGCGTGCTTGATCGCAGGGGTCGGCGCGGGCGCCTCGCGGCCGCTGACGTCGGCATCGAGTTCGAAGCCGATGTCGATATGGCCGAGCAGGTCATAGCCGAGACGACGCAGGGAGTTGGCGACGTCTTCCCAGGTGTTCTGGCGATCGTCGATGACCCACAGGAAGTTGCGCAGCTGGCGCGATGATTCCTCGGTGTTGTTGCGAATCTGCTGCAGCTTCATCCGGATCTTGTCCGGGTCGTTGAGGCTGCGTTCCGTACCCTCGACCGCGATCGAGATGCTGGCGAGGTCATTCAGCACCGTATCGTGCAGCTCGCGGTGCAGGCGCTCCTTTTCCATCCTCGCGTTGTATTCGAGGGCGAGGCGGTCGCGGTAGAGGCGCTGGTTGTCGAGCGTCAGGATCAGCGCGAACGGCAGGATCAGCGAGAACAGCGCGTAGTTGTTGACCAGGCTGTCGCCCTGCGGCCAGGGCAGGACGATCGAGATCATGAAGAACGCCGACACCAGCACCACGGCGATGAACATGATGCTGACCTGTTTCTTCATGAACTCGTCCTCGATGGTCAGCATCGAGTGGGCGAAGCTGGCAGCCATCAGCAGGATCCACAGGATCAGGAACGGCAAGGTGGTCGCGAGCGCGATCGTACCCGTCAGATAGAGCGTCGAGATCAGCGCCGAATAGCCGTAGAAGACCGCCGGCAGCCACGGAAAGCGGTCGAGCGCGAGCTTGCGCTCGGGGAATACCGTCGAGAAGTGGACGATAGAGATCTGCCCGGTGCTGGCGATGAAGAACACCGTGATCAGCATGCGCAGCAGCTCGGGGTCCATGACCAGCGGACGGTGGACGACCGGCGCGACGCTGACCAGGTACAGCGCGGTCGAGCTGAGAAATATCGCGCACAGGAAGCCGGTGGTACGCCGGTGGTGACGGAACACCGAGAACGACGCGAAGATATAGATGCCGGCGACGAAATAGACGATGCTGAGGCGCGCCAGGGCCTCGGTGAACGGCATCCGGCCGATGTCGGCCAGCACCTCCCAGTTGGTGTCGGTATTGTCGACGAATTCGATGACGGCGCTTTGCTGGCTGGTCAGCACCTCGTAGAGCCGGTGCTGGCTTCGCCACCAGGCCTGCTCCTGCTCAGAAGAACGAAAGGCGGGCAGCTTCCACAGGTCGGTTTCGCTGACGGAGGCTTCGCCGATGCGGGTGATCTCGATGCCTTCGCGCACGCTGACCACTTCGTCGTCGATCAGCAGCGCCGGGGCCGACCACAAGGCATAGATGCCGACGCCGGCCATGAACACCGTGATCGCGGTCATCACCGAGATCAGCGTCCATTCGGTCGGTCGCCAGCGCGAGAGCAGTGGGTTCATCGGAAAATAATCACAGATGCAACAGGATGATACAATAAGCAATTGTCGCCGGGGCCTGCATGCGCCGCGGCTTGTGCTATGGTAGGGCCCGCGGACGGGCGGGCAGGTCGGGAGTCATGAGCGAAGAGAACGGTATACAGCACACGATCGAGCGCAAGCTCGGCGCCGGCATCGCCGGTGTCCTGCACCTCGAGGTGATCAATGAAAGCCACCGACACAATGTGCCGCCGGGTTCGGAGTCGCATTTCAAGGTCGTGCTGGTTTCGGAGGCCTTCGATGGCGTCAGGCTGCTCGAACGGCACCGCCGGATCAACGAGATCCTCGCCGCGGAACTGGCCGGCGCGGTCCATGCCCTGGCGATCCATGTCTACACGCCGGCCGAGTGGCGCGCCCGCATGGGCGATGCGCCGCTGTCGCCCCCCTGTCTTGGCGGCGGGCGGGGCGCCGCCGCACAGCCCTGATCAGGGAGGGAGGCCGAATGGCATCCGAAGTCGATGAGTTGACGGTCAATTATTCCGAGGGCGATCAGCAGCTCGTCAAGGAGCTGGACAAGGTCGTGCTGTCGAAGGGCGCCTGGGCGACGGTGATCTTCCGTTATCAGGACTGGGACAAGGCCAAAGACGCCTTCGGGCCGGACAAGTACACGATTCGCCGTTACCAGAAGCGCAACGGCGAATATATGCAGAAATCCCGCTTCAATATCTCCAGCGCCGACCAGGCGCGCAAGCTGATCGAGGCCCTCGAGCCCTGGATCGCCGACGGCGGCTGAAACGCCGGCTCCCCTACCTCATCAGGAGGCCGTTGAAGGCGTCCGGCGGGTTTGCTCCGCGAATGGCTCGCCTCGCTGCCGCTGCGCGGCACCCTTCGGGCTCCGGCGAGGCTGCGCTTGACTTCGCTGCGCAAACCCGCCGGACGCCTTCAAC
>JBJHCZ010000016.1:0-70547 GCA_050486285.1 Chromatiales bacterium
ACAACCCGCATCGTAGGCATTCGGCCCTCGGCTACTTGTCACCCATCAACTTCGAGAGGAAACTTTTGACCACTGAAAACAAGGCGGCTTAGGTAGTGACCCGTCCACTTAAGCGGGTCAAGCCCAGAAGCTCAATCTCTTATGTCTACAACATCAATCCTGAGGCGATGGCGGCCTATAACACGGTCTACCAGGGCGAGGATCCCTGGTACCGTGAAGCAGTCAAGCGAGGACTGCAGAAGGTCATCGTGACCGGACAGGAACTGCTGCCGACGCGCGAATTCCGTCACACAGGTTTTTATCAGGATGTCATGGTCCCGTCGGACAGCTACGACAACCTGTCAATCACCCTCGAAGAAGCCGGCGAGGACAACGCCGGGATCATCATCTATCGCTCGAAATGCCAGCCATTCTTCGGGCAACGGGAAAAGGATCTGCTCGGGGTGCTGGTGCCGCACCTGCGGCGCATGGTGCGCCTGCGGCGACAGTTCGAACAGCAGCACCTCGTCCATGCCCTCAATACCCGGGCGCTCGATCTGCTCGCCTTCGGCGTCGTGCTGCTCGACCAGGAAGGCCACGTCCGCTACGCAAACCGCGCCGCGGACGGCCTGCTGACATCCGGAGACGGTCTCGGCCTCGCCCAGGGCCGCCTCCTGACATGGAGTCAGGCGTGCGGCAAGCGACTCAGCCACGCCATCGCCGACGCGCTCGGCAAGGCAGGCGGCACGCAAGCGCGGGCCGGCGGCGATCTCTGTATCCGTCGGCGCAGCGGGAAGCTCGCCTACGTCGTCCAGGTATTGCCGGTGGTCATGGAAGCCGATGAACTCTCCGTCCTGGTCCCGGGCGGCGATGCCCGTGGCGCGGTCGTCATCGTCACCGATCCCGAGCGGCAGATGAGGCCGGCCGATGCACTCCTCCGGCAGATGTTCGGACTCACCGCCACAGAAGCCGAACTCGCCGCAGCCATCGGCGCCGGCGACACGATCCGCGAGATCGCGGAGGCCCGGGGCATCTCCGAGGGCACGGCCAGGTGGCATATCAAAAACGTTCAGGCGAAGACCGGTGCACGGCGGATGTCGGAGCTGACGGGGATCGTGGGGAGGATATCGGGGCGGGTGGATCGGGGGTGAGATTCAATCGTAAATGGGCCCACCCTACCCCTCGGTCCTCCTCTTGGCCAACCCTGCCCTTTCCAACCCCCGCACCACCATCCCCGTAATATCCAGCGCCATTGGCCGGTTTATTGCCGCCGCCGGATGCAAATGGTGATACCCATGCAGCCCGCCACCCAGGGTCAGCAAGGCAAGCACCACGTTGTCCCGGCTTTCGTCACGGGCGCCATCCGGCTTGCGCCCGTACCGATGCCCGATGGAATTGACGGCCCAGGTCAGGTGGTGAAGCAGGGTCACCTGAACGAATCCTGCCCAGAGCAGGCAGCGCATGGCCTCCTCTGCGCCGCCGACCAAGTAGCCCGCGAGGGCGGCCACGCCCAGTCCGCTGGAGGCGTAGAGCCCGTAATGGCGGCTGATGTGAGCGGTCACGGGGTCGGCGAGGATGTCGGGCGCGTAGCGCGCTTCGCTCGATCCATTCCCTTTGAGGATCCAGCCGACGTGCGCCCACAGGAGCCCCGACGCGCCACCAGTGGGGCGGTCGTCGATCCAGTAGGGTGAGTGAGGATCATGCGGCTGGTCCGTGAAGCGGTGATGACGACGGTGGTCGGCGACCCACCGGCTGATGGGGCTTTGCACCGCCCAGCTCGCGAAGAGCGCCAACAGGAGGTGAAGGGTCCTCCCGGTCCGAAACGAGCGATGGGTGAAATACCGATGCAGGCCCAGCTCGATGCCGAGGAATGTCAGTAGCGCCATCGATACCATGACGATGGCTGTCGCCGGGGTGTAGCCCAGCCATGGCAGCGAAAGCAGCGCGCAAACGCTCCCGGCCAAGGGGATGAAGACCGAGCAGGCGTTGTGTCGGTGCATCCGGCGATTGGCGGCCTCGTCTGTGATGATGCCCAGTTGCTGAGAAGCTGTCGCGGGCAAGAGGTCTGCACTCTCGCCACGCGCACTGGAGAGAACGTTGCTCATGCCGTACCGCGCCACACCAGGCGTATGCGCCGTCGCAATTTGTCCTGCACTCGCTCTACTCCTCCGTCATCCATTCAGCGCGTTATCCAGCATCCCGCAGTACAGGTCTTCGGCCTCGCGCGCCATGTAGAGGAATGCCGCGCGGTCCTCGGCGCTGCGGACGTTCTCGCTGATCACCGTGAACAGGTCCTCGGAATGGTGCGTGTCCGCCTCGCCGTGGCCGCCGAGGAAGTAGATCCCCTTGCCGTTCAGTTGCAGCGCCTGATCGACCGCCTGGGCGATCCGGCCGCCGATCTTGCCGCCGAGGGATTCCAGCACGAACATCCAGCCGAAGAGGCCGACCGGGTTGGCATGGGCGGCGTAGTAGTACTCGAGCCCGATCATGCGGGCGCACGGCGACGAGGGGACGATGGCCCGGATGTCGCCCGGGCTCATGCCAAGGTCGGCGAGGTCGGAGGCCGCCCACTGGTCGTGCCCCAGTTCCTCTCCCGCGTGGCGGAAGAGGTATTCCGCGAGCGGCGGATGCGTCAGGACCAGGCGAGTGCCGGCCAGCGCGATCACCTGCGCGCTATGCAGGGCGTAGCAGTAGACGTCGGACATGTAGGCGCGGTACTGGTCGCGGGTAATGTTGCCTTGGGTGAGCCGTTGCACGATCTGGGTTGACATGATCCGACCGCTCACCTGCTCCTGCATTGCGCGTAGTTCCATGGGGTCTCCTCAAGTATCGAATATCAATCGGGGATGCTCGATGTCGAACATCTGCGCACAGAGCGGGTTTCCCAGCTCACGCCATCGCCGCTCCGCCGTTGCGACCGGCAGGACCATGGTGACGTGCAGTGCGCCGCGGGCGAACGGATGGTGAAACCATCCCTCCTCTCCCAAGTCTTCGTAGTGCATGAATTTGTAGATGTGGAATGCCCATGGCGGACTTGCGATGACCATTGCGCCGATGCCCTGTTGCAGGCACCAAAGCCAGGCAGCCTTTGCCATGCCGAACACGGCATCGGTCGCGCGTGGGCCCTTGAGGACGCTGAGACGGCCGATCTGTGCCGGCGGGCAATGCTCGGGCTTGAGCAGGCATTCGATTGGCACGAATGCACCGAGTTCAAGGTTCCCCCCCCCCCCGCGCGGCCATCCTGGATGCGCATGGTCGCGAGCGGACGCCCGTTGTCGTCCCAGGCGATCAGGACGCGGTTGGAGGGATCACGGTCGATCGCGTCGACCCATTCGATGGCGGCCGACTGGTCGGTGGAGAATCGGGAGTAGCCTTTCTCGCGTAGAGAGGCCACCAGGACGAGGTCTACCTCGGAAGAGGCTCGGGTGACGGTGATGCCGTCGAGATTGACTTGCGCGTAACGGCTGACGCGTGCCGCATTGTCCTTCTTCAAGATCGAGCCAGCGTTCACTTTCATACTTGCGGTCCAGCGCTCGCGCTTCGACAGGGTTACACGACAAGGTCCGGGTGGACCACAGCATTGAACTGGTGCGACAAAGGATGTCCGCAGACCGGCCACTCCATGAGCGGTCGAGCCACTGGGATCTTCATCGAAACGTGAAGCGCTCCCCCGGCAAAATCATGCCTGAACTGACCCAACGGTCCACAGTCATCGAACAAAAGGTAGTCGTAGACCGCCCTGACCCACGGAGGGCTGGCCATGACGATCGTAGTTACGTCCTCCTTCACACACCAAAGCCACACCGCCTTGAACAAGGCAATCATCGCACTTGATGCCTCCGGGTCTCGGATAACGCTGAGCCGTGAAACCTGTACTACCGGCCTTTCCTGGAGAGACAAGAGCGAATCAAGCGGGACAAATCTTTGGAGCTCGAGGTTCGATATACGCCCATCCTGTAACCGTATGGTCCCAATCGCCCTGTCCAATGCGTCATAGGCTACCAGCGAGAACACCCCCGGCGACCGATCGAAGTCATCGATCCAGCTCGCCGGCGGCTGATCCGCGACGCGCGAGAAACCCGCCTCCCTCAGTCTCGCCACCAGCGCGAAGTCCGCCTCGGTCTGCGCACGCCGCACGCGGATCCCAGCCAGATCCACCGCCGCATACCGCCTGAGCCTCGCCTCGCTCAGACGCTCGCTGGACTTCGGATTGACTGCCTCGTTCATCACTGCCTCTGGCGATAGCGCCGCTATTCGGTGAGTGCCTCGTTCAGTCAGTCTAAATTGTCAAAATATGCCGAACATCATCCAAATGGATGATGCCGTCGGGATATCCCGACGAGATAATCCGGACTGGCATTTGCCTCATGGCCTTGGGGGGAGGATATGGCTTCGCGGCCGGGACCGGGTTTGACCGCGATAACCAACAGGGACGATTCACTGATCCTGGACCGCCTCTACGAGGCGGCTGCCGATGACGATGACTGGGTTGTCTTTCTCGACGACCTGTCCAAGCTATTCTCTTGCCCGGGCGGGCAATTCCTTTGCTATGACAACCTCGGGAAGCGGCTGGTCAGTTCGTTCTTCTCCAGCGGCATTGCCAGGGAGATGCATGAGCGTTACGCCGAGGTCTGGCTGACGCGTGATCCTCGTCTGCGCCCTGATCGCGACAGTCACCCGATGCAATGGAATCATCTGCAGGCGGACGCGCATGGCGGCGCGACCATGGCGGACTGCTTCTATCATGGCTTCCTGTCACCGGCAGGAATCAGCCACATGATCACCTTGCGTGCCGATGGAGATGATGGCGTCCTGGCGATGCTGACGCTGTTTCATGGCATCGGTCAGACGCCGCTCGGGGTAGTGGAATCGGCCTGCCTCGAACGATTGCGCCCGCATCTCCTGCGCGCGATGCGCCTGCACATCCGCTACCGGCAATCGCAGCGACAGACCATGTTATTGACACAGGCACTCGACAGCCTGGACTACCCCGTGATGATCGCGGAACCCTCGGGACGACTCGTCTACCGCAACCGTGAGGCGGAAGGCTGGCTCGCAAAGAGTCCGTACTTCCTGCTGCGCGAGGGTCAGTTGACCGCCCGGGATATGGACATGCAGTGCCGATTTAAAATCGCACTGCGCGAACAGCGGCGCGTCCTGTTGCCGCTACGCTGCCCGAACGGGGGATGGGCGCAACAGTTGGTCATTCTGCCGATGTCAGCCGGCAGGGAGCCTTCGGTTTCCCTCGTGGTTGCCGTCGATCCCGGCGCCCAGCTCTGCCTGTCGATGGAAGACGTCCAGTTGCTGTTCGGCCTGACCAACGCATCGGCCCGTGTCGCCCTCGGGTTGTCGGAAGGTCGCAGCCTGAGCGAGATCGCCCGCGACAACCAGGTCTCGGTCAACACCATTCGCACCCAGGTCAAGCAGATCATGGACCGGACCGGCGCCCGCCGCCAGGCGGATCTGGTGAGGCTGGTCCGGGCGTTGCCGCGGTTGCGGTGGCCATAGCGCGGGGACTTGCCGGCACCGGGTTAGCCCTGCGCGATCAGCGGCGCGCCGAACAACCATTCATGCAGGAAAAACAGAAAGGCGGTATGCACCGCGAGCCCGGCCAGTACGGCGATGACGTCATTGGCCTTTGTGGCCGGGACGCCGAACATCGGTTTCAATGTACGTCGCGCCAGCGACACCCGCATCGCGATCCCCCACGCGAGGAAGGCCCCGAACACCAGCACGTCCGCGAGCATGCCGTTCGCGAGCAGGTGCGCCGCCGACCACAGGATCACGGCGAGCAGCATCGGGTGTTTCGTCGCCGACTGGATGCGGCCCGGCAGATAGGCGGCGAAGACCAGCGGGAACACCGGCAGCATCATCAGCATCACGATCTGTTGCAGGCCGGCGGTCGGCCGGTACAGCCGGACCGGGTCCGCGGCCGCAAGGCCGTAGCCCCAGACGATCAGCGCAAGACCGAGGATCGAAGCCAATGAATAGACGATCTTCCACGGAAGCGCGCCGACCCGCGCCGCGAGGCGGTCGCGCCACGGGCGGCTGATCAGCGAGATCGAATGGACGCCGAAGAAGATCACAAGACCCAGTAAAAGAATCGTCACGAGCGCGCCCTTCAGATCTCGATGCGCGGCTCTTTCCGCTTGCGCTCCGACGTCTCGCGCCAGCGCTCGCTGCGTTCCCGCGCCGCGCGCAGTTCTTCGGCCGACATCAGCGCGGTCAGCGCGTCGCGCGCCTGCGCCGCGGCCTCGCTGCCCTCGACGCCGCTGCCGGCGGCGAGATCGAGCCACATCCAGCCTTCGACGCGATCGGTAGCGATGCCGTCGCCCTGCGAGCGCGCGAGCCCGTATTTGTACTGCGCCTCGGGATAGCCGTTGTCGGCGGCGCGGGCATACCAGCGCAGCGCCTCGTCGCGGTCGGGCGCGACGCCCTGTCCCGCGGAGAGCATCTCGGCGACATTGAACTGCGCGCGGGGATTGCCGGACTCGGCGGCCTTGCGGTACCAGCGATAGGCCCTGACCGGATCCCTGGGCGTGCCGAGGCCGTTGTCGTGCATGAGGCCGAGCAGCAACTGCGCCTGATCGTCGCCGGCATCGGCGCGGACCTGGAATTCCTGCAGCGCGGTCGCATAGTCGCCGCTGTTATAGGCCTCGATGCCGCGGTCGAGATCGGCGCCGGCCGCGGCTACGAATCCAAAGAGCAGGCACAACATCGTCAGCAGGGGTCGTGCGGTCATGACGCCTCGCGCAGGGTGACGGGAACGGTCCGGGCCGTGAACGACGGCGCGGTTTCCTCCATAATGCCGGTCACGCCCACCCGGCACAACAACCCCGCGGGACCCCGACCATGTACCGATTCTTCGAAAACCTGATCGACCCCTATCCGAAGGTCGAGCCGGCGACGCCGCCGCGCGGACTGTTCCCGTTCATGCTGCACTACTCGCGGCCGGTGCTGCCGTGGCTGATCCTGGTGTCGGTGCTGACGGCGCTGATGTCGATCGCCGAAGTCGTGTTCTTCGCCTTCATGGGCTCGCTGGTCGACTGGATGACCGGCGCCGAACGCGAGACCTTCCTCGCCGTCCATGGCTGGCAACTCGCCGGCATGGCGCTGCTGGTGCTGGTGGCGTTTCCGCTGCTGGTGCTGTTCCAGTCGCTGGTCATCCATCAGACCATCCTCGGCAATTACCCGATGCTGGTGCGCTGGCTGACCCATCGCTATCTGCTCGGCCAGAGCATGCACTTCTTCCAGGACGAGTTCGCCGGGCGCATCTCGCAGAAGGTCATGCAGACCGCGCTGGCGATCCGCGAGAGCGTGATGAAGCTGATGGAGGTGTTCGTCTACGTCGGCGTCTACTTCACCGCCACCCTGGTGCTGGTGGGTGGTTCCGACGCGCGACTGGCGATCCCGTTGCTGACCTGGTTCGCCGGCTATCTCCTGATCATGTATATCTTCATCCCGCGGCTGCAACGGGTCTCGATGCTGCAGGCCGATGCGCGCGCGTTGATGACCGGGCGCATCGTCGACAGCTACACCAACATCCAGACCGTGAAGCTGTTCGCGCACACGATGCGCGAGCAGGACTACGCGCGCAACGCGATGGATGAGTTCATGCAGACCGTGCACAGCCAGATGAGGCTGGTCACGCAACTGACGGTGTCCCTGCACACGCTGAATTCGCTGTTGCTGGCGGCGATGGCCATGCTCGCGATCCTCGCCTGGCAGCAGGCGGCGATCTCGCTCGGCGCCATCGCCGTCGCGATCGCGCTGGTGATGCGCCTGCGCGCGATGTCGCAATGGGTGCTGTGGGAGGTCGCGACGCTGTTCGAGAACATCGGCACCGTGCAGGACGGCATCAATACGATCGCCCAGCCGCTCGCGATCGCCGACCGCCCGGACGCGAAGACGCTCGTCGTCGAGCGCGGCGGGATACGCTACGAGGACGTCCATTTCCACTACGGCCGCGAGAGCGGCGTCATCGAGGATCTGTCGCTCGCGATCCGCCCTGGCGAGAAGGTCGGGCTGGTCGGGCGCTCGGGCGCGGGCAAGTCGACGCTGGTCAACCTGCTGCTGCGCTTCTACGACGTCGAGGACGGCCGGATCCTGATCGACGGCCAGGACATCGCCGGCGTCACCCAGGAGTCGCTGCGCCGGCACATCGGCATGGTGACCCAGGATACCTCGCTGCTGCACCGCTCGATCCGCGACAACATCGCCTATGGCAACCCCGACGCGACCGATGCGGCGATCAAAGAGGCCGCGCGCCGCGCCCATGCGCACGAGTTCATCATGGAACTGGTCGATGCGAAGGGCCGCGCCGGCTACGATGCCCATGTCGGCGAGCGCGGCGTCAAGCTGTCCGGCGGCCAGCGCCAGCGCATCGCGATCGCGCGCGTGCTGTTGAAGAACGCGCCGATCCTGATCCTCGACGAGGCGACCTCGGCGCTCGACTCCGAGGTCGAGGCCGCGATCCAGGAACAGCTCTACACGCTGATGGAAGGCAAGACAGTCATTGCGATTGCGCACCGACTGTCGACGATCGCTATGCTCGACCGCCTCGTCGTCATCGAGCAGGGCCGCGTCGTCGAGGACGGCACGCATGAGGAACTGCTGCGCCGCGACGGCCTCTATGCGGCGTTGTGGCGCCGCCAGTCCGGCGGCTTCCTCGGCCACGATCTCGATACGGGGTCAGAGTAGACAATGTCTACTCTGACCCCGACCTAGGCCCCGGCCTAGGCGCGCTCGGCGACGGCGTCGAGCAACGCCTGTTGCGCGCCGAACGGCTGCGCGCGTCCCTTCGGCGTCAGCCGGGTGTAGCTGCCGTCGGCTTCGAGCTGCCAGGAGTGCAGGTTGTCCTTCAGATAGAACTGCAGGTCGCGGATGACCCGCCTGGCGAGCTTCGGATTGTCGAGCGGGAACGCGATCTCGACGCGGCGGAACATGTTGCGCTCCATCCAGTCGGCGCTCGCGCACCAGACCTCGGGCTCGCCGCCGTTCTCGAAGTAGTACACCCGCGTATGCTCGAGCAGGCGCCCGATCAGCGAGCGCACGCGGATGTTCTCCGACACGCCGGGCACGCCGGGGCGCAGGCTGCAGATGCCGCGCACGATCAGCTCGATCTGCACGCCGGCGATCGACGCCGCGTACAGGGCCTGGATCAGCTGCGGCTCGATCAGCGCGTTGATCTTGATGATGATGCGCGCGGGCTTGCCGGCCGCGGCGTTGTCGGCCTCGCGCTGGATCTTCTGCAGCAGGCTCTTGTGCAGCGTGAACGGCGATTGCAGCAGGCGGTGCAGCTTCGCGACCTTGCCGAGGCTGGTCAGTTGCTGGAACACGCTGTGGACGTCCTCGCCGATCGCCTCGCTGCAGGTGAACAGCCCGTAATCGGTGTAGATGCGCGCGGTGCGCGAATGATAATTGCCGGTGCCGAGGTGGACGTAATTGCACAGGTCCTTGCCCTCGCGGCGGATCACCAGCAGCATCTTGGCGTGGGTCTTGTAGCCGACGATGCCATAGACGACATGCACGCCGGCCTCCTGCAGCCGGTTCGCCAGCGCGACGTTGGCCTCCTCGTCGAAGCGCGCGCGCAGCTCGATGACGACGGTGACCTCCTTGCCGCTGCGCGCCGCCGCGACCAGCGCGCTGACGATCGCCGAGTCGAGCCCCGTGCGGTACAGGGTCTGCTTGATCGCGAGCACCTGCGGATCAGCCGCAGCCTGGCGCAGGAATTCGATGACCGGCGCGAATGACTCGAACGGGTGATGCAGCAGAATATCCCCCGCGCGGATCGCCTCGAACAGGTCGGCGCCCGGCACCAGTTTCGGCGGCAGGCTCGGCGTGAACGACGGATACTTGAATTCCGGCCGGTCGACCATCTCGACGATGCCGATCAGCCGGTTCAGATTGACCGGGCCGTCGACCATGTAGATGTCGTCGCGGCCGAGACTGAATCGCTCGAGCAGGAATTCGACCAGCTCGTCCGGGCAGTTGTCGGAGACCTCGAGCCGCACCGCGTCGCCGTAATGGCGCGAGAACAACTCGCCCTCGACCGCGCGTAACAGGTCATCGACCTCTTCCTCGTCGACGAACAGGTCGCTGTTGCGGGTGACGCGAAACTGGTAACAGCCGGTCACGCTCATGCCGTGAAAGAGGTCGTCGGCGTAGGCGTGGATCACCGACGACAGGAATACGAAGTCGTGCGGGCCGCCGCCGGTCTCCTCGGGCGGCAACTTCACGATACGCGACAGCGCGCGCGGCGCCTGCACGATCGCGAGCCCGCTGTTGCGGCCGAACGCGTCCTTGCCCTTCAGCGAGACGATGAAGTTCAGGCTCTTGTTGAGGATGCGCGGAAACGGGTGGGCCGGATCGAGCCCGAGCGGGCTCAGGATCGGCAGCAGCTCATCATGGAAGAATTCGCGCAGCCAGGCCTCCTGTTTCGGCGTCCAGTCGGAACGGCGTATCGTGCGGATATTCTGTTCCGCGAGCGCCGGCAGCAGGACCTCGTTGAGGATCCGGTACTGGCGTTTGACCAGCACCTTCGCGCGCGCGTGGATCGCCTTCAGCACCTCGTTCGGCGACAGGTTGTCCTGCCCGGTCTGCGCCGCGCCGACCTCGACCTGCTGCTTGAGGCCGGAGACGCGGACCTCGAAGAATTCGTCGAGGATCGTCGACGCGATGCACAAAAAACGCAGGCGCTCGAGCAGCGGCAGAGACTCGTCCTCGGCCTGCAGCAACACCCGCCAGTTGAATTCGAGGTGGCTGAGTTCGCGATTGACGTACAGATCCGGCTGCTTGAGGTCGACGGCGGCCGCCGGTACGGGTTTCACGGGCTTGACGGTGCTCATGCGAGCGTTATTGTTCCTTCGGGCGCATCAGCGCGACGAGCCGCCCACCGCCCGGCTCCAGCTTGCGCCACGGATCATCGGTCTCGAACCAGGCCACCGCCGCGGTCGTCATCAGCTTGCCGGCCGCGGTCCGCGCCGGCGGATCGGCGGCCAGATATTCCACCAGGGCATCGAGCCCCGGATTGTGCCCGACCAGCAACACGGCGCCGGTCTTCACCGGCGTCGCGGCCAGCACTTCGAGCAGGGTATCCAGCGAGGCGAGATAGAGACGTTCGTCCTCGACGACGTCCCTGCGGGCAAGGCCGAGCGCATCGGCGATCGCGATCGCGGTTTCGCGCGCGCGCGCGGCGGGCGAACTGAGGATCAGGTCCGGCTTCAGCCCCTGTGTCTTGAGCCAGGCGCCGGTGCGCGGCGCATCCCGGTGGCCGCGATTCGACAGCGGCCGGTCGAAGTCTTGCGCGGCATCGCCGTCGCGATCCGACTTGGCGTGGCGCAGGATCAGCAGGCGCCGCTTCAAGCCCGCCGCTCCTCGTGACCGCCGAGGTCGGCGCGCACGCCGGGATCGCCGATCCATTCGAGCCGGGTCCGGATCTCCCACCACAGTTCCTCGTAGGCGCGCGCGGAACGCCCGTGGGCGGCGAAGTTGCCGACCGCGCTGCGATGAATGCCCATCTGCTCGATATCGCTGGCGTAGGGAACATAACCGGTCAGCATGCCCGGGATCTTCTGCGGCAGTTCCTCGACGATGCGCCGGTGCAGCGACTTGCGCACATCGACCATCGTGAAGAACGGCAGGATGCTGAAGTCGTCGAGGCCTTCCTTGCGGCAGAAGCGCAGCAACTGGTCGAGCGTACGCAGCGACAGCGTCGTCGGGATCGTCGGCACCAGCAGCGCGTCCGATGCCGCGAACACGTTCTCTGACAGCAGCGTGATGCCGGGCGGGCAGTCGAGGAAGACGTAATCGTATTCCTCATCGAGCGGCTTCAGCAGTTTGTTCAGCCGGCGGCGCGAGCGGTCCTCGCCGTCGAGCACCAGGTCCATGTTGCGATACGAAAAGTCAGCGGGGATCAGGTCGAGGTTGTCGTAATCGGTGCCCTTGATCGCCTGTATCAGGTTCAGCACGCCGCGCATCAGGCCGCTGGCGCCGTTCGGCACCTCGGCGCGTATGCGGAAATAGAAGCTCGACGCGCCCTGCGGGTCGAGATCCCAGACCAGCGTGCGAAAACCGTCGCGCGCCGACAGCCAGGCGAGATTGACCGCGGTCGCGGTCTTGCCGACGCCGCCCTTGATGTTGTAGCAGGCGATGACCTTCATGCCGAGGCCGCCAGTCCGGCGTCCTCGATGACCGGACGCGCGCGCTTGCGTTCGGAGGCCTCGGTGAAATGGCGGAATGCGGCCGCGAACTCGTCGTGTACGGCGCGCTTGCGTGCATCGATGCCGTCGATGACCGCGGCGATCGCCTCCGCCGCGCGCTCGCCGGCCCCGCCCTCCGCGCCCAGGCGTTCGGCATACGCGCGCAGCGACTCGCGGTGCACGCACAGGTCCTGGTATTCGCCGAGGTTGTCCTGCAAGCGCTTCAGGGCCTTGACCAGCGGGCGCAGCGCCTCGGCGGGGAACTGACCGGCGAAGAACTCCATCGTATAACGCAATTTCTTGCAGTCCTTGCGCAGCTCGTGGAAGTCGGCGTCGGGGGAACCGGCATCGATTCGCGCGCCGCGCTTCAGCACCTTATCGTGGCGATCGCGGATCATCGCCGCGCTCGCGAGCGATACCGCGATGCCGGCGTCGCCGTCGGTCCATTCGGGGCCGGCCTCGCTGTCGAGCAGGCGACGCCAGCCGCTCTTGAGATTCCGGTAGCGCGGCGATGCGAGCAACTCGAGCAGTCGACGGCGTTCGAGGCTGCGCTCGCGGCGCAGCAGCGCCTGCAGCGGCGCGAGGTCGTTCGCGCGCTCGCCCGCCCACGCCGCATAGCGGGGAAACCCGGCCAGGTGAACGTCGAGATCGCGCACCGGGCCGGTCATCGTACCGAGCCACGCAAACTCGTTGCGATAGTGAACGAACTGCGGCGTCGACAGCACGTCCTTCATTTGCGCGAGCAATGCGCGCGAACGCCGGATCGCGACGCGCAGGTCGTGCAGGAACTCGACATCGAGGTCGTGGCGGACGCCTTCCTCGTTCGCCTCGATCACCAGGAACAGGTCCGACAGCAACTGGCGGGCTGCCTCCCCGACCGGCAGGCGCGGATCGAAATCGCGCGACGGCTTCGGCCGGTAGTCGAGCGGGCGGCGGCCGAGCGCGGTCAGGGCCTCGTCGAGGACCGGGGCCTGGAGACGGTCCCAGGCCAGCGACTCCTCGAAGATCCCGCGCAGGCGCGTGAGCCAGTCGTCGTAGCCGCGCACCGGGATCAACGCGAGGCGGTCTCGCAGCCGGCGCGGCGCGCCGTCGTCGCGGCAGACGCGATGCTGTTCGATGCACAGGCGGGCGACGGTCTTGCCCTCGTCGTCGAGGACATGGAAGTCACGCAGGCGGACGAGCAGGCGCGACTGCGGGAGCAGCCGGCGTCCCCCGAGGGCGGGCGCGACGCGGCGGCGCATCACGCCGTCCGGCAGGTCGGCGCCAAAGCGGGGGTCATCTTTGATCCCGGTACTGACGAGATCGAGTTCGTCGCCGAGACCGCGCAGGGTCAAGCGGCGGCGGGCGCCGGCCTGATCGGCGAAGAGCAGGAGTCCGGCGCGGTAGAGACGCCAGTCGAAACTGTCCAGGAAGATGCGCTCGACGCCGACGGGCGATTGCGTCCGCAGATCGAGGCCCTCGCGGCGCAACGACTCGGCCAGCTCGTTGCCGTTCGAGTGGCGGGGCAATGCATATTGGTAGCGTTTGAATGACATATATCGCCCGGGCCGCAGGGCAGCTGCGCCCGGCCATCGCGGCGCGCCGGCATGCCTCCTTCCGTACCTTCCGTCTCGGGAAGCGCCGACAGCGGTGATCTCAGAGTGTGGAAGAATCCGTCTGATTTTTCAAGCCGCAAGACCCGCGGGCGATGTCATGAATCTGTAACAATTCAGATTTTTTTGATCGATCCGGGGGTCAGACCCCCGCTCGATTCCGTCGCCTCGTCGAGCAACTCGATCCAGTGACGAACCGGCACCCCGGCGGCGGTCGCGAGGTGCAGCTGGCAACCGATGTTTGCCGATACGATGACGTCCGGGCGTCCGCCTTCGAGCGCAGCGAGCTTGTTGCGCAGCAACTGCGCCGACAGCTCCGGCTGCAGGATCGAATAGGTACCGGCCGAACCGCAGCACAGATGGGCATCGGGCACCGCCGTCAGCACATGCCCCGTCCGTTCGAGCACGGCCTCGACGACGCCGGGCAGCTTCTGGCCGTGCTGCAGCGTACACGGGCTGTGGAAGGCGACGCGGCGGGCGCCGTTCGCCGGTGTCAGCGCCGACAGGTCCTCGTCGCGCAACGCCTCGCCGAGATCGCGCGCGAGCGCGCTGACGCGCGCGGCCTTGTCCGCGTATTCGGGATCATGATGCAGCAGATCGCCATAGTCCTTGATCATCGCGCCGCAGGCGCTCGCGGTGACGACGATCGCCTCGGCGCCGTCCTCGACGGCCGGCCACCAGGCATCGATGTTGCGGCGCATGAAATCGAGCGCCTCCTGCGAGGCCGACAGATGATGACTGACCGCGCCGCAGCAGCCCGCCCGCGGCGCGCCCTCCAGCGTGATGCCGAGGCGATCGAACACCCGCGCTGCTGCGGCATTCGTGCGCGGCGTCGCGACGCTCTGCACGCAGCCTTCCAGCACCAGCATGCGTCGCGCATGCCGCGACTGCGGGCGCGGGCCGGGCGCCTGCGCCGGGGGGATCCTGCGACGCAGCGACGACGGCGCCAGCGGCCGCAGCCACCGGCCCAGACGCAGCAAGGCGCCGAAGCGGCGCGGCCAGGGCACGACGGCGCGCAGCAGTCGCCGTGTCAGCGCCTCGACCCCGCGGCGCGGTACGCGCCCGTCGACCGCCTCGCGGCCGATCTCGACGAGGCGGCCATAGCGCACGCCCGATGGACAGGTCGTCTCGCAGGCGCGGCAGGTCAGGCAGCGATCGAGATGACGTTGCGTGCGCTCGCTGACGTCATTGCCCTCGAGCGCCTGCTTGATCAGATAGATCCGGCCGCGCGGGCCGTCGAGCTCGTCGCCGAGCAACTGGTAGGTCGGGCAGGTCGCGGTGCAGAAGCCGCAATGCACGCAACTGCGCAGGATCGCATCGGCCTCCCGGCCTTCCGGGGTCGCGAGCACCTTCTCGTCGAGTCGTGTCTGCATGCGCGCCGGCGTCCTCAGAGATCGCGGTACAAGCGGCCGGGGTTCAGGAGGCGCGCGGGATCGAAGGCCTCCTTGAGCCGCCGGTGCAGGGCCATCAGCCCCTCCGGCAGGGGCTGGAAGACATCGATCGCGGCGCGATCGCCGCGATACAGCGTCGCATGACCTCCAGCCGCGGCGGCGGCCGCGCGAATGTCGGCCGCCGGTTCGTCACTCAGCAACCAGCGCAGCGCCCCGCCCCATTCATGGAACCACTTGCCGGACAACGGCAAGGCCGGCGCAGTCGCCGCGACCGACACCCGCCACAGCGGACGCTCGCCGGCAAAGAAGCCGTGGCGGTGCTCGCGGACCCGGCGCCACCATTCGTTCGCCTGCGGTTGTTCCTCGCCGCCGATGCGCTTGCGCGCCGCGCGCAGGCCGTCTTCCGCGCCGGACAGGCGCACGTGCAGGTTCTCGCCGTCGTGACAGCTCGCCGACAACGGCAGCGGCAGGCCGCCCCATTCGCGCAGGCGCTCGAGCGCCTCGTCGGCATCGCATTCGAAGACCAGCGTCTGCTCGGCCTCCGGCGCCGGCAACACCTTCAGCGAGACCTCGAGTAAAACCCCGAGCGTGCCGAGACTGCCGGCCATCAGTCGCGAGACGTCGTAGCCGGCGACGTTCTTCATGACCTCGCCGCCGAACGCCAGCAGCTCGCCCCGACCGTTGATCAGGCGGCAGCCGAGCATGAAGTCGCGCGCGGCGCCGGCATGGGGACGGCGCGGGCCGGACAGGTTGCAGGCGATCGTGCCGCCGAGCGTCGCGCCGTCGCCGTAGTGCGGCGGTTCGAAGCCGAGGATCTGGCGCTCGGCGGCGAGCGCCGCCTCGATCTCCCCGAGCGGCGTGCCGGCGCGCGCGGTGATCACGAGCTCGGTCGGCGCGTAATGGACGATGCCGCGATGCCCGCCGACCGCAAGCGCCTCGCCGGCGACCTCATGCCCCAGAAAAGGCTTGCTGCCGCCGCCGCGGATCGCGAGCGCGCGGCCGTCGCGCGCCGCGCCGCAGACGGCCTCCTGCAATTCCGCGCCGAGATCCCGGGACATCTCAGAATCGATCGAGTTCGGGGAACGGCAGGCGGCCGCGATGTACATGCATCGCGCCGAACTCGGCGCAGCGCGCCAGCGTCGGCACCGCCTTGCCGGGGTTCAGCAGGCCGTCGGCATCGAAGGCGTGCTTGATCGCGTGGAACTGCGCCAGTTCGCCTGCCCCGAACTGCGCGCACATCTGGTCGATCTTCTCGACGCCGACGCCATGCTCGCCGGTGATCGTGCCGCCGGCGGCGACGCACAGCTCGAGGATGCGGCCGCCGAAGGCCTCGGTGCGCTCGAGCTCGCCGGGCCGGTTGGCATCGTAGAGGATCAGCGGGTGCAGGTTGCCGTCGCCGGCGTGAAAGACATTCGCGACCGGCAGACCGTATTCGCGCGACAGGTCCGCGATCGCGCGCAGCACCCCGGGCAGCTGCTTGCGCGGGATCGTGCCGTCCATGCAGTAGTAGTCCGGCGCAAGGCGGCCGACGGCCGGAAACGCGGCCTTGCGCCCCTTCCAGAACAGCAGGCGCTCGGCCTCGTCGCGCGCCGTGCGCACCTCGGTCGCGCCGCTGCGCTTGAGGAGATCGCGCACCTTCAGGATATGCGTCGACACCTCCTCGTTGGCGCCGTCGAGCTCGCACAGCAGGATCGCCTCGGCATCGACCGGATAGCCGGCATGGACGAAGTCCTCGGCCGCGCGAATCGCGAGCCGGTCCATCATCTCGAGGCCGCCGGGGACGATCCCGGCGGCGATGATCGCGCCGACCGCCTCGCCGGCCTTCTCGACCGCATCGAAGGCCGCCAGCACGACCTGCGCGCGCTCGGGCCTCGGCAGCAGCTTGACCGTGACCTCGACGATGACGCCGAGCATGCCCTCCGATCCGGTCATCAGCGCCAGCAGGTCGTAGCCCGGCGCGTCGAGGCCGCTGCCGCCGATCGTCAGCAGCTCGCCATCGATCGTGACGATGCGCAAGCAGCGGATGTTGTGGACGGTCAGGCCGTACTTCAGGCAGTGCACGCCGCCGGCGTTCTCGGCGACGTTGCCGCCGATCGTGCAGGCGATCTGCGACGACGGATCGGGCGCGTAATAGAGGCCGAACGGCGCCGCGGCCTCGGAGATCGCGAGATTGCGCACGCCGGGCTGCACCCGGGCGATGCGCTCGGCGGGATCGAGCTCGAGGATCTTCGTGAAACGGGCGAGGCTCAGCAGCACGCCCTGTTCGTGCGGCAGCGCGCCACCGGACAGGCCGGTGCCGGCGCCGCGCGCGACGACCGGCACGCCGAGTTCGCGGCACAGGCACAGGATCGCCTGCACCTGTTCGACGGTGTCCGGCAAGACCGCGACCAGCGGCAGGCGCCGGTAGGCCGACAGGCCGTCGCACTCATAGGGACGCAGCGCCTCCTCACCGTGCAGCACCTGCGCCGGCGGCACCAATGCCCGGAGCCGCGCCACGAGGCGATCGCGATCGACGGCCTGCCGTCGCGGCAGTGATGTGGCTGGGATCGTATTCATGCGCTTGCGCACGATTCTAGCGCATCCGGCCACTAACCGAGTGCCGGCGCAAAAAAAAGGCCGCAGATGAAGACCGCCGCCGACTCAGACCGCCTGCCGGCGATCCGGGCGGGACACGACGCGCTCGGGCGGAAAACGGAACAGGAACCGGCTGCCCTTGCCGACCGCGCTCTCGATCTGCAAGGTCGCCTGGTGATTGCGCAGCACATGCTTGACGATCGACAGCCCGAGTCCGGTGCCGCCGAGCGCGCGCGAGCGCCCGGCGTCGACGCGATAGAAGCGCTCGGTCAACCGCGGGATCAGTTCCTGCGGCACGCCGATACCGGTATCGCGCACCGAGAAGCAGGCGGCGCCGTCGTCGGCATACCAGCGGATCTCGATGCGGCCGCCGTCCGGCGTGTACTGCACCGCGTTGCGGATCACGTTCGAGAATGCGCTGTAGAGGTCCTTGCCGACGCCGCGCAGGCATAAGGTCGCGTCGGCATCGAGCGTGATCTCGTGATGAGGCGGCTGGCCGGGATGTTTCAGCTCCTCGACGAGCCCGGACAGCATCGCCTCGACATTGACCTCGCTCTCCGGCTCCTGCGTCTCGTTCAGTTCGAGGCGCGAGATCTGCAGCAGGTCGTTGACGAGGCTGCGCATGCGCTCGGCCTGCTGGCGCATCTGGCCAAGCGCGTTCTCGATCTGCCCGGGCTTGAACTGCCGGCCGGTCAGGTTCTCGAGATATCCGCTGATCACCGTCAGCGGCGTGCTCAGTTCATGCGAGACGTTGGCGATGAAGTCGCGGCGCATGACCTCGAGCCGGTGCAGGCGCGTGATGTCGCGCGCGACCAGCAGCCGCTGGCGATCGCCGTAGGGGACGATGTGGATCTCCATCCTGCGGCCGTCCTCGGTCGGCGAGGCCAGTTCGAGCGGCTCCGAATAATCGCCGGAGCTCAGTAACTCGATGAAATCCGGGTGGCGGATCAGGTTCTGCACGCGATGACCGATGTCGGCCTTCGCGTCGAGGCCGAGCAGCGACGCGGCCGACTGGTTCATCCATTCGATGCGATTGTCCGGCGCGAGTACCAGCGTCGCGTCGGGCAGCGCCTCGGCCGAGGCGCGGTACTGGTCGACGACCTCGCGCAGCATCTGCTCGCGCCGCCGGGTCTGGTTCCTGAGCTTGTGGACCTGGTAATAGAGTTCGCCCCAGAGATCGTTACCGTAGTTCGGTGCGGCCTCCTTGCCGCTGATCAGCCAGCGCGAGAAGCGGTACAACTTCCATACCTGCCAGGCGAGCCAGCCCGCGAAGCCGATCGCAACGAAGACGGATACCCGGTCGAAGACGAGACCGGCGAGGAATGCCAACGTCAGGACTGCCGTGAGACGCCAGAACTCCTTCAGCCAGAGCCCTGACAAGATCACGCCCTGCCGGAGAAACGGTACCCTACCGCGCGCACGGTCTGGATGTTGCGGTCGTAGCCGTGCGGCGTCAGCGCCTTGCGCAGGCGGCGGATATGGACGTCGACGGTGCGTTCCTCGACATAGACGTTGGCGCCCCAGACGTTGTTCAGCAGTTGCTCGCGGCTGTAGACGCGCTCGGGATTGGACATGAAGAAGTGCAGCAAGCGGAATTCGGTCGGCCCCATCGTGACGGACTCGCCGTGGGCGGTGACCTTGTGCGCGATCGGGTCGAGGCAGAGGCCGTCCATCTGCAGGAGGTCGCTGGCCTGCTCGCTCCCCGCGCGCCGCAACACGGCCTGGATGCGCGCCTTGAGCTCGCGCGTCGAGAACGGCTTGGTGATGTAATCGTCGGCGTCCTGCAGGCCCTTGACCTTGTCGTCCTCCCCGGACCGCGCGGTCAGCAGGATCACCGGGATGTCGCGGTTCGCGGCGTCGCGTTTGAGTCGCCTCGCCATGTCGATGCCGCTCATGCCGGGCAGCATCCAGTCGAGCAGGATCAGGTCGGGACGCTGGCTCTTGAGGATCGCCAACCCCTCGCTGGCGTCGGCCGCCTCGAGGATCTCGTAATCATCGTCTCCGAGCGCGAACTTGAGCATCTCTCGTACCGGGCCTTCGTCCTCCACCAGCAACAGCTTGGTCACAGTCATGGGTCACCCTGACATAAGCAGACGACCGTAGCCTAAGGCCCCATTGTTACACAATTATTACAGGGAAAAGGGACGCTACCCTTTTCCGCAATCCGCGCGCAGGACGTCGATCAGTTCGCGCAGGTCGGCCGGCATCGGCGCGGTCCACGCGCGCGGCTCGCCGTCGACGGGATGGATCAGCGACAACCGCCCGGCATGCAGTGCCTGGCGTTTGAACCCGCGCAGCGCCGCCTCGAGTCCCGCACCGCAGTCCGGCGGGATGCGCAGGCGGCCGCCATAGACCGGATCACCGACCAGCGGGTAGCGGATATGCGCCATGTGCACGCGGATCTGGTGGGTGCGCCCGGTCTCGAGGCTGACGCGGATCCAGGTATGGGCGCGGAAGCGCTCGACGACGCGATAACGGGTGGCCGCCGGCCGCCCCGACTCGCGCACCGCCATGCGCGTGCGCTGGGTCGGATGACGGCCGACCGGTTCGCGGACCTCGCCGCCGGCGGTCATGACGCCGCACACCACCGCTTCGTAGTCGCGCCCCATCGCGCGCGCCTGTAACTGCTCGACCAGCGACTTGTGCGCCGCCAGCGTGCGCGCGACGACCAGCAGTCCGCTGGTGTCCTTGTCGAGGCGATGGACGATGCCGGCGCGCGGGATGCCTTCGAGTTCGGGATAGCGATGCAAGAGGCCGTTGACCAACGTGCCGTCGCGATTGCCGGCGCCCGGATGGACGACGACGCCGGGCGGCTTGTCGATGACGATCAGCGCATCGTCCTCATGGACGATTACCAGCGGCAGCCGCTCGGCGCCCCAGCCGGTCTCCGGCTCGGCGCGCGCGATCAACTCGACCATCTCGCCGCCGCGCACGCGGTCGCGCGACCGCGGCCCGGCGCCGTCGACGGTGATCAGGCCGTCACGCAACCACTGCTGCAGACGCGCGCGCGACCAGGCCGGAAACAGCGTCGCGAGCGCGCGATCGAGGCGCATGCCGGACATCTCCCCGGGTATTCGCGCGGTGATCCGCGACTCCGTCCCGCTCATCGGCGCACTCCGGGAATTTCCTTTTCTTTCAGCGGTCCGTCGGACCATAATAGCGGGATGTCCACGGCCTCCATTCTACCCGATCGCCTCGCCTCCGGACTTCGCATCGCATCGCTGTCGCTGCTCGCCGTCGTGTTCGCCGCCTGCGCCACGGTCCCGGCCGACCGCGCCGCGCAGGACGCCGCCTCCCTGTTCGAGGCCGGCCGGGCGGCGCTCGAGGCCGACGACCACCCGAAGGCGATCGCGTCGTTCCAGAGGCTCGAGGCGCTGTACCCGGACGATCGCCGGACGCCGCGCGGACGCATGGAAATGGTGTTCGCGTACTACCAGGCCGGCGATCCGGCCTCCGCGATCGCCGCCGCCGGCCGTTTCATCCGCGACTATCCGGATCACCCGAATCTCGATTACGTCCATTACCTGCGCGGGCTCGCGCGCTTCGACCAGGCGCAGCGCGACCTCGCCGCGCTGAAAGGCACGGCCGGTACCCGGCCGCCGACCGTCGACCTCGCGATGCAGTATTTCGGCGAATTGATCGGGCGCTATCCGCAGAGCCGCTACAGCGCCGATGCCCGCAACCGGGTCGCGCACCTGCGCCAGCAGCTCGCGCGCCACGAACTGGAGGCCGCGAAGCTGCACATGAATCGCGGCGAATACACCAGCGCCGGCCTGCGCGCGCGCTCGGTCGTCGAGCATTACCCCGACAGCGGGCTCGCGACCGAGGCGGCGACGGTCGTCAACATGGCGAACCGGATGCTGAATCTCGAGGGCGCCGCGCGCGATCCCGGCGGGGAGCTGCCCGCCGTCCCCGGCGTGAGGGTCCAGGCCGCGCCTGCGCCCGCGGCGCCGCTGGTGACGGCCCCGGTGGCCGTCCCGCGCGCATCGCTTGACGGCGGACCGCGCGGCGAGGACTGGATCCGCCGCCAGGACGGCGAGGCGTGGACGATACAGCTGTTCGGCACGGCCAATGAGCAGTCCCTGCTCGACTTCGTCGCCCGCCACCGGCTCACCGAGGCGGCGTGGTTCGGCGCCACGCGGAACGACGAGCCGTGGTATACGCTGATCTACGGCGTCTATGAAGACGTCGATGCGGCGCGCAGCGCGGCGGAGCGCCTGCCGCGCGCGGTACTCGGCGAACGCCCGTGGATCCGCAAGTATTCCGGCATCCAGGCCGTCCTGGAACTGGAAGGTCTCGACGAACGCGGCGAGCCGCGCTGACGATTGGCCGGGGCGCGCCTCCGGCGGTTATAATGCCCTATTTGCGCCCGAACGAATCCATGTCACGCACCCTGATCATCGTTGCCCTGTTCACGCTGTTGCTGCTCGGCGGTTGCGCCTCGAAGAAGTCGCAGGTCGATCTCAACGATCCCGACGCCCTGTACGATCGCGGCAAGGCCTCGCTGGACGGCGGCTATTATGAAACGGCGATCCGTCACTACCAGGAGCTGTCGACGCGCTTCCCGTTCGGCGACCAGGCCCAGCAGGCCCAGCTCGATACCGCCTATGCCTATTACCGGCTGAACCAGCCGGAGTCGGCGATCGCGACCGCCGAGCAGTTCATCAAGACCTACCCGCGCCATCCGAACGTCGACTACGCCTACTATATTCGCGGCCTCGCGAATTTCGGCCAGACCCGCGGCGCGCTCGACGACTGGCTGCGCGCGGACGCCGCGCGCCGCGATCCGCGCTCGGCGCTCGATTCCTTCCGTTATTTCTCGGAGCTGGTGACGCGCTACCCGGACAGCCGCTACGCGGCGGACGCGGTGCAGCGCATGGTGCATCTGCGCCATTATCTGGCGCGACACGAAATGCATGTCGCGGACTACTATCTGCGGCGGGGGGCCTGGGTCGCGGCGGCGAACCGCGCGCGCCACGTCATCGAGACCTACCCGGGCACGCCGGCCGTCGAGGAGGCGCTGGCGCTGATGGCCCGCGCCTATGAAAGTCTCGGCCTCGACGACCTTGCCGCGACCGCGCGGCGCGTGCTCGAGACCAACTACCCCGGCAGCCGCGCCGACGCCGGCGACGCGGACGACATCCTCAGCCTGCTGCCGCGCCTGCCGGACGCCTGAGCGCGACCTACAGGGCCTGGGCGTCTTCCTCGCCGGTGCGGATGCGCACGACCTTCTGCACGTCGCTGACGAACACCTTGCCGTCGCCGATGTTGCCGGTGCGCGCGGCCTTCACGATCGCCTCGATGCAGACATCGACCTGGTCGTCGGCGACGACGACGTCGAGCTTGACCTTCGGCAGGAAATCGACGACATACTCGGCGCCGCGATAGAGCTCGGTATGCCCCTTCTGGCGCCCGAAGCCCTTGACCTCGGTGACCGTCATGCCGGTGATGCCGACCTCGGACAGCGCCTCGCGCACCTCGTCCAGCTTGAACGGCTTGATGACTGCCTCGACTCGCTTCATTTGCTGCCTCCTTTTTCGGCATAGTTGCCATAAAAGCCCGAGGTGATCGGATAGCGCCGGTCGCGACCGAAGGCGCGACGCGAGATACGGACCCCGGGCGGCGCCTGCCGGCGCTTGTATTCATTGCGATTGACCAGGCTCACGGCGCGCCTGACCATGTCGCGGTCGTAGCCGGCGCCGACGATCTCCTCCGGGCTCATGTCCTTCTCGACATAGCGCTCGAGGATCGCGTCGAGCAGCGCATACGGCGGCAGACTGTCCTCGTCGCGCTGGTCCGGCGCGAGTTCCGCCGACGGCGGCCGCTCGAACACCCGCTCCGGGATCACCGGCGCGATCGCGTTGCGATGGCGCGCGAGCCGATAGACCAGCGTCTTCGGCACATCCTTGAGCGGCGCGAAGCCGCCGGCCATGTCGCCGTACAGCGTCGCGTAGCCGACCGCGAGCTCACTCTTGTTGCCGGTCGTCAGCACGATTCTACCGTGCTTGTTCGAAATCGCCATGAGGATCACGCCGCGACAGCGCGCCTGGATGTTCTCCTCGGTGGAATCCGCCGGCAGGCCGGCGAACAGGTCGCCGAGCATGTCGAGAAAGGCCTGGAACGCGGGCTCGATCGGGATCAGCTGCGAGCGGACACCGAGCGCGTCGGCCTCGGCGCGCGCGTCCTCGGTGCTCATCGGCGCGGTATAGCGCGACGGCATCATCACGCCGGTGACGCGCTCCGCGCCGAGCGCATCGACCGCGACCGCGAGCGTCAGCGCCGAATCGATGCCGCCGGACAGGCCGACCACCGCGCCGCTGAAGCGGTTCTTGTCGACGTAGTCACGCACGCCGAGCACCAGCGCGCGATAGATCGCCGCCTCGTCGTCCAGTGGCTCGGCCAGCGGCCCCGGCAGCGGGCGCACCGCGCCGTCGTCGTCGATCTCGAAGTCGACCGGGATCAGCGCCTCCTCCCACGCCGGCGCCCGTTGCGTAACCTCGCCGCGGGCGTCCATGACGAAGGATTCGCCGTCGAAGACCAGCTCGTCCTGGCCGCCGACGGTATTCAGATAGACGATCGGGATGCCGGTTGCCGCGATGCGCTGGCGCAGCACCGCCTCGCGCTCGCCGCGCTTGGCGACGTGATAGGGCGAGGCATTGAGGTTGATCATCAACCGCGCGCCGGCCTCGGCGGCCTGCTCGACGGCGCCCGGCTGCCAGACGTCCTCGCAGATCGTCAGGCCGACGCGGGCGCCGCCGATCGTGACGATGCAGGGCTCGCTGCCGGGCGAGAAATAGCGCAGCTCGTCGAACACGCTGTAATTGGGCAGGCGGTGCTTGTGATAGGCGGCGACGACCGCGCCGCCGCGCAGCAGCACCGCGGCGTTGTGCAGCCGGCCCTCGTGCGGCAAGGGACAACCAAGTACGACATCGATGCCGCTGACCTGGTTGCGGATCAGCATCAGCGCGCGCGACACCTGGTCGATCAGCGCCGGACGCAGCAGCAGGTCCTCGGGGGGGTAACCGGTCAGCGCCAGTTCGGGAAAGACGACGCAGGCGGCCTGGTGCCGATCACGCGCGACGGCCGCGGCGTCGATGATGCGCACGGCGTTGCCCTGCACGTCGCCGACCATCAGGTCGAACTGGGCCAGCACGATGCGCAGCCGGCCGCTCATCCGGCCTCCCCGCAGGCAAGGCCGCGGCTGGGCAGGGCGATCGGCGACAGCAGGCAATCAGTGACGGTCATGCGCCCTGCGCGGCCCCGGCCCGCGGGACGCGCTCCGGCAGCGGGTATCCGGTTCAGAACGGGATATCGTCGTCGAGATCGGGCTCGGCCATCGCCTCTTCGCGCGGCGGGGACTGGCGCTGCTGGCCGCCGTCCCCGGCGCCGCCGCGGCCGTCCAGCATCTGCATATCGTTGGCGACGATCTCGGTCGTGTAGCGGTCCTGGCCGGAGTTCTTGTCCTGCCACTTGCGGGTGCGCAGGCTGCCCTCGATATAGACCTTCGAGCCCTTCTTCAGGTACTCGCCGGCGATCTCGGCCAAACGGTTGAAGAACACCACGTTATGCCACTCGGTGCGCTCCTGGCGCTCACCGCTCTGCTTGTCCTTCCACTGCTCGGAGGTCGCGATCGTCACGTTGGCGACCGCGGAGCCGCTCGGCATGTAGCGGACTTCCGGGTCCTTGCCCAGATTGCCGATCAGGATGACCTTGTTGACGCCTCTTGCCATGTTCCTCTCCCGGGAGTGCTTGCCTGAAATTCTGTCCGCCACGTCCCGACCAGGGACTCGATCCGGTCATAATCCACCGTCCGGCTGTCGACCTTAAGATACGCCACTGCATCCTCGGCCACAACAACGGCCTCGGCGACGCCGGGCATCGCCAGCAGCTCGCGTTCCCGCGCGGGGGCCTCGGCGGCGTCGAAATCTTCCATGGGAATCATATAGCTGCTGAGATACGGCGGCGGCGCCATCGAGCGCGCCATGAGTGCCCAGCCGAGCAGGCAAACCAGACAGAATCCGAATGTCCCGCTCAGACCGAAGGCCCCGTACATCGCCCCGCCGGCGACGCCGCCGACAAAGGCGCCAAGAAACTGGCATGACGAGAAGGCCCCCATCGCGGTGCCCTTGCGGTCCGCCGGCGCGAACTTCGCGAGCAGGGACGGCAACAGCGCCTCGAGGACATTGAAGGCGATGAAGAACAGCAGCAGCATCAGCACGATGCCGGCCACCGACGACGACAGCAGGATCAGCCCGGCCTCGGCGGCCGCGAGCATCAGGATCGCCGCGACGAACACCTCCTTCAGCCGGCGGTGCTTCTCGGCGATGACGACCAGTGGCACCATCAGCGTCAGCGAGACGAGCAGCACCGGCAGGTAAACGAGGCTGTGACGGGCGGTCTCGAGACCGGCGAAATCGCGCAGCGCGAACGGCAGCGCGACGAAGCTTGCGGTCAGTACGCAGTGCAGCAGGAACACGCCGACATCGAGCCGCAGCAGTTGCGGATCGCGCAGCACGTCGCCGAAGTAACCCGGCACCGTGCCGGTGTCGCGATGCGTGCGCATGCGCGCCGGGTCCGGCACGGCCAGGTAGAGGATCGCGATGCCGCTGACCGCGAGCACGGCGGTCAGCCAGAAGATGCCGGGCACGCCGATCCAGTGATTCAGCAGCGGTCCGAGCGCCAGCGCCAGCGCGAACGACAGGCCGATGCTCATGCCGATGATCGCCATCGCGCGGCTGCGGTGCTGCTCGCGCGTCAGGTCGGCGGCCAGCGCCATCACCGCGGCGGCGATCGCCCCCGCGCCCTGCAGCGCGCGACCGACGATGATCCCGGTGATCGTGTCCGCGGTCGCGGCGACGATGCTGCCGAGCGCGAAGATCACGAGGCCGGCGGCGATGACCGGCTTGCGGCCGATGCGGTCGGACCACAGCCCGAACGGGATCGCGAGCAGCGCCTGGGTCAGGCCATAGACGCCGATCGCGAGCCCGATCAGCACCGGCTCGATCTCGCCGAGCGTCTCGGCATACAGCGCGAACACCGGCAGGATCATGAACAGGCCGAGCATCCGGAAACAAAAGATGCCGGCCAGCGAGAACGCGGCGCGGCGTTCCTGCGGGGAGATAGCCTGATGGGACATAGGGCTTTTGCGTTATCGGGGGCAAAGCGGCTATATTAACAGGTTGCTTTCAACCCGGGGAACAGCGTGGAAAAGATCTCGATCCGCGGGGCGCGGACCCACAATCTGAAGAACATCGACCTCGACCTGCCCCGCTCGAAGCTGATCGTCATCACCGGCCTGTCCGGCTCCGGCAAGTCCTCGCTGGCCTTCGACACGATCTACGCCGAGGGCCAGCGGCGCTACGTCGAGTCCTTGTCGAGCTACGCCCGCCAGTTCCTGTCGATCATGGAAAAGCCCGACGTCGACCATATCGACGGCCTGTCGCCGGCGATCTCGATCGAACAGAAGACGATCTCGCATAACCCGCGCTCGACGGTCGGCACCGTCACCGAGATCTACGACTACCTGCGCCTGCTGTTCGCGCGCGCCGGCGAACCGCGCTGCCCGGCCCACGGCGCCACCCTCGCCGCCCAGACCATCAGCCAGATGGTCGACCATATCCTCGAACTGCCCGAGGGTACCCGGCTGATGCTGCTGGCCCCGGTGGTACAGGATCGCAAGGGCGGGCACCAGCAGCTGATCGCGGACCTGCGCGCCCAGGGCTTCATCCGTGCCCGCATCGACGGACAGGTGGTCGAACTCGACACCGCGCCGACGCTCGATCCGCAGAAGAAGCATATCGTCGAGGCGGTCGTCGACCGCCTGAAGATCCGCGACGACATCCGCCAGCGCCTCGCCGAATCGCTCGAGACCGGCCTGCACATGAGCGACGGCACGATACGCATCGCGTTCATGGACGAGCCGGAGCGCCCGGAACAGACCTTCTCGTCGCGCTATGCCTGTCCCGAATGCGGCTACAGCCTGTCCGAGCTCGAACCCAAGCTGTTCTCCTTCAACAACCCGGCCGGCGCCTGCCCCGACTGCGACGGCCTCGGCGTCATCGAGTTCTTCGACCCGGCGCGCGTCGTGCGCCATCCGGAGCTGAGCCTCGCCGCCGGCGCGGTACGCGGCTGGGACACCCGCAACGTCTATTACGCGCAACTGCTCGCGGCGCTCGCCGCCCACTACGGCTTCGACATCGACACCCCGTTCGGTGAGCTGCCGGAGCGCCTCCGCGAGATCGTGCTGCACGGCAGCGGCGACGAACAGATCGAGTTCAGCTACCGCGATGACGGCGGCCGCCAGAGCCGTCGGCGTCACGCCTTCGAGGGCATCCTGCCGAACATGCAGCGGCGCTATCGCGAGACCGAGTCGCAGATCGTCCGCGAGGAGCTGGCGAAGTACCTGAACCAGCGGGTGTGCCCGGCCTGCGCCGGCACGCGCCTGCGCGAGGAGGCGCGCAACGTCTTCATCGCCGATCGGGTGCTGCCGGAGCTGACCGCGATGCCGGTCGGCCGCCTGCACGGCTTCTTCGAGTCGCTGGCGCTCGGCGGCAAGCGCGGCAAGATCGCCGACAAGATCGTCCGCGAGCTGAACCAGCGCCTCGAGTTCCTCGTCAACGTCGGCCTCGACTACCTGTCGCTCGACCGCCGCGCGAACACGCTGTCCGGCGGCGAGACCCAGCGCATTCGCCTCGCCAGCCAGATCGGCGCCGGGCTCGTCGGCGTCATGTACGTGCTCGACGAACCGTCGATCGGCCTGCACCAGCGCGACAACCAGCGCCTGCTGAACACGCTGACGCACCTGCGCGATCTCGGCAATACCGTCATCGTCGTCGAGCATGACGAGGACGCGATCAATGCCGCCGACCACGTCGTCGACATCGGCCCCGGCGCCGGCGTGCACGGCGGTCGCATCATCGCGCAGGGGACGCCGCGCGAGATCGCCGCGGCGCCGGAATCGCTGACCGGCCGTTACCTGTCAGGCAACCTCGCGATCGGGATTCCCGGCGAACGCGTACCGCGCGACCCGGCGCGCGAATGCCGCATCCTCGGCGCCGGCGGCAACAATCTCAAGGACGTCGACATCGCGATCCCGGTCGGGCTGATGACCTGCATCACCGGCGTGTCGGGCTCGGGCAAGTCGACGCTGATCAACGACACGCTCTATCGCCACGCCGCGCGGCTGCTGAACGACGGCTCCGAGGATCCGGCGCCGTGCCGCGAGATCGCCGGACTCGAACACTTCGACAAGGTCGTCAACATCGACCAGAGCCCGATCGGGCGCACGCCGCGCTCGAATCCGGCGACCTATACCGGCCTGTTCACCCAGGTCCGCGACCTGTTCACGATGACGACCGACGCCCGCATGCGCGGTTACGGCCCCGGCCGCTTCAGCTTCAACGTCAAGGGCGGGCGCTGCGAGGCCTGCAAGGGCGACGGCGTCATCAAGGTCGCGATGCACTTCCTGCCCGACATCTACGTCCCCTGCGACGTCTGCAAGGGCAAGCGCTACAATCGCGAGACCCTTGAAATCCGCTACAAGGGAAAAAATATCCATGAAGTGCTGGAGATGACCGTCGAGGACGCGCTGGAGTTCTTCAACCCGATCCCGGCGGTCGCGCGCCGCCTGCAGACGCTGATGGACGTCGGCCTGTCGTATATCCGTCTCGGCCAGAACGCGACCACCCTGTCCGGCGGCGAGGCGCAACGGATCAAACTGTCGCGCGAGTTGTCCAAGAGAGACACCGGCAGCACGCTCTATATCCTCGACGAGCCGACTACCGGGTTGCATTTCCACGACATCCGGCAACTGCTGCAAGTACTGCACCGCCTGCGCGACCAGGGAAATACCATCGTCATCATCGAGCACAACCTCGACGTCATCAAGACCGCCGACTGGATCATCGACCTCGGGCCCGAGGGCGGCGATCGCGGCGGCGAACTGATCGTTGCCGGCACGCCGGAAGAGATCGCGGGTCATGCCCGCTCCTACACCGGCCAGTACCTGCGACCGGTACTGCAGCGCGGCGCCCTGTCCGGCCGCGACGTCGTCCCGCCGCTACAGAAGGCGCGCGGCGCCTGAGCCGGTAGCGCTTGCCGACATGAGGCCCGCCTTCCTGTCACGCCCGCTTGCGACGCTGATCCTGGTCCTGTTCCTGACCCAGAGCACGATCGGCCACGGCATCGTCGACCTGCCGAGCATCGGCGAGGCCACCGAGAGCTATCTGTCGACCGAGCAGGAACAATTCTACGGCGAGGCCTTCATGCGCGGCATACGCGCCTCGCTCGACCTCGTCGACGATCCCGAGATCCAGGGCTATATCGAGTCGCTCGGCAACCGCCTCGTCGCCGGCACCGGCATCCGCGATCGCAACTTCACGTTCTTCGTGATCCGCGACCCGATGATCAACGCCTTCGCCGGTCCCGGCGGCTACATCGGCATCAACAGCGGCCTGATCCTGACCGCCCATACCGAGGCCGAGCTGGCCTCGGTCGTCGCCCATGAAATCGCCCACGTGACCCAGCGCCACATCGCGCGCGCGGTGGAGGCCGCGTCGAGGATGAGCGTGCCGGTCACCGCGGCGATCATGGCCGCGATCATCCTCGGCGCGCGCGGCGGCACCCAGGTCGGCGAGGCCGCGATCGCGGCGGCGGCCGCCGGCAGCATCCAGCAGCAGATCAACTTCACCCGCGCGAACGAGCAGGAGGCCGACCGCATCGGCCTGCAGATCCTCGCCGACACGGGCTTCGAGCCGCGCGCGATGCCGCGCTTTTTCGAGCGCCTGCAGCAGGCCAGTCAGTTCTACGACAACCTCCAGCTGGAATTCCTGCGCACCCACCCGGTCACGATCTCGCGCATCTCGGACACCGGCAACCGCGCCGAGCAGTATCCGGAGATGAGCGAGACCCTGAATCCGAACTATCCGCTGATCCGCGAGAAGGTGCGCATCCGCCAGTACGCGAATCCGCGCCGCAGTATCGAGCACTACGAGGCGGCACTGCGCGAGATCGCGGAAGACAGGCAGGAGGCCGCGCGCTACGGCTATGCGCTGGCGCTGGCCGCGGCGGGAAGGACCGACGAGGCGCGCGAACAGCTGATGCCGCTGGTCGAGCACGAGCCCGAACGCATCCCGTTCCAGATCGCGCTCGCGGAGATCGAGACCGCCGCCGGAAGGCTGGACCGCGCGCTGGAGATCTATCGCCACAATCTCGCGCTCTTTCCCCACCACCTGCCGCTGACGATACTTTATGTCAGGGCGCTGCTGGAGGAGCGGCAGGCTGAAACGGCGATCGGCGTCATCAACGACTATCACCGCGCGCGCAGCCCGCGGCCCGAGCTCTACCGCCTGCTGGCGCAGGCGCGCAATCTCAGGGGCGAGGCCTCACTGGGCCATCAGGCCCTCGCCGAGTATCACCACCTGCTCGGCGAGACGCGGCCCGCGATCGAACAGCTGAACATGGCCTTGCGCCTGATCGGCGAGGACGAAGGTCATCGGGAAGCCAGGCTGCGCGCGCGCGTGCAGTTGCTCGAGGAAGAATGGAGGCACAAGGCGCGGATCGTCGGCGAGGCGGCGCAGTGACCGCGCGACCGGCGGCCGGGAGTCTCAGGCGCCGCCGCTGACCTGCTGTTTCAGCGTATCGATGCCGGCAAGCCCGCTCAGACACTCGTCGGCGCCGGCGCTGCGGTAGACCTGCTGCTGGTCGCGGCTCGCCGCCGGCGACACGATCACCACCACCGGGACGCGGCGCCCGTCGTCCTCGCCGCGCTGATGGATCTGCCGGATCGCCTCGGCGCCGAGCAGCTCGCGCGTCTCGTTGTCGACGACGATCAACCGCCAGATGTCACGCCCGGCAGCCGCCAGCGCCTCTCCGGCATTGGCCGCGAGTACGGCCCGGAAGCCCAGGCGCTCGAGGCGACCGAGCAATTGTTGCTGCCGCTCGCGATCGGCCGACACCACCAGCGCGTTGTCCTGCTGCTGCCGGCTCGGCGATGCCGCCAGCGCATGGCGGGTCACGAAGCTGTCGCCGCCGTCCCCGGCGACCGCGGCGATGCAGTCGCGGATCAGATCGCCCCCGACCGGCGCGGTCAGATAGCCCTGGATGCCGGCCTGGCGCACCTCCTCGCCGTCGCCGCGATAACCGGTCGCGGCAATCATGATCATGCGGGTCTGCGCGATGCGGCGATCGCCACGCAAGGCGTGGGCGAACTGCAGGCCGTTCATGCCGGCGATCTCGCGGTCGAAGATCACGAGATCGTAGGGCCGCCCGCGTCCGGCGGCGGCGCCGAGTTCGCTCAGCGCCTTCATGCCGTCGGCGATGCAGCGCGCGCGCAGCCCGTAGCCGGCCAGCAGCCCGAGCATCGATTCGCAGGCGGCGGCGTCCGGATTGACGACCAGCAATTTCAGGCGGGAAAGATCGCCGGTCGCCGCCTCCTGCGCCGCCGGCTCCGCGCCGCGCCGCTCGAAGCGGGCGGTGAACCAGAACACGCTGCCGCGGCCGATCTCGCTGCTGACGCCGATCGTGCCGTGCATCATCTCTGCGAGCCGCTTCGAGATCATCAGGCCGAGCCCCGAGCTGCGGTTGTAGGGCGACGACAGCGACGCCTCCGAATGCGCGAAGATCTCGAAGATGCGCTGCTGTACCGCCGGCGCGATGCCGATGCCGGTATCCTGGACCTCGAAGCGCAGCGTCGCGTGCCCGGTGGTCTCCTCGACCGACTCGACGCGCAGCACGACCTCGCCCCTGTCGGTGAACTTCAGCGCATTATCGAACAGGTTGATCAGCAGCTGGCGCAGCCGGGTCGGATCGCCGCGCAACGAAGTCGGCACCGTGGCAGGGACGACATAGACGAGACCCACCCCCTTCTCGACGGCCGCGTCGCGAAACATCCGGTAGACGGTATCGACGGTACGGCGCAGATCGAAGTCGATGGATTCGAGCTCGAGCTTGCCGGCCTCGATGCGCGAGAAGTCGAGCATGTCGTTGATCACGGTGATCAGTGAATTGCCCGACATCCGGATCGCGTCGATGCGCTCGCGCTGCTCCGGAGACAGATCGTCCGCGGAGAGGATGTTCAGCGAGCCGAGCATCTCGTTGACCGGCGAGCGGATCTCCTGGCTGACATTGGCAATGAACTCGAACTTGTTGCGCGACGATTCCAGCGCCGCCGCCTGGGCATTGCGCAGGTCGAATTCGGCCTGCTTGCGGCGGGTGATGTCGCGGGCGATCGCGATGAACAGGTGACGTTCCTCGATGCTGACCTCGCTGATGTCGATCTCCATCGGGAATACCGTACCATCCCGGCGCCGGCCTTCGATCTCGCGGGTCGCGCCGAAGGTCCGCGCGCCGGTGCCGCGCAGGAACTCCTTCATTGACGCGCGGTGCTCGGACAACCACGGCTCAGGAATCAGCAGCGCAAGGTCCTGGCCGACGCACTCGGCGGCCGGAGTGCCGAAGATACGCTCGCCGGCCGGATTGCAGCTTTCGATCATGCCTTCCTCGCCGAAGGTGATGATCGCGTCCATTGCATGATCGAGCACGGCATGGATGCGGCGCTCGCTGTCGACCAGCTCCTCGGCCTTCTGACGGGCGCGATTCAGCGCGGCCTGCTTTTCCGAATAGAGCATCGCGAGCTTGCGCGACATCGTGTTGAAGGCGTTCGCGGTCTGTGCCAGCTCGTCATGACCGGCGACCGCGAGCTGATAGCCGATATCGCCGGAGGCGATGCGGCGGGTCGCGTCCTTGAGACGGGTCAGCTGGCGCGCGAAGTAGTTGCCGAGCATCAGCGAGAACAGGATCGAAAGCCCGAGGCCGATCACCGCTATCGTCGCCATCTCTCGACGCGCGGCGGCCATGATGTCGCTGACCTCGGCGGTCGCCAGGCCGATTTCGATGTGACCGAGAACGAAGCCGTCGGCGCGGATCTCGGCGGAGACATCATAGATGCCGTCGCTGACGTCCTCGAACAGGAAATCCTCGATGAAGGGGCGCGCCAGTACCGCCGGCTCGCCGGCTGCGGCGAGCGTGCGCTCCTCCACGATCACGCGGATGTAAACGATGTCAGGCTGCGCGAGCACCTCGCCGATCGTTGCCTCGAGGGCCTCGATGTCGGCCACCGCGACCGGCGGCCCGAGCGTCGACGCGAGTATCGACGCCGTCGACGACGCGCGATTCGACAGCTCGACCTCGTTGGAGATACGAAGGAAATTCAGGCTGCTCCAGACCAGGATCACCATCAGCAGGATCTGGATGCTGACCAGTCCGAGAACGATTTTCAGCCGAAAGGACATGCAGGAAGCGTTCGATGGTCGGCCCGGCTAGCGACGTGGCGGAGATACCGCCCGGCCCCGTCCCGCCGAGCGTCAGGGCGATACTGTAGTGCCCCCCCTGCCGGAATGCAACCGCCGCCCGGGCGGGGCGGACGTCGCTCCCCGCTATCTCAGCCGCCCGGACCCGGCAGATTCTGCTCGCGGAGGATGAGTTCGATCTCCTGGATGGTCACCGGCGAGATCCCGGAAAACTCGAGGCCCATCCGGTACAACCCCTCCTCGCCCTCGGGACGAACCCACAGGCTGCGGCAGCGCAGGTGGAAGGTCTTGACGCTGCCGTCCCCCTGCAGGCTCTCGATCGCGAGCCTGACGTGGTTTCCGAGCGGAATGGTCTCGCTACTCACGACCGCCATGCCACTGACGCTGAGGTCCATGACGCGGCCGAGGAAGACCGACTTGTCCTGGTCGTAGACGGCCAGGAACCGATCGATGCGCCAGCGCGGGTGCATGCGATCTTCGCGTTTCTTTTTCAATCCGAACATGGTGTCGCGGTCGCCGCCTGTCAGGGCCCGCTACGGGGCCGGCGAAGACATTATCGGCGCGGCGCCGGAACTCTTGATCCGGCGCGGGTCGCCGCCCGGCGCGACGCCCTCAATGCAGCACGCGCACCCCGATGCCGTGAAAATCGCTCTCGGGATTGCCTTTCGCCGGCTCGATCAGGCGCACCAGCCGGCGCTCCCGGATGTCGACGACCGAGAAGCCCGGCGTCGTGCCGACCGCGACGTGCGGCGCCGATTTCGGGTGGGGACCGCGCAGGCTGAAGAACGCATAACGCGAATCCGGCGACATCGCGATGATGTCCGGGGTCTCGCCGATGTCGTCGATCTCCCCGACGATCGCGAGCGTGTCCGGATCGATGATGATGCCGTCGTCGCTGACGCGGTTGATCATCCAGATCTCGCGGCCGTCCGGCGTGGTCCAGACGCCATGGGCGTCATGGCCGCGGCTCGTGCTCTCGTGCACGACCTCGAAGGTGGCGGTGTCGATCGCATACCAGACGCCGACCTCCTTGTCGCCGCCGTTGACCAGCATGCGGCGGCCGTCCGGCGTCAGCGCGGTGCCGCAGTTGACCGACAATTCATCGGGCGGAAACGCCTTCCTGACCGTGAAGCTGCCGGTGTCGACGATGACCAGGCCGCCGTGATGCAGCCCCGGCCCGAGCGTGACGAAGGCGAAACGGCTGTCGGGCGTGTATTCATGGCAGATCGGCGCGGTCTCGGGGAAGCGGTCGCCCAGGGCCTTGACGACCGGATCCTCGGCGACGACCAGCGTGCGGCCGATCGTGAAGGTCTCGGCCTCGAGATCGAGGACGATCTCGACGAGCTTGCCGTCGCGCGGCTGGTCCGCCGCGCCGATGACATCGGCGATGACGAGGCCGTCGTCCGGCGTCACGCCGGCCATATGGGTGCGCGGACCCGTCTTGATGATATCGAGCACCTCGCGATCCGCGGTGCGCACGACGGCGACGTCGCCGGAACCGAGGTTTGCGATGAAGGCGTAGGCATGGTCCGAGGTGAAATCGATCATGTGGGGTACGCGCGCGCCATGCGCGCCGAGATCGATGCGGTCGACCTCGTTGAGCCCGCTGTCGTAGATATGGACGATGTGGGTGCCCTGGTCGATCGCCCAGATCTCGTAGTCCTTGAAGGCCAGCGCCGCCGCCGGCGCGGCCAGCAGCGCCAGCGCGAGGACGGTCGACAGCCACGTCTGCGGCCGTTGTTTATGGTGCGGAATCATCGCGATATCCTCCCTTTATAGTGTGCCGTCATCCATGCGGCCATTGTCACGCCTTTTCGCGGCGGTGGAAAGGGTCGCTACGGCAGCGGCACGGCCGGCGGCGGGATCCGGAACGCGCTGTGGTCCGCCGACGGGTGATAGACCTTCGACGGCCGGCCGTTCGCGGCGAGACGGCGATGCGCCTCGTGCCAGTCCGGCAGCTTTGCCTCCTTCTGCTCCCAGTGCACGACCGCGGCCTCGTCGCACCACTCAGGCAGTCGCGCCATCGCCTTGCGATGCGGCGGCGCCATCATGAACGCACGCATCGCGTCCTCGTCTTCCCACGACGTCGCGGTCCAGAACGTCAGCCTCGACTCACGCACGAGATCGATGCCGAGGATCCCGGCCGACCGCTGCGCCTGGCGCGCCGAGCGCATTGCGTAGTAGACAAAGGCCGGGACGAAACGGAACGAACGCACGCGGAGGCGGGTGACGGCAATCAGGGGCATGAGCTTGTGCCAGGTCGTCTCTTGTCGGGCGCCTTGAGCAGACAATATTTGGTGGGCCGTCCGCGGCTCGAACGCGGGACCAACGGATTAAAAGTCCGGTGCTCTACCAACTGAGCTAACGGCCCGTGGAAGGAGGCCTATTGTAGCGGCAATACCGACAGGTCGCCAAATCAAAGGGGTCAGACTCGTTTGATCGGGATCGTTCCGTGGTAGAAGCCTGTGATCCTCGCCGGTTACGGGACACGCTTTGAATACATCCCTGTACGCTCTACGGCCGCATCCCTGCGGCCGTACGGTCCCGTAACCGGCGAGGACCACAGGCTTTGAGAGAGTCGCGGGCGATCAAACGAGTCTGACCCCTTTGATCATTCGATCCGGTAGCGGGTCGGGTCGGGGAGGCCGGCGGCAGCGAAGCCCGCGGCGCGCAAACGGCAGGCGTCGCAGCGGCCGCAGGCGCGGCCTTCGGTGTCGGCCTGGTAGCACGACACCGTCTGCGCGTAGTCGACACCGAGACGCGCGCCCTCGCGTATGATCTCCGCCTTGCTCATCGCGATCAACGGCGCGTGCACCTTGAACGGCCGGCCCTCGACGCCGGCGCGGGTCGCGAGATTGGCCATGCGTTCGAACGCGGCGATGTATTCCGGACGGCAGTCCGGATAGCCGGAGTAGTCGACGGCGTTGACGCCGATGAACAGGTCGCGCGCATCGAGCGTCTCGGCCCAGGCCAGCGCGAGGGCGAGAAACACGGTATTGCGCGCCGGCACATAGGTCACCGGGATGCCCTCGCCCGGCGACTCCGGCACCGCGATTGCGGCGTCGGTCAGCGCCGAGCCGCCATGTTCGCCGAGCGCAGGCAGCGCAATGATGCGGTGCTCGACTGCGCCGAGGCCCGCCGCGAGGCGACGCGCCGCCGCGAGTTCGGCGTCGTGGCGCTGGCCGTAGGCAACGCTCAGCGCATGACAGCGCCAGCCCTGCGCCGCCGCGAGCGCGAGCAGCGTCGCCGAGTCGAGGCCGCCCGACAGCAGCACGACCGCGTGCCTGTCCGGATGCGCCGTCATCGCCCCTTCACGTTGCCCCACAGCAGCTTGTGCAACTGGATCTGCAAGCGCACCGGCAAGCCGTCCTCGAGGATCCAGTCGGCGAGCCGGCCGGGTTCGAGTTCGCCGTGCGCCGGCGACAGCAGCAGTTCGCAGCGCGCCGCAAGTTCGCGATCGCGGATCTGCCCGCGCGCCCATTCGTAGTCGGCGCGGTCGCGCAGCACGAATTTGATCTGGTCGCGCGGGCCGAGGATGTCGATGTTCGCGTAGAGATTCCTGCCGGACTCGCCGGACCCCGGCGCCTTGAGATCGACGACCCGGATGACGCGCGGATCGACCGCGGCGACATCGAGCGCGCCGCTGGTCTCGAGCGAGACTTCGAATCCGGCATCGCACAGCAGCGACAACAGCGGCAGGCAGTTTTTCTGCGCCAGCGGCTCGCCGCCGGTCACGGTGACATGGCGGGCCGGGTAGGCGCGCACGCGCGCGACGATATCCCCGAGCGTCATGGTCTCGCCGCCGGTGAAGGCATAGGGGGTATCGCACCAGACGCAGCGCAAGGGGCAACCGGTCAGGCGCACGAAGACGGTCGGCAGGCCGACGCTGCGCGACTCGCCCTGGATCGAAAAGAAGATTTCGGTAATGCGAAGCGTCAGCGCGCGGGTCGCGGGCTCATCGGCGCGGTATTCGGGGTTTGCGTTCATCGCGCATGGCCGGAGACTATCTTCCCTCGACACGCATGCGGTGCAGGCGGTTCTCGGCAAGCTGGCGCGCGGTGCTGGACGGATGCTCGCTGATGACACGGTTCAGCGCATCGCTGGCCTTGTTCCAGTCCTGCAGTTCGTAATGGCTGAAGCCGAGCTTGAGCAGGGCGTCGGCCGACTTGCCGCTGCCCGGATAGAGTTCGAGTACCTTGTTGAATTCGGCGATCGCATCCGAAAACTGGCGATTGACGTACTTGGCCTCGCCGAGCCAGTACTGGGCGTTCGCCGAGTATTGACCGTCCGGATAGCGGGCGAGGAAGTTGCGGAAGGCCGCGACCGAGGCCTCGTAGCGGCCCGCCTGCAGGTCGTCGAAGGCGCGCTGATAGGCGAGCCGTTCGGTATCCGGCTCATCGCGTCCGCGCACGCCGGCCCCGGCCGCGCCTGCTGCCGGGGTTGTCGCGGACGGCATCGCTACCGTCGGCGCAGCGCCCGGCGTTGCCGGCATCGCTGCCTGTTCCTGTCTTTGCTGCTGTGCGGCAGCAGCGCCGCTTTCGAGCTGGCGCATGCGCCGGTCGATGTCCACATAGAGGTCGCGCTGGCGCTGCTCGATGCCGAGCAGCTTGTGGTCCTGCATCTCCACAGTCCCGCGCAATTCCTGGACCTCGCGCTGCAAGGCATCGAGGCGACCAAGCATTTCCAGCAGGACCGGATTATCGGCCTGGCGTTCGAGACGGATGATGCGCTCCTCGAGACTGCCGGGGGCGCCGCCGCCCGGTGCCGCCTGCTGGCCGCGGGCATCAATCGGGCGTGACTCGACGACCGGGGCGGCGGCAAAGGCGTACAGGGGAAGCATCAGGCCTGCCGCGAGCGCCGTGATCCTTGTCCCTGTCGCCATTGCCACCCTCATCCCGCCGACTTGCCGACTAGCGATAGACGATCTCGACCCGACGATTCAGGCGCCAGGACTCCTCGTCGTGACCGAGCGCGACCGGGCGCTCCTCGCCGTAGCTGACGGTCTCGATCTGATTCGAGGCCACGCCCTGCAGCGTCATCATCGAACGCACGGCATTGGCGCGGCGTTCGCCGAGGCCCATGTTGTACTCGCGGGTGCCGCGCTCGTCGGTGTGGCCCTCGAGCACGATGCGGGTGCGCGGATTCGCCTTCAGGTACTCCGAGTGCGCGCGAATGATGTCGCGAAACTCCGCCTTGATCTCGGCGCGATCGAAGTCGAAGTAGATGACGCGCTTCGACAGCAGGCTGCTCGGGTCATCGAGCGGGCTGCCGGTGAAGCGGCCGTCGCCCGGCGCGCCCATCGCATCGGCGCCGGTGCGCGCATCACGGGTCGTATCGGTACCGCGCATGTCCTGCGTCGTGTCGGTCGCCTCCTCCTGCGTGGTCGCGCAGGCCGCGACCAGCGCGACCATCGCAACGATCAGGCCCATTCTGGAAAAAAAGTTCATTGCCGTCTCCTTAGTGTGTCTCGGTTGTTATTGAAATATCCCTGCATACATCCTGCATTCATTCAGGCCGTCACTGTGGCCTCGACTCGCCTGCGAGTCCGTGAATCCGCTCTCACTCTCTGATCATTCGTTCTTTTATCTCATATATGGTGACCACGAGGGCTCACGCGCCTGACCGCCCTGGAACACCAGGCGCTGGCGCACACGTCCGTCAACGGACACGACGGACAACAGCCCGCGCGCGCCCTCCTTCGTGGCATAGATGATCATGCTACCATTGGGCGCGAAACTTGGCGACTCATCCCGACCCGATTCCGTCAGCACCCTGAGCGCCCCGCTGCCGAGTTCCATCACCGCGATATTGAAGCCCCGCCCGCTGTTGTGGACCATCGCCAGGTAGCGGCCGTTCGGCGACAGCACCGGTCGCGCATTATAGGCCCCCTCGAAGGTCAGGCGCTCGACCTGACTGCCGTCGATCGAGGTCCGGTAGATCTGGGGCCGCCCGCCGCGGTCGGAGGTGAACACGATCGAACGCCCGTCCGGCGACCAGACCGGTTCGGTATCGATCGCGAAGCTGCGCGTCACCTGGGTCATTTGCCGGCTGGCGACGTCGTAGACATAGATGTTCGGGCTGCCGTCCCGCGACAGCACGATGGCCAGCTTGCGGCCGTCCGGCGACCACGCCGGGGCGCCGTTCAGCCCGCGGCTGCTCGACACTACCTCGCGGACGCCGGTATTGATGTTCTGGAGGTAGATCACCGGGGCGCCGGACTCGAACGATACGTAGGCGATGCGGTTGCCGTCGGGCGACCACGACGGCGACATCAGCGGCTGTTCGGAGCGCAGCACCGGGCGCGGGTTGTGGCCGTCGGAGTCGGCAACCTCGAGCGCATAGCGGCGCACGCCGCCCGGCCCCTCGATCTCGGTGACGTAGGCGATGCGGGTCGCGAACGCCCCGGGCTCGCCGAGCAGGGTCTCGTAGATCATGTCGGCGATCTGGTGCGCGGTGCGCCGCAGGCCGGCGGCGTCGGTACGCATCGTGAAGCCGGTCAGCTGATTCTGGCGCAGCACGTCGAACAACTGGAAGCGGACCTCAAAACCGTCGCCCATCGGGCGCACGCGGCCGACGACGACGCTGTCGACGCCGAGCAGGCGCCAGTCGCGGAAGTTGATCTGCGACCCCTCGCTCGGTCGCGACAGCATGTCGCGCTCGGGCAATGGCGAGAATCGCCCGCTGCGGTGCAGGTCGGCGGTAATGACGCCGGCGATGTTCTCGGGCGGACCGGCCGCGCCGCCCTCCCAGCCAAACGGCACGATCGCGATCGGCAGCGCGCCCTGCACGCCCTGGGTGATCTCGATCGTCAGTACCGCCTGCGCGTTCAGCGAGAACAACGCGCAGACCGCGAATAACAGGCCTCTGTACGATATCTTCATGCCTAACCCTGCGGGTTGAATACAAATTCGAGTTCACGGAAACGATCGAACAGGCCGCTGTCGGCGGGCGGCACGCGCAGCGGCGACGCCCGGTAGACGGCGCGCTCGACCGAACTGTCGAACACCGGGTCGCCGCAACTCCTGACGATACGCACGTCGACGACGTCGCCGCCCGGGATCAGGTTGACGCGCACGGTACACCTGACGCCGGCGGTCCAGTTCGCCGGCTTGTTCCAGTTGCGCTCGACCTGCTGGCGAATGACCTCGACATAGCGTTCGACCTCGGACTGTTCCCGACGCGCGCGCTCGGCGGCGGCCTGTTCGTCGCGCCGCCGCTGTTCCTCGGCGAGACGCGCGGCCTCCTCCTTGCGACGCTGCTCTTCGGCGCGGCGCACCTCCTCCTGCCGGCGTTGCTCCTCGGCACGGCGGGCCTCTTCCTCGCGTCGGCGCTGCTCCTCGACCCGGCGCGTTTCTTCCTGGCGACGCTGCTCGGCGGCGCGCTGTTCCTCGCGCTTGCGCGTCTCCTCGGCCTGCTTGCGTTGCTCCTCGGCCTGGCGTCGCGCCTGTTCCTCCTGGCGCTTCGCCTCGGCAAGGCGCTGCTCCTCGCGCTTGCGCGCCTCTTCGGCCTGACGCTGCTGCTGCTCGGCGCGGCGGGCCTCCTCGCGCTGGCGCTGCAAGCGGGCCTCTTCCTCGGCGCGCTTGCGTTCCTCCGCCGCGCGCAGCTTTTCCATCTCCTCGCGCACCGCGGACTCATCGACGACGACCGCCTGCACGACGTTGACCTCGGGCTGCGACGCGATCGGCTTCGAGGTCCATTCGAAGCTCATCACGAACATCAACAGGAAGCCGGCATGGACGAGCAAGGCATAACCGAGATAGCGGGGCTCCTCGGCCAGGAACCTGAATGCGCCCCGCAGGCTCGAGAACACTTCACCGATGGACGTCCGTCCCGCCATCAGCGCTGTCGCCGCGCGGCCGGTGCCGGCGGCTCGGTCATCAGCCCGACGCTCGGCGCGCCGGCCTTTTGCAGCAGGGTCATCACCGTCACCACCGAGCCGTAGTCGGCCGTCGCGTCGCCGCGCACCATGACCGGCGTGTCCGGCCGGTTGCGCAGCACCGCGGCCGCACGCTGGACCAGGGTATCGGCTTCGATCGGCGCCTCGGGGTCATCGCCGACATTCAGATACATACGCCCGCCGGCATCGACCGACGCGATCAGCGGCTCGCGCTGTTCACTTTCGAGCAGCCGTGCCTCCGCCTGCGGCAACTGGACGCTGACGCCCATCGTCAGCATCGGCGCCGCGATCATGAACACGATCAGCAGCACCAGCATCACATCGATGTAGGGGACGATGTTGATCTCGGACATCGGCCGCTTGCGCACGCGCCTCAGCATCGCGACAGTCTCTCCTTATCTCGCCCGCGCTTCCGGGGTCTGGCGCTGCAGCACGGCAGTGAACTCCTCGAGGAAGTTGTCGTAGCGATTGACCAGCTTCTCGACGTCGTTGATGTAGCGGTTGTAGGCGATGACCGCCGGGATCGCCGCGAACAGGCCCATCGCGGTCGCGATCAGCGCCTCGGCAATGCCGGGCGCAATCATCGCGATCGTCGCCTGGCTGACGTTGCCGAGCGCGCGGAAGGAATTCATGATGCCCCAGACGGTGCCGAACAGGCCGATGAACGGGCTGATCGCGCCGACGGTCGCAAGGAACGGCAGGTGCACCTCGAGCAGATCCGCCTCGCGGTTCAGCGTGACGCGCATCGCCCGCCGGGTGCCGTCGAGCACCTCGCCGCGGCTCGCGCCCGGTTTCTGCGACAGGCGCAGATAACTGTTGAATCCGGTGTCGAAGATCTGTTCCGGGCCCTTGGTGACCCGCCCGGAGCGGGTGATGTTCTGGTGCAACTCCGCGAGATCGCCGCCGGACCAGAAGCGCGCCTCGAACTTGTCCATCGTCTCGCGCGCGGATTTCAGTTCCTTCCACTTGCGGAAGATCATCGTCCACGACAGCACCGAGGCCAGCACCAGGATCAGCATCACCATCTGCACCAGGAAACTGGCGCTGGCGACGAGACGGAACAGCGACATATCAACTTCCACGTGCAATCTCCGCTAGCATGAATTCAGGTATCCGGCGCGGCCGCAGCGCCACCGTATCGATACAGGCCACTTCGACCACCGCCGCGCACAATAATTCCCCGCCGCCGGCGCCCGCCGCCGTCGCGCGCGTGATTTCCTGGGCGAATGTCAGGCTCGCGGCGCGGCGTCCGGCAAGCCGCACGCCGACATCGAGGAGATCGTTGAATCTGCCCGGGCGCAGAAAATCGATCGATACGGAGCGGACGGCGAATATGATCCCGTGGTCCCTGCCGAGGACGTCCTGTTCGAAACCGAGGTTCCGCAACCACTCGGTGCGCGCCCGTTCCATGAACTTCAGGTAATTGGCGTAGTAGACGACGCCGCCGCTGTCCGTATCCTCGTAGTACACCCGCACTGGCCAGTAGAACATCGGAAAGTCCGGTCAACAGGACAATAGCGGGCAATATTAGAATAATTCCCGGGGCATTGCCATGACAGGGCGTCGCCGGAGGGTGACGCCCATAGTGCTATTCCCGGCGGCGCTATTCGAAGAGATCGCGGGCGGCGGCAGGCGGATCGCCGGCGGGCGGCGCGAGCCCGAGATGACGCCAGGTCGCGGAGGTCACCATACGCCCGCGCGCGGTGCGGACCAGCCATCCCTGCTGGATCAGAAACGGCTCGATGACATCCTCGATCGTGCCGCGCTCCTCGCCGATCGCGGCGGCGAGGCTGTCGATGCCGACCGGCCCGCCGTCGAACTTCTCGATGATCGCCATGACCAGCCTGCGGTCCATCGCGTCGAGCCCGGCGTCGTCGACGTCGAGCATGCGCAGCGCGTGGTCGGCGACCTCGCCGCTGATGCGACCGTCGCCGATCACCTCGGCATAGTCACGTACGCGGCGCAGCAGCCGGTTGGCGATACGCGGCGTGCCCCGTGAGCGGCGCGCGATCTGGCCGGCGCCGTCGGCATCGAGCGGCACCCCGAGGATCCCGGCCGCGCGCTGGACGATTGCGCCGAGTTCCTGGTCGTTATAGAAACCGAGGCGCTGGACGATGCCGAAGCGGTCGCGCAGCGGCGAGGTCAGCAGACCGGCGCGGGTGGTCGCGCCGACCAGCGTGAAAGGCGGCAGGTCGAGGCGGATCGAGCGCGCGGCCGGCCCCTCGCCGATCATGATGTCGAGCTGGCAGTCCTCGAGCGCCGGGTACAGCACCTCCTCGATGACCGGGTTCATGCGGTGGATCTCGTCGATGAACAGCACGTCGCGCGGCTCGAGGTTGGTCAGCAGCGCGGCGAGATCGCCGGCCCGCTCGAGCACCGGTCCGGAGGTATGGCGCAGATGGACGCCCATCTCATTGGCGATGATGTGCGCGAGTGTGGTCTTGCCGAGGCCGGGCGGGCCGAAGATCAGGGTATGGTCGAGCGCCTCGCCGCGCGACCTCGCCGCCTGGATGAAGATCGACATCTGCTCGCGTACCGCCGGCTGGCCGACGTAGTCGGCGAGGCGCGCCGGTCGCACCGAGCGGTCGAGGGCCTGGTCGCCGGGCAGGCCGGCCGCGCTGATCAGTCGGTCGGTCTCGATCATGGGTTCATTTCACCGCAGCCTGCAGCGCGCTGCGGATGATCTCTTCGCTGTTCTTGCCGGCGATATCGATCGAACGCACCAGGCGACTGGCCTCGTGCGGCTTGTAGCCGAGCGCCGCGAGCGCGCTGACCGCGTCGCGCACCGGGTCGCTCGGACCGGCGCCGGCGATCGACGCGGCGACGATCGCCCCCGGGATGCCGCCCTGCTCCTTGAATCGGTCGCGCATCTCGACGATCAGCCGCTCGGCCGACTTCTTGCCGATGCCGGGCAGCCGGGTCAGCGCTGCGGCGTCGCCGTCGCGCACGCAGTGGATGAAGTCCTCGACGGTGATGCCGGAGAGGATGCCGAGCGCCATGCGGGCGCCGATGCCGTTGATGCGGATCAGGTCGCGGAACAGGCCGCGCTCGGTCGGGCTCGCGAAACCGAACAGCAGGTGGGCGTCCTCGCGGACGACGAGATGGGTGTACAGCGTGCACTCGGCGCCGACGCTCGGCAACGACTGGAAGCTGCCGAGCGTTGCCTCGACCTCGTAACCGACGCCGCCGACGTCGATCAGCAGGTGCGGCGGCTGCTTGTGGACCAGCCTGCCGCGCAGATAACCGATCATGCCAGCGCCCTCCGCGCAGCCGGCCGCGTGCCGGCGCGGATCCGCGCCAGCGTCGAGGCGGCATGGTGATGGGTCAGCGCGCAGGCCAGCGCGTCGGCGGCGTCGGCGCGCGGCGCCGTCGGCAGCGCCAGCAGCGCGCCGACCATGTGCTGGATCTGTTCCTTGCCGGCGCCGCCGCGACCGGCGATCGACAGCTTGATCTCCGCCGGCGTGTATTCGTGGACCGCCAGTTCGCGCAGCACCAGCGCGCAGATGGCCGCGCCGCGGGCCTGGCCGAGCTTCAGCGCCGAGGCGGCGTTGCGTTGCACGAAGACGTTCTCGATCGCGGCGACGTCGGGGCTGTATTCGGCGATGACTGCCTGCACGCCGTCGAAGATCACGCGCAACCGGGCGGGGAAGTCGGCGCCGTCGGCGCGGATGCAGCCGCTGGCGATATAGACCGCGCGGCGGGCATCCGCCTCGATGACGCCGAAGCCGGTCACGCGCGAGCCGGGATCGATGCCCAGGATTCTCATCGGCGAGGGGTTCTCATGACAGGCCCCAGAATAACCCGGAACAGGCGGGCGTCACAGCCCCGCCAGGATCTCGTCCGCAATGTCCGCGTTCGAATAGACATTCTGGACGTCATCGAGGTCCTCGAGCATTTCCAGCAGCTTGACCATGCTGCCGGCCTCGTCGCCGGCCAGCGCGGCAACCGTGGACGCCCGCTCGGTGATCTCGGCGTATTCCGGCGCGAAGCCGGCCCCGGTCATCGCCGCGCGCGCCGCCGAAAACTGCTCCGGCGACAGCAGCACCTCGATCGAGCCGTCGTCGTTGACGACGACGTCGTCGGCACCGGCCTCGAGCGCCGCCGCCATGATCGCGTCCTCGTCGCTGCCGGTCGGGTAGCCGAGCACGCCGCGGCGGGTAAACAGATAAGCAACCGAATTCTCGGTACCGAGATTGCCGCCGCATTTGGTAAACGCATGGCGCACCTCGGCGACCGTGCGGTTGCGGTTATCGGTCATGCAGTCGACCATCACCGCGGCGCCGCCCGGACCGTAGCCCTCGTAGCGGACCTCCTGGACCTGGTCAGCGTCGAGTCCGCCGGCGCCGCGCTTGATCGCGCGGTCGACCGTATCGCGGGTCATGTTCGCGTCCAGCGCCTTGTCGATCGCGGTGCGAAGACGCGGGTTCGAGGACGGGTCCCCGCCGCCGAGGCGCGCCGAAATGGTGATCTCGCGTATCAGCTTGGTGAACAGCTTGCCGCGCTTGGCATCCTGAGCATTCTTGCGGTGCTGGATATTCGCCCATTTACTGTGGCCGGCCATAAGATCTTCTTGCGGTTGTTGGACTAGATCCGGATGTCGAGCATCCTGTCGAGCGCGACGCGGGCCTCGGCGGCGTCCTGCGCCGGCACCTGGATGCGGTTGATGACCCGGCCCTCGACCAGGCCCTCGAGGGCCGCGCACAGGTGCTGCGGATCGATGCGGAACATCGTCGAGCACATGCAGATCGTCGGCGACATGAAGTGCACCGACTTGCCTTCGTGTTTGTGGCGTTCGTGCAGGCGCTGGACCAGGTTCAGCTCGGTGCCGACCAGCCAGCGGGTCCCCGGCGCCGACTCGGCGACGGTGCGGATGATGAACTCGGTCGAGCCGACGTAATCGGATTTTTCGCAGACCTCGAAGGAGCACTCGGGATGCGAGATCACCTTCGTCTCCGGGTGTTCGGCGCGGAAGCGGTCGATCTGTTCGGGGCGGAACATCTGGTGCACCGAGCAGAATCCCTTCCACAGGATCACCTTCGCGGCGCGGATCCGTTCCGGCGTCAGGCCGCCCATCGGCCGGTCGAAGTCCCACACCGCCATGTCGTCGAGCGGGATGCCCATGCGGTGCCCGGTGTTGCGGCCGAGGTGCTGGTCCGGAAAGAACAGGACCTTCTCGCGCCGCGCGAACGACCATTCGAGCACGCGCCCCGCGTTCGACGAGGTGCAGACGATGCCGCCGTGGCGGCCGCAGAAGGCCTTGAGGTCGGCCGCGGAGTTGATATAGGTCACCGGCGTCACGACCTCATCCGGATCGCGGCCGAGCGCCTCGCCAAGCTCGCGCCAGGCGCGCTCGACCTTCGCGAGATTCGCCATGTCGGCCATCGAGCAGCCGGCGGACAGGTCCGGCAGGATCGCGACCTGCTCCGGGCGCGACAGGATGTCGGCGACCTCGGCCATGAAGTGCACGCCGCAGAACACGATGTAATCGGCGTTCGACGCCGCGGCCTGGCGCGACAGTTTCAGCGAGTCGCCGGAATAGTGCGCATGGCGGAACACCTCCTCGCGCTGGTAGTGGTGCCCGAGGATGACCAGGCGCTCGCCGAGCGCGGCCTTCGCGGCCTCGATGCGCGCGGCATAGTCCTCGTCGCGCGGCACTTCCGCCCGGATGGCGATATTGACGCTCATGCGGTCGATTCCCGCCCCGGCTCGACGCCCGGCTTGACGCGATGGCGCAGACCGAGCTCGCGCAACTGGGCCTCGGCAACCGGCGACGGCGCCTCGGTCAGCAGGCAGCTGCCGGTCTGGGTCTTCGGGAACGGGATGACGTCACGGATCGACGCGGCGCCGGTCATCAGCATGACCAGGCGATCGAGGCCGAAGGCGATGCCGCCGTGCGGCGGACAGCCGTATTGCAAGGCGCGCAGCAGGAAGCCGAACTTCTCCTCGGCCTCGGCGGCGTCGATGCCGAGCAGGCGAAACACCTCGGATTGCATCGCGGCGTCGTGGATGCGGATCGAGCCGCCGCCGATCTCGGTGCCGTTCAGCACGAGGTCGTAGGCGCGCGAGATCGCGCCGCCCGGATCGGCGGCCAGCGCCGCCGGATCGGGGTTGCGCGGGCTCGTGAACGGATGATGCAGCGCGGCCCAGCGGCCTTCCTTGTCGTCGCGCTCGAACATCGGGAAGTCGATGACCCACAGCGGTCGCCAGCCATGCTCGACGAGCCCGCGGTCGTGGCCGAGCTTCACGCGCAGCGCACCGAGCGATTCGTTGACGATGCCGGCGCGATCCGCGCCGAAGAACACGAGATCGCCGTCTGCGGCGCCGGTGCGCTCGAGGATCCCGGCGACGACGTCATCGGGCAGGAACTTCAGGATCGGCGACTGCAGGCCCTCGCGGCCGGCGGCGCGCTCGTTCACCTTTATATAGGCCAGCCCCTTTGCGCCGTAGATGCCGACGAACTGCGTATAGTCGTCGATCTCCTTGCGGCTCAGCGCGCCGCCGCCGGGCAGGCGCAGCGCCGCGACGCGGCCCTTCGGGTCCTGCGCCGGGCCGGAGAATACCTTGAAGTCGACGCTCTTCATCAGGTCGGTCAGCTCGACGAGTTCGAGCGGGATGCGCAGGTCCGGGCGGTCGATGCCGTAGCGCGCGATCGCCTCGGCATGGGTCATGCGCGGGAAATGCTCGGGCAGCGGCGTCTCGATGACACGCGCGAACAGGCGGCGGACCATCTCCTCCATCAGGTTCGTCAGCTGCGCCTCGTCGATGAACGAGGCCTCGATGTCGAGCTGGGTGAACTCGGGCTGGCGGTCGGCGCGCAGGTCCTCGTCGCGGAAACAACGCACGATCTGGTAATAGCGGTCCATGCCGGCGACCATCAGCAGCTGCTTGAACAGCTGCGGCGACTGCGGCAGGGCATAGAAGTGGCCGTGATGGATGCGGCTCGGCACCAGGAAGTCGCGCGCGCCTTCCGGCGTCGAGCGCGTCAGCATCGGCGTCTCGATCTCCATGAAGCCGTGCTCCTCGAGATAGCGGCGCAGCTCGCGCGCGGTCTCGAAGCGCAGGCGCAGGCGCTGGTAGACCTGCGGGCGGCGCAGGTCCAGATAGCGATAGCGCAGGCGCACGTCCTCGCCGATCTCGCTGTCCTCATCGATCGTGAACGGCGGCGTGCGGGCGACGTTCAGGATCTCGAGCGCGCCGGCGTCGATCTCGACCTTGCCGGTGGGCAGATCCGGGTTCTCGGTGCCCTCGGGACGCGGGCGCACCCGGCCCTTGACCCGCAGCACATACTCGCTGCGCACCCGGCCGGCGATCTCGAAACTCGCCGCCGCCTCCGGATTGAACACGACCTGCACCAGCCCCTCGCGATCGCGCAGGTCGATGAAGATCACCCCGCCATGGTCGCGGCGGCGATGCGCCCAGCCGCAGAGTTCGACCTCCTGGCCGAGCAGGGATTCGTTGACGTGACCGCAGTAGTGGGTGCGCATTTCGGTATCAGCTTCCGGGGGCCGGAGAAACCGCCTATCTTACCCCGTCTTTCCCCGGCTTGGAACTAAGGGGTCACCTTGATTCGGCCTCGCCGGTCAGCTCGCGCTTCTTCGATTCGGGGACGATGACGCCGAGGCTCATGATCAGCTTGATGCCCTCGTCGACCGGCATGTCGAGCTCGATGATGTCCTCCCGCGCGACCATCAGCAAAAAGCCCGAGGTCGGGTTCGGGGTCGTCGGCAGGAAGACGTTGACGACCTCCTTCGAGGTCTTCTCCTGAATCTCGCCGACCGCGGAGCCGGTGTAGAAGGCGATCGCCCACACGCCCTTGCGCGGGTATTCGATCAGCAGGACCTTGCGGAAGGACTTGCCCTTGTTCGAGAACACCGTCTCGGCAACCTGCTTGACCGCCGAGTAGATGATGCTGACCACCGGGATACGCGCGACCAGCGCCTCCCCCATCGCAACCAGGCGCTTGCCGAACAGGTTCGCGACGACGACGCCGGTCGTGAACAACACCACCAGCGACAGGACGACGCCGAGACCCGGGATATGGAACCCGAACAGCGCCTCCGGCTGATACTGGTCCGGCACCAGCACCAGCACCCGGTCCATCAGGTCGATCAGCGCCTTGATGACCAGCAACGTGACGCCGAGCGGCAGCCAGACCAGCAGGCCGGCGAGCAGGTATTTACGCAGCGCCGGCATCGGATGCGATGCCTTGTCGTGATCGGTCATCTAGTCGGCCGCGCAGGACCCGTTGCCGCAGGCGGGGGCGGCGGCGTCTCCGTCCGATTTCCCGCAGCCGGTGTTCGCGGCCTCGCCGCCCGGGTCTTTCTTCTTGCCTTTTTCCCGGAAGTCGGTAACGTACCAGCCACCGCCCTTGAGGACGAAGCCCGCGGCCGAGATCTGTTTCTCGAGCCCGGCGTCGCCGCACTCGGGGCAGTCGGTCAGCGGATCGTCGCTGAACTTCTGCAGGGCCTCCAGCTGGTGGCCACAGGACTTACAGGCATATTCATAGATCGGCATTCCGGAACTCCTCTCTGACTCCCATCAGCGTATCCCTCAGATTGGGATTATTCCAGAAAATTCAAGCCGTCAGTAGAGACTTCCGTTGACCGCGCCCCCCTCCTCCCAGCCCCGGACGCCCGCCGCGGGCAACGCCGCGCAACAGCGCCGCCGCAACGACTGGCAGACCCTGCTGACGCTGGGCCCCTACCTGTGGCAGCACAAGGCGCGCATCCTGATCGCCCTCGCCTGCCTCGTGCTGGCGAAGGTCGCGAGCGTGCTGCTGCCGGTGGTCATGAAACACATCGTCGACGCCCTCGACGCCAGCCAGCGGCCCGAGCTCGTGCTGCCGCTGGCGTTGATCGCCGCCTACGGCCTCGTACGCATCGCGATGGTGCTGTTCGGCGAATTGCGCGACGCGATCTTCGCGAAGGCGACCCAGCGCACGATCCGCCAGATCGCGCTCAAGGTGTTCGGGCACCTGCATCGCTTGTCGCTGCGCTTCCACCTCGATCGCCAGACCGGGGGGATGTCGCGCGACATCGAGCGCGGCAGCCGCGGCATCAGCTTCCTGCTGAACTTCATGGTCTTCAACATCCTGCCGACGCTGATCGAGATCACGATGATCGCCGGCATCCTGCTGTGGTTCTACGATGCCTGGTTCGCGCTGATCCCGCTCGCGACCGCGGTGATCTACATCGCCTTCACGCTGATCGTCACCGAGTGGCGCATGAAATTCAGGCGGCGCATGAACGAGATGGACTCGCAGGCGAACACCAAGGCGATCGACAGCCTGCTGAACTACGAGACCGTCAAGTATTTCGGCAACGAAGACCACGAGACCCGGCGCTACGACGCCAACCTGCAGCAGTGGGAGGCGGCCGCGATCCGCAACCAGACCTCGCTGGCATCGCTGAACATCGGCCAGGGCATGATCATCGCGTTCGGCATGACCGGCATCCTGCTGCTGGCGGCGAAGGGCGTCGCCGACGGCGGCATGACCCTCGGTGACCTGGTCATGATCACGACCTTCATGATGCAGATGTTCATCCCGATGAACTTCCTCGGCTTCGTCTACCGCGAGATCAAGCACTCGCTGGTCGACATGGAAAAGATGTTCAGCCTGCTGTTCGAGCACCAGGAGATCGCCGACCGACCCGGCGCGCAGCCGCTGGCCGCCGGACCGGGTCGGGTCACGTTCGAACACGCGGTGTTCGACTACACCGGCCAGCGCCGCATCCTCGACGATGTCAGCTTCGAGATCCCGCCGGGGCGCAAGGTCGCGGTCGTCGGCCCGAGCGGCGCGGGCAAGTCGACGCTGGTGCGCCTGCTGTTCCGCTTCTACGACCTCGACGGCGGCGCGATCCGCATCGACGGCGCCGACATTCGCGACGTCACCCAGCAGAGCCTGCGCGCGGCGATCGGCATCGTGCCGCAGGACACCGTGCTGTTCAACGACACGATCTACTACAACATCGCCTACGCCCGCCCCGACGCGAGCCGGGAAGAGGTCGAGGAGGCGGCGCGGCTGGCCCACCTCGAACGTTTCATCGCCGGTCTGCCGAACGGCTTCGATACCGTCGTCGGCGAGCGCGGCCTCAAGGTCTCGGGCGGCGAGAAGCAGCGCATCGCGATCGCGCGCGCGATCCTCAAGCGCCCGCGCATCCTCGTCTTTGACGAAGCGACCTCGGCGCTCGACTCCGAATCCGAGCAGGCGATCCTCAGGGCGCTGCGCGAGGTTGCCGCGCATCACACGACGCTGGTCATCGCGCACCGCCTGTCGACGGTCATCGACGCCGACCAGATCCTGGTCCTGGACCAGGGCCGTATCGTCGAGCGCGGCGCGCACCGGGAGCTGCTCGCCGCCGGCGGCGTCTATACCCGCATGTGGCAACTCCAGCAGGAAGAACGACGGCTGGACCGGTTGCCGGATTGACGCGATGAGAAACCCGTTCTCGCTGCCGTGGCTGCTGGTCTTCGTGTTGCTGGCGGCGTTCCTGGTCACCTTCATCCAGATCGGCGCGCTGGTCATTGCCTTCGAGAAGGTCGGCCTGTCCCCCCAGTCCGCGCTCCTCTTGCTGGTCGCATCGGTCCTCGGCAGCCTGGTCAATCTCCCGCTGTTCACGATACGCGCCGACCGCGGCTCGCTCGACCAGGTGCCGGCGCGCCTGCAAGGCCTGTTGCGCCAGGCGATGCGCGAGTTCAGGGGCAGGACGCTGATTGCGCTGAACGTCGGCGGCGGCCTGATCCCGATTGCGTTCTCGATCTATCTGCTGCGTCACAACCCGCTGCCGATATGGGACGTCGTGCTTGCCGTCGCCATGGTGACAGCGATCTGCTACGCCTTCAGCCGGCCGATCCCGGGCCTCGGCATCGGTATGCCGCTGTTCGTCGCGCCGGTTGCCGCCGCAGTCGTCGCGCTGATCATCAACAGCGAAATGAGCGCACCGCTTGCGTACATCTGCGGCGTCCTCGGCGTACTGACGGGCGCCGATCTGCTGCGACTGCGCGACATCCGCCGCATGGGTGTGCCGATCGCGTCGATCGGCGGCGCCGGCACCTTCGACGGTATCTTCCTGACCGGTTTCGTTGCGGTACTGCTGGCATAGGGGTCAGAGTCGTTTGATCATCCTGGTTCACTGGTACTGGCGACAAGTGAAGTGATCAAACGACTCTGCCCCCGTTGGTTTCGGGTATAATCGTCCGGATCGGCTGCCGGCAAGGCGGAAAGACCACAATAAATTCAGGCATTTATCGTGACAACACGTAACAGCTTCGGGACGGCCGCGACCCTCGAATCCGACGGCAGGCAGCTCCGCTATCATGCGCTGCCGGCGCTGTCGAAGGCCGGTCTGGGCGACGTCGCGCGCCTGCCCTTCGCCCACCGCATCCTGCTCGAGAACCTGCTGCGTCACGAGGACGGCGTCAACGTCGAGGCCGCCGATATCGAGGCCTTGCTGCGCTGGGACCCGAAGGCCGCGCCGGAGCGCGAGATCTTCTTCATGCCGGCGCGCGTGCTGCTGCAGGACTTCACCGGCGTGCCGGCGGTCGCCGACCTCGCCGCGATGCGCGGCGCGATCACCCGGCTCGGCGGCGATGCCTCGCGCATCAACCCGTTCACGCCGGCCGACCTCGTCATCGATCACTCGGTCGTCGTCGACAGCTTCGGCAGCGAGGCCGCGTTCCGTATCAACGCCGCGCACGAACTCGAGCGCAATCGCGAGCGCTACCAGTTCCTGCGCTGGGGCCAGAACGCCTTCCGCAACTTCCGCGTGGTGCCGCCGGACAGCGGCATCGTGCACCAGATCAATCTCGAGTATCTCGCCCGCGTCGCGATGACCGGCACCCATGACGGCGAGGACTGGATCTATCCCGACACGCTGATCGGCACTGATTCGCACACGACGATGATCAACGGGCTCGGCGTGCTTGGCTGGGGCGTCGGCGGCATCGAGGCCGAGGCCGCGCTGCTCGGCCAGCCGTCGTCGCTGCTGATCCCGAAGGTCGTCGGCTTCCGCCTGTCCGGAAAGCTGCCCGCCGGCACCACCGCGACCGATCTCGTGCTGACCGTCACCGAGTGCCTGCGCAAGCACGGCGTCGTCGGCAAGTTCGTCGAGTTCTTCGGTCCCGGTCTTGCTGAGTTGTCGCTCGCCGATCGCGCGACCATCGCGAACATGGCGCCAGAGTACGGCGCGACCTGCGGGCTGTTCCCGGTCGACGGCAAGACCGTCGACTACCTGCGCCTGTCTGGCCGCGACGCGCATGCGCCGCTGGTCGAGGCCTATTACCGCGCCCAGGGCCTCTGGTACGACGCCGGCGCCGCCGAACCGGAATACTCCGAAGTCATCGACTTCGACCTCGGCACGGTCGAGCCCTGCCTCGCCGGCCCGAGCCGGCCGCAGGACCGCGTCACGCTGTCGCAAGTGCGCGGCTCCTTCCGCAAGGCGCTGGCGAACCAGCTCAAGGTCAAAGCCGCGATCGACCCCGATGCGCTGACCAACTGGCTCGGCGAGGGCGGCAGCCCGATGATGACCGCGCCCGAGTTCTCGCCCGCCGACGAATCAGGCCATACCAACGGCATCGACAGGTTCATCCCGGTGCGCAACCCGGACGGCGTCTCCTATCACCTGTGCCACGGCTCGGTCGTCATCGCCGCGATCACGAGCTGCACGAACACCTCGAACCCGGCGGTGATGCTCGCGGCCGGCCTGGTCGCGCGCAATGCGGTACACCGCGGGCTCAAGTCGAAGCCGTGGGTCAAGACCAGCCTCGCGCCGGGATCGCGCGTCGTCACCGATTACCTGGTCGAAGCGGGCCTGATGCCGTATCTCGAGGGCCTCGGCTTCCACCTCGTCGGCTACGGCTGCACGACCTGCATCGGCAACAGCGGCCCGCTGTCGGAACACATCGTCAAGGCGATCCGCGACGGCGACCTGTCGGTGTCGGCGGTGCTGTCAGGCAACCGCAACTTCGAGGGCCGGGTCAACCCGCATGTGCGCGCGAACTATCTCGCCTCGCCGCCGCTGGTGATCGCCTACGCGCTCGCCGGCAATATCAATATCGACCTGTCGAGCGACCCGGTCGGCATCGACCCGAACGGCGAGTATGTCTACCTGAAGGATCTGTGGCCGACGCGCGAGGAGCTCGAGGCGGTCATCGCGGAGCACGTCAATCCGGCGCAGTTCAACCGCACCTACTCGCGCATCTCCGAGGGCAGCGCCGAATGGAATGCGCTCGACGCGCCCGGCGGCGAGCTGTTCGAGTGGGACGCCGACTCCACCTATATCAAGGAGCCGCCGTTCTTCGCCGACATCGCGCCCGAGCCGACGCCGCCGGCCGCGATCGAGGGCGCGCGCGTGCTCGCGCTGCTCGGCGACTCGGTGACGACCGACCACATCTCGCCGGCCGGCTCGATCGCGAAGGATGGCGCTGCAGGAACCTATCTGATCGACCAGGGCGTCGATCCGAAGGACTTCAATTCCTACGGCTCGCGCCGCGGCAACCACGAGGTCATGGTGCGCGGCACCTTCGCGAACATCCGCCTGCGCAACCTGCTCGCGCCCGGCACCGAGGGCGGCGTGACGCGCCACCTTCCGGACGGCGGTCAGATGTCGATCTACGACGCGTCGGTGCGTTACGCACAGGACCAGGTGCCGCTGATCGTCATCGCCGGCAAGGAGTACGGCACCGGTTCGTCACGCGACTGGGCCGCCAAGGGCCCGAAGCTGCTCGGCATCCGCGCGGTCATCGCCGAGAGCTTCGAGCGCATCCACCGCTCGAACCTGCTCGGCATGGGCATCCTGCCCTTGCAGTTCCTGCCCGGCGAGAATCGCGAGACGCTCGGCCTCACCGGCGAGGAGCTGTACACGATCCGCGGCCTCGACGCACTGAAGCCGGGCGCGCAGATCCGGGTCGGCATCGACGACGGCAAGGGCGCCGCGCGCGAATTCACCGTCGTCACCCGCATCGACACCCCGAACGAGATCGAGTACTTCCGCCACGGCGGCATCCTGCCCTACGTCCTGCGCCAGACCCTGGTGAACTGATGCCGTTGTTGCGTTACGGCCTGTTCGGGGGTTTGCTTTGTCTGTCCGTGCCGCTCCAGGCCTCGATCGTCAACATCGAGAGCCAGCGCGGCGTTGCCGGGGAAGGTTTCAACGGTCGCTTCAATCTCGCCCTCGGCGGCGCCGCCGGCAACACCGACAAGGCGAACCTGCGCACCGGCGCTCGCCTGGAGTGGAAACGCGACAGGATCACCGACCTCGGCATCCTCGAATACCATTACGGCGAGACCAACGAGGTGCGCGACACCAACCGCGCCTTCGGCCACCTGCGCCGCACCGTACAATACCGCGAGCGCCGCGCGGTCGAGGGCTTCGGCCAGGTCGAACGCAATGAATTCACGCGGCTGTCGTTCCGCGGCCTCGCCGGCGGCGGGCTGCGGCTGACGCTGAGCCGCGACGAGGATTTCCGCGCGTATCTCGGCGTCGGCGCCTTTGCCGTGCGCGAGGAACTGGAGGAAAGACCGAATGCCACCGATGCCGGCGCGCGCCGCTTCGTGCGCGGCAACATCTACCTGTCGCTGAACGGCAATCTCAACGACCATACGACGATCTATAACACGCTCTATTACCAGCCCGCGCTCGATGACTTCCCCGATGCGCGCGTACTGAACGAGGCCGGGCTGCTGATCCAGCTGTCGCGCCAGATCGATCTGCGATCGTCGATACAGGTCGTACACCAGAGCCGCCCGCCGCAACTGGTGGACAAGACCGACGTCACCTACCTGACCGGCATCGAATACCGCTTCTGACGCCGCGCATCATGCTGTCGTGACCAGTTTCAGGCCGACGATGCCGGAGATGATAAGCGCGATGCAGGCCAGCCGCGCCGGCGACGCCGATTCGCCGAACAGCAGGATGCCGAGTATGACCGCGCCGATCACGCCGATGCCGGTCCACACCGCATAGGCGGTGCCGACCGGCAGCGTCTTCATCGCCAGCGCGAGCAGCCAGACGCTGACGATCATCGCCGACACCGTCACCATCGACGGTACCAGCCGGGTGAAGCCCTGCGTATATTTGAGTCCCACCGCCCATACCACCTCGAGCAGTCCCGCGACCAGCAACAGCATCCACGCCATGTTTCACCCCCGAACGGCGCCGGGGTCGTCCCCGGCCTGAGTGTCGCGACCGGGTCGTCCCGGGCGCAGGTGACTGAATACACGAATGATCCAGTGAATGATCGTAACAGATACCGGGGCTCTGCCCCGATCGGGGGATACCCCCGGCGCCGGATCGGGCGTATCGTAATGACAGCGGGACAGCGCGGGCCGCCGCGCGCGGGAGAACATGACGATGCTGGAACAATGGGTCGAGGAGAACATCTTCGGCGTCCTGATCGCGATCGAGATCATGTGGGTCGCCGGCTTTCTCGGGATATTCGTCGCCTACTTCTGGATCAAGTGGCATTTCGCGAAGGAGCGCCGCGCGCGGGCTGCGGCCGCGCTCGCGGAGAAACCCGAAGCCGGATCCTGATCGCCGACGCCGCCTAGCGCAGGCGGACGCTGTGTTCCTGCGTGTCGACGCGGGCGAAGCGGCGTTCGCGCTGCACGGTCAGGGTCACCATATCACCGGGTTCCTTGTCCCACATCAGCACGCGCAGATCCGCCATGCCGGCGAGCGCGACGCCGTCGATCGCGAGCAGGCGATCGCCCTCCTGCAGCCCGATCTCCTCGCAGGCGCTGCCGCTGGCGCAGGAGGCAACCTTGAGCCCGTCCTCGTCCGGATTCAGCCGCGCGCCGATCATGCCCGCCGGCGGCAGCGTACGCGCCTCGGGCATCAGCAGGTAATCGGCGAGGCCCGGACGGATCTCCTGTTTCCAGTCGTTCAGCACGATCGCGCTGGTGACCGGAACGCGGCGCTTGACGCGATCCGGGATGCCGCCGCCGAAGGCGAGGTGCCCGGTGCCGGCGAGCACGACCATGCGATGCTCCGGATGCGCCTTCAGCCACGCGGCCGCCGATTCTGCCATCGATTCGTCCCACAGCACCTGCACTTCCATGAAGCGGTCGACCTGGTCGCTGCCGTGCGGATGCTGCTCGAGAATAGCCTGCAAGCGGCGTTCGTGCGCCTTGTCCGATCGATCGATATCGGCCGGCAACAATGCCTTGTCCTCGTCGCTCAGGCCCTCGAGTCCGGACGCGCGTACCTTGCGCACCAGCTCGGTCGACGCGTTCAGCGCCACCAGCGGGATGCCGTGCTCGCGCGCATAGCGCAGGATCGGCGCGTACAGGCGATAGTCGTAGGACCAGCGATTGTAGTAATCGGTCTCGCGCAGCATCTCGCGCTCGTCGATCTCGCCGGCGACATAACGATCGAGCGCCTCCTGGAACGGGCGCTGGAAGAACTCCATACCGATCGCGAGACGCGGATCGGCCTCGTGCAGGCGCCGGATGACCTCGAGCTGGACGAGGTGGTGGGCATATTGATCATGGGTCTCGCCGACATACACGACGCGATGCGACGACAGCTCGGGCATGATGCGGGCAAGGTCGGACACGCCCGCGAGCGGGATCGCCGGCGTCTCGCCGGTCGGGCGCGCGGGCTGTTCGGCGGACGCGCCGTGGCGGCCATGCATGCCATGGCCTTCCATCGTCCCGGCCATCGCGAATCCCGCGTGCATGCCATCCTGGCGCGCGCCGGTATCGCTTGCGCAGCCCGACAGCGTCATCGCGAACAGCGCCAGTCCGGTGATCGCGGCGCGGCGCGGCGCCGTCATCATGTCGATCTTTCGCATTGCCTCTCCTCTCGAATACCGTGAATGGCGCCCGCGCAGCCGGCGCGGACCGCGAGCATCGATATCGTGCAGCCGCCGAATCCCTCGACCGGAAACGCGAGTCGCTCGCCAGGCCTGCGTACGCCCATTAGATACAGCAGGGGCGGATAATGTTCCGCCTTCGGTCGCGGCATCGTCATGCTGCTGGCCGCCGATCCGCTCATTTCTCCGGCAGCGGGATGAATTCGGTCTCGCCGGGTACCCTGGCAAATCGACCGGCGGTCCAGTCGGCCTTCGCCTGCTCGATGCGTTCGCGCGAGCTCGACACAAAGTTCCACCAGATATGGCGCGGGCCATCCATCGGCTCGCCGCCTAACAACACCAGTCGCGCGGGGCCGCCGGATGCGGTCAGCGTGATCGCCGCGCCGGGACGGAAAACGATTATGCGACCGGATTCGAAGCGCGTCCGACCCGGCATCACCTCGACCGCGCCGTCGAGCACGAACATCGCGCGCTCCTCATGCTCGTCCGGGAGCGTCACGCGCGCGCCGACGGCAAGCTCGACGTCGGCGTAAAAGGTCTCCGACTGCGTCGCGACCGGCGAGCGGGCGCCATACAGCGAACCGAGGATCAGCCGCACGCGCTTGCCTTCGGCGTCGAGTACCGGCAATTCGTCCTCGCCGTGATGGACGAAGCTCGGCGCGATCTCCTCGCGCGCCTTCGGCAAGGCGAGCCAAAGCTGGATGCCGGACAGCGGCGCATCGACCGGGCGCAGCTCGGGCGACGTGCGTTCGGAATGGACGATGCCGCGGCCGGCGGTCATCCAGTTGACCGCGCCCGGGCGGATCGGCTGCACGAAGCCGAGGCTGTCGCGATGCAGGATCTCTCCGGTGAACAGATAGGTGACCGTCGCGAGGCCGATATGCGGATGCGGGCGCACATCGAGTCCGCTGCCGGCCTTCAGCACCGCCGGACCGATGCGATCGAAGAAGATGAAGGGACCGACCATGCGGCGCTGCGGCGCGGGCAGCGCGCGATGGACCGTGAGACCGTCACCGAGATCGGTGGCACGCGGAATCAGGGTGATGTCGACGGCCTCCCCCGGGGCGTCGTCGGGGACAGGGGCAGGCTCCCATTGCGCCCGTCTGCCTTTGTCGCTCATCGCGTCAGCCTCTCCACTCTGCTCTCGAACGCCTTCACGCCGCGGCTCAGCACGCGGCGGCTGAACAGATCATCCGGCAAGCCGGCATCGACGCGCACATCCGACTGCTCGAGCACGGTGCGATGGCCGTTCAGGTGATTGATCGCGACGACGCGCTCCCACAGCCAGGCGTCGCCGTAACTGCGCCATTCCTGTGTCTGGGTCTTGACGAGCCTGCCGCCGGGCGCGTGATACTCGATGCGCAGCGGCAATGCCCGCTCCCGATCGATCCATTGCACCCGCTTGCCGTACACGGAGGTCGCGGGATCGCGGGGGATGCTCTCGATCTTCCAGGCGGGACGGCCGTCGACATCCTCGATCGCGAGCAGCCGGTGTTCGTCGAGTCCCGGCCAGCGCGGCATCAGTTCCTCGTGATCGAGCTCAGAGACCGAGAACTCGTCCGGGCTCTCGCCATGACGCATGTGTCCCGCCATGTCATGGGCGCCGTGGTCGTGTGACTGCTGCGAGTGCATCAGCCTGCGGGTCGAGCGCAGCTCGGGCAGGTAGAGCCACATCTCATCCTCTTTACCGGCGCCCGGCCGGTAGAAGACGCCGAGGAAGCCGGTATCCTTTCTGTCCGGCGGCGACTCGCTGAACATGATCACGCGATAATCGACATCGCCCGACTCGCGGCGGAAGGCCATGACCAGGCTCGTCGTGCTGCTGCGACCCTGGTCGAATTCGAAATGGAAGTGGATACGCGAAAATGAGTCCCGGCCGCCGTGGACCTCGTAGGCGCGCTGCATCACCGATGCGGCATCTTCGCCGTGCACCGGCTCCTGCGCGCATGGCTGCGCCGACACCAGCAGCAATGCCATGAAGGCAACGATCTGCTTCCTTACGGTCATGGGCTTGTCCCTGACGGCCCTGACGCGTCGGCAATCGCCCGGGTTCAGTCTTCGAGTTCGATCTCGGTCGCGATATGCCTGCCGTCGCGGAACACGAAGTCGACCTCGACCTTCTGGCCGAGTTGAAGATCGGAGAATCGCCTGAGGCCGTCGTCGTAGTCGGTCGTCGGCGTCGCGAAGAAGGTAATGCCCTGGACGACGAACGACTGCTCGTCGGGATTGATCGACGTGATCTGTCCTTCGATGTCGTCAGCGGATGCGGCAAGCGACCAGGCAGCGATCACGGCCGCGACGATGGAAACGATCAATAACCTTTTCATCAGACACCTCCTTGATATCTGAGGTCGATTATACCCGAATCGGGCGTCAGCGCGGCTTGGCCCGCGCCGTCGGCGCCGCGCCCCACGGATCGTCGGGCCAGGGATGCTTCGGATAGCGGCCTTTCAGCTCTTTTTTGACCTCGGCATAGGTGCGCTCCCAGAAGCCGCGCAAGTCCTGCGTGACCTGGATCGGGCGGCGCGCCGGCGACAGCAGGTGTAGCGTCACCGGCACGCGCCCGAACGCGACACGCGGCGTGTCGGCGCAGCCGAACATCTCCTGCAGCTTGACCCGGAGCACCGGCGACTCGCCGGGGGTGTATTCGAGGCGCAGGCGAGAGCCGCTCGGCACGGTCATGTGTGTCGGCGCGCCTACATCGAGTCGGCGTGCCTGTTCCCGGTCGAGGCGCGACCTCAGGATCGCCGGCAGGTCGAGCCGCGCGAGATGTTCGCGGCGGGTGATACCGTCGAGCCACGGCGCGAGCCAGTCGTCGAGCGTCGCGAGCAATGTCTCATCGGACACATCAGGCCATGCCTCGTCGGGCAGCCACGCGCGCAGTGACCGCACGCGCGCCTGCCACTCGCGCGCCTCGGGCGTCCACGGCAGCGGATCGAGGCCGAGGCGGCGGACGCCGTCGAGCATCGCCGCGCGCAATCGTTCCGGCGCGGCGCCGGCGAGCGGTTTCGATTCGAGCACGAGCGCGCCGAGCCGCCGCTCATGGCGCGCGACGACGGCCTGCTGCTGCGCATCCCAGCGCACGACCGCTTCATCGCGGATATGCGCGCCGAGCTGCGCCTCGAGTTCGTCGAGGCCGACCGGCGCAGCGAGATGAATGAATCCTTCGGTCTCCCCGGCGTCGAGACTCGCGGCGACGATGCAGGGCTGGCGCAGGCGCATCTCGGCCTCGTGCAGGCGCGCGCCTCGCCCCGATGCGAGCAGGTAGCGCGGCTCGCCGGGCGCGCGCTGGAGCGCGATACGATCGGGATAGGCGAGCGCGAGCAAAAGACCGGCGCGATCGATGTCGTCGGACTCCGCAGCTGACGGCGGGGGCAGCCACCGGCGATATTGCTGCGCGGCCTGATTGACGCGCGCGCAACCGGCGATGTCGGCCTCGCGCAGGCGCGCGGCATGGCGACCGCCGCGCCGCCACTGGCGCAGGGTCTCGAGGCGCTCGACGAAATCGGCCGAGCGCCGCGCTGCGCCGATGAAGAGGTCGCGTTCGGAGAGCAGCGCGGCGACGTCGCAGGCGAGCGTGCCGAGGCCGAGCGGTCCGGCCGCGAACAGCATATGCGCGATGCGCGGATGCAGCGGCAGCCTGACCATCGCGCGACCGGTATCGGTGATGCGACCGGCGGCGTCGAGCGCGTCGAGTTCGGTCAGCAGTTCGCGCGCCTGCGTGAATGCGGCGGCAGGCGGCGGGTCGAGCCATGACAGTTGCGTCGCATCGCTCACGCCCCAGGCCGCGAGCTCGAGCGCAAGCGGCGCGAGGTCGGCGGTCAGGATCTCGGGCGCCGAGTGCGCGACGAGCCCGCGTTGCGTGTTCTCGCCCCACAACCGATAGCAGACACCGGGCGCGGTACGGCCGGCGCGGCCGGCGCGCTGATCGGCGGACGCGCGCGAGACACGTTGCGTGACCAGCCGCGAGAGGCCCGACGCCGGATCGAAGCGCGGCGCGCGCGCGTGGCCGGAATCGACGACGATGCGGATGCCGTCGATGGTCAGGCTGGTCTCGGCGATCGGCGTCGCGAGCACGATGCGTCTCTGTCCGCCGCCCGGTCTTATCGCGCGGTCCTGCGCCTCCCACGGCAGGTCGCCGTACAGCGGCAACACCTCGGCGCGACCGGCGAGCGATTGTTCGAGCCGTTCCTGCGTACGGCGGATCTCCCATGCGCCGGGCAGGAACGCGAGCACGTCGCCGTCGTCGCGTTCGAGCGCGGACTCGATCGCGGCGCCGACGACCTGGGGCAGCGGACCGTCCGGATCGCGCGGCAGATAGCGAATTTCGACCGGGTGGCTGCGGCCCTCGCTGGTGATCACGGGCGCGTCGCCGAGCAGGCGCGCGACCGCGGCGCCGTCGAGCGTCGCCGACATCACGAGGATCTTGAGGTCCTCGCGCAGGCCGCGCTGGGCATCGAGGCACAGCGCCAGCGCAAGGTCGGCGTGCAGGTGGCGCTCGTGGAATTCATCAAAGATGACGAGACCGATGCCTTTCAGTTCGGGGTCGGATTGCAGCTGGCGGGTCAGGATGCCTTCGGTGACAACCTTGACGCGCGTGCGTGCGGACACGCGGCTCTCGAAACGGATCTGGTAACCGACCGTGTCGCCGACCGGCTCGTTGCGCAGTTGCGCGATGCGCGCGGCCGCCGCGCGCGCCGCGAGCCGCCTCGGCTCGAGCATCAGGATGGACTGACCGGCGAGCCAGGGTTCGTCGAGCAGGGCCGGCGGCACCGCGGTGGTCTTGCCGGCGCCGGGCGGGGCCTGCAGTACGGCCGCGCGATGATGCGCAAGGGTCGCGCGCAGTTCGGGCAGGACTTCCTCGATCGGGAGCGACGGCGAGGACGGCGGAGTCTGTGTCCGGTGATTCATTGTCAACATTCTACTCCGGCGTAAGCAATGGGGTCAGAGTCGTTTGATCTCCGGGCGCTCAGAGTAGCGCAATGATGGTCGCGATCAAACGACTCTGACCCCATTGGTTACGCGGGTGCTATGATTCCGGCATGCTCAGTTATCGCCACGCCTTTCATGCCGGCAATTTTGCCGATGTACTCAAGCACGTCGTGCTCGAGTGCATCCTCGCGTACCTGACGCAGAAGGACAAACCGCTGTTCTTTCTCGACACCCATGCCGGCGCCGGCGGCTATGCGCTGGGTTCGAAGGAGGCGCTGAAGAATCGCGAGTTCGATGACGGCATCGGCAGGCTATGGGAACGGCAGGACCTGCCGCCGGCGGTCGCCGGCTATGTCGAGGTCGTGCGGGAATACAATCGCGATGGCCGGCTGGCGCGTTATCCGGGATCGCCGTTTTCCGCATGCCGCCGGTTGCGCGGTGACGATCGGATCGTGCTGTGCGAACTGCACCGGGCCGAGCTGGAGCCGCTGAAACGATTGGCGCGCGACGACCGGCGCGTCACCGTGGTCGCAGGCGACGGCTACCGGGAATGCATCGCGCGCATGCCGCCGCATGAGCGGCGCGGTCTGGTGCTGATCGATCCGTCCTACGAGATCAAGGAAGACTACCGTCAGGTCGTCGAGACGCTGGTCGCCGCGCACCGCCGCTTCGCGACCGGCGTATTTGCCCTGTGGTATCCGGTCATCGAGCGCCGGCGCATCGACCGTCTCGAACGCGAGCTCGCGCGCAGCGGTATCGAACGCATCGATCTCTATGAACTCGCGGTCGCCCCCGACTCTCCGGGACACGGCATGACCGCCTGCGGGATGGTCGTCATCAACCCGCCGTGGACGCTGCGTGCCGAGATGTCCTCCGCGCTGCCCTGGCTCGCGGACGCACTCGGCAGGGACGGCGGCGGCCGCTATCGACTGTGTGCGCTTGGGGTCGGACCACGACAGGCTATTGATAATTAACGATTAACAGCTCTGAAATCGGTCCGGGAGAGGCCTCCCGGGACTTTTTCGGGCATGAAATCGGACATCGATGCCCCGAACCATGCGTCGGGGGCCGTTCGACGGCTGATTTCGGGGGTCAAAATGCGCCGGGAGGGCGATTTTCAGGCTGAAAAATCGACCTGATTACTGTCGGTTCAACGGCTTGTCGTGGTCCGACCCTGAGCCTGCATGCGATATTTATCGACGGCCTGCGGACATTTCATGACCCTGCCGGATGCGTTAACCTCGCTGCATGGATCGCGTCCCCGAACCCGAGCTGATGGAAGACGAGGCACAGGCCCGCGCCTACGGCGAGGCGGACTTCGACGAGCCGCATTCGATGTTCGTGCGGCTGTGGGAAGCATGCTTCGGCGCTGATGAACCCACGGGCAGGGTCATCGATCTCGGCTGCGGGCCGGCGGATATCACCGTGCGCTTCGCCAGACGCCATCCCGGGATCACCATCGACGGCGTCGACGGTTCAGCCGCGATGCTCGACCGCGCGCGCGAGCGGCTGCGGCGGGAGGGACTCGAATCGCGCATCCGGCTGATCCGCGCGCGCCTGCCTGATCCCGGCCTGCCGTCCGTCGGCTACGATGCGGTCATCAGCAACAGCCTGCTGCATCACCTCTCTGATCCGGCCGTGCTGTGGCAGACGATCCGCGCCTGTGCCCGCCGGGGCGCGTCGGTCTTCGTGATGGACCTGATGCGGCCCGACAGCCGCGCCGGGGCCGAGGCGCTGGTCGAGCGTTACGCGGCCGATGCGCCGCCGGTGCTGCGCCGCGACTTTTTCCATTCGCTGCTCGCCGCGTGGCGCCCGGATGAAGTCCGCGGACAGCTCGACGCCGCGGGCCTCTCCGCCTTCGAGATCCACACCGTCTCCGACCGCCATTTCATCGTCCGGGGCCGGATCGCAACCGCCGACAGAAACCCCGCAGGAGGGACATCATGAGCAGATATGTCGATGGATTCGTTTTACCGGTGCCGAAGGCCAACCTCGAGGCCTACCGTCAGATGGCGCAGACCGCCGGCGAGGTCTGGCGCGAACATGGCGCGCTGGAATACATCGAGTGCGTCGCCGATGACATCAAGCCGGGCGAGGTCACCTCGTTCCCGCAGAGCGTACAGCTCAAGGACGACGAGACCGTCGTGTTCGCATGGATCGTCTACAAATCACGCGAGGACCGCGATCGCATCAACGAGCGGGTCATGAACGACCCGCGCATCGCCGGCTATGCCCCCGACAGCATGCCCTTCGACGGCAAGCGCATGTTCTGGGGTGGCTTCAAGACCATCGTCGAAATGTAGATCGGGGTCGGACCACGGCAACCCTTTGTATCAGGCGATAAATGTGCCGAAAAACCAGCCAAAAACGGACCTCCCGGCACCATTTCAGGCCTGAAATGCTGGCTCACGTGCAGTACGCGTTCAGACTGCCCTGACCATCCTCCTCAATAGGGGAGCAGCGGATGCGGCATGACCGGCGCGCAACGCACTTCACGGAATCCCGCGCTCGTAGCGACAACGACCGACGTCGAGGATGTCCTCGCCCGGCGCGGCGGCAGTCGGGTTTCTCCGCATTTCTGCTATCGATACTCCGCTGGCTGACGACAGCCTCACGCTCATTTTGGTGGCGAAAATGCGCCGGGAGGCCCGAAAACCGGCCTGTTTTGACCCTCAATTTCCGCTGACTCAATCACTTGCCGTGGTCCGACCCCGACGGCGAATCAGGATCAGCAGCACGAGCGCCGCGCAACCCGCGCCCACCGCCGCCGGGAACAACACCGTCGTGACTGAATAATGTTCGAGGGCCAGGATCACGAGTACGTTACGCACGACGCCCAGCGAGAAAAAACCCGCATGCTCGCTGAACGGCCGCACCCAGGCCGAGCGGAAGGTCGGCCCGAAGCCGGCGAGGTCGATGGCGGTGAGGATTACGACGGCCCACAGCGGATCGGCCGTCAGGTACCAGCACGGCAACGCGGATAGCGCCGCGGCGAGGAAGAACCAGTCGGAACGGGTAATTGCAAGGTCCGTGCGGCGAACATACGCGAGCCACGCGATATACAGCGTGATCACGCTCGATACCCCGATCGCCCACGCGCCGACACCGGCGCCACCCGCGAGCTGAGCGAGAAACACGACGAAGGTGCCCATCGCCCAGATGACCCAGGAAAACACATGCGGCCTCGTCCTGCCCTGCCGGATGGAAAGGATGTACGGCAGGAACATCGCGAACGTCACCAGGATCGCCGCGAGGCTGAGGAGTTCCTTGCTGATCATGAGCTTTTCGATTTAGCCCGAGGATAATGGTCTGCTGCAGTGCATGGTACCAAACCGGGAAGCAACAACTGGAAGCTGATCGGCCGAGGCCCCGCGCTCGACGATGCGATCAAAGGCATGTTCACACAGGATTATCTTCTATTCATCGTCCCCGAACATGACATCCATATGCACGTCGCCATCTCGATCAATGATGCTCAACTGAACGAAACGAATCCTGAGTTTCACAACCGTACCATCAGGTGAAGATGGCAATTGATCCTCCATGGCCCCGATCTGTATTGGGGAAGGTGGATTCGGGCCACGTACCACTGCTCTCACAATGATTTCCCCGGGCAGATTCTCGAAGCGTACAACCACCAAATGGCTTCCCGGAGAGGAATCAATCACCTGTTGCAGTGTGTGCCGGGTTTTCGATTCAAAGAGTTGCTTGGCAATCGTATGCCGGGAATTGACTGAAAACGAGACAGCCAGTGCCACCAGGATGATGATGCTCAGCAGATTCTGCTTCAGGAATTTTGTAACGGGCTGCCCGGAGGTGCGAGTAATGCGGCGAAACCCTGTCAGCCACAGAACGACAGAGGCGGAAAACTGGATCGCCACCAGATTGACAACGAACAGCTCAAGGGCGCCAAGCGCCAGGCCAAACTCGCCGCGCGCGAGCAAAATGCTCGCGGAAGACAACGGCGGCACCAGGGCGGTCGCGATGGCAACGCCTACCAAGGCCACGCTCAGGCGGAACGAAACGGTGGCATAGGCCCCCGCCGCCCCCCCTGCCAGCGCAATCATCAGATCGAGAAAATTGGGCGCGGTCCGCGCCATGATCTCGCTGGTAATGGGAATGTCCTGATGGACAGTACCAATGACGAACGAGACAGCAAGCACCGCAGCCGTCCCTGCAAGCAGCGATAACAGGCTCTTCAGGAGAACACTGACATCGCTATCCACCAGCGCCAATGAGACACCTGCTATCGGCCCCAGCAGCATGGCTACGATCATGGCGCCAATGACGACAGCCGGACTATTGGCAAACAATCCATAACTGGCGATCGTGGCCGCCAGGGCATTCATCAAGCTGCCGTGGCCTGACCCCGTTAGCCGTCAGCAATCAGATTCAGTCACCTGTCGTGGCATGACCGTGAGAGTGATCACCCGTGATCGCGTCATGAAGATACTTGATGTAGTGCACGAAATTTACATATCGATGCACATACTCGCGTCCGGCCGCTACACTTTCATCGCTGCCTGATTTCGCCTCGATCGTTTCGGAGAACATTGTGCGCACGCTGGTTTCGACGGCGTGCGCCAGATCCTTCGCCAGCCTGTCCACATCACCTTTCGCCAGGGCGTCGTCCGCCCGCGAGATGGCCCGATGGACCGGGCTGCCGGCCGGCTTCAGGCCGGTGAACGGGGCGCCTTCAGAAGCCCTGTGGAGTCGAACCAGCGTTTCGAAGAAGTATCTGTCAGCGAGTTCCCTTGCTTCCGGGCCAAGCTCACGAACCGCACGCGCCTGGTTGAAGGCCTCCCTGACCTCTGACTCACTTTCCTCCGGGATCCATTTCAGCGCCCCGACAAGCTTGCCGGATTCGAGTGCGGCCCGTGCGTCGGTCACGACCGGTCCGTCGAGGCTGTCGCAATGCGACCAGACAGACTGACTGGCGACGAGCAGCGCAACGATGGCAAGGATGCACGGCAGAGAGGCTCCGGATACTCTCATACCGAACAATACTCCATTCGGCACGGAACACGGCCATCTCTCCTGACTGACCGCATCAAGGGACGATATGACACTCGTTGGTCTGCTGCTCATCAGAGTTTCCTCATTATCTGTTATTACTGAGACAGTTAATTCGTAATCAGCCGGTTCAGGCTGACACCTGAATCGGCAGACGGATCGCCTGTTACCGATGGAGCTGCGACGGTACGCGTCAAGTTTGATACTACTCGATGAAAGATGCGAGCAGGCCCGGCCGATCGAGTATCGCAAGCCGCGCATTCGGGATCGACGGCGGCAGGCGGATGTAGAAATCGATCCCGAGCGGCGCGGCGATCTCGTCGTGAAAGAAGCGCCCGAGGCTGCGGTGTTGCGGATCGATGCGGCGCAGCAGCTCGCTCTCGTAGTAGCCGAGCGTGATCGCGTGATAGGCCTGGCGCTCGCCCGGCGGCCACGCCGGCCGCTGGCGCGCAAGCACGACAGCGAGTCGGTCGAGGTCGGCAACCAGCGTGTAGTCCCCCTGCTCGCCGTGGTGATAGACGCAGCAGGCGCCGCCGAGTTCGTGGCGGCGAGTGAAGTTATCCAGGAAGGCCGCGCGCACAGGCTCGATGCCCGGGTTGACGCGGCCTTCGACCGGATTGTTATTCGTGGACATTCGACTCTTGTATACAAGCCCGAATCAAGACGATGCCGCACTCCGAACAGCGGTAACAGGTTCGCGAATTCCCAGGCAGAACGCGAGTCGCTAGACAACGGCTCGAGAACGACGATGCTTGTCGATCCAGTACGCCCACAGCACGATGAGCCACTGGGCCTGGCCTACCCAGGCAATCGCCTCAACGCTCGGCGGTGCACTGCCGAACAGATTGGCCGCATAGATCACGAGCAGTAAAACGACCAGGCCCCACAACCCCCACTTGCCGCGACCATCATTTGCGACCGTGTATCTGGCATACAACCAGACGCCGGCAAGGAACAACGGGACTTCTATCAGCAACGTGAGCGTCAGCGACGACCACGCTCCCAGGCCGACGAGCAAGCTGTCGTTCGGCAAGACAGGAAGGTCAGGCGCATGCACCAGCAGGTCGAGAAACCAATGGCTGACGACGAGCGCGGCAAGCACGATCGCACCGCGTTGCTGCCGGCGCAGAAGATAATAAAGTCCGCCGACCAACACGGCCCAACCGACGACGGCGAGCAGACTGTGGGAAACGGGATAATGGTCAAAATGCAGCGGTGTGACCGCAGTGGCGCCCGGAACGATACTGACCTGTTCGACGCCGAGCAACAGGAACGTGGGCCACAACAGGTCGATGAACTGGGCAGCCAGAAAAAGCGTTCCGAGCGAGACCTGGGGCGCCAACCGCTTGGCGGCGAACCCTGCTCCAAAGTGACCAATGAACATGAGGGTGATCGACTCCTGAGTTCGACGGCCCGATCCGTTGGCTTGCCAAATTAGCCGGAACCAAGGGCCTTGTTGAGCAGTTCGTATCCCGCCCGGCCCTCGTAGCCATGCCGGCGGTAGAAACGGCGAGCCGCGCCGTTATTACGCGAGAGTTGCATCGATACATTCGTGCATCCGACACGCGAGAACTCGCGCTCGGCCTCCCGCAGGATGCACGACTTTATTCCCGCGCCTCTCGAGCGAGAACGTTCGCAGATCGCCGCTGCGCATCGCGCGCTTGAGTGTTCGGAACAGATTGAGTTTACCAGCCCCCTGGCGCTCGACGATCTGTACTCGGATGGTAATCCCCCCATTTTTAGCGCCTGCCAGAAGTAGAGCCTAGGCCGCATTGGCCAACTTCTGTCCGGGGGTGATGCCTCCCAGGGCCATGTTCGGCCGTTCGTGATTATAGGTCCACAGCCACCGG
>JBJHCZ010000017.1:0-68739 GCA_050486285.1 Chromatiales bacterium
GGTGGCTGTGGACCTATAATCACGAACGGCCGAACATGGCCCTGGGAGGCATCACCCCCGGACAGAAGTTGGCCAATGCGGCCTAGGCTCTACTTCTGGCAGGCGCTAAAAATGGGGGGATTACCGAAGTTTTTCTGGAATTCCGAGTGGCGTGTTCCCCCCTGAGCGCCTTGCGACGTCAGCTGATCTGACGTCGCAAGGCGCTCAGGGGGGAGAACAGAGCTTCGAATTCAATGGGAAGATATATAGCCCATCCACTGGGCTACACTGGAAAACGACGGTTCTTGGGCTTAGGATGCTTGGATTAGCAAGCAGGGTCATACAAGAGGGAAGCAGAGTTAGATTTGTTCGTTTTCTGGATGATTTCCCCGTTTATCCAATTAACAATCTCTGGACAGACATTGGTGGCATACAGAATCGAACTGAAGGGAAACTGTATGTGGTGCAAACCGCGGCTTCAGCTATCGAACGCTGCCTTCTTATGACTACTGACCCCGGCGACCTGGTGCTGGACCCGACCTGCGGTTCCGGCACCACCGCCTTCGTCGCCGAGAAGTGGGGGCGGCGCTGGATCACCTGCGACACTTCGCGCGTGTCGGTGACGCTGGCCAAGCAGAGATTGATGACCGCGAGCTACGACTACTACGAACTCAAGTATCCGCACGAGGGCCTGAAGAGTGGCTTCATCTACAAGACCGTGCCGCATGTCACACTGAAGTCGATCGCCAATAATCCGGAGATTGACGATATATACGCGCGCATGCATCCGGCGGTCGAAGCGGCGTTGGCAGAGTTGAACAAGGCTGCGAAGCAGAATTTGAAAGAATGGGAAGTGCCGTTCGATCTTCCGACTGACTGGCCCCGGGAGGCCAGAAAACCTTTCGAGGCCTTCCATGAAGCGCGACAGGCGATGCAAAGGAAAATGGACGACTCGATCGCCGCGCATGCGGATCAGGAGATCCTGTACGACCAGCCGTTGATCTCCAGAAACAGGCTCCGCATTACGGGGCCATTTACCGTCGAGGCAGTGCCGTTCCCGACGGTCGTCGCGCTTGACGAGGCCGAACAACCGAAGGTCGCCAATGTCTCGATCGCAAGATCGGGCGAATCCGCGCGCCAGCACACATGGCGCGACGAGCTACTGAAGACCGGCATTCGCGGCCCCAATCTCGGGAACAAGGCCGGGCAGATGCTCGGGTTCGCCGATCTCGAGACCCTGCCTGATTCACCGCACCTCCATGTCACCGGTCATCTCGACAGCGGTGAGCGCGTGGTCGTCAGTTTCGGGCCCGAGCATGCGGCGCTGGAACAGCGGCAGGTTGCGCTGGCCCTGAACGAGGCCGAGAAGCTGCGGCCGGCGCCGAAGTTCGTCATCTTCGCTGCCTTCGAGTTCGATCCGGAGGCGGCCAAGGATATCGACGAGACCAAGTGGCCGGGCGTGACCCTGCTGAAGGCCCGGATGAATGCCGACCTGCTGACCGAGGACCTGAAGAAGGGCCGCGCCAGCAACCAGAGCTTCTGGTTGATGGGGCAGCCGGATGTCGAGGTACACAAGTCGAAGGATGGTCGTTATGTCGTCGAGGTACACGGCTTCGACTATTTCGATACCACGAAGGGTGAACTGGTCTCCGGCGGCAAGGGCAAGATCGCGATGTGGCTGCTCGACACCGACTACGACGAGCGCTCGCTGTTCCCTCGCCAGGTATTCTTCCCGATGGCCGGCAAGGGCGGCGGCTGGGACAAGCTCAGGAAGAACATCCGCGCCGAGCTGAACGAGGGGCTGCTCGACAAGTTCCACGGGACGAAATCATTGCCGTTCGAGGCAGGAGAGAACCGCAAGGTCGCGATCAAGATCGTCGATGATCGGGGGATCGAGTCCCTGAAGATCCTCCACCTCGCCTGAGGCGCAGCCGATGCCCGCGCCGAAGTCCCTGATCATCAATTCCCCGTATGCAGTGCCCGCGAGGCATTGGGAGCAGGCGCGGGACGGGTCGCTCAGTCTCGTCGATGGCCGAAGATCCGCCGGCTACGAGATCTTCGACATCCGCAACAATACACGGCGCACCCAGTCCCTGGACCTCGTCAACGAGATCCGCCGGCGCGTCGATGAATGGCGGGTGGCCGGGTACCCCGGCGTCACCTCCGTGACCCGGAGCCTGCTCGAACACTGGCGCGATCGCGCGGACGGGGTGCGGCTGTATCCGTTCTATTTTTGCCAGCTCGAGGCCATCGAAACCCTGATCTGGCGGGTCGAGGCCCCGGCGCAGTACAAGCAGGGGGTCGTGATCCCCGGCGACGGCGGGCCGTGGGAGCGGCTGTGCAACAAGATGGCGACCGGCTCGGGCAAGACCACGGTGATGGCGATGATCATCACCTGGCAGGTGCTGAACGCCCTGACCTATCCGAAGCGCAGCAAGGACTTCTCGCGCGCGATCTTCATCGTTGCGCCGGGACTGACGGTGAAGGAACGCCTGAGCGTCCTGTACCCCGGGGAATCAGACAACTTCTACGACCAGTTCGGCCTGTGTCCGTCGGAGGCGCTGCGCCAGAAACTCAACCAGATGGAGATCCTGATCGAGAACTGGCATTCCCTGATGCCGCTGAAGCAACCGGACCGCTCGGTCGTCAAGAAGGGTTCGGAGAGCGATGAAGCCTTCACCCGCCGCGTGCTCGGCAAGCTGGCGGCATACAAGGATATCGTCGTTATCAACGACGAGGCCCACCATGCCTACCGCAAGCCGGCGGAGCTCAAGATCAGCAAGAAGGACGCCGCATCGCTCGGCATCGACCTCGATGAGGCGACCCGCTGGATCGAGGGGCTCGACCGCCTGCACAAGACACGCCGGATCCAGCGCTGCTTCGACCTGACCGCGACGCCATTCGCACCGACCGGAAAGGCCAGCACCGAGGAGGGATTGTTCGACTGGATCGTGTCGGACTTTGGCCTCAACGACGCAATCGAGGCGGGCCTCGTCAAGACGCCGCGCGTCGTTGTGCGCGATGACGCGTTGCCGAATACCGAGTCGATGCGCTCCAGGCTCTATCATATCTACCGCGAAGCCGAGGTTGCCGAGGACCTGAACCGGCGCGGCGCGCAGCCGCATGAACCACTGCCGAAACTGGTCCAGGACGCCTATACATTGCTCGGCGCGGACTGGCGCGCCGCCCGGCAGGACTGGCGCGAGGGTGGCCATGTCTCCCCGCCGGTGATGCTGACGGTCTGTAATCGCACAGAGACTGCGGCCCGCATCGAGCACTATTTCAATCACGGTGACGCCCACTGGCCGGAACTACATGCGCCGGCAAGGACGTTGCGCGTGGACTCGCGTGTGCTGGAAAAGGCCGAGATCGGCGAAACGGCAACCACGGACAAGGCATACGAGGCGCGACTGAAGGAAATCGTTGACGCAGCCGGTATTCCGGAGTTGCGCAAGGAAAGACTGCGCGAAATGAAGAAGGAAGAACTGCTGCGCGAGATCGTCGACAATGTCGGAAAGCGCGATACCGCGGGGCAGGATCTGCAGAACGTGATCTCGGTCGCGATGTTGTCCGAAGGCTGGGATGCCAAGAACGTCACCCATATCATGGGGCTGCGTGCATTTACTTCGCAACTGCTGTGTGAACAGGTCATCGGACGCGGCCTGCGGCGGGTCTCCTATGAGACCGACAGCGACGGGCTGTTCCTCCCGGAGTACGTCAATGTGTTCGGCGTGCCGCTATCGATATTTCAGGAGGACACAGGAAATGGCGAGCCGCCTCCGCCACCACGGCCCAGCACTCAGATCGAGTCATTGCCGGAGCGGAATGAGCTGGAGATCCGCTGGCCGAATATCGTCCGGATCGACCATGTGGTTCGTCCGGAACTGACAGTGGACTGGGACCAGGTCGAGCCGCTAACGATAGACCCGGCGCGCACCCCGATCACCGCCGAGATTGCCCCCGCGCTCGGCGGCGTGACGAACTGGAACCAGATCCACGTCATCGATCTCGAGAGGCTGCCGGAGGAATTCCGCCTGCAACGACTGACCTTTCAGGCCGCCCGCAAGGCCTATGCCGAGATGCAGGGACGATTTAGCGGCACACGGGAGTATCTGGTGTTTCAACTGATCCGGCTGGTCGAACAGTTCATCGATTCGGACAAGCTCGTCATCCCGTCCCTGTTTCACCAGGAACCGCTGCGCAAGCGGATACTGCTGTCTCTGAACATCGACCTCATCGTGCAACACTTCCAGAGACATGTGATGCAGCAGAACATGGAGCGCATCGAGCCGGTATTCGACGAGGAGAACCCTATCGGATCGACACGATATATGCGGACCTGGTACACGACGAAACCCTGTCTGCCGACCAGGCGATCGCAGATCAGCCACATGATTGCTGACGGAACCTGGGAGCAGTACGCAGCTAATATCTTTGATTCGGAGAAAGACAACCCGGTTGCTGCATACACCAAGAACGATCATCTGGGATTCCAGATCTACTATCTCTGGGGCGGATCCCGGCGCCGTTTTATTCCCGATTTTCTGCTCCGCCTGAAGAACGGAAAGACACTGGTCCTGGAGATCAAGGGTATCGACTCCGAACAGAATCGAGCCAAACGCGCGGCACTGGAGACCTGGGTTAATGGCGTCAATCAGAAGGGCGGCTTTGGCGCGTGGTGCTGGGACGTTGCGTATGAGCCTGCAAAAATTCGGGATATCATCCACAAGCATGCAACTTCGTAAGTCTGGCAATATTGTGGTAGGGCAGAGCGAAGCATCAGTAAATTGAAACAGACCACAGGCTTCACGCAACGACACAGACATGCGCTACTGGTGGGTCACCCAAAACCAGACCTACGCCCAGGAAACCGGCGGCGGCTACCTCTGGTCGCCCAAGCGCAAGGCCAGTGGTGGCCGAAATCCCTTCTATGAATTCATGCGCGAGGTCGCGCCGGGCGATCTGATCCTGTCGTTCGCGGACACCTCGACACGCGCCGTCGGTATCGCCCAGTCGTATTGCAACGAATCCCCGAAGCCCGCCGAGTGAGGAATACCTGCAACAGAAGCTGGTTGCGGATGCGGGCATCATCGAGACCGAGAAACAGGCGCTGATCATGGCGCGCCGGGGGCAGGGCCGGTTCAAGGAGAATGTCGGACTGATCGAGCGCAGGTGCCGCATCACCCGGGTCGATCGGCCGGAACATCTGCGCGCGAGCCATATCAAACCGTGGCGCGACAGCGCCAACGACGAGCGTCTCGATGGCGAGAACGGCTTCCTGCTGACGCCGACGATCGATCATCTGTTCGATCGGGGTTTCATCTCGTTCGAGGATGACGGCAAGGTGCTGATTTCTCCGGTCGCGCACCGGCCGTCACTGGACAGGATGGGGCTGGATACGGGGCAGACGATCAACGCCGGTGGGTTTACCGCCCGCCAGAAGCAGCATCTCGATTTTCACCGGAATTTTGTGTTTCTGGAGGCGAGAAAATGATTATCAGATGACCTCTGATGTACGGCTCCGGACTTTTAATGGCAGGCTGAATATATAATCGGGTTGAAAACGGTAACATATAGGATACCATTACATGACGACAGGGAAGGTCGTCGAGTATCAGGATCAGGGTGGCATCTCACCGTTTGCCCGGTGGTTCGCCCGACTTGATCCTGTCGCCGCTGCCAAAGTCACTACGGCACTGTACCGGATGGAGCAGGGCGGCTTGGTCATCCTCCTGGGTGGCGGGGTAAAGAAAGGTCAGCAAGCGGACATACAGGAGGCGAAGCGATGCTGGCGCGAGTATAAGTCACGAAAGCTGGGTAGACGTCATGCCGATCACCCGTAATTTCCGCGAAACCATTCGTGCGCGTGCCCAGTCCGATGCACGCTATCGTACTGCCATGCTCACCGAGTCGATCAATGAACTGCTCGCTGGTGACCTTGCCACCGGCAAGGCGATGTTGCGCGATTATGTCAACGCGACCCTGACCTTCGATCGGTTGGCGCGGGAGACCGGGATTCCGGTGAAGAGCCTGCAGCGCATGCTGGGACCGCGCGGAAATCCCACGGCGGAGAACCTGTTTGCGGTGATCAGGGCGTTGCAGGATGCGGAGCGGATTACGCTGGCGGTGAAGTCGGTCAGGCATGCTGCGTAGATATTATTGAAATAACTGAATCATGAAACATCCAGCAACGTCCGCGGATTCCGATGCGCAATCATCAGTAACGTCCGCGCGGCGCCGGTAGTATGCATTGAATCCCTGTGGAACAGGGAGTGATATCACCAGTATTTCCGGTCTCCCGGCGCCATTTCAGGCCCAAAATCATCGATTGATATAAACTCTCCGGCCATTTTGGTATTTCACCCGAGGTTAAGGAAGCCCGTAATCATTTCAGGTAAACTTGGTGATACTTCAAAACCCTGCCTGAACCGCACAGGTCGCTGTAATGACCGAGATCTGCCACTGCTGGAAATGCGGCGCCCCGCAGCAGGACCTGCTGCTCCCGCTGGCGCGCCTCGCCGAGTGCCCGCAATGCCGGGCGCAGTTGCACGTGTGCCGCATGTGCGAGTTCTTCGATCCGGCCGCGCCGCAGCAGTGCCGCGAGCCGGTCGCGGACCTGGTCGCCGACAAGCAGCGCGCGAATTTCTGCGGTTATCTCCGCATCAATCCGCGGGCCTACGCGCCGCCGGACGCGAAGACGGAGGCGTCGCGACAGGCGCTGGATGCCTTGTTCGGCGGCGGCGACGGCGCCGCGCCTGCCGGCGGCGCGGCGCGCAGTGCCGGGGAGGCGGCGCGCGAGGATCTGGAGAAGTTGTTCAGGAAATAATCCCGTCAATCTAGCCCCGGCGCGCGTCCTTCCTTGCCTGTCGCCGCTTCCCCGCGGCGCGCACATGTCCCTGAATCGCCTTCGAGCGCGTCTTCTGCAGTTGCTTGCGCCGGTTCGCGCGCTGGGCCTTTTCGCTGACGAAGCCTGATTTTGCCGCGGGTCCCTTGCCGGCGCGGGCGGATTTCTGCGCGGCCGGTCGCTTCGCGGCGGGCTGCTTCGCCTTTTTCTTCTTCGCGCGCTCGGCGGCGCGCTTTTCGGCGGCGGCGTTGGTCCGGGTCTGGGCGGTGAAGCGCTTGACGGCCTCGTCGAACAGTTGCGCCTTCGTCTTCGTACGCTCGGCGCTGCCCTTCTTGCTGCCGGTGCGGGCGCGGGCAGCGAGGCGCTGGCGCTGGTGGAGGTCGCGATACTTGTCGCGCAGCTTCCTGGCGCGGTCGAGCTTGGCCTTGAGACGGGCCGGCGTCAGCGTGCGGAGGGTGTCCGCGAGACTCGCGGCGAAGAGCTGGAATTCGGCGGCGGTGCAGAGCGTGCGTGCGTGATGGCGGTTATAGGCCATGGGTCCTTCCTTCGTTATGGATTGGTGATATGCGTCGGGACAAGGGCAGGATAACAGCTATGGCTGGCGGTTTTAACCCGAGGCGGTAAACTGTTCGGGTCATTCGCTACACGGGAGGTCGCAATGACTTCGGCGATTGAACTGCGACGCAACGTCTATCGCAACCGCCGGCTCGCGTGGGCGGCGCTCGCGGCGAGCATCGTCGCGATCGTGCTGTGGGAGTGGCTCGGTGGACCGCATCCGGGCGCGCCGTCGCATGATGAAGGCTTCGGCTACCGCTTCTCGCCGATGTATACGTTCAGTCTGCAGGGCATGGTGTTCTGGGGGCTGATGTCGGCGATGCTGTTCGCATTGGGGCTGCTGCACTGGTTCTATATGGGGCGGGAGTTGTCGATCTGCTGTCCGGGCTGCGGGCACTGCGTGTCGTCGAAGTCGGCCTGGGTGTGCCCCGATTGCGGTAGGGAAAATCACCCGACGCGGGGCGGCGCGCGCAACATCCTCTACACCGCGTTGACGTCTTGCGGGCATTGCGGCAAGTCGCCGGGGGCGTGGCGCTGTGAAAAGTGCGGCGAGGTCTTCCTGCTGGAGAAGGAGGGCGACCGCTCGCGACCGGCGCAGGGAGTTCCGGCGGACCAGTGAGCCTTCCCGTCGAGCGCGCGCGGGGGCATCGCGATTTCGGGGGCAAAAATCGGGTTCGAGCGGCGTCAGATCGAAATGACGCGGGGTTTTTTTGGGTGATTCACGTTGGTTCAATGAGTTAGCGTGGTCCGACCCGCTTGACATTCTTTGTTCGCGATTCGCGAATAGTGAACGATGGAGGCATCGAGGGTGACGCTCAAGCCGCAAGATGTGCTGGTCCTGCTGAAGCTGGTGGCGATCGGGGAAAATCCCTGGACATACAACGGGATAGCTGTTGATCTTTGCATGAGTCCGGCGGAGGTTCATGCGGCGGTGAGGCGGGCGCTGGCGGCCGGTCTTGCCGCGCGGGTCGGGAAAACGATCGTGCCCGAGCGGCGGAATCTCGAGGCGTTTCTGGTCCACGGGATCCGCCATGTCTTTTATCCCGAATGGGGCGAACTGACGACCGGGATGCCGACCCTGGCCGCGGCGGCGCCGTTGCGGCGGGAGGGTGCGGTTGCGCAGGAGGCATTGCCGCCGGTGTGGCCGGATCCGGAGGGCGGACAGCGGGGGCCGTCGTTCATGCCCCTGTACAAGTCGGCGCCCAGGGCGGCGCGGGCGGACGCGCGGCTCTATGAGTTGCTGGTGCTGGTCGATGCGATCCGGGGCGGCGATGAGCGCGTGCGCAGCCGCGCGATCCGGGAGCTGAGACAGCGGCTGAACGGCCGTTCAGCGGAGGCCGTGGTGCAGGCCGATCGTCGAATCTCCGTGCTGGGTGAACTCGGTGTTTCACAGTCTGCGTTGATGGCGCTGCTCCATCGCCATCATATCGGGCGCCTGGCCTTGTTCGGGTCCGCGACGCGCGGCGAGCTGACGCCCGCGAGCGAGATCGAGTTGCTGCTCGAGTTCGAGCCGGGGCGGGCGCCCTTGCCGGACGGGATGGCGGCGGTCAGGGAAGACTTCTCGGTGCTGCTCGGCGGGCGCGGGGTCAGTCTCGCCACTGCCTCCATTCTTGAGGACGCTAGCGCGATCCGATCGCGATCGTCTTGAGGTCCATGCGGGAAGTGGGGTGACCGGTGCGTTGTTGTTCGACGCGGACGGGGAGGTAGTCGAGGGCGGGGGCGCTCCAGAAGATCGTCGTGCGGTTGCCGTGACGGCGTTCGAGGCGGATGGTGTCGAAATCGCCGGCGCCGGTGGTGATGCGGCCGCGGCCGGTGACCTCGAAGCGGTATTCGCGGAGTTCGTGGTCTTCGACGACGGGATAGACGATGACATCATCATCGTCGCCGGCCTTGCGATTGCGCATGAGCTTGAGCTGCAGCGACATGCGATCCACGGTGCCGTGTTCGATCGCGACCTGCTTGCGTTCGCCGTTGACGCGGGTGTGGGCCTGGCCCATGTTCCAGTCGAACTCGATGATCTTGCGCTCGATCGCCTCGCGGCCGCGTTCCTGCACATATTCGTAGCGCTGCGCGATCAGCGCGCCGTCTTCGTCGATGCGCAGCCGGCTCTGTTCGCGAACGATGTCGCTGCTGATCCAGGTGGCGATGCCGCGCGGTTCGACGCGGGCCTTGAAGTCGACCGTGCCGTTGCCGTTGATCGCAAGCTCGTAGACCGCCTCCCCGACCCGCACCCCGCCATAGGTCAACTCATAAGTCGCCCGATAAGGCGACAGCGCCCATGCCTGCCCCATCACCACCAGCAAACACACAGCACCAATCAAATGTTGGGGTCGGACCACGGCAACTCGTTAATATTGTTGGAATCAGGCCCGGATAATAGCCTGAAAACGGGCCTCCCGTCGCATTTTCGGGGTCAAAATCAGCGTTCGAGCCGCAAGCGCAAACGAACCAGCCCGATTTCGGTGTCAAAATAACAAACAATGCGGCGCGGTTTGCCCCGGCAGTCCCGGCATATTAAGATTAACGCAATGAATACAAAGGAATATCAGCAGCGGCCGGCGGGGTGGGTCGAACGGGAGAGCGCGACCTCGCTGCAGCGGCTGTTGCCGCGCATCGAGTCGCGGTTTCGCGGGCAGGTCGACGAGGTCGAGTGGGAGGCCTATCTCGATCGCCTGAAGCGCCACTTCCCGCGCCTGTTCGAATCGCTGCATGCGCTGTACGGACGCGACTACGATTTTTTCTATTACCTCGAGAGCATCCTCGCGTCGGCGACGACGATGTGGATCGAACGACCCGGCGAACTGAAGGCGCTCGATGCGATGCGCGCGGCCGATCCGATGTGGTACCAGTCGCACCGCATGGTCGGCGCGATGTGCTATGTCGACCTGTTCGCCGGCGACCTCAAGGGCCTGCGCGAGCGCATCCCGTATCTGTCCGAGCTCGGCATCACCTATCTGCACCTGATGCCGCTGTTCAAGACGCCGGCCGGCGATAACGACGGCGGCTACGCGGTCAGCAGCTATCGCGAGGTCAACCCCGCGCTCGGCACGACCGAAGACCTCGTCGAGCTCGCGACCGAGCTGCGCCATCACGGCATCTCGCCGGTGCTCGACTTCGTGTTCAATCACACCGCCGACGAACACGAATGGGCACGCCGCGCGCTCGCCGGCGAGGAGCATTACCAGGATTTTTATCTGATGTTCCCCGATCGCGCGCTGCCCGACGAGTTCGAGCGCAGCATGGCCGAGGTCTTCCCCGACGATCACCCCGGCGCCTTCACCTACAACAATCGCCTGAAGAAATGGGTGTGGACGACCTTCAACACCTACCAGTGGGACCTGAACTACGCGAATCCCGCAGTGTTCAACGCGATGTGCGAGGAGATGCTGTTCCTCGCCAATCTCGGCGTCGAGATCCTGCGCCTCGATGCGGTCGCGTTTCTGTGGAAGCGTCTCGGCACCAGCTGCCAGAACCTGCCCGAGGCGCACATGATCATTCGCGCCTTCAACGCGCTTGCCCATATCGCCGCGCCGGCGATGGTGTTCAAGTCGGAGGCGATCGTCCACCCGGACGAGGTCAGCCGGTACATCGACGTCGACGAGTGCCCGCTGTCCTACAACCCGCAGTTGATGGCGCTGCTGTGGGAGGCGCTGGCGACGCGCGACGTGCGCGTGCTGCAGCATGCGATGCGCCGCGGCTTCGCGATCCCGCCGGACTGCGCGTGGGTGAATTACGTGCGCTGTCACGACGACATCGGCTGGGCCTTCTCCGACGACGACGTCGCCGCGACCGGCTTCGATCCGCAGGAGCACCGCCGCTTCCTGACCCGCTTCTACACCGGCCGCTTCCCCGGCAGCTTTGCGCGCGGCGCGCCGTTCCAGGAGAATCCGCTGACCGGTGATGCGCGCGTGTCCGGCACCTGCGCCTCGCTCGCCGGTCTCGAACTCGCGCTCGAGCATGACAGCGAACGCGAGATCGAACTCGCGACCTGGCGCATCCTGCTGCTGCACGGCGTCGCGATCCTGATCGGCGGCATCCCGCTGATATACCTCGGCGACGAGCTCGGCATGCTGAACGACCATGAGTGGGAGCGCGATCCGGTCAAGGCCGGCGACTCGCGCTGGCTGCATCGCCGCCCGTTCGACGAACAGGCCGCCGAGTCGCGCCGCGACATGAAGACGCCGACCGGGCGCATCTACCAGAGCCTGATGCGGCTGATCCAGTTGCGCCAACAGAACCTCGCCTTCACCCGCGCCGAGACCGAGATCGCGGACACCGGCAACCGCCATGTCTTCGGATTCTTCCGCAGCAACGACCAGTACAGCGTCTACGTGCTCGCGAACTTCACCGAGCAGCCGCAGGCGCTGGAGGCGCGCCGCCTGCGCCAGATGGGCATGCGCAAGACCATGGTCGACCTCTATGCCGGACGGACGCTGACCGCGACCCAGGAGCTGGTGCTCGAACCCTACCAGCTGATGGTCCTCGCGCGCGTCGCGCGGGACTGAGACCCCGATGTTCGCCAGCGCGTTGCGCGAGACCCTCAAGGAGGGTTATACGCTGCGGTCGTTCCGCGGCGATCTCGCCGCCGGCCTGACCGTCGGCATCGTCTCGCTGCCGCTGGCGATGGCGCTCGCGATCGCGGTCGGCGTGCCGCCGCATCACGGCCTCTATACCGCGATGATCGCCGGCGCGCTCATCGCGCTGTGCGGCGGCTCGCGCGTCAACATCTCGGGTCCGACCGCGGCCTTCGTCGTGGTGCTCTTGCCGATCACGCATCAATACGGCCTCGGCGGCCTGCTGATCGCGGGATTCATGTCCGGCCTGATCCTTGTCGCGCTCGGACTCGCGCGCTTGGGGCGGCTGATAGAACTGGTGCCGTATCCGGTCACGGTCGGTTTCACCTCCGGCATCGCGACGGTGATCGTGCTGCTGCAGGTCAAGGACTTCTTCGGCCTCACCATCGGCGAGTTCGATCCGCATTTCCTCGAGAAGGTGATTGCGATCGGCGCCGCGCTGCCGACGATCCGCTGGGAGGACACCGCGATCGCGGTGCTGACGCTCGCGCTGCTGATCGGGTGGCCGCGCCTGAAGACGCGGCTGCCGGCGGCGCTGGTCGCGCTGACGATCGCGTCGCTCGCCGGCTATGCCGCGATGCGCTGGCTGCCCGGCTTCACGATTGCCACCGTCGGCAATACCTTCAGCTACAGCATCGGCGACCTCGCCGGCCTCGGCATCCCGCCGGTGCTGCCGCATTTCGCCTGGCCGTGGGAGCTGCCGGGCGCGGACGGCGAGCCGATCGGTCTGTCGTTCAAGCTCGTCAACAGCCTGCTCGGCGCGGCGATGGCGATCGCCGCGCTGGCCGCGATCGAGTCGCTGCTGTGCGCGGTCATCGCCGACGGCATGGCGGGGCGCCGTCACGATCCGAACGCGGAACTGGTCGGGCAGGGCATCGGCAATCTGTGCGTGCCGTTCTTCGGCGGCATCCCGGCGACCGCGGCGATCTCGCGCACCGCGGTCAGCATCCGCAACGGCGCGGTGTCGCCGATTGCCGCGGTGATCCATGCCGGTGTGATCCTCGTCGCGCTGCTCGCGCTCGCCGGCGTGCTCGGGCATATCCCGATGGCCGCGCTCGCGGCGTTGCTGATCGTCGTCGCCTGGCACATGGCCGAGGCGCGCCACTTCGTCCGCATCCTGCGTACCGCGCCCGGCAGCGACGTCGCGGTGCTGCTGACCTGCTTCCTGCTGACGGTGGTGTTCGACATGACGATCGCAGTGGCGGTCGGCATCGCGCTGGCCTCGCTGCTGTTTATCCGGCAGACGGCGCAGCGCACCGAGATCAGCCTGGTCAGAGCGGAGGCGCAGACGCGCGAGTCGGTCGCGCCGGCCGGGGTGGCGATCTACGACATCAACGGCGCGTTGTTCTTCGGCGCCGCCCACAAGGCGATGCGTACCCTGGAGGAGCTGCCGCGCGACGTCCGCGTCGTCGTGCTCGACATGACCGACGTCACGCTGCTCGACATGACGGCGATGTGGCTGATGAACGAGCTGATCCTGAAGTTCGGACGCAACGGCGTCGGCGTCATCATCAGCGGGCTGCGGCCGCGGATGGTGCTGAAACTGCGCCGGGCCGGGATCCGCAAGCGCCTCGGTCGCGTCGAGTTCACGCGTTCGATCGCGGAGGCGTTGCAACGCGCGGAGTCGATGAACACGGCACAGCCCTGATAGGCCGTGCCGCGGCCGTTCAGGACGCCTCGCCCATCTCGCGTTCGAGCCGGCGCTTGACGTCGCCGGGCGAGCCGGTGCGGCGCGCGAGCATCTGGTAGGCCGTCGGCACGACGAACAGCGTGAAGAAGGTCGCGGCGAGCACGCCGCAGATGATGACCGTGCCGACGACGGTACGCGTCTCGGAGCCGGCGCCGGACGACAGCAGCAGCGGCGTCGCGCCGACCGCGGTCGTCAGACCGGTCATGACGATCGGGCGCAGGCGCGTCTCGGCGGCCTCCATCAGCGCCTCGGCGAACTCCTTGCCCTCATCGCGCAACTGGTTCGCGAATTCGACGATCAGGATGCCGTTTTTCGCCGCCAGTCCGACCAGCATGATCAACCCGATCTGGCTGTAGATATTCAGCGTCTGGCCGGTCAGGTACAGGCCGAGCAGGGCGCCGGCCATCGCCAGCGGCACGGTGAGGATGATCACGAAGGGGTGGATCCAGCTCTCGAACAGTGCCGCGAGCACGAGGAACACCACCGCGAGCCCGAGCGCGAAGATGAACAGCATCGACTCGCCGCTCAACTTGAAGTCGCGCGACTGGCCCTTGTAGTCGATGATGACGCCGTCCGGCAAGTGCTCCCGGACCAGGTTCTCGAGGTGGTCCAGCGCGTCGCCGAGCGCGAGTCCGTCGGCGAGATTGGCCTCGATCGTGATCGCGCGCACGCGGTTGAAGCGGTTCAGCGTGATCGAGTCGGCGAACTCCTCGAGCTTGACCAGGCTCGCGAGCGGGATCAGCTGGCCGCTGCGCTCGGAACGGACATAGATGTTCTCGAGGCTGGTCGGCGTGCGCTGGGCGGATCGCTCGCCCTGCAGGATCACGTCGTATTCCTCGCCGTCGTCGATGAAGGTCGTCACCCGCCGCGAGCCGAGCAGGGTCTCGAGCGTGCGGCCGATCGCGCCGACGGTGACGCCGAGGTCGGCGGCGCGGTCATAGTCGATCGCGATGCCGATCTGCGGCTTGGTCTCCTTGTAATCCCAGTCGATCGCGGTCAGGCCGGGATTGTTCTCGTTGATCTTTGCGAGCAGGGTATCCCGCCACTCGGCAAGTTCCTCGTAGGTGCCGCCGCCGATGACGAACTGCACCGGCTTGCGGATGCGGGCGCCGAAGCCCTGGCGCATCAGCGGGAAGGCCTGCACGCCGGTCAGGCCGTCGAGGCGCTTGCGCACGTCATCCATGATCTCCCAGGCCGAACGCCTCTGGCCCCAGTCGTTCAGCACGACGATCGCGATGCCGCGGTTGAAGATCTCGACGTTGCCGAAGGCGGTCGGCGCGCGCACCAGCAGGCGGGTGATGTCACCGCTCTCGACCAGCGGCATCAGCCGCGCCTCGACCTCGTCCATGTAGTTCGAGATGTAGTGGTACGACGCACCTTCCGGCGCGGTGACCATGACGAAGAACGCGCCGCGATCCTCGCGCGGGGTGTATTCCTCGGGGATCTCCCGCACCATCCACAGCGCCGCGGCGAAGATCGCGATGAAGGCGAGCCCGATGACCCAGCTGTGACGCAAGCAGGCAGTCAGCGCGACGTGGTAACCGCGTCGCACGACGTTGAAGCCCTGGTCCATGACCCGCGTCAGCCCGGTGCGCTCGGTGCTGACGAGCACCTTCGACGCCAGCATCGGCGACAGCGACAGCGCGACGAAGCTCGAGAACGCGACCGCCGCCGCCATCGTCAGCGCGAACTCCGTGAACAAGCGGCCGAGGTCGCCCTGCAGGAAGGAGATCGGCACGAATACCGACACCAGCACGATCGTCGTCGCGATGACCGCGAAACCGACCTGGCGGGTGCCGCGATAGGCGGCGACGAGACGGGTCTCGCCGTACTGCTCCATGCGCCGGTAGATGTTTTCGAGCACGACGATCGCGTCGTCGACGACGAGACCGATCGCGAGCACCAGCGCGAGCAGGGTCAGGATGTTGACCGAGAAGCCGAGCATGTGCAGCACGGTGAAGGTCGCGATCAGCGACACCGGCACCGTGACCGCCGGCACCAGCATCGCGCGGGCGCTGCCGAGGAACAGATAGATGACCCCGATCACCATCGCGATCGCGATGAACAGGGTCTTGTAGACTTCGCTGATCGCCCCCTCGATGAACACCGAGGAATCGAAGCTGCGCTTGATCTCCATGCCCTCCGGCAGGGTCGGATTGATGCGGTCGGCCTCGGCATTGACGAGGCGCGCCACCTCCAGCGTGTTCGCGGTCGACTGCTTGATGATGCCGATGCCGACCATCGGCACGGCGTTGCCGCGGAAGAACAACCGGTCCTCCTCGGTGCCGCGCTCGACGCGGGCGACGTCGCCGAGGCGGACCAGATAGCCGGCATCGCCGCGGGCGACGACCAGGCGCGTGAAGTCTTCCTCGCTGGCGAAGGCGCGCTGCACGCGCACCGTGAACTGGCGGTTGCCGGAATCCAGGCTGCCGGCGGGCAGCTCGATATTCTCGGAGCGCAGCGCCTCCTCGATGTCGTTCGCGGTCAGGTTGCGCGCGGCCAGCGCCTGGCGATCGAGCCAGACGCGCATCGCATAGATCTGCTCGCCGCCGATGCGGACGCGGGCGACGCCGCGCTGCACCGAGAAGCGATCGACGAGGAAACGGCGGGCGTAGTCGGTCAGTTCCGGGACGGTCATGCGGTCGCTCTGCAGGTTGAGCCACATGATCACGTCTTCGTTGCTGTCGACCTTCTGGATTTCGGGCGGCTCGGCCTCGTCGGGCAGGGTGGCGAGTATGCCGGAGACCCGGTCGCGGACGTCATTGGCGGCGCCGTCGATATCGCGGTCGATCTCGAACTCGATATTGATGCGCGAGCGGCCGTCCTCGCTGATCGACTCGATGAAGCGGATGCCCTCGACGCCGGCGATACGGTCCTCGATGAGGCGGGTGATGCGGGTCTCGACGACATTCGCCGAGGCGCCGCGATAGACCGTGTCGATCGACACCACCGGCGCGTCGATGTCGGGATACTCGCGCAGCGGCAGCCGCTCGAACGAGACCAGGCCGAATGCAATCAGCAGCAGGGAAAGGACGGTCGCGAGTACGGGACGCTTGACCGAGACATCGGACAGGACCATCAGGGCATACGCTCCAGCAGCTCACGCAGCGACACGGTGCCGTCATCGATGCCGGCGATCGAGACCTTGTCGCCGGGACGTACGCGCGTCGCGCCGTGGCTGATGACCTTGTCGCCGGGGCGCAGCCCGTCGAGGATCTCGACCTGGCCCGCGCGCCGCGCGCCGATGCGGACCTCGCGGCGCACGACGGTATTATCGCCGGCCTCGTCGACGATGAAGACGAAGTTCTTCTCGCCGAGCGGGATCAGCACTTCCTCGGGCATGACGATGTTGTCGCGGATATCGCGCGACAGCTCGATGTTCATCAGCAGGCCGGGACGCAGCAGGCCGTCCGGATTCGGGATCTGCGCGCGCACCATCACCGAGCGCGTGACCGGATCGACGCGGGTATCGATCGCGTTGACGCGGCCGTGAAACTCGCGGCCGGGAAAGGCCTCGGTGCGGGCGACGACCGGCAGGCCGGTGCGCAACATGCCGAGGAAGCGGCTCGGCACCGGCAGTTCGAGCTTCATCGAACTGATGTCATCGAGCGTCGTGATGACGTCATTCGGTTCCACCAGCGCGCCGAGACTGATGTTGCGCAGGCCCAGCACGCCGTCGAAGGGCGCGCGGATCATGCGGTCGGCCAGACGGGCCTCGATCGCCTTGACGCGCGCCTGCGCGGCCTCCCATTCACGCTGACGCTCGTCGAGCAGCGACAGCGGCGCCTGGCGCTGGGCATGCAGCGATTTCACGCGCTCGTACTGGCGAGCGGCCTCCGCGACCGTGACCTTCGCCTCCTCGAGCAGCGCGTGCTCTTCGGCGCTGGTCATCTCGATCAGCAGTTGTCCGGCCGTGACGCGGTCGCCGTCGTCGAAATGGATCGCGCTGACGGTCTCGGTGATCGTCGTCGAGATGATGATCGATTCATTCGCGCGCAGCGTGCCGAGCGCCTCGATGCGGTCCTCGAAACGATCGATGCGGGCCTCGGAGACGATGACCGGCGCGGCGGCGTGCGCCGCCGGCAACAACAGCATCAGCAGGATCGGCAGCAATCGGACATGAGTCGGCGCAGCGGCCGTTAGGCAGGTCCCTTGGGGCACGGCTATCTCCTGGTTTGTACTCGATGCGCTGGCGCGGGTCGGTCCTGCCAGATATCGACCATTATGCTGATTTTTCAAGGTCGGCGAAATCGCCGGGCGATAAGGTAACAGACAGCGGAGGGCGGCAGAGGTTCAGAATCGGGACGGGCGGGTTGCCGGCGCTTCCCTGCGCCGGCCGATACTCAGATGAGCGTCAACCCGTACTGCGCTCAGTGATCGTGCGTATGCGGTTCCTTGTCGTGTCCCGGATGCGAGTGCTCGTGCTGGCCGAGATCCTTGTCGGCATGCTTGTGATCATGGCCGCCGCCGCCGCTGTGATCGTGCGAATGCGTGTGCTCATGCGCGTGGTCGTGCGCATGCTCATGAGTGTGCTCGTGGGCGTGGGTGGTGCCGTCCTTGTGCGAATGCTTGTGATCGTGTTCGTGCTTGTGCTTGTGATCGTGTTCGTGCTTGTGCGAATGGTCACCCATGTCAGCTCTCCTTGTTGTAGTGAACGTGGTCCGGATTCAATCCCGTCTCAGAAACTTCGACTTGCGCAACGGGATCACGCGGCCGTCGGTGGATAGCAGGAACGGTCCTTGTCCACGCGGGGTCCTGAACATCTGATGCCCGGCATCGTGCCGCTCGGCATGAGTGCTGCGTGCCTTGTCGCGCCCGCTCCTGTTCGCCAGGAGTTTCGGGAAAAACCGACCGAGGAATCGTTTCATGGCGGTCATCCTCCCTGGATAAGCCTGTACCGAGCATAGCGCAGAAATATGACAATTTCAATAAATGATCATATTGTTGATTTTCAAGGAAGTCCTGAAACGACAAGGGCCCGTTTCCGGGCCCTTGAGGATTTCACGCCTGTGGTGTGCGCCTCAATCGTCGCCGTTGAAGGCGCCGAGGATGTGCAGCAGGCTGGTGAACAGATTGTAGATGCTGACGTACAGCGTGATGGTCGCGAGGATGTAATTGGTCTCGCCGCCGTGGACGATCTGGCTGGTCTGATAGAGGATCAGCCCCGACATCAGCAGGATGAACATCGCCGACATCGCGAGGCTGACGACCGGCAGCGTGAACAGCACCGCGGTGATCGCGCCGACGAAGGCGACGAGGATGCCGACCGCGAGGAAGCCGCCGAGGAAGCTGAAGTCCTTGCGCGTCGTCAGCGCATAGGCCGACAGGCCGAGGAAGATCGCCGCGGTGCCGCCGAAGGCGGTCATGACGACCTGGTCGCCGCCCGGCACCGACAGATAGTGGCCGAGGATCGGCCCGAGCGTCAGGCCCATGAAGCCGGTCAGCGCGAACACCGACAGCAGGCCCCAGCCGCTGTTGCGCAGGCGATAGGTCAGGAACAGCAGTCCGAAGTAACCGACCAGCGTCAGCAAGAGGCCCGGATGGGGCAGGTTCAGGCTCAGCGAGACCCCGGCCATCGCGGCGCTGAACAGCAGCGTCATCGACAGCAGGCCGTAGGTATTGCGGATCAGCTTGTTGCTCGCCAGTACCGAGGCGGCCGGCGCGCGGGTATAGGTCTGTTGTACGGGATTCATCGACTTCTCCAAACCTCCGGATTGAGACTCATCGGGAAATATAGTATCACGATCGCGGGGATACAACCCCGGCCGCGCCGGGGGCTCTCTGATATAGTATGCTGGCATGTCCGCGCGGGAGAGGTGGCTGAGCGGTCGAAAGCGGCGGTCTTGAAAACCGTTGACCCGCAAGGGTCCGGGGGTTCGAATCCCTCCCTCTCCGCCAAATATCGGCAGGCGCTTGTCTTACCGGTTCGGTATCATAGACCTCGTGGATTGAGGGATTCGAACCCCCGGTTTCAATCGGCTGGTTCGACAGCCGGGCGGAGCCCGGATGAACGGCGTCGCGCAGCGACGGCGGCCCGCAGGGCGAGGGCCGAAGGCCCGAGTAATCCCTCCCTCTCCGCCAAATATCTGGGGTCAGAGTCGTTTGATCACAACTGTCCCCGCGAGGTGTCAATGGGGTCAGAGTCGTTTGATCACTACCATCACCTCGTCATCCGGGGACAGTTGTGATCAAACGACTCTGACCCCGATAGATTCCGACGCATGAAGCAAGCCCCCCCCCTCGTCCTCGCGCTGATCGGCCCGACCGCGGCCGGCAAGACCGATGTCGCCGTCGAGCTGGCGACGCGCTTCCCGCTCGATATCGTCAGCGTCGATTCGGCGATGGTCTATCGCGGCATGGATATCGGTACCGCGAAGCCGGGGGCGGATGTCCTCGCGCGGGCCCCGCACCGGCTGATCGATCTCTGCGATCCGTCCGAGCCGTATTCGGCGGCGATGTTCCGCGCCGATGCGCTGCGCGAAATCGACGCGATCCTGGCCGCGGGGCGGACACCGCTACTGGTCGGCGGTACGATGCTGTATTTTCGCGCCCTCGAACGGGGGCTGTCCGGGTTGCCCCCGGCGGATCCCGCGACCCGCCGCCGCCTCGAGGAGGAGGGGCGGCGTCTCGGCTGGCCGGCCCTGCACGCGCGGCTGTCGCAGGGCGACCCGGCCGCGGCCGAGCGCATCCATCCGAACGATCCGCAGCGCATCCAGCGCGCCCTCGAGGTCCTCGAACTGACCGGTCGGCCGATGAGCGCGCTGCTCGGCCGCGGCGACGCTGAACCGTTGCCGTTCTCGATGGTCAAAATCCACGTGATGCCCGAGGATCGTGCCGGGCTGCACCGGCGCATCGAGCAGCGCTTCCGTCAGATGATGGAGATCGGTCTGCTCGGGGAGGTGGAGACCCTGTATAAAAGAGGGGATCTCGCGCCGGACCTGCCGGCGATCCGGGCGGTCGGTTATCGCCAGCTGTGGGAGTACCTCGACGGGGAGACGGACCTGCCCGCCGCGGTCACGCGCGCGATCACCGAGACCCGACGGCTCGCCAGGCGGCAGTTGACATGGATGCGGGCCGACGCGGCGGCCGCGCGATTTTCGGGCTACGGCCCGGATGAAATCGACGGGATCTTGAAATACGTCGCAGGCGTCACCCATTATCAGCCTGCGCCTTGAATGCTACAATGTCATACGCGAAGAATGGGCTTGCCGACACGGAAAGTCGACTGCGAGCGCTCGTGTGCCTGACAATAACCATTACATAATGCTGGTCCAGAACAAGGAGAACGATCATGGCCAAAGGGCAGAGCTTGCAGGACCCGTTTCTGAACGCATTGCGCAAGGAGCATGTGCCGGTGTCCATCTACCTGGTCAACGGAATCAAGTTGCAGGGGCAGGTCGAGTCCTTCGACCAGTTCGTCGTGCTGCTCAAGAATTCCGTCAGCCAGATGGTCTATAAACACGCGATCTCGACGATCGTGCCGTCGAGGAACATCAAACTGGCCGTCCAGGACGATGCCCAGGCCGGCGATGACTGATTACCCGACCGGGGGTTCCCGCGCTCTTGTTTGAGAGACCCCAAACCGGTACACGGGCGATCCTCGTTCAACTGGATTTCCGTTCGGACCACAGGCAGGACAGTCGGGAAGAATTTACCCAGCTCGCGGTTTCCGCGGGCGTCGAGCCGGTCGCGGCGATCGGCGGCACGCGCGCGCGGCCGGACCCGCGGCTGTTCATCGGCTCGGGCAAGGCCGACGAGATCCTCGACACCGTCAAGCAGTCGGGCGCCGAGATCGTGCTGTTCAATCACGCGCTGAGCCCGGTGCAGGAGCGCAATCTCGAGCGCCATCTGAGTTGTCGGGTGCTCGACCGCACCGGCCTCATCCTCGACATCTTCGCGCAGCGCGCGCGGACCTTCGAGGGCAAGCTGCAGGTCGAGCTCGCGCAGTTGAAACACCTCGCGACGCGGCTGGTCCGCGGCTGGTCGCACCTCGAGCGACAGAAGGGCGGTATCGGCCTGCGCGGCCCGGGTGAGACGCAGCTCGAGACCGACCGCCGGCTGGTCGACAAGCGCATCCGCCAGCTCGACCGGCGACTCGAGCGGGTGCGCCGTCATCGCGAGCTGAGCCGTCGATCGCGTCACAAGGCGACGGTGCCGGGGGTGTCGCTGGTCGGTTATACCAATGCGGGCAAGTCGACGCTGTTCAATCGCCTGACCGGCGCCGGCGTCTACCAGGCGGACCAGTTGTTCGCGACGCTCGATCCGACGCTGCGTCGTCTGGAATTGCCGGGACTCGGTCACGCGGTGATCGCCGACACGGTGGGCTTCATCAGCGATCTGCCGCCCGATCTCGTCGCGGCGTTTCGCGCGACGCTCGAGGAGACCGTCGATGCCGATCTGCTGCTGCATGTCATCGACGCGCACGACGATCAGCATGACGAGCAGGCCGCCGAGGTAAACCGGATCCTGCAGGACATCGGGGCCGGGGAGATTCCCCAGATCGAGGTTTACAACAAGATAGACCTGAGGCACGATGACAGGCCCCGCATCGATTACGACGCCGATGGCCGTCCGTGGCGCGTGTGGATCTCCGCGCAGACCGGCGCCGGCATCGATCTGCTCGAAAGCGCGATCGCCGCGCTGCTGCTCCGCGATGGCCGCGAGCCCCCGGCATTGCCGGCGGGAGCCGCGAATGACGGCGCCGCGAGTACTATCGGGGCCGCGAGCGCGCGGGAACTGCCGCTGCGCCGTCTGTGCCTGCAACCGAGCGCAGGACGGCTCAGGGCAAAGCTGTTCGAATGGAACGTCGTCCGCCACGAGACCATCAGTGAGCGGGGCGAATGGATTGTCGACGTGGTGATGAGACCCGGCATGCTCGAATTCCTGGGTCGCCATGAGGATTGCACGGTCATTGCGCCGAACGGTGCCGGCCACGGCGCTTGCGATGCATCCCCGGGCACCCTAAAATCGGTCGGTTTGTGAAGGCGGACACTCAGGATGCGAAAAGAGACAGGACAATCCATGGCATGGAATGAACCGGGCGGACCGCCGGGCGGCGGCAACGATCCCTGGGGCGGCGGTGGCGGCTCGGGCAGCGGCGGCGGTGGCGGCGGTGGCCAGCCCCCGGACCTCGACGAGGTCGTCCGCAAGATGCAGGAAAAGTTCGGCGCCCTGTTCGGCGGCATCGGCGGCAAGCGCGGCGCCGGCGGCAAGGGCGGCGGCGGTGGCCGCTTTGCCTCGTTCGGCATCGGCACGATCCTGCTCGTCGTCGTCGGCCTGTGGGGGCTGTCCGGTCTGTACATCGTGCAGGAAGGCAGCGAGGGCGTCGTGCTGCGCTTCGGCGAATACCAGTCGACGGTCGGTTCCGGTCTGCACTGGCACATCCCGTATCCGATCGAGTCGGTCGAGATCGTCAATGTGCAGGAGATCCGCACCTCCGAGATCGGCTATCGTTCGGCGACGCAGGGGCAGTCGGCGCGCGGGGTACTGCGCGAGGCGCTGATGCTGACCCAGGACGAGAACATCGTCGATATCAAGCTCGCGGTGCAGTATCGCATCAAGGATTCAAGGGAGTACCTGTTCAACGTGTTCAATCCCGATGTGACGCTGACCCAGGCCTCGGAGAGCGCGCTGCGCGAGGTCATCGGCAAGAGCACGCTCGACTTCGTGCTGACCGAGGGTCGCGCCGAGGTCGTCGCGCGCGTCAACACCCTGATTCAGCAGATCCTCGACACTTACGAGGCCGGCCTGCACGTGACCAGCGTCAACCTGCAGGACGCGCAGCCGCCCGAAGAGGTGCAGCATGCCTTCGACGACGCGGTCAAGGCGCGCGAGGACGAGGAACGCCTGCGCAACGAGGCGCAGACCTACGCCAACGACATCCTGCCGCGCGCCCGCGGTCAGGCCGCCCGCGTCATCGAGGAGGCCAACGCCTACCAGGCGCAGGTGATCACGCAGGCCGAAGGTGACGTCGCCCGCTTCACGCAGATCCTCGACGAATACAAGAAGGCGCCCGACATCCTGCGCGAGCGCATGTACATCGAGACCGTCGAGGCCATCATGGGGAACGTCAGCAAGGTCATGATCGACGTCGAGGGCGGCAACAACCTGCTGTTCCTGCCGCTCGACCGCATGATGTCCGGCCGGTCGGAAGGCGACATGCGCACGGACGCGGCGCGCAGCGCCACCGGTCGCTCGCCGACCCCGTTGATCGTCGACGAGGTCGTCGACCGCACGCGCTCCGCGTTGCGTGACCGGGGAGGGCTGCGCTGATGGGACAGATGAAATCACTCGGCATCATCGTACTGATCGCGCTCGCGGTCCTCGCCTCGATGTCGCTGTTCACGGTCAAGGAATACGAGCGCGCGATCCTGTTCCGCTTCGGAGAGATCATGCGCACCGATTATGATCCGGGCCTGCATTTCAAGATCCCGGTCATCAACAACGTGCGCAAGTTCGACGGCCGCGTGATGTCGATGGACGCTGACCCGGAGCGCTATCTGACCGCGGAGATGAAGAACCTGATCGTCGACGCCTTCGTCAAGTGGCGCATCCGCGACGTCGGCCAGTACTACATGGCGCTCGGCGGCGACGAGTTCCGCGCCCGTGACCGTCTGTCGCAGATCGTCAAGGACGGTCTGCGCGCCGAGTTCGGCAAGCGCACCGTGCAGGAAGTGGTGTCCGGCGATCGCGCCGCGATGACCGCCGTGCTGCGCGTCGGCGCCGACAACCAGGCGCGCAATCTCGGCATCGAGATCGTCGACGTGCGTCTGAAGCGCGTCGATCTGCCGGAGGACGTCAGCGTGTCGGTCTATCGCCGAATGGAGGCCGAGCGCGTGCGCGTCGCGACCGACCTGCGCGCCCGCGGCGCCGAGGCCGCCGAGCGCATACGCGCCGACGCCGACCGCCAGCGTACGATCATCCTCGCCGAGGCCTATCGCGAGTCCGAGGACCTGCGCGGTGCCGGCGATGCCGGCGCGGCCGATATCTACGCGAAGGCGTTCTCGCGTGACCCGGAGTTCTATTCGTTCTATCGCAGCATCAATGCCTACCGGAACGCCTTCAAGGACCGTTCGGACCTGATGGTGATCGAGCCCGACAGCGACTTCTTCAAGTACTTCAGGGATCCGAGAGGCGGTCGATAGCGCGGACCTGCCGGTCCGTCGGGCAAGCGAGCGATGAAAAAGACCCGCCTCGACGCGAACACGAACCGCTGGCTGCTGCCTGACGGTGTCGACGAGTTCCTGCCGCCGCAGGCGGAGGCGCTCGAGCAGCTGCGGCGCGACCTGCTCGACATGTTCTCGAGCTGGGGATACGAGCTCGTGATCCCGCCGCTGATCGAGTATCTCGAGTCGTTGCTGATCGGCACCGGCAACGACCTCGACCTCGAGACCTTCAAGCTGATCGACCAGGCCACCGGCCGGCTGATGGGCGTCCGCGCCGACATTACGCCGCAGGCCGCGCGCATCGACGCCCACCGCCTGTCGCGCAACGGCCCGGTACGGCTGTGCTATCTCGACCCGGTCGTGCGCACCCGTCGCCACGGCTTCGCCAGCTCGCGCAATCCGATCCAGGTCGGCGCCGAGCTGTACGGCCATGCCGGCATCGAGAGCGACATCGAGATGCTGCGCCTGATGGTGCGCACGCTGCGCATCGCCGGACTCGACACCTTCCACATCGACCTCGGCCATGTCGGCATCTTCCGCACGCTGGCGCGCGACGCCGGCCTCGATGAGTCGCAGGAGGCGATGCTGTTCGACGCCTTGCAGCGCAAGGCCCGACCCGAGATCGAGACCTTCCTCGGCGGCCTCGACATCGGCGCCGCGCAGCGCCGGCGCCTGATCGCGCTGGTCGAGCTGAACGGCCACAGCGACGTCCTCGACGAGGCCCGCCGCCAGTTCAAGGGCGCGGGCAAGGAGGTCGGCGCGGCGCTCGACTCGCTGGCGCAGATGGCCGAGGCCGCCGAATGCCAGCTGGCGACGATCAACCTGCATTTCGACCTCGCCGAACTGCGCGGCTATCGCTACCAGTCCGGCGTCGTCTTTGCCGCCTTCGTGCCCGGCCACGGCTGGGAGATCGCCCGCGGCGGCCGTTACGACGAGATCGGCCGCTTCTTCGGCCGCACCCGCCCGGCCACCGGCTTCAGCACCGACCTGAAGACGCTGCTCGCGCTCGGCCCGACCGCCGCCGAACGCAAGGACGGCATCCTCGCGCCGCCGTGGAGCACCGACGACAGCCTGCGCGACCTGATCCGCCGGTTGCGCAAGCAGGGCGAGCGCGTGATCTACACGCTGCCGGGCCAGCAGGCCGGCGCGGCGGAAATGGGCTGCAACCGCACCATCGAAAAAAGGGACGGCCGCTGGACAGTGGTGGACAGCACCGCCCCCGGGAAATAGACGCGGTTCGCAATGTCCACCGCATCCTATCTATAATAGCGACCGTCAGCCGGGGTGATGTCCTGAGACAGGACCTTCGGCCGCAGGGATGCGGCCGTGAGCTACAGGGATGTATTCACGCGCGTCCTGTCTCAGGACATCACCCCGGCTGACGGCTCTCCCTAGCGAACAGGAATGGCATGGGCAAGAAAGTCATCATCATCGGCACCCAGTGGGGCGACGAGGGCAAGGGCAAGATCGTCGACCTGCTGACTGAGCGCGTCGACGCCGTCGTGCGTTTCCAGGGCGGACACAACGCCGGTCACACGCTGGTCATCAACGGCAAGAAGACCGTGCTGCACCTGATCCCGTCCGGCATCCTGCATAAAAAAGTCCAGTGCATCATCGGCAACGGCGTCGTATTGTCGCCGACCGCGCTGGTCGAGGAACTCGACATGCTCGAACAGCAGGGCGTGTCGATCAAGGGGCGCCTGTGGATCAGCGACGCCTGTCCGCTGATCCTGCCGTGTCATGTCGCGCTCGACCGCGCCCGCGAGATCGCGCGCGGCGCCGCCGCCATCGGCACCACCGGCCGCGGCATCGGTCCGGCCTACGAGGACAAGGTCGCGCGCCGCAGCCTGCGCTTCGGCGACATGTTTCACCGCGAACTGTTCGCGTCCAAGCTCGGCGAACTGCTGAACTACCACAACTTCATGCTGCAGGAGTACTACAAGTCCGAACCCGTCGACTTCCAGAAGGTACTCGACGAGGTCATGGCCCTGCGCGAGCGCCTCGAGCCGCTGGTCGCCGACGTCGCCGAACTGATGCATCGTTATCACAAGCAGGGCGCCAGCGTATTGTTCGAGGGCGCGCAGGGGACGATGCTCGATATCGACCACGGCACCTATCCGTTCGTCACCTCGTCGAACACGACCGCCGGCGGCGCCTCGACCGGCACCGGCCTCGGCCCGCTGGCCTTCGACAGCGTGCTCGGCATCACCAAGGCCTACACCACGCGCGTCGGCTCGGGCCCGTTCCCGACCGAGCTTGCCGACGAGGTCGGCATGCACCTCGCGAGCAAGGGCCATGAATTCGGTTCGACCACCGGACGGCCGCGCCGCTGCGGCTGGTTCGATGCGGTCGCTCTTCGACGCGCGGTGCAACTCAACAGCGTCACCAGCCTGTGCATCACCAAGCTCGACGTCCTCGACGGCCTCGACACGATCCGCATCTGTACCGAGTACCGTTACAAGGACAAGGGCGGCAAGCCGATGACCGCCGCTGCGTATGCCGGCGCCTCGGCGCTCGATGATTACGAACCGGTGTATGTCGACATGCCGGGCTGGAAGGAATCGACGACCGGCGTGCAGCGGCTCGATGAACTGCCGCAGGCGGCGCGCGACTATCTGAAGCGCGTCGAGGCGCTGGTCGAAACCCCGATCGATATCATTTCCACCGGTCCCGATCGGGTCGAGACGATCATCCTGAAGCATCCGTATTCATGAACGCCTTCCGCGCCCGTACCGACGGCTTCGCGCCCTGCCTAGCGGCGATGCTGGTCTGTTTTCTGGTATGGACGCAATTCAGCGGGCTGCACCTGCACCAGCCGGAGGGCGAGCGCCCCCATGTTCACGCGGCGCATGCGCCGGGACATGGCCATGACACTCATCCTCACCCCATGGACGGGGAGCTCGATCTCTCCCTGGTCAGCCTGGTCAAGCAGATCCTGTCATTCCCGCTCGCGCTGATCGCGCTGTGTCTGCTGCTCCGGGTCTCGATCTGTCGGCGGATGCCGCTGCCCGCCGATCTCCGGCTATCCGCAGGACCCTGGTTCCGTTTCATCCCGCCCTTGCGCGGCCCGCCCGCGACCGTCTGATCCTCCGCTGATCCGCCGCGCTTCGCGCGGTCCCTGCTGCACCTGTTTTCAAACCGGCGGTCGCCTGCGCGCGACCGGGGATTCATATCATGAGTGATATCAGATACTGGCTCTATCCATTTGTATTTATTGTACTGAGTATGGGCATGTCACCGGCCCTCGCAACGCCGTGGACACTCGAATCCAGTATCCAGCGCGCGCTCGAACACGCGCCGGAGCTCGAAGCGGCGCAGGCCCGGGTTGCCGCGTCACGCGCGGCCACCGACCAAGCCGGCGCCTGGCCGAATCCCTCGATCGAACTGCGCGTCGATGACCGGCTCGGGCGAGAACTCGGCGACGGCGGCCGCGACGTCACGGCCTTGAGCATTACCCAGCCCTTGTCATGGGGAAAGGTCGGCGCCCGTCGCGAACTGGCGCGCACCGCGATCGCCTGGCATCTCGCCGACATCGACGATACCCGCCTCGATGTCGAGATTCGCGCTGCCGGGGCCTTCCACCGCCTGCAACTGGCGCAGGCGCAACTCGAACTCGCGCGCGACGCGGCGGTGCAGGCCAGCGACATCGCGCGCGTGGGCAAGCGCCGCGCCGACGCCGGCGACCTGCCTCGCCTCGAATGGCTGCGTCTCGAACTGCTCGCGGCCCAGTACCGTCAGGCGGTCGAGGAGGCTGAGGGCGAATGGTCGGAGGCAGCCGCCGGATTCGCGGTGCTGACGGGACTCGAAGCCAGATCGACGCCGCGGGTCGCGCCGTTCGAACAGTTGCCGGAACAACCGCCGCTCGAACACTGGCTCGCGGCGACCGAGGCGCACCCGATGCTGCGCCAGGGCCGGCTCGCGATCGACCTCGTCTCGGCCGAGCGCGCGCTGACCCGACGGGAACGCCTGCCGGACATCGCGCTGGTCGTCTATCGGGAATATGAGGCGATCGCCGGCGCAAAGGAGGCGGTGAGCGGCGCCGGCGTCACGATCGAAGTGCCGCTCTGGGACAGGCGACGAGGCCGCATCGACGAACTGACCGCCCGCGGCGCGGAGGCGGAGGCGCGCCTGCGAGGCGAGCAGCGCAGTCATCTCGGTGACGTACGGATGCGTTATCTGCATCTCAGGCACCTGGTAGAACAGGCGCGCAGACAGGCCGCCGAGGTGCTCGCGCCCGCGCGCGAGGTGATGTCGATGACGCGGCGCGCCTACGAGGCCGGCGAGGTCGAACTGCCGTCGCTGATCGAGGCGATCGAGACCGCGCGCGCCGCTGAGTATGGCTATCAGCAATCGCTGTTCAATGCCTGGCAGGAGCTGGCGCGTCTGCGCGCGGATGCAGGCGTGACGCTCGATCATTTCCATCGGGAGGCGGGACGATGAAGAGATTTCTCGAAGGGAAGGCGTGGCTCGTGCTCGCGTTGCTCGCGCCGCTGTCAGCGATCGCGCATGAGGGCGTGACGATCCGGGAAGCGGGGCTGGAACTCTTCATGGAACCGCCGATGCTCGTCAGCGGCGAACCGGCGCGGCTGGTCGTCCACCTGACGACCCTCGAAGACCACCAGCCGGTGCGCGCGGGATCTCTCGAGATGACCTTGCAGCCGCGCGATGGCGACGGCCTGCGCGTCGAATCAATCTCGCCGCGGCAGCCGGGTATCCACGTCCTCGAGTTCACGCCCGCGACGACGGGCATCCATACGATGCGGTTCCGTGTCCATCTCCCTGACGGGATGCGCGAGATCGTCTTGCGGGCGACCCCGGTGTTCACGCCCGAAGTGGCGCAGCGCTTCCGCGCACGCGGCGACGAAGAGGAAGATCACGACCACGATGACGAGATCCACTTTTCCAAGGAACGGCAGTGGCGCATGGCATTTTCCACTGTGCCCGCGCGTCGGGAGGCGATCTCGGCGCGGCTGAACCTGTCGGCAATCGTCGAGCCGGTGCCGGGACGCCTGGTCGAGGTCGTCGCGCCCGCGCGCGGCATCCTTCGACAGGTCAAAGCACAGGCATGGTTGCGTGAGGGACAGGCGGTGCGTGTCGGCGATCGCCTTGCCGAACTGGTCCCGGTGGCCGCGATCGACGACCTCGCGCGGCTGCGCGCCGAACACGAGGCCGCCGAGGCGCACCTGCGGCTGGCCCAGGCCGAACTCGCGCGCGTGCGCATCCTCGCCGCCGACGGCGTGGTCGCCGAGCGCCGGCTGATCGAGGCAGAGGCAGAGGAGGTTGCGGCACGGGCGGCACGCGATACACTGCGCGACCGGCTGGCTGGCGCGCGTGGTGACGGCGCAACGGGTGAGGGCCTGCCGTTGCAGGCGACGCTCGACGGTATCGTGGTCTCCGCCCCGGTCGTCCCGGGGCAGGTCGTCGAGACCGGCGCCCGCATCGCGACGCTGCTCGATGCCCGTCGCGTCTGGCTGCGCGTGCGCGCGCCGGCGCAGGATGTCGCGCTGCTGACGGACCCGCAGGATCTCCGCGTGCGCAAGCCCGGCGGTCGTGACTGGAGCACGCTCGGGGCATCGACCCTGGTCTATCGGGGGCAGGTGCTCGAGAACGGCGAGCAGCCGCTGGTCTTCGAGATCGACAATCCCGGCGAGCTGACGATCGGACTGCCTTTGATCGCGAGTCTTGCGGTCGGCAAGCCCGAACTCCAGGTAACGATCCCCGGCGCCGCGCTGCTCGACGATGACGGCATCGACATTGTCATCGTGCAGCTGGGCGGCGAGAGCTTCGAGCGCCGGGCGGTGCGTATCGGGGTGCGCGCCGCCGGTCGCGTCGCGATCCTCGACGGCCTCGACGACGGCGAGCGTGTCGTCGTCGACGGCGCCTATGCAGTGCTGCTCGCGGGCCGCGATGCCGGAGGGCTCGACCATGGCCATGCGCACTGAGGGGAGGCCGACATGCTGGACAGACTGATCGGCTGGTCGCTCGACAATCGCGTGATCGTCATAGCGCTCGCCGCGGCGCTGCTCGCCGCCGGCGCGTGGTCGGCGCGTAATGCCGTGCTCGACGTGTTTCCGGACCTGACGGCGCCGACGGTCACGGTGATGACCGAGGCGCCGGGTCTGGCCGCGGAGGAGGTCGAGCAGCAGGTCACGTTTGCGATCGAGAGCGCCGTCAACGGCGCCGATCGCGTGCGCCGCGTGCGCTCGCAGTCGGTGCCCGGCTTCTCGATGGTCTGGGTCGAGTTCGACTGGGGCGTCGATATCTACGAGGCGCGCCAGGTCGTCACCGAACGGCTCGGTCAGGTGCGCGGGCTGCCGGGCGGCGTCGAGGCCCCGCAACTCGGTCCGATCACCTCGATCATGGGCGAGATCCTCTATCTCGGCCTGCGCGCAACGGCGCCCGCCGACCTGATGCAGGCGCGTGAGGCCGCGGACTGGCTGATCGGCCCGCAGCTGCTCGGTATCCCGGGCGTCGCCCAGGTCGTCAGTCTCGGCGGCGAGGTGCGGCAGTATCAGGCCCTGATCGACCCCGAGCGCCTGCGCGCCCATGACGTCGGCGTGCAGCAGTTGCGCGACGCGCTGGCGGCGGCCAACCGCAATGCCAGCGGCGCGTTGGTCGAGCGCGGCGGCCAGGATTATCTGGTCCGCTTCCTCGGTCGCAGCACGGACCTCGACGATTTTCGGGAGGCGGTGGTCGCGGTACGCGGCGATCTGCCGCTGCGCGTGCGCCACGTCGCCGACATCACGATCGGGCCGGCGCTCGCGGTCGGCAACGGCGGCGTCAACGGCGAGGATGGCGTCGTCATCGCGGTCGCGAAGCAACCGGGCGCCGATACCCCGGCGCTGACGCGGGCGATCGGCGCGCGCCTCGAAGCACTGCGGCCCCATTTGCCGGCGGGCGTGGTACTGGAACCCGCGCTGTTCCGCCAGGCCGATTTCATCGAGCTGGCGGTACGCAACGTCTCGATCGCGCTGCGCGATGGCGCGATCTTCGTCGCAGTGATCCTGTTCCTGTTCCTGCTGAACGTGCGCACGACCGCGATCTCCCTGCTGGCGATACCCTTGTCGCTGGTCGCGGCGCTGCTCGCGTTGACGGCGCTCGGCATCGGCATCAACACGATGACGCTCGGCGGCATGACGATCGCGATCGGCGCGCTGGTCGACGACGCGATCATCTTCGTCGAGAATATCCACCGGCGCCTGCGCGAGAACCATGCCCGCGCGACGCCCGCCGGCACGATCGCGGTGATCCGCGACGCCTGCGTCGAGGTGCGCCGTCCGGTGGTGTTCTCGACCGCGATCATCATGCTGGTGTTCGCGCCTCTGTTCTTCCTCGGCGGCGTCGAGGGCAGGCTGCTGCAGCCGCTCGGCATCGCCTATCTGGTCGCGATCGCCGCCTCGCTGCTGGTCGCGCTGACGGTCACGCCGGTGCTGGCGCACGGGTTGTTCCCCGGTGGCCGGGTATCGCGCGACGGCGGCGAGCCGCCGACGGTACGGCTGCTGGTGAGCGCCTACCGACCGCTCCTGCGCCTGACGCAGGCATGGCCGCGCACGGTGCTCGCGGTCTCGCTCTCGCTGGTCCTCGCGACCCTGCTGGTCGTCAGCCAGCTCGGGCGATCGTTCCTGCCCGAGTTCAATGAGGGCAGCCTGACGATCGAGATGGTCACGCCGCCGGGGACCGCGCTCGCCGAATCGGCGCGGCTCGCGCAGGCGGTCGAGCGGGCGATCGCCGGGCGCCCGGAGGTACTCTCGGTGGCACGGCGCACCGGCCGCGCCGAGCTCGCGGAGCATACCCAGCCGCCGCACATGAGCGAGATCGACGTCCGCCTCGGCCCGCTGCCGCAGGGTAAGGCAGCGTTCCTCGAAGAGCTGCGTGAATTGCTGTCCGGCTTCGGAGGCGTAGGGTTCCATATCGGCCAGCCGATCTCGCACCGGATCGATCATATGCTGTCCGGCGTGCGCGCCAACGTCGCGATCAAGATCTTCGGCCCGTCACTGGCCGAGCTGCGGCGTCTCGGCGGCGAGATCGAGGCGCAACTGGAGACGATCGAGGGGCTGGTCGACGTCGTGGTCGAACCGCAGGCGGAGTCGCCGCAGTTTCGCTTGCGGGCCGATCGCGACGCCCTCGGACGTTACGGGTTGACGGTCGGCGAGATTGCCGAACTCATCGAGATCGCCTGGCGCGGCGAGGTCGTGTCGCAGGTGTTCGAGGGCAACCGGCGCTTCGACTTCGTGATCCGTCTGCCGGACGAACTGCGCGGCGACTTCGAGCGGCTCGCCGGGCTGCCGGTGACGACGCCGGCCGGCTACCGGGTGACGCTCGGAGAGCTGGTGATCCCGGCGCGCGAGCGCGGTGCCGGCACGATCCTGCGCGAGAATGCGGAGCGCCGGCTGGTCGTCGGCGCGAACGTCGCCGGGCGCGACCTGCATGGCGCGGTCGGGGAGGTGAGATCACGGCTCGCGGAGCAGATCGAGTTGCCGACCGGCTATCGCATCGAATACGGCGGGCAATTCGAGGCCGAGGCGCAGGCGACCCGCACGCTGGTCGTCGTCGGGTCGGCGGTCCTGATCGCGATGCTGATGTTGCTGGCGCTGGCCTTGCGCTCCCTGAAGCTCGGCCTCGTCGTCATGGCGAACGTGCCGCTGGCCCTGGTCGGCGGCGTGATCGCGGTGCTCGCGATGGGCGGCGTCATGACGGTCGCGGCGCTGGTCGGTTTCATTACGCTGTTCGGGATCGCCGTCCGCAACGGACTGTTGTTGATCAGCCGCTACCAGAGCCTTGCCGCCGAGGGACTGGCGCACGACGAGGTCATCGAGCGCGGCTCGACCGAGCGTCTGACGCCGATCCTGATGACTGCGCTGACCGCGGCACTGGCGCTGATCCCGCTCGCGCTCGGACTCGGCGAACCCGGCACCGAGATCCAGGCGCCGATGGCCTGGGTGATCCTCGGCGGCCTGCTCAGCGCGACCGCGCTGAACATGGTGGTCGTGCCGGCGCTGTACCGGCTGATCGGCGCCGGCATCGCGGCGGATGACGCGGCCCCCGGCGCAGCAGGATTGCAGGCGATTCAGGGGACTTCCAGCGATATCAGGTAATGCACGAGGTCCCAGATCTCGTGCTCCCTCCCTGCGAAGGCCCCGGCATAGCCCGGCATCGGCGTGCCGTCGAGGCCGGTGATCAGCGTGCGGTAGAGGTCCTCGGGACGACTGCCGTTGCCGAACATCTCCGGCCGGGTCAGGTCCATCGGCATGACCATGAGCCCGCGCTGGTCGCTCATGTGCAGCGCCGTCAGGCTGCCGTCGTCGCCGTGACAGGCGGCGCAGCCGAGCGTCTCGTAGAGGCCGCGACCGCGGCGGATGCTTTCCGGCGTGTACGCGGCGGGGCCGGGGTAGTCGAGGAAGCGCAGCGGGGTCTCCGTCGGCAGCGGCCGGCCGATGAATTCGGCCTCGATATAGCGCGCGACCTGGCGGATGCCGCGCTCGCCGAGATTGCGATAGGCCGGCATGTAGCCCGGGATGCCCTTGCGGATCGTGCGCATGAGGTCGGTCAGCAGCGGCGGTTCGCCGCTCGGCGTCGAGCGGAACTTGAAGGTCGAAGTCGTGAAATCGTTCGGGCGCGGGTGCGAGTACGGCCCGAGGAAGATCGCCGCGCCGCCGTCGCCGTGGCCGCGCGTGCCGTGACAGGAGACGCAGCTCATCTCGTAGATCATCCGGCCTGCACGCAGCTCGGCGGCATCGTGGTGGTGATGGTCGTGCCGATGCGGGTCATCGTCCGCGATGACCGCGGCGGTGATGAGCAACGCGAGCGAGAGCAGGATTATTGCGATTGCGGGCGGGTGTTTCATGATCATGTCTCCTTCGGCGCGCGCGTCAGAATACGAGGTCGAGGCCGGCCGTGAACAGGTGGCGGAAGTTCTGCAACGGATTTGCGCTGACGTCGCCGGCGTTGTAGCTGTCGCGCAGCCACAGCGACAGATTGTCGCGCAGATAGTAGCGACCCTGCAGCGAGAGCACACTGCCGTCGGCCCGCTGGTCGATGAAGCCGCCGGCATCCAGGCGGTCGTAACGCAAGGACCACAGCCAGGCGTCGGTCGCGAGCCAGTCGGCCTGGACCGTCACGCCGAGGGCGCGGTCGTCGAACGGCGCGATGCCGTCGGGCAGCTCACGGAGTTGGTCGCGGATCACCGCGCCATAGACATCGAAATGGCGCCAGCGCAGGTTCGCGGCGAGGCCGGTACGCAGCCAGTCGATCGGGAGGCCGCCGACCTGCGCGGTCTCGAAGCCCCGCTGCACGAGCGCCGAGACGCTGCCGGAGACATAGCGGCGGCCGCCGAAGTTCATCCTCGCCATCAGGTAGGGATCCTTCTTGCGGTTCGCGTCCCTGTCTCCGGTGGCGGCCCCCTGCAGGATGCCGGCCTGCAGCAGGAAACGGCCGATCATCAGGTGGGTATCGATGCCGGTGTCGCCGTCCGTGTTGTACAGCACCGGTTCGGTGACCTCGAGCGGGCGGCCGTCCAGGGTCTCGACGCCGAAGAACTTCGCCGCGAAGGCATAGGGCCTGAGCGCGAAGCGGGTCGTCGTCCCGCCTGCAGTGCTGCCGCCGATATTTTCGATCAGCTGGCGGTTGGTCGGATACGAGAAGTTCGTCGACGGGTCGATCTTGCCGGCCATGATCATCGGTCCCATCACCATGGGTCCGCCGCCATGTCCGCCGTGTCCACCGCCGCGTCGCCATAGCGCCTCGAGGTTCGCCAGCACGAAGAACTCGTGGCCGATGCCGAATTCCTCTTCGTCACCCTCGAAGGTGAAGAAATAACTGATGTCGTCGGTCAGCGTGCCGGTGAGATAGAGCTCGGCGCTGCGCAGCGAGGCGATGTCCAGTGCGTCATCGCCGGCGGCAGCGCCGTCGGTCCCGGCGAGGATATCGCCGCGCGCGCGCACGGACAGCGAGTTCAACAGGTCGGTCTCGGACCAGATCCGGCCGATCTGGCGCTTGCGGTGCCGCTCGCCGTCATTCACCGCCGGGATGCGGAAGCCGGCCATATGGAAGGCCTCGCCGAAGTCGTTGAGGCGCGGCGGCTTGGTGTGGCAGGCGGTGCACGACAGGTCGTGCTTGCGGGCGAAGGCCGGGAGCGCCTCGGCGGACGCCGGCCACAAAAGGGGTGCCATGAGGGCGGCGAGCACGATGGCGAGGGTCGCGACGCGCGCGCGCGAAGACTGCGATGATGACATGAACAATACTCCGTGATCCTGTGTGGCCGCCTGCGGCGGCGGCGGGCGGTGCCGTTGCGTGCACGGGGGAGACGAGGTATCGGCGCTCGCGCGAGCGAACGGACGCACCCCTCCCGTCAGGCCGGGATCGGAGGTCGGTAGAGCGAGGTGGCGGTGGTGGCGGTCAGGAAAGGCATGATCGTGAAGCGGAGTCCGGAGACGGGGATGGCGGGCGCGTCGGCAGCGGCGGCCGGCAGCAGCGACGCGCAACTGCCGATACAGCACAGGCAGGCGCGCGACTCTTCGCAGGTGGTGTCGCTCGAATGGACGACGACGCCGTCATCCTCCGCATCCACGCCATGGTGGGCATGGGCGGGATCGTGAGCCGTGTGGACGACCTCGGCGGACACAGGTGCTTCGCCGCCGGCGTGGACATGCCCGCCGAGCGCGGCGAAGGCGCCTTGGGACAGGAAGGCCAGCAGCGCGGCGAAAGCGACCGCGGCCTTGCGTCTCCGCGACAGGGTCATGGTAATCTCACCCGGTTCCGGTGGAGTCGAGTCATGATCGGGGATTCTAGCGCAAAACGAACGGCGATGTCGCGATGACCGGACCGCGCCTGCTCGAACGCCTCGAACGCGCGGGCAATGCCCTGCCGCATCCGGCGACGCTGTTCGCGATCGCGCTCATCGTCGTCATGCTGCTGTCGCAGCTCGCGGCCTGGGCCGGCTGGTCGGTCGAGCGGCCGGCGCCGGACGGCGACGGCACGATCACCGTCGTCGCCAGGAGTCTGTTCGACAGCGACGGCCTGTGGTGGCTGCTGTCGACGATGGTCGAGAACTTCGTGACCTTCCCGCCGCTCGGCATCGTGCTGGTCGCGATGCTCGGCATCGGTCTCGCCGAACGCAGCGGTCTGCTGCCGGCGCTGATCGGGCGCGCGCTGCGGGTGACACCGCAACACCTGCTGACGCCGTCGGTCGTGTTCATCGGCATCCTGTCGTCGATGACGCTCGACGCCGGCTATGTCGTGCTGCCGCCGCTCGCCGCCGCGCTCTATCACGCCGCCGGCCGTCCCCCGTTGGCCGGCCTCGCCGCGGCCTTCGCCGGCGTCTCGGCCGGCTTCAGCGCGAACCTGTTCATCACCGGCCTCGATCCGCTGCTTGCCGGCTTCACACAGGCCGGCGCGCAGATCCTCGCGCCGGACTATCGCGTCGCCGTCACCGCGAACTGGTGGCTGATGATCGTGTCCACGGCACTGCTGACGCTGGTCGGCTGGTGGGTGACCGCCCGCTACGTCGAACCGCGCTGCGCGGCTGTGCCGGTGCAGGCCGCAGGCGGGGAGGGTGAGTCCATCGACCCGAACGCGGCCTCGTCGCGCGGCCTCGTCGCCGCCGGCATCGCCTTCGCGCTGGCCCTCGCCGCCGTGCTGCTGCTGGTGCTGCTGCCGGGCGCGCCGCTGCACGGCGACGGCACGCACTTCCCGCGCTGGGTCGAGGCGATGATCCCGCTGCTGTTCCTGGTCTTTCTCGCGCCGGGCCTCGCCTACGGCATCGCCGCCGGCACGATCCGCAGCGACCGCGACGCGGCGCGGATGATGGCGGACACCCTCGCCGCGCTGGCGCCGTATATCGTGCTCGCGTTCTTCGCCGCGCAGTTCATCGCGGCGTTCCGCTACAGCGAACTCGGTCTGCTGCTCGCGATCGCCGGCGGCGAATGGCTGGCGACGCTGCCGCTGCCGGCGACCGCGCTGGTACTCGCGTTCATCGTCATGGTCGCGATCGCGAACCTGTTCATCGGCTCGGCGTCGGCGAAATACGCCTTCTTCGCGCCGGTGTTCGTACCGATGCTGATGATGGCCGGCATCAGTCCCGAGTTGACCCAGGCCGCCTACCGCATCGGCGACTCGATCACCAATGTGGTGACGCCGCTGAATCCGTACTGGGTCATCCTGCTCGCCTTCATGCAGCGTTGGCGCGCCGATGCCGGCATCGGCACGCTGATCGCGCTGATGATCCCGTATACGGTCGCCTTCGCGCTGGTGTGGCCGCTGCTGCTGTTGCTGTGGATGCTGACCGGCCTGCCGCTCGGCCCGGGCGGCGGCCTCAACTGGCCCTGAGCCCTTCGAAGCAGCCGCGCTTGCCGGATCGGGGGCCGGTCCCGCCGATCGTGCCCGCGATACGAGCCGGAAGCCTGCGGGTGGCCTGACGGCTTGCGGGACCTTCAGGCCGCAGGGATGCGGCCTGGGAGCGTACATGGATGTATTAACAGCGTGTCCCGCAAGCCGTCAGGCCACCCGCAGGCTTCCAACCACTACGCTATGAGGATCGGCGGGACCGGCCCCCGATCCGGCGCCGATGTTGCAGGCGCGCCACACAGATTCCGCTTTAACCAAATTGTCACGATCCCGTCATTTGACTGTCACGGTCGCTGCCTACACTGCCTCCTGCATGCCGGGGATCGGGAATCCGTCCGGACACGAGCAACTGGAGAGCGGAAATGATGATCAGCGGTTTCACACAAAAGACTCGGGAGACAGCAATGACACAGCGTTTCAAACTGACAGCACTCGCGGCGGCCGTGGCGATGTTCGCCGCCGCGCCGGCGTTCGCGGAGAAGGTCGAGACCAAGGGCGGCCTGAAGGTCACCTCCGATGACGGCAAGTTTTCGTTCCAGCTCGGCGGCCGCGTGCACGCCGATGCCTATATCTTCGACGAAGACGCCGTTCGTACCGTCAGTACCACGGAGTTTCGCCGCACGCGCCTGACGCTGACCGGCAAGCTCTATGACTGGGATTACAAGATCGAGCAGGACTTCTCGGCCGGCAACACCACGGCCGGCTATCGCGACGTCTTCCTGTCGACGAAGACCATGGGCGGCACGGTCATGTTCGGCCAGTTCAAGCCCTTCCGCGCGATGGAGGAGATGACCAGCTCCAACGAGATCACGATGATGGAGCGCCCGTTCGCGACCGCGACCGGCCTCTATAACGGCAGGCAGTTTCAGCAGGGCGTCGGCTATCGCACAGGCGCGGACAACTGGACCGGCGGCGTCTCGGTATTCAACCTGCGTGACGCGGCGGGCGCGCGCAACGCCGGCGTCGGCTTCGCGGGTCGCGTGACCTTCGCGCCGGTGATGACCGACATGAGCACGGTTCACGTTGGCGCGTCGTACAGCAGCGAGAATGCGAACCGCGACTCGGCGGTCGCCAGCGCCTCCGCCAGCTATGCCGGCCGCCGCGGCCCGTCGCAGACGATCGCGAGCGTGGGCGCAGGCAGGACGATCGATGCCGTCGGCCTCGAGTTCGGCATGACCCAGGGTCCGTTCTTCGTGCAGGCCGAATACGCGATGGCGACCTTCGGCCAGAACACCGGCGCCGACCAGGACGTCAACACCTACTATCTCATGGGCAGCTGGATGCTGACCGGCGAGACCAAGCCCTATCACAAGGGCAACGGCGTATTCCGCTCGGTCAGGCCGAAGAACGAGTCCGGCGCATGGGAGCTGACGGCGCGTTACGACACGATCGAGAACAAGGACATCACCGATCGCTCCGCGACCTCGACGACGGTCGGCGTCAACTACTACATCAACCCGGCGATGCGCTTCATGCTCAATTACACGATGGGCGAGAACGACGTCAACGGCGACGAGACGAAGCAGATCGCGCTGCGCGGTCAGCTGGCATTCTGATCGCCGTTATCCGGTGCTGACACGGGGCGATGGCCGTCCGGCCATCGCCCCGTTTCTTTTTTCCGCGGGGTGACGGTATTCCGCCGTTTGTCGCCTGAGCGTGGAACAGATTGACACCCGATGGTCACGGTGTATGCTCGAATCGTCGGCGGGATGCCATGCCGGCGCCTGCAGTGTAGGGAGAAGGACGGCAAGCAGCGTTGCCGAACAGATTGCCCGACTTGGAGGTAAAGCATGAAGACTGACGATGGAACGATGGTGCGATCCGGTGCCCCGCGACGGTCGGTTGCCCGGGTACGGCAAGCCGTGTCGCCTGAGACCGGCGGCGTCTCGATCTCGGGGGATGAACGTCGTCACCTGATCGCCGAGGCGGCGTATTTCCGCGCGGAGGCTCGCGGCTTCGCGCCCGGCCAGGAGCTCGACGACTGGTTGCAGGCCGAAGCGGAGGTCGATACGGCGCTGCTGCGCCACTGAATCCCGGCGTTTTCTGACGCCGGGCGCCGGTGGCTGGTCCGGGCGGGGTCACCCGCCGTCGGGCTGCCGGCTTGTCTGCCCCGGTGTATATGATAGAGTCCTCCCGGCGCCGGGATCCGACCGGCGAGGACCGAAGCCGGACCCCAGCTTCCCGCATCCCCGATGCTTTTCGTCGCCCTCTCGATCTTCGTATTGACGATCGCGCTCGTCATCTGGCAGCCGCGCGGGCTCGGCATCGGCTGGAGCGCGCTGGCCGGGGCGGTGCTGGCGCTGGCGACCGGCGTCGTCGGGCTCGCCGATGTGCCGGTCGTCGTCGGTATCGTCTGGAACGCCACGCTTGCGTTCGTGTTCATCGTCATCATCGCGCTGCTGCTCGACGAGGCCGGCTATTTCGAATGGGCGGCGCTGCATGTCGCGCGCTGGGGCCGCGGCAGCGGCCTCAGGCTCTATGTCTTCGTGATCCTGCTCGGCGCGGCGGTCTCGGCGATCTTCGCGAACGACGGCGCGGTGCTGATCCTGACGCCGATCGTGCTCGAGATGTTGCGCGCGCTGGGGTTTCCCGCCGCCGCGGCCTTCGCGTTCGTCATCGCCGCCGGCTTCATCGCCGACGCCGCGAGTCTGCCGCTGGTGATCTCGAACCTCGTCAACATCATGTCGGCGGACTTTTTCGGGATAGGTTTCGCCGAATATGCCGCGGTCATGGCCGTCGTCAATCTGGTCGCCGTTGCCGTATCACTCGGGGTGTTGCTGCTGATGTTCCGCGCGCATATCCCGCGGGTCTATGATGCATCGGCGCTGCGCATGCCATCGGCTGCCATCAGGGATCCGGCGGTCTTCAGGACCGGGTGGTGGGTGCTGGCGCTGATGATGGCGGCCTTTCTCATCCTCGAACCGCTCGGGGTACCGGTATCCGCGATCGTCGGCGCCGGCGCGCTGGTCCTCCTGCTGGTCGCGGCGCGGGGAGACGCGATATCGACGCGGCGCGTGCTGCTCGGCGCGCCATGGCAGATCGTGATCTTTTCCGTCGGGATGTATCTGGTCGTCTACGGGCTGCGAAACCAGGGGCTGACCGGGGAGATCGCGGGGGCGCTCGACTGGCTGGCGCAATCCGGCGTCGTCGCGGCAGCGGTCGGCACCGGTGTCCTTGCCGCGCTGATGGCGTCGGTCATGAATAATCTGCCGGCGGTCATGGTCGTCGCATTGTCGATCGACGAGACGGCCGCGACCGGGGTCGTTCGCGAGGCGATGATCTACGCCAACGTGATCGGCACCGATATCGGTCCGAAGCTGACGCCGATCGGCAGCCTCGCGACGCTGCTGTGGCTGCACGTGCTCGCGCGCAAGGGGATCACGATCTCCTGGCGGGAATATATGCGCATCGGGCTGCTGATCGTCCCGCCGGTATTGCTGACGACGCTGCTGGCGCTCGCCGGCTGGCTCAGCCTGATCCGCTAGCGGCTATTCCTTGCCGCTCAGTTGCAGCAATATCGCCTCGTTCTCGAGCGTCGAGGTATCCTGGGTGATGGCCTCGCCGCGCGCGATCGTGCGCAACAGCCGGCGCATGATCTTGCCGGAGCGCGTCTTCGGCAGGTTGTCGGCGAAGCGGATCTCGTCGGGCTTCGCGATCGGGCCGATCTGTTCGGCGACCCACGCGCGTAACTCGTCCTTCAGCGGCTTTGCCTGGTCGAGTGTCGGCCGGTCTCCGCGCAGCACGACATAGGCGAAGATCGCCTCGCCCTTGATCGGGTCCGGGCGGCCGACGACTGCGGCCTCGGCGACCTTCGCATGCGCGACCAGCGCCGATTCGACCTCCATCGTGCCGAGGCGGTGACCGGAGACGTTCAGCACGTCGTCGATGCGGCCCATGATCCAGAAATAGCCGTCCTTGTCGCGGCGGGCGCTGTCGCCGGCAACGTAATAGCGATTGCCGAAGCGGCCCCAGTAGGTGTCGATGTAGCGCTGGTCGTCGCCCCAGATCGTGCGCAACATCGACGGCCACGGCTTGCGGATGACGAGATAACCGCCCTTGTCGGGTTCGGTGACCGGATGGCCGCGCTCGTCGACGATCGCGACGTCGATGCCGGGCAGCGGGCGGGTACAGGAACCGGGCTTGGTCGGCATCGCGCCGGGGATCGGCGCGATCATGTTGGCGCCGGTCTCGGTCTGCCACCAGGTGTCGACGATCGGACAGCGTTCGCGGCCGATGACCTGGTGATACCAGATCCAGGCCTCGGGATTGATCGGTTCGCCGACGGTGCCGAGCAGACGCAGCGCCGACAGGTCGTATTTCGCCGGGAGGTCATCGCCGAACTTCATCAGCGCGCGAATCGCGGTCGGCGCGGTGTAGAACACCGTGACCTTGTGACGCTGGCAGATGTCCCAGAAGCGGCCGGCGTCGGGGACGGTCGGCGCGCCCTCGTAGATCATGATCGTGCCGCCGGCGGCGAGCGGTCCATAGGCGACGTAGCTGTGTCCGGTGATCCAGCCGACGTCGGCGGTGCACCAGTAGATGTCGCCGTCGCGATGGTCGAACACCCACTGCATCGTCGTGATCGTGCCGAGCAGATAGCCGGCGCTCGAGTGCTGGATGCCCTTCGGCTTGCCGGTCGAGCCGGAGGTGTAGAGGATGAACAGCGGATGCTCGGCGTCGACCCATTCGGGTTCGCAGTCATCGCCGGTCCCTTCGATCGCGTCATGCCACCAGGCATCGCGGCCGGGCTGCATCGCGATGTCGTGGCCGGTACGCTTCAGCACGATGACGCCCTCGGGCTTGACCTGTGAATGCGCGATCGCCTGGTCGGTGGCCGCCTTCAGTTCGATGATCTTGCCGCCGCGGTGGCCGCCGTCGGCGGTGATGACGAGCTTCGCGCCGGCGTCCTCGATGCGGTCCTTCAGCGCGTTCGCCGAGAAGCCGCCGAACACGACCGAATGGATCGCGCCGATGCGGGCGCAGGCCTGCATCGCGACCACCGCCTCGGGGACCATCGGCATGTAGATGATGACGCGGTCGCCGGGGGCGATGCCGCGCGCGCGCAGCGCGTTGGCGAGCCGGCAGGTGTCGCGGTGCAGTTCGCGGTAGCTGATCCTGCGGGTGTCGCCGCGTTCGCCTTCGAAGACGATCGCGGTCTGGTCGCCGCGCTTGTCGAGATGGCGATCGAGGCAGTTCCAGGAGACGTTGATGCGGCCGTCGTCGAACCAGCGGAAGTGCGGGGCGCGGCTGTCGTCGAGCACGCGGGTGAACGGCTGGTGCCAGTCGAGGAGGGCGCGGGCCTGTTCGGCCCAGAAGACGGCGGGATCCTTCGCCGCGGCCTCGTGCATCGCCGCGAGTCGGGCCCGGTCGATGTTCGCGCGCTTCGCGAAGTCCGCGGGCGGCTCGAACAGGCGATCCTCCTGCAGGATCGAACTGATGTCTTCAGTGCTCATGACGAACCCCGTCTGTCAGCCTGTGATACCGGCTGACAGGTTATCAGGGATCGGAACGGGGCAACAAGCCGATGACGGGATCAGCCCTTGACCTGGCGCTCGCGGATCTCGTCGAGGGTCTTGCAGTCGATGCACAGATTCGCGGTCGGACGCGCCTCGAGGCGGCGGATGCCGATCTCGATGCCGCAGGTCTCGCAATAGCCGTACTCGCCGTTGTCGAGGTCGCGCAGCGACTCATCGATCTTCTTGATCAGCTTGCGCTCGCGATCGCGGGTGCGCAGCTCGAGCGCGAAGTCCGATTCCTGGCTGGCGCGGTCGTTCGGGTCAGGGAAGTTCGCGGCCTCGTCGCGCATGTGATGGACGGTGCGCTCCATCTCCTCGATCAGCTTGGCCTTCCAGGTGTTGAGGATGATGCGGAAGTGCTCGACCTGCTTCGGACTCATGTAGGCCTCGCCCTTCTTTTCCTTGTACGGCTCGATGCCGAGATAGGGCAGTTGGGTCGAGGCAGCCGCAGGCTGCGCAGGCGCCTTGTGACCGGAGCGCGCACGCGACTTCGCCGCCGGCGCACGATCCTTCTTCGGGGCGGCCTTTTTGGCCGGGACCCGGGCCTTCTTCGCCACCGCCTTCTTCTTCGCGGGGGCGGCCTTCTTCCTTGCGCCGGTTGCGGCCTTCTTCTTCGCGACGGCCATCAAGCTGTCTCCTGAGGGTTGGGCAAAAATAAACGCGTATTTATACCAGATAGGCCCTTGTGGCTCAATCACTTCCGCGAGAGGGCCTCGGGGTCAGAGTAGACATTGTCTACTCTGACCCCGTAGCGGGGTGGGCGCAAGCGGGAGAAATGGTGTAAGATAGCCGGCTTCTGTACTAACATTCTGAATTTAATACATAATGCACTCCATCCAGGCACTGCTTTTCGACGTGGACGGCACCCTCGCGGATACCGAGCGCGACGGACACCGGATCGCGTTCAACCGGGCCTTTGCCGAGGCCGGTCTCGACTGGGACTGGCACGACGAGCTCTACGGCGAGCTGCTCGCGATCTCCGGCGGCAAGGAACGCATGCATCATTATATGCGCCATCATGTCTACGCCGGCGGCACCCCGCCGCAGGACCTCGCCGCGCGGGTGCCGGACCTGCATGCATCGAAGAACCGTTACTACTGGGAGATGCTGCGCGAGGGCGAGATCGCGCTGCGTCCCGGCGTCGCGCGCCTGTTGCGCGAGGCGCGCGACGCCGGTCTGCGCCTGGCGATCGCGACGACGACGACGCGCGACAACGTCACCGTGCTGCTCGAACATACGCTTGGTCCGGAGTCGGTCGGCTGGTTCGAGCTGATCGCGAGCGCCGACGAGATCGCGGACAAGAAGCCGTCGCCGGCGGTCTATGAGTATGCGCTGGCGCAACTCGGTCTCGACGCGGGGGACTGCATCGCGTTCGAGGATTCGGAGAACGGCTATGCCGCCGCGCAGGCGACCGGACTGCGCACGGTGATGACGGTCAATGCGTATACCCGCGACGGCGACTACCGCGATGCCGACCTCGTGCTGAGCAATCTCGGCGAGCCGGACGCCCCGTTCACGGTGCTGGGCGGACGGGCCGCCGCGCGCGTGCCGGCGGACGCGCGCTGTCTCGACCTTGCCTTGCTGGAACGGCTGTTCGGGGGCTGAGGCGATGAGCGCCGGCGACCAACGGGAACCCCGTGTCGCCGGACGGATGGCCGGGATCGAGCCGTTTCATGTGATGGACGTGCTCGCGCGGGCGCGGGCGCTGGAACGGGACGGGCGCTCGATCGTGCATATGGAGATCGGCGAGCCGGACTTCGCGACGCCGGCGCCGGTCGTCGAGGCCGCCGCCGCCGCGCTGCGCGCCGGGAAGACGCACTACACGCCGGCGCTCGGCATGCCCGAGCTGCGCGCGGCGATCGCGGCCGATTACCGCGCGCGCGAGGGACTCGAACTCGATCCCGGGCGCGTCGTCGTCACGCCTGGCGCCTCGGGCGCCTTGCAACTGGCGCTCGGCGTGCTGCTCGATCCCGGCGACGATGTGTTGCTCGCCGATCCGGGGTATCCGTGCAACCGACATTTCGCGCGCCTGTTCGGGGCCAACCCCGTCGCCGTACCGGTCGGCGCCGACACGGCCTACCAGCTGACCGCCGCCGCGCTCGAACGTCACTGGACCGCGAATACCGCCGTGGTCATGCTCGCGACGCCGTCGAACCCGACCGGGACGGTCATCGCGCCCGCCGAACTCGGACGCATCGCCGCGCTCGCGCGCGAGCGCGGGGCCACACTGGTCGTCGACGAGATCTATCAGCGTCTGGTCTACGGCGATCCGCTCGCCTCGGCGCTCGCGAGCGATGACGGCGTCTTCGTCATCAACAGCTTCTCGAAGTATTTCAGCATGACGGGCTGGCGCCTCGGCTGGCTGGTCGCGCCCGCGCCGTATGTCCCGCTGATCGATCGCCTTGCGCAGAACCTCTTTCTCGCGCCGCCGACGCCGGCGCAGCACGCGGCGCTCGCCGCGCTCGGCGCGGAGGCGCGCGCGATCTTCGATGAGCGGCGGGACATCCTGCGCGATCGGCGCGACTTCCTGCTGCCGGCGCTGCGCGGACTCGGTTTCGATATTCCGGCGGCGCCCGCGGGCGCGTTCTATCTCTATGCCGGTTGCGGGCATTTCACCACGGACAGTTACGGCTTCACGCTCGACCTGCTGGAACGGGCCGCTGTCGCGATCACGCCGGGCCGTGACTTCGGCAGGCATCGCGCGGAGACGCATGTGCGTTTCGCGTACACGACCTCGATGGAACAGCTCGAGCGGGGCGTGGCGCGGTTGCGCGATTTCCTGCGCTGAGCCGGAAATCTGCGCCGGCGATCAGAGCCAGAACAGGACCAGCAGCACCGCGCCGAGCACGAGCCGGTAGAGGATGAACGGCAACAGGCCGATGCGGCTGAGCAGTTCGATGAAGAAGTGGATGGTCCAGTAGGCGACGAAGCCCGCGATCGCGGCGCCGAGCAGCAGATCCATCCACGGCAGCGCGGCGTCGTCGCCGAGGACGTCGAGCGCCTGCCAGCCGCCGGCCAGCGCGATGACCGGGATCGACAGCAGGAACGAAAAGCGCGCGGCGGCCTCGCGCGTCAGGCCGAGCATCAGCCCGGCGGTGATCGTGATGCCCGAGCGCGAGGTGCCCGGGATCAGCGCCAGCGCCTGCGCGCAGCCGATCAGCAGGATGTCGCGAAGGCTCAGGCTGTGCTCGTCGCGCGCGCGGCGGCCGCGTGCGTCCGCCCACCACAGCAACAGGCCGAAGCCGATCGTCGCCAGCGCGATGACCAGCGTCGAGCGCAGCTCGGTCTCGATGATCCCCTTGAACAACAAGCCCGCGAGCCCCGCCGGGATCGTGCCGAGCAGCACGCCCCAGGCGAGCCGGCTGTCTGCGGTGTGACGGCCCCGGATGATCGAGCCGAACCAGTCGCGGGTCATCACCGCGAGTTCGCGGCGGAAATAGGTCATCACCGCGACCAGCGTGCCGACATGGACCGCGACGTCGAAGGCCAGCCCCTGATCCTCGCTGCCGGTCACCGCGGGCAACAGGATCAGGTGCGCGGCGCTCGAGATCGGCAGGAACTCGGTGAGTCCCTGGATCAGCGCGAGGAGTATGATTTGCCACAATTCCATGATCGGTCCTGTATCGGCTATGCGGCGCGCAGCGCGAGCATGGCCGCGCCATGGCAGGCCTGATCGCTGCGCGGGGTTTCGAACGGGATGCCGGGCAGGGCGCGCCGGCGGGTCGCGGTCCAGGCCGGATTGCGCGCGCCGCCGCCGACCGTCAGGATCCGCCGCGGCGACGGCGCGCCGAGTTCCCGGAGGCGGGCGTAGCCCGCCGCCTCGATCGCCGCGATGCCTTCGAGCATGCCCTGTAGAAAACGCGCGTCGTCGGCCGGTCGCGGCGACAGGCGCGGCGCGAGCGCCGGGTCGTTGCGCGGGAAGCGTTCGCCGGGCGTGACCAGCGGATAGTAGTCGAGCCCGGTCGGCGTCGCCGCATCGAGCGTCGGCGTCAGCGCCTCGAGCTGTTCGACAGTGAAGTATTCGAGCAGCACGGCGCCGCCGCTGTTCGACGCGCCGCCGGCGAGCCAGAGATCGCCGAGCCGGTGGCTGTAGATCCCGCAGGCCGGCGCGAACAGCGGTTGTGCGGACAGCAGCTTCAGCACCAGCGTCGAGCCGAGCGAGGTCACCGCGTCGCCGGGCATGTCCGCGCCGGTCGCGATGAACGCCGCGACGCTGTCGGTGGTGCCGGCGACGATCGCGAGATCCTTGCGGTAGCCGAGCGCGCGGATCTTCGGTGCATTCAGCGTCCCGATCGCGGTGCCGGGCGGCACGACCTCGGGCAGCAGCGCGTGATCGACGTCGAGTCGCGCGAGCCAGTCCGGCCAGCGCCGGCGCAGCGGATCATAGCCGAGCTTGAGCGCATTGTTCTCGTCGCTGATGCCGAAACGACCGCTGAGGCGCCCGGCGATCCAGTCGGCCTGGTGCAGCGCGTGACGGGCCTGCCGCATGGCGGGCTGCGATTGCAGCCACAGCAACTTTGCGAGCGCGGATCCGGCGCCGTGCGCGGCGCAGTCGGTCGGGGCGACCGCGGCGATAAGCTCGGCCTCGCGGGTCGCGCGCGCGTCGTTGTACATCAGCGCCGGCCCGAGCGGTCGGCCGTCAGCATCGGTGAGCAGCAGCGTCGCCGAGGTCGCGTCGACCGCCAGCGCGTCGATTTCCCCGGGCGGCGTCTTCGCCGCGAGCGCGCGCAACACGAAATAGACGGTCTCCCACCACAGCTCCGGCGACTGTTCGCGCTGCGCGCCGTCGCGACGCGCGGCCGGCATGCACACCGAGGCCTCGGCGAGCACCCGGCCCTCTGAGTCGATGACGACCCCGCGGCCGCCGCTGGTGCCGACGTCGATGCCGAGCGCGCGCCGCATCAGGGCAGGTTGACCGGCTCCGGCGCGACCCAGGTCTCGCTGCGAAATTCGGCGACGACCGTCGTGTAGATCCCGCCGCGGACATTGAACTCGGAGGTCAGGCGCATGTAGTGCGGCTCGCAGGCGCGCGCGAGGTCGTCGAGGATCTCGTTGGTGACGGCCTCATGGAACGCCCCGCGGTCACGATACGACCAGATATAGAGCTTCAGCGACTTCAGTTCGACGCAGCGTTCCGCCGGCACGTATTCGAGATTCAGCGTCGCGAAATCAGGCTGGCCGGTCTTCGGGCACAGGCAGGTGAACTCGGGGATCCGGATCCGGACCGTGTAGTCGCGGCCCGGATTCGGGTTGTCGAAGGTTTCCAGTTCCTTCCCGGGTTTGCTTGGCATGGGCAACGTGCTCAATGAATGATAATCAGATCAGACTGCATTCTTCATGAACCGCACAAGGCGTCAGCAGGGCCCCGGCCGGGAGACACTTTTCAGGAGCCTCCGGGACAGGATGTCCCGGCGGCAGCCCCCAGGGATGGGTTCATGGCGGTCCTGAAAAGTGTCTCCCGGCCGGGGCCCGGATCCCGCTGCGACGGCGTTCATGAAGAATGCAGCACCACGAAACAATAACGGTCAATAACATAGCAGATCCCCCTGCGTTTATCTTGTCTGCCGCGGCGCTTTTCCTGTATCTTGGCGACCCATGCAACTGAAGAAGATCAGGCTCGGGGGCTTCAAGTCCTTCGTCGATCCCACGACGGTGACCTTTCCGAGCCAGCTCGTCGGCGTCGTCGGGCCGAACGGCTGCGGCAAGTCCAACGTCATCGACGCGGTGCGCTGGGTCATGGGCGAGAGTTCGGCCAAGAACCTGCGCGGCGATGCGCTCGCCGACGTCATCTTCAACGGCTCCTCGTCGCGCAAGCCGATCGGCCAGGCCACCGTCGAACTGGTGTTCGACAACAGCGCCGGCCGCCTCGGCGGCCAGTATGCCCAGTACGCCGAGATCTCGATCAAGCGCCAGCTCTCGCGCGACGGTCAGTCGATCTACTATCTGAACGGCACCCGCTGCCGCCGCCGCGACATCACCGATATCTTCCTCGGTACCGGGCTCGGCCCGCGCAGCTACGCGATCATCGAGCAGGGGACGGTGTCGCGCCTGATCGAGGCCAAGCCCGAGGAACTGCGCGTGTTCCTCGAGGAGGCGGCCGGCATCTCGAAATACAAGGAGCGCCGCCGCGAGACCGAGAGCCGCATCCGTGATACGCGAGAGAATCTCAACAGACTCAATGACCTGGTGGCGGAACTTGAGAAACGCCTGCAGACACTGCAACGGCAGGCCAAGGCCGCCGAGCGTTATCGCGAGCTGAAGCAGGAGGAACGCCTGTTGAAGGGCCAGCTGCTCGCGCTGCGGGTCCGCGGCCTCGACGGACAACTCGCCGGCCAGGAGCGCGCGATCGCCGCGCAGGACAACGCCGTCGAAAAGGCGATCGCCGGGCTGCGCGCAGTCGAGGCGCAGATCGAGGCGCGCCGCGCCGGGCAGGTCGACGCGAATGAGCAGTTCAACCGCATCCAGGCCGAGTTCTACGACCTCGGCTCGCGCATCTCCCGCGCCGAACAGTCGATCCAGCACGCCCGTGAGCGCCAGCAGAAGGCCCAGGCCGATCTCGCCGAACTCGAGCGCGCCCGCGACGAGGCAAACCGCCATCTCGCCCAGGATCGCGAACAGATCGTCGCGCTGGAACGGCAACTCGCCGAGGGCGAGCCGGAGTTTCGCCGCTGCGAGGAGGCCGAGCAGGCCTCAGCGACGGCGCTCGCCGAGGCCGAGCAGGGCATGACCGAATGGCAGGGCGAGTGGGACGCCGCCAACCGCGCGGCCTCCGAGCAGAATCGCGCGCTCGAAGTCGAGCAGACGCAGATCCGCCATCTCGAAGAACAATTGCGCGGCCTGCGCGAACGCCTCGGCCGGCTCGAGGCCGAGGAACGCGGGCTGGCCGCCGAGAGCGACGATCCCGCGCTCGGTGACCGGCTGGAGACGCGCGCGACGGAGATCAACGAAGCCCTCGAGGCCCTGCGTCACGAACAGGAAGGGCTCATCGTTCGCATTGCGGCGCAGCGCGAGTCGCGCGCCCGCGCGATCGAGGCCGTCGAGGCAAAGCGCCGCGCGCAGCAGGAACTCGAAAAGCGGCATGCCTCGCTCGATGCCGTGCAGCAGGTCGCGCTCGGCAAGCAGGCCTCATCGGTATCGCAATGGCTCGAAGCGCGCGGTCTCGCCGATGCCCGCCGGCTCGCCGAGGATATCGACGTCGAGGCCGGCTGGGAGCGCGCGGTCGAGACCGTGCTCGGACCCGACCTCGAGGCGGTCTGCGTGACGTCGAGCGACGAGATCGCGCGCCACCTCGAGTCGCTCGGCGACGGCACGCTCGCCGTATTCGATACCACGGCCGCGACGGCGCAATCGTCGGGGACGCTCGGCACGCCGATCGTCGCGAAGGTGCGCGCGCCGTGGTCGCTCGAAGGTCTGCTGAACGGGATCTATGCAGCAGACACCATCGCCGAGGCCCTGGCCCTGCGCCCGCGTCTCGGCGCCCATGAATCGGTCGTCACGCGCGGCGGGGTGTGGATCGGCGCGGGCTGGCTGCGCGTCGTCGACGCCGGCGACGGCAAGGCCGGCGTGCTTGCGCGCGAGCAGGCCCTGCGCGAACTGGCGCAGTCCCTGGAACAATCCGCCGACGAGGTCGCCGAACTCGAGCGCCAGTTGCAGCAGGCCAACGAGGAACTCACAGCGTTCGAACAGGCACGCGAGACCTGCCGTCAGCGCCTCGACGAGTCCGCGCAGCAGCAGGCCGAGGTGCGCGCGCAACTGAGCCGGCGAGACGCCAGTCTCGAACAGATCGCGCGCCGTCGCGAGGCGATCGCGGCGGAAAGCGCCGACATCCGCGCCCGCATCGAGCGCGACGAGGCCGGTCTTGCGGAGGCGCAGAGCCGGCTCGAACGACTCGGCGCCGATACCTTCGGACATGAACAACGCACCCAGGCGCTTCTCGAGCGTCGCGATACGCTGCGCGCCCGTCTCGACCAATGCCGCGCGCAGGCCCAGGCCGATCGCGGCGCGATGCGCGAGGTCGCGGTGCGCATGGAGTCGGCACGTTCGCGCCTGGGCGCCTTGCAGGCCGGTTTCGAACGCACGGAGCGGCAGCTGACCCAGATCGCGCGCCAGCATGGCGAACTCCAGGCGGAACTTGCCGGCAGCGAAGCACCGATCGCAGGGATCAAGGAAGAGCTCGAACAGCTGCTCGAACAGCGGCTCGCGGTCGAGACCCGGCTTGCCGACGCGCGGCGGCGGCTGGAGGATTGCGAGCATGACCTGCGCGGTCTCGAGGATGCCCGCGGCAATGCCGAGAACGACGTCCAGCAGCAGCGCGAGCAGCTCGACCAGTTGCGCATGTCACGGCAGGAGACCGCGGTGCTGAAGCGGACCTTGCTGGAGCAGCTCGCCGAGGCCGGTCACGAACTGCAGGCGGTCATCGACGCATTGCCCGAGGATGCCGATGAACATGCCTGGCAGTCGCGCATCGCCGACATCGACCAGAAGATCGCGCGTATGGGCGCGATCAATCTCGCCGCGATTGATGAATTCGCCGAGCAGTCCGAGCGCAAGAACTGGCTGGATGCGCAGCTCGCCGACGTCAACGAGGCGCTGACGACACTCGAAGAGGCGATCCGCAAGATCGACACGGAGACCCGCGCCCGCTTCAAGGAGACCTTCGACCTCGTCAACGATCACCTGCAGCAGCTGTATCCGAAGCTGTTCGGCGGCGGCGTCGCCCGCCTCGAGATGACCAGCGACGATCTGCTCGATGCAGGCGTGTCGGTGATGGCCCGTCCGCCCGGCAAGCGCAACGTCAACATCCACCAGCTGTCGGGCGGCGAGAAGGCATTGACCGCGGTCGCGCTGGTGTTTGCGCTGTTCGAACTGAACCCGGCCCCGTTCTGCATGCTCGACGAGGTCGATGCGCCGCTCGATGACACCAATGCAGGGCGTTTCTGCAACCTCGTCCGCGAGATGTCCGATCGTGTCCAGTTTATCGTCATCACCCACAACAAGATCACGATGGAGCTGGCCAACCAGCTGATCGGCGTCACGATGCACGAGCCCGGCGTGTCCCGGATGGTCGCGGTCGATGTCGACGAGGCCGTGGAGATGGCGGTCGGCTGAGTGGAAGCCCGAAAGGCCATCGCCGCGCGCGCCGCCGCGCTGCGCGACCAGATCAACCGCCACAATCACCTCTATTACGTCCTCGACGCGCCGGAAATTCCCGACGCCGAGTTTGATCGCCTGCTGCGCGAGCTGCAGGACATCGAGGCGCAATACCCCGAATTGAGAACGGCAGACTCACCGACACAGCGTGTCGGCGCCGAGCCGGTCGCGGCCTTCGGCAAGATCCGCCGCGAGATCCCGATGCTGTCGCTCGCGAATGCCTACAACGAGGAGGAATTCCGCGACTTCGACCGGCGCGTGCGCGGCGGGCTCGGGCGCGACACAGTCGCCTACAACGCCGAACCGAAGCTCGACGGCGTCGCAGTCAGCCTGGTCTATCGCGACGGCGTCTTCGTCGAGGGCGCGACCCGCGGCGACGGCGTCACCGGCGAGGACATCACCCGCAACCTGCGCACGATCCATCGCCTGCCGCTGCGCCTCGCCGGGCAGGGCTGGCCGCCGCTGCTCGAGGTGCGCGGCGAGGTCTACCTGCCGAAGCAGGCCTTCGAGGCCATCAACGAGGAGGCCCTGCGCAAGGGCGAGCGCCTGTTCTCGAATCCGCGCAACGCCGCCGCCGGTGGACTGCGCCAGCTCGATCCGAAGATGACCGCGGCGCGCCGGCTCGACATCTACTGCTACGGCGTCGGCAAGGTCGACGGCGGCGAGCTGCCCGGCACGCAGCACGGCATCCTCGAGCGCCTTGCCGGCTGGGGATTCCCGGTCTGTCCGGAGCAGGCCGTCGTCGACAGCCTCGACGGCTGTCTCGCCTATTACCGGCGCCTGCAAGATCGACGCGACGCGCTTGCCTACGAGATCGACGGCATCGTGTTCAAGGTCGATGACATCGAGGGACAGCAGGCGCTCGGCTTCGTCGCGCGCGCGCCGCGCTGGGCGGTGGCGTGGAAATTCCCGCCGAAGGAGGAGCTGACGGTCCTGGGCGCGATCGAGTTCCAGGTCGGTCGCACCGGCGCGCTGACGCCGGTCGCGCGCCTCGAGCCGGTCCATGTCGGCGGCGTCACCGTGACCAATGCGACGCTGCACAACATCGCGCAGATCGAGCGCCTCGACCTGCGCGTCGGCGACACCGTCATCGTGCGCCGCGCCGGCGACGTGATCCCGCAAGTCATGGGCGTGGTCGAGTCGCGGCGACCGAAGGGCGCGCGCCGGTTCCGCATACCGGAGGCCTGTCCGGTGTGCGGCTCCGCAGTCGTGCGTCCGGAGGGCGAGGTCGTCGCGCGCTGCAGCGGAGGACTCTACTGCCCGGCGCAGCGCAAGCAGGCGATCGCGCACTTCGCGTCGCGGCGGGCGATGGACATCGACGGCCTCGGCGACAAGCTGATCGACCAGCTCGTCGAGCGCGGGCTCGTCGACAGCCCGGCCGATCTCTATGAATTGACGCAGGAGCAGCTCGCGGCGCTCGAGCGCATGGCGGACAAGTCGGCCGCGAACCTGGTCGAGGCGATCGACCGCAGCCGCGACACCATGCTCGCGCGCTTCCTGTTCGCGCTCGGCATCCCCGAGGTCGGCGAGGCGACCGCGCAGCAGCTTGCGCTCGAGTTCGGCGACCTCGACGCGGTGATCGCCGCCGACGAGGCCCGCCTGCAGGAGGTCCGCGATATCGGCCCGGTCGTCGCCGGCCATGTCGCCGCGTTCTTTCGCGAGCCGCACAATCGCGAGATCATCAAGCGCCTGCGCGACAATGGCGTACGCTGGCCGACCGGCCGGCCGCGCGAGCGCGCCGCGCAACCGCTCGCCGGCCAGTCCTTCGTGCTGACCGGCGCGCTCGAATCGATGACGCGCGACGACGCGAAGACGCGCCTGCAGGCGCTCGGCGCGCGCGTGACCGGCAGCGTGTCGGCGAAGACCTCCTGCGTCGTCGCCGGCGCCGATCCCGGCTCCAAGCTCGCGAAGGCGCGCGAACTCGGCATCGAGGTCATCGACGAGGCGGGCCTGCTGGCATTGCTGGAGAAGCATGCTGGTGAACCCCCGGATGGGGACGTATAATTCGGGGTCGGATGAAGATCCCAAGATGATGATCCCGGAATAATTACACGATATTCACGGCAGTAATCACGAATCCAATCCATGGCGATCACGGCGGAACAGGCACTGGCGGTGTACAGGGCGGCGGAATGCCTGCATGACGCGGCTGCGGTCGATGCCGCCGTCGACCGGCTCGCGGCGGCGATCTCGGATGCGCTGCGCGACGCGAATCCGCTGGTCATCGCGGTGCTGCACGGCGGGCTGATCCCGGCCGGACTGCTGCTGCCGCGGCTCGACTTTCCGCTACAGGTCGATTACCTGCACGCGACCCGTTACCGCGGCGAGACCCGCGGCGGCGAACTGCACTGGCGCGCGCACCCGCATGTCACGCTCGAAGGACGTACCGTGCTGCTGGTCGACGATATCTATGACGAAGGCCATACCCTGGCCGCGATCCATCGCTATTGCGTCGACGCCGGCGCGGTGCGCGTCTGGGGCGCGGTGCTGGTCGATAAACGGCACGACCGCAAGGCCGATTACCGCCCGGAGTTCACCGGCCTCGAAGTCCCGGATCGTTATGTGTTCGGCTACGGCATGGACTACAAGGACTATCTGCGCAATGCCCCCGGCATCTTTGCCGTGAAGGAGGAACATGTCTGAACTCGCGATCATCGGCGGTACCGGCCTGACCTCGCTGAAGGGGCTCGAGATCCTGCGCCGCGAAGTCGTCCACACGCCTTACGGCGAGCCGTCGGGTCCGCTGACCTTCGGCGTGCTCGGCGGCCGCGAGGTCGTATTCCTCGCGCGTCACGGTTACGGCCACACGATCCCGCCGCACCGGATCAACTATCGCGCGAATGCCTGGGCGCTGCGCCAGACCGGCGTCCGCCGCGTCATTGCGGTCGCGGCGGTCGGCGGCATCCGCGACGACCTGCCGCCGGCGCGGCTCGTGGTCCCGGACCAGATCATCGACTACACCTGGTCGCGTGCGGCGACCTTCTTCGAGCAGGACCTCGACGAGGTCACGCACATCGATTTCACGAATCCGTACAGCGAGGAACTGCGGCAGTTGCTGATCGCGCATTGTCGCGCGATGGCGATGGAGGCCTGCGAGGAGGGGACCTACGGCGTGACCCAGGGGCCGCGTCTCGAGACCGCGGCCGAGATCAACCGGATGGAGCGCGACGGCTGCACGATCGTCGGCATGACCGCGATGCCGGAGGCCGCGCTGATGCGCGAACTCGATCTCGATTACGCCGCGCTCGCGGTGGTCGCGAACTGGGCCGCCGGTCGCGGCGGCGCCGCGCCGATCGAGATGGCGGAGATCGAGAAGAATCTGAAGGTCGGCATGGACAAGGTCCGCAAGGTCCTCGAGTCGCTGGTGCCGGCACTCTGATCAATTCCGGTTCCCCGCGCCGCGGTCGTCCCGTTTGTCGGCTGCTTCCACATCAGCAGGGCCCAGTCCGCCCAGGGTCTTTTCAGGAGCCGCCGAGACAGGATGTCTCGGCGGCAGCCCCCAGGGATGGGTTCATGGCGGTCCTGAAAAGGCCCTGGGCGGGCTGGGCCCGGATCTGCCAGATCGCCCCGGCAAACGGGACGACCGCGGCGCGCGATCAATCGGACGGGGTGTGGGGCGTCACCTGCACGATCACGCCGAACACCGGGTGATCGAAGTAATGGACTTCGTTGACGCGGATACGGCGCTGGGCCTGCAGGCGCCAGATCGTCGGGCGGTTCTCCCGGCGGCTGAAGATACTGAAGAACCCGGCCTCGGTCGTCCCGGCGGCGGGTTCCGACAGCAGCAGGTCGAGATTCACGTGCAGGAAACGGCTGCGCTGCAGGCTGACGATGCCGTCGACGGTCCGCGCGCGGGGCGCCGGGGCGCGGGTCGCGCTGGTGTCGATGAACAGCGTCGAGGGCGGCAGGCGGGCGGCGTCGACGGCCGTCGGGGAGTGTACCCGCACGCCGCGCACCGGCTGGTCGGGATTGGCCGGCTGACGCCAGCCGACGTGCAGCAGGGGTTCGTAGTCGGCGGAGACCGTCAGCCGGTTATAGAGGCGTTCCAGCCTGAGCTCCGCCGGATCGAGCCGGCGGTAGGGGACGCGGACGTCGACCGCGGGCAGCAACTCGGTCAGCAGGCGCGGGACTTCGCCCGGCGGCGGGGCCGCCTCGATCGCGAGTTCGATGGCCGGGGCGCCCGGGTCGAGGGTCCAGGCCTCGGCGGCGGCCCCGGGACCGGCCTTGTGTTCGAACACGATGACCTCGATATCATACCAGTCGTCGCGCTCGTCGGTGGCGGCCTGCGCGACGGCCAGGGCCAGCGGCAGGGCGAGGGCGATCAGGATCGGGGGCATGCGCATCGGGGCGTCGGGATGGCGGCGATAGTCGGTGCAGAGGTCTGCAGGATACACCATAAGACGGTTCATCGTAACATCAGGGTTCCCGGATCGAGACCGGGATCGAGACCGGGATCGAGACCGGGATCGAGACCGGGATTGAGACAGGGATTGAGACAGGGATTGAGACAGGGATTGAGACAGGGAACGGGAGCGGGTTGAGATGGCAGTGCGCACGATTCTCAGGATGGGCGATCCCCGGCTGTTGCGGGTGTCCGAGCCGGTCACCGAATTCAACACGCCGGGACTCGACGAACTGATCCGCAACATGTTCGATACGATGGCGGCGGCGGACGGCGCCGGCCTTGCCGCGCCGCAGATCGGGGTGCTGAAACGCGTCGTGATCTTCGGGCTCGAGAAGAATCCGCGCTACCCGGACGCCGAGGCGGTGCCGACGACGATCCTGATCAATCCGCTGATACAGCCGCTCGGTCGCAAGACGGAAGACGACTGGGAGGGTTGTCTCAGCGTGCCCGGCATGCGCGGTCTGGTGCCGCGTTTCACCCATGTCCGCTATGCCGGGTTCAGCCCGCAGGGCGAACGCTTCGAGCGCGAGGTGAGCGGCTTTCATGCCCGCGTCGTGCAACACGAGGTCGATCACCTCGACGGCATCCTCTATCCGCGGCGCATCCGCGACCTGCGCAGCTTCGGCTTCGAGGATGCCTTCGATCGCGAAGGCGGAGACGGGGAAGACGGCAAGGGCGCCGGCTAGGGCCCTTCAGACGCCGGCGCCTCCGCAACCATCACGGCATCGGTGATCGCATTGCGCACCGAGTAGTGCATCAGTTCGGCGTTGTTCCTGAGATCGAGCTTGTTCAGGATCTTGGCGCGATGCGTGCTGATCGTCTTGACGCTGAGCGACAGCTCGGCGGCGATCTCCGAGACCGTGCGGCCGGCGGCGAGCAGGTTGAAGATCTGGAATTCGCGATCGGTCAGGCGCTCGTGCGCCGGGCGGTCGAAATCGGTATCGAAGACGTTCGCGAGCTTTTCGGCGACGGCCTGGGTGATGTACTTGCCGCCGCGCAGCACGCGGGCGATCGCCGACAGCAGTTGTTCGGGCGGGCTGCTCTTGGTGATGTAGCCGCTGGCGCCGTTGCGCAGCGCCCGCAGCGCGAAGCTGTCCTCGGTATGAAAGCTGAAGACCAGGACACGGGTGTCGGGGCGCTCGCCCTTGATCTGTTTCAGCGCGTCGATGCCGTTCTTGCCGGGGAGATTGATGTCGAGCAGGACGATATCCCAGTGCTCCTCGCGCACCTTCCTGATCGCATCGTTTGCATTGTCCGCCTCGCCGACCACATATTTGCCGGAGGCCTCGCCGAGGATCTGCCGCAGTCCCTGCCTGACGATCGCATGATCGTCCGCAATCAATATCCTTATCATCGCTTCATCTTCTTGTTGTTGTGATGTCGCGAGGGACAGGTGGACGTCCCTGTCTCACCTGATGGATGCACCCCGACGTCAGCTGCTGTCAGGGTTCATGTCCAACATAATGGACGCGCGAATAAAAGAAAATACTACTTATGTCCTAGTCCGGGGGTTGCCGATCGCGCGCCGGCGCGGGTAAATCGGCGCCATCACGCCCTCGGACGGACTCCCGCGGCAGCGGCAACGCGATCTCGACGGTGTCGCCGCGAACGGCGCAGGCGCCGCCGAGCGCACGAATCAGGCACCCGGCCGCAAGCTCGACGTCTCCGCCAGGGTCGCGCGCGCCCCGCGCGCGCAGCGCGATCGTCAGCCAGGCCGCATCGCAATCGAACAGGAATGCGAGTCCGCGCGCGTGCACGGCCAGCGCGTCGATACAGCGGATGAGGAGGTGGACGATCGCGACGACGTGATCCGCCGGCAGCTCGGGCAAGCCTCCGCGAATCGTCGCCTCGCAGGGGATGCCGTGACGGCTCGCGCACTGACGCAGCTGGCATTCAAGGATATCGGCGAGGGCGGCATCGGCGGGCGGGCGCAGCGGCCGGCAGTCGCGCGCGAGCCGTTCGAGTGCGCGGTTCGTCGATGCCAGCACCTGCTGCATCTCGCCGATCTTCGCGCGCACGGCCTCGTCGTCATCGCAGTGCCGCGCCAGCCAGAACAGATGCAGGTTGAGGATGCTCAGCGACTGGCCGAGGCCGTCGTGCAGCGAACGCGCGACCCGCGCGCGCAGCGCCTCGCCGTCGAGGATATTGTCGAGCGCCAGCCGCCGCAGTTCGGCGGGCGCTGTTGTCCCGTCGGCGGCGGGGCTGAGCGGACGTCGGGATCGGGATGGCTTCATCAGTCGCACCGGATCGCTGCGGACACCGGAGGACAGCTTTACATCAAATCAGCGCCGATGAAAATAGGACTTTGGCCGATCATGCCGGGCCGTCAGGCGAAATCCCGTCGAGCAGCGCGCGCGCGGCGCGCAACCGCGCCTCGGGATCATCGCCGTCGAGCGCGAATTGCAGGCGCTCGCCGCCGTGGAAGCGATAGTGCCGGGGATCGCGCTGCACCAGCGCGATCACCTTCGCGACGTCGATCGCCGGCTCCGGTCCGAACACGAGGCGGCCGTGGCCGCCCGTCAGGTCGATCTTGCGAATGCCGAGCGGCAGCGCAAGACGCTTCAGCGCGGCGATGCGGAACAGGTTCCTGACCGGTTCCGGCAGCAGACCGAAGCGGTCGATCATCTCGACCTGGAGTTCGCGCAGCTCCTCGTCGTCGCGCGCGCCGGCGATGCGCTTGTACATGACCAGACGGCTGTGCACATCGGGCAGCCAGTCATCCGGGATCAGTGCGGGTACGCCGAGCTCGACCTCGGTGTCGAGCGCGAGCGGGGCGTCGATCGCCGGTTCCTTGCCGGCCTTCAGCGCCGCGACCGCGCGTTCGAGCAGGTCGGAGTACATCGAGAAGCCGACCTCGTGGATCTGGCCGCTCTGTTCGTCGCCGAGCAGTTCGCCGGCGCCGCGGATCTCGAGGTCATGGGTCGCGAGCGTGAAGCCGGCGCCGAGGGCGTCGATCGACTCGATCGCCTCGAGGCGCTTGACCGCATCGGGCGTCATCGCGCGGTGGTCCGGCACGATCAGCCAGGCATAGGCCTGGTGATGCGAGCGGCCGACGCGGCCGCGCAACTGGTAAAGCTGGGCGAGCCCGAAGCGGTCGGCGCGGTTGATGACGATGGTATTCGCGTTCGGGATGTCGATGCCGCTCTCGATGATCGTCGTGCACACCAGCACGTTGAAGCGCTGGTGATAGAAATCGAGCATGATGCGCTCGAGTTCCCGTTCGGGCATCTGGCCATGGGCGACGCGAATATCGGCCTCGGGGACGACCTCGCGCAGCTCGGCGGCGATCTTCTCGATGTTGCGCACCTCGTTGTGCAGGAAATAGACCTGGCCGCCGCGATGGATCTCGCGCAGGCAGGCCTCGCGCAGCAGCGGGCGGCTCCATTCGCGGACGAAGGTCTTGACCGCGAGGCGACGCAGCGGCGGGGTCGCGATGATCGACAGGTCGCGCAGCCCGGCCAGGGCCATGTTCAGCGTGCGCGGGATCGGCGTCGCGGTCAGCGTCAGCACGTCGACCTCGGCGCGCAGCGCCTTGAGCCGCTCCTTCTGGCGCACGCCGAAGCGCTGCTCCTCGTCGATGATGACGAGGCCGAGATCCTTGAAGCGGACCGACGGCTGCAACAGCTTGTGGGTCGCGATGACGATATCGATGCGGCCGTCGGCCAGGCGTTCGATCACGTCGGCGGTTTCCTTGCCGGCGCGGAAGCGCGACAGCACGTCGACCCGCACCGGCAGGTCGGCGAAGCGGTCCTGGAAGTTGCGATAATGCTGCTGCGCGAGCAGCGTCGTCGGCACCAGCACCGCGACCTGGGCGCCGCCCTGCACTGCGACATAGGCCGCGCGCATCGCGACCTCGGTCTTGCCGAAGCCGACGTCGCCGCAGACCAGGCGGTCCATCGGCCGGCCGGAGGTCAGGTCGTTGATGACGTCGCGGATCGCGTCCTGCTGATCCGGGGTCTCCTCGAACGGGAAGGAAGCGGCGAAGGCGGCGTACAGGTCATCCGGCGGCGGCAGTACGCGACCCGCGCGCGCCTGACGCCGCGCATAGATGTCGAGCAGTTCGGCGGCGACGTCGCGCGCGCGCTCGGCGGCGCGCCGCCGCGCCTTCTGCCACTGGCCGCTGCCGAGCTTGTGCAGTGGCGCCGATTCCGGCGAGGCGCCGGTGTAGCGGCTGATCAGGTGCAGCGACGCGACCGGCACATAGAGCTTGTCGCCGCCGGCGTATTCGAGCTTCAGGAATTCGGTCGCGAAGCCGCCGCTGTCGAGGGTCTGCAGGCCGAGATAGCGGCCGACCCCATGTTCCTCGTGGACGACCGGCGCGCCGGGTTCGAGCTCGCCGAGATGGCGGATGATCGCGTCGGCATCGCGTTCGCGGCGCTTTGCGCGGCGCCGGCGCTGCATCGCGTATTCGCCGAACAGCTGGCTCTCGGTCAGGATGGCGATGCGCGGCGTGTCCATCTGCACGCTGCGGTCGAGATCGCCGACCGTGATCGCGAGGCGGGCGTCACTGTCGAGGAACGCGCGCCAGCCGTCGACCTCGCGCGGCGGTCGCTCCATCGCGTCGCGCAGCATGCCGGTCAGCGCCTCGCGGCGCCCCGGCGTCTCGACGACCAGCAGCACGCGACCGGGGAAGTCGTCGAGAAATTTGCGCAGCGGCGCGAACGGTTCGCGCGCATGCGGCGGCAGGCCCAGATCGGGGGCAGCGCCGAGCGCGAAATCGATCGCACCGGGTTCGCTGCCCTCCGCCGCGAAGGCTTGCAGGCTGGCCCGCGGCAGGCGGGAGACCCCGGCCTCGAGTTCGTCGATCGGCAGGAACAGGCGTTCCGGCGGCAGCAGCGGGCGTTCGATGTCATGCCGGCCCTGTTCGTAGCGCTCGCTGATCTCTTCGTGAAAATGGATCGCGGCGGCATCGCATCCGTCGAGCAGGAGCAAACGGCTCTGCGGCGGCAGATAGTCGAACAGCGTCATCGTTCGCTCGAAGAACAGCGGCAGGTAGTATTCGATGCCGGGCGGGGCGATGCCCTGGCTGACGTCGCGATAGACCTGGCAGCGCTGCGGGTCGCCGTCGATGAGGCGGCGAAATCCCTGGCGGAAACGGTCGATCGCCTCGTCGTTGAGCGGAAACTCGCGCGCGGGCATCAGCCGGATCGCGTCGACGCGTTCGGTCGACAGTTGCGTCTCGGGATCGAACACGCGGATGCTGTCGATCTCGTCGTCGAGCAGGTCGATGCGGTAAGGATCCGCGCTGCCCATCGGGAACAGGTCGAGCAGGCTGCCGCGTACGCAGTATTCGCCGTGTTCCATCACCTGCGAGGCATGACGGTAGCCACTGCGATCGAGGCGCCGGCGCAACTCGTCGACGTCGATGCGTTCGCCGACCGCGAAGCGCAGGCTGTAGGCGTCGAGGAATTCGCGCGGCGGCAGGCGCACCAGCGCGGTCGGCACCGGCAGGATCAGGATGCCGCGTTCGAGCCGCGGCAGGCGATGCAGCGCATCGAGGCGTTCCGAGACGATGTCCTGGTGCGGCGAGAACACGTCATAGGGCAGGGTCTCGCGGTCCGGCAGCATCAGCAGCGGCAGATCGGCGCCGCCGAGGAAGAAGCGCAAGGCGTGGTCGAGGCGCTCCGCGGCCGGCATGTCCGGGACCAGCACGACCAGCGGCCTGCGTGCCTGCAAGGCAGTATTCGCGATGACCAGCGCGACGCCGCTGCCGTACAAGCGGCCCCAGCGCGCGGGGGCGTCGGCTGCCGACGGCAGCGCCGGCGCGAACGGATCGGCAAGGGCGCGCGGCGGGGTTTCCGGTCGGGAGTCGTCCATAACGCAGGGGTGTCGTCGGCGAAAAAGGCGATATTCTAGCAGAGTCGCGCGGGCAGTATCGGCGCGCGTTCCCGTTCAGTCGGGTCTTTTCAGCAGCACATAGAGCGCGCCGGTGCCGCCGTCGCGCGGCCGCGCCGAGCAGAAGGCGAGTACGGCATCGCTGCGCTGGAGCCAGGCATTGACGCGTGATTTCAGCACCGGCTTGCGATCGGGCGAGCTCAACCCCTTGCCGTGGATGATGCGCACGCAGCGCAGGTCGCGGGCCTGGCAGCGGGCGATGAAGTCGGCGAGCGCGGGGCGGGCCTCGGCGGCGGTCATGCCGTGGAGATCGAGTTCGGCGCGGGTCACATACTGGCCGCGGCGCAGCTTGCGCATCAGGTTGTGCTGCAACCCGGGCCGCGTGTACAGCAATTCCTCGCCGGTCTCGACCTCGGCGTCGTCGAACGGGAGGTCGAGCATGTCGCGACGCACCTGCGCCTCGTCCTCGAGGGTCATGCGCGGGACCGGTTTGACCCGCTTGCGCGGCGGCGGCCTGCGTTCCTGGCGCAGGCGGGTCACGCCCCGCACGCTGGCGCGGAACAGCGCGCGATCGTCGTCACCGGGATTCTTGTTGTCCGCCATCGCCGCTCCGAATGACTGCCGGTTCAAGGTGTTCCTGGTAGTCATCGTAGCCGCGCGGCGCGCGCCGGGGCAAATCTCCTGTTGACCGCGGGAACGCCGATTCAGTACCATTAGCGCCCTGAATTGCCTCTAATATTCCCCGGTAGCTCAGTAGGTAGAGCAGGTGACTGTTAATCACTTGGTCGCTGGTTCGAGTCCGGCCCGGGGAGCCAATCCTGACGAAACGGTCTCCGTCTCTGTCGAATAGCCGTACTTCTCCAGCCACCAGCCATACTTCTCGGTGATGCGAATCACCAGGTCGGCATCGAGCCAGCCCACCCAGGATCCCGGGCGGCCGTCGGTGATATGGCCGGGGTGATACAGGGTGGTCCTGTCATATCCGGCGTTTTCATCGGGGAGGGGATGTTCCGCGAGCCGGCGGAGTTCCTGCGCCACCGCGGCCGGATCCGGTCGGGGCGCCGGCGAAGGCGGCAGCAGCTCGCTGCCATCGAGGGCGGACAGGAGGTCGGCGATCATGCCCGCCTGGTCCTGCAGCAGGGTTTCGTACTTCATCGCATAGCAGGCCTGTTGCATCCACAGCTCATGCTGATGGATGTACATGTCCGCCCACAACATGTCGGGCGTGCCGCCGAAGCGCCGTTTCTGGCTGGCGATCGCATCGCGCACGTCACGATAGGAGTAGAACACCGCCCTCGACAAGACGACCGCCCCGACATCGTAGTTGTGGAGTTTGACCAACAGGTATTTACGTTGCGAAATCGTGTCCCAGTCGGCGATCCAGCCGCAACCGAGATCATCAGCGACGGCGGGATTTGCCGCCAGCAGCAGACGCACCGCGTTGTACAGCCATGTGCTTCCCGAGCGTGGCATCCCGGCCGCAAGTATGAGTACCTGGTCTTCCCGCAATGCGGACATGATCTGCCCCTGCCGTATGCGTGGTCCGCTGGTGACCAGCGAACAGACCAGAGACTAGTACTTTCGTAGTATTAGTCAATAATATAAACGATATTTATTATTAACTTATTTTAATAATCTAATGTCGTTAAACAGCGACGTCCCGCGCCATTTCCGACAACATCGGCTGCGCATGGTTTCCCCCCGGCAGGATCGATGCGCCGGACAGTCATGAGGGCGCGTCCGAGCCTAAAGTCCTGTCTCGCCGGGTCGACATTACTCGCGCCGGCTGCCCGGCTTTGACAATAACAATCAATGACCTTGTAAACCTTCTGTCAGATTCGCTGTCTATACTGCGGGCGAGTGATAGACGGAAGAACAGGACAAGCCAGATGGAATTGCAGCAACTGAGGGCGCGTGCCCAGACGCTCGGATTGAACCGGCATCTCGTCCATGCGTCGAAAAAGATACTGATCCACGCGATTCAGCAGGCCGAGGGGCACAAGCCGTGCTATCTCGATGACGATCGTTTCAGCTGCCGCGAGCGGGATTGCGAGTGGCGGCGCGACTGCATGAAGCTGAAGGCCGCCTGGCGGCGGTGAAATATTATTTCAGGCAGTCGCCGATGCGCTGCAGGCCCTTGCGCAGATTGTCGAGGCTGGTCGCGAACGACAGCCGCATGTAACCGGGCGCGCCGAACGCGGAGCCCGGCACGAGCGCCACGCCGGCTTCGTTGATCAGATATTCCCCGAACGCGATATCGTCGCCGACGCCGAGGCGCCCGATCGCGCCGTGCATGTCCGGAAACGCGTAGAAGGCGCCGTTCGACGGCAGGCAGTGCACGCCTTCCATCGCGTTCAGCGTATCGACGACATAGCGGTGGCGCTCGCGAAACGCGCGATTCATCTCCTCGATGCACGACTGGTCGCCCTCGAGCGCGGCCTGGGCCGCGACCTGGGAGATCGAGGTCGGGTTCGACGTACTCTGCGACTGGATGTTCTCCATCGCCGCGATCAGCGGCTTCGGGCCGGCCGCGTAGCCGATGCGCCAGCCGGTCATCGAATACGCCTTCGAAACGCCGTTGAGGACGATCGCGCGGTCGTACAGCGCGGGGCAGGCCATCAGGATGTTGCAGAACGGCTGTTCGTCGAGCCGGATGTGTTCGTAGATATCGTCGCTGGCGACGACGATGTCCGGATGACGCAACAGCACCTCGCCGAGCGCGACGAGTTCATCACGGGTATAGGCGACTCCGGTCGGATTCGACGGGCTGTTGAGGACGACGAGCCGGGTCTTCGGCGTGATCGCGGCCTCGAGCGCGGCCGCGTCGATCTTGAAACCCTGCTCGATGCCGCTGTCGACGATGACCGGCACGCCGTCGGCGAGCACGACCATGTCCGGATAGGACACCCAGTAGGGCGCCGGGATGATGACCTCGTCGCCCGGGTCGAGCAGGGCCTGGGCCAGGTTGTAGAAGCTTTGCTTGCCGCCGACCGAGACCAGCACCTGCGAGGCCTGGTACTCGAGGCCGTTGTCGCGGCGGAACTTGGCGACGACGGCCTCGCGCAGCGGCGCGATGCCGGCAACCGCGGTGTACTTGGTGAAGCCGGCGTTGATCGCGTCGATCGCGGCCTGCTTGATGTGATCCGGGGTGTCGAAGTCGGGCTCGCCGGCGCCGAACCCGATGATGTCCTTGCCCTCGGCGCGCAGACGCGCCGCCCGTGCGGTCATCGCCAGCGTCGGCGACGGCTTGATCCGCTGTACCCGTTGAGAAAGTTTCACGCGCCTGCCTTGTTCGTGTTATCGGATTCGTTGCTTCGTATTATTCATGAACCGCTCGCCCTCTCCGGAGGGCCTGTCCCGGTCAGGGCTTTTCAGGAGCCTGCGAGACAGGATGTCTCGCCGGCAGCCCCCAGGGATGGGTTCATGGCGGTCCTGAAAAGCCCTGACCGGGACAGGCCCGGATCTGCGGAACCCGCGTTCATGAATAATGCGGGGCAAGTGTAATATAGACGGTTGACCAACAGCAAAAGATCGACATGGACCGGAAATTCGAGCTGCATTCCGCGTACGCGCCGGCCGGCGACCAGCCGCGGGCGATCGCCGCGCTGAGCGAGGGGCTGAGCGCCGGGCTGGCGTCCCAGACCCTGCTCGGCGTGACCGGGTCCGGCAAGACCTACACGATCGCGAATGTCGTCGAGGGACTGCAGCGTCCGTGCCTGGTGCTGGCGCCGAACAAGACGCTGGCGGCGCAGCTCTACGGCGAGATGCGCGAGTTCTTCCCCGCCAATGCGGTCGAGTATTTCGTCTCCTATTACGACTATTACCAGCCCGAGGCCTATGTCCCGACCACCGATACCTATATAGAAAAGGACGCGACGATCAATGAGCAGATCGAGCAGATGCGGCTGTCGGCGACCAAGGCCCTGCTCGAGCGCCGCGACGCGATCATCGTCGCGTCGGTGTCCTGCATCTACGGCCTCGGCGACCCGCGCTCCTACCTGAAGATGGTGCTGCACCTGGCGCGCGGGGCGCAGGCCGACCAGCGCGGGATCCTGCGCCATCTCGCCGATCTCCAGTACACCCGCAATGATGTCGAACTGGCCCGCGGTACGTATCGCGTCCGCGGCGAGGTCATCGATATCTTCCCGGCCGAGTCCGAACGCGAGGCCGTACGCGTCGAGCTGTTCGACGACGTGATCGAGTCGCTCGCGTATTTCGACCCGCTGACCGGCGAGATCCTGCGCCGCGTGCCGCGGTTGACGGTCTATCCGAAGACCCATTATGTGACGCCGCGTGAGATCCTGATGAATGCGATCGACGAGATCAAGGACGAGCTGCGTACCCGGCTCGACGAGCTGCGCGGCGCCGGCAAGCTGCTCGAGGCGCAGCGGCTCGAACAGCGCACGCGCTTCGATATCGAGATGATGCAGGAGCTCGGCTACTGTTCCGGCATCGAGAACTATTCGCGCTACCTGTCCGGGCGCAACGCCGGCGAGCCGCCGCCGACGCTGCTCGACTATCTGCCGGCCGACGCGATCATGGTCATCGACGAGAGCCACATCACGATTCCGCAGGTCGGCGGCATGTATCGCGGCGATCGCTCGCGCAAGCTGACGCTGGTCGAGCACGGTTTCCGGCTGCCGTCGGCGCTCGACAACCGGCCGCTGAACTTCGAGGAATTCGAGCGCATCGTGCCGCAGACGATCTTCGTGTCGGCGACGCCGGGGGGCTACGAACTCGAGCGCTCCGATGCGATCGTCGAACAGGTCGTGCGCCCGACCGGGCTCGTCGATCCCGAGGTCGAGGTACGTCCGGTCGCGTCCCAGGTCGATGACCTCCTGTCCGAGGCGCGCCTGCGCGTCGCGCGCGACGAACGCGTGCTGGTGACGACACTGACCAAGCGCATGGCCGAGAACCTGACCGAGTATCTCGCCGAGCATGACATCAAGGTCCGCTACCTGCATTCCGACGTCGACACCGTCGAGCGTATCGAGATCATCCGCGACCTGCGTCTCGGCACCTTCGACGTGCTGGTCGGCATCAACCTGCTGCGCGAGGGCCTCGACCTCCCGGAGGTCTCGCTGGTCGCGATCCTCGATGCCGACAAGGAGGGCTTCCTGCGCTCCGACCGCTCGCTGATCCAGACCATCGGCCGCGCCGCGCGCAACCTCGAAGGGCGCGTGATCATGTACGCCGACAGGATCACCGGCTCGATGCGACGCGCGCTCGACGAGACCGAACGACGCCGTCGCAAGCAGGTCGCGTACAACGAGGCGCACGGCATCACGCCGGTCGGCATCCGCAAGGCGATTCGCGACATCATCGAGGGCGAGGCGCCCGAGGTCGCGCTCGGTTCGCGCGAGTACGCGAAGGTCGCGGAGCCGGTCATCGAATACGGCGGCATGTCGCCGCAGGAGTTCGCGCGCGAGATCGCCGCGCTCGAGAAACAGATGCACCGGCACGCCCGCGACCTCGAATTCGAGGAGGCCGCCCGCATCCGCGACCGCATCCACGCCATCCGCGCCGCCAATCTCGGCCTGACCGCCTGAGTCATCGTCACTGCTTGGCAGCAGGCTGTTGAAGCGGTCCCCCGGCGGCTTTCCTCCGCGAATGGCTCGCCTCGCTGCCGCTGCGCGGCACCCTTCGGGCTCCGGCGAGGCTGCGCTTGACTTCGCTGCGGAAAGC
>JBJHCZ010000018.1:0-63037 GCA_050486285.1 Chromatiales bacterium
ACGCCCTGTCCGGCGGCGAGCGCGCACCGGCACCGCTGGTCTATCTCTCGGCCGGCATCGCGTTCTGTTATCTGACGCAGATCGGCCGCTACGTGACGATTCTGAAACTGCCGCTGGACCGCTATGCAATCGCTCAGGTCACGGCTTTCGGCAGCGGCGGTGCGGATGGCCATGCCGATGGCGATGGCGATGGCGACAATGAGAATGCCGGCGGCCAGCCAACGGCGCCGACCGCATCACCGGTGCTGACTTTCGTGGAGCTTGAGACACCGGCCGACGAGGCAGCCGCCGGACGTATCGTCGTCATGGGCGAGCGAACCTGCTTTCTGCATGCGGCCGCCAGAACGCCGCTGGAGACACGGGTGCGAGTTGCGGACGGCCGGGATGATCCCTGAAACGGCGCGACGGGAACCTTCACCCCGTTCGAACTAAGGCAGACCGCGGGGACAACAACTACTCATCAAGAAGATCGGAAAGCGCAAGATCAAGCGCCCTGATGCGCTCGCGCACCGCCGGCCATTCTTCCTGAAGGAAGCGTCTGCGTTCACGCTTCAGCAGAAGTTCACGCACGCCTTCCTTGACGACCAGGCCGATACCGCGCCGCGGTTCGGTGTATTCCTCAAGTTCGCGGTATGCGCGTGCCGCGGTCAGCGGATTGACGAGAAAGTCGTTCGCGAGCTGGCGAACCGATGGCAGCAGTTCGCCCTCGCGATAGGTGCGGTCGAGTATGCGGCTCACGATCTCTTCCATCAGCTGACGGTAGATCGGCCGGTCGTCATCCCAGGTGCGAACATCCTGCGTCATGGCTGCAAGCTGGCTCCATTGTCGGCGTCTTGACAGGCGTATTGTATTACAGTAGTACTGTATTGCATAGGCAACACAGCAAACCGCGCAATGAGTCTCACTGCCCTCAGGAAGAAGCCGGCCCCCCTGCCGCCCGGCGATCCCCACGACGACGTCGTGCTGTCGTCCATGGACCGGCGTCTGGAGCGCCGCCTGCTGACACCCGGGCGTGTCGGAACCGCTGTCGCCGCGACCGCCCTATTCGCGCTGGCCGCCTGGGGCTGGCAGCGCTACGGGCTCGAGCGTGCCGTCACCGTCAGCGCCGACAGGGTGACTGTGGCCACGGTCGGCTACGGCACGTTCCGCGAGTATATTCCGGTAACCGGCAACATCGTGCCACGTACCACCGTGTATCTGGATGCAGTCGAAGGCGGGCAGATCACCGAAGTCCACGTCGAGGAGGGCGCATTGGTCGAGGCCGGCCAGCCGCTGGTCGCGCTGAAGAACTCCAACCTGCAACTGCAGGTCATCGCGGCTGAGGCACAGCTGACCGAGCAGATGAATCAGCTGAACCAGACCCGTCTGACCGCCGAACAGGCACGGCTGCGCAACCGTCGTGAGCTGATCGATGCCGGATACGAAATTGACCGCCTGACCCGGGACCTTGCGCGGCGCAGGCAGCTGGTGACAGGCGGTGCCGTGTCGCAGGCCGAGGTTGACGAACTGGCCGCCGAACTCGATTACCGCCGGTCGCTGCACACGGCCCTGCTCGAAGCCGAGCAGATCGACGACGAGTTTCGCGCCACACAGCTGACCCGCATGCAGGACGCGCTCACGACAATGAACGAGAGCCTGGCCATCGCACGCGAGAACCTCGACAGTCTCGTCATCACCGCACCGATCACCGGCCAGTTGACGCTTCTGGAAGCGAATGTCGGCGAATCCAGGGCGCCTGGGCAGCGCATCGGACAGATCGACGAGCAGCATGCGTTCAAGGTGTCCGCATTCGTCGATGAGTTTTATCTTGGCAGAGTCGCGCTCGGTCAGCTGGCGACATTCGAGGCCGAAGGTCAGTCGCACGAACTCGAGGTCACGAAGATTTATCCGGACGTTCGTAACCGGCAGTTCCAGATCGACCTCGCGTTTACCGGCGCATCGCCGGCGCTGCTGCGGCGCGGTCAGACCGTGCGCATGCGGCTGGAGATCGGCCAGCCGGCCGACACGCTGGTGCTCGCGAACGGCGCGTTCTATGACGACACCGGCGGACAGTGGGTTTTCGCACTTGAGCATTCCGGGAACATCGCCGAAAGGCGCAGCGTGCGCTTCGGCCGCCGCAATCCGGACGGCATCGAAGTACTGGAAGGTTTAGGGGAAGGCGACAGGGTCATCACATCCAGTTATGAACACTACAGAACATTCGACCGGATTCAGCTCCGGCAACCATAAAGGGGAAAAATCAATGATCAGGCTGGCGAGTGTGAGCAAGCAGTACCGCACCACCGAGCTCGAGACGACTGCGCTGGACGGTGTCGATCTCGACATCGAGCAGGGCGAGTTCGTGGCCGTGATGGGGCCGTCGGGGTGCGGCAAATCGACGCTGCTGAACATCATCGGGCTGATCGACGCACCGTCCGGCGGACAGTATTTCTTCGGTGACCGCGAGGTCTCGGGCTATTCCGAGAGCCGGCTCGCGGATCTGCGCAAAGGCAACGTCGGTTTCATCTTCCAGAGCTTCAATCTGATCGATGAGCTCACGGTGTATGAGAACGTGGAGCTGCCGCTGCTGTATCAGAAGGTGCCGAAAGCGCAGCGTCGCAACCTCGTGCGCGAGGCGCTGGAACTCGTGGGCCTGTCGGCGCGCGCGAGGCACCGGCCGGAGCAGCTTTCGGGCGGCCAGCAGCAGCGCGTCGCGGTCGCGCGCGCGGTGGTCGGCGATCCGAAGCTGATTCTTGCCGATGAGCCCACCGGCAATCTCGACTCGAAGAACGGCGAGGAAGTCATGAGCATGCTGAAGATCCTGAACGAACAGGGCGCGACCATCCTGATGGTCACACACTCGCCAGGCCACGCCGAACGTGCGCACCGGATCGTGAATCTGCTCGACGGGAGAGTCGTCGCGGCGAACGAGCTCGAGATCTGACACGGCGGTCACCAAGTGTTTCTGCATCATCTGCTGTTTACGCTGCGCAGCTTTAGCCGTAACCGGCTGAGCACGGTCGTCGGCGTACTCAGCCTGGCGGTAGGCGCGTTCTGTCTGATCGCGGCATGGGTGTTCACCGATTACCTGCGCAGCGGTGAGCGGCAGTTCGCGAAGTCCGATCGCATCCATGTCGTCTATCAGAGTCTGACGTTGCCTGTCGGCATCAACGTACCGTTGTCGCCGATGAGTTCGGCGCCACTGGCGGAACGTCTCGCCATCGAGTTTCCCGAACTTGAAGCCGTCGCGCGGGCCGTCTTCGCCGAGCACACGCTGGTCAGCGCTGAAGGGCGCGCGTCCAGGCTCGATGTCGTGGCCGCGGATCCGGACTTTCTTGAAATCTTCGACCTGCCGTTTCTTACCGCCCCACACGGGAATCCGCTTGCCGAGCCGGGCGGCGCGATCATCACGACGGCCGCGGCCGAAGCCCTTTTCGGTACTGCCGACGCGGTCGGCCGCACGCTACGTATTCAATCCGGTCACGACGTGACGATCGTCGCCGTGGTCGACCCCATATCAGCGCCATCGCATCTTGCGAAGTCGTTCCTGTGGGACGGCTTCGAGCTGCTGGTTCCGTGGGAGACGCTGCGCGAGGACGCACAGGAGGATGGTTCCGGGCAGGCCTGGCTGTCCGGCTATGGCGTGATCACCTATGCGCTGTTACCAGAGGACCGTTCAATCACACTTGCGCAGCTGAATGCATCGCTTGCCGGATTCAGTACGCGCCATGTGCCTTCCGACATCGCGACCGCACAGGTCGAAGCGCGTCATGTCTCGCGGTTCGTGCCCGACTTCTACCAGGCGATTTTCGTCGGCGATGCATTCGGGCCCTTTGCCGTCACGGATCTGCTGCTCGTATTGGGACTGCTCGCGTTGTTGATCGCCTGTATCAACTTCGTGAATCTCTCCACCGCCGCAGCCATGCGACGGGGCAAGGAGATCGGGATGCGCCGGACGCTCGGCGCCACCCCTGCCGGTGTCGCACGCCAGCACCTCGTCGAAGTGTTCGGCTTCGCAGTGCTCGCAGTCGCTGTCGCGATCACACTCGTACTGAGCTGTGCCTGGGTGGTGCGCCAGCAATGGGGTGTGGAGATCCCGATGCCGTGGTCGCGCAGCGAACTGTGGTGGTTCATGGCCGCCGTACTGATGCTGATGACGGTGCTCGGCGGTGCCTATCCGGCGTTCCTGCTCGCACGCGTCCAACCCGTTGCGGCGCTGCGCGCCGGCGTCAGGCGCGGCGGCGGCCGCACACTGCAGGCCATTCTCATCGGTGCGCAGTTCGCCGCGGCCACCGTGCTTGCGATCGCGGTGATCGTGATGCTGATGCAGAACGCGGCGCTGCGAGACGCCAATGCGGCGCAGGCCGAGGACGTGCTGGTCACAACGGCGAACCTGCAGGAGGCCGGCATCGATCCGCAGATCTTCGCGACGGAGCTGTTGCGATCCCCGGCAATCCGTGCGGTAAGCACCACGGGCTTTCCGCCGTGGAACATCGGTTTCGGTGGTGGCGCCTATCGGCGCTCGCCCGACGCCTCGGCCGAAGCGGTGATGGTTCAGGCGCGCGCTGTCGGTCACGAGTACTTTGAGGCCATTGCCGCCATGACGCTGGCCGGGCGTACGTTCCAGCGCGATCGCGCCGATGAAGCCGGAACCGGATCCGGGCCGACGCGGATCGTGCTTGATCGGCGAGCTGCTCGCGCGCTTGGCTGGACAGATCCGTCAGACGCCGTCGGGCAGCCGCTGTATGCCGGATTCGACGGCGACGCCAGCGTCGAAGTCGTCGGTGTCGTCGACGCGAACCCGTTGACACTGGTCGCGCTGACCGATGCATTCGCGTATCGGCTTGATCCGCAATCCGCGATCGTGCCGCTGATCAGGATCGCACGCAGCGAGCTTGCGGACGCGCTCGCATGGATTGATACGGTCTGGGAGGAGCTTGCACCCGGCCATCCGCCTGAACGCGAGTTCCTGGACGAGCGATTCGAGCAGTCCTACGTGCTGTTCGAAAGCGCGAATCGTCTGTTCGGCGCGCTGGCGGTGGTGACCGCACTGATTGCGCTTTCCGGGCTCTACAGTGTGGCCAGCCATGTCACCAACAGCCGCGTACGCGAGGTCGGCATCCGCAAGGTACACGGAGCGAGCTCATCGCGCGTGCTTGCCGAGCTGCTGACCGACTTCGCCAGGCCCGTCATCGTCGCGCAGGTGGTCGCATGGCCGGTGGCCTGGCTGGCTGCGCGCGCGTATCTCGATCTTTTCATCGAACGTGCGGAGTTGACGATTTCTCCGTTCCTGATCGCGTTCGCCGGCATGCTGCTGGTTGCCGTCGTTGCTGTGGCGGGCCAAGCGCTTGGTGCAGCGCGACGGAGTCCGGCGCTGGTGCTGCGCCATGAATAGGCGCCCCACTGCCCTCTTGCAGCGAAGGCCGACTTACGTACGCAGCTCCCGATGCCAGTGCCAATCGCGACAATGCAGAACCGGTACAAGTCCATGCGTGTACAGCTCGTGACCTGCGGAGGAGCGATGTGCTGAGGCACTACCTCCACGTGGCGCTGATCCAGCTCCGCCGGGCACCGTTCTCTGCCAGCGTCAGCCTGCTGACACTGGCGACCGGCCTGTTCTGTTTCCTGATCGCGGTCGCATTCGCGAATTACTGGATGAGCGCCGAGCGGCATTTCTCCGATGCCGATCGGATTCACGTGCTGGTCTCGAGCATCGAGTTCCGCGACGGCAGCTTCGCGTTCTTCGACTCGATCGAGTCACCACCGGATGCCGCCGAGCATTTGCGACTCGAGTTTCCGGAGGTCGAGCTCATTGCCCGTGCGTCGCTGCTCAACGGCGAGCGGTTTGTGTCGACCGCAGGGCGCACACACCGTCTGACGGCGCTGGCAGCCGATCCGGAGTTCCTGCGATTGTTCGATCTGCCGTTTTTGTCTGGCGACGGCACCTCCGCGCTCGATACCCCGCGCAGCGCCGTGCTGACAGTCGGCGCTGCCGAGCGCCTCTTTGGCAGCGTCCCCGCGTCCGGCCAGAGCCTGCTGCTCGACGGTGAGATCGATCTCACCGTGACCGGTGTCAGCGATGCGATTCCGGAGCCCTCGCATCTCGGCGACACCGCGCTCGCACCGCTTCGCTTCGATCTGCTCGTGTCGCACGATGTGTATGAAGAGTTCTACGCTCCGGGCAGGGCGGGCGGCTGGCCCGGCGCGCCGGAAGGCCACCGGTGGATGAATACGACATCGGTGACGTATCTGAAACTTCCGCGTGACGGCAGCCTTTCCCCCGCGCAGATGAAGGCACGCCTCGCCGACTTCGCCGCCCGCCATATCCCGTCGGAAGTTCAGGGCACTGTGCAGTTCGCATTTGACCTCATGCCGGTCACCGCGGTGCTGCGCAGCAAGGTGGACGCGAGCATTTTTCCCGAGGCGGCAGTGGTGTCCGTCTCGACCGTGCTGCTGCTGCTCGGCGGACTCCTGCTGGTGATCGCCTGCGTGAACTCTGCGAACCTGGCCATCGCGCAGACGGCGCGGCGATCCCGCGAAGCGGGTTTGCGCAAGGCGCTCGGCGCGCGCCCGTCCCAGGTCATCGCGCAGCATCTGACAGAGGCCGTTCTGCTGACGGCGCTGGCCCTGCTGCTGGCCGCGGTGGCCTTTCAGGCTGCAAGGCCGTTGCTCGCCACCATCGCGGGCTTCGATCCGGGCGACGTATTGCTCAGGGACGCCGGCACACCGATCGTGTTCGCGATCATCGTGCTGGCCGTCGCGGCGCTCGCCGGTGGCTTTCCGGCGCTCATGCTGTCGCGCGTGGCCCCGATGGCCGCCATTCGAGGACCGGTGCTTCGTTTCGGAACGGGTCGCCTCGCGACCTGGCTGCTCGGCGCCCAGTTCACGGCCGCCGCCTTTCTGCTCATCGCCGTCACGGTCGTCTGGATGCAGAACGCGTTGCTCGAGCGTAACGGTCTCGGTCGAACCAGCGATCCGGTGCTGGCGATCCAGACCAGCACCAGCTACACGAACGTCACCGCCGAAACGTTGCGCGACGAGCTCGCGCGGCTACCTCAGGTCCGAGGTGTGACCGAGATCGACCAGGCCCCGTGGCTCAGCTTCGGCGCGCGGAGCATCAGGACCGACCTCGATCCCGGCAGCGGCGCAAGCCCAGTCTTGGGGTTGCACGTCGGGCCCGATTTCTTCGACGTGTTCGAGATGTCGTTGATCGCTGGCAGGACGCTGGCTCCCGGCATCGCCGCGGACTACCCGCCCGTGCTCGAGCCGGGCCAGCCCTTTCCCGAGTGGCTGCAGAACGTCGTCGTCGACCGCGCGTTTCTCGACCAGTTCGGCTTCGCTTCGCCCTCGGACGCGTTGGGTACCATGCTCTACAGCGATTTCGTCGGGAGCATATTTCAGCAGTTGAGGATCGTCGGTGTCGTCGACACGACTCCGTGGACGCTGCTGCAGGTCATGAACGTGAGATCCGCCATGTATCAGCTCTCGCCAGGCAACGAATACGTCGTCGCACGCATCGCAGCCGACGACGTTGCCGGCGCACTCGCCGCGATCGATGCTGCGTGGAACAGACTGTCACCGGACGTTCCGATCGAACGCCGCTTCGTTGACGAGATGTTCGAGCAGGCGTTCAGCACCTTCGCGCGTATCAGCCAGGTGTTCACGCTGCTCGCACTCATCGCCATCGTGATCGCCACAGCCGGGCTGGTCGCAATGGCCACATTGGTCGCCGGCCGGCGCATGCGCGAGGTCGCGATCCGCAAGACGCACGGCGCCCACACACTGCAGATGATCGGCATGCTGCTCGCGAGCTTCACGAGGCCGATCCTGATCGCAAACCTGATCGCGTGGCCGCTCGCATGGATCGCAGCTCGGGCCTATCTGGAAGTGTTCATGCATCCGATCGCATTGACCGCCGCGCCGTTCCTGTGGAGCCTCGTGTTCACACTCGCGATTGCGCTTGTGGCAGTTGCGGGCCAGACGCTGCGCGCGGCACGGGCGGCACCTGCGGAAGTTCTTCGCCATCAATGAGGCGTGCGGCGTGATACTTACACTCCCATCGACTATGACTTAAAATCTCTACTCGTCTCATAGTCGCTCCCTGACGTGATGCTTTGGCGGCTCACGCCTCGGAGTGACGACTCCAATTCCGTAAATGTCAGACTGCTACTACCTCCCCGGCAAAGCCGGGGGTGTCCCGTTTGTACCAGGAGGTCGCTTGAACCCGGATCAGAACCTGCCGCCCTTCCAGATCGTCGCCGGGATGAAGAGCTTCGTGAGCGACGCGGAGATCGACTCGCTGCTTGCCGAGTATGGTCCGCGCGTGGCGCCGAGCCGGCTGGGACCGGGTGGGAGTGATGACAACATCAGGCGATCCAAGGCGACGTTTCTGGAACCGGAGCAGAAAAACCTCTGGCTTTATGAACGCCTGTGGCAGGCGGCCTGCGAGGCTAACCAGAATTTCTTCGGTGTTGAGATCACCGGCATGCAGGAAAAGGTACAGCTGGCCCGCTACGACGCGACGGAGCGCGGTTTTTACACTTGGCACACCGACTTCGCGGACCTCGCCCCGAAGCGCAAGCTGTCGATGTCGGTGCAACTGTCGAGTCCCGAAGACTACGATGGCGGCGATCTGGAGCTGTACTTTCGCGATCCGCCCTACCAGGGCGACAAGTCCCGGGGCGCGCTGATCGTGTTCCCGAGCTTTCTGTTGCATCGCGTGACGCCGGTAACGCGCGGCACGCGCTGGAGTCTGGTGATCTGGGTTTCCGGCCCGCGCTGGCGGTAGCCCGCTTCGCTCTAACGAGCACTGTTGCAAATACCTTCGCACAAGCTCAGAGTGCGCTGCGTGGTACCCGTCATGTTGCCTGAAAGGCAAGGTGCACAATGCCCGATCCGATTCGCCGCCCGGCCGCATCACTGGTCGTGGCCGCACTTGTCTGCGCCGTCCTCGCAGACACGCTGCTGCGTTCAACACCCTGGGGTATCAACGCCGTCATCGTAGGATTCGCCGCGTGCGCGGCCGCTCTCTATGCGCTGCGCGGTGCACCGTTCGCGGTGGTTGTCGTGGTGGTGCTCGGGGCAGGCTGCCTTTCCATGCTGGCATGGCGTGATGCCGAGGCCTTGCAGGCATGGGGCGTAATGGCCTTCCTTGCCGCCATGATTCTGCTGACGGCCAGTTCCGCCGGTGCCGCACTGACGGCATTACGGATTCGCGACGGCCTGGCCGCGACGCTGGAGAGTGGCCTGCGCGCCATAGGCGGGGCCGGAATTCTGTTCGGCCGTGACCTCAACTGGCTGCAGGGCGGCAAAGCCGGCGCGCGACATGACATGCGCGGCATCGTCACCGGTCTGGCACTCGCCATTCCCGTCATACTCGTTTTCGGCGCGCTGCTGCGCGAGGCTGAGCCGCGATTTGCGGCGCGCACCGACTGGCTGCTCGCGTGGAATCTGTCGGAGCTGGTGTCACATATGATCGTCACGGCCGTGCTGACGTGGCTGGCGGCCGGGTATCTGCGCGGACTCGCTGTCGGTGGCGCCTGGATCGTGCCGCCACCCGCTGACGCAATGCTGCCACGCCTGCGCACAGTGCAGCTGGCCATTCCGCTGGGCACGCTTGCGCTGATGCTGTTGCTGTTCGCGGGTATTCAGGTCGAGTACCTGTTCGGCGGTGCCGAAACGCTACTGCGCACGGACGGACTCACCGTTGCCGAGTATGCCCGCCGGGGCTTCTTCGAACTTGTGACCGTGACCGCACTCGTGCTCGGACTACTGCTGCTCGTCCACGCGACGATTGAACAGCGCGACCGCCGAACGGCACGGATCGCCCTGCTGTTGTCACTGTTGCTGATTACCCTGGTCGCAGTCGTCATGGTGTCGGCGATCGTGCGCATGCAGCTCTACGTGCAACACTTCGGGCTCACGGAAGACCGCCTGTACGCAATGGCCTTCATGGTCTGGGTCGGGATCTCACTCGCGTGGTTCGGCGCCACTGTCCTTCGAGGATTTGCAACACGATTCGCATACGGCGCCGTGGTAGCCGGCTTCGCCACACTGCTGACGATCGGCCTGCTCAACCCGCATGCGCTGATCGTACGCACAAATGTCGCACACGCCGCACAGGGCAACCCGCTCGACACGCAGTACCTGAGCCGCCTCAGCGCCGATGCGGTTCCGGCGATTGTCGAGGCATGGCCCGATCTGGACTCGCAACAGCGCTGCGACCTCTGGCACGGCATGCTCGCGCACCACGCAGCGGCAGCGCCCGCAGACTGGCGAAGCTGGAACATGGCGCGGCGCAGAGCTGGCAGCGCGGCAACGATCCGGGCACCCGACTGCAGCGACTTCAGTTCATCCCGCACGTTCGAGCCCGAGATCGTCACTCTGTAGTTTCAGTGGCCTGCAGAGTCGCCTCCATTCTGTTTGGCGCATTGGCAATGGTTACGGCACCCGTTGAGTTTCCGGGCATGCTGCCGACTCCCGGCGATCGCCGCGGCAGAAAGCTGTAACCTTTTATACGGCTGGCGCGTCTTGCCAATATTGAACCGGTGGACTTCCGCGTGTTGCCCGAAAAAGCCGAACCAAGTGCCCTGGCTGTTGATGAAGAACCCGTCGAGCGTGTCGCCCGTCCGGGTCCGCTCGCGGCCTGGCGGTTTCGGCTCGCGGTTCTGAAGTACGACAAGCTGGTTTATCGCTTCGCGCGCGCGATGCTGCGTGACGATCGCGAGGCCGAGGACGTCGCGCAGGAGGCTTTCCTGCGCTACTGGCAGCTCGGCGCTTCGGTTCAGCGGCCGCGCGAGTGGCTGCTCAGGGTCGTGCGCAATGCCTGTCTCGACAGGCTGCGCCGCAGCGGCCGACTCGTCAGCAGCGAGAACGAGGCGCTTTCAGAACCCGCGGATGATCGCGATCCCGTGTGGCACTACCAGCGCGAGGAACTCGCCACGCAGCTGCGCGGTCTCGTCGGCACGCTGCCCGAACCCCAGCGCAGCCTCGTCCTGCTGTTCGACATGCAGGGCATCGATGCGCGTGGCTGCGCCGACATCCTCGGACTCAGCGTCAACCAGGTGAAGGTTTATCTGCACCGTGCCCGCAAGCGTCTGCGGGCCCGACTGGAGCAACGGCAATGACAGGGAACGAATTGCCCGGAAAGCTGCCCGACGATCTCAATATCGCATGGGCATGGAGCCGGGTCGAAGCCTGCGCGGACGGCAGTCTGCGCGGTGATCAGCAGGCGCGAATGCGCGCGGCGATGGCGCGCGATCCGGCGCTCGCGGAGGCCGTCGATCGCGCCCGCGAGCTGCGTGCGACGCTGCGGGACCTGCGCGCGGATCCGGTGCCTGCCGGCCTGCGCAGACGACTTCTCGCGATCGGCCACCGCTCGGACGGTCGCGGGCGGCCGGTTGCATGGCGCGCATTCGCACCGCCCGTCCTCGGACTCGCGACCGTGGTGCTCATCGCTCTGCTGGTCTTCCGGCCCGCACCGGAGCCGGCATTGCCGACGCCGCCGATGACTGCTCACGAGGACGCCAGCCAGGCCATCGAGGAATTCAGTATCGCGATGAGTTATCTGCGCATCGGTGCCGAACGCAGCAGTGAACAGCTCAGCGACGCGGTCGGCACAAGCTTGCGGCTCGCGCTGGCGACCAGCCACGAGACGCTACTCGAACGCCACGCGCCGGGCCGCAACGAACCCGGCGAATCCAGTCAATCCAACGGAGGTTAATCACATGAATCTCAGACTCACAACAGCAGCCCTGATAGCGACGAGTTTTCTGATCGGCAGTGCTCACGCGCAGGGCACCTTTGACTTCGGCAATATTCCGGGCCTGGACATGCGCCCGAAGGTCCAGATCAGCCTCAATCCGGCGATGCTCGGCTTCGTTTCCGCGGCAACGCGTGACGCCGATCCCGCCACGGCCGACCTGATTGCCGGCCTCGAGGGCATCAGCGTGCACGTATACGAAGGCGTGGGCGGCGCATTGCCGGCCGTGCGCCAGTTCATCGATCGTGTCGCAGGCACGCTGGAACGCGAAGGCTGGAGCAGTGCCGTGAACATCCGCGACGGTGACGATGAAGTGCGCATTTTTCTGCGCACCGGCACCACGGGACAGACTGCGAGCGTGACCGGACTCACCGTGATGATCGCGGACGGCGGCGGCGACGCCGTGTTCGTGAATGTCGCTGGCACCATAGACCCTGCGAAGCTGGGCCAGATCGCGAACGCAGTCGGCATGCAGGGCATGCTCGACGGGTTGATGGGTCTGGGCGGGTTACCGGGCGGCTCGGGCGGCAACTGAGTGCGCAGCGTTCAGCTTGCAGATTGCAACAACAGCAGGATCAGAGCTTTGCTCGCAATCTCGGCGACCGCAAGCACCGCAATGAAACCCAGCACCGCGCGCGGACCGCGCAGATTCGTCACAAGCGCAAAGCCGTGATACATGAGCCACACCATCCAGATGACAGCCGCCAGTCCCGGCAGACTCAGCACCAGCAACCAGGAAACGTCCGCGGGTGCGATGAACGGCTCAGCTTGGCTCGGCAAGGTCTCCATCAGACGGGCTGCGCGTGTCTGCAGTTGCTCAGCCACCCACGGGATGGATAGCCAGGCTGCGCCGAGAAGCATCGGCCATCGGGCAAGCGCCTGCGTTCCGAACAGGTCGATGAGGCGGAAGCGTCCACTGCCCAGCCATTTACCGGCCAACAGCATCAACATGCCGAGTATCAGCCAGTTGATCATCCCCTGCGCCAGCAGAACCCACGCCGCCACGCGCGGGCCGTAATGCAGATCCAGCACACCGTCGGTATGCAATCCGGCACGCCACGCCAGCAGCGCGGTGATCGTGATGACCGCCAGCCCCAATCCCAGCGCCGGGCCGCCGGCGACACGGTCGAAGGGCCTGAACAGCCAGACCTTCACGTCTCGTCCTCCTGTCTGAGGCGTTCGATGATGTCATCAAGACGATTCCTCACCGTCGGATAGCTCACGCCGAGGTGTGCCGCCATGGCCTTGAGACTGCCCGAGGCCCGCACGAAGGCATCGACAAATTGCTGGTCGTCGCGCGGCAGGCGCAGCAGCGGCGGCAGACGGTAATGCCCGGTCACACGCGTCTGGCACGACAGGCACGTCAGCTCGGTGACAGCCAGCTCGCGGTCACAACCCGGACATTGCAACGGAACGCGTTTCATGATTAGTAAACTCTAAATTAGCATTAATATTATTTAATCCTAATTTAATTTTAATGCCATGAAAAGCCCTTCCCGACACCGGTCCGGCATCACAGCCAGGTCATGAACGCACGGACTGCAGAGTACCTTGTTCATCGTGCTCGGCAGTTTCATGCGCAGACTGGAGCGCAACTTCTTTGTTGGCATTCGCACGCCGTGGACGCTGGCCAGCGAGGAGGTCTGGAATCGAACCCACCACTTTGGCGCATGGCTGTGGCTGGAAGTCCGGCGATGATGGCAGCGGGCGCCACTGCGCATACGAAAGCTCCGCGACGCTGGCCGTCGCCCGGCCTTCGCCCGACACCTGCCCGTCAGCGCAGACCCTTCGACATCGTCTCCCAGTTCGCATTCGTGCACAGCGAGCAATCGCGGCCGACGAACATCCTGCCGGCCTCTGCGTCACTCTTGAACACATAGCGCAGCCAGTTCGACGCGACGTTCGCGAACTCGCCGCCGCCCGGATGGAAGACCGTCGCCGTATGCCCGGCATTGTCGCGCGCGCCATAGAACACCGGCACGTGATCGATAAGCTCGAAGTTCGCTTTCGCCGGCTCATACATGAAGTCGACCTCACCGCCGTTGATCAGCAGGATCGGCCCGTGCACGGCGGCCAGTGCGTCGGTGGACGCCATACCACCGCCCGGCGAGTCCGGATTCGGCGGCTGCACACCGGCATTGAAGACGCCTATCGTGCCCACGCGAGGATCCGCACCCGCGGTAATCGACATGATGCCGCCGCAGGACTGGCCCATCGCAGACATGCGATCCGTGGCAATTCTGCCGGCCAGCGGCGAAGCGGCGCGTACCGCCTCCGATTCCGCCCAGTCGAACGCCGCGATCATGTGGTCGGCGGTGGCGCGGGCAGGTCCGGGCCCCGGGGTTTGCGCTTGCGCTTCGACGGGTAAGGTCGAAATGACAAGGAATCCGTGCGATGCGATTGTGGACAGAAACCCGCCGTAACGCGTGCTGTCGATCGCGCAGCCGCCGTTTCCCCAGACCATCACCGGCAGGCTGTCGCGTTCCGGAAATGCGCTGAGGTCCGCCGGCCGGTAAACGACATAGCCTGTCAGGCCGTGAGCCGGCTCCAGGACTACCTGATAAGGGCCTGGCTCGGCGAGCGGCGCGCCTTCGCGCGGCAGTTCCCTGGAAATCATTTCCGGCGTGACGCCGGCGGGCTGTGCCGCCGCAGTGCCGACGATGGTCAGCAGCACCATGGATCCAAGGCCCTTGATCGTGTTATTCATGTTCATCCCCCTCTGCGCCCATGTCCGCATGGTCGCGCTGCGATGAGGCGATCGCAACCCCTTCATGGGGACGCAGAGATCCACGCTACGCAACGCGCTACTCAGAAGGAGTGTCATGAGCACACCGGATGTCCGACCCGTCGGCGACCTGCCAGACGAGATTGGCAAGACCGCAGCCCGCGAGTTGTCCCTGAACGGCGTCGACAGCCTGAGGAAAGTTGCCGCGCACACTGAGAAGGAACTGCTTGCCATCCACGGAGTCGGGCCCAAGGCGATACGGATACTTCGCAAGGAGCTGGCGATGAAAGGCCTGAAGTTCAAGGCTGCCTGAGTCGCGCCGGCGCCCGATCCTGAAACCTTACAGGCGACTCACTGGTGACCGGAACCGATCACGCGAAGCACCTCCGGAACCACCCGAAACGGTATGGCACCGGCGGTAATCTGGTTGACCGTCCCTGTCATATACAGGTCAGGTTTCGGCGCATGAAACAGCCATGTGCCCGTCGACCCTGTGTGCCCCAGCACCGGCGGCACCGAACGCACAGGCGTGAGGAAACCGGGCAACCTGAACCGCATGACGCCCAGCCCGTACTCGATCGGCCAGCTCGGCTGACGCAGGGCGGCACGATCCAGCGGCAGGGAAAAACTGTGCCAGTGCACCTGCATGCGGCGCCAGGTGCCACGATCGCGAAACAGTTGACCACTGACCATGGCTTTCAGGAAGCGGAGCAGATCGTCACAGTTCGAGTTCATGTCGGAAATTGAGGCCAGGAACCTGGGGATGCTGAGAACCGATTTGCCGGCGTAGATCGCGGCGACCTGGGGATTCCGCCCACTGTCACGACAATGGCCGGGGAGCCACGTATTCTCAAGCTCGAGCGGATCCAGTATCAGATCCGTGACCACCTTGAAGAACGGCGCGTCCCGGCGGGCCTCAATGATGCCGATCAGCAGCTGATAGTTCGTGTCCGAGTAGCGGATACGAACACGCTGGGCGTTAAGGGGCTGCGGCGCGAAGTGGGGTGTGAGCCGCTCGCGCACCCGTTGCGACGTGTCCTCCAGCGACCACGCTCTGTCGCCATCCTCCAGCAGAATCTGCACCAGGCTGCGGCGATCGGCTCCCCTGCCCCGTCCGCGCGCCGGAATGTCCTCGATGTAATCCGGCAGCCCGGATGCATGGGCGAGAAGATGCTCCACCGTGATTTCGTTCGTGCGGTCTTCACCGTCGAGCACGTGCAGGCGATCTGTAACGGAGCCGGGAAGCCGGTCAACGACGCGATCATCAAGGGCCAGCTCGCCCTCCTCCACCAGTCGCATCACCGTCGAGGCAATGAAGAGCTTGGTGATGCTGGCGATGAACCAGGGTGTCGTCGACGTCACCGGTGTGCCATCTTCAGACATCACACCGCGCGCTCCCGCCCATTGGAACGCGCCATCCCCGGAAGCGACCGAGAGGATCACGGAGTGGATTTCCTTGCGCCTGATCAGTCGGTCGAGCAGGGCGTCAAGGCGCTGGGGGATCTGCGTCTTCGTCATGTGCGTCAGACGAGCTTCAACACCGCGGCAACACGAGTCGCATCCGATGACTGAATCCGAACTGCGGAATCAGTCTGCGCCGCCCGGAACCGCATCCACCGGTTCTTCGAAGGCGATGAAAAGCACGCAATCTTCCACCGACCGGCAATGCGCCTCATGCGGCAACCGCGCGGGTCCGTAGGCATAGGTGCCGGCTCGCATCACCACCGGATCCTGGCCGTCGTAGTCGACCAGCAACTCTCCGGAGACCAGAACCATGCGCTCCGCCGAGGTGTGCCAGTGATGGGGCACTTCGGACTGACCCGGGAAACGGATGAAGATATCCGCATTGTGTTGCGCCGGATCTCCCTGCAGCACGGCGATCGCGCAGCCCTCGGGGAAGAACTCCGGGCAAGGGCCCCAATCGAGGTCCGGTGAATCCGCGCTCCAGGAGAAGGCTTCGCCGCCTGCCACTACCGCCGACGGCAGCATCATTGCCGCACACCAGAACAAACCAAGCAATGCAGTCAGGCCTGCGCGTTGAACGGGGCTCGGGTACTTCATGATCAATCTCCTCTACGGCGTACTGTTCTACGTCTTGCTGCTGCTTTCGCTTTCGCTGCTGTTGCCTTATGCGTGGCTGCCCTGCCGGGTGCTGGCGCGCGCAGCGCGCTGAAACAGAAATCGAGCACCGCATCGAGCGGCATAGGGTCACGCCACAGACGGCTTCGCAGGGCGGCGCCTTCCCAGCAGTTCAGCAACAGGTCGGCGGCTTCGCGCGGGTCCATCTCGGCGGGCACATCGCCCGCCGCGCGCGCCTGTGCGATGCACGCCGCGAAACGTTCGGCGATATGCGAGAAGCAGCCTTCGATCTTGCCGCGAAAGGTCTCGTTGACGCCGGACAACTCCTGCCCGAGTCCACCAAGCATGCAGCCGAGGTATCCATCGCGCCCGTACTTGTCGCGTGAGAGTTCGAAGAAACGGCGGATGCGCTCCAGTGGCGGGCAGTCAGACGCATTCAGGCAGACGTCCAGCCCTGCGTGCACCTCGTCCATGTAACGGTCGATGACCGCGAGGGCGAAATCCTGCTTGCTCCGGAAATGGTGATAGAAGGAACCCTTGGGCACATCGGCTGCCTGCAGCAGGGTCTGTACTCCAAGGCTGTTGTAGCCGTGAGTCAGCAGCAGGCTCAACCCTTCATCGAGCAGACGCTCCCTGGAAGAGAGTTGCGCTTCGGCTGTGGGCATCGCAGCAGCGGCCTCCCGACCTGAACTAGACCGACCGGTCTATTCCTGCTTAGCCTATGCCTTCCTGGAATGTAATTCAACCCGATGCTCAGCTTATCGATCGACCACTGACGCCGGTACCAGTTCGAATGAACCATATACCGGTGCGGATCACCCGGACCGATGTTCTCCAGGTCACCACGGTTGGCGATGGTTACCGGGCGCAGACCCACGTCCACTGCCGCACCTGTATGGCCGACTGAAGTGCTTGACGAACCAGCAGATCACCTCAATCGCATAAGCGACGTCCCCATCTGCACATCCCTGCTCAGCACCTCCTCAAGCTCACCAGCCGCGTCCACGACCCAGATGCGCGGATTGATCGGGGTATCGGTCCATCCGAGAACCACTATCGTGTCGTCATCGAGCACGTCAAAGCTCGCGAACGTGGTGCCTTGAGGCGCCTCCGTGATCTCCGACTGCAAGCCGGTGGCGGAATCAAGATGATAAATGCCCTGATTCGGGTTCTGCGCGCCGAGAAAATAGATCTCTCCGGTCGCGGAGACTTTCAGGTCACGCGGATTACCGATAAAACCCGCCATGGCAAGCGTTTCAAGGGTCGCATCCGGTTCTGGCGTCAGGCGCGTGATCGAGCCGCAGCATCCTGCCTGAGCCGTCTGACCATTCTGGTTCGCGAGTATCAGGTCCCCGGTTACGGGATTTAAAGCCATTGCCTTTACGCTCCAGACGCTGTCGGTTGGCGTAGTGCCCAGGCTGGTGATCTCCGTCTGCGCGCCGGATTCGAGGTCGACGTGGACGAGAAACTCGGCCGGCCGACGGTCGAGGACGTACACGTCGTTGCCCGTCACCGCAATTTGCCGCGGGTCGACGAGCACCGCATCGTCGATGGCTTCCGAAGTCACCAGTTTCAGCGCCCCGGTACGACGGACGTGGCGAAAAATGCGTGCGTTGATAGCGCCTTGTGTGTACGACAGAAGCAGGTCGTTATCAGGACCGAGCGCGCCCCACTTGTTGCCGAGATCTCCGTCGCTGACGGAGGTCACGCTCCCCAGCGCAATCTGCGGCTCATGTGTCACCGGATCCAGCCGCATCACGACCGGCGATCCACCGGGCAATGCCCGTCGGTCTTCGAGGCGGACGTACAGGGCACCATCATCTCCGGTGCGCAACGACGAATCGACCGTCTCAAGGTGGATGTCCTCGTGCAGCTCGATCTCGGTGACTTCGAAAGTCGTCTTGTCGATGCGGTGCAGCGTCCTCGCTGTCACGCTCATCGCGCTGACGTAGTAAGCCTCTGCCGTGGCCGCAACGCGCCGTTCGCTGTTCAGGCCACTGCCGACGGTCGGGAACGTGCCGATCTCGGTGAGCGCCGCAGTCTGCGGATCCACTTCGAGCAGCATGGTTCCGGCGGAAGCTGAACTCGTCACGGCCGCGGCGATGATGGCGCCGCTCGGCGCCCTGGTCAGCGCGCGGACTTCGTGCACGCCGAGCGGACTCGCCGGATTGGCCAGGGTATCGCCTTGCGTATCCATCAGCAGCACGGCCCCCGTCTGGGAAGTCACTACGAGATCGCCGCCTGTGGTGATGGCGAGACCGCCATGCGGCGAGCTTCGCAAATCGTCGTTCTGCAATGTCCTCGATTCGCCGGCATCAATGTCTATGGCGATCAGGGTCGTCGAGATATTCTCGTCGTCATCGACGAACGCGAAGGCCTCGCCTTCAGAGCCAATCACGAGCGCATGCCGGCTGTGCGGCGGCTGGTCACCGGCATCAGCCACGTAATCAATACGACCGATCGTCATGTCGTGGCGCCAGAGTTGTCGCTGGGTACCCTGAGTCAGAAAGAGAATTTCATCACCTTCAACCACGAACGCGCTGACGGCGCCGACATGAAGCAGCTCCGCGCGTGCTCCGTCGACGTCGATCAGAAAGCGATTCGTGCGCAGCTGCCCCTCACCCGCGGGAGCCTCCGCAGGCGTGGCCGAAACCTCGGCACTGATCTCACCCTCCTCGGAATTGCGGGTTGCCGAGACGACGAAGTAGTACGTCGTTCCGTTCGTCAGGCCGGCCACGACGTGCGGACTCGTGACGCCGATGTCGATGTCGTCGAAGGACGAGGAAGTTCCACTGTGGATGTCCGGCGTCTGGCTCCAGTACACGTTGTAGCCCGTAGCACCCGGTACCGCCGTCCAGGTCACGGTCACGAATCCGTCGCCACCGGAGGCAGACACGCCCGTTGGCGCATTCAGATCGCCAGTGAAGATCGCCTCGATCTCACAGTCGGCCGTGATCGGCCCGGTCGTGTACGTGCTGCCGCTGATCGTTCCGTTGCAGCCGGTGACCGAGGCGATGCTGAAGCCGGTGTCAGGGGTGACCGTGAATGAGGCGGAAGAGCCCTGATTCACGGCAACGCTGCCGGGGCTGATGCTGCCGCCGCCGCCTGCGTTGGCAGTGACGGTGAAACTCGGCGTGCCACCGCCGCCGCCGCTACCGCTACCGCTACCGCTACCGCTGCCACTACTGCCCCCACTGCATGCCTTGCGGCAATACCCCCAAATGGGAGGGGTGCGTGCTAAGCGACGCTCATCGTGCGTTCGAGCTGGAGCACGGTCACGGGGTCACGCAACGAGTGTGACCTGCGTTGAAAACGCGAGTCGATGGGGCAGCAAGAGACAGCAGTTCTGCCGCAGTGGCCTGCCGAAGCAGTCAGCTTGGCCTTCATTCCGGAAAGTGGCGGCGCAAGGTCCAGTCGCTGTCAGTGCAAAAGCCGCAGTCGTTGCCGGCGAACATCGCACGCGCTTCCGCGTCGCCCTTAAGCTGCCACTTGAGCCAGGCGAGCGGGCCCGCTCCGAAAGGCCCTCCTCCTGGCTGGTTGTAAGTAGCGCCGTGACCAACATCCATGTTCGCGTTAATGGCCGGAACGTCGAGCTGTTGCAGCGCCTCCCAGTCGACTTCCGCGTTCGGATACGCGATGTCGCTTTCGCCGCCGATGAAGTACGCGATCGGCGCGTGCATCTCATCGAGTATCGAACGTCGCAGCTCGTGACGGACCATGTACTGGTCGCCATCGGCCATCATGCCGCTGTTGAGCACGAGTGTGGTCGTCACGCGCGGATCGACGGATGCCTTGACAGCCTGCAGGCCGCCACAGGAATGGCCCATCACGGCGACTTTGTCGGTCGCGATCCTGCCATTGAAAACACTGCCCTGCCGGCTGTTCTCGGCCGCGATCCAGTCCAGCGCATCGAACATCTGACGGTAGCTCGTCTCAAACGGTGGCCACTCTGCCGGATCGGCCGGGCGCGGTGCGCGCGGCGCGGGAGTATCGCGATACGGGCCAATAGCCAGAACGATGAATCCATGCGATGCGACTTCGGCCAGAAACTCACGGTAGCCGAAACTGCTGTTGACGCAGGATCCGTTGCCCCACAGCACGACCGGATAGTCGCCTTGCAACGTTTCGGGACGGTAGATGGCATGAGTCGGCAGGGAGGCGTCCGAATACGCGATAGCAGGCTCGGGCCCCGAGCCTGCGGGAGCCACGGACTGCGCCGAAGCCGGCGCGGGCAAGCCCAACGTCAGCGCGGGCAAACCCGCCATCAGCGATAGCAGTGCGCCTTTGAGTCGACGATTAACGATCCGCATGTCGGCATTCCCCGTTCGCTGGAGTGCGCGGTAGCGCGCCCGTCGATGCTCGCTTTGGGTGACAGTATTGTCAAACGGACGCGGCGAATCGAGATCGCTGGCGAGATGACAATGACAAACTGGCCCGAGTACGGGCCCTTGTCGGTGCCGGTCAGGATCGTGCGCTAAGGGTAAGCGAGGGCCACCAGGATCTGGTGCAACTGATACCGCTTACGTCCGGGTGCCACTGCGCCTTCGCATCAGCCCGCGCACCTTGTCGATATCGCCGGCATCATGGCGTTCGGTGACACGAAATTCCTCGGGTCCGCGGGTCGCGTTTACGAGTCGTCCGCGCTGCACGGGCTCGCGCGCGGAGATCGTCTCCACCCATCGACGAACGTTTCCGTATTCGTGCACGGACAGGAACTCGGCCGCATTGTAGGAACCGAGCAGGATGCCGCCGTACCAGGGAAAGGTGGCCATGTCGGCAATGGTGTACTCGTCACCGGCGAGATATTCGTTATGCGCCAGATGCGTATCGAGCACATGGAGCTGGCGCTTCGTCTCCATTGCGTACCGGTTGATCGCGTACTCGATACTGAACGGCGCGTAGTGGTAGAAATGGCCGAAGCCGCCGCCAACAAACGGGCTCGCGCCCATCTGCCACATGAGCCAGTTCATCGTCTCGGTGCGCTTGTGATGCTCGGCCGGCAGGAACGCCCCGAACTTTTCGGCCAGATAGAAGAGAATCGAGCCGCTCTCGAATATCCGCGTGGCCGGACGTGTGGAGTGATCCATCATGGCGGGGATCTTGGAGTTGGGGTTGACGGCGACGAATCCGCTTCCGAACTGATCACCCTTGCCGATGTTGATCATCCAGGCGTCGTACTCTGCGCCGTCATACCCGAGCGCCAACAGCTCCTCGAGCATGATGGTGACCTTCACGCCATTAGGCGTGCCGCGCGAATACAGCTGTAGCGGATGCTTGCCGACCGGCAGCTCCTTTTCGTGCGTAGCGCCCGATATCGGCCGATTGATGCTGGCGAATTCTCCGCCGCTGGGCTGATCCCACGTCCACACCTTCGGCGGCACGTAACCCGGCGGCTGGTTGCTGGCGCCGTTGTCCCTGTCTCTCATCTTCTTCCTCGCGTGTTCAACCTCTCCGCGTCCCGGCAGAGAAGGCGACAAGAGCATTCAGGGCTTACGCGCGGACACCAGCGAAAAGCCGCCGTACGAATCCATGAACCGCACGTCGGTGAAACCCGCCTCCTGAAGCAGATTAATCAGCTCACCGGCCGTGAACTGCTGGCCCTGCGTACCCAGCAGCATGAGCATCGAGAACGCGGCAGCCGTGAGCGGACCCGCACCGGCGTCGTCTATGAGCATCTCGTGAAGCAGTATCCGGCCGCCTGAGGGCAGCGCTTGAAGGCACCGCCTTGCCAGCCACAGGCAGGTCTCGGTGCTCCAGTCGTGGAACACGTTGGAGAAGAACATCGCGTCGTAGCCTTCGGGCCAGGCATGGCGGAACATATCCACGGCCACCGTGTCGACACGGTCCTCGACACCGGCGGCAGCGATGTAGTCACCAGCCACTTCGCACATGGCCGGCAGCTCCATGATCGTGCAACGCAGGGCCGGGTTGCCACGCGCCAGCGCGATCGCAAAGCAGCCCGAGCCGCCACCCACGTCGAGCAGCCGCGTGGTGTCGCCGAGGTCGGCCAGTTGCGCGAGCGCGATGGCGGCCGGCAGCGAATGGCTGTGCATTGCCGCAGCGATGCGCCGCGCGTCCTCCAGCGACAGCTGACCGCTCGCCCAGCTGTCGACGGGGCGTCCCGAATCACCGGTTTCAGGCACGCCTTCGGGCGAGGTCGTTCCGGTGCGCGGGCGCTTCTGCAACGCATCCCTGAGGGTCTCCTGGTACTCCGGTTGGCGACTGCCGATCATCTGCAACATCGGCCCCCAGTAGTACGGCGAGTCCGGCAGCAGGTACTGCCTCGCGGTATCAGTCAGCTGGTAGCGCCCTTCACGTGGCACCAGCAGCTTCAGTGCTGCCAGCAGGTACAACAGCGTGCGCGTGGCGCGCAGGTCGAATCCCATGCGTTCGGCCAGGTCCTGCGCGCTGGCCGGGTCCGCATCCAGCGCAGCGAACACCCCGAGCTCGTCGGCCGCATTGACCGATGGCAACAGCGTGCCCGACAGGCACAAATCCCAGATAGGGGCATCGTTGCAGGTGGGCATCTTCAACGCGTTCAATGGTGTCTCCGGAGTCGAGCCAGGTGGCCGGGAAATATAGCAGGCGGCCCTGTAGCAGGCGACGAATACCGATTCGCAGATCAGGTGCGAATCAGCTCGACATGGCGTTGTGATGCAGCGGCCAGTGGCTCGATGTCATCCGGATCTGATGTGACGATGTCATCGCCATCCATCGCAATCAGCACGAGCGCAGCATCGATCACATCGCTGCCTTTGGTCGCGGCGAGCAGCTCGCCGGCGGCCCGCGCCAGGGCGAGATCGACGGAGCGCACTTCAATGCCGGCAAGCGCACGCGCGAGCAGGCTCTGACGCGGCCCGCTGCCACGCCACACCTGACCAACGATGCCTGCGTGCGTGACGGGAATATCTTCGGCGAGTAGTGCGCTCTTGAATCGTCGCCACATCTCGCGGTCGGCCCGCTCCAGGGCAATCAGCGCGCCGCTGTCGAGGACCATGGTCATCGCGACTTGCGGCGTTTGCCACGTGCGCGCCCGACGGCAGTGCGCGTGTCGCCACGTACGACACGTGCAGCGGCCCGGTCGGCGCGGCGTTGTGCGGTCAATTCCTCGTCGGTGATGGCTCCGAACTGCGCCTCGTAAAAAGTGACGGCGTCCGCCAGCGCTTTCAGCCGCTGTTCCTTGCGGGCGCGCTCGGCCAGCGCAAGATTCACCCATGCGCTCAGCGATTCTGCTCTGCCCTCTTCAACGGCATCCGCACCCGCCTTGACCAGATCCGGGTCTACGGTGACGGTGAGCCTTTCCTTGCCGGTCCTCATACTCTAATACTACTTTCATCTTATTCTTGTATCAAACATGAGGAAGCCGACACCCGGACTTGCGCAACTGTTGTCGAGCCTCAAAGCGTCAGGTCAGTGCCTCGATGATCGGCCGGGCGACACGCAGCCAGGTTTCGGTCTCGCTGAACGGCAGGCGGAGGATCACCACGATCATCGCCGCGAGGCCGATCCAGTACACCGGATGCACGCTGCCCCGCGAGCGCAGATCGTAGACGATGCCAAGCACCGGCAGCGCGAACCACAGGATCACGCCGACCTGCATGGGCACACCGATGGCCTGCATCCTGAATATGGCAGCGAACGCGATCGCAATGGTCGCAAGGATCATCAGCCGCTTGTGCAGTTCGGGCTGGCTGCGGTACGCGATTGCGGAAAAGAACAACCCTCCGAAAAGCACCATGTCACCGAGCGGGATCAGCATGAAACCGGCCGCTTCGTCCAGCGTCCGCGTGCCCGCGTTGAAGGTCATGACCGGCGCGGCGAAACTGACGATGATTCCCAGAAAAAAAACCGCAGTGCCCCACGCGATCCCGACATTGCCGAGTGCGCGATGCTGGCGGATCCTGCCGCTTGCCGCGAGGCCGGTCTGCAAGACCAGCAGCAGCATCCACCCGATATAGACCACGCCGTGCAGATGCAAAATCCACGGCGCCTGCGCGGCGCCGCGCAGCAGCGGGCCATAGTACGAAGGCCAGAATCCGACGATGATCATCAACAGCATCAGCACGGACATGCCGATGTAGAACCTTCGCCGCAGGCGCGGCCGGGCCGAGACTGCCGGCGCGGCCTCCGACATCACCACGTTCGATTCCGATCCAGCCATACCAAAGCCCCCCCGACTCAGGTAGCGAACACCGCGACCGGGCATTTGGCCAGGCGCGGGCGTGCCTGATGATCAACCGCGCACGGGGCTGATCATCCAGGAAAACAAAGCAGCGGTCTCGTCCAACGCGGCCGCCGTGCAGGCGGCACTGGGTCCGCGCGCTATGGCCGATTCGACAGGCAGTCGCGCCAGCGTGCTGGCGACATGCGCGGCCCAGCGCTTATCGCTCGCCACGAGTTCTGCTGAGCTCAAGCCGTGAACCGGCATCAGCGCGACGTGTGCGAATGTGCCGTCGTCACGTTGTGTGTGCTCGGCGTGAAACACCACGCGCATGCCGTGATCCCAGGCCAGACGCTCAAGACAGAAAAGCGCCGGGCGCGCGGTGAGCCCGGCGATCGGCATGGGCTGTTTACGCCAGAGCGGCTGGAGGTCTTCGTACCACAGTGCGGTCACATCGCCGTCGATGACGCAAACAGGAATGCCCCATCGACCGGCCTCTGCAGAGAACGCAGCCGCTGCCGCGTTAAGCGTGTCTGTCACGAACAGCCAGGGCCTGACCGTTGCACCAGCCTCTGCTGCCGCCAGTCCCGACCGTGCGGCGAACGGGAGCAGTGACGCTGCCGCGGCTGCCTTGAGGAAATGGCGTCGGCTCGACATAGCGGGAGATTTAAGCACAAAGGAGACGGTCCCGAATACAGGCCGACGAAACGGACGCGCGAATGGTCGAGCGGGGGCATGGTCGTGAGCTGGCACGGCCGCGCACCGGCGTGGCAGTCGTGCTTCCGCCTTAAGGCTTTGAGCGTGTAGGATTGAGCGAATGGGGGCAATCGAATGACGGGCAGATACAGGGTTCTGCTGGCAGTGCTCGCGATGAGCGCGCATGCCCCATTGGCCGCCGATACCGCCCTGGTCGAGCGTGGCGACGCCGTGTTCCAGCGACACTGTGCAGCCTGCCACGGAGAGGGTCGTGGCGACGCCAGCGAGCCTGCCACGCTGCTGCCCGGAACGCTGGCGCTGCGCCTCAAGTACCAGGGCGCAGTCCCGATGCTGCTGGAGCAGCGACCTGAGCTTTCGGCCGCAGTGCTGCGGGTGTAAGCTGCCAGTTGCTCGACCACATTCTGCCAAAACTGGGGCACCGAGAAACTGTGGATAAATGGCCGTAAATGGGCGTGTAACGCCGATTTCAGCGCGAAAGTGGGGCGGTGTCCCACTTCGCGCTGTAAGCCATTGACAGGCCGTGGAATTGAGGCCGCAGAGGTGGCGGATGAGAAGCTCTCGGCACCACCAGCGCGCGGTCGCGGCGCCGGCCAGCCTACGAGGGATCAAGATCAGCGCCGGTCGTCCAGCCAGCGTCGGTGTACAGTGACAGCACCGCCTCGTCGATGATCACCGCCGTCCAACCGGCGACCGGTTCGAAGAACAACCAGTCGCCCTCGACGTCATCCCAAACAGCGAGCTCGTCCTCGTGACCCTCCCACGCGCCAGTCGCTGCCGGCGCCGGGATGTAAACGGCGAGATCGTCAGGCTCGGCCGGCGGAGAGGTCAGGTCGCGGTCGAGCACGGGCGCGGGGCGCGTCAGCGCCAGCCTCATCCAGTTCTCGACGAACTGGTCACGCCAGCCGCTCTGCCCGGCATCCACGTCGAGAAATGTAAACAGGCCAGAGCGCGGGTCGATTCGTTCGGCAGCCATCAGGCACCTCCTCCGAGAAATAGGCCGAGGTTGTAGCCGAGCCCATGCCGGCGCACCTCAAGGTTATGACGCTGGCGGCTCACCAGACCGTCGCGCACGGCCGACAGTTCCACTCGGTACCGGCCCGCCAGGCCGAGCCCGCCGCCCATCCACTTGAAGTTCAGGTACGCCATGATGTTAGCGAGCAGCTCCGGATCCTCGTCGAGCTCACCGTCGAGCACGATGATCTCTCGGATGGCGGCGCGCAGGCTCCAGGTCGGCCAGGTAGTGCTCGCCGAGCGCTCGATACCGATCCAGGTGGTGCCGCTCGTGCCCAGCTCGGACGAACTGCCAGTCGACTCGGTGACAGGGTCATCGTCGTTCACCTGCACCAGGCGCTCCCCGCTGCGCCAGCGCGAGTGCACGATGTTGCGGCGACCCGCGCTGAAATCAGCATCGGCGATCGACTGGCGCGTGGTGGTGTTGCGGTGAAGCGTCCGCGCTTCTTCCAGCCCCACGTAGGTGCCGGCGTAGTTGGTGTTGCCGGTGTTGGAGATGATCACCGCGCCGAAATTCGAGCCCGTGTGCCCCACCTGGTCGACCACAGCGAACACCGTGAACGGGTAGCCGCGCAGCAGGATGCCGGAGAGACTCATGTGGTGAGTCCCCGTCATCGTCGTGGTGATGCCGTCGAGGTTGTCGAAGAACACCCCGTCCTCGATGCGCAGCGGCCGGCGGTCGGCCGTGCCCTGCCCGAAGTGCCGGCCGTTGCCGCTCTTGTCGCGCCACTCCGACACCGCGCCGTCGCTCACGGTCAGCGTCGAGTCGTCAGCCGCATCGAGCCACAGCTCGGTATCGATATCACCGGGCGTCCAGCTCGGCGGCTCGTCGCCCGCTTCAGCGGCGAACACGAAGGACGTGTCGTCGAGCCCGAGCTCCTCGTGCATAAGCTCGTCGGCCTCGCCGTAGATGCGCAGGTTGTATATCACACCAGATTCCGGCCCGACGTTGCCCTCCGCCGTATCGATGAGCTGGTCGGCCTGGGCTACCCGATCCCTGTGTGCCCAGGCGATCGAAAGGATCTCCGTGCCCGGGATGCTGGTCGGATATGCGGCAGAATTGATCAGCAGCCGCCCGGGCGCGTACGGCCGAAACTGCCGCTGCGCCATCTCCACGGACTCGATGGGCGCCTCGCTCGGATCCATGTGGCCGGTGGACGTGCGCGTGAGCAGCTTTGCATGGACGAGCTCGGTGTCCTCGTACTCGCCAGCCTCGTCGACGCCGAGGTCGTCGAGAAACCAGACGCGGGCGCCGGCCGCGTGCTCGGCCGGTACACTGTCCGCGCAGCCGCGTGCGAGAGTGACGGTGCCGGCCTGCGAATCGATCGCGGTGACACGCAGGGCCTCCTCGTCGATCACAGCGCCATCGCCGACGGCTACGGCGCTGACTCCGCGCATCTCGGCGAGCTGCGTGGTGATGGGAGACGCGGACAGCCCAATCACCTCCGTGGTGACGGCCGTCGGCACGAACCCGCCAGCGTTGCGCTCGAGGAAATCCCCGCTCTCGCCGACCCGGGTCGTGATCATATAGCCGAGCGACATCGGCGTCGGCGGCGTGGCGAGCACGCCCAGCGCGCCGGCCGTCTCTGGGAACCCAGCGAGCTCGGCAGACGGCATGAAGCGTGCGAGCAGGTAGTACGGCAGCTCGATCAGCTCGGCAACGTCGATCGCGGCCGGCACTCTGTTCGGAGGCGTCCACTGACTCGGCTGGTGCTCGACATAGCTCGTCGACGGCAGCGCGAACGCATCCTGCAGCGCCGTGACGACGATCGTGCCATCGGTCGGAGAACCCGCGTCGACCCGGCCTGCACGCAGAACGATGTTTTCGATGCCGCGGGACGGCGCCGCTAGCCGAAACACGTCCGCCGGCTGGATCGCATAGGCGCGGCGGTCGAGACGCACCTTGAAGCGCTTGATCATCGAGGACATGGCGAGCAGGTCACGCTGCGCGACCCGCAGGGCGAGCTCGGCCGTCGGCAGGCCAGGGTACTGCATCGTGCGCGTTGAGCGCGCGAGCGCGTGCGTCGAGGCGAGGTTGTTGACGCGGACTTGGCCGTCAGTCCCGTCCTGCGGACGCCGGTACACGACGATGATCTCGTTCGTGTCTGCGCCCTGGGCGCCGGCGTCGTCTTCGTCGATGCCGAGGAGCCCGGTGTCGAAGTCGAACAGCGGGAGCGCTTCTGCGTCGTAGTCGTCGCGGATCAGACGCAGCACGACGAGGCCAGTCAGGCGGTCCGTGTACACCGCCGCACCGATGTGGTCGAGCACGCCCTGGAGGAAGTTCTCGATCGTATCCTGGCGAGCCCAGCGCAAGCACAGCCCGAACGCCTCGTCGTGCAGCTGCTCGGCTGCGGCCTCGAAGGACGTCAGGTCGAGACCCGTCGCCGGGATGCCGCGTCCCCACGAGCGGTTCGTCAGGCATTCGTAGACGATGTGCGCCGGGTTCATCGCCTTGATCGCGCCGCCCTCGAGCTCGATCACGGCGCGAGCCGGGTTCCAGGCGTTGCCCCCCTGCCAGCCGGCCAGCGCGCGCCTGACGCGCATTTTCCAGGGCTTCGGATAAGGGTTAAAGGCCGATATCTGCCCGTCGTAAAACAGGCTCGCAAAACCCCTGAAACCGGGCACGAGGCCGCCCAGCATCTCGACGAGCGCGGTGCTCGGTGTCTGGTCCGGCCCGCCTTGCATGATTTCGAGCGTGCCGACGATCCCGCCTTCGCCATCATCGCCGCCGAACAGATCCGGCGCGTCGATCTGGATCGACCCGCCGCTCGCGCTCCCCTCCCACGCGGTGCGATCTCCGACGCGAATCTCGACGAGCTCGTCTACTGGCCCGCGGCCAATTCCCATGTGGATCCCGAAGAAATAGCGGAACCCGATGGTCTGTTTCTTGCCGCTACTCACCAGAGACCCTCGCGTGCTCGACGAGGCGCAGCGCGAGCGCATCGCCGGTCGCGGTAAGCCGGTGCGCGGGGATCCCGTCGCGGACGAACGCCGCCCAGTCGAGCCCCCTGGACGCGAACCAGGAGCGCGCCCCACGCATGCAGAACCCGGGCCGCGCCGTGAAGCTCGGGCACGTACGCAGGTGTCGCACTCGCACGATCAGCTCGGCGCTGCGGTCGTCGGTCGTCACTTCTTCCCGCCCGCCTTGATCTCCTCGACCCGATAGTTGCCGACGCCGAGCACCATCCAGTCGTTCACCCACACGTCACCGAAGATGACCGCCTGCGGCGTACCCTCGGCCGCCTGCGGGAACTCGATGTCCTCGAACGCCGCCGGCTTCGGCCCCTGTTGCTTCGGCCGAAGTGCGTAGCTGATCACCATCGAGGCGATCAGGATCGCGACATGAAACCAGATAGCCATCAGAAAACCGGATCGCCGTCGAACGGTGACTTGCCTGGCAGGTGCGGGATGCCCCCGTAATTTTCGCGGTTGTCGAACTTGTCTTCACAGACTTCAATGATGCGCGCGCAGCCAGGAAACGCCGACACGCTCATGCCAGCCACGAGCCCGTGCGTGCCGCCCACGATCGAAAGCGCGGCGCCCGTGTGCTCGCCGATCGTGCGGCGCTCGAAGAGGCTGTCGCCGATCGACCACTCCAGATACCCACCGGCAAACCAGCCATCGGCGAATCCCAGAAAGGTGCTCGACTCGACGGCACCGCCGGCGACGGTGTCGAGCGTCGCGGGCACGCGGAACAGCTCGCGCTCGACGCCGCACCCGTCGTCGTAGAGCGCGTGCGGGCAGCCGCGCTCCCAGGTGAGCCGAATTCCGGCCCGTCCGATCGAGGCGGTCAACGACTCGCATCGGATCTGCGCGCGCTCCTCCGAGGGCCAGCGTACACCGATGATGTGCCCGGTCCAGGCCACCACGGCCTCGTCATCTCCGAAGTGCCAGTCCCGCAGCGTGACGCCGATCTCATCCGATGGCACGACGCCACGATAGAGCCGCGCGACCGGTAGATCGTGCGGCGCGGTGATCACGAGCTCCTCGGCACTCGACTCTCCCGTCTGCCTCAGGCCGTCGTCCATGATCGCGGTGCCGAGGTACTCGTGCATCCCGACCATTACGTCGCGGTCCGCCGCCGCGAACCGCCAGCTGGTCAGCCCCCGATGAAACTCGTACAGCCTGACCGGGCGCCCGGCCGCGAGGCTCGTTTCCTGTGCGTCAAACGTCATCGTCTCGTACCGCGGTGAACAGCATGCGGCTGATCGCCGCGCCGCCGTCGATGTCGGTCAGGTGCTCGATCTCGACGAGGTCCTCGCCGACCGACAGCGCCATGAACGAGATCCGCAGCGCGTCGTCTGGGGCGACTTCGACACCGAGCGCCGAGTCGATCACAAGCGCCTCCGTGTCGTCGTCTATCGGCGACGCCGCCGCGATCTGCCGGTAGAACACGGAGCCGTCGAGGAGCTCGATCCGCAGGTTGCGCCGCCCGGGTGTGGTCAGGCCGAATCGGTGATAGCCGATGTGCTCGACGGTCATCGACGTTTCGCCGGCCCCGAGCGGGGCCGCCAGGCGCACGTCGTCCGCGTGTGTCGGCACCCAGACGGGCACCTGAGCCCCGCGCAGGCGGTAAACGAGCCCCCGCCAGGCGGCGCGTGTCTCGATCGAGTCGAGCACCCAGCGGTGCATCTGGACACCGAAACCAAGGTCCGCAGTATCGACGACGTGGGGGATGCCCACGATCGTGTCGAGCGTGCGCATCAGTCGCTCGTAGGTCCGCGAGAGATCCTCGCTCTCTTCGGGCCGATCGTCATAGACGTGGAAGCCGCGATAGGACGGGAGGTCCAGCGGATCCCAGTCGCTCGGCTCGACGACGACGAACTCCGCGATCGAGCGGATCGCGGTGTCGGTGATCCGCGCATCGGCGGGCTGGGCGATGAGCCGGGCGGCGCGTGCCGGGTAGAGCCTGGACCGTGCCGGCCACGCCGATTGTGTAGGGCGGGCAAGCGAGATGGACTCACCGTCGATCGCCTCGATCTCGACCACCTCGATCGTGAACGCGTTCTCGGCGCGCAACAGCGCGAACCCCCCGGGCACGAAGTCGCGCCCGGCGGTCGCGCACGGGATCGTCGTCGCCCCGGCGTCGACGTCCTCGGCAAGGCGCTGCGCGTCCGGGAAGATGGGCAGCGCCCAGACGCGCCCACCCCACGCGTGAACGAGCAGATCGAAATAGGTGCGCTCGCGGCCGTCGATAACGAACTGTGCCGTCCATGAGCGCCGTGGCGACAGGCGCAGCGCCCGGCGCTGAGTGACGCCCGACGGCGATCGTAGCGGGTCGGTGGACCAGGCAAGCGTCTCGCGCAAGGGCGTCGTCCAATCGGGCACGAACGGCCACGCCTGAACGCGCACGCCCGTGACGTGAAGCGCAGGCGTCTCCGCCGGGAACGCGAACTCGTAGCGCGCGTCGATCGTGGGCGGGCCATCCGTGTCGACGGCCAGCTCGAGGATGTGATACTCGAGCGGCCGAAACTCGTGAGGCGGAGCGGGCGCTGTGAGCGCCAGAGCTTCGTCGCCCGCGGCCGTGATCGCGGCCAGCGTCTGCGGCGTGAGGTGGGCGTTCCACAGCAGCACCTCGCGCACCTGGGATGACACGACGTTGCCGAGCCGGATCTGGCGCGGCACGAGGTGGATGCGGTGATACCAGTCGCGCTCGAACGTCGGCACGACAAACGCATCGATCTCCCGCGTCGCAAGTGCGACCGGCTGGCCGTCGATCTTCTCGGCGCCATGCCCCGCACCGACCGCATAGCCCTGATCTATAGTGGGCACAGCGGCGTTGAATTGTGTGTGCGGAATGTTCGGGTTGTCGAACTGCGCCGCGATCTCGCCGATGTGGAAGGCGCTGATCTCCGCCATCACTCCGCCTTACGAATCGCCCAGCCGAATCGCCCGGTGAGCCCCGGCGTGCGCTCGAAATACGGGAACACCATCCAGTGGTCGTTCCCGAGCTGAAAGACGTCGCCGGCGTTGAAGTTGTCGATCGGCATATGCCGGATGTGCGGCACCCGGCCGATGATCACCCGATGGCCTTCTCGCTGTGTCGCCAGCCAGTACGGCACCATCACGGACACCTGGTTGAAAGGATTCGGCGAGCGCTGGTTGATCGGGTCCAGGAACACGTTCGTGATCGCCTCGCGGTAAATGACCGAACCGATCCCGGGGCCGACAGCATTCTGCGTCCACGGCTGATCGTCGATCTCGGTTTCAGTGGTGCCCGTGTCGCAGTGGAGCACGGTGTTGGAGACAGTGACCGGGTTCTCTCCCTGGTTGAACCGCGCCTGCATCCTGTGCCAGGGTGCGAAGCTCCGATTCGTGCTCGAGCCGCTGACCGAGTAGCCCGCCTGGCTCGGGAAAGAGCCGCCAGACGTTTGCCGCGTCGTGCCACTGCCGCCATAGAAGCCGCCGCCTCCCCAGTCGCCGAACTTCACCACCTCGCCAAAGATGAGCCACTGATAGCGCGATGGCTGCCCGCGCAACACCACAACGATCATGTCGGGCTCGTCCATCACGAAGATGTGGTAGTCGGCGGGGAACTCAACCGTACGCCAGGCACTGTTCGGAGAGGTGTTGTTGACCTCGACCGGCTGCGGGCCGATGTATTTGGAGCTCGTCAGCTCCCCACCCGGAGGCGCGGACGGGTCGACGCCATCGTCGAACACACCGCGGATGAGCGCGCCGGGGCCGTCGATGTTGGGACCAAGGCCGCCCGCCCACGCGGCCGGCAGCGATACTTGGCGCAGGTTCGCCACCGAGCGGATCGCGACGTGGAAGTCGTTGCCGCTCGTGAGCTCGAGCAGCGTGCCGGCGTCGGCGCCGCCGGCAGGGTTGCCGCCGTCCATGAACGGTCCGATGGTCCTCGTCCATCCGGCGGCGTTGGCGGCCGTGCCTATCGCCGTGACGAGCTCGTCGAAGTCATCTGCGGAATCAGCGGTGTAGGAAACAGCCCCCATCACGCGAGCCTCATGGCCAGATAATCGTTGATGCCGGTACGAAACACATTCTGAAAGACGATGTAGTCATCGCCCTCGATAGTGAACGTGTTGCCGGACGCCTGCGCGAACCCCGGGATCCAGAACAGACCGTCGATTTCACCTAGCGTCGCAGGCCCCGTCGACCGCGAGAACACGATCGGCAGGAGCGGATAGTGATCGCCGTACGTCTCGCGGAACGGGCCAGAAAGCGAGTGCGGATAGGTCGCGAGGTCGGTCAGGTAGGTGCCCTCGACAAACCGCAGAGGCCTGAGCGCGGCGGAGCCGCCGTGTGTGAAGAAGCGGTGATCCCCATTAGTATCGGACCACCGCCACTGGTTCGCGGCCGGCATCGTGCCTGCCACCATGAGCGGCAGCGGGTACTGGTCGGGCGTCGCGTACGGCGTGATCAACCCACCGTGCAGGATCTGGTCGACGGTCGACACCCGATAGCCGGCCAGGAAACGCCGGCCATTGGCGGCGAACCAGTAGGGCATCGACTGATCCCAGCACGTGACGCCGCGCTCGGGGCCGGCGCCCGGCTGCGTCGCCCATGTCGCTTCCGCGAGGTAGCCGAGGAACGGCCGGCACGCGAGGTTGAACCTGTCGGCGCCCGGATTCGCATACGCGCGCAGCCCGACGAAGATGTTGTCCTGGTCGGCGAGCCCGGGTCCGCGCAGGTAGAGCTCCGTGCCGGCCACCGCGCCGCCCCACTCGAGCTCCTCCCATTCCTGGTCGGCAGCGACGAGATCGGTGTCGGTCGTGAGAAACAGCCGCAGCTTGTCGAGCAGATCTATGTAGTCATCCGCAGTGCCGGTCTCAAACGCCATCACGCGCTCCCCAACGCACTACGAAACTTCCCCGGGTTGCGGGAGATGCGGCGCACGAGGAGCTCCTCGAACCCCGGCGATTCCAGGTGTTTCATCACGAGCCCCTCCTCGAGACCGAGCACGCCGGCGAGCTGTGCGCCGCCGCGCTCGTAAGCCTGCGTCTCCTCCACGTTCAGCACGCGCTCGCCGCGCCGCAGGATCGCAGGCACTTCGTCGCTCGAGAGTCCGAGCGCCTTGCCGCCGTTGTGGAATCGAGGCGCGCCGATGAACGCGGCGGCCGACACGCGCCGGCGCGGGCCAGGCTCGCCGGCCGTGCCGCCGTCGTGAAACAGGTTCGCAAAGAAACCGCCGCCTCCGCCGCCGGCACCGCCGCCGATCGCGCCGAGTATGTTCGCGGCGACCGCCTCCGCCGCCATCCGCGCCATCGCCTGGGCGAAGCTGCGCACCATGCTCTCGAACGCGTTGTCGGTGCCCTGCGTGAGGTCGAACAGGAAATCGGCGAACGCGGTCTGCATGTTGCGCGCCGCCTGGATGCCGAACTCGCCGAGGTCGCTCAGCTGGCGGCCGGCGGCCTCGATCTCCTTCTCCAAGCGCTGTTGCGCTTCGGCGAATTCCTCGGCGCTCAGCTTGCCGGCGCGGTACACCTCCTCGAGCAGCTCCATTTCCTGCCGCAGCGCGCGCGTCGGGTCGAGCGACTGGCGCATGCCCTCCGCGAAGCGCTCGAGCTGCTCGTTGTACTGCTCCGCTTCACGCGCGGCCTGTTCCTCGGCCCGGCGCAGCTCCTCGGACGCTTTCGCATCGGCCTGCTTGGCCTCGATGACGTCGATCAGCGCCTGGGCGCGCTCGCGATCGGCCTCGGTCGCGCCGAGCTGCTCGAGGTGGTACAGCGCCGTCTGGCCGGCGCTGAACCCTTCGGTGTCGGCCTGCACGCGCAGCTGCTCGATGAGCTTCGCGATCTCCTCCGCGCGCTTCTCGGCCGCTTCCTGCGCCTCGAGGTCAGCGGCCGTCGTCGTCGCCCCGACCGGCGTGTCGGGCGCGGCTTCCGGCCGCGGCGGCGCCATGTCAAACGCCGTCGGATCGCGGCGTAACAGCTCCTCGGTCTGGCGCAGCGTGTCGAGCCGCTGCTCGAGCTCGGCGCGTTCCTGGCGCAGCTCCTCACGACGGCGGCTACCGGGGCGCGAGCTCGCCTCGAGGTTTTCCAGCTGACGAAGCCGGCGCTCGGTATTGGCGATGTTGGCCTGCAGCGTCTGCAGGTGGTCGTTCGGGTCGTCTGTCCCGGTCACCGCGCGCGCGAGGATAATGCCGATCCCCTCGGCGAGCTTGACTGCGCCGGCCGCCGCGCTCGCAAGTGCGCCGGCAAGTCCGAGCACGAGGCTCGTGATCGCGTTGAATCCCCGCACGGTCGCAGGGTCCGAAATGATCTTCGTGAGCTCGTCGACGCGGTCGCGAGCCTCGGTCAGGTTGCCGCCTTTGCCCTCGAGCAAGTCGCCGAACGCGTTGCGCAGGCCCTGGAGCGCGCCGCCGAACGTATTGCGCGCCGCACGCGCGGCGCCGCCGTAGGACTCCTCGAGCTCGCCCAGGATGATCGCCTGCGCTTCGGCCAGCTGACCGGTCTCCTCGAAGTGCCGGATGAGCGCCTGCTGCTCCTTCGTGAACACGAAGCCCTGGCGGGACAGCGCATCCATCGCGCGCGTCGGGTTGCCCAGTGCGCGGCCGACCGTCTCGGCCGCCGACGTGACATCGACGCCGACCGCCGTCGCGAAGTCGAGCACCGCCTCGGTGGCGCGCGGGAACGTCTCGCGGCCGATCTGCGTGTAGGTGAGCAGGATGTTCTGCGCGCTGATCACGGCCTCGTCGCCGAAGGTCGTGACCTTCTGCAGGCCCTCCGCCATCGCGACGAGCTGATTGGCAGTCAGGCCGATCTGACCGCCGGTGGATTTCAGGCGCGCCTCGAGCTGGGTGAGCTGTCGCTCCTGCTCCACGGTGTTGCGGATCACCTGGCGGAAGAGCGCGCCGACGCCGAGCGCCGCGATCGCGCCGCGCAGCGAGAACAGCGTGCGCTGCACGCGCTGGAAACCGCTCTCCATCCGCCGCGCGATCGCGCGCGACTGATCGCCGAGCTGCTTCAGCGCCCGGCGTGCCTGGTCGGTCGTGCCGCGGACGATCAGCCGGAGGATTTCAGTGGAGCGAGACATTGAGAGGCGATTTCTACCCTGTAAAAACCCCGTTTAAACCGGGGGTCGACAACACTTCAGTCCGGTGAGCGCAACACCTACCGGCGCCAGCGCTTGATCGCGCCCTCAATCTGCCGGCTGGCTTGCTTCCCGTAGCCGCGCGCGAGCGCGAGCTCTTCGAGGCGGTCCGCCCGCTGGCGCCGCTCCCGGCGCAGGACGGCGCCGTAGTGCAGCTCGAGCTGGCGGCGTGTGTAGCGTTCAATCGCGGCCCACGCGTGGCCGTGATCGATCAGTGTGGCGACGACGTCCGACCAGCGATCGTAGTGCCGCCTTCGCGTGCCTGGCGCCTGGCCCGCGCGATCGCGAGCCGGCGCCCGAAAAAATGGCTGTTCACCATCCAGAACAGCATGAAGAACCGCTGCCCCTCCCGGTCGGTGAGCCGCTCGATCCAGTCGCGCTCGACGCCGGCGCACAGCGCCATCATGTCGAGCATCACGTCGCGGTGACGGAACGTGAGCCGCTGCAGCGCTCCGGGCTCGGTGATGCGCTCGGCGTCTGCGCCGGCCTCATCGTTGAGCTCTGCGATCAGGGGCTCCAGCAGTGGGTCGAGCTCGAGCGACTCGATCCAGGTCGGTTCGCGCATCACGACATCGACGCCGGCGATCCGGGCCGTCTGCTCGGGGACGAGCGTCTCGAGCTCGCGCGCGGCCGTGGCCGCCGCCTTGTCGGTCGACGTGCGGGCAGCGGGCTTGTCGATTTTCTCGGCCATCAGAATAACCAGCGGAACAGGCGTCGGAAGAAACGGGCGAGGCGTGCGATCAGTCCACCGCGTCGATCCGGGGTGCCCTCGGCGGGTGGGCCTCCGGGAGCACCACGAAAAAAACCGCGTTGCTCCAGGCGCTCCAGAGCAGCGTTTCGTGATCGGCTGCGATCGCCCGCACGCGCAGCTGGCAGGTGTACTCGCCGGCGTCGAACGTTTCCTGACGGGTCATGCTCGGCGTTGCGATCCACTCGTGCACGACCTGCGCGCCGTCGGGATCGGTGTAGTCGATGAGCTCACCGTTGCAGGCGAGCTGGTAGCGCTCGAGCGGCTCCAGCGGCTCGAGCGGCGTGCCGTCCTCGTACTCGACGGGCGCGGTCCAGCTGATCGTTTTCGTCTGCTGCGCGAGCGCGCCGGTGCAGACCATCATTGCGACGAGGGCGGCCATCGCGGCCAGGGTCGATCGGTGCATGGGTCAGTCGTCCTTCTTCTTGAGTTGTCGAAACACCTGGTGCACGCCGACGGACGCAAGTCCGATCACCACGCCGATCCACGCGGCCTCGCTGGCGCTGGCGAGATCCGCCGGCGCATCGACGCCGATCACGCTCGCGGTCGCGCCGAGGCCGCCGCCGGCGCTCGCCAACAGCACGGGCACCCAGCGGTCCGGCACGAGGCGATCGACGTGCTCGCGGATGAAAGAGACGGCCGGGGGTACGATCAGCGGCAGCGCCATCACGATCATATTCAGCAACGTCTCCATGAGATGGGGCTCCTTTACAGCAGGATGAATCGGCCGAAGGGACCGAACTCGTCGTCGCTCGCACGCGCGGCATCGAACAGCGCGCCGCCGGTGAGCTCGAGCCCGCCGAACTCGTCGTTGATCAGGCCGAGTGTCGCGACCGGGCTCAGCTGCACGTTGTAGAGCTCGACCAGCACGGGCCGGTCGTCCTCGGCGGTGTTCAGGCCCTCGAAGCGCAGCCAGCGCACGGGGGGCGGCTGCGTGAACATCGCGATGTTGGTGCCGCCACCGTCAGTGTAATCGGCGATCAGCGGTTGCGTCAGGCCCGCCAGGCTCAGGATCTCGATCGTGCCGTGCGCAGCGGACTCGATCCGGTAGTGCGGGTCCTCGGTCTCGCCGTCGTCCTCGTCGAGCGTGTTCGCCGGTTCGTCGCTGTCGACGATGGTGAGATCGGTGATGTTCTGGCCCGCGAGGCGCACGAAGTCGCCGACGGCGAGGTCCGGCGGGAACTCCTCGTCCAGCACGGCGCCGCCGGCCAGCGTGGCATGCGCGCCATACAGGGCCAGCGCGAGGTTTTCCCGCGTGAACTCGTCCAGCGTGATCGTGACGTTCGCATCCTTGGATGTGAACAGCCGCTTCATCAGCAGCCGCTGGCCGGAGGTCGACTCGCGCTTGTCGGTGTTCTCCACCGCGAGCGCCACTTCGAGGCTCGGGACGTTGCCCATGAACCGCAGCGGCCCGGGATTACCGTTCTCGTCGCGTACGGCAGCGAATACTTTGCCTTGTCCGGAGAACAACATCGCCTCAAGCCTCCTTCGTCTGGCCGGCGCTCACGCGCTTGCCGGCTTTACGGTCCACCAGGCGCTCGGCCTGATCCGGCCGCACCTGAATCGTCGCGCCGACATTCAGCGTCATGCCTCGGCGTTTGACCGGGGCCGTGAGCTCGACCGTCTCGGTTCGTTTCGGTAGCTTCTTCACGTGAAGACCCTCGCGATGAACAGCAGTGGGAAGTACCCGTATCCCGCCTCGAACGCTGGGCCGGGCGTGCCCGGTGCGCGCATCAGCGGGCGCGTGTTGGGGACCGGCGGCTGCCAGCCGGCCACCGCGCGGATGACCTTGACCATCAGCGGACCGGCTTCGCGGCGCACGCTCGAGCCCTGGCGCTGATCGCGCACGTTCTGCACGGCGATCACCACGAGCCACCGCTGCAGCACGACCTGCCGCTGCCCGCGTGCGGCCTCCGACTGCGGCGTCTGCGGCACGTCGTCGCCGTCATAAATGACGATCGCCGCCGGCGGCGGTTTCTGGCGCAGGTTGGCGACGTCCTCGAGCTCGGCGGCCGTGGTGACGGTGACGAGCTCCGGCACCGCCTCACGCAGGCGCTCGACGAGCGGCTCTTCAATCGCGAGGTAGTCATCGAGCTGCACGGAAGTGGCCCTCGATCGCGCGGATCGCGCCGGCCGTCCAGTCCTCCGGCAAGCCTTCCGTCGGCATGAAAGGGCGCGCCGGGATAGTCACCTGCTTCTTCCGCGCCCACCGATCGCCGATGCGAAAACGCAGGTAGGCGGCAGCCTTGGCGCGGATCACGGCGCCGAACTGATGCACGCGTGCGTAGCCGACGTTGGTGCCGACCGCGACATGATCGCGACCTGGGTCCTCGGTCACCGAGTCGCGCAGCCGCGAGGTCATTCTGAGGATCTGCCCGCCGCGGCGTGTCGGCGCCCAGGGCGCGCCGTAAGGTGACTGCTGCGCGCGGAACCCGAGCTGGATGCGGGACACGAGATAGCGCCCGACACTGCGCCAGGCCGGCGTCATGTCGTCGAGTCGCTGCGTGCGATCCGCGATCGCACGATCCAGCGCCGGCGTGTCGAGCTCGATGCGGATGCCGTCGGTCACGAGAAGTCCCTCAGTTCATCACGCGTGAACACACGCTCCGGCGCTCGGACCTCGGGCGCGCCCGCGCCGTCGCCGGGCTTCGCGCCGAGCTGCACCGTGCCGGACGCCACGCGTTCGAGAAACTTGATCTGGTCCTTGTAGCGCTTGCTGACTTCCTCGGTGGCCTGGTCGTCGTAGAGGTGGTAGCGCGCGATGTCGGCAGCGACGCGCGAGATCACCACCGGTACGGGATCGAGCGGTACGTCGTAGCCGCCGCCGCGCAGGTAGGCGTCGATCTCGGCCTGGGCGTCGGCGATGGCGCGATCGAGCACGTCGGCGACGATGGTGTCGCCCGCACCGGAGCGGTCGGTGAGCTGGATCAGCTCCCGCTCACCGAACCGCTCCACCATCGCTGCTTCATCGACGTACATGTGAGTGTGCGGTTACTTGCCGGCCTTGTTCGCCTTGCCGTCAGCGCCGGCGGCAGGCTCCTTGCCGGAGCTCGAATCAGCGCCGCCGTCGTCCTTCGCGGCGAGCGCCTGCGGCGCGCTGATCACACCGTCAGTGAGCCAGCGCTCGGTCTGCGGATCCTTCGGATCGAGTGTGATCGGGCTGCCTGGCAGGTGGCGCTTGCCCTGTGACTTGATGCGGCGGTTGCACGTGTACTTCACGTCTTTCTCCGGTAGCGTTTTCAGAATCCCGGCCGTGCCCGGAGACACCTGGCACGGCCGGGGCGAGTCGCGGCAGCCCTGGGGGAGCCTTAAGCGACCGCGTTCTCGAACAGGAATCCGACGTCGGCCGCGACGATCAGCTCGGCGACACTCTCGCCGGCGCGCACGCGCTGGCCGCCGCGCAGGCCAATGTCGCGATCCTCGACGCTGCCGGCCACGCGATCGCGGAACTGCGCCGTGAGCCCGAAGGTCACGCCGCGCTGCGTGTTCGCGAGCCGCTCGCGACGGATCAGCGCCGCATGCTTGCCCCACACTCGCGTGAACGACGCGTCCTGGCCCTTGCGCGCGGTGTTGACCCACGCGGGGCCTACCAGCACTTCCTCGAGCTCGAACAGCGCCGCCACGTGCGCGCGCGGCACGACGCCGGCGTCGCCCTCGTTGCCGTGGAACGACTTGACGATGACCGGGTTGGTGCGCAGCGCCGTCCAGGTCTCCTGACCGAGCACGAGCACGTTCGGGCGCATCAGCGGCACGTCGAGCGCCGCCAGGATGTCGTCGATCGGATCGGAGGCAGGGTCCGACCACTGGTCGGTGCCGGCCAGCGTCTCGACCTGCGCGGCCGGGTACGTCGCGTCGTCGAACACGAGATTCGCGACGCGGACCTCGCGGTCGAGCTCGACCAGATCGAGGATGCCCTCGACGGCGTTGCCGAGCGGATCGAAGCCCTCCGGCGCCCGGTCGATGTCGTGCTGCGGCACGGCATCCTCCAGGCCGTAGTCCTTGGTCGACGCCTCGACCTCGGTCGCGCCGAACTCCACCTGGTTCGGCTTGCCTTTGCGTCCGACCAGCGTCGACGGCACGGTGAACCGGTCGGCCTGGTTGTACACCAGGTACTTGAACGGATCGGTGCCGACCGGCACGCGTGGCAGCACGGAGTCGGCGATCAGCATGCCGTTGCGGTAGGCGATCGCGATCCCGGTGAGCCGCGGATCTGGGGTAAAGGGAAGTTTCACGCTGCGTACCTCTGTGGTTTCCGTGTGGGGTTAGGCGGCTGGCGTGGTCACCTGGCCGAGCACGATCAGCACGTCGACGATGTCACCGTCGACGCCCGACACGAGCGCGAGCGCACCGTGACGCGCCGTCGTACCGGCTGAAGGCGCCGCCGTCACGCCCTTGCCATCGGCATCGGCGGTGAGCAGCTGCCCGCGCGTGACGGTGCCGCCGTACTCGAGCTTGGCGATGCCGACGTGATGCACGTCGACCCGGTTGCCGGCGGCGTCCGCGCCGAGATCGGAGATCCCGAAGATCGCCTGCGTGGCGGCCGCGGCCTGAACTGCCGCATGGTCCGCGGCGCCGGGCACGACGAAGCGATGCGCGGCGATTGCCGCGCCTGCGTTGTAAGTTTTTGGTAGGAGCTCGTTCACTGGTTACCTCCCGCTGCCTCGTAGACCTCGTTCACCGCCTCGGTGTAGGACAGCGACCGGCCTTCGGCCGCGGCGGCGTTCACGCGCTTGCGCGCTTCACGCGCGAGCGAGCGAGCATCAAGCTGCGACGGATCGGCCGGCGTGCGATCCGCACCCGAGCGTTCCGAGTAGTCGATCTGCGCCGGCAGCGCGTCGAGCACTGCGCGCAGCACGTCGGCGGCGGGCTTTTGCACCTGGGCATCGCCCTCCGCGAATTCGATCGCCTCAGCCGGCAGACCGGCGATGAGTGCGGTGAGCCCCGCCTTGTGGCGCGGCATGATCTTGCCGGCCGTCACGAGACCCTCCACGTACTCGACCGCGATCTTGTTGCGCGCGGCGCGTTCGGACTGAGCCTGCTGCTCGGCAAAGTCGGCTTCCTTCTGCGCCAGCGCAGCCTCGCGCGCGGCGATGTCGGCTGCCTGCTTGTCGAGCTCGGCTTGGCTTTTTCCGGTCACTGTGGTGATCTCCTTCGGTTCCGGATCTGAAAAGGATGGGGTCTTGTCCTGGGCGGCTTCCTGCTCGAGCAGCCCCACAGCCCACGGCGGCACGACACGGTCGGCCTCCTCCAGGCTGAACTTGTCGATGAGCCAGTCGCGCAGACTGCGCCACAGGGAAGCGTTCTCGCGCTCCGACCAGGCGAACTCGACGACGCCGTCGTCGTCGGCCGCGAACTCGATCTGCTTCAGGCCCTTCACGGCCGGCGCCGCGGCACCGAGGAAGCCGACGTGCCTCAGGTAGTACACGCCTGGCTTGGGGTTGCTCGGGGAATCGGGCTGGTAGAAGCTCGCGCTGATCTTCTTGTAACGGCCGGCGCGCACGAGCTCGGAGAACTCGGCGTCGACCTGTGCGGGCACGGCTCGCATGATGCCGTCGTCGTACTCGACGGCGCCGATCCACCCGTAGGCAGGCGCATCGGTCTTCGGATGACCGACGACGATCGGCGCTTCGTGGACGTCGGGGTCGTAAGCGGCCGCGCTCGCGCGCAGCGTGGCGTCATCGAACGTCAGACGCTGGCCGCTCGACGCTACATGATTACCGCTCCGGAAGATCGATAGTGTGCGCACCGGCGCAGTATCGGCCGGTGCGGCAGAGCATTCAGAGGAAAGTGCTTTACTTATTTACGGGCGTTTCGCTCAGCTGTAGCTGACGACGAGGCCGGCGCCGATGCCGACGAGCGCGACGACCCACCCGGTCCATGCGCCGTAGATCATGCCAACCACGACCGCGACGATGATGCCGACGAATGCGACGGCATGACCGACGTCGGTACGCAGCCGGGATCTCTGGCGGCCCACACGCACTGCCTCCGCGGTCGGCAGGCCAGCCTCGTTGTAGGTGGGCGGCGGCGTGCTGTGCATTGGCCGACCACACTGGATGCACGCCGCGGCCTGATCGGAGATCTTTGCGGCACAGTCCGGACAGGTTGTCAGTGCCATGTGCGGCGGCCTCTACTGCCGGTGGTACTCGATGCCGATCGCGACGGGGCCGTTCGTGGTGTGGCCGATCGCTCCGCCGAACAGCACCGGCTGCGTCGCGGGGTCGGAGTCATCGAGGGCGATCAGGCCGCGAAACTCGGCACCGTTCAAGACATCATTGGCCTGGTTGCAGGCGCCGAGCCAGAAGTAAGCGCCGTAGAGATTACGGTTACGGTCGATCGTCGAGACCTGCCCGTTGGCGACACAGCCGGTATCGGCATCCTGGCCGAACACCGCACCGCTCGACGAGATCGTGAACATGGCGCCACCGCTGACGTAGACACCGGCCACCCGCGCGAGCTCGCCGGGCTGCAGGTACAGCTCATCGAGCAGCAGCGAGAGTGTGCCGCTGAACTGGCTGTTCGACGTCGTAGTGGTGTTGAATGACAGCTCGATCGCATCGGGATCGATGAGGTCGGCGATGTAAGTGCCGGAGCCTGACGATGATCCGTCCGTGAATCCCTGGCCCAGTTCCAGTGCCAGCGTGTAGTCGCCGGTAAACCGCCGGCCAGTCGCCATCGTCCAGGTGCCGGCAGCCTGCTGCCCGTCCTCGCGGATCACGTGGACGCGGCCGTCGGCGGAGGCGAGCGCAACGACTTCCATCGCCGAGTGCCCGGCGATGACCTCGACGCCGAACCATATGCCTGCCGGCGACAGCGCCGGGGGTGATTCGTTCTGCGCGCCGGAGAACGGACTGGAGTCGCTCCCGCACCCGGCAAGGGCGCAGGCGGTCGCGGTGATCAGCCAATGCATCAGTCTCATGGTCAGAATCCTCCCGAGGTTCAGCGGTGAAAATACCCCGGCCGGCCGTGCCGGAAACGTGCATCGGTCACACCTTTATATAGGGCTGCTGAACGGCCGATCGATGGGCCATTTCAACGCGGCCGGCTGGAACTCGTCGTCAACCCCGGCCCAGACCGCGTTTAAAAACCCGACACATTCGATGCAAAGTGCCCTATCTCGTTTTGGACGTGGGGAAAGGCCGCTGGCCGTCCGCGCGTCTCCTGCGGCCTCTCACGCGCCCTGACGCGGTGCCGGTGCGTGCACCAGGCGTCCGAGCTCATCGTCGAGCCCAGCCACCATGCCTCGCGTAAAAGTTGGGTTGCGCCGGCACTCGCCCGTGACGCCGGCGGTGTATTGTCGCCCGCGGTACATGGCCACATAGGCGACGCCCTGCAGCTCCCCGCGCTTCGCGCGCTCGAGCAGCACGGTCAATGCTTCGACCGTGTCGCTCGACAATGTGTCCTCGACCAGCTTGTAGACACGTCGCGTCACTTCCTGCTGCGCCGGCGCGACGGCGATGGCGTGTCAGGCGTAAGGTCACGAGGTGCGTCGCGATCCTCGAAAACTCGGAACTTGCTGGTGTCGTCCGGTTCGCTCACAGCCTCGATCTCCGTTTCTTCTGGCGCAGGCCGCGCGTTGCTGAGCACGACCGTTTCGATGAATCGACGATCCACTTGACCGTCCCACTGCCCGAACTTGTCGTAGAGCACGAGCACGAACCGGGCCTTGCTCTTCGGGTCCATCGTGAGTCCGTGCTCGGCCAGTGTGCCTTCGAGCGCGAGGAATATCTGCTCGAATAAATGTTCGTTGAGCGGAGATTCTACTGAATCTTCGACGACGTGCGCCCCCTGCTCGACGCCCGTCGCAATCCAGTCGACCGACACACCGGCGGCGGAGGCGATTCTGACCAGCGGCTCGATGCCCGGCTCGTTCTCCTCTTTGATGTAGGCGTAGATGCGCGATTCGTGCACGCCCGCGCTACGGGCCAGCGCGCGGCGGCCGCCGACACGGTCTGCGCACTCGGAGATCCGCTTGCCCATCCCACTTATGGGAGACACGCCCGCGGCGTCGGCTGCCGGCTCGGTCAGTTTTTTCTTCTTCAATTCAGATACCTGCGCGCCGCCCGGGAGGCCGGCCCGTGCGTGCATCACGGAGTCTCCCGGATATGGTTGACAGTCTCCTGTATTCGGGATACGTTCGGCCCGAGAATCAGAGTCCTGACACGTGATGTTAAAGCACAAAACGCCCGCCGATTGGCACAACGCGCAGATCGTCGCCCGGGTCCGCATGGCCGGCACCACATTGCGGCAGCTGTCGCTCGCCGCGGGCCTGCAGGAGAACAGCCTGTACCAGGCATTGCAGCGGCCGTGGCCCAAGGCCGAGCGGATCATCGCCGACGCGATCGGCATACCGCCGCATGAGATCTGGCCCAGCCGGTACGACGCCTCTGGCGAGCCGCTGCGCAACCGCACCCGGGCCGCGTCGTGAGCGCGGAGCTCAAGGATCTGCGTGCGAAAGTCACGCTCGAGACCTGGGCGGCGCTCAAGGCCGAGTCGCAGGTCAGTGGCCGGGACCAGGGCGAGATTGTCAGGTCGATCTTGCATGAGTGGGCCGTCGAGCGAATGCGCGCGGCCACTTTACTTAATGCAACGCTCGTCAGCGAGGGACTGCCGGGGATCGCCGCGGCACTGAATCCCTCACGGGATCCGCACAAGTGAGCGCCGCGTCCTGGTTCACCGCCGACGAGCTCGCCGGCCGCGCAGGACTTCCCGCACATCCACGCAACGTGCGTCGCCGCGCAAGACGCGACGGCTGGCGCAGCCGCACGCGCAGCGACGGGCGACTGGAGTATCACGTCGACAGCTTTCCGATCGAGCTGCAGGAGCAGCTCGTGCTGCGTGTCGAGGTGGTCTATCCGTCCACGCCGGCGCGCCGGCACGCCGGCGGCGCACCGAAAGCGGAGATCGCCGCCGAGGCGTGGGATTTCATTCGTTCCGATTACCTGCGCCCGGAAGCCCCGTGCGTCGCCGCCTGCTATGAGCGGCTGGTCCGGGTGGCCGCCGAGCGCGGCTGGCGCGTGCCGTCGATCCGCACGATCTATCGGCGCATGGAACAGATCCCGCTGCCCGTGCGGCTGCTAGCGCGCGAGGGCGCCGAGCGGCTGAAGCAGGCGTACCCGGCACAGGAACGCGACCGCTCGGTCTTCCAGGCGCTCGATGCGGTCAACGCTGACGGCCACAAGTTCGATGTGTTCTGCGTCTGGCCGGACGGCACGATTGCACGGCCCGTGATGCTGGCCTGGCAGGATCTGGCGAGCGGCAAACTGCTCAGTCATCGCGTCGACCGCACGGAGCATTCCGACCTGGTGCGGCTGTCGTTCGGTGACCTGATCGACCGATGGGGCATCCCCGGCGCCGCGTGGCTCGACAACGGGCGAGGCTTTGCGTCCAAGCTGATCACAGGCGGCGTCGCCAATCGCTATCGGTTCAAGGTCCGCGACGAAGACCCGCTCGGCATCATCGCGCAGATGGGCGTCACCGTGCACTGGACGACGCCTTACGCCGGGCAATCCAAACCCATCGAGCGCGCGTTCAGGGACTTGTGTGAGTACGTCGCCAGGCATCCGGCATTCGCCGGCGCCTACACCGGCAACGCCCCGAACGCCAAGCCCGAGAACTACCGCTCGCGCGCGGTGCCGATCGATGAGTTCCTCGCCGTGCTCGAGCAGGAGATTCGCGCGCACAACGCGCGGCCGGGCCGGCGCACGCAGGCCGCGGCCGGCCGAAGATCGTTCGACGACGTGTTCGCCGAGAGCTACGAGCGCGCGCCGATCAGGCACGCGACCGCCGAGCAGCGGCGGCTGTGGCTGCTCGCCGCAGAAGGCGTCTCGGCCGCGAAGGTCGACGCATCGGTCAGGCTTGCCGGAAACAGGTACTGGTGCGAAGCGCTCTCGAGCTACGCCGGCGAGCGGCTCGTCATCCGCTTCGACCCGGATGCACTGCACGGCTCCGTGCACTGCTACACGCTCGCGGGCGCTTACATCGGCGAGGCAGCCTGCATTCAGGCGGCGGGCTTCAACGACACGGCCGCCGCGCGCGAGCACGCGCAGCAACGCAAGCGATGGATGCGCGCGCAACGCGATCAGCTCGCCGCCGAGAAACGCATGGACGCGGCCGCGCTCGCGAGGCTGCTACCCGATCCCGCGCACGACGACACACCGCAGCCGCGAGTGCTGCGCCCGGCCTTCCGGCGCAAGGACTCGAGCGCTGCTGACTTCCAGGCCGGCGGAGAGTTCTCGGAAGAAGGAGCGCGCAAGCGGGAGGCTTCTTTCGACCGCGCGGTTGACGCCGCGTGGGATCAGTTCATCGACAACGTTGTGTAGGAGACCGATATGACCGAATCCGCATCGAACGTCACCCCTCTGCGACCCGGAGACCTCGAGCATCGCGACGTGCGTGCCGAGATCGAGGCATTGCAGCGTCAGGCCGGACGACAGATCTCGCAGCGCCTGATCTCGCGCGAGTCCGGTGTCGGCCAGGCGTCGCTCAATCGCTGGCTGAAGGGCGTTTACGAGGGCGATAACCAGGCCATCGAGCTCAAGGTCGCACGCTGGATCGACAACTACCGCGTGCGCTCGCTCGAGACGCAGATGCTTCCGGACGCGCCGGAGTGGGCGAACACGCCGACCGCGCGCAGAGTGCTCGCGGCGCTGAAGTACGCGCAGCTCGCGGTCGACATCTCTGTCGTCTACGGCGCGGCCGGACTCGGCAAGACCAGCGCGGCGCGCCGGCACGCCGAGCTGTCGCCGAACGTGTGGATCGCAACCATGACGCCTGCCACATCGAGCGTCGTGCCGGCGCTCGAAGAGATCGCGCACGCGGTCGGGCTGCGCGAAGCCGGAGGCGGCGGTGCGCGTCTGCAGCGCGCCATCATCGCGCGCATCACCGGCACACACGGCCTCGTCATCGTCGATGAGGCACAGCACCTGTCCGTCGGCGCGCTGGACGCCATTCGCGCGCTGCACGATGCCGCCGACGTCGGGCTGGCGCTGATGGGCAACGAGGCGGTGTACGCACGCATGACCGGCGGCAACCGGGCGGCGTACCTCGACCGGCTCTACTCGCGGATCGGCAAGCGCGTGCGTCTGACCCGTGCGAGCGCCGACGACGTGACCGAGCTCGCGCGTGCGTGGAGTCTGCGCGATGCCTCGATCCGCCGGCTGCTGGTGGAGATCGCGCGCCGGCCCGGCGGCCTGCGCTCGGTTACCAAGGTATTGCGTCTCGCCACGTTCAACGCTCGCGGCGACTCGCGTCGCGAGATTTCCGCGACGGACGTGCGCGAGGCGCTCACGGACCTGGAGGGCGGCGAGTCATGAAGCGACTGATGCGCTGGCTGTTCGGCGCGGGCCACGAGTACCGCGCCGACGGGCTCTACCTCTGTTCTTTGATGACGCGGGCGCCGACGGTGTCGCGAGCGGAGCAGCTCCCGCTGGTACGCAAGCAGCTCGTGGAGGTGCGCAGGATGAGACGCGATCGCACACGCATCGACATCGACGGCTCCGAGGAGCGGCGCGAGGACGCAAGGCTCGAAGCGCACCGACTGCGCGAGCAGCGCTCACTCGAAGCGCAACGGCGCGCGCAAGGCGAGCTCAAGGCCGCGAACGGCATCGAGGATCTGCCTCGGCGCGGCGGCGCGATCATCGAACCGCTGCACCACCACCGGCATGCCTGGCAGCGGGGCCGGTCCGACCGGTTCGTGCCACGCGCGAAGGATGGCAGCTGATGGCGCTGCCGATCTTCGCGCTCGTGTTCGTCGTGGCGTTCTCGCTGCTGCCCTGGCTGGTGAGCCTGGTGGCGGCGCGCGGGGAGTGCCGGTAGTGGCCAGGGCGCAGCGGGACGATCGTCGCGAGCACGTCGGCCGCTGCGAGTGGTGCGGGCTCGTCGATCATCACCTCGTGCATGGCGAGTGTGGTGAGTGCGCGATGCCGCGCAATCCGCGCCGTCCGCACGTTGCGCACCTGGCGCCTACCGGCACCCAGCTCGAGCTCGACAGTCTCTGGAGGTCGCAGGCATGACCTACACCTACGGCGGGGGCGCGCAGCTGACCACCGACCAGCTCCTCGCCGTGCTGCGTGACCACATCGGTGAGGCCAACGGCGCGAGCGTCGAGGCGCTCGTCGCCGAGATCTGGCCGATCCGCGACGTGCATCGTGACGCGGCGGCCGCCCGGAAGATCCGCGAGCTCGTGGTCGAGCTGCGCAGGGAAGGCCACCACATCTGCGCGCACCCGTCGAGCGGGTACTTCATCGCGGCGACGCCCGAGGAGCTCGACCGGACGTGCCTGTTCTTGTACGAGCGCGCGATGACGACGCTCTCGCAGATCGCCGCAATGAAACGGATCAGCCTGCCCGACCTGCGCGGGCAGCTGAAGCTCCCAACGTAGACATGATTTCGTAACGAAATCAAAACAGGAGACACACAGTGCAACAAGCAATGCAGAATCTGATCGACGAGGTGCAGCCGGCGCCAGCCAGGAGCATGCCGTCGTACGAAGAACTGACTGAGTTCGCGCGCGGCGTGCCGCACCGCCCAGGCGCCACCGGCGCGCTGCTCGACCGGGACGGCTTCATCCAGCATCACCCGCTGTTCGCCCGGGTACGCAATGAGATCGACGGCTGGGCCGACCTCAGCGACGAAGCCCTCGCCCACGTCATCGAGGCGACGGTGTTCCAGCTGCGCCGGATGGCGACCGAGGAGGCGGTGATCGACCTCGACTACCTCGGCGAGCTGCACCGCGTCGAGGACGTCGTCTGCGAGCGCGGCGACTCGGAGCGGCGCACCTGGCTCGCCTGGCTCGGCGGGGTGTTCTCGTGAGCGCGGCCACCGGGCAGACGATCCCGGTGCCGCTGGCCGAGGTGGAGCAGGCGTCGGCCGAGTACGCCGCGGCACGTGAGGCGCTGTCCGCGCTGCTCCTGCAGCTCGAGGCCGATGTCGCCGCGCTGAAGCGCGGGCGCCTGGACGCGATCAAGCGGGCGGTCGTCGAGACTGCCGAGACGCGTGATCGACTGCACCAGGAGATCGACCGGCGCCGCGACCTGTTCGAGTCGCCGCGCACACGCGTGCTCCACGGCATTCGCGTCGGCCTGCAGCAGGCGAAGCCGAAGGTCGAGATCGACGATGAGGCCGCGGTCATCCGGCGCATCCGCGAGAAGCTGCCCGCCGACCAGGCGGAGCTGCTGATCCGCACCACCGAGCGCGTGCACAAGCCGGCCGTGTACGACCTCGATGCCGCGGATCTGAAACGCCTCGGCATCGGCGTTTCGCCGGCCGTGGATCTCGTAATCATCAAGGCCCAGGACAGCGCGGTCGCGAAGCTCGTGGACGCGCTGCTCGAGCAGGGGCAGGACATCGAGACGATCTGATGTCACTCGATGCACGCCTGAAGCAGCTCGCCTCCGACACGGGTCTGTCGTTCGCCGTGCTCGCCGCGCGATGGGATGCCGGCTACCGCGGCGCGAAGCTGACGGCCTCCGCGCAACTGCCGGCCGACAACAAGTGGGTGACGACCGCCGAGGCGGCGAAGCTGATGATCGCCGCGCCCTCGTCACTGCTCCAGAACAAGGCGCTGCTCGAGCGTTCGGTCGAGCGCCGCTCGCGATCGAGCGCCGGCCGCGGCCCCCAGGGCGTCGGTTACCTCTGGCTGCGCGCCGACTGCGAGCGCGTGCGGTTCATGCGCCTGGAGCTGAAGCTCACCGTACGAAACGCGCTGCGGGTGATGGCCGCGCGCAAGGAAGGCAGGCTGTGAGCGCGCGCACGGACGCCAAGGATCTGCGCACGCGCCAGCTCGCGGCGATCCATTGCCGCATGAAAGAGCTGGGCATGGACCGCGAGACGTACGAGGCGATGCTCTGGACGGTCGCGCGCGTGGACTCCGCGCGTGATCTCGACGAGGCCGGCCGGCGGCGCGTGCTCGACCATATGCGCACGCTGGGCGGCGGCAGGCGCATGCGCAACGCCGACAGCCGCGATCGCGGCCCGCTGCTGAAGAAGATCAAGGCGATGCTCGATGCCGCCGGGCGGAAAATCGAGTACGCGGACGGCATGGCCAAACACATGTTCGGCGTCACGCGCGTGGAGTGGTGCACACCCGATCAGCTGCGCCGTATCGTCGCGGCGCTGGTGTACGACAAGAGGCGGCGCGATGCCAGGCGATGATCGACCAGACCCCAAGTCCATCGCTGCCGGCGACCTGCCGGCGTTGATGCGCCGCTCCGGTGTCGATCCTACCGACTACTGGTCGCCGCTGCTCAGCGATCTCGCAGGCGTGCTCGAGAGCCACTTCCGCCGCGTGCAGCGCTCGAGCGACCCGCGAGGCGACGCCGAGGCCGTCATCTCCGTGATCGCGGAGAGCCTGGGCGGCGTGCAGGTCTACATTCCGCGCGCGGACCAGCTGCGGCGTGCGCTGCGGGACCTGCGCATCGCCGCGGAGTTCGACGGCAGCAACATCGCCGAGCTCGCGCGGCGCCATCGGCTGTCCACCCAACGGGTGCGCGCGATCCTGGCCACAGCCGCGAGGCGCAGACGATGCGAGTGACAGACGCAGAACGGCTCGATCTCGCGTGCCTGCGTGCGGAGAACGAGCGCCTGAAGCACCACCTGGCGCTGCTGTCAGCGCAAGTGCCTCCCTATTACACCGTGCGCCGGCAGGCTGCCGCCCTGCGCGCCGCAATCGAGCATATCCAGGGCGAGCAGGAATTCTGGCGGCACTGCGTCGAGACAGGCGTCATGAGCGACCCACAAGGCGAGCTCGACGAGATCGACCGGCTGCTCGAGGACCTCCGGCAAGCGTTGCGCTCGCACGGCTGCAACGGGAATGAAGAGGGATGTGCCCTGAAGCGCGCGCTGGGGGACAGCCCCACAAAGGAGTACCGCTACTGCCTCGACGCGCTGCTGGCCACGATCAGCGACATCGAGCACACGAATCGCCTGCTGAAAGGCTTCGGCCGTCAGAGCGGCATGCTGGCGAACGACATCCTCACCGCGAAGGAACGGGCCTCTGAGCTGGCGGGGCGCCTGCACGAAAAGTGGGCCGATTCATGATCAGCCCCGCCACTTTGCCGCTGCTGCTCGTGCTCGCGATCCTGATCGCGAGCCTGCCCTTTCCGTACTTCATCTTTCCGCTGGCCGGGGTCGCCGTGATTGCCGCGGCGTGGGTCTGGGACTGGGCGGAAGGGCGGTTCCGATGACCGTCTACGTCGACAACATGCGGGCACGATACGGCCGGATGGTGATGTGCCACATGATCGCCGATACCGAGCCCGAGCTTCTTGCGATGGCGGACACGATCGGACTCGAGCGGCGCTGGCATCAATACCCGGGTTGTCACCGCAGCCACTTCGACATCTGTCTGTCAAAGCGGGCGCTCGCAGTCGCCGCCGGCGCGAGAGAAATCACGATGCGTGAACTGGCGGCAATCATCAGGGTGCGCCGCGAGTCAAGACGGCGGCTCCGACAGTCGTGAACGTCGGCCGCCCATCGACACTGAGAAGCGCCCGTGAACTTGCGGCCGACAAGCCTCACGGAACTCGCATCCGCTACATGGCCGGCTGCCGATGTCTGCCGTGCCGTTGCGCGAACGCACGCTACGAGACGGAACGGAACCGCGCTAGAAAGTCTGGAGACTGGCGCGGTCTGGTCGACGCCAGACGCGCACGACGACATATCGCGGCGCTCAGCCGGCACGGAGTCGGCTACAAGACCGTCGCCGATTGTGCTGACGTAAGCCGCACAATCGTCGCAAAAATAAAGCGCGGCGAGCGCAAGCGCATCCGAGCCAATACCGAGCGGCGCATCCTGGAAGTCGGGCCTCGGCTCCTCCCCGACTCCGCGCTCGTGCCGGGAGCCGGAACACGGCGACTGATCGCCCGACTGCTCGAGGAAGGGTACTCAAAGGCGAGTCTTGCGCGGGCACTGGGCTACAAGACGCCCGCGCTGCAGATCGCGCATCGCGAGCAGGTCACTGTGAGAACGCGCGCCCGAGTGCTGGCGCTGTACCGGAAGCTGACGACGTAATCGGGGCATGACTAAGGCAATCACAAGCGGCCGAGCCGTGCGAGACCTTGTGTCGGAAGGATGGGAACTCTGGCATATCGGCACTGGTCCTCTGCCTGGCAGTTGGGAATTGCGACTCGGGCACACAAGCCGGAGAGTACATTGGGACGCCGTAGTACGCCTGCGAAGGCACTACCTTGAATGGTTTTCCGACCACACAGATGCTGCCCAGGTGGGGCGCTGGACATGGTGTTACCGACTGAAGCCGGCCGCACGCCAGCAGGAGCGTTGATACATGCCTGCACTCAACTTCCAGGCTCGGTGGGCCGACAGTGTGCGTACGGGGCGCAAGCGCCAGACGATCCGAGCGCCGCGCAAGGACGGCCGAGACCCGAAGCCCGGCGACACGCTCTACCTGTATACGGGCATGCGCACGAAGGCGTGCCGGCTTCTCGCTGTCCGGCGATGTCGGAGCGCGCGCCGCGTCAAGATCACCAAACACGGGGTGATGTTCCCTTTCGACGGCGACCAGTTCCGTGCCGGCACGTGGCGAGCCGACGAGTTTGCACGTGCTGACGGATTCGCTGATTTCGACGAGATGCTCGGATGGTTCCGCGAACATCACGGGCTGCCGTTCCGGGGATTCGTAATCCACTGGCACTACGGCGATCTTTCATTGCGCGCAAATAAGTAAACAAGTTTCCTCTGAGAGCCAACCTGACGGCGACTATTCTGCGAGCACCATGCAAGCACCCATTGACCGACTCCGCGCGTGGCCCTGGCTGGCCGGCGCCATCATCGCGATGGTCGTGCTGGGCGTGCTCGCGCCGCATCAGCTCGGCGTGCTGGTCTGGAGCCTCACGAAGCTCTCGATCGGCGCCTATCTTGGCTACTGGATCGACCGCTCCGTGTTCCCGTACGCACGTCCGCACGAGCTGAAGATCGAGTGGCGTATCTGGGCCATGATGCGCCGCGCGATCATCGTCGCCGCCGTCATCATCGCGCTCGGTCTGGGGGTGTGAGATGCGAGCTCACCGAGTCCAGTGGCCCGTCGCGCTACTCGCCACGCTGGTCGCTGCCGATGGGACCGCGCAGATCCCGGCCGCGGCCGATCAGCATCGTCGATCGTTGACGAGGATCGTGCAGCAGGAGTGGGGCCTTACTGGCTCCGTCGCGCTGCATGCTGCCCAGATCCACCAGGAGTCGACGTGGCGCACGCAGGTCGCGAGCCCGGTCGGCGCCGAGGGCCTGGCGCAGTTCATGCCGGCGACGTCCGCCTGGATCGCCGACATCTATCCCGATCTCGGCGAGGCGGCGCCTTACTCGCCGCAATGGGCGATGCGCGCGATGGTGCGCTACAACCGCTGGCACTGGGCGCGCATTGACGTCCCGACGTCCTGCGATCGCTGGGCGTTCAGCCTGAGCGCGTACAACGGCGGGCTCGGTTGGGTGCGGCGCGATCAGCGCCTGGCAGCAGAACACGGAGCCGATCCGTTGCGCTGGTGGTGCAACGTCGAGCATCACACGCCGCGGGCCGACTGGGCGCGGCGTGAGAACCGCGACTACGTACGGCGCATCCTGATGGATCTGGAGCCGCGCTACCGATCGGCTGGCTGGCCAGGCGGGCCGACGTGCTGATCCGCATAGCTTCTTTACTGGCGATCGCGGCGGCGGCCGTCGCGCTGTTCTTCGCCTGGCAGGCACAGATCGCGGACCTGCAGGCTGGCATTGCGCGGGCCGAGGGTCGCGCGGTGGCGCTGGAGACCTCGCGCGACGCCTGGCGCGCGCAGTCGGAGCAGCTCGCCGCCCAGGTCGAGCAGCTCGCCGAGCAACGACGCCGTGCCGCCGAAGCGACCGTGGCGTTGCGCGCCGAGCTCGGCGCCGCCGCGGGCCGCAGTGAGGCCGCGGTCGCGCGTGTCGAGGCGGCGCCTGTGACGGACGACGGACCGGTCGCACCGGTGCTGCGGAGGGCGCTCGACGAGATCATGCGATGAGGTGGCGGATTGTTATCGGATTCTTATTGGATTCTTTTCGCGGCCGCAGCGCTCAGCGGCTGCGCGGCTCATGGGCCAGCGGCACCGGAGCCCTTGCCGCCGCCGATCATCGTCGTGAGCTGTGCGCCGCCGCCCGCGTTGCTGGGCGAGCCGCGCCTGGCGCCTGCTCCGCTGCGTGGCGATTACACGCAGCGCGACGTCGCGAGATTCGTGCTCGGACTGCATGGCTGGGGCGAGGAAGGTTGGACACGGCTCGCGGCGGTTGCCGCCTGGGCCGAGGGGTGTAGGAGGGAAGAACGGTGAAGGTAGATAGCACGAGCGACGAGCGCACTGTCAACAACACGATGCGGCATCAGTACCGCGCCCTGAGCGACGAGGAAAAGGCGCAAATGCAGGCCATCAAGGACAAGGGCCTTGAACTGTGCGAGCTGATCGAAAGTATCGGCCAGAGCCGTGAACTGTCCCTCGCCAAGACCAAGGCAGAGGAAGCTGTCATGTGGGCAGTGAAGCACGTGACGCGATAAGGGAGCCGTGCATGCAGGTCAAAACCCCGAACATGACGCCGGAGCTGCTGAGTAAGTTCCAGGAGCTGCTCGGCGAGCCCGTCGCGCACGACGACGGCAACGCGTTGTTCAGCGACGTCGAGCAACTCGATCAGCGGCGCATGGGCGAGCTCGCGAGGCAACACGGCTCGATCATCGAGGCGATCATTCATGGCGAGGGCGCGCTGGTCGCGATGCGGGACGGGCGCACCTACAAGGTTGGCGCGAACGGGCAGTGGGTGCGCGTCGATGCCGAAGAGCAGGAGGGCGGCAGCTGATGGATCTCGACTGGGCGGCCGCGCGACTCGGCTGGGAAGTGACGAAGGGCCTGACGCTCGCGGGAGTCGCCCTCTACGCCTGGTGGCGCACCCGGGACCGGGTCACGCACCAGGCGATCGCCGAGCTGCGTGATCGGATCGTGTTCGCGGAGAAGGAGATCGCGCAGCGCACCGGGTTCACGCATCTCGAGGACCTCAAGCGCGAAGTGTCACAGACGAACACGCAGCTCGCCCAGGTGTCCGCGAAGCTCGAGGCACAGACACAGCTGCTGGGTCGCGTGCACGAGTGGCTGCTGCAGCATGCTTCCGACAACCTGCGCGAGCGAAGGGAGCGATGAGTTACATGGCCCACATCGACGCCGACCGACGCCTGTCTATCCTGCTGCTGCTCGCCGAGAGCACCGGCTACGAGGCGAACGAGGAGCTGCTGCGGCGCCTGCTCGAGGACGTCTACGCGCACCGCGTGAGCCTCGACCGGCTGCGTGCAGATCTCGACTGGCTGCTCGAGCAGGGACTGGTTCGCCATCGCGATGCCGGCGGCCTGCGGATCGCGACGCTGACCGCGCGCGGTGGCGACGTCGCCGCGGGGCGGGCCACGGTCACCGGAGTGCAGCGGCCGCGGCCGCGCGACTGATGGCGCGCCGCTCCCAGATCGAGCAGCTCGATCCGCGCATCCGTGAGGTCGTCGACCAGCTGATCCGCGCCGGCCGGGCCACGCACGACGATATCGTCGAGCGCCTGAAGGACATGCTCGGCGAGGAAGCGCCGTCGCGCTCTGCGGTCGGCCGCTACGCGAAGCGCGCGCGGGCTCAGATGCGCCGCTACCGCGAAGCGCAGGAAGTCGCCAAGGTCTGGATCGGCAAGCTGGAGGAGCAGCCGGACAGCGATGTCGGCCGCCTGCTGTCGGAGATGCTGCGCACGGTCGCATTCCAGACGCTCGGCGATCTCGGCGATCGCGAGGACGGCGCCGTCGAAGCCAGCGAGGTCATGCTGCTAGCGCGCGCGATCAAGGATCTGGCGAGCGCCGACAAGCTGAGCGCGGAGCGTGAGCTGCGCATTCGCCGCGAGACCGCGCGCAAGGCAGCTGACGTGGTCACCGAGACGGCCAAGGCGCAGGGCATGGACGAGGAGCAGGCACGGTTCTGGCGCGAGAAGGTGCTGGGAGTAGCGTGATGACAGGTCTCTTGATTGCAATGTGGGTCCTGCATAGCGTGACATTCTTCGCGTACGCACACACGACGGGCTTTTTCGACGGCTGCCGCGTTCGCTCGCCGGGCTTTGTCGGTATGTGCGCGATCGTCGTGATCCTCGGTCCCGTTTCTTGGCTTGCGGCATTCGGTGTCGCATTAGTCGGCTGGTGGCAACAAAGGTGAAGGCGCTCGCCGACACGATCCGCGTGATTGACTGGGACGAGCTCCCGGCTTCGGTGCGTGAGATCCCCGACAGCTTCGATCCGCTCGACGAGGGCGTGCTGATGCGCCACCAGGCGCAGTGGGCCAAGATCCGCTCGCGCATCAAGGTGGCGGAGAAGGGCCGGCGCACCGGCATCACGTTCGCCGAGGCGCTCGACGACACGATCACCGCGGCCTCGCGCAGGAGCGCGGGCGGCGACAACATCTACTACGTCGGCGACACGAAGGAGAAGGGCCGGGAATTCATCGGCTACTGCGCGCGCTTCGCGCGGGTGATCGCCGAGGCTCAGGGTCAGGGCGTGTCCGGCATCGAGGAGTTCATCTTCGAGGACCAGGACGAGCGCGGCGAGACGCGCAACATCAACGCCTACCGGATCCGATTCGCGTCCGATCACTGGATCGTGGCGCTGTCGAGTCGGCCGGCCAACATCCGCGGCCTGCAGGGCAAGGTCGTGATCGACGAGGCGGCGTTTCATCCGGACGTGCAGGCGGTGCTCGACGCGACCACGGCGCTGCTGATCTGGGGCGGTGAGATCCGCATCATCTCGACGCATAACGGCCGCCGAAACCCCTTTTACGCGCTGATTAAAGACGTGCGCGACGGGCGCTATGGCAAGGAAGCCGAGGTGTTCCGCGTGACGTTCGATGACGCGGTCGCCAACGGGCTGTTCGAGCGGGTGTGCATGATGACGGGCAAGCCCGCGACGGCCGAGGCGAAGCGCGAGTGGTACACCGGCATCCGTGCATCGTACGGGCCGCGCACGGCGGCGATGCGCGAGGAGCTCGACGCGGTGCCTCGAGACGGCGGCGGCGTCGCGATCCCCGGCGTGTGGATCGAGCGCGCGATGCAGGAACCGCGGCCGGTGTTACGGCTGACGCTCGACGACGACTTCGCCGCGCGCGATGAGCAGGAGCGCATCACGTGGGCGAACGCCTGGATCGCCGAGCATCTGCGCCCGCTGCTCGATGAGCTCGACCCGACGCGGATCTATGGCCTGGGCGTCGACTATGCCAGGCACCGCCACCTGTCCGTGATCTGCCCGCTGGAGCTCGGCCCGACGCTCGGGCGGCGAGCGCCCTGGGTGCTCGAGCTCGCGAACGTCCCGACGCGGCAGCAGGAACAGATCCTGTGGGCCGTGATCGATGCGCTGGCACGCGGCACCGTGGCGATGGACGCGACGGGTCCGGGTTCGATCCTGGCCGAGTACACGGCGGATCGCTACGGCGCAGGCCGGGTGCACGAGATCGACTTGAGCCGCAAGTGGTACGGCGAGTGGATGCCTAAGACGATCCAGCGATTCGAGGACGGCTCATACGACCTGCCCGCGGACGCGGATCTGGAAGGCGACCTGCGTGCCGTCGAGGACGTCGACGGCGTGCCGATGGTGCCTCGCATCGAGCGCAAGGATCTCAAGGATCCTGATCAGGTCCGGCACGGGGACTTCGCTGTGGCGCTCGCGCTGGCGGAGTTTGCGCTGGTGAACCGCTCGGTGCGGATCGAGTATCAGTCGACCGCGCGGCGGCGTGTCAGTGAAGAGGCCGCTCAGGGGTTTCTGGATGCCGGGGAGCGCGGCGACTCGGAGCGGCGGTCGGTGGGCTTTGGTTCCGTGCGCGGACGGCTCGACATCGGAGGCTATCAGTGACGCGGTATGTGCGACATGGCGGCCTGATGGTCCCGGCGAGCTTCGCGGAGATCGGCACGCCGGAACAGGCGGAGCTCGCGGCCATCGCCGGCGGCCGCGACGTGACGCGCGGCCTGGTGCACTTCGATCTGCCTCTGCAGCCGCAGGACACCGTGCTGCTGGCCCGCGGCGCCGGCAACTACCGCATCTACCGCGAGCTGCTGCGCGATGACCAGGTGCGCGCCGCGTTCTCGCAGCGCCAGCTCGCCGTGGTGTCGCGCGAGTGGGAGGTCACGCCCGGCGGCGAGACGCCCAGGGACGAGGAGATCGCCGAAGCGTTCCGCGCCGAGCTCGTGCGGATCAGCTTCGATCGCGTGACCGAGCGCATGCTGTACGGCGTCTTCTACGGCTACGCGGTCGCGGAGGTGCTGTGGGAGCGCGGCGACAACATGGTCCGGATCGGCCGGGTGGCCGTGAGGGATCGACGCCGGTTCGTATTCGACGGCGCGATGCGTCTGCGGCTGCTGACGCTGCAGAACCCGTCGCCCGGCGAGATCCTGCCGGATCGCAAGTTCTGGTCGTTCGCGACCGGCTCCGATCATGACGACGAGCCGTACGGTCTGGGCCTTGCGCATTGGCTGTACTGGCCCGTGTTCTTCAAGCGCGGCGGGATGAAGCTGTGGCTGACGTTCCTCGACAAGTTCGGCGCGCCGACCGCCAAGGGCGAGTATCCGCCCACCGCGAAGGAAGACGAGAAGCGTGCGCTGCTCGAGGCGCTCGAGGCGATCCACTCCGAGTCCGGCGTGATCATCCCCGAGGGCATGGCGATCGAGCTGCTCGAGGCGGCGCGGTCGGGCACCGCCAGCTACACCGAGCTCTACGACCGCATGGACAACGCGATCGCGAAGGTCACCGTCGGGCAGACCGCTACCGTCCAGGGCACGCCCGGCCGGCTCGGCAGCGACGATGCGCAGCAGGCCGTACGCGCGGACCTTGTCAAGGCCGACGCGGATCTGGTGTGCGAGTCCTTCAACCGCACCGTCGCCAAGTGGTGGACCGAGTTCAACTACGGCCCGGATGTCGCACCGCCCGAGGTGTGGCGGAAGATGCAGGACCAGGCCGAGGTCACGCGAGCGGAGAATCAGGCGCTCGTCGACATGCGTCTGTCGAGGCTTGGCTTCCGGCCGACGCCGGCGCGTATCGAGCAGGTGTACGGCAGTGGCTATGAGCAGTTCGAGATCGACCCGCAGAGCGGCGGGTCGGACCTCGCGTTCGCTGAGCCCGGCACGCTGGCGCGACAGCACGCCGCCGATCAGGCGGAGATCGACGACGTCAGTGAGCTGCTCGCGGCGGAGTGGCGCAAGTGGCTCGGCCCGCGAGTCGAGCGACTGCTCGCTTATGCCGAGGAGAGCGGCGATCTTGAAACGTTCCGCGAGCGGCTGACGGAGCTCGCCGCCGCAGAGCCCGACGAAGAGATGCGCAAGGCGCTGCTGCGCGTCGGGTTCGCCGGGCGGCTGTGGGGCGCGTGGCGTAGCGGCCGTCCGGAGCGATAGTGGCCGTACGTGTCGACTTCTCTTTACCGCCGGCCGACGCGGTCGACCTCTTCAGGCGCAAGGGCCTGTCGCCTTCGTTCGCGTGGCAGGACATGCTGCACGAGGAGCACGACGCCGCCTTCACCGTCGCCAAGATGCTCGATGTCGACCTGCTGAACGACATGCGCATCGCCGTCGACGAGGCGATCTCTGACGGGATCACGCTGGCCGAGTTTCGTGGCCGGATCGAGCCGACGCTGTTCGAGCGCGGCTGGTGGGGGCAGGCGACGATGGTCGATCCGCTCACCGGCGAGGAGCGCCTGGTTCAGCTCGGCAGCCCGCGGCGTCTGCGCGTGATCTTCGAGACGAACCTGCGCACAGCGTATGCGGCCGGGCACTGGGATCGCATCGTCAACCAGGCGGCCGAGGCGCCGTACCTCATGTACGACACGGTCGGCGACGACAAGGTGCGGCCCGAGCATGCGCAGTGGGATGGTCAGGTGTTCCGTGTCGACGATCAGTTCTGGGAGTCCTGGTATCCGCCGAACGGCTGGGGTTGCCGCTGCTCGGTCATCCAGCTCGACGAGGAACAGCTGCGGGCGCTCGGCAAGAGCGGTCCGGATCCGACGCCGCAGGTGCAGACTCGGCAATGGGTGAACCCGCGGACCGGCGAGGTGCACCAGGTGCCGGTCGGAATCGACCCCGGCTGGAACTATCACCCAGGGCGGTCGAGGTCCGAGCACCTGCGTGCGCGCCTGGTGCAGCGTGCGAGGGACGTGCCAGAGCTCGGCAACGCCGCCGTCGAGCTGGTGGAGCGCAGGCCGCCACCGACATTGACAGACGCCGTCGAGCTCGGTCACCGGATCTCCGAGGAGCTGCTCAGCGCTGGTCCTGGTGAGACGGCGATCACCGCCGAGGTCGTGAGGCGCCGTATCGCGGATCGTCTGCGGCGAGACATAGGCGACCCTGTCACCGCCACGACCGCAGGACGCAGCCCGGCGGCAGCGATGGTGCAGGAAGCGTCGCGGCAGTTCCCGGCGGATTGGGTGCGGGCCGCGAACGAGCATGGGCCTCTGTACGTGCGTAAGACGCCACCTGGCGTGCGCGGCTTCCAGTACACCGTCACGGACAGCCACGCCGGACACAGGGTGCGGTTGCCGCTGTGGGGTTCGACCGAGGGGCGTCGTGGCGCCGGGTTCATCGCGGCCGGCAATCCCGCCACCGCGCTGCACGAGTTCGCTCACCGGATCCAGCACGTGATGCCCGAGATCGACGACCTTTTCCAGCAGCTGCACCAGCGGCGCACGGCAGGCAAGCCGCTCGAGAGGCTGTCGGCTATCTCTCCGCGTGGCGGCTACCAGCGCGGCGAGCTGGCCCGCAGAGGCGGGTACCTTGATGCGTATTTCGGCAAGGAGTACGGTGAATCTCGGAGCCTCGCTTACCGAGGCCGGGCCGGTGCACTGGAGATGATGAGCATGTCGTTCGAGTATCTGCTGGCCAGAGACGAGGCGACGTTCTTCCTGTTCCGCGAGCTCGACCGTGAGCTGTTCGACCTGACGATCGGCGTGCTGTTCGGATTCAGGCCAGGAGGCCGGCGATGACGGGCGTTCGACTGGAGCTCGTCAGCCCGGCGAAACCCGAGCTCGACGGGCACATCGTCTGGGATGTCGACACCGGGGAGATCTCGGGCACGCTGGCCGACCTCGTCGGGCGCCTGGCGGCCTCCGCGGCAGCGGCGGGCGAGATCCACGCGCCGCCTCACCCGACCGTCTATTCGATCAGCCGCTCTCCGCTGCGCAGCCGGCGTGACATGGCGCTGCTCTGCTCGATGTTCTGGGAAGTCCCGGAGGAGCTGGTCGATGCGCTGCCCGAGCGTCCAGACGACTCGGATGAGATCGACGGAGTGCTGTACTGATGGGCTCAGTACGCCGCTCGGCTGGTGCCTGTGGATAACTCAAAGATGGGACAGCGCCCCACTTTTCCGATGTCCTTTTGCACTGCCGATGAAACCCTGTTTAATCAGTGACTTACCGACCAACCTTACAGGAGCCCCTCCGGAGCCCCAAGGTTTGCGTAAGTCGCTGTCTGTTAAGGCGTTTCCGCTTTCGGAGTTTTGGCAGAAATCGGCTATCCGCTTGATCCGCCGTGCTCGGCTTCTGCCAAAAGGCTCATGCCTTCCGGTTATGGGACGGCTCGCCACCACTCCTACAAGTGGCTGATTCCCGGCCCGTTTCAGGTTGACTATGGCCCGGTGCAGCCCGGAATTCTCGGAGCCCCTCCGGAGCCCCAGCAACTGGCAGCGCACAGCGGGTGTTCCTGCGCAATGGCGTGGGATCCATGCCCCCGTTCCGCCCCACCACCGTCACCGACGACGACATCGAGGCTATTGCGGCATTTCTGGCGCAATACAGGGAATGAACCGCGACCGGGTCC
>JBJHCZ010000019.1:0-60878 GCA_050486285.1 Chromatiales bacterium
TCCAGCGCTCCCAAAGCTCTGCTTTTTGTCCCGGCATTAACCCGCGTCGTCCCCTTTGTGCCATTGCATAACCCTCCATAAGCCATCATGATCATACGGATTGTTGCAATGACCCATTGAATCCACCCCAGCTTAATTTGTCCGCTGATCGCGAGCGTTAGGTTTCTCATCAAACAATACCAGGTAGACGCCTTCGCACCCCGGGCATTTGAGGGAGCCCCGCGGCTGTGTGCCCTTTGGATAACTGGCTGGAAGATGACTTGCTTCAATCCATCGCAGAAGTAAACAACTTGTCAGAGTCTGCTTCCATCGTACCCAGCGCAAAGGGATTTAATCTGAGATGGTTTACTCCGGATAGTGCCTGCGAGGTAAAAGCCGACAGAGTGGTGCCTTCCCGAAGCGCCGTAACATTTATGGAGGCAGAAATTTCCTTCTGAACCTGACGATCCGTTAGGGGCGAATGCGATATTGATACGTTGCGCATCGAGTAATCGATCCCGAAGGTGCTCAAGGGAATGGGGTAAAATGAGCAATGAAACCGCCGTCCAGCACATCCGCTGATCCCGCGCTCATCAGCACGGAAACGATCGCGCATTACGACGATCACGCCGCCGGATTCTGGGAAGGCACGCGCGACCACGATGTCAGCCAGAACATCGAGGCGCTGCTGCGGCATGTTCGCGGCGCGCCGCCGTTCCGGATACTCGACTTCGGCTGCGGTCCGGGCCGTGACCTGGCGGCGCTGCGCGCGCTGGGGCACCAGCCGGTCGGGCTCGAGGGCTCCGTGCGCCTTGCCGCGATGGCGCGCGCGCATAGCGGCTGCGAGGTCTGGCAGCAGGATTTCCTCAAGCTCGATCTTCCCTCCGCTTGCTTCCATGGCATCTTTGCCAATGCCTCGCTGTTTCATGTGCCGCGCCGGGAGCTGCCGCGTGTGCTGGGCGAGATACGCGAGGCGCTGAGGCTCGACGGCGTGCTCTTCGCCTCGAATCCGCGCGGCAACAATGAAGAAGGCTGGAATCGGGGGCGCTATGGCGTCTATCACGACCTCGAGTCATGGCGCGCGTTTCTCGCGGCGGCGGGGTTCTCCGAACTGGAGCACTACTATCGTCCGCAGGGTCTGCCGATCGCGCAGCAGCCCTGGCTGGCGAGCGTGTGGCGCAAGGGTGATCTCCGCTGATCCCGGTTTCGTGGGCTGGACGCAGGACCACATCGTCGGCGCGCTCTCGCTCGCCGCGCTCGGGGGTTTCCGCTCCGCCTCTTGAGTATCCCGCCAATGCGGCCATAATGACCGATGGGCGGCGGCATGCGCCGGAAACACGAGAGAACGAGAGCACGACATGAACGATAAACCACGGATCGTCATTTCCTCCCTGGACGCGGAACGGCTGGAGCGGCTGCTGGAGTCACTGCCGAAGAATGCCTTTCCCGGACGGGCGGACCTCGAGTCCGAACTGCAGCGCGCAGAGGTCGTCGATCCGAAGGACGTGCCGCCGAATGTGGTGACGATGAATTCGACGGTGCGTTTCCGCATCGAGTCGTCGGCCGAGGAGTTCAGCCTGACGCTGGTCTACCCGAAGGACGTCGATGCGAAGGGCGGCACGATCTCGGTGCTGGCCCCGGTCGGCAGCGCCTTGCTCGGCCTGTCGCAGGGTGACGAGATCGAGTGGCCCGGTCCGGGCGGCAAGTTGTTGAAGGTGCGGATCGTCGAAGTCTCGTATCAACCCGAGCGTGCGGGCGAATACCACCGCTGACTATAATGCCGGGATGCATATCTGGGTCGACGCCGACGCCTGTCCGGTCGTCATCAAGGAGATCCTGTTCCGCGCCGCCGTGCGTGTCGGGCTGCCTTTGACGCTGGTCGCGAACCAGCCGCTGCGCGTACCGCGTTCGCCGTTCATCACGCAGTTGCGGGTGGCGTCCGGCTTCGACATCGCCGACAACGAGATCGTCCGTCGTCTGCAGCCCGGCGATCTGGTCATCACCCAGGATATCCCGCTCGCCGCCGATGTGCTCGCCAAGGGCGGCCGGGCCCTGAGCCCGCGCGGCGAGTTGTTCAGCGACGATACGATTCGCGATCGTCTGGTGATGCGTGACTTTCTCGATACCCTGCGATCGAGCGGGGTACAGACCGGCGGGCCGCCTGCGCTGAGCCAGGCCGACCGCAAGGCGTTCGCCGACCAGCTCGACCGCCTGCTGGCAGCCGGGCCGCGCCAGACCCCTGATTGACGTCGATGCAGACAGGATCTGGACATTTTTGCCGCGTTTTGCTATGTTAGACAAAATTTTTCTCAATACAAACCGACACTTAAGATAATTCAGGGGTTCTCCATGTCTGATTCCCGGGGTGACAGGAAGGGCGGCGAATGGGGTTGGGACCTGCCGGAAGGCATGGACCCGATGAAGGTCATGCAGGTCGCGTCGGCCTACTGGGACTCCTGCGTCCTGCACGCCGCGAACCGTCTCAACATCTTCAGTATTCTCGATGACCAGAGCAAGGATCTCGATACGCTGACGCGCGAGACCGGGGCCGACCGCCGCTGTCTCGGCGCGCTGTTGAGCGCGCTGGTGTCGATCGGCTTCCTCGACCGCGACGGCGACGTGTTCCGCAACAATCCCTTCAGCAAGACCTTCCTCGCCGAGTCGAGCAAGTTCTACCAGGGCGGCATCGTCTACATGTTCGAAAACTGGTATGAGGCCTGGGGCGGGCTCTACGATGTCGTCAAGACCGGCAAGCCCTCGGCGCTGATGCACCAGGCGTATTCCGATGAAGAGACGCGCAATTACATGATGGGCATGCACAACCGCGCGCTATCGCAGTCGGATGTGCTGACCTCGATGTTCGATCTGACCGGCAAGAAACAGTTGATGGACGTCGGCTGCGGCCCGGCGACCTTCGCGGTGAAGTTCTGCGAGCGCTATCCGGGGCTCAATGCCGTGGCGATGGACCGCGAGCAGACCCTGAAGATCGCGAAGGAGATCGTCGACATGTACAACATGCACGATCGCGTGAAGCTGCTGCCGGGCGACTACAACAGCGACAGTCTCGGCAAGGGTAACGACGCGATGCTGCTGTCGTCGATGACCAACCAGGAGTCGCCGGAGAATCTGAAGAAGCTGCTCAGGAAGTGCTATGACTCGATGAACAGGGACGGCGTCATCATGATCCAGGAGCAGTTGCTGTGGGGCGACAAGAAGGGTCCCAAGCTCGCCGCGCTGATCGGTGTCAATCAGATCATCAATACCGTCGGCGGCTCGTCGTACTCGACGACCGAGATGGAGGATATCCTGCGCGAAATCGGCTTCACCGACATCAAGTCGGAGCAGATGGCGCCGCCGAGTCCGTTCATCATGGTGAGCGGATACAAACGCTGAGGCGCGGTCAAGGCACGGGCCATCCCGTCATCGAAAAGACCCGGCAGGGCGTTGCCCTGCCGGGTCTTTTCATTTCCGGCGTCTGCGCACAGGCAAGACACGGCAGCGGTCCGTGATCATGGCGTGATATTCTTGGTTGACCCACCGGCCAGGAACCTGACATGCGCAGACATCTCGAGCGCCACTATGCCTCCCGCATCGGCTGGTTGCGGGCAGCGGTCCTCGGCGCAAACGACGGTATCGTATCAACAGCAAGCCTGCTGGTCGGCGTCGCCGCGGCGGGCGGAACGCGCAGCGCGGTGCTGATCGCCGGAGTCGCCGGGCTCGTCGCCGGTGCGATGTCGATGGCGGCGGGTGAGTACGTGTCGGTCAGCTCGCAGGCGGACACCGAAAAGGCAGACCTCGAACGCGAACGCCGGGAACTCGAGACCGACAGCGCCCGCGAGCGTGAGGAGCTGGCGATGATCTATCAGGGCCGCGGACTCGATCCGGCTCTCGCGCGCCAGGTGGCTGAACAGCTGATGGCACATGATGCGCTCGGCGCGCATGCGCGTGACGAGCTCGGGCTGTCCGAGGTGCTGACCGCGCGCCCGCTGCAGGCGGCGCTCGCGTCGGCGGCAAGCTTTTCGGCCGGTGCCGTGGTGCCGGTGTTCGTCGCCTGGGTGGCGCCTGCCTCGATGATCGTGCCGACGATCGTGATCGCATCGCTGGTATTGCTGGCGATCCTCGGCGGACTCGCCGCGCGCGCGGGTGGTGCTGTCATCGCGATTGGCGTGGGCCGGGTCATGTTCTGGGGTGCGCTCGCGATGGCGGCGACTGCGGTCGTCGGTTCACTGTTCGGTACCGTCCTCTGAGATGACGCGAGGCGATCGCCTGCAGCAGGTGCTGCAAGCGCTGTCCGCGCGATCGCCGTTGCGCCACGCGCTGATCGCGGTGGAGAGCGGCGACCGCGCCTTTCGCTGGTCAGGCGCTGCAGGCATCACCGCGCCCGGCGGTCCTCCTGTTCAGCCGGACACGCCATTCTTCATTGCCAGCATCGACAAGCTGTTCAACGCGGTGATCGCGCTGCGACTCCGGGAGGCGGGCCAACTCGATATCGACAGGCCGCTCTCGGACTGGCTGCCCGGCGAGCTGATCGACGGCCTCCATCGCTGGCAGGGCGTCGATCATTCGAGGCGAATCACTGTCCGGCATCTATTGAGTCACACCTCCGGACTGCCGGACTGGCTCGAGGACATGCCGGCAGAGGGCCGGACCTTCATCGACCGGATCCTTGCAGAGGGTGACCGGGCGGTCGGGATCGGCGAGATCACGGCCCATGTGCGTGACCGCCTGCGCCCGCATTTTCCGCCACAGGAGCCACTGTCCCCCCGCTCCCGGGTCCGCTATTCCGATACCAATTTCGTGCTGCTCGCGGCAGTGATCGAGCAGGTGACAGGCGAGCCGTTGCCTCGCGTGCACCAGAGACACATCATCGGGCCGCTGGGCCTGCGCCATACCTGGTTTCCCGGACACAGCGAACCGCTCGAACCGGTGCCGATGCCGGCGGGGCTTCACTGGCAGGGCAAGGTGCTGTCGTTGCCGCAGCTGATCACCGCAATTTGCGGCATATACAGCACCACCGGAGATCTGATCACGTTCCTGCGCGCGTTGCAGCAGGGGCGCTTGTTCAGCGGTCCGGCGGCGTGGCGCGACATGCAGGCGTACTGGCACCGGTTCGGCATGCCGAGCGACCGCGCCGCACTGCGTCAACCGGGTTGGCCGATCGAGTACGGCCTCGGCCTGATGCGCTTTCGCATGCCGCGGCTGCTGACGCCGTTCAGCCCGGTCCCCGCGGTGATCGGACACTCGGGGTCGACCGGTTGCTGGCTGTTCTGCTGCGAGGAATGGGACCTGCTGGTGGCCGGCAGCGTGGACGAGGTCACTGCCGGCGCGGTACCGTACAGGTTGATGCCGAGTCTCCTCCGCGCCGCGCGGGCGGAGCGGCTCATGTAATTGCGATGTTGCCAGGGAGCGCCCATGAACAACTGGTTCCACGATATCGTCCATGTGCTCGTCAACCTGCTCGAGGCCGTCGGTATCGTGGTGATCCTCGGCGGCTTCATGATCGCCACCGTGGTGTGGCTGATGCACCTGCGGGAACGGTCGACACACGAGGCCTACATCGATTACCGCCGCCGCAGTGTGCGCGGTCTGATCCTCGGGCTCGAATTCCTGGTCGCCGCAGACATCATCAAGACCGTCGCGATCGACTACACGATGAGCAGCGTGCTGATGCTCGGCGTGATCATCCTGATCCGCACCTTCCTGGTATTCGCATTGCATCTCGAGATCGAGGGCCGCTTTCCGTGGAGCAGCGATGATGGCGGCGACAAGCGCGACCGACCATCGTCCGACTGACACGCGGGTGATCTGCGGGTGAATGCCGCCCGGAGAGTGAACCTGTTTGACTTCGGCCTTCCCCGGCGTTTATTTGATATTGCGGAATGAACCGATACGCTTCTATACTCGACCGCTCTGCCGGTCACCGCTGCGGGAGGATTCCTGAGCGAACCGGTCAACTATATCGCCGGTAGTGATACAGACGGCGTCTGTCCTGCCAAGGGAAATGGAGGGCGTATGGCGTTTCAGACCTACCGCGATCTCGAGCCGCTGGTCCTTTACCGTGAAGACCTCGACGAACTCGAGCAGCTGTTGCGCAAGGAAGTGTTGTGTCCGGCCTGCGACTTCTACATCCATGCGAAGGTCGCCGGCCATGAACTCTCCGCGAAACCTTTCACATCGTTTTCCGAGATCCATGAAGCCGGGTTTCCCGCGCATATCGACCAGCTCGATTTGACGGTTCGGCGCGTCGACCCCGGAGACGTCGTCGTCAAGTCGATCCGCCTCGTTCTCCACAAGGGCGACGGCGACGTCCGCGTCTACAGCGACACCGATGAGGAATGGGTGAAGCGCACGAGCCGCGAGCTGTACGCCTTCTTCGAGGGCAAGCGTCCGTGGTATGCGCTGATCACGCGCGCGCTCGGTCCGATCTTCAATGTCAGCATGCTGCTGTCGCTGCTGTTGACGGTGCCGACGCTGATCTCCGGCAAGCGCTGGATGCTGATCTTCGCGGTGATGCTGTTTTCCTACGGCCTGATAGTCCTGGTGCTGGGACTGAAGCGTGTGATTTTCCCCTACGCGCGAATTGCGCTCTATCCGGCGGCGGCCGACCAGCGGCCGAATTATGAGCTTTACGCCTCGGCGGGATGGGCTGCGGTGCTGGTGATCTGCGCGGCCCTGAGTCTGTTGCTGATGTGACCGCCTGCGTACCCGCCGAAGCGAACCCGCATGTCCGCGCAGAATCCTGAGCAGCCTCCGGAACCTTCCCGGGACAGTGGTCAGTCGCCGGCGCAGGGCGAAGGCGGCTCGCCCGAGCTGTTTCGTCTCGCCGTCGAGAACGGCGTCATCCGTCTCAATCGGGCATGGCTCGAGATGGGCACTTCCGGCTTCATTGCCGGCATGAACGTGACCTTCGGCGCGCTCGCCGCCGGCGGGGTTGCCGGCGCAGTAGTGTCCTATCTGGGAGAGGAGGCTTCGCTGCTCGCGCGCGTGGCCGGCGCGATGGCCTTTCCGATCGGCTTCATCTTCGTGGTCATCGGCAGGAGCGAACTGTTCACCGAGAACTTTCTGGTGCCGACCGCGGCGGTGATCGCGAAGCGCGAACGCGCCCGGCGACTGTTGAAGCTCTGGGTGTGTACCCTGGTCGGCAACTTCATCGGCGCGATCACGGTCGCGAAGATCCTCTCGCTCGAGTATTACCACGGCGTGCCGTCAGTCGATACCGTCAACCACATCCATCATGTCGCGGAGTTCCTGACGCTGGAGCGCGACTGGGATGCATCGTTCATGTCGGCGGTGTTCGCCGGCTGGCTGATCACGCTGATGACCTGGCTGCTGCTGTCGGCGCGCGATGTGATCTCGCGCATCGCGATCATCTGGTGCGTCGGCTTCATGATCAACATGAACAAGTTCAATCATGTGATCGTCAACTCCGCGGAGATCCTGCTGGCGATCTTTACCGGCAACGAGTCGATCACCTACAGCGCATGGATCTTCAACAACTTCATCCCGACCCTCCTCGGCAACATGCTCGGTGGTCTGGTATTCGTGACCCTGCTCGAATACATCAAGGTGATGCGCGCGCCGACACGGTGGCACTAGTCGATGCTGTCGCCGAGGCTCTCGAACCACGCCGCCAGGTCGGCGATGTCCTCGTCGCTGAGACGACGGGTGACGTCGCGCATCGGTGTGCTGCGGCGTTCGCCGCTGCGGAAGCGATACATTTGCTCGATGAAATGTTCGGCGGGCAGGCCGGCGAGCGGCGGTACGCGCGGGTTGGTGCTGATGCCGCCCGTGCCGTGACAGCGGACGCAGGTCTGCGCCTTGCGCTCACCGGCCGAGACGTCACCGGACGCGAGCGCGCCGCCCGGTACCGGGAGCAGGATCACCAACAGCAGGAGGAGGAGACTTTTAGGCATCGCGGACAGATTGGCTCGACTCGGGCGACCGGGTCAAGCAGGTGGATCGGGTCTGTGTTATAAGTGGCTGTATTATTGTTAATAATTTATAATTTTCGCATAACCATCCAGTGCAATATAATGGTGCTATAGAAATAGCATATATATACATAAATGATTTCTGTTGATTTGTTTTGAGCCAGTGAGGATTATTTTGCTATCGGGTCTGTCTCAGGAGGGACGCCGTCATGCAACAGCCGGAACTGGTTGTACAATCTTTGGCCGAACCGGTGATCAGGGAGGAGGATTTGGGTTCGCGAGACGAGCAGGTGCGCACCATAGTCCAGTCCCTCCGAGTCATCTTCGGGTCGGTGCAGGCGCATTCCCACTGGATCGAGCAGCAATGCGGCGTCAGTGCCGTGCAATTGTGGGCGCTGCGCGAACTCGCCAACTCGCCCGGTCTCAAGGTCACCGAGCTCGCGCTGGTCCTGTCGGTGCATCCGTCGAACTGCTCCAGCATGGTCGACAAGCTGCGCAAGAAGGGGCTGGTGCGCAAGCAGCGCATCGGACCCGACCAGCGCGTCGTCCGTCTCCACATCACGCCGAAAGGCCAGGAGCTGCTCAATGCCGCGCCGGGTCCGCTGCAGGGCGCGCTGATCGACGCGCTGCAGGCGCTGCCGGACGACAAGCTCGTGAGTCTCGATATCAATCTCCTCAGCGTCATCAAGCGCATGAAGGTCAAGGACCCGGTCGCCGCGATGCGGCCCATGACCGGTCACTGATGATTCCGCCCGCCGCGCGGCATGCCGCGCGGCGGGATCCCCTGTTCCGCTACACGCCAGCGCCAGGCAGGCATGCCGGACATGTCTGCTGACGCCCGCCCGCTGATCTTCGGCGAAGTCCTCTTCGACGCCTTTCCCGACGGCAGTGTCGTACTCGGCGGCGCGCCGTTCAATGTCGCATGGCATCTGCAGGGCTTCGGGTTGGACCCCCTGCTGATCAGTCGCATCGGCCGCGACGCGCTCGGCGGGCGCGTGCTGGACACGATGCACAGCTGGGGCATGGAGGCGAGCGGCGTACAGCATGACGAAGATCGCATGACGGGCACGGTCAGTGTCACGCTGAAGAACGGCCAGCCGGAATACGAGATCGTCCCGGATCAGGCCTGGGATCATATCGAGGCAGCGCCGGCGCTCGCCGCGGCGCGGGCGACGGAGGCCGCGCTGGTCTATCACGGCACGCTCGCGCTGCGTACCGGTCGCTCACGGGATACGCTGATGGAACTGCGCCGTACCCTGACGGCGCCCGCCTGCATCGACATCAATCTGCGCCCGCCGTGGTCCGCGCTCGAACGGCTCGCGGGTTTGCTGCAGGGGGCCGGCTGGGTGAAGCTCAACGATGCCGAACTCGGGACCATGATCGGCGAGCCTCTGGCCGATGCGATCGACCTCGAATGCGCCGGTGAGGTGTTCAGGCGCCATCATGCAATCGGCACGCTGCTAATCACCCGCGGCGCCGACGGGTCGTTGGTGATCGATGATGACGGCATCATTCACGGCGCGCCTGTTCCGGTCGGGACGCTGGTCGATACCGTCGGCGCCGGTGACGCCTTCAGCGCGGTGGCGCTGTTCGGGCTGTTGCGCGGCTGGCCGGCGGCGGTCACGCTCGATCGCGCCTTGCGCTTTGCCTCGGATATCTGCGGCCGGCGCGGCGCGACCACAACCGATCGCACGCTGTACGCCCGCCACCGCGAACGATGGGAGAGCGATGAACAAACCTGACAAGGGTTACTACATCGTCCTGATCAGCGTCCACGGCCTGATTCGCGGACATGAGCTCGAGCTCGGCCGCGATGCCGACACCGGCGGGCAGACGCTGTATGTGCTGGAACTGGTACACGCGTTAGCGAAGCATCCGGATGTCGCGCGCGTCGACCTGCTGACACGGCGTGTGCACGATGCCAAGGTCGGCGAAGACTACGCCCGGCCGCACGAGCAGCTCGGTCCGAAGGCGCACATCATCCGCCTGCCCTGCGGCCCGCGCCGCTACCTGCGCAAGGAGGTGCTGTGGCCGCACCTCGACAGCTTTGCCGACCAGGCGCTCAAGCATATTCGCAAGGTCGGGCAGGTGCCGGACGTGATCCACGGCCATTATGCCGACGCCGGCTATGTCGGCGTGCGCCTGTCGAACCTGCTCGAGGCGCCGCTGATCTTTACCGGGCACTCGCTCGGTCACGTCAAGCGCGAGCGCCTGATCGAGCGTGGCATCAAGCCCGAGGTGATCGAGAAGCAGTATCACATCAGCGAGCGCATCGAGGCCGAGAACATGGCGCTCGACAACGCCGCGCTGGTCGTCGCCAGCACCCACCAGGAAGTCGAGGTCCAGTACAGCCGTTACGACAACTACCAGCCCGGGCGCATGGTCGTGATCCCGCCGGGCATCGACCTGCAGCGCTTTTATCCGCCGAAACCGGGACACTTCCAGCCGCCGATCCAGGACCAGATCAGGCGCTTCCTCGTCGAGCCGGAAAAACCGATGATCCTCGCGATCGCGCGTCCCGATCCGCGCAAGAACCTGACGGCGCTGGTCGAGGCCTATGCGCGCAAGCCCGGATTGCGGGAGCTCGCGAACCTGGTGCTGATCGCCGGCAACCGCGAGGACCTCGCGTCGATGGAGAAGGGGCCGAGGCGCGTGCTCAGCGAGCTGATGATGCTGATCGATCGCCATGACCTCTACGGCCACATCGCCTATCCCAAGCATCACCAGTCCGAGGACGTGCCGTATCTCTATCGTATCGCGGCGCGCACCGAGGGCGTGTTCGTCAATCCGGCGCTGACCGAGCCGTTCGGGCTGACGCTGCTCGAGGCCGCAGCGAGCGGCGTGCCGATCATCGCGACCAATGACGGTGGACCGCAGGACATCATCGAGTACTGCAGGAACGGGCTGCTCATCGATCCGCTCGATACCGACGGTCTCGGTGATGCGCTGTACGAGGCGCTGTCTGACCGGCGCCGATGGCGACGCTGGTCGAAGGCCGGCATCACCGGCGTCGAGCGCCATTTCTCATGGGACGGTCATGTGGTGTCCTATCTGGAGGAGATCGGCAGGCTCATGGGCAAGATCACCCGCCGCCACGGCTCGCCGCCGGCGCTGAAGAGCAAGCTGCCGGTGTCAGACTGCGTGCTGGTCTGCGACATCGACAACACGCTGATCGGCGACGAGGACGCCCTCGACGAACTGCTGCGGATGGTGCGCGAAGCGCCGGGCCGCGTCGGCTTCGGGGTCGCGACCGGCCGCCATATCGACAGCGCGCTGAAGGTGCTGAAGGACTGGGGCGTGCAGGCTCCGGACTTCATCATCTCGGCGGCCGGCAGCGAGATCCACTACGGCGCCAAGCAGGTCGAGGACGAGACCTGGAAAAAACACGTCGATTACCGCTGGGAACCGGAACTGGTCCGCGAGGCGATGCGCGGCGTCCCGGGCCTGAAGCTGCAACCGAAGGAAGAACAGCGACGCTTCAAGATCAGCTATTACGTCGACACCGACCGCTTTCCGGGGCTGCGCGAGGTGCTGCGCCGGCTGCGCCGGCTCGACATCCATGCCACCGCTATCTTCTCTCACGATGCGTTCTTCGATCTGCTGCCGGTCAGGGCGTCGAAGGGTGCGGCCTTGCGCTATCTGGCCGATAAGTGGGGGATACCGCTGGAGCATATCCTCGCGGCCGGCGATTCCGGCAACGACGAGGAGATGCTGACCGGTCAGACGCTCGGCGTCGTCGTCGGCAATCACAGTCCCGAGATCGACAAGCTGCGCGGCAACGACCGGATCTACTTTGCGCGCGGCCATTATGCCGCCGGTATCGTCGAAGGGATACGACATTACGATTTTCTCGGCTCGCGAGGGCAGGGAATGAAGGAGGCAACATCAGTGGCAAGCGCGACATGAACACGCGGCCGGCGTCGAACGGCAGCGCGCTGGAGGCCGAGGTCGAGCATTACCTGCACGAGCAGCGCGAGGCCTGCTATATGCTCCTGCGCCGTTATATCGGGCTCGGCCGACCGTTTCTACTGCGTTCTGACATCCTCGACGAGTGCCGCGCGTTCTGCGCCGGCAATCCCGCGCTCGCCTTTGATCGCTCGCCCTTGCACGCGATGATACAGTCGGCGCAGGAGGCCGCGATCTCGGCGCCCTGGGTGTATATCGCGTTCCGCCCGTCGATCGCGCGCTGGCGCTATTACCGGATCCATGCCGAATCGCTGCAGGCCGAAGCCATCGAGGCGCCCGCGTTCCTCGCCTTCAAGGAGAAACTGGTCTATGGCGCGCAGCACGCCGACGACTGGGCGACTCTCGAGTTCGACATCGGTCCGTTCAGTCGCGAGTTCCCGCGCCTGCGCGAGTCGCGCTCGATCGGCCGCGGCGTCGAGTTCCTGAACCGCCGGCTTTCGAGCCAGTTATTCCAGGAGATCGGCAAGGGCGACGAACGCCTGCTCGATTTCCTGAGCGTCCACCAGTGTCAGGGCCGGCAGCTGATGGTCAACGACCGCATCGGCAGCGTCACCGAACTGCGCCGGCAGTTGCGCGCCGCCGACGAGTGGCTTGCCCGACAGCCCGCGGAGGCGGGCTGGGACATGGTCGGTCACGGCCTGCAGAATCTTGGCTTCGAGCCGGGCTGGGGGCGCACGGTGTCGCGCATGCGCGATACCCTCTCGTTGTTGCGGGACATCCTCGAGGCCCCGGATCGCGACAATCTCGAGTTGTTCCTCGGTCGCGTCCCGATGATCTTCAATCTCGTGATCCTGACCCCGCACGGCTATTTCGCCCAGGCCAACGTGCTCGGCATGCCGGACACCGGTGGCCAGGTCGTCTATATCCTCGACCAGGTCCGCGCGCTCGAGAAGGAAATGCGCCGCCGCCTCAGCGAGCAGGGCATCGACATCGACCCGCGGATCCTCGTCGTCACCCGGCTGATCCCGGAGGCGAAGGGCACGACCTGCGACCAGCGCAGCGAGGCGATCATCGGCACCGAACACGCGCGCATCCTGCGCGTGCCGTTCCGCGGCGCCGACGGCGAGATCGTGCCGCACTGGATATCGCGCTTCGAGGTCTGGCCGTATCTCGAACGCTTCGCGCTCGAGGTCGAGAAGGAGGTGCTGGCCGAGCTGGCCGGGCGACCGGACCTGATTGTCGGCAATTATTCCGACGGCAATCTGGTCGCGACGCTGCTGTCGCAGCGCCTGCATGTGACCCAGTGCAACATCGCGCATGCGCTCGAAAAGCCCAAGTACCTGATGTCGGATCTGTACTGGAAGGCGAACGATGCGCAGTATCACTTCGCCTGCCAGTTCACCGCCGACCTGATCGCGATGAACGCGGCCGACTTCATCATCACCAGCACCTACCAGGAGATCGCCGGCAACGACGACAGCGTCGGCCAGTACGAGAGCTATGTCTCGTACACGCTGCCCGATCTCTATCGGGTCGTGCGCGGCATCGACATGTTCGATCCGAAGTTCAACATCGTCTCGCCGGGCGCCGACGAGGAGGTCTATTTTCCGTATTCCGACAGCGCGCGCCGGTTGAGTTCCCTGCATGCCGAGATCGACGCGCTGGTCTACGGCGAAGAGGCGAGGCCGGACGCGCGCGGCGTGCTGCGCGACCGGAACAAGCCGCTGCTGTTCTCGATGGCGCGGCTCGACCGTATCAAAAACATCACCGGTCTCGTCGAGTGGTTCGGCGCGAACCCGCGCCTGCGCGAGCGGGCGAACCTGCTGATCATCGCCGGCCACGTCGACCCGGCGCGCTCCGCCGATCGCGAGGAGCAGGACCAGATCGCGCGCATGCACGAGATCATCAGCCGGTATGAGCTCGAGGGCGAGGTGCGCTGGCTCGGCGTGCAGTTGCAGAAGAACATGGCCGGCGAGCTCTATCGCTACGTCGCCGACAGCCGCGGCGCCTTCGTGCAGCCGGCGCTGTTCGAGGCCTTCGGGCTGACGGTCGTCGAGGCGATGAGCACCGGCCTGCCGACCTTCGCGACGCGCTACGGCGGCCCGCTCGAGATCATCGAGGACGGGCGTTCGGGTTTTCATATCGATCCGAACCACGGCGAAGAGGCAGCCGGGATCATCGCCGGGTTTCTCGAGCGCGCCGCGCGCGAGCCGGGCTACTGGGACGAGATCTCCGCACAGTCGCTCGATCGCATCCGCAGACGCTACACCTGGACCCTGTACGCCGAGCGCATGATGACGCTGTCGCGGATCTACGGCTTCTGGAAATACGTGACCAACCTCGAACGCGGCCAGGCCCGGCGTTATCTGGAGATGTTCTACGCGCTGCAATACCGCGAACTCGCGCAACGGATCCCCGGCTGAGCGCCGCCCGCGCGGTTGATTTGCCGCCCCTGCTGGCATATGCTTGCCGGTCGCCCCGATGCGCCCTTAGCTCAGCTGGATAGAGCGTTGGATTCCGATTCCAAAGGTCAGAGGTTCGAATCCTCTAGGGCGCGCCACCCCTTCAGCAAGCCTTTGATCTGCCGATAGTACTGATCTAGCCGTCAAAAATCCGTAGCGAGCGCGCGGGTTTGAGGCGCATAATGTTACACAGCTCACCGCACCGGGAGCTGTCCGGCAGGCTGCCGAATGAAAGCGAACTCCGCACTTCTGACCCTCCTTTTGTCTGCCGTTCTCGTGCTGAGCGGTTGCAGCAGTTCATCATCATTTCCCGAGGTCACAGGCCCGCCCGGCCCCGGTAATGGAGGCGGCAACGGTGGCGGTAATGGCGGTGGCAACGGCGGCCCTCCGCCGCCGGACCCGACGCCGATCAGCGAGATCACCGATGAGGATGCCGTTTTGCTGGCACGGTCGGTGATGGCGATGACCGGCGGGCTGGCGGCGATCGGTGAGATCACGACGCAGATGGTCCGCAAGGGCGCGGGTCTGCTGGATCAGTCGCCCGGCGCCGGCATCGGTCTTCCGGAGTGCAATGAAACGATCGAGCCCGGTCCGTTCACGAATCAGTTGAGTCACGAGACCTTCAACCCCGGTTTTCAGATACCCGGCGGTAGCAGGCTGCAGGCAGCCTTCAGCGATTGCCTGATCGAAGGCCTGCTCGTTCGCGGCACGATTCATATCACGACGGTGGTGCGGAGCGGAGATCCTGGCGCAGAGGGTGACTGGAGTTTCAGCGCGATGGTGTATCAGAGTCCGCTTGAATTCATCAACGGCAACGGCACGCTGACCTCTTATTTCAATAATTTTCGTTATACGGCGCACAGGACGGATGGAGTGCTCACGGTCAATATCGAAGCGGCAGCCGATCCGGATGCCGGGGAGATGGGGGGGCTCAACGCCCAGCATCATCTGACCATGAACTATAACGATGCGACCGCGGTAAATTTCCAGTTCCGACCTTACAGGATTACGCTGGTCGATGACGCCAATGCCGGTGAATATCGAATCTTTGTGCAGCCCCATTCCACGGACGGAGGCAGCCTGCTGAATCGTTACACCCTGACACCCGCGAGTGAAATCATTCTCCAGGTCTCGACAACGCCGGGATTTCCGATTCTCTGGGACAACGGCAAACCGGCCAGCTATCTCGATGTCCCGGTCACCGGTGAGATCAATCTTGTCGATGGCGCTGACAGGATCGTCGCGACTGTCGACAGCGAAGGAGTCATCCTGACGGTGACGATCGGCAGCGTCGTGACGACCGATACGATTCCCTGGGAATTACTGCTGACCGTGCCGGAATCCTGATCCTCAGAATTCCCTGCTACTATCCCTGTGCCGATCCTGCGCCGAGCCCGCTTCCGGTGAAAGCCTGCATCCTCCAGCATGTACCGTTCGAAGACCTCGGCAGTATCGGGCCGTGGCTGGGCGGGCAGGGCGCGGAGCTCGCGTACACACGCTTCTTCGAGAAGCCGATGCTTCCCGGCATCGCCGGCCTCGATCTGGTCGTCGCGCTCGGCGGTCCGATGAGCGTCAATGACGAGGCCGTCTTGCCGTGGCTCGTCGACGAGAAACGCTTTCTTCGCGATGCGATCGCCGCCGGCGTACCGGTGCTCGGCATCTGTCTCGGCGCGCAACTGATCGCCAGCGCGCTGGGCGCGCGCGTGTATCCTGGGCGGCACCGGGAGATCGGCTGGTTCGACATCGAGGGGATTGATGGTCCCGGCGATCGCTTCCGCTTGCCGCGACGCGCGACCGTGTTCCACTGGCATGGCGAGACCTTCGAGCTGCCGCCGGGCGCGATTCACCTCGCGCGCAGCCGCGGCTGCGAATATCAGGCCTTCCAGATCGGTCGCAGGGTGATCGGTCTGCAGTTCCATCTCGAGACCACGCCGGACAGCGCGAAGTCGATCATCAGTCACTGCCGGGACGAGCTGATCGCCGGTGAGTTCATTCAGCCGGAAGCGGAGCTGTGCGCCGCGCCGGCAGCCCGGTATGAAAAGGTGAACCGGATGATGGACGAGGTGCTCGACTATCTGTTGCGCAGGGACTGACGCGCTCAGCGATTCAGCAGTACGACCGGCAGCAGCGCGAGATAGAACACGGCGACGATCGCGACGATGTAGATCGCGAAACGGACCGGATTGCGCAGGAACATCGTGACCCAGGTGTCGGCCTCGCCCCGGCGGCGCCGCTCGGCGTGTTCGGCGCGCGCGCGACGGACGCGTTCCTGCTGGTAGTCCGCGAGCAGGCCCTTCGCGAACTCATGCTGACTCTCGTCGCGCAGCCACAGGCAGGCGCTCGACAGGCCCCATTTGCTCGCCTTCGTCTCGTAGAAGTCGACGCGGTGCTCGTGCAGCAGCGCGCGGACCTCGTCGGATTCATCGTCGGGGACGTTACGCAGATTCATCAACAGCTTGGCCATCGGGGATGCGGGCGGATTCACTGGATACGACGGCTATTTTAGGGCTACAATTTTTTTCAGGCAATTCGCGGCCTTGCTGTCGCATCAATCGCGGGAGGAATCCGATGAGAAACGGGATGTTCACGATGCTGGCGGCCGCGGGCCTGGCCCTCGCGGTCGCCGCTGCCCACGCGCACGGGCCCGAAGTCGTGCCGGAGCGCGAACGCGAGATCGCGCGCGACCTGGCCGCGACCGGACCGAGCGAGAATCGCGGCGTCGAGGCCGTCAACCGCCTTGGCGCGGTACTGCTCGGCGGCGAGTTCGCCGGCATGGACGGCAGGCAGTTGCGCGCCCGCGAGATCGTCATCGCGCCCGGCGGCGTCATCGCGGTGCATCAGCACGACGGCCGTCCCGGCCTCGCCTATATCCTCGAAGGCGAAATCGTCGAGCATCGCAATGATGCCGACGCGCCGATCCTGCGTCGCGCCGGCGACATCGCCTTCGAAAAGACCGGCGTGATCCACTGGTGGGAAAATACGAGCGATGCGCGCGTGCGCGCGCTCATCGTCGACATCGTGCCGGTGGAGTGAACGGGCGGGCCGCGGCGCGACTTGTGACAAACGGAATCTGACCCCATTACAGAATCATGACGATAGACTGGGCGGCGTTTACCCCGTGGAGCGCGCTGGCGGGCGGCGCGATGATCGGCCTCGCGGCCGCGATGTTCGTGTTGCTGAACGGCCGCATCGCCGGCATCAGCGGCGTCGTCGGCGGTCTGCTTGGGCCGCGCGCGCCGGGCGACACCGGCTGGCGGATCGCCTTCATCGCCGGCATGGTGCTCGCGCCGGTGCTGTGGCTGCTGTTCACAGCGCTGCCGGAGATTCGCATCGAGGCCGGCTGGCCGCTGCTGATCGCAGCGGGATTGCTGGTCGGCATCAGTACGCGTTACGGCGCCGGCTGCACCAGCGGCCATGGCGTCTGCGGCATCTCGCGGCTGTCGCCGCGCTCGATCGTCGCGACGCTGCTGTTCATGGGCAGCGGCTTCGCGACGGTCTACGTGATCCGCCATCTGATCGGAGGCTGAGAACATGCAGGCGCAGCTGATATCAGCCTTCATCGTCGGCCTGGTCTTCGGTCTCGGCCTGCTGGTCTCCGGCATGGCGAATCCGGAGAAGGTGCTGGGTTTCCTCGATCTCGCCGGGGCCTGGGATCCGTCGCTGGCGCTGGTGATGGGCGGCGCGGTCGGTGTCGGCATGATCGCATTCACGATCGCGCGCGGTCGCGCGACCTCGCTGCTCGGCGAGCCGATGCGGCTGCCGGATCGGCGAGACATCGATGCGCCGCTGGTCCTCGGCGCGCTCGGTTTCGGCGTCGGTTGGGGGCTTGCCGGATTCTGTCCGGGGCCGGCGCTGGTCGCGCTCGGCGCGCTCGAGATCAAGGCGCTGGTGTTCGTCCTCGCGATGATCGCGGGCATGGGCCTGTATGAGCTGATCGAGCGTCGCCGCCGCGCATGATCGAACGGCTGATCCCCGGCTGGGTCCGCGGTTATCGTCGCGAGGATTTCACCGGTGATCTGCTTGCCGGGCTGATCGTCACGATGCTGGTGGTGCCGCAGGGGCTCGCGTTCGCGGCGATCGCCGGCTTGCCGGCGCACTATGGCCTGTATGCCAGCCTGCTGCCGCTGATCGCGTACGCGCTGTTCGGCACCTCGATGGTCATTTCCGTCGGTCCGGTCGCGGTGATCTCGCTGATGACCGCGGCCGCGCTCGCGCCGGTCGCGGTCGCCGGTTCGCCGGAGTATATCGCCGCGGCCGCGTTGCTGGCGCTGTTGTCCGGCGCGATGCTGTTCCTGTTCGGACTGCTGCGCCTCGGCATGCTCGCGCAGTTCCTCAGCCACCCGGTGATCAGCGGCTTCATCGCCGGTTCGGCGCTGCTGATCATCGTCGGCCAGTTGCGGCCCTTGCTCGGCATCGAGGTCAACGGCCACAACGCGATCGAGCTGCTCGGCGGTATCCTTTCATCGCTCGATGAGACCGATGCGCTGAGCGCGGCGCTTGGTGGCGCAATACTCGTTCTGCTGATTGCCGCGCGCTTCGGCCTCGCGCCGTTGCTGACGCGCACGGGCCTGCCCGAACGGGTCGCGGAGTTGCTGACGCGACTGGCGCCGATGGCCGCGGTAATCTTCGGCGCCCTGCTGGTCGCGCTGCTCGGCTGGGAGGATCGCCTGAACGTCATCGGCGAGTTGCCGGGCGGGCTGCCGGTACTCGGGTTGCCGGATGCCGGCCTGTCACTGATCGGGCAGCTGTGGCTGCCGGCGCTGGTGATCGGCCTCGTCGGTTTCGTCGAGAGCGTCGGCATTGCGCGCGCCTACGCGGTGCGCGACGGTCGGCGCATCGATCCCGACGCCGAGTTGCGCGGGCTTGGCGCGGCCAATCTGGCCAGCGGTTTCTCCGGTGCGTTTCCGGTCACCGGCGCACTGTCGCGCACCGCGCTGAACGCGGATGCCGGCGCGCGCACGCCGTTCGCCGGCGTCGTCTCGGCGGCGCTGATCGGTCTGATCCTGCTGGCCGGCGCCGGCCTGTTCCGGACGCTGCCGGAGACCGTGCTTGCGGCGACGATCATCGTCATCGCGGTCGGGCTGATCGATCCCGGGAGCTTCCGCGTGACCTGGCGTTACGATCGCGCCGAGGCCTTCGCGTATCTGTTTACCGCGGCCGGCGTGTTGCTGTTCGGTGTCGAGATCGGCATCGCGATCGGCATCGCGCTGTCGCTGGCGACACTGATCTGGCGCGCGAGCCGGCCGCATATCGCGGTACTTGGTCGCATCGGTCAGAGTCAGCACTTCCGCAATATCGAGCGCCACGAGGTCGAGACCTCGCCGCGATTGCTGATGCTGCGCGTCGACGAGAACCTGTTCTTCGGCAACGCCGAGGCCGTCGAGGATCGCATCGGCGAGGAACTCGACGACCGGCCGGACGTGCGTCATCTCGTGCTCGTGATGTCCTCGGTCAGCTATGTCGACGAGACCGCGGTCGAGATGCTCGAGCGACTGAACCGGCGGCTCAGGGACCGGGGCATCGCCCTCCATCTCGCCGAGGTCAAGGGCCCGGTCCTCGACACCCTCGGCGGCGCCGACCGCCTGATCAGCGACCTCGGCGGCACCGTCCACCTCTCCACCTGGGACGCCTACCACCGCTTGGGGTCGGACCACGATAACTGATTGTTTTATATAAAATACAGCCTCGAAATCGTGGTTATTTCGGGCCTCCCGGGCGATTTTCGGGGCCAAAATCAGCTATCGAGCATTCAGGGACGTCGTCGTGGTGAGTAAATGGGGTCCATTTTGGCCCCGAAAATCGCCCGGGAGGCCCGAATTTGGGCCAAATTTCAGGTTAAATGTTTTCTGAAACAGGCAGTTGCCGTGGTCCGACCCCGCGCGACCAGAGTTGCCAGCGGTGCCAGAGTTTTTCGACGCTGCGGCGGTGGGGGCGGACGAATTCGGGGTAGACGCTGTCGCTGACGCCTTTCTGGTAGCGCGGATCGGGGCGGGGGGTGACGATGACGGGTTCGTCGCCGAACTGGTCGGCGGTGAGGTCGATGATGCGATCGCCGACCTCGACCCAGGCATGGCTCCGCCAGTCGCCGCCGGCATGAAAGCCGAACCTGGCCTGCGTCGTGAGTCGCGGAAATTCCGCCTGCAGGATCCGTTTCAGGAACAGGCTCGAGCGGCCGCAAGTCGTCCGCGACAACGGCGAGGGGATGTCGCCGCCGTTCGCGGCATGCCATTCCAGCCAGACCGGTTCAAGGAAGGCGCGCGCCCGCAACGAAATCAGGAACAGCCGGCGCTCGTCCGCGCCGGCGACGGCCTCGGGGCCGGGTGACCAGCGACCGGACGTTTTCCGCGTCCGGCGTCGGAACAGGGCATCCCGGAGCAGGGGGCCGTCAGGCCAGATTGCGCTGGACGTGGTCATCACGGCACCTTAGTACGGATCTGCAAGTGAATCTGCCAAGACTTTAATCCGCCCGCTGACGGCAGGCAAGCGAGCCCGTCCCGGGGGTCAGCCGGCGCGGTCGCCGGCGACCTGGCGAGCGACGGGCGTCGCAGGGGCGCCGAATTCAAGCTCGTCCGGCAGCGTGACCTCGACGCCGATCGGCAGGTGGTCCGACAGCGCGTGCTGCAGCACCGCAACCTCCTCGATGCGGATCGACGGCGACACCAGCACATGGTCGATGTTGCGGTTCGGCCGCCAGCTCGGAAAGGTCGGCAGGTCGTCGACCGGCGGGCACAACCCGGTGCAGTCGACGAGCAGGGTCATCTCCTCGCTCTGCGTGCGGCAGTTGAAATCGCCCATCACCATGACATGGCGGTGCCGGTTGATGATGCGCGACATGTAGAGGATCTGGCGCAGGCGGGCGCGCTTGCTCAGGCCGAGGTGCACGAGCAGCAGCACCAGCGGGTTCGACGGGTCGCCGTAGTGGACCTCGATCAGTCCGCGTCCCGGGATCAGTCCGGGCAGCCGGTGTTCGACGAAGTGCGTCGCCGCGAAGCGGCTCAGCAGGCCGTTGCTGTGCTGGGCGAACTTGCCGAGGTTGCGGTTGGTCTGGAAATAATAGTGCGGGAAGTCCCCGCGCCGGGCGAGAAACTCGATCTGGTTGATGAACAGGCTGCGGAAGCTGCCGGCATCGGCCTCCTGCAGCGCGACGATGTCGTAACCGTTGACCAGTTCGGCGATGCGATCGAGATTGCTGAAGCTCTCGGCATGCGGCAGCACATGCTTCCAGCTGTGGGTCAGATAATGACGATAGCGCCGCGACGCGATGCCGACCTGGATGTTATAGGTGATCAGCCGCAGCCGGCGGCCCGCCTCGGACGAGGCATCGAGCGCGGGCGCCGGACAGGCGTCCGTCCGGGCGGTGTTCAGAGGCAGGCTCATATCGGGCACACCATCTCTCCGAGCTTGGCGGTCAGCTTGAGGTTTTCGCTGTAATCGACCGGGCAGTCGATGATGCTGACGGTATTATCGGCCAGCGCCGTCTCGAGTACAGGGAGCAGTTGCCCGGCTTCCTCGATGCGGTAACCCTTCGCGCCGAAGGCCTCCGCGTATTTTACAAAATCCGGGTTGCCGAATCGAACATTGCTGCAGCGGCCGAAGCCCTGGAGCTGTTTCCATTCGATCAGCCCGTAGCCGTTATCGTTCCATATCAGAATGACAAAAGGCGTTTTCAGCCGCATCGCGGTCTCGATCTCCTGCGAATTCATCAGGAAGCCGGCGTCCCCGGTGACGGCGACGATGCGCCGGTTCGGGCGGGCGAGGCGGGCGGCGATCGCCCCCGGCACCGCGATCCCCATGCTGGCGAAGCCGTTGGAGATGATGCAGGTGTTCGGGTGCTCGCAGCGAAACATGCGTGCCATCCACAACTTGTGCGCGCCGACGTCGCAGATCACGATGTCGTCGAGGTCCATTGCGGTGCGCAGGTCCCAGATGATCTTCTGCGGCTTCAGCGGGAAGCTGTGGTCGTCCCGGTGCTGGTTCATGTCCTCGATCAGCGCCTCGCGCAGCGGGCGCATCCGGTGCCCCTCGTGCGGCTTTGCCAGCTCGGCGATGCGCGGCAGGCTGAGCTTGATGTCGCCGACGACGCCGACATCGACGCAGTAATGGGCGTCGACCTCGGCCGGGCTCGCCGCGACATGGATGATCCGGCGGTCGCGGGTCCGGTGCCACAGATAGGGGTGGTACTCGACGAGGTCGTAGCCGATGCAGATGATCAGGTCGGCATGGTCGAAGCCGCAATTGATGTAGTCGCGTGACTGCAGACCCACCGTGCCGAGCGCCATCGGGTGGCGGAACGGGATCACGCCCTTGGCCATGAAGGTGTTCGCGACCGGGATGTTGAGTCTCTCCGCGAAGGCGTCGAGCTGGCGCGAGGCCTGCGCGCGGATCACGCCGTTGCCGGCGAGGATGATCGGCGTCTTCGCGTTCGTGATCGCCTCGGCGGCGCGGTGCACGCTGTCGGCGGCCGGTTCCGGCGGCGTCGGCGCGCGCACCGGCAGCGGCTCGGCCTCGATGTCCATCGACGCGATGTTCTCCGGGAACTCGATGAAGGTCGCGCCGGTGCGCTCCATCTGCGCGAGCTTGAAGGCCTTGCGCGTCACCTCCGGGATGATGTTCGGCGTCAGCAGGCGCGACGAGTACTTGGTGATGTGGTGGAAGATCGTCTCGAGGTCGAGGACCTGGTGCGATTCCTTGTGCAAGCGGTTCGTGCTGGCCTGGCCGGCGATCGCGACCAGCGGCGCGTAGTCCATATTGGCGTCGGCGACCGCGGTGATCAGGTTGGTCGCGCCGGGACCGAGCGTCGACAGGCACACGCCGGCGCGGCCGGTCAGGCGGCCGTAGACATCGGCCATGAAGCCGGCGCCCTGCTCATGACGGACGGTGACGAAGCGGATAGGAGAGTCGAGCAGGGCATCCATCAGCTCGAGGTTCTCCTCGCCGGGCAGGCCGAAGATGTACTCGACCCCCTCGTTCTCGAGGCAACGGACGAACAGCCGGGCGGCATTCATCGGCGCGCTGTCGCTTCGCGGCGTTGTTACAGCGATTTCGCCTCCTCGCTGACCAGATGGTCCATCACCTCGATCAGCGCCTCGAAGGTGCCGGTCATCGCCGGCCCCGTGCGGTACTTGCCGTTGACGACGACCGCGGGCGTGCCGTCGATGCCGTAACGGCGCGTCAGCTCGCGCGCGCGCTGCACCTTGTTGTTGACGGCAAAGGAGTTGAACGTCGCGCGGAAACGCTGCTTGTCGACGCCGTGGCGCTCGAAGAAGTCGGCGAGCTGGGCCTCGCTGCGCAGCTGTTCCTTGCGGTTGTGGATCGCGTCGAACAGCGCCTCGTGAATCTTTTCGGTGACGCCGAGCGCCTCGGCGGTGTAATAGGCGCGCGCATGGATCGCCCAGCTCTCGTTCAGGATCGCCGGCAGGCGGACGAAAGTGACGTTGCTGTCGACGCCGAGCAGCCAGCGCTCGACATAGGGCTGGAAGCGATGGCAGTGCGGGCAGCCGTACCAGAACACCTCGATGACCTCGATCTTGTCCGGATTCGCGGTCGGCTGCGCCGGGATGATCCGTTCGTAGGCGATATTCTCCTGGAAACGCGCGTTGCCGGCGGCCAGAACGAAGGCCGGCAGCATCAGCAGCAACAGGCCGGGGATCAGTCGGGACGGTCTCATGCTTACCTCGACAGGTATGACTGGGTTGAAGCGGCGCGGGGCGCTGCTATGCCGATGATTATACGTTACTCTTGGAGTCTTGCCCTAGCCGCGAGTTCACGCGAACTTAATTCGACATGGAATCCTCGAATCCGTTTCAGCAGGCCGCATTCCTGCTCGGCGCCCCGTACGGTGCGCCGCTGCCGCCCGACGAGGGCCGCGAGGTCGCCTTCGCGGGCCGCTCGAACTCGGGAAAATCCAGCGCGCTCAACACGCTGACCGGTCGACGCGGACTCGCGCGGACCAGCCGCACGCCCGGGCGCACGCAACATATCAATTTCTTCGGCGTCGGCGAGGCGGCCCGCCTCGTCGACCTGCCCGGCTATGGCTACGCGAAGGTCCCCGAGGCGGTGCGCCGCCAGTGGCGGCCGCTGATCGAGCGTTATCTGATCGGGCGCCGGTCGCTCAAGGGCCTGATGCTGACCGTCGACTGTCGCCGCGACTTCGGCGACCTCGAAACGATGATGTTCGACTGGTGCGCCGACACCGGCATGCCGGTGCACGTGCTGCTGACCAAGTCCGACAAGCTCAAGCGCGGCCCGGCGCATGCCGCCCTGCATCGCTGGCAGAAGTTGCTGAAGGAGGCGTACCCGGGGCTCGATGTCGGCGTGCAACTGTTCTCGTCGCTGAGCCGCGTCGGGGTCGGGGATGCGCGCGAACGCCTGGCCGACTGGCTGGATTTTGGGCAAAAAAAAGCCCCGGGGTTGAGAGAGGGAGGGAAAACCCGGGGCTGACAATCCCGGCTTGGGGGTACCGGGTACTCATTCCCCGCAAGGGAGGTTGACGGGGAAATCCAGGGGTAATTGCACCGATCTGTACATTGAGACCGCGTCCATTCCGCAAAGTTTCAGCGTCCCCGAAAAAAAATCAGTAGTGGCGGTAAAGAATCGTCAAAACAGCCGCTTGAGCAAGGCGCGGCGCGGCAGGGTGGGTGCTGACCCTAACGGTCAGTGGGCGAGATCCCAGTTCTCGCCGACGCCGGTGTCGACGACCAGCGGGATGCGGAGCTCGGCGGCCGCGGCCATCTCGCGGGCGATCGCGATGACGGCGTCGTCACAGCGCGCCTCCGGCACTTCGAACACCAGCTCGTCATGGACCTGCATGATCATATGGATGTCGTCGTTGCCGTCGCGCAGCCAGGCGTCGATGCGCAGCATCGCGCGCTTGATGATATCGGCGGCGGTGCCCTGCATCGGCGCGTTGATCGCGGCGCGCTCGGCGTACTCGCGGCGCTGGCGATTGCGCGACTGGATCTCTGACAGATAGAGCCGTCGCCCGAACAGCGTCTCGACATAGCCCTGCCCGGCGGCGAGTTTGCGGGTCTCTTCCATGAAGCGCTGCACGCCCGGGTAACGCGCGAAATAGCGATCCATGTACTCCTGCGCCGCATTGCGCGTGACGCCGATCTGGCGCGCGAGTCCGAACGACGACATGCCGTAGATCAGGCCGAAGTTGATCGCCTTCGCGCTGCGGCGCTGGTCGCCGTCGACCTGGTCGAGCGCGACGCCGAAGATCTCGGCCGCGGTGGCGCGATGGATGTCGAGGCCGTCGCGGAAGGCCTCGATCAGGCGTTCATCGCCGGACAGGTGGGCGAGGATGCGCAACTCGATCTGTGAATAGTCGGCGGCGACGAGCTTGCAGCCGGGCGGCGCGATGAAGGCCTGGCGGATGCGGCGCCCGGCCTCGGTGCGTACCGGGATGTTCTGCAGGTTCGGGTTGCTCGACGACAGCCGGCCGGTCGCGGCGACCGCCTGGTGATACGACGTATGGATGCGGCCGGTCTTCGGGTGTACGAGCTCGGGCAGGCGGTCGGTATAGGTCGATTTCAGCTTGCTGAGCGCGCGATGCTCGAGGATCAGTTGCGGCAGCGGATAATCGAGCGCGAGGTCCTGCAGCACCGATTCGGCGGTCGACGGCTGGCCCTTCGGCGTCTTCTGCAGCACCGGCAGGCCCTGGCGTTCGAACAGGATCTCCTGGATCTGCTTCGGCGAGGCGAGGTTGAACGCGCCGCCCGCGACCTCGAAGGCCTGGCGCTCCACCGCCTCGATCTGATGGCCCAGTTCCTCGCCCTGCGCGCGCAGCATCGCAGCGTCGATGAGGACGCCATGGCGTTCGATGCGCGCGAGCACCGGCACCAGCGGCATCTCGATCTCTTCGTAGACGAAGCGCAGCCCCTCGATCTCGGCGACGCGCGGCCACAGGGTCTCATGCAGGCGCAGCGTCACGTCGGCATCCTCGGCCGCGTAGCGCGTCGCCGTTTCGATGTCGACCTCGCTGAACGGCCGCTGCTTCGCGCCCTTGCCGGCGACCTCCTCGTAAGTGATCGTCTTGTGGCCGAGATATTTCAGCGCCAGCGAATCCATGTCGTGACGCGTCGCGGTGCTGTCGAGGACATAGGACTCGAGCATCGTGTCGTGGCGCAGGCCCTGCATGTCGACGCCGCAGCCGGCGAGCACGGTGAGGTCATACTTGAGGTTCTGGCCGATCTTGCCGATGCGCGCATCCTCGAGCAGCGGTTTCAGCTTCGCGATCACCGCGGCGCGGTCGAGCTGGCGCGGCGCGCCGTCGTAGTCGTGCGCGAGCGGGACATAGGCGGCTTCGCCGGCGCGCAGCGCGAACGATACGCCGACGAGCTCGGCATGCAGGGCTTCGAGGCTCGTGGTCTCGGTGTCGAACGCGAAGGCGTCGGCCTTTGCCAGCCGGGCAATCCATGCATCGAGCGCCTGCTCGTCGAGCAGGGTCTGATAGTCCGCGTCCGTTGCCGGATCGCCCGCGTCGGCGTCGCCTGCGGTATCCGGCGCGGGCACGCCGCCGTTCGCGGAAAGGATCTCCTCGAGCAGGCGGCGGAACTCCAGGCGCTGGTACAGCTCGCGGAGCTGCGCGGTATCCGGCGGCGCGCGCCTGAGGTCCTCGGGCTCGACATCGAGCGCGACGTCGCGCTTGATCGTCGCGAGGCGACGCGCGAGCGGCAGTTGTTCGAGGTGTTCGCGGATGCGTTCGCCGACCTTGCCCTTGATTGTGTCCGCATGCCCGATGAGGCCGTCGAGCGAACCGTATTCCTCCAGCAGCTTGACTGCGGTCTTCGGGCCGACGCCGGGGACGCCCGGGATGTTGTCCGAACTGTCGCCGATCAGCGCGAGCCAGTCGACGATGCGCTCGGGCGGCACGCCGAACTTCTCGACGACACCGTCCGCATCGAGCGTCTGGCCGGACATCGTGTTGACCAGCGTCACATGCGGAGCGACGAGCTGGGCCATGTCCTTGTCGCCGGTCGATATCACCACGTCGATGCCGCGACCGCGCGCCTGCTCGGCGAGCGTGCCGATGACGTCGTCGGCCTCGACGCCGTCGACGACGAGGCAGGGCAGCCCGAGCGCGCGGACGATCGCGTGCAGCGGCTCGATCTGGCCGCGCAGCTCGCCGGGCATCGGCGGCCGGTTGGCCTTGTAGTCGGCGTAGAGCTCGTCGCGGAAGGTCTTGCCCTTCGCGTCGAACACGACCGCGACCAGTGCCGGGTCGTAGTCCCTGAGCAGCGAGCGCAGCATCTGGGTGACGCCGAACACCGCGCCGGTCGCCTCGTTGCGCGAGTTCGTCAGGGGAGGCAGGGCATGGAAGGCGCGATACAGGTAGGAGGACCCGTCGACCAGCACGAGCTTCTTCGCATCGGGGGTCCGCGTCATGGCGGCAGGGGTCCTTGGCGAGGTCGGCCGATCATCAGGGATTCGATTATACTATGGCGTATCGCACGGCGTGGCATGGACAGGGGCGCGCAATGACCCATCAGCACAAGACAGGACATCCAACCCTCAGGCCCGCGGACGAGGCGTTGCTCAACCGTGAATCGTGGAAGGTGTTCCAGATCATGGCCGAGTTCGTCGAGGGCTTCGAACGGCTCGCGCGCATCAAGCCCTCGGTCAGCGTGTTTGGCTCGGCGCGCTTCGAGCCCGGCCATCGCTATTACAAGGTCGCCGAGGAGCTCTCGCGGTTGCTGTCGGATGCCGGGTTCACGGTCGTCAGCGGCGGCGGCCCGGGGATCATGGAGGCCGCGAACAAGGGCGCCTATGGCGGTAAATCGCCGACCGTCGGCCTCAACATCCAGTTGCCGAAGGAACAGATCTCGAACGAATACCAGGACATCTCGCTGCAGTTCCGCCACTTCTTCTCGCGCAAGGTCATGTTCGTCAAGTATGCTTCAGCCTATGTCGTGCTGCCCGGCGGCTTCGGCACGCTCGACGAGCTGGCGGAGATCCTGACGCTGGTACAGACCGGGCGTACGCGGCGCATCCCGGTTCTGCTGGTCGGCAGCGAGTTCTGGCAGGGATTGCTGGACTGGTTCCGGACGACGATGGTCGCCGAGGGTACGATCGACGACGGCGACCTGGCCCTGTTCGAGGTCATCGACGAGCCACAAGAGGTGGTCAATGCGATATTCCGTTATTACGAGCATCGCGGCTTCGAGCCCTCCGCCGAGGAGCGCGAGATGCTGCTCGACCTCTGAGGCCAGGCACATGAATCGGATGAAGCCGCTCGGCACAGCGCTCCTCGTCTCCCTGCTTGCGCTGGCCTGCGCCGTGCCCGCCGCCTTCGCCGCGGAGGCGCCGCCGGCGGGGGCAGGCAATGTCGACGAAGCGCCGGAGATCACGATTATTCAGCGCGACGACGCAATCATCGAGGAATACCGCGTCGGCGGCCAGCTCTACATGATCAAGGTGACGCCGCGCAAGGGCATTCCTTATTATCTCGTCGATACCGACGGCGACGGACGGCTCGATTCGCGCCGCTCGGAGCTCGCCGAGGACATGATGATCCCGCGCTGGACGCTGTTTCGCTGGTAATGGCGATGAAGACCGCGATCGACTGGAAAAAGGGCCTCGACCTGTTCTTCACCGACACCGCGCAACAGCGCGCGGCGCGCATCGTGTTTGTTGTCGTGCTGGTGGCGCTCGCGGCGGTGCTCGCCCAACTGACCTGGAAGCTGATCCCCGCGCCCGACTTGCAGATGGGCGCGCCGCCGTTGCCGCGCGCGACGGCGCCCGCCGGTCCCGCCGGCGAGCGCGTCTGGAACATCGCGCAATGGCAGTTGTTCGGCGCGAAGCCTGAAGGCGTGCGCCTGGAGGTGCCGGTCGAGGCGCTGCCCGAGACGACGCTGAATCTCGTGCTGCGCGGCGTCTTTGCCTCGTCGCGCGCCGGTGAGATCAGCGGCGCGATCATCGGCGCGCCGAACGGCGTCGATTCGTTTTATACCGTCAATGCCCGCCTGCCCGGCGGCGCGACGCTGAAGGAGGTTCATGTCGACCGCGTCGTCCTCGAGCGCGGCGGCCGGCTCGAGACGCTGCGTCTGCCGAAGGAGTCCCTCGACGGCGACAGTGGCGCGGCCCCGGCACGGGCCGCGACGGCGCGCCAGGCGCCGCCCGCGCGTCAGACCGCGCAGACGATGGAGTCTCGCACCCTGCGCGAATATCGCGAGATCGCGCTGACCAATCCGCAGCAGCTCGGCGACGTCGTCAACGTGACCCCGCGCAGCGTCGACGGCCGATTCGTCGGCTACGAGGTCCAGCCCGGTCGCGATCCCGGCCTGCTCGACCGCGTCGGCCTGATCCCGGGGGACGTCGTGACCTCGATCAACGGCATCTCGCTCGATACCCCGGCCCGCGCCCTCAGCGTGCTGCGCTCGTTGCAGGGGGCCGACCAGGTCCAGGTCGAATTCCAGCGCGACGGCATCCCGCAGACGGCGACGGTCGGCATCAACGATTAGCCGGCTGCCGGAGCGAGCGCCCGGTGGGTTTGCGCAGCGAAGTCAAGCGCAGCCTCACCGGAGCCCGAAGGGTGCCGCGAAGCGGCAGCGAGGCGAGCCATTCGCGGAGAAAACCCACCGGGCGCTCGCTTCCGGCAGCCGGGCCGTACGGGTCGCCACTTGCCCGCGCCCCCCGGATCGCCTAAAATGGCCGGTCTTTGTCCCGGCGATCCGATTCATACCGGCGCCGGGCATGCCTGAGGAAAGAGATCATGAAGCCCGACATTCATCCCGCCTACAAAGAGGTTACGGTGACCTGTGGCTGCGGGAGCACGTTTAAGACCCGCTCGACCGCCGGCAAGGACCTGCACCTCGACGTCTGTTCGCAGTGCCATCCTTTTTATACCGGCAAGCAGAAGCTCGTCGATACCGCGGGCCGCGTCGACAAGTTCCGCCAGAAGTACGGCGCCCGGCGCTGAGCCGGGGCGATCCCGCCGGACCGGAAGGGCGTGCCTCGGCGCGCCCTTTTTCGATTCCGGCCCCGGCGTCCATTTGCAGGGCCCCGGGCAATTGCGGATAATCGATTGTTCTAAGTGACATTCTGCCGTCGTCATGAACCAGGACCGTAAAAAGGCCGCGCTCGAATACCACGCCTTGCCCGAACCCGGCAAGCTCGCGATCGCGATCACCAAGCCCTGCGCGACCCAGGCCGACCTCGGGCTCGCCTATACGCCGGGCGTCGCCGAGCCGGTGCGGGCGATCGCGCGCAATCCCGAGGACGCCTATCGCTACACCGCGAAGGGCAACCTCGTCGCGGTCATCACCGACGGCAGCGCGGTGCTCGGCCTCGGCAACGTCGGCGCGCTGGCCGGCAAGCCGGTGATGGAGGGCAAGGCGGTCCTGTTCAAGAAATTTGCCGACATCGACGTGTTCGACATCGAGGTCGACGCGCCGGACCCGAAGGATTTCATCGACACCGTCGTGCGCATCGCGCCGACCTTCGGCGGCATCAATCTCGAGGACATCACCGCGCCGAAGTGCTTCGAGATCGAGCAGGCGTTGCGCGAGCGTCTCGACATCCCCGTCTTCCATGATGACCAGCACGGCACCGCGGTGATCACCGCGGCCGGGCTGCTCAATGCGCTCGCGCTGCAGGGCAAGTCGCTGGCCACCGCGAAGATCGTCTGCATCGGCGCCGGCGCCGCCGGCATCGCGTCGATGCGCCTGCTGCTTGCGCTCGGCGCGAAGCGCGAACACCTGAGGCTCGTCGACCGTGCCGGCGTGATCCATGCCGGGCGCGAGGATCTCAATCGCTACAAGCAGGAGTTCGCCGTCGCGACCGGGGACCGTACGCTGTCCGACGCGATGCGCGACGCCGATGTGCTGATCGGGTTGTCGGGACCGGACCTCGTCACGGCGGAGCAGGTGCTGACGATGGCGCCGCGTCCGATCGTGTTCGCGCTGTCGAACCCGGATCCCGAGATCGATCCCGCGCTCGCGCTGGCGACGCGCGACGATCTGATCATGGCCACCGGCCGCTCCGACTATCCGAACCAGGTCAACAATGTGCTCGGCTTCCCGTTCATCTTCCGCGGCGCGCTCGATGTGCGCGCGGCATCGATCAACGAGGAGATGCTGATCGCGGCGGTGCACGCCCTCGCCGAACTGACCCATGAGCCGGTGCCGCAGGAGGTGCTGTCGGCGTATCGCCTGGAGGCGCTCGAATTCGGTCCGGCCTACATCATTCCCAAACCCCTCGATCCGCGTCTGATCGATCGCATACCGCCCGCGGTCGCCGGCGCCGCCGTCGCCTCCGGCGCGGCGCGCAGGGAGTACCCGTCCTTCTATCCGAGACGCTACGCACCGGTAGTGGTCGAGGAGCGCGCAGCGGCTGTAGAGTAGTGCTTTTCCGGCGCGGGCCGATATGCCTGCGAGGGACATCATCAGGCGTTCACGCCGGCTTTCGCCGGCGCGGGTTCAGGCAACGAAACCGGGGAGCCAGCGATGCGGAAGATCACGATAGTCGGCGCGGGGCGTGTCGGAGAATCGACCGCGCAGATCCTTGCCCGTGACGAGCACTTCGAAGAGATCGTACTGACGGACATCCGCGAAGGCGTCGGTTGTGGTACCGCGCTCGACATCCAGGAATCGGCGATGCTGTTCGGTTTCGACGTGCGCGTCCACGGCAGCGAGGATCCGGCGGCGATGGCCGGTTCGGACATCGTCGTCATCACCGCCGGCGTGCCGCGCAAGCCCGGCATGTCGCGCTCCGACGTCCTCGAGACCAATCTCGCGGTCACCAGTTCGGTGGTCACCGACGTCATGAAGCACGCGCCGGACGCGATCATCGTCATGGTGACGAATCCGGTCGATGTGCTGACCTGGGCTGCATGGAAGCAGACCGGCTGGTCGCGTCATCGCGTGTTCGGTCTGTCCGGCGTGCTCGATTCCGCGCGCATGGCGAGCTTCATCGCGACCGAGACCGGCCTGTCGGTCAAGGATGTCACCGCGCTGGTGCTCGGCGGTCACGGCGATTCCATGGTGCCGATGCCGCGCTACACGACGATCAACGGCATCCCGATCAGCCATTTCCTCGACGAGGCGCAAATCCGCGCGATCGTCGACCGCACCCGCCACGGCGGCGCCGAGATTCTCGCGCTGAAGAAGACCAGCAGCGCGAACGATTCTCCCGCGGCGGCGGTCGCGGTGATGGTCGACGCGGTGTGCATGAATCGGCGTCGTATCCTGCCCTGCGTCGCGATCCTCGACGGCGAGTACGGACAGGGCAATGTCGCGATCGGCGTGCCGGTCGTGCTCGGATCGGGCGGGATGGAGAGCGTCGTCGAACTGCCGCTCAGCGACGAGGAGCGCAGCCAGTTCACGCAGTCCGTCGAACAGGTGCGCGCCGATCTGGTCTTATTGAAGTAAGCAACGGAGGTAGACGCCATGGCGGACCATACCGTCACCCTCACCGACAACGCCACCGGCAAGAGCATTGATCTGCCGGTGCTCAAGGGCACGTCCGGGCCCTCGGCGATCGACATCACGCGCCTGTACCGGGACTTCGGCTGCCTGACCTTCGATCCGGGTTTCCAGTCGACCGCGAGCTGCAGCAGCGGGATCACCTTCATCGACGGCGATCAGGGCCTGTTGCTCTATCGCGGTTATCCGATCGAGCAGCTGGCGGAAAAGAGCAGCTTTCTCGAAGTGGCCTATCTGCTGCTGTACGGCGAGCTGCCGACCCGCGACGGGCTGGCGGAATTCGAGACCTCGATCCGCCGTCACACGATGATCAAGGAGAGCCTGAAGGGCTTTTACCAGGGCTTCTATCACGATGCCCACCCGATGGCGAGCATGGTCGGCGTGGTCGGTTCGCTGTCGGCGTTCTATCACGATTCGACCGACATCCACGATCCCGCCCATCGCGAGCTGGCCGCGCACCGGCTGATCGCGAAGATGCCGACGATCGCGGCCGGCAGTCACAAATACGCGATCGGCGAGCCGTTCATCTATCCGAAGAACAGCCTGAGCTACTGCGGCAACCTGCTGCACATGATGTTCTCGGTGCCGAGCGAGGACTACGAAGTCGATCCGATCGCCGAGAAGGCGCTCGACATGATCTTCATTCTGCACGCCGACCACGAGCAGAATGCGAGCACCGCGACGGTGCGCCTCTCCGGCAGCTCGGGCGCCAATCCGTTTGCGTGCATCTCGTCGGGCATCACCGCTTTGTGGGGGCCGGCGCACGGCGGCGCCAACGAGGCGGTGCTGCACATGCTGAGCGAGATCGGCAATGCCTCGAATATTCCCAAATACATCGCCAAGGCCAAGGACAAGAACGATCCGTTCCGGCTGATGGGCTTCGGCCATCGCATCTACAAGAACTACGATCCGCGCGCGAAGATCATCCGTCGCATGTGTCATGAGGTGCTGGCGAAATTCGGCGATTCGAGCGACCCGTTTTTCGAGCTGGCGATGCGGCTCGAGGAGCTGGCGCTGAAGGATGAATACTTCATCGAGCGCAAGCTGTACCCGAACGTCGACTTCTATTCCGGCATCATCTATCGCGCGCTGGGCATACCGGTCAGCATGTTTACGGTGATGTTCGCGATCGCCCGCACCGCGGGCTGGATCGCGCAATGGATGGAGATGATCGCCGAACCCGACCAGCGCATCGGGCGCCCGCGCCAGCTCTATACCGGGCAGCAGAAGCGCGACTACGTCGATATGGAAAAGCGGGCGAAGTCCGGCAAATAAGGCGGCGGCGCTCGATCAGAAGATCTGTTCCGGCGGCGGTGATCCGCCGCGCCCGCGGTCGGCGTCGCCGCCGCCCGGGCCGCGCGCGGCGGCATGCTGCCGCGGCACGTGTTCCGCCTGGAAGGTCTCGAAGATGCCGTTCGACTGGTTGCTCGGGGCGAGCAGGCCGCTGTCGGGGTCGATCCTGACCGTGATCAGGCCGGGCGGACGGGTCAGGGGCGCTTCGGCCACGCCGCGCAGCGCCTCCCTCATGTAGTCTATCCACATCGGCAGCGCGGCGCGGCTGCCGGTTTCCCCGCTGCCCAATGATTGTGACTGGTCGAAACCGACCCAGCTGATCGCGACGACGTCGGCGTTGTAGCCGGCGAACCAGGCGTCGCGCAGGTCGTTGGTGGTACCGGTCTTGCCGGCGAGGTCGCTGCGCCCGAGCTGGCGCGCGCGCACCGCGGTACCGCTCTGGATCACGTCGCGCATCATCGAGGTCATCAGATAGGCGTTCTGCGGCGAGATCACGCGCGGCGCCGGCGGCAGCCGGGGAGCCGCCTCGGTCACCTCGTCATCCGGGTCCGCGTCGAGGGCGGCGACCACCGGACGCAGGCCGGCGTCGGGCTCAGGCTCGCAGTCGGGACACACTGTCTCGGGCGTCGCCTCGTAGACCAGTTCGTCGTTGTGGCCGGTGATGCGGCTGATGAAATACGGCCGCACGCGGTAGCCGCCGTTGGCGAAGACGGCATAGGCCTCGGCGAGCTGCAGCGGCGTCACCTCGCCGCTGCCGAGCGCCAGCGACAGATCGCGCGGCATCTGGCGGCCGTCGAAGCCGAAGCGGGTCATGTAATCAACCGAATAGTTGATGCCGATCGCCCGCAGCAGGCGGATCGACACCAGGTTGCGCGAGTTCATCAGGCCGACGCGCAGCCGGGTCGGGCCGAAGAATTCGCCGCTGTAGTTGCCGGGGCGCCAGGTGCTCTCAAGCCCCGGGTCGTCGAACACGACCGGCGCGTCGTTGATGATCGACGCCGGGGTGTAGCCCTGTTCGAGCGCCGCCGAGTAGATGAACGGCTTGAAACTCGAACCCGGCTGGCGCGCCGCCTGGGTGACGCGGTTGAAATGGCTGCGGCGGAAGTCGTAGCCTCCGGCCAGCGCGGTGATCGCGCCGTCGTGCGGGTCCAGCGCGACCAGCGCGCCGTCGACCTGCGGTATCTGCGCGAGTCGCCAGGCCTCGCCCTCGCCGGGCGTGACGCGCACGATGTCGCCGGGCGCGAGGATATCGGCGGCCGTGCGCGGCACCGGCCCGCGGCGGCTGCTGTCGATATAGCGGCGCGCCCAGGACATGCCGTCCCAGTCGATCTCGATGGTCTCGCCGTTCGCCAGCTTCGCGCGGGCGCTGCGTTCCTCGAGGCCGATCACCAGCGCCGGCGCGAGTCCGCCGATCGTCGTTATCCGGGCAAGGCGCTGGGTGATCGCCGCCTCGTCCTCGAATTTCGACAGATCCGCCTTCTGTTCCGGGCCGCGCCAACCGTGCCGGCGATCGTAGTCGTGCAGGTTGCGGCGCAGCGCCGTCACCGCGGCGTCCTGCCGTCGCGAGTCGATCGTCGTCCAGACCTTGAACCCCTCGGTATAGGCAAGCTCCTCGCCGTAGCGCGCAACGACCTCGGCGCGCGCCATCTCGGCGACGTATTGGGCGTCCATCTCCAGCGCAAGGCCGTAGAGACGGGCGTCATCCGGGGTTTCGATCGCGGCGCGGAAGGATTCCTGGTCTATATGGCCGAGTTCGCGCATGCGCCGCAGTACGTAGTTGCGGCGGATCACCGCGCGCTCTACGTCGGCGATCGGGTTCGCCCGCGACGGCGCCTTCGGCAGGCCGGCGATCATCGCCATCTGCGCGAGGGTCAACTGGTCGAGCTCGACGCCGTAGTAGGTCTGGGCGGCCGAAACGACGCCGTAGGCGCGGTTGCCGAGGTAGATCTTGTTCAGATAGAGCTCGAGGATCTCCTCCTTGCTGAGCTGGTGCTCGATCTTGAGCGCGAGGTAGATCTCGCTGAGCTTGCGCATGTAGGTCTTGTCGCGGCTCAGGAAGAAGTTGCGGGCGACCTGCATCGTGATCGTGCTGCCGCCCTGGGTGCGCTCGCGGGTGCGCGCGAGATTGATCGCGGCGCGCAACAGGCCCTGGTAATCGACGCCGGGATGCTCGAAAAAGCGGTCGTCCTCGGCCGACAGGATCGCCTTGACCATCAGGTCGGGGGTGTCGGCATAGCGGACCGGGGTGCGCTTCATTTCGCCGAATTCGGCGATCAGGCGGCCGTCGGCGCTGTAGACCCGCATCGGCACCTGCATGCGGATGTCCCGCAGGGCCTCGATCGACGGCAGGCCGGGGGCGACGACGATATAACCCACCACGGCCGCTGCGGCGCCCAGGGCTGCCAGGCCGCCAAGGCCGATCAAGCCCGTCAGGATCAGTTTGCGGAAAAAATTCATAGGGTACGCCAGTTTCCGGTCACGGATAAGAATGGCGACCAGTTAACAAAATTCCAGCCGGAAGTATAAAACTTTTTCAGACAACGGACGATAACAGGCGTTGAGTAAGCGGACTACGTTAGACGCAGGCCCCGTGCGTCGGGTTCCCGGGAAATCGATCTCCGCGGGATCCGTTAAACCGAACACCACTCGATGGAAGTCGCCATGCTTCAGTTGCTTAACAGAGCGCCCACGGCCCTGATCGGGCTCGACATCAGCTCCACGTCGGTGAAATTGCTCGAATTGGGCCAGAGCGGCGGCCGCTTCCGGGTCGAAAGCTACGCGGTGGTGCCGCTGCCGCAGAATACCGTCGAGGAAAAGAGCATCGCCGACGTCGATGCGGTCGGGGCGGCGATCAAGCGCGCCGTCAGCAAGGCCGGCACCCGGACCAAAAACGCCGCAGTGGCGGTCGCCGGCTCGGCGGTCATCACCAAGATCATCTCGATGCCGGACACCCTGTCGGACGAGGAAATGGCCGATCAGCTCCAGCTCGAGGCCGATCAGTACATCCCCTACCCGATGGAGGAGGTCAATCTCGATTTCGAGGTACTCGGGCCGTCGGAGAAGCAGGAAGGCATGGTCGACGTGCTGCTGGCGGCCTCGCGCAGCGAGAACGTGGACATCCGCGTCGCCGCGCTCGAGCTCGGCGGACTCAGCGCGAAGATCGTCGACGTCGAGGCCTTCGCGATGGAGGCCGCGTTCTCGCTGCTGTCGAACCAGCTGCCGGACAACGGCATCGGCAAGACCATCGCGGTCATCGACATCGGCGCGACGATGACGACGCTCAGCGTCTCCCACGATTTCAAGGTCATCTATACCCGCGAGCAGGTCTTCGGCGGCAAGCAGCTCACCGAGGAGATCATGCGTCGCTACGGCCTGTCCTATGAAGAGGCCGGGCTGGCGAAAAAGCAGGGCGGCCTGCCGGACAATTACGTGCCGGAGGTGCTGCAGCCGTTCAAGGAGGCGATGGCCCAGCAGGTCAGCCGCTCGCTGCAGTTCTTCTTCTCGTCGAGCCAGCATAATACCGTCGATCACATCGTCCTGGCCGGCGGCTGCGCCGCAATCCCGGGCGTCGACGCCCTGATCGAGGACAAGGTCGGCATCACCACCTCGGTCGCCAACCCGTTCGCGAACATGTCGCTGACCTCGCGCATCAGTCCCGAGGGCATCCGTTCCGATGCCTCGTCGCTGATGATCGCCTGCGGACTTGCCCTGAGGAGGTTTGCAGACCGATGACACGCATCAATCTCTTGCCCTGGCGCGAACTGCGGCGGAAGGAGCAGCAGCGCCAGTTCATCTCGATCGCCGCCGGCGCCGTGCTGCTGATGGGCGCGGTGATGGTGTACGTCCATCTGCACATGAACGCGCTGATCGAGGAACAGAACCTGCGCAACAAGTTCCTGCAGGACGAGATCGTCAAGGTCGAGCAGAAGATCGCCGAGATCCGTACCCTCGAGACGAAGAAACAGCAGCTGCTCGCGCGCATGGACGTGATCCAGCAGCTGCAGACGCGCCGTCCCGAGATCGTGCATATCTTCGACGAACTGGTCAGGGCGATGCCTTCCGGCATGTACCTGACCGGCATCTCGCAACGCGGCAGCACCGTCGTCATCGAAGGCGCGGCGCAGTCGAACGCGCGGATCTCCGCGCTGATGCGGAATCTCGACGGCTCGGACTGGTTCAACGATCCGAAGCTGGACGTCATCGAGGCCGATGCCAGGGACCAGGCGCGGGTGAGCCGGTTCAAGCTCACCGTCAACCAGGTCAGGATCGGCGCTGACGAAGACAAAATGAATTCGGAGCGCATATGAACCTGAACATCGATCTTGCGCAGCTGCGAAACATCGATTTCAACGATGTCGCTCGCTGGCCCAAGCCGGTCAAGATCGCCGCGGTCGTGCTGATCTGCGCCGCCGTGCTCGGCGCCGGCCTGTGGTTCGACACCCGCGCCCAGCTCGACACCCTGGAGTCGACGCGCAACAAGGAAAACTCGCTCAAGTCGGAGTTCATGGCCAAGCAGAACAAGGCAGCCAGCCTCGACGCCTATATCGCGCAGATGGAAGAGATGCGTCGCTCGTTCGGCGCGATGCTGCGCCAGTTGCCGAGCCGGACCGAGGTCGCCGAACTGCTGGTCGACATCTCGCAGACCGGCATCGAGAACGGCCTCGAATTCGAGCTGTTCAAGCCGGAGAACGAGCGTCCCGCCGATTTTTATGCCGAGCTGCCGATAAAGATCAAGGTCTCCGGCGGCTACCACGATTTCGGCCGCTTCGTCAGCGATGTCGCGACCCTGCCCCGGATCGTCACGCTGCAGGACTTCACGATCGGCCCTGCCAGCCAGTCGTCCGGCGGCCGCAATGCAGCGGCGCGCGGACCGGCCGCGCACGGCGGGTTGGTCATGGAAGTCACCGCGAAGACCTATCGCTATCTCGACGAGGAAGAACTGCTGGACGGAGGTGAACAGAAGTGAGCGCATCGAAACAACGTCGCGTCCCGCCCTGTCGCCTGATCGCCGTCGTCTCCGCGGCGCTGCTGCTGGCCGCCTGCGGCGACAGCGGCGTCTCCGATCTGAGGACCTTCGTCGAGGAGGCCAAGCAGAAGCAGGGTCGCATCGATCCGCTGCCGGAATTCAGGCCGGTCGAGTCTTTCGTCTATAGCGCGCACACGCGCAAGGATCCGTTCATGTCGTGGAGTTCCGACCCGGCCAGTATCGTGGCGGAGCGCAGCGACAACGGCGTCCGTCCCGACGTCAACCGCAGCCGGGAAGTCCTCGAGGGCTATCCGCTGGATACGCTGCGGATGATGGGCGCGCTGGAGTTCCAGGGCGTCCGCTGGGGGCTGGTGCGGGCGCCGGACGGCATCGTCTATCGCGTCAGGCAGGGCAATTACATGGGGCAGAACTACGGGAAGATCCAGTCGATCAGCGACAGCAAGCTGATGCTGACCGAGATCGTACCTGACGGGCTCGGGGGATGGGAGGAGCGCAACGCGTCCCTCGCCATCAGCGAGCAGTGACCCCGCAACGGAGGATGTGGAGCATGGTTACCCCGGGTATCAGCCACCAACAGGATCGGATACGGCATATGGCGCAAATCACCACCAGCGGAATCGACCGCTTCTTCGGCAAGGCATGGTTGCTGGCAGCCGCGCTGCTGCTGACCGCGGCGGTTGCGCCGGCGCATGCCGAGGGCCAGCACCTCGAGGCCTGGGACTTCGCCGCCCTGCCCGGCAACAAGGTCCAGATCAGGCTCGGTATCGCCGGCGTGGCGGAGCCGAACATGCTGTCCTTCACGATCGACAACCCTGCGCGCATCGCGCTCGATTTCCCCGGCACCACCAGCGGCGTGCCGCGGCAGAAGACCGTCAACGTCGGCGTGGTCCGCAGCATCAACGCCGTCCAGGCCGGCAACCGTACCCGCGTGGTGCTGAATCTCGACCGCATGGTGCCCTACGAGACCCGCATCGAGGACGGCAACGTCTATGTCATCGTCGAAGGCGCCGCGACACGCGTCGCCCAGGAGCACAAGTCGGAATTCACGATGGGCGACGCCTCCGCGCAGACACGCGCCGGTCGACAGATCGCCAATATCGATTTCAATCGCGGCCTGCAGGGCGAGGGCCGCGTCCTTGTGACGCTGCCGGACGTCAATACCCCGGTCAATGTCGAACAGGCCGGTCGGCGCATTACCGTCGACTTCATGAACGTGCGCCTGCCGGAAGACCTCAAGCGCCGCATGGAGGTCGTCGATTTCGCGACGCCGGTCACCCGCATCGACAGCTTCCCGGACGGCGACAATACCCGCGTCGTGATCCTGACCGAGGGCCTGTTCGAGCACCTTGCCTACCAGTCAGATCGCACCTTCACGATCGAGGTCAAGCCGATCACCCAGGCCGAGCGCGAGCGCCAGCAGAAAGAGGAGTACACCGGCGAGCGCCTGTCGCTGAACTTCCAGGACATCGAGGTCCGCGCGGTGCTGCAGATCATCGCCGACTTCACCGGCATGAACATGGTCAGCAGCGACTCGGTGCAGGGCAATGTCACGCTGCGCCTGCACAATGTGCCGTGGGACCAGGCGCTCGACATCGTGCTGAAGAGCCGTGGCCTCGGCATGCGCCAGGTCGGCAATGTCATCATGGTTGCGCCGGCCACCGAGATCGCCGCGCGCGAGAAGCAGGAGTTCGAATCGCGCCAGCAGCTCGATGATCTCGCGCCGCTGCACTCCGACCTGATCCAGGTCAACTACGCCAAGGCCGAGGACATGGCCGCGTTGCTCAAGGCGCGGGAAAACTCGATGCTGTCGGATCGCGGCAACGTCACCGTCGATCTTCGCACCAACACGCTGCTGGTCCGTGATACCGCCGACAAGCTGACCGACATCCGCAACCTGATCACCAGGCTCGACATTCCGGTCAGGCAGGTGCTGATCGAGTCGCGCGTCGTCGTCGCCAATGACGACTTCAGCCGCGATCTCGGCGCGCGCCTCGGCACGACCGGTGTCCGCAGCCACCGCTCGGGCGGCATCATCGGCACCTCCGGCTCGCTCGCCGGCACCGGACAGATGGTCGACAGCGCGCCGCTGCCGGTCAACTTCCCGAGTCTCGACAACCGCCTCAACGTCAACCTGCCGGCCTCGAATGCGTCCGGTACGCCGGCGAACTTCGCGCTGGCGGTGCTCGGTTCGGACTACCTGATCGATCTCGAGCTGTCGGCGATGCAGGCCGAAGGCCGCGGCGAGGTCATCTCGACGCCGCGCGTCATCACCTCGAACCAGAATGAGGCGCGTATCCAGCAGGGCGTCGAGATCCCGTATCTGACCGCGGCCTCGAGCGGCGCGACGACCGTCCAGTTCAAGGAGGCCGTGCTTGGCCTCACCGTCAAGCCGCACATCACGCCGGACGACCGCATCATCCTCGACCTCAAGGTCAACAAGGACAGCGTCGGTCAGGTCTTCCAGGGCGTGCCCAGCGTCGATACCCGCGAGGTCATGACCCAGGTGCTGGTCAACAACGGCGAGACCGTCGTACTCGGCGGCATCTACGAGCAGGAGCGTTCCGAGGGCGTCAACAAGGTGCCGTTCCTCGGTGATCTGCCGATCATCGGCGCGCTGTTCCGGCAGAGCAGCCGTGTCGACAGCAAGAACGAGCTGCTGATCTTCGTCACGCCGAAGATCCTCAAAGACACGCTGACGATGCGCTGATACCGGGCGAGACGACGACCATGACGATCAAAGACACGATTCCGGCCGCCGCCGGCAGCAGATCCGCAGAGGAAGGGATACGGGCGATGTGGAGCAGAATAAAGCTGGCGATTGTGGCACTCGCAGCGATCGCGCTCGGCGCGACGCTGGCGGCATGCAACAGCGAGGACGGATTCTTCGGTCCTGGCAACGGCCCGGCCGGTACGAACGCGGCGGCATCGATCACGCTGCTGGCGAGTTCTACGCAGCTGGGATCCAGTCCGACCGCCTCGGTGACGATCACCGCGATTGTCAGGGACGGCAACAACAATCTCCTGTCCCAGGTGCCGGTTGCGTTTACCGCCAGCAGCGGCGCGCTCGAGCTGCCGCCGGCCGGCGGCGAGGGAACTCAGCCGGTGACCAACGCCTCGGGCCAGGTCAGCGCAGTGCTGACCACCGGCGGAGACTACACGAACCGCACGATCACCGTCGGTGCGACCAGCGGCGGGGTTTCCGGGACCGTAACGATCAATGTCACCGGCACTTCGCTCGCGATCAGCGGCGAGAATTCCGCGACCATCGACGACCAGCTGAGCCTGGTGATCGTGTTGACCGATTCCTCGGACAATCCGATCGCCAATCGCACCGTGACGGTCAGTTCCGCCCTAGGCAATCCGCTGAGTGCATCGACGCTGACGACCAATGCCTCCGGCCAGGTCCAGGTCACCGTGACCGCGAGCAACCCCGGCAGCGACACCATCACCGCAAGCGCCCAGGGCGCCACGGCAGGCCATAGCCTCACGATCTCGGGCGACCAGTTCCAGCTGACCACGCCGGCAGCGGGCGCGAATCTCGTGATCAGTCAGTGCATACTCGTCCAGGTCAACTGGTTACAGGATAACGTCGCGGTCAGCAACGAAGCGGTCAGCTTCTCGACGACGCGCGGAACGCTGTATTCCGACGCCGGTTGCACCAACCCCGCGACCTCGGATGATACCGATGGCGCCGGCACTGCGAGCCTTTATATCAGGTCCAGCAATGCCGGTCCTGCCACGATCACCGCTTTCGTGGCGGGCGGTCCCTCGACCAGTCGCGCCGTCAACTTCATTGCGACCGTACCGGCCAGCATCACCCTGCAGGCCAGCCCGACGACGATCGGTCCGAACAACGGCGCGCAGTCGAACCAGCAATCAACGATCACCGCGATCGTGCGCGATGCGAACAACAACCTGGTCGCGGGCAAGGTAGTCCGCTTCTCGATCATCGCCGACAACAGCGGCGGTTCGCTGTCGACCGCAACCGCGACGACGGACAACCTCGGCCGCGCCTCGACGAGTTACATCTCCTCGTCGGCCACGACCGCGAAGGACGGTGTCGTCATCCGTGCCGAGGTCGACGAGAATACCGCGATCAATGCCACGGTAGCGCTGACGGTCGCCCAGAGTCCGCTGTTCGTGCGCCTCGGCACCGGTAATCTGATCGAAAACGTCGGCCAGACGCAGTATGACAAGAAGTACACGGTGATCGTGACTGACGCCAACGGCAACGCCGCCGCGGGCGCGAACGTCAACCTCTCGGTGACGTCGGTGTCGTATACCAAGGGCAGCTATGTCTATGACGGGACGTCCTGGGTCATGACCGCCTATGACAACAATTTCGTCGCCCTGCTTGGCGAGAACCCGCAATCGACGGCCAATCGCTGTGCCAGCGAGGACCTGAATGAAAACGGCATCCTGGATCCGGGCGAGGACATCAACCAGGACGGACAGCTGACCCCCGGCAACGTCGTCTCCGTGCCGACCACGGTCACGACCGGCGCCTCCGGTACTTTCGAGTTCAGCGTGATCTACCCGCGCCAGTACGGCAACTGGACACGCGTCAGGCTGTCCGCGACGACGTCTGTTGCCGGCACCGAGTCGATCGACAGCGTGACCTTCTGGCTGCCGGTCGCTGCCGCAGACCTGACCAACGCCAACGTAGCGCCGCCGGGCATGCCGAGTCCGTTCGGCATGATCACCGGAGACTGCTCGACGACCGACTGATCCGGTATTCTGTCGCCGCGGGGCAGACCTTGGGTCTGCCCCGCTTCCTTTCCGCCGTCCTTTCCGTATCGCCGGTTGTACCCCCGGTGTATCTCCGCCTACCATAAGGCATGGATAAACCGCAAAACCTGTTCCTGGTCGGCCCGATGGGCGTCGGCAAGACCACGATCGGACGCCATCTCGCCCGCGCGCTGAATCTGGAATTCATCGACAGCGACCACGTGATCGAGGAGAAATGCGGCGCCGACATCCCGTGGATCTTCGATATCGAGGGTGAAGAGGGTTTCCGCCGCCGGGAACGGGCGGCCATCGAGGAACTGACCCGCCGCCACGGCATCGTGCTTGCGACCGGCGGCGGCGCGGTGCTCGATGGCGCGAATCGGACGGATCTCGGGCGCAACGGCACGGTGGTCTATCTGAAGGCGTCGGTGGACCGGATCGTCGCGCGCACCGGAAAGTCACAGAACCGTCCCCTGCTCAAGACCGCCGATCCGCGGGCGCGCATCGAACAGTTGCTGGCCGAGCGTGAACCGCTGTATCGCGAGATCGCGGATATCACCGTCGATACCGACCGGCGCGGCATTCGCAGCACGGTGAACTTCATCCTCAAGCACCTGGCCGCCGGTAAGGGTCAGAACCGCTCCGCGCGCGGCGCCGGCAGGCGTACGCCGCAAACGCGGAGCGCGCAACCGTGACGCGCACGCTGACCGTCGATCTCGGCGAGCGCAGTTATCCGATCCACATCGGCCCGGGACTGCTCTCGCAACCAGGTCTGATGACGCCGCATGTCGCCGGCCGCCAGGTCATGATCGTGACCAACGAGATGGTGGCGCCGCTGTATCTCGAACGGACGCGCGCCGCTTTCACGGATTACCAGTGCGACGAGATCATCCTGCCGGATGGCGAGCAGTACAAGGACCTCGGGACCCTGAACCGGATATTCGATGCGCTGCTCGAGCGGCGCTGCGACCGCGGCGTGACGCTGGTCGCGCTCGGCGGCGGCGTCATCGGCGACATGACCGGCTTCGCGGCGGCCTGTTACCAGCGCGGCGTCGCCTTCATCCAGATCCCGACCACTTTGCTGGCCCAGGTCGATTCCTCGGTCGGCGGCAAGACCGGCATCAATCATCCGCTCGGCAAGAACATGATCGGCGCGTTTCATCAGCCGCGCTGCGTGATCGCCGATACCGGGACCCTCGATACGCTCGACGACCGCGAGCTGCGCGCCGGCCTCGCCGAGGTCATCAAGTACGGGCTGATCTGCGATCGCGAATTCTTCGACTGGCTGGAGGTGAACATCGCGGCCTTGCTCGCGCGGCGCACTGATGCGCTGGTCCACGCGATCGAGCGTTCCTGCCGCAACAAGGCCGACATCGTCGCCGCCGACGAGCGCGAGGGCGGGGTGCGCGCGTTGCTCAATCTCGGCCATACCTTCGGGCATGCGATCGAGACCGGTCTCGGTTACGGCGCCTGGCTGCATGGCGAGGCGGTCGCCGCCGGCATGTGCGCCGCAGCCGACTTGTCGAGGCGGCTCGGCGATTTGAACGCGGCCGAGCATGAGCGCATCGTCGCGCTGATCGGCCGCGCCGGACTGCCGGTGCGCCTGCCGGCGGAGATCGGCGAGTCGCGCTGGCTCGAACTGATGGCGGTCGACAAGAAGGTGCAGGCCGGGCGTCTGCGGCTGGTGCTGCTGCGCGGCATCGGCGCGGCCCATGTCAGCGCGGATTTCAGCCCGGCGCTGCTGACGGAAACGCTGGCCGCCTGCGCCGGCGAGGGGGGATAGCGCGATGGACGGCGTTCCAAGCGCAGTGACCTCCGGGCTGGCGCCCTGGGCGGCCGGCGAACGTGAGTCGCGCGGCCGCCGCCACCCGGAGCCGGCCCCCGGTTACCGCAGCGAATACCAGCGCGACCGTGACCGTATCGTCCATTCCGCCGCGTTCCGTCGTCTCGAATACAAGACCCAGGTCTTCGTCAATCATGAAGGCGACCTGTTCCGCACCCGGCTGACCCATTCCATAGAAGTCGCCCAGATCGGCCGCGCGATCGCGCGCGCGCTGCGCATCAATGAGGATCTGACCGAGGCGATCGCGCTCGCGCATGACCTCGGCCATACGCCGTTCGGCCACGCCGGCCAGGATGCGCTGAACCGCTGCATGAAGGACCACGACGGCTTCGAGCACAATCTCCAGTCGCTGCGCGTCGTCGATGAGCTGGAAGAGCGCTACGCTGAATTCAACGGCCTCAACCTGACCTACGAGACGCGCGAGGGCATCCTCAAGCACTGCTCGCTGCGTCACGCCGCCGAGCTCGGCGAACTCGGCGAGCGCTTCATGAAGAAGCTGCAGCCGACGCTCGAGGCCCAGCTCGCGAACCTCTCCGACGAGATCGCCTACAACAATCACGACGTCGACGACGGCCTGCGCGCCGGACTGATCAGCGTCGATCAACTGTGCGAGATCCGCCTGTTCCGCGAGCAGCATGACGCCGTCGTACTGGCCTGGCCCGACATCGGCGCCCGCCGCATGCACCACGAGATCGTGCGGCGCATGATCAATCGCCAGGTCACCGACCTGATCGAACACAGCCGCGCGCGCATCGCCGAGGCGGGGATCGCGACGCTCGCCGACGTGCGGACGCGGCCCGAGCCGCTGATCCGTTTCAGCGAGGAGATGACGGCCTGGAATCTCGAGCTCAAGCGGTTCCTGCGCGAACACCTTTATCGCCATTACCGCGTCAGGCGCATGACCTCGAAGGCGGACCGCATCGTCCGCAGCCTGTTCGAGGCGTTCATCGGCGATATCGAGCTGATGCCGTCCGAATACCAGCACAAGGCGCGCGCCGCGGAGCAGCAGCGGGGTGTTGCGGGGCGGGCGCGGGTGGTGGCAGACTACATCGCGGGTATGACCGACCGTTATGCGATCGGTGAATACGAAAAGCTGTTCAATCCATCCGTGCTTACCTGATGGCCGGCGGTCTCCCGTCCAGGTTCCTTTCATGCGCATATACATGCAGATAGCGCCGGGCAACGACAAGCCGCCGGGCTTCTGTCACCTGATCCTGCAACCCGATCTGCTCGGTGGCTGGTCGCTGATACGCGAGTGGGGCAAGCAGGGCGCGGCCGGCAGGATCCGGCGTGAACATCACGACAGCCGGGACGCGGCGCTCGCGGCAATGACGCGCGCGCGCGACGAGCGGGTGCGCAGCGGTTATCGTGTCGTCTTCGTGCAGGGAGATACGCAGACGTCATGAATACGGTCAATCCTTCGCCTCGTCCACCCCGCCTCGAGGACCCGTTCCAGGCCTCGTGGCGACAGGAGTTCTGGTACAACGAATCCGTCCGCGAGAAGCGCCTGAACCTGTTGCTGCACCTCGCGCCCTACAGCGCGGTGCTGTTGCTGACCGGCGACGAAGGCAGCGGCAAGACCACGCTGATCCAGCAGTTTCTCGCCCGTGCCCACGACACCTGGCGCATCTGCCATATCCAGGGCGCCACCGATGTCGACGACCTCGGTCTGCTCGACCGTCTCGACGAAGAGTTGTCGTTGCGCGGCGATCCGCAGGCGGACCTCGAGGCCAGGATCGCGAGCCTGCGCGACAGCCTGCACGCCTTGCGGCGGGGTTCGTTGATCCCGATCGCGGTCGTCGATGACGCGCACCTGCTGCCGCAGGCCGCGCTGACCATGCTCGGACGCCTGACCGAACCGCGCGACGACGGCGAACTGCTGCTCTGCGCGATCCTGTGCGGCGAACCTTCCATCGAAGAGCGTTTCTCGATGCCCGGACTCGGTACGCTGCGGGAGCGCGTCAGTCATTCCTTCGATCTGCTCCCGCTCGGCGAGGAGGGCGTCGCGGAGTATATCCGCCATCGCATGCGCGTCGCCGGACACGAGGTCGACGGTCCGTTCACGCCGGCGGTACTGAAATTCATCCACGTCGCCTCGCGCGGGTTACCGGGCCGTATCAATGAACTCGCGCGCGGCGTGCTGCGCAACGACGGTCAGCAGGCGGTATCCGGGGACGCGCTGGCGCCGCGCGCCTCCGCGGGCCGCACCTTGCTGCGCTATGGCCTCGCGGCGCTCGCGATCTCACTGGTCGTCGTTGCGCTGTTCTATCAGGACACGCTGAAGGAATACGCAACGGTCGATCCGCTGCCGGCCTTCGAAACGGTCGTCGAAGCGCCTGCGCTCACGCCGCCCGCCGCATTGCCGGAACCGGCACCAGAAGCGGATGAGCCTGTCGCCGATGCGGCAGCCACCGAGGAAGCACCGCTTGTCGTGGACGACGGCGATCGCGCTGCGGATGCGCCGTCGACGACTGTCGCCGGGTCAGCGGAATCGCCATCAGCCGTGACTGCCGGGAGCGCGGCCGTCGCCCGCGCGCCGGTCGAGGCGCCGCCGCCCGAACCCGCGCCGGTGGAACGACCCGCGCCCGAGCCGACATCCGCACCCGATCCGCTCCCTGCGCCGGGCCAGCGCGATGCCGCCTGGCTGCGGGCGCAACCGCCCGGACATTTCACCTTGCAGTTGTTCGCGAGCAGCGAGGAGCGGGTGCGCGCGTTCGTCGAACGCCATGGCCTCGGCGCCGAGGCAGTGCTGTTCCGCAGCACCGCCGCCGGCGATCGGCCGTTGTATTCAGTCGTCTACGGCCTCTACCCGAACCGCCAGGCGGCGGTGCAGGCAGGCCGCGAGGCCCCGGTCGCCGCGATCGACGGGGTCGAGCCCTGGGTCAGGTCGCTGCGCGACATCCATGCGGTCATCGACCGGGTCGGCGCGGATCCGCAATAAAGTCATTATAATCAACAGCTAGCAAGCGGACGCCCGCCGACCCCGGGGGCGCGGCGTCGATTGAAGGCGCGCCCGCAGGCGAGTATAATTTTTCCCCTTGCGTCTTGTACTTGCGTACCGAGCGCCATGCCTTGCACGGGACGCGGCCACGATTTGCGTCGATGCGGGACGGCGGGACACGGCTTCCGCCGGCCGGCGCCCACAGGTTCCAGGATCCTCGGCGATGCAGGCAGGAGCAGCGCAGCGTGCGCCGCGTCGCCGCGGTTCGGCATGCCGGGCCGGTACGCGACGCCAAACAATATCTGGATACGATAGATGAGAGATGACAGTGGCATGAACGAGTGGCGGGCCCCGAAACAGGGCTTGTACGATCCGGCGAACGAACACGACGCCTGCGGCGTCGGCTTCATCGCGAACATCAAGGGCCGCAAGAGTCATGCCGTGATCCGTCAGGGCCTCAGGATCCTCGAGAACCTGACGCATCGCGGTGCGGTCGGCGCCGATCCGCTGGCCGGCGACGGCGCCGGCATCCTGCTGCAGATCCCGGATCGTTTCCTGCGCGAGGAATGCGCGCTGAAGGGCATCGAACTGCCGCCGGCCGGCGCCTATGGCGTCGGCATGGTGTTCCTGCCCGCCGATGCGGTCGCGCGCGCGAATTGCGAATCGCTGCTCGAACAGACGATCCTCGAGGAAGGCCAGCGCCTGCTCGGCTGGCGCGACGTGCCGACCCGCAACGGCTGCATCGGCGAGGGCGTGCGCGCGGTCGAGCCGGTGATTCGCCAGGTCTTCATCGCCACCGGCACCGCCGATCCGGCGGTATTCGAGCGCAAGCTGTTCGTGATCCGCAAGATCGTCGAGAACGCGGTGCGCGTCTCCGACTGGAAGCAGCGCGAACGCTTTTACCTGCCGTCGCTGTCGTCGCGCACGCTGGTCTACAAGGGCATGCTGCTCGCCGACCAGGTCGACGCCTTCTATCCCGATCTCAACGACGAGCGCATGGTGTCGGCGCTGGCGCTGGTGCACCAGCGCTTCTCGACCAACACCTTCCCGTCATGGGATCTCGCGCAGCCGTTCCGGATGATCGCGCACAACGGCGAGATCAACACCCTGCGCGGCAACATCAACTGGATGGCGGCGCGCCGCCATTCGATGTCGTCGCGTCTGCTCGGCGACGACCTCGAGAAACTGTGGCCGCTGATCGCCGAAGGCCAGTCCGACTCGGCCTGCTTCGACAATGCCCTCGAACTGCTGGTCGCCGGCGGCTATTCACTCGCGCATGCGATGATGCTGTTGATCCCCGAGGCCTGGGCCGGCAATCCGCTGATGGACGAGAAGCGCCGGGCCTTCTATGAATACCACGCCGCGCTGATGGAGCCGTGGGACGGTCCCGCCGCGATGGCCTTCACCGACGGCGTGCAGATCGGCGCGACGCTGGATCGCAACGGCCTCAGGCCGGCGCGCTATCTGATCACCGACGACGACATGGTCGTCATGGCATCCGAGATGGGCGTGCTCGATATCCCCGAGCACAAGATCGTCCGCAAGTGGCGGCTGCAGCCCGGCAAGATGTTCCTGATCGACACCCGCGAGGGGCGCATCATCGACGACGCCGAGCTGAAGGCCTCGCTGGCGGCCGCGCAGCCGTACCAGGACTGGCTCGATCACACCCAGATCCTGCTCAACACGCTGCCGGCGGTGCGTCCGGCCGCGGCATCCACGCCGGAGACGCTGCTCGATCGCCAGCAGGCCTTCGGCTATACCCAGGAAGACCTGCGCGTGCTGATGGCGCCGATGGCGGTGACCGGCCAGGAGGCAGTCGGCTCGATGGGCGCCGACAACCCGATTGCGGTGCTGTCGAACAAGCCGAAGCCGCTGTACAACTATTTCAAGCAGAACTTCGCCCAGGTCACCAACCCGCCGATCGATCCGATCCGCGAGGAGCTGGTGATGTCGCTGGTGTCGCTGATCGGCCCGCGCCCGAACCTGCTCGACATGGACAACGCCGGCACCCACATGCGCCTGGAAGTCGAGCAGCCGGTGCTGACCAACGAGGATATCGAGCGCGTCCGCGGCATCCATGCGCACACCAACGGCGCGTTCCGCACCCGCACGGTCGACATCTGCTATCCGGCCGAACAGGGGGCCGCCGGCATGGAAGGCGCGCTCGAACTGCTGTGCCGCGAGGCCGAGCAGGCGGTCGGCGAGGGCTACAACATACTGATATTGTCGGACCGCGGCGTGAGCCGCGAACGCATCGCGATCCCGGCGCCGCTCGCGACCTCGGCGGTGCATCATCACCTGGTCAACGCCGGCCTGCGCACCGAGTGCGGTCTCGTCGTCGAGACCGGTTCCGCGCGCGAGGTCCATCACTTCGCGGTGCTCGCCGGTTACGGCGCCGAGGCGGTCAATCCCTGGCTCGCGTTCGAGACGCTGCACGCGATGCGCGAGGAGCTGCCCGAAGACGTCACCGCCGCCGAGGCCGAGAAGCGCTACATCAAGGCGATCGGCAAGGGCCTGCTCAAGGTCATGTCGAAGATGGGCATCTCGACCTACCAGTCCTACTGCGGCGCGCAGATCTTCGACGCGGTCGGCCTGTCGAGCGCCTTCGTCGCAAAGTATTTCAAGGGCACCGCGTCGATGGTCGAGGGCATCGGCCTGCGCGAGGTTGCCGAGGAAAGCGTGCGCTGGCACCGCGACGCCTGGGGTGACGCGCCGATCTACCGCAATGCGCTCGACGTCGGCGGCGACTACGCCTTCCGCATCCGCGGCGAGCACCATGCGTGGACCCCGGACACGATCGCGAAACTGCAGCACGCGACCCGCGCCAATAGCTGGAAGACCTACGAGGAATTCTCCGAGGCGATCAACCGGCAGGACGAGCGCCTGCTGACGCTGCGCGGCCTGTTCGAGTTCCGCTTCGGCGATCAGGAGATCCCGCTCGACGAGGTCGAGCCCGCGGCCGAGATCGTCAAGCGTTTCGCGACCGGCGCGATGTCCTTCGGTTCGATCTCGCGCGAGGCCCATACCACGCTCGCAATCGCGATGAACCGCATCGGCGGCAAGTCGAACACCGGCGAGGGCGGCGAGGAGGTCGATCGCTTCAAGCCCCTGCCGAACGGTGACCTGATGCGCTCGGCGATCAAGCAGGTCGCCTCGGGCCGTTTCGGCGTCACCACCGAATACCTGGTCAACGCCGACGACCTCCAGATCAAGATGGCGCAGGGCGCAAAGCCCGGCGAGGGCGGCCAGTTGCCCGGTCACAAGGTCGACGAGACGATTGCCCGCGTGCGCTACTCGACGCCGGGCGTCGGCCTGATCTCGCCGCCGCCGCACCACGACATCTATTCGATCGAGGATCTCGCGCAGCTGATCCACGACCTCAAGAACGTCAACCCGCGGGCGCGCGTCAGCGTCAAGCTGGTGTCCGAGGTCGGCGTCGGCACGGTCGCGGCCGGCGTGTCCAAGGCGCATGCCGATCATGTCACGATCTCCGGCTTCGAAGGCGGCACCGGCGCCAGTCCGCTGACCTCGATCAAGCACGCCGGCTCGCCGTGGGAGATCGGTCTCGCCGAGACCCACCAGACGCTGGTGCTGAACCGCCTGCGCGGCCGCATCGCGGTGCAGGTCGACGGCGGCCTGCGCACCGGCCGCGACGTCGTCGTCGGCGCGCTGCTCGGCGCCGACGAGTTCGGCTTCTCGACCGCGCCGCTGATCGTCGAGGGCTGCATCATGATGCGCAAGTGCCACCTGAACACCTGCCCGGTCGGCGTCGCGACCCAGGACCCGGTGTTGCGCAAGCGCTTCACCGGCAAGCCCGAGCATGTGGTCAATTACTTCTTCATGGTCGCCGAGGAGGCGCGCCGCCTGATGGCGAAGCTCGGCTTCCGCAGCTTCAACGAGATGATCGGCCGTTCCGACCGCATCGACATGCGCAAGGCGATCGGTCACTGGAAGGCGCGCGGGCTAGACTTCTCGCGCATCCTGCACAAGCCCGAGGCCGGTCCGGGCGTCGCGGTGTTCAACTGCGAACGGCAGGACCACGGTCTCGACAAGGCGCTCGATCACAAGCTGATCGAGCAGGCAAAGCCGGCGCTCGAACGCGGCGAGGCGGTGCGCATCGAGACCCCGATCGCGAATACCAACCGCACCTTCGGCGCGATGCTGTCGGGTCGCGTCGCCGAGCGCTACGGCCACAAGGGCCTGCCGGACGACACCATTCATATCTCCGCGCGCGGCACCGCCGGGCAGAGCCTCGGCGCCTGGCTCGCGCACGGCGTGAGCATCGACCTCGTCGGCCAGGCCAACGATTACGTCGGCAAGGGTCTGTCGGGCGGCCGCATCGTCGTGCGCCCGCCGGAGGATTGCCCGATCGTGCCCGAGGACAACATCATCGTCGGTAATACCGTGCTCTACGGCGCGATCGGCGGCGAGTGCTATTTCCGCGGCGTCGCCGGCGAGCGCTTCGCGGTGCGCAATTCCGGCGCGATCGCAATCGTCGAGGGCGTCGGCGATCACGGCTGCGAATACATGACCGGCGGCGTCGTCATCGTCCTCGGTCCGACCGGCCGCAACTTCGCCGCCGGCATGAGCGGCGGCATTGCCTATGTCCTCGACGAGGCCGGCGATTTCGAGAGCCGCTGCAACCTGATGATGGTCGAGCTCGAACCGGTGACCGAGGAAGACGATGCGCTCGAGCGCACGCAGCACCTCGGCGGCGACCTCGAGACCCACGGCATGGTCGATCTGATGCACGACATGACCCGCTTCGACGCGCAGCGCCTGCGCGGGCTGATCGAGCGCCATCTGCATTACACCGGCAGCGCGCCGGCCCGGCGCATCCTCGACCACTGGGACGCGATGCTGCCGAAGTTCGTCAAGGTCATGCCGGTCGATTACCGGCGGGCGCTGGAAAAGATCAAGACGGCGCGCGAGCAGCGCGCCCCGGCCGCCGTCGCGGCCGCGAAGGGAGGTCACTGAGCGATGGGCAAGCCCACCGGGTTTCTGGAGTACGAGCGCAAGGACAGCGGCTACCAGCCCGTCGAGCAGCGCATCAGGCACTACTCCGAGTTCGTGTTGCCGCCGACCGAGGACGAGCTGTCCCGCCAGGGCGCGCGTTGCATGGACTGCGGCATCCCGTTCTGCCACCAGGGTTGTCCGGTCAACAACATCATCCCGGACTGGAACGACCTGGTGTACCGCCGGCAGTGGCGCGAGGCGCTCGATGTGCTGCACTCGACCAACAATTTCCCCGAGTTCACCGGCCGCATCTGCCCCGCGCCCTGCGAGGAGGCCTGCACGCTGAACATCGATGACAACCCGGTCACGATCAAGGCGATCGAGTGCGCGATCGTCGACCGCGGCTGGGAGGAAGGCTGGATCACCCCGTTGCCGCCGGCGCGCAAGACCGGCAAGCGCGTCGCGGTCGTCGGCTCGGGCCCGGCCGGCCTTGCCTGCGCGCAGCAGCTCGCGCGCGCCGGTCATGACGTGACCGTGTTCGAAAAGGCCGACCGCATCGGCGGCCTGCTGCGTTACGGCATCCCCGACTTCAAGATGGAGAAGCACGGCATCGATCGCCGTATCGCGCAGATGGAGGCCGAGGGCGTGCGCTTCCGTACCGGCGTCCATGTCGGTCAGGATCTGCCGGCGAAACAGCTGCTCGACGACTACGACGCCGTCGTGCTCGCCGGCGGCTCGGAGCAGCCGCGAGACCTCGAGGTACCGGGGCGAGAGCTCGACGGCGTCCATTTCGCGATGACGTTCCTGCCGCAGCAGAACCGCCGCGTCGCCGGCGACACGATTGCGCCCGAAGCGGCGATCACCGCCGAGGGCAAGCATGTCGTCGTCATCGGCGGCGGCGACACCGGCTCCGACTGCATCGGCACGTCGATCCGTCAGGGCGCGAAGTCGGTGACGCAGATCGAGATCCTGCCGAAGCCGCCGGAAAAGCCGGACAAGGGCACGACCTGGCCGTACTGGCCGAACAAACTGCGCACCTCGAGCTCGCAGGCCGAGGGCGTCGCGCGCGAATGGTCGGTGCAGACGAAGGAACTGGTCGGCGAAAACGGTCGCGTCACCAAACTGAAGGCGGTGCGCGTGCAGTGGGCGCAGGACGCGCAGGGTCGCTGGCAGATGAAGGAGAAGCCGGAAGAGACGCTCGAACTCAAGGCCGATCTCGTGCTGCTCGCGATGGGCTTCGTGCATCCGTTCCGCGACGGCATGCTGGAGCAACTCGGTGTCGCGCTCGACAACCGCGGCAACGTCGCCGCCGACACCGACCGCTACCAGACCTCGCTGCCTAAGGTCTTCGCCGCCGGCGACATGCGCCGCGGCCAGTCGCTGGTCGTATGGGCGATCCGCGAAGGCCGCCAGGCCGCGCGCGCCGTCGACGAATTCCTGATGGGCAGCAGCGAGCTGCCGCGCTGATCGTTTCGCCGCCCGCACCGCGCGGGCCACAGAGAGAACACGGACTCGTGACCGAACTGAAGAACGACAGACTGCTGCGCGCCCTGCTGCGCGAGCCGGTCGATGTGACCCCCGTATGGATGATGCGTCAGGCCGGCCGCTATCTGCCGGAATACCGCGCGACCCGCGAACGCGCCGGCAGTTTCATGGACCTGTGCACGAACCCCGAGCTCGCCTGCGAAGTGACGCTGCAACCGCTCGACCGCTATGCGCTCGACGCCGCGATCCTGTTCTCCGACATCCTGACCGTACCCGATGCGATGGGGCTGGGACTCTATTTCACCGGCGGCGAGGGCCCGCGCTTCGAGCGCCCGGTGCGCAGCGCGGCCGACATCGATGCGCTCGGCGTGCCGGACCCGGAACAGGACCTGCGCTATGTCATGGACGCAGTGCGTCTGATCCGCCGCGAGCTCGGCGGCCGCGTGCCGCTGATCGGTTTTTCGGGCAGCCCGTGGACGCTCGCGACCTATATGGTAGAGGGCGGTTCGAGCAAGAACTACAGCCATATAAAGGGCATGATGTTCGACGAGCCGGCGCTCGCGCATCGCCTGCTCGACACCCTCGCGCGCGCGGTCACCGAATACCTGAACGGCCAGATCCGCGCCGGCGCCCAGGCCGTGATGATCTTCGATACCTGGGGCGGCGTGCTGACGCCGCGCGACTATCGCGCCTTTTCGCTCGATTATATGGCGCGCATCGTCGACGGCCTCGCGCGCGAGCATGACGGCCGCCGCGTGCCGGTGATCCTGTTCACCAAGGGCGGCGCCGGCTGGCTCGAGGCGATGGCCGAAACCGGCGCCGATGCGCTCGGCATCGACTGGACCATCGACCTCGCCGACGCCCGCGCCCGCGTCGGCAATCGCGTCGCGCTGCAGGGCAATATGGACCCGTGTATCCTCTATGCCTCGCCCGAGCGCATACGCGCCGAGGTCGGGGCCGTGCTTGCGAGCTTCGGCAACGGCCCCGGCCATGTCTTCAACCTCGGCCACGGCATCCACCCCGAGATCGATCCCGAACACGTGCGCGTGTTCATCGACTCGGTCCACGAATTGAGCGCGCGCTACCACCGCTAGCGCAGGCAACCACCCGCGAGTCACAGATGAAAGAACCGGCCGACCTCAGCGCGATCCCGCCGCAGTTTCGCAAACTGCAGCACATGGAGAAATTCTCCGAGGACATGTTCAACCGCATCGTCGAGTTCCAGGAGCGCCTGCACGCGGCGTGGAACGCGACGATGCCGTTCGACCAGCGCATCGCCGGACTCCCGCTGCATGCGCTGGTGTTCAGCAATCCCGACCGCGACCCGGCGAAGCATGCGCACACGATCGCCGCGTTCTATCCGCTGCGCGCCGAGATGCGCCAGATCGCCCATGTCGCGCGCCAGGTCGCCGACAACCCGGTCGTCTGCGATGTGCACGGTCGCAACGGTTTCATCGGCAGCCTGCTCGGCCGCGAGGGCGTCAAGGTCATCGGTCTGCAGGATCCGGCCGACAAGCCGAACCAGATCGAGAGCTTCAGCGACCCGGAAGTCTATGAGGGCCTCGACGCCACGCTCGACACGCTCGATCGTCCGTTCGACGTCGCGCTGTCCGCGTGGATGCCGTCCGGCGTGAATCGCACGCCCGCGATCGCGCTCAGACGCCCGAAGCTCATCATCTTCATCCACACCGACCACATCGACACCTCGACCGGTCGCCGCCAGACCGGCACCGAAGAGGCCTACCGTGACCTGCCGTCGCATTACGCGCAGATCGCCGAATGGTCGATCGAGCGCCCCGAGAATATCTTCCACGACATCTGGCCCGAGTTGACGCCGTGCATCGGCGAGACGCGACACGTCAGGATCTTTGCCGATGAACCCTGGCAAGGCATCCACGTCCACAGCGAGATCGACGCCGTCGATCCCTACGCCTGGGAGATCGACCTCGACATGGCGCTGACCGCGATCGAGGCAAAGGCTGCGCTGCGGGAGCAGGGGTTCAGGGTCTGACGCGGTCGATCGCGGGGCTGACGGTCCCGCGCGCGGTTTTCACCGGTAGTACGAAAGCAGTAGTCCTCGGGTAGTCCCCTCCAGCGGCATCGCCTGCCCCGGCCTTCGGAGTTGTGGCGGGCAGCCTCACTGTTTATATTTGCCAAAGAAATGGCGGCTAGATACGCAAGGCCGATATCCATCTGATGAATGCTGCCTTGAGTCTGTTGGGGCGGTTTATATGGCAATGCTGGTTTTATGCGGCGTTTTTTACATCTAATTGTAGTTAGAGATTGCCGTCGCCTGCCAAGCCACCCAAAGGCATTATTAATAGCCATATATAAGTATGGACACGAAACCATACATATAGTAAGGTTCGATCATGAGCAAGGAGAGCTTTGATTGGGATCCAGGTAAGGATCTGATCAACCGGGCAAAGCACGGCGTGTCATTTGCCGAGGCACAAGGTGCTTTTTTCGACGCTAATCGTGTAATTGCCGAAGACATTTCCCACAGTGATGCTGAACAGCGGTATTACTGCTTCGGGAAAGTCCACGACGGGATTATGACTGTCCGATTCACATATCGAGGCGGCGTTATTCGAATCATTGGCGCCGGGTATTGGCGAAGAGGAAAACGAATATATGAGCGGGAAAACAAAATACACAGATGAGCCCCTGGGCAAGCTGAGAGTAGTCCCTGACTTTCTGCCCTCCCCTGAGGAGCTGGTGCGCCGTGAAGACACGGTGAAAGTAACAATATCTCTTAGCAAGTCCAGCATTGCCTTTTTCAAGCGCGAGGCAGAAAAGCACAATACGCAGTATCAGAAAATGATCCGCCGACTTCTTGATGCTTACACTGAAGCCCAAGAGCAATCTCTAACAAGTCGCTCAACCGGACACGGCAAAAAGCGCCGCGCCGTTTAGCTTGTTGTTAGCGCTACTCAAAGATGAGCGAAATATCCTTACATCGAAGAGAAAGTCATCACGATATCGAGTATCTCGATAACGAAGAGGAGCTTTATAAAGTTCTTGAGGCCGCTGCCCCGCACATTGGCCACATTGTGATTGAGTTCAACTCATTAGAGGACTCTATTTCGTTTTGTATAAAAGAGTTAGTTAGTCACTCCGAAGGCGGCGATGATCAAATTTACGTATTCTTGGCTGAAATGGGTTATAGCTCGAAGGTAACAGCGCTGGTCAATCTGTACGGTCAGCTCATCAACTACTGCGAATTAGGCTTATCTGAGCCCTTAAACAATCTGGAAAATCTGCTGAGAGATGCGGCGAAATATCGGAATCAATACGCCCATGCTAACTGGGCCGAAATATCAAAAAGTAATTACGTTCTTATGAAAGTAAGAGCGACCAAATCCGGTGTGTTTTACGCATATCGAAAATTCGACAGAGAGCAAATGGACAAAGACCTAAGCACGATTAAAGCTGCACACGCAGCGCTAGAATTCTTTGATCATGACTTTAATGAACAAATGCAAAAACAGCGCTAACTATCTGCTCAACCGGACGCGCCTGACGGCGCGCCGGTTATCAGCACGTTAGGCGAATGACGTTACGCGCAAGGGGTACTGAGTGATCGTCGTGTTCGACACCAACATCTGGATCTCCGAGCTGGGCCTTCAGTCTCCCCCGGGCTCTGTCGCGCGCTTCTTTGTGCGGAGATACGGGGCAAAGGTTGGGCTACCCGAGGTAGTAAAGCTTGAAGTCGAACGGAATCTTCATGACCACCTAAAGGGCTTCGCCGACGATATTCGTAGCAAGCATCGACAACTGTTGACTGCCTTCGGTCGTTTGAAAGCGGTCGTTCTTCCGACTGAAGCGGAGATCGAGGAGCGGATTCGACAATTGTTTACCGGATTTGGAGACGCCCTTGTAGAGATACCGTTCTCATTACAAAGCGCGCGAAGCTCTCTGTTGAAGGTAATATCCAAAGTTCCGCCTAGCGATAAGAATCAACAGTTCAAGGATGGTGTGCTATGGGCTGATTGCCTTGCATTGGCAGAAACAGAGGACGTGGTACTCGTCACGTCAGACAAAGCCTTCTACGAGGAGAGAGACTACTCCAAAGGACTCAATGAATCTCTTCTAGCAGAAGCATCAAGAGCGAAACATACATTGAAGGTCGTGAATGCGCTGAGCATCCTACTTGAGGATCTCCGAACTGACGTAGGCGTGACGGACGCAGAGCTGATCCGCGCGGTCTTGGCACAGGAGAGGGAAACGCTCGAGCGCGTGCTGGCTCGCAACGGGTTCGAGCTAGGTATGGTGCAGCAGGTCGATAGGTCACTCTATATTACCGAGATTCCAGATCAGTTGTTCATTGAGTGTCAGTTGACCTTCACTTGCCCATCCACGGAATCGCAAGCAAGGGAGCCGGCGACATTAATGTTGCCAGGAGACGGTACATATATAGTCTCTGATAAGCGCTTCGCGGAGTTCCGCAACCGAGGAGAGGCCCTGTCGTTTCAATTGCCGGATGGAACTGAGAAGCAAGTGCGTAGCGCGCGGATGTACGTGGACAGTGCGATCATCGGTCACAGAGAGACGACACACAGCGTACGGCACAAAGTCAGCGATGAAAGTAACGGCTAACATCACGCTGGAGCCGGACGTGCCGAAAGTGTCACACATTTTGCAAAGCGCAAAATGCCCGCCACTTCCGGCACGCCGCTCAGCTCTGCGTTAGGCCCCACAAGGACATATCCAGTGAAATTGGCAAGCATCTCGGTTGAAAAGTATCGGAGCATAAAGAAGGCCTCGAAAATCCCCATTTCGAATTTAACCATCCTGGTTGGACCCAATAATGAGGGAAAGTCCAACTTGTTGTCCGCGCTCATTACCGCAATGCAGATTATTAATAACTATGCTCGTGTGCGCCAAACTGGCCCAATCAGATCCAGAAGGAATTCTGAATACGATTGGGAGTCCGATTTTCCTGTCGATCTCCAGGAAAAGCATCCGGATGGGCTTTCGCGGTTTACAGTTGAGTTCGAATTAACTCCTGAAGAAATCATCGAGTTCAGACGAGATGTCAAATCGAACTTGAATGGGTTACTGCCGATAGAGGTTTCGATAGGAGCTTCACATTCTCCAACGTTTCGCGTTTTAAAAAAGGGTCCCGGGGGAAAGGCGTTAACGGACAAGCCTTCTGTTATCGCTAAGTTTGTTGGGCAGCGAATTGACATCTCTTACATTCCAGCAATACGGCCAGCACAAGCGGCACAAGACGTCGTTAGCAGGATGGTTTCAAAGAGCCTTTCGACGCTAGAGGACAATCCCGATTACCAAGCAGCTCGAGATAAAATCATGGAGTTGCAGCAGCCAGTGTTGGAAGAACTGTCGAAGGAGGTGGCTAAGACCATGCGCCAATTCCTTCATGACGTTAGGGCGGTACAAATATCCATCCCGCGGGAGGATCTTAGATACTTCCCTCGCAGAGATATCGAGATCACCGTGGACGATGGAACCCCTACGCTGCTAGAACGTAAGGGCGACGGAGTAAAGAGCTTGGCCGCGATTAGCCTCATCCACAGCGCGACGAATCAACCGGGCGCGTCAATTCTAGCTTTGGAAGAACCAGAGTCTCACTTGCATCCAAATGCGATCCATCGACTTCGAGAAATCATTGCCGAACTATCAACTCACACCCAAGTAGTTATTACAACGCATAATCCACTCTTGGCCGATCGAAATGTTGTAGAAAACAATATTCTGGTGCAAGACAGCGTAGCTAGACCGGCAAAAAGCATCGCGGAAGTGAGAGATATTTTGGGTGTCCGCGCGTCAGACAACTTGCAGCACGCAACTCTTGTGGTAATCCCCCCGCAAACTAGCGTTGTCCAGAAGTAGAATTTTCTCGTACTGTACGACCGAGGAGGTTCTACATGAAGAAATCCCGATACAGCGACAGCCAGATTCTGGCGATCCTGAAGCAGGCC
>JBJHCZ010000020.1:0-60355 GCA_050486285.1 Chromatiales bacterium
ACAACCCGCATCGTAGGCATTCGGCCCTCGGCTACTTGTCACCCATCAACTTCGAGAGGAAACTTTTGACCACTGAAAACAAGGCGGCTTAGGTAGTGACCCGTCCACTTAAGCGGGTCAAGCCCAGTTCCATCACTTCTACGAGCACCTGCAGAATTGCATCCCTGCCTGGGTCGTTTCGGTTCTGATCGTCATGATGTTGTTCTGGTGGACGATGAGTCCCTTCCTGATGGTCGCGGCTGCCACGATATGGACCCTGTTGTTCTGGACGGTTGCGCTGCTGTGGAGTTTGTTCAAGGCGCTGCGGGAACACGACCTGCCTGTCGAGCGACATCAGTAAACGCGCCGCGCCGCGGGCAGGATCAGTGCCGCATCACAGCGCGGCGCGGCGAGTCTACGCCTGGCAGAACGGCCAGATCTGGTAGAAGCGCCGGCAGCGGAATTCGGATTCGCAGGTGTTGAGCTGGGCCTGGTAGCGGATCGCGCGATCATTGACTTCGCGGGCGACGCGCTGGACATGGGGCTTGTCGCGCCAGCTGCCGCGACGGTAACCACCCTGGCCTTCGTGGTAAGCGAGATAGAGGTGCTCGGGATTCTGCAGCGAGATGCCGACGTGCCGATGCGTGCGGTGGTTGTACCAGCCGATGAAGTCGGTCGCGTGTTTCATGTGCGAGCGACGCGCCATCAGGCTGCCGGCATCGGACTGGTACTCGCCCCACACCGGATCCTGCGCCTGCGCATAGCCCTTCGCCGATGACGGCCGGCTCCACGGGATGAAGCCGAGCAGCTTCGTGCGCGGCGGTCGCACATGGCTGCGGAACGACGACTCCTTCTGCACGAAGGCCATCTGCGTCGCGATCGGCGTCCCCCACTTCTGCTCCGACTTGCGCGCGTAGTCGTACCACTTCGGCTGCTCGCGGAAGATCTCGCAGATATTGGCCTGGTCCTGCGGCGGCCGCGTCTCGAACACCGCGCACCCCGCCACCAGCACCCCCATGATCATCATAATTCCGGGTCGGACCATGACAAGCACTTGATTTCCCTGAATTACACCGTCGGATTATGGCCTATTTCGGGCCAATTTCGCCATTTTCGGGGTCAAAATCAGCCTTACTCTGGCTTGTAGAGCGCCGTCGCCTCCCGCAATATCGCCGTATCGTCCTCAAGCTGCACATGCCGCCCCGGCACCCGCACCCCGAGCTGACGCTGCACGCGCTCGACGAACTCCGTACCGCCGACGGCGACGGCCTCCGTCCATCGCTGGTCGCGTCGGCAGGCCCCCGCGCACAGCGCGCTCTCGACCCATTCTTCGTGCCGTCGCTGTAACTCTGCGGCGGTCGCCAGTCCAAGCACCGCCGCCAGCGCGTCTGCATCGATCACCCGCTTGTAGCGCGGCGGATCCTGGATCTCGCGATAGCCGCCATGCGCCCACTCGCCGGGATGCGCGACCACCCCGGCACGCACCATGTTCAGGTCGATGTACACAAGGCAACGCGCAAGGTGTGCGCCCGACTCGACGGCCGTCGCATGAAAGCGATCCTCCCAGAACGCGCCCTTGCGCGACTTGCGATCGTTGAACTCCTGCGCGATGCGTCCGGAGATCAGTTGCATCGACGACGAGATCTCGCCGCGGCCGCGATCACGCACCAGCAGGTGAATGTGATTCGACGTGACGATGTAATCGAGCACGCACAAACCGTAACGCTCGCGCGCCTCGAGCAGCCAGTGCCGCCAGCGATCGCGGTCGCGCACGAACTTCAGCAGAAACTGCTGTTTGTGGCAGCGTTGCGTGACGTGCCAGATCAACCCCGGCACATGATGACGATTGGCGCGCGGCATCGGATCCCCTCCCTGGAGTTCGATCCGCGATTTTGACCCCGAAATCAGCCCGGGAGGGTCGTTTTTCGTCCGATTTTGGGGCTGATATCTATCTGTTTCAGCGGGTTACCGTGGTCCGACCCGGAGCCAGTCGATCAGGGCGTGGAGGAGCTGTTCCAGGGCGTGGTTGGTGGCTTCGATGGCGGCGGCGGGGGTGGCGGCGGGGCTGTCTGCGGTCGTGTCGAAGCGTTGGGTGGCGAGGACCTGGCCATTGGCGAGATCGACCAGGCGGGCGCGGAGCTGGATGCGGGCGACGCCTTCGCGGCGATCGCGGAAGTCGATCTCCATCTCGAGCAGTTCGGTCTCGAGGCGGTAACGCGCCGACGCGCTCGCGGCGGACGATGTGACATGCGTGAACAAACCGGCGTCCTCGATCGCGGCGACGAGATGCGGATGCAGCAGCCGCGCCGGCTCGTCGGCCCAGCGATTGCGGGCGTAGTAACGGCGCTCGAATGCCTGTTCACGCCAGGCAATCTCGGCGGTCGCGAGCGCAGCGATCGCGGTCGGGCGCGCGACATGCAGCGTCGCATCGTTCGCCGTCGTAGTCGCGGTCGCCGTCGCCGCGGCTTCGAACGACAGCACGGGCGCGAGATCCCAGGTCACCGGCGCCTCGTCGCGCGGCGGCTTGATCGTCGCGCAGCCGGCGAGCAGCGCGAAGACCATCAGGTAAAGCGACAGCTTACTCATCACGTCTCGTCTCCCGCTTGTCGGCGCGCACAGCGCCTCGCATTCCGCATCATCACCCTGCTGTTTCTCCGGATCCACGCGATCACATCACTTGCCCTCGCGCCGGTTGATCCGAGAGACGCTCGTCGACCCTCGCGCAGCAGTAGATTCGTGCGTCGGCGTCACTCTCCCGGCCCCGGCGCCCGCTGCGGCGACCCGAAGATCACCCGGCTCGGCTGTTCGCTGATCTCGCGCCCGAGCCGCTCGATCGTGCGCGCGAGATCCTGCAGATCGCGCAGCAGTTCGTTGACCTGCGGCAACGTTTCCCTGCCGATGCCGTCGAGCGTCTTGCTGCCGCCCTCGCCGGCCTTCGCGAGCGACTCCGCGGCCTCGGCGACGCGGCGCGCGGCCTCGTCGAAACCGTCGAGCGTCTCCTGCACGCGATCGATCAGCTCCGGCGCATCGGCGATCGCCTGCCGCGCTTCTTCGGCGAGCAGGCCGGTCTCGCGCACTGTCCGTGCGAAGTCGTCAGCGTTATTGGCGAGCGCGCCGGTGATGCGTTCCATATGCTGCATCGTCGCGCCGAACGATTCGACGCTGTCGTCCGACAACACGGCCTCGAGCTGGCGCGCGAGGCGATCGACGCCGGACAGACTTTGTTCGACGGCCTTCTCGAGCCGCGTCCGCAGCGACGGCGCGTTCGGCAACACCGGCAGCGGGCGATCGCCGGCCACCGGCGGACCGGCCGCGTCGGTACCGGGCAGCAGTTCGAGATGACTCATGCCGGTCAGGCCCTGGCTTGCAAGCCGCACGCCCGAGTCGGCGCGCACCGGCACATTGCGTTGAACGCTGATGACCAGTTGCACCTCGCCGCGATCGTTCAGGCCGAGCTCGCGCACGCGGCCGACGTCGACGCCCTGGTATTTGACAGAGGAGTTGCGCAACAGCCCGGTCATCGGTTCATCGGGGAGGACGAGATAGCGCAGCTCGTCGTCACGACTGTAGTCCGAGCTGAACCACAGCCCGGCCGCGACCAGCGCGATGCCGAGGGTCACCACGAACAGCCCGACCACCGTATAATTCGCCCGACTGTGCATCGTCCGTCCTCTCAGCCTCCGTTCCTGCGCGCGCCGTGAAAGTACTCCCGCGTCAGCGGGTCCGTGCTCGCGACCAGATCTTCGATCGCCCCGATCGCCCACACGCGCTGTTGCGCGAGGAAGGCGACCCGATCGCTCGCGCGTCGCAGCGACTCAGGGTCGTGCGTGACCATCACCACGGTGAGACCGAGCAGCTCACGCAACTCGACGATCAGCGCATCGAAGGCGCTGGTGCCGAGCGGATCGAGGCCGGAGGTCGGCTCGTCGAGGAACAGCAGTTCCGGATCGAGCGCCAGCGCCCGCGCCAGCGCGGCGCGCTTGATCATGCCGCCGCTCAGGGTCTCGGGGTATTTATCGGCCGCGTCGGCCGGAAGTCCCGCGAGCGCGATCTTGACGCCGGCGAGGTCCTCACAGACGTCGCGCTTCAGGCGCGTATGCTCGCGCAGCACCAGGCTGACATTCTCGCGCACGGTGAGGCCGGTGAACAGCGCCCCGTGCTGGAACAGCACCCCCATGCGCCGGCGCAGCTGGCGCATCGTCGCGGCATTCAGCGTCGCCGCGTCATGGCCGAAGATCTCGATCCGTCCCGCGCTCGGCGCCTGCAGCAGCATCATCTCGCGCAGCAGCACGGTCTTGCCGGCGCCGCTGCCGCCGACGATGCCGAGGATCTCGCCGCGATGCACCTCGAGATTCAGTCCGTCGTGAATCACCGCGTCGCCGAAGCGCGTCACCAGATCGCTGACGCGCAGGACGATCTCGGGCGCGGCGTGCGGCTGACTGGCGAGCGGCATGTTCACAGGCCGAGGATGTTGAAGGCGATCGAGAAGATCGCGTCGGCGACGATGACGAGGAAGATGCCCTGCACCACGCTGCGCGTCGTCGCGCGGCCGACGCTCTCGGTGCTGCGTCGCACGCGGAAGCCCTGGTAGCAGGCCACCGAGACGATCAGCACCGCGAACACCGGCGCCTTCATGATGCCGACCCAGAAGCTGCTGGGATCCACGGCCTCGGGGATGCGCTGGATGAATTCGCCGGGACCGACGCCGAACATCAGCGTCGAGACCGTGATGCCGCCGAGCATGCCGAAGACGTTCGCGAACATCGTCAACAGCGGCAGCACGATCAGCATCGCCAGCAGCTTCGGCAGCACCAGCATCTCGTAGGGCGTGATGCCGATGACGCGCAGCGCGTCGACCTCGTCGGTGATGCGCATCGTGCCGATCTGCGCGGTATAGGCCGAGCCGGTGCGGCCGGCGACGATGATCGCGGTCAGGAGCGGCGCCATCTCGCGCAGCATCATCAGCGTGACGAGGTCGACGAGGTAGATGTTCGCGCCGTACTGCTCGAGCGGCGCGCCGCCCTGGTAGGCGATGATGACGCCGGAGAGAAAGGTCAGCAGGGCGAGGATCGGCAGCGCGCGCACGCCGCCGTGATCGATCTCGGCGACCACCTGGCGCCAGCGGATGCGCTGCGGTTGCAGGAAGCGCGGCCATGCATCCGCGGCGACGGCGCCGACGAACTCGAAAAATCCCGCGGCGCGTCCGCCGAGGTGGGTACTCCACTCGCCGAGTCGGTGAAACGGATTCGGCCGCGGCCCTTCAGGCGCGGTCGGCGGGAACTGGCGCTCGGTGACGAGATCGAGCACTGCCTGGTGCGGCGGCAGAATGCGTTCGCCGGAGGCAACGGCGCCCTGCCGCTGCAGCATGCCCAGATAGCGACGCAGGCAGACCGCGCCGGCGGTATCGAGCCGGGTCACGCCGGAAGTGTCGAGCGAAAAGTTCCCCTTGAGTCCGCGCGGCGGCGCCGGCGCGCGCCGCGACAAGCCGGCCCAGGTCCATTCACCGGCACAACTGAGCACCCGGGCGGATTCATCCCAGTCCAGTGACGGCAGCAGCGCGATGTCGTCGGGGGTCATCGGGGCCTTGACGCGTGATGAGACTATTCGCTTCTACATCCAGTGGTCGTTATAAAAAATAGCGTAGCGGAAGGATAATCGGCCGCTTCCGCCAAGTCCATGAATGGCAGGCATGGCCGGGAACTACCCTGCGGGTTCCGGCACGGTCAAGAACTGCACGCTCAAGGTATGATCAGCATTCCGGTCAGGCTGATCGTACTGCCGATATTCTCCGCAGCGGAAAGCAGCCGGCCATTGAAATCGACCGTGCGATTCCCGAGATCGATGGTGACATCCGGACATCCGTTAACGGAAAGGAATACGGTGCTGCCGCCGCTACAGGCGACGCCGAAGCTGCGAATTCCCAATACCTGGTGTTCCCAGGTCAGGGTGATCTGTGCGATCTGATTGTTGATGAAAGGGTTGGCATTGAACCGGATATCCAGCCTGACTGCGGCATCCTGATTCGGGATCGAGGGCAGCGGCTGATTCCACTCGATGATGCTGAATCCGGTCGTGATATCGGCAAAACTGAGGGCCGGATCCGGCGCGAGTTCGGGGCCGAAGAGCCCCTGGCCCGTCACATCGATAGAACCCGCGCTGGCTGGCGGTGTCCTGCCTGGCGACCGCAAGTCCTCCAGTGTCGCGCGCATGTGTGCCTGCGCGGTGATCGCAGGAACGAGCCTGTCGCGAGCGACTCCGAGCGGGGTGGTCGCCAGGCTCAAAACAAACCTGACGTCGCTGTCGTTTTCGAAAGCAGCGCTCTGCGAAGCAAAGGAAATGGATTGCCCAAGCAGGGCCTGGTGAGTATTTTCATCGATCCGGATGCCGTTACTCGGATCGTAGTCGTCATCAATCGTCTGCAGAAACCGGATGATGTTCGTGACCCGGTTATCGGTCACGCTGGATGCACCGCCCGGCACGATCGACAGCGGCGTCAACACCGGCGCCCCCTGCGCAGTGCCGAGCAGGATATCACCGACATAGAAACTGATCGGACGATTGATCAGATACCGGAACCCCCCGTCCGCATCAGTAAAATCAACCAGCCCCCCCACCTGATACCGCAACCCCTCCACCGGCGAATCCAGAAACACCCCGTTCGCGAACGTACTCCCCCCTTCACCCCCACTGCCACCCCCGCACCCCGCCAACACCACCACCCCGATCTTGAACGGGTCGGACCACGACAACCTCTTGTTAAAAAAGGAAACCATCCAGAAAACCCGCCCTATGTTGCGCCTCTCACCACTCCTCGGCCCATTTTGGCATCGAAATGAAGCCGCGAACACGTTGCAGAACCCCGGTGTCATCGTAGTAACACGCAACGACCGCGATTTTGGCCTCAAAAATCGCCCGGGAGGCCCGAAATCAGCCCGTTTTTGATCTTGTTTACCTTAATTATCAGGGGCTTGCCGTGGTCCGACCCCGAACCAGGAGAGGTGGGGGTGGAGGCGGACGACTTCGCCGATGATGAGGAGGGTGGGGGCGTGGATTTCGGCGCCGGCGACCTGGGTGGGCAGGGTTTCGAGGGTGCCGATGGTGACGCGCTGGCGTTCGGTGGTGCCTTCGCCGATCAGGGCGACGGGCATCGTCGCGGCCATGCCGTGGCGGATCAGTTCGGCGCAGATCTGGTCGAGGCCGCTCAGGCCCATGTAGACGACCAGCGTCTGGCGCGGCTGCACGAGGCTCTGCCAGTCGAGCTGCACCGCGCCGTTCTTCATCTGCCCGGTCACGAACACGACCGACTGCGCGTAATCGCGATGCGTCAGCGGGATGCCCGCATACGCGGCGCAACCGTTCGCGGCGGTGATGCCGGGGACGACCTGGAACGGGATGCCCTCCGCCATCAGCGACGCGATCTCCTCGCCGCCGCGCCCGAACACGAACGGGTCGCCGCCCTTCAGCCGCGCGACGCGCTTACCCTCGCGCGCAAGGTCGACAAGTGTCCGGTTGATCTCCTCCTGACGCACCGCGTGATAGTCGCGCCGCTTGCCGACATAGATGCGCTCGGCATCGCGCCGCACCAGGTCGAGTATCCCCGGCGTGATCAGCCGATCGTAGAGCACGACATCGGCGCGCTGCATCAGCCGCAACGCGCGCAGCGTCAGCAGATCCGGATCGCCGGGTCCCGCGCCGATCAGCCAGACCTCGCCGCGCGCGCGTTCGGCGTCGTCCGGCTGTTTCAGTTCGGCCTCGAGCCTTTGCGCCGCATCCTCGACGCGCCCCGCCAGCGCCAGCTCCGCGATCGGCCCGTCGAGGATGTCCTCCCAGAACCGCCGCCGCAGCGTCGTCGACGCAAAGCGCCGCTTCACCGCCGGCCGGTAACGCCGCACCAGCTCCGCGAGCGATCCATACGATTGCGGCAACTGCGTCTCGATGCGCGCCCGCAACTGCCGCGCCAGCACCGGCGACGCCCCGCCGCTCGACACCGACACGATGACCGGCGAGCGATCGACGATCGACGGCAGGATGAACGTACACAACTCCGGCCGGTCGGCGACATTGACCGGGATCCCGCGCGCCGCCGCCGCCTCGGCGACCGCCGCATTGACCGCCTCGTCATCGGTCGCCGCAATCGCGATCAGGCAGCCGTCGAGGTCCGTCGCATCAAACCGCTTCGCCCGATGCGCGACCTCCCCGCCCGCCCGCATCGCCTCGAGCCCGGCCCCAAGCTCTGGCGCGACGACCGTGACCCGCCCCCCCGCGCGCCGCAACAGCCCCGCCTTGCGCGCCGCAACCTCGCCGCCGCCGACGACGAGGCAGTCGCGCTCACGAATATCGAGATTGACCGGCAGGAATTCCATCGAACTATGTTAGCGCGGATTGAACCCTGCATGGTTGGTATCAGGAAAGGGAGGAAGGCACGCAAATATCCAGCCCGTGCAACCGTAATCAGAATCCAGTCGTGTCGGCGATGTCCTGACGGGTGACGGAACCTTCGGCCGCATGGACGCGGCCGGGAGCTACAGGGACGTATTCATGCGTGTTCCGTCAGCCGTCAGGACACCGCCGACACGCACCAGTCAGCCACCGATGACGGTAACCCCGCCCATATAGGGATGCAGCACCTCCGGCACCCGCACCCGTCCGTCCCGATCCTGGTAATTCTCGAGGATCGCCACCAGCGTCCGCCCGACCGCGAGCCCTGAACCATTCAGCGTATGCAGCAGTTCCGGCTTGCGCGTGTCCGGCCGGCGCCAGCGCGCCTGCATGCGCCGCGCCTGGAAGTCGCCGAAATTGCTGCACGACGAGATCTCGCGATATGCCTGCTGCCCCGGCAGCCACACCTCGATGTCATAAGTCTTGCGCGCCGCGAAACCGAGATCGCCGGCGCACAGCGCGACCGTGCGGAACGGCAGCCCGAGGCGCACGAGCACCGTCTCCGCCTGCGCGGTCAACTGCTCATGCGCCTCGGCCGAATCCTCCGGCCGCACCAGCTGCACCAGCTCGACCTTCTCGAACTGGTGCTGGCGGATCATCCCGCGCGTGTCCTTGCCGTAGGACCCGGCCTCGCTGCGGAAACACGGCGTATGCGCGACGTATTTCAGCGGCAAGGCCTCGGCCTCGACGATGGTGTCGCGCAGCAGGTTCGTGACCGGCACCTCGGCGGTCGGGATCAGATAGAACGGCAGCTCGCCGCGAATCGCGAACAGGTCATGCTCGAACTTCGGCAACTGCCCGGTCCCGACCAGCGCCTCGGCATTGACCAGGTAGGGGACATAGACCTCGCGATAGCCATGCTCGCCGGTATGCAGGTCGAGCATGAACTGGATCAGCGCGCGATGCAGCCGCGCCAAAGGCCCCGCCAGCGTCGAAAAGCGCGCCCCGGCCAGCTTCGCCGCGGCCTCGAAATCCAGCAGGCCGAGCCCCTCGCCGACATCGACATGGTCGCGCGGCGTGAAGTCGAAGGCCGGCGGCGTGCCGACGCGGCGGATCTCGACGTTCGCGGTCTCGTCGGCGCCGTCCGGGACGCTGTCGTCGGGAATATTCGGGATCGTCAGCAACAGCGCGTGCAGCGCCGATTGCACACCTTCGAGCGCGCCCTTCGCGGCCTCGAGCTGCTCGCCGAGATCGGCGACCGCGGCGCGCAGCGGCTCGATGTCCTCGCCCTGCGCCTTGGCCTGGCCGATCGCCTTCGAGCGACTGTTGCGTTCGTGCTGCAGTTCCTCGGTGCGCACCTGCAGGCGCTTGCGCTCGGCCTCGAGCGCGGTCAGGCGCGCGACGTCGAGCGTCACGCCGCGACGCGCGAGCAGCCGCGCGGTCGCGTCGAGGTCATTGCGGATCAGTTGGGGATCGAGCATCGATGGGTGGGCCCGGTCTGCGCGCGCCGTTATCGTGAATTATTCAGAGTGCGCAGTATGCCCGTTGAACGGGCAAAAAAAAACCCGGACTGCACGGGGAGGGAGGTACAGTTCCGGGTGCCTGAGCAATCCGGCGGTTGACTTGGAGGAGGAGGAAATGTAAAGCAGTGACCGCCACGTCCACGCTCAGCACGTACCATTATCCAGAAGCGCGACAACGGTAATGTGAAATCTATCACAGAATCCGGAGAGAAATATAACCTTCTATAATTCAAATACTTAAAGAGATATCTTCAGCCAGTCCCAGATAAGCGGCCGGGGTCAGGGCCAGCAGGCGGTCGCGGGCCTCGGCGGGGATCTCGAGCGTGCGGATGAAGGCGTGCAGCGATTCGCGATCGATGCTGCGCCCGCGCGTCAGCGCCTTCAGTTTCTCGTAGGGCTCGGGTACGCCGTAGCGCCGCATCACGGTCTGCACCGGCTCGGCGAGCAGTTCCCAGGCATCGTCGAGATCGGCGGCGATGCGCGCGGTATCGACCGACAGCTTGCCGACGCCCTTCAGGCACGACTGCCATGCCAGCGCCGAATGGGCGACGCCGACGCCGATGTTGCGCAGCGCCGTCGAATCGGTGAGGTCGCGTTGCCAGCGCGACACCGGCAGCTTGTCGGCGAGATGGCGCAACAGCGCATTGGCGAGGCCGAGGTTGCCCTCCGCGTTCTCGAAGTCGATCGGATTGACCTTGTGCGGCATCGTCGACGAGCCGACCTCCCCGGCCACGGCCTTCTGGCGGAAATAGCCGAGCGCGATATAGCCCCAGGCGTCGCGGCAGAAGTCGATGAGGATCGTGTTGAAGCGCGCCAGCGCGTCGAAGTACTCGGCCATCCAGTCGTGCGGCTCGATCTGGGTCGTCAGCGGATTCCAGCCGAGGCCGAGGCGGCCCTCGACGAAGGCGCGCGAGAACGCCGGCCAGTCGACATCGGGATACGCGACGATATGGGCATTGTAGTTGCCGGTCGCGCCGTTGAGCTTGCCGAGGATCTCGACCCCGGCGAGGCGCTCGCGCTGGCGGCGCAGGCGCGCGACGACGTTCGCGATCTCCTTGCCGAGCGTCGTCGGCGTCGCCGGCTGGCCGTGGGTGCGCGCCATCATGCCGACCCCGGCGTGCGCGCGGGCGAAGGCCGCGAGACGGTCGATGATCTCGTCGGCGAGCGGCAGCAGCGAGATCGCCCGCGCCTCGCGCAGCATCAGCGCATAGGCCAGGTTGTTGATGTCCTCGGAGGTGCACGCGAAATGGAAGAACTCGCCGATCGCGGCGAGCCCCGCATGGCCGCCGGTGCGCTCCTTCAGAAAATACTCGACCGCCTTGACGTCATGATTGGTGCTGCGCTCGATGTTCTTGACGCGACGGGCGTCGTCGACGCTGAAATCCGCGACCAGGGCCTCGAGCACGGCGTTCGCGTCCGCCGACAGGGCCGGCGCCTCGGGGATGCCCGGGTGTTCGGCCAGCGCCTGCAACCAGCGCACCTCGATCAGCACGCGGTGGCGGATCAGGCCGTATTCGCTGAAGATCGCGCGCAGCGCGGCGGTCTTCTCGCCGTAGCGGCCGTCGATCGGCGAGATGGCGGTCAGTGAGTCGAGTTCCATGATCGTCCCCTTGCGGACGGCTAGCTTAGCAGGGCTTCGGCCTCGGCGGCCAGTTGCTTGCGCTTGAACAGCAGCTGGAAGCGATTGCCGCCGCTCTGCCGCCACAGCACGATCGAGCGGATCGCCGCGAGCAGCAGCGCGCGCACCTTGTTTGCATTGGCCGGATGGGTCAGGTGCCCGTGCTGGCCGCTGACGATGATGCGCGGCGTCAGCGTGCTGACCGTATTCACGTAGAGATCCGCGAGCGCGGCGAGTACATTCTCATGGGTGAACGAGAAGTGTTCGACCTGGCCGCGGATGCGGGTGAGCCCGTTCTTCAGCTGCCCCATCAATTCCGGGTTTTTGACCATCTTGCGTTCGAGGTGCATCAGCGCGACGACGTACTTGGTCAGCTCGACGTCGGCCTTCCTGGTGTCGCCGCCGATCTGATCCTTCAGCAGACGAAGCCCCTTCATCAGCTCGCGGCGACCGCCGTAGACCGCCTCGGTGTTCGGCGGATTCAGCTCGAACAGGCTGCGGATCGACACCTCGAGCAGATTGCTCGGCACGGTGCCGTGATGGGCGATCTCGCGGACGAGGTAGGTTGCCTGCAACGCACCTGCCAGCGCCAGCGCCGCGTCCTGCAGGGTGCGCGCCATCAGCGCCTCCCGCCGGCGGCGATCGGGACGCCATCATTCGCGACCAGGGCGGCCTCCGCCGGCAACGCGCGGTCGATGACCGCGCCGCCGAGACATTCGTCACCGTCGTAGAACACGACCGACTGACCCGGCGCGATCGCGCGCTGCGGCCGATCGAAGGTCACGAGGACGCGCCCGCCCGCTTCGCGATGGACGCGGCAGGCCTGATCGGCCTGGCGATAGCGGATCTTTGCCTGGCAGCGCAGCGGCCAGGCCGCGGGCTCGCCGGAGATCCAGTGGGCAGGCAGGGTCAGCAGGCTCCCTGCAAACAGACTCGGGTGATCATGGCCCTGGGCGACGATCAGCCGGTTGTCATCGAGATCCTTCTGGACGACGTACCAGGGTTCTTCCTCATGACCCGCGCGCCCGCCGATGCCGAGCCCCTTGCGCTGGCCGGGCGTGTAATACATGAGCCCCTCGTGCTCGCCGACGAGTTCGTCATCGACCGTGCAGATCGGTCCCGGCTGCGCCGGCAGGTAACGCTGCAGGAATTCCCGGAAACGGCGCTCGCCGATGAAGCAGATCCCGGTGCTGTCCTTGCGCGCGTGATTCGGCAAGCCGGCCTCGCGGGCGATGCGGCGCACCTCGGTCTTGCACAGCTCGCCGAGCGGGAACAGCGCGCGCGACAACTGCGCCTGGTTCAGCGCGTGCAGGAAATAGCTCTGGTCCTTGTCCGGGTCGCGGCCCTTGAGCAGGCGCCAGCGGTCGTCGCGGTGTTCGACGCGGGCATAGTGCCCGGTCGCGATGCGATCGGCGCCGGCGGCGAGCGCATGATCGAGGAAGGCGCGGAACTTGATCTCGCTGTTGCAGAGGATGTCCGGGTTCGGCGTACGGCCGGCGCGGTATTCGTCGAGAAAGTGCGCGAACACCCGCTCGAGGTACTCGTCGGCGAAATTGACCGCGTCGAGCGCGATGCCGATGCGCTCGCAGGCCGCGAAGGCGTCATTCGCGTCGATCTCGGCCTGGCAGGGTCCGTCGGGCTCGGTCTCCTCCCAGTTCTTCATGAACAGGCCGCTGACCTCGTGACCGGCGCGCGCGAGCAGCAACGCGGCGACCGAGGAATCGACCCCGCCCGACATGCCCGTGATGATCCTGCGCGTCTCTATCAAAATCGTTCGTCCGTTCAGATGCTTGAGCGTGCCATTCTAGCATAAAGGGGGCCCTGTCCTTTGTGCTAGAATGCCCCCTTTGCCCAGCCCCAACGGAGTCTTCATGGCGTATCAAAAGATCCAGGCACCCGCTGACGGCGACAGGATCGCGATCGCGGCCGACCACTCGCTGATGGTCCCGGACCGCCCGATCATCCCTTATATAGAAGGCGACGGCATCGGCGTCGACATCACCCCGGTGATGCGCGCGGTCGTCGATGCCGCGGTCGCGAAGGCCTACGGCGGCCAGCGCTCGATCGCATGGATGGAGATCTTCGCCGGCGAGAAGTCGACCCGGGTCTACGGTCCGGATGCCTGGCTGCCCGACGAGACCCTCGACGCGATTCGCGAGTTCCGCGTTGCGATCAAGGGTCCGCTGACGACGCCGGTCGGCGGCGGCATCCGCTCGATCAATGTCGCGTTGCGCCAGGAGCTCGACCTCTACGTCTGCCTGCGCCCGGTGCGCTATTTCGACGGCACGCCGAGCCCGCTCAAGCACCCCGAACTGACCGACATGGTGATCTTCCGCGAGAACTCCGAGGATATCTACGCCGGCATCGAGTGGGAGGCCGGCACGCCCGAGGCGCGCAAGGTCATCGACTTCCTGCAGAAGGAGATGGGCGTCAAGAAGATCCGCTTCCCCGCCACCGCCGGCATCGGTATCAAGCCGGTATCGAGCGAGGGCACCGAGCGCCTCGTGCGCAAGGCGATCCGCTACGCGATCGACAACGACCGCGACTCGGTGACGCTGGTGCACAAGGGCAACATCATGAAGTTCACCGAGGGCGCGTTCAAGAACTGGGGCTATGCGCTGGCGAAACGCGAGTTCGGCGCGACCGAGATCGACGGCGGGCCGTGGTGCCGGATGAAGAACCCGCGCAGCGGGCGCGAGATCGTCATCAAGGACGTCATCGCCGACGCCTTCCTGCAGCAGATCCTGCTGCGCCCGGCCGACTACAGCGTCATCGCGACGCTGAACCTGAACGGCGATTACATCTCGGACGCGCTCGCGGCGCAGGTCGGCGGCATCGGCATGGCGCCGGGCGCCAACCTGTCGGACACCATCGGCCTGTTCGAGGCGACGCACGGCACCGCGCCGCGCTACGCCGGCCAGGACAAGGTCAATCCGGGCTCGCTGATCCTGTCAGGGGAGATGATGCTGCGTCACCTCGGCTGGACCGAGGCAGCCGACCGGATCATCGATGGCATCATGAAGGCGATCGCGGCCGGCACGGTGACCTACGATCTCGAACGGCTGATGGAAGGCGCGCAACTGACGAGCTGCTCCGGCTTCGGCAAGGCGGTGATCGGGCATATGTGACCCTGCGCCGCCCGCGGGCGGCACGTCGCCCTTGCCGGATAACGCTCGCCTACTCGGTGGCGAGGCGGATGTTCTGGGCGTAAAGCCCCTTCGGACCCTGCGTTATCTCGAAAACGACCTTCTGGCCCTGCTTGAGGCTCTTGTATCCGTCCATGTCGATTGCGGAGAAGTGGGCGAAGACGTCCTCCCCTCCCTCATCCGGTGAAACAAAGCCAAAGCCCTTCGCATTGTTGAACCATTTGACGATACCGGTGGCCATATGGCACTTACCTCGTTCTTCTGCGCATGCGAAAACGGCACTGCCCCGCGTGCCCGCGGCCTGCTTGACAACGGCTGAAACATCCGAAAACCCTCTCCAACGCGTTTCACTTTGAGCATCTTTATGGTCGTCGTCAAGAGCCGGTCGGGGCGGCCCTGACGCGGCGCGCCGCAGCCGGTATTGGCAAGCATCTTGCTTCACCGGTTCAGGCTCAAGCTTTATTCGCGAAGGGACGCTAAATGATGGACGGGGGAGCGCAGGACGGCGGATCGACGTTACCCATTGCCCGTTCAGGCATTTTTCAGGATTATCGGCTATAATTGCAGGGTATGAAAAAGACACGGCAAACCCGGATTCCCGACGACGGACTGGCGCTCCAGGAAGCGAAGCCCAAGCTCCGGCGTCCGCCGCTGTACAAGGTCATGCTGCTGAACGATGACTATACCCCGATGGATTTCGTCGTCTACGTGCTGCAGAAGTTCTTCGGCATGGACCATGACAAGGCAACCCAGGTCATGCTCCATGTCCATACCCGGGGCGTGGGGGTCTGCGGCATCTTCAACCGCGATATCGCCGAGACCAAGGTCGCGATGGTGAATCAGTTTTCCCGGGAGCACCAGCACCCGCTCAAGTGCACGATGGAGAGGGTCTGACCCGCTTTCATACGCCGGTTCATACGCCGGGCGCGAGCCCGAAAGGTGGCAACGATGTTGAGTAAGGACGTCGAATACACGTTGAATGTCGCGTTCCAGGAAGCGCGCGACAAGAACCACGAATTCATCACCGTCGAGCACCTGCTGCTCGCGCTGGTCGACAACACCTCGGCGGCCACCGTGCTGCGCGCCTGCGGCGCCGACCTCGACGTGCTCAAGCGCGACCTGATGGTCTTCCTCGACGAGACCACCCCGCGCCTGCAGGATGAGGCCCGCGACACCCAGCCGACGCTCGGTTTCCAGCGCGTGCTCCAGCGCGCGGTCTTCCATGTGCAGTCCTCGGGCAAGCGCGAGGTCGGCGCGGCGAACCTGCTGGTCGCGATCTTCGGCGAGCAGGACTCCCAGGCCGTCTACTGCCTGAACACCCAGAACATCACCCGCCTCGACGTCGTCAACTATATCTCGCACGGCATCGCCAAGATCGACGGCGGCGAGGACGAAGGCGAGGGCTTCCTGTCGACCGACAGCGAGGGCGAGTCCGAGGCCGCCGCGCGCACCCCGCTCGAGCAATACGCGACGAACCTGAACCAGCGCGCGCGCATGGGCATGATCGACCCGCTGATCGGCCGCGAGCAGGAACTCCAGCGCGTGATCCAGGTGCTGTGCCGCCGCCGCAAGAACAATCCGCTGCTGGTCGGCGAGGCCGGCGTCGGCAAGACCGCGATCGCCGAGGGCCTCGCGAAGAAGATCATCGACGGCGAGGTGCCGGACGTGCTCGGCGAGAGCACGATCTATTCGCTCGATATGGGCGCCCTGCTCGCCGGCACCAAGTATCGCGGCGACTTCGAGAAACGCCTCAAGGGTATCCTCGGCCAACTGCGCAAGGAACCGGGCGCGATCCTGTTCATTGACGAGATCCACACGATCATCGGCGCCGGCTCGACCTCGGGCGGCGTCATGGACGCCTCCAACCTGATCAAGCCGATGCTGTCGTCCGGCGAGCTCCGCTGCATCGGCTCGACGACCTATCATGAATACCGCGGCATCTTCGAGAAGGATCGCGCGCTGGCGCGCCGCTTCCAGAAGATCGACGTCACCGAGCCGAGCGTCGACGAGAGCATCAGGATCCTGCACGGGCTGAAGTCGCGCTTCGAGCAGCATCACAAGATCAAGTATTCGCGCGAGGCGCTGCGCGCCGCGGTCGACCTGGCCGCGCGCTATATCAACGACCGCTTCCTGCCCGACAAGGCCATCGACGTCATCGACGAGGCCGGCGCCTACCAGCGCCTGCTGGCGCCGTCGAAGCGCAAGAAGACCATCGGCGTGAAAGAGGTCGAGTCGATCGTCGCCCGCATCGCGCGCATCCCGCCAAAATCCGTCAGCCACTCAGACAAGGACAAGCTGCGCACGCTCGACCGCGACCTCAAGATGGTCGTGTTCGGCCAGGACAAGGCGATCGACGCGCTCGCCGACGCGATCAAGATGGCGCGCTCGGGTCTCGGCGATGTCGAGAAGCCGATCGGCTCGTTCCTGTTCGCCGGCCCGACCGGCGTCGGCAAGACCGAGGTCACCCGCCAGCTCGCGAAGGTCCTCGGCATCGAGCTGATCCGCTTCGACATGTCCGAATACATGGAGCGTCACACGGTGTCGCGCCTGATCGGCGCCCCGCCCGGCTACGTCGGCTATGACCAGGGCGGCCTGCTGACCGAGGCGGTGACCAAGCACCCGCACTCGGTGCTGCTGCTCGACGAGATCGAAAAGGCGCACCCGGACGTCTATAACCTGCTGCTGCAGGTCATGGACCACGGCACGCTGACCGACAACAACGGCCGCAAGGCCGACTTCCGCAACGTCATCGTCGTGATGTCGACCAACGCCGGCGCCGAGCAGATGAGCCGCGCCTCGATCGGCTTCACCCACCAGGATCATTCCAGCGACGCGATGGAAGTCATCAAGCGCATGTTCACGCCGGAGTTCAGAAATCGTCTCGACGCGATCATCCAGTTCGATTCGCTGTCGCCGGAGACGGTCGGCCACGTCGTCGACAAGTTCCTGATCGAGCTCGAGCATCAGCTCGAGGAAAAGAAGGTCGCGCTCCGCGTCGAGGACGAGGCGCGGGCCTGGCTCGCGGTGCACGGCTTCGACGCGAAGATGGGCGCGCGGCCGATGGCGCGGACGATCCAGGAATTCATCAAGAAGCCGCTCGCCGAGGAGCTGCTGTTCGGCCGCCTTGCGAAGGGCGGGCAGGTCAGCATTACAGTCAGCGGCGACAGCCTGAGCTTCGATGTCGAGGGGGTCGAGGAGGCAGTGGAGAGCTGAACCGGGGTCGCCCCGGCGCGGCGGGTCTACTTGGCGCGGAAGACGATACGGCCCTTGCTGAGATCGTAAGGCGTCAACTGCACCGTCACCTTGTCTCCGGTCAGGATCCGGATGTAGTGCTTGCGCATCTTGCCCGAGATGTGCGCCGTGACGACGTGACCGTTCTCGAGTTCGACGCGAAACATCGTGTTCGGCAGGGTCTCGAGCACGGTCCCTTCCATTTCAATATGATCTTCTTTCGCCATACGCCTCCACCGTTGTTGCCGGGATAAAAAATCCGGGATAATACCGGGCCCCTGCCCGGGAAAGACGCGATTATACATCATTTGTCCGGCGGGTCTTCATCCGGGCGCTGCCAGCGGCCGTCGACGAAGACCTCGTTGGGGCGGTAGTCATTCTTGTAGCGCATCTTCCGGCAGTCCTCGATCCAGTAGCCGAGGTAAAGCCATTCCTTGCCGAGCCCGCGGGCGATGTCGATCTCCCGGAGGATCGCATTGACGCCGAGTCCGCGGCGCGCCAGCGCCGGGTCGAAGAAGGTATAGACCGCAGACAGCGCATTGGTCAGCACGTCGGCGACCGCGACCGCGACGCAGCGGCCGTCGAGCCGGAAGTCGATGAAGCGGGTCTCGATCCCCCGGCAGGTCAGGAACTCGAGGTAATCATCCTCGCGCATCGCTTCCATGTCGCTGTCGGCATGGCGGACGGTCAGGTAGCGGCAATAGAGGGCGAAGTGCTCGGGGTCGAAGGCGGCCGCGCGCTCATGGACGACCAGGTCACGGTTCATGTTGCGGACGCGGCGCTGGGCGCGGTTCGGCGCGAAGTCGGCCACCGGGATGCGCAGCGGGATGCAGGCGCTGCAGCCCGGACAGGCCGGCCGGTAGACGCGCGGGCCGCTGCGCCGAAAGCCGATCTCGGCGAGCCGCGTGTACAGCCACGGCTCCATGTTCAGCTCGGGATCGACGACCGCGTTCGAGGCGCGCCGGCCCGGCAGATAGCCGCAGTTGTGCGGCAAGGTGCGATAGAAGTGGATATAGCCCTCGGTGCGGAACAGCGACATCTCAGTCCGCCTCGCCCGGCTGATCGCAATGCGCGAGCAGCGCGACGAAGTCCTCGCGCGCGATCGTCTCCGCGCCAAGGCTCAACAGGTGCGAGGTCTGCATCTGGCAATCGATGACCACGCAGCCCCGCTGAGCGAGGCGTTCGACGAGGCGCACGAAGGCGTGCTTCGAGGCGTCGCGGGCGCGATGGAACATCGACTCGCCGAAGAACACGCGGCCGATGGCGACGCCGTAGACGCCGCCGACCAGTTCGCCGTCGCGCCAGGCCTCGGCCGAATGGGCGTGGCCGAGCCGATGCAGTCGCACATAGGCCTCGATCATCTCCGGCGTGAGCCAGGTACCGCCGTCTTCGTCGCGCGGCTCGCTGCAGGCGCGGATCACGCCCTCGAAATCCTGATCGAAGGTGACGCGGTAGCGCTGCTGGCGCAGCCCCTTGCGCAGGCTGCGCGAGACATGGATGCGCCGCGGAAACAGCACCATGCGCGGATCCGGCGACCACCACAGGATCGGCTGGCCGGCCTCGTACCACGGAAAGATGCCGCGGCGGTAGGCGCGCAGCAGGCACTCCGCTTCGAGATTGCCGCCGATCGCGAGCAGCCCGTTCGGATCGAGCAGCGCGCGCGAGACGTCCGGGAACTCGCACTCGCCCGAACGCGGATCGAGCAGGACCGGAAAGCGGCGGCCCTCCCCCTTCATGCCGGCGCCCGGTACGGCAGGCCGCGCCGCATCTCTTCGATATAGTCGGCGACCGCGCGGCGTTCCTCGTCGATGAAGTCACCGATCGCCGCGGCGAAGCGCGGATCGGCGATCCAGTGCAGGGAGCGCGTCAGCGTCGGGCGGAAGCCGCGGCGGACCTTGTATTCGCCTTGCGCGCCGGACTCGAAGCGCGCGAGGCCGCGCGCGATGCAGAACTCGATCGCGCGGTAATAGCACAGCTCGAAATGGAGTTGCGGGAGGTCGCGGTCGGCGCCCCAGTGACGGCCGTAGAGTGCGTCCGGTCCGACGAAGAACAGCGCGCCCGCGACCGGGCCGCCGCCGTCGCGGGCGAGGATCAGCAGCGAACGATCGCCGAGCGTCGATGCGATCTCGCCGAAGAAGCCGCGCGACAGCGGCGCGACATTCGCCTTGCGCGCGAAGGTCGAGACATAGAAACGATACATCGCGTCCCAGTCGGAGGATGCCGCCTCATTGCCGGCGACGACGTCGATGTCGAGGCCATGCGCGGCGGCCGCGCGGCGTTCGCGGCGGATCTCCTTGCGGTCGCGCGCGCGCAGCGCGGACAGGAAATCGTCGAAGTCGCGATAACCCGGGTTGTCCCAGTGAAACTGGCAACCGTGGCGCTCCATGAAGCCGTGTGTAGCGAGCCGCTCGCTGTCGGCCTCGCTGGTGAACAGCCAGTGCAGCGACGAGGCGCCGAGCGCGCGCGCCTCGTCGAGCGCGGCGTCGATCAGCGCGCCGGCGATGGCCCCGCTATCCGCGGTCCCGGGCGCGACCAGCACGCGCGGCCCGGTCACCGGCGTGTACGGCGTCGCGACGACGAGCTTCGGGTAATAGCGCAGGCCGTGGCGCTGATGGGCCGCGGCCCAGGCCCAGTCGAACACGAACTCGCCGAAGGAATGGGTCTTCTGATACAGCGGCAGCGCGCCGACCAGGCGACCGTCGCGATGCGCGGCGAGATGGCGCGGCTGCCAGCCGCTGCCGTCGCCGACCGCGCCCTGGCGCTCGAGCGCGGACAGGAAGTCATGGCCCGGAAACGGCGGCGCGCCCGGCGCCAGCGCATCCCATTGCGCGGCGTCGAGCGTATCGATGCGGTGATGGGATGAGATCTTCAGACCGGCCGCGCGCAGATCTGCGGGACGGGTCGTGACGGGCCAGGGCTGTGACATCGATCCGCGGGCCGGCGACTATCTCATCATGACGATGCGCGCGCCGACGCGCCAGCCGCGACGGGCAAGGCCGGCATCATCCGGCGGCTGATCGGCCTCGACGCGGACGACCTCGACCAGCGCCGACAGCGCCGGGATCGACAGCACGCCGGGACTCAGGGTGATCTCGAGACGCTCGCCGACCGCGGGCCGGTCGTCGGCGACGAAGAGGACGCCGTTGCCGCTGAGATTGCGGGCGATGCCGGTGCCTGCATCAGCGGAATCGGCATGACGCCACGCGATCCCGCAATCGACGGCCATGCGCGGATATTCCCGGTGTTCCGGCAACTGGTTCATCGCACCCTCCGGAGAGCGCGCCACGGCGTCAGCGAACACGCCCTTGCGGGCGCCGTCAGGCGCCCTCGAGCTTGTCGAGATATTTCTCGGCGTCGAGGGCCGCCATGCAGCCGCTGCCCGCCGAGGTCACGGCCTGACGATAGACCGAATCGGCGACGTCCCCGGCCGCGAACACGCCCGAGATGCTGGTGGCCGTCGCGTTGCCCATTATACCGCTGTTGACGACGATATAACCATGACGCATCTCGAGCTGGCCCTCGAACAGGCCGGTATTCGGCTGGTGACCGATCGCGATGAAGACGCCGTGGACGTCGAGCGCGCGGGCGTCCCCGCCCTGCGCGCCCTTGATGCGGATCCCGGTGACGCCGCTGTCGTCGCCGACGACCTCGTCGAGCACCGAATTCCAGTGGATCTTCACATTGCCGGATGCCGCCCTGGCCAGCAGCTTGTCCTGCAGGATCTTCTCGCCGCGGAACTTGTCGCGCCGGTGCACGACATTGACCTCGGCGGCGATGTTCGACAGGTACAGCGCCTCCTCGACCGCGGTGTTGCCGCCGCCGATGACCGCGACCTTCTGATTACGGTAGAAGAAGCCGTCGCAGGTCGCGCAGGCCGACACGCCCTTGCCCTTGAAGGCCTCCTCGGACGGCAGGCCGAGGTACTTCGCCGAGGCCCCGGTCGCGATGATCAGCGCGTCGCAGGTATAGACGCCCTGGTCGCCGGTCAGGCGGAACGGCCGCTGCGTCAGCTCGGCCTTGTGGATATGGTCGAAGATGATCTCGGTGTCGAAGCGCTCGGCATGGCGGCGCATGCGGTCCATCAGCTCGGGGCCCTGCACGCCGTCGGCGTCGCCGGGCCAGTTGTCGACGTCGGTCGTCGTCGTCAGCTGGCCGCCCTGCTCCATGCCGGTGATCAGGACCGGCTTCAGGTTCGCGCGCGCGGCGTAGACGGCGGCGGAATAGCCGGCGGGGCCTGAACCGAGGATCAGCAGGCGGCAGTGTCTTTCTTGGCTCATCGGGAATGCGCTCCGTTGTGTTCGAATCCACGCGGGACTGTGATAAAGTCCGTTATCGTATTGTACGGACAGGATATATGAACGATCTGCGCAATTTCAACTTGGTCTAAACTGACGCCGCGATGCGCATTGGGATCCCCCGCGAGATCAAACCGCAGGAAGGTCGGGTCGCCCTGGTGCCGGCGGCGGCGGCCGAACTGGTGCGCGAGGGGCATGAGGTCGCGATCGAGCGCTCGGCCGGCGCGGCCAGCGGCCATGCCGATGCGGACTATGCCGCCGCCGGCGTCCGCATCCTGCCCGACGCGCCGTCACTGTACGGGGCCTCCGAACTGATCGTCAAGGTCAAGGAGCCGGTCGGCGCCGAACTCGACTACCTGCGCGCCGATCACCTGCTGTTCAGCTTTCTGCATCTCGCCGCGAACCTCGAATTGATGCAGCGCCTGCGGGCGATCGGCCTGACCGCGATCGGCTTCGAGACCGTCGAGACCGCGGACGGCCGCTTGCCGCTGCTCGCGCCGATGAGCGACATCGCCGGCCGCCTCGCGACCCAGATCGGCGCCACTCTGCTGCACGCTCCGACCGGCGGCAAGGGCCTGCTGCTCGGCGGACTGCCGGCGGCGGAGCGCGGCCGCGTCGTCATCGTCGGCGCCGGGGTCGCCGGCGGTAATGCCGCGCGGGTCGCGGCGGAACTCGGCGCCGGGGTCATCGTGTTCGACCGCAAGCCAGAGCGCCTCGAGGCGATGCGCGCGCTCGGCGCCAACGTGACCGCGCTCTATCCGTTCACTGACGCCGTCGCCGCCGAGGTCGCGGCCGCCGACCTTCTGATCGGCGCGGTGCTGATCCCGGCCAGCCGCGCGCCGCATGTCGTCGGCCGCGACATGATCCGCGCGATGCCTCCCGGCGGCGTCGTCATCGACATCTCGATCGACCAGGGCGGCTGCATCGAAACGATGCGGCCGACGGACTGGGACGCGCCGACCTTCGTCGACGAGGACGTGATCCATTTCGGCGTCACCAACATGCCGGCCGCGGTGCCGCGTTCGGCATCGCAGGCCTTGTCGGCGACGCTCCTGCCGTGGCTGCAACGTCTTGCGCGCAAGGACTGGCGTGACGACCCGGCGCTGGCGCGGGGCATCAATGTCGCCGGCGGCGATATCGTGCATCCTGTGCTGCGGCAATATATGGCATAATCGGCGCGACTCAACGGAGAGTACCTTGTCACAGGCCACCCGAAAATCCGGCAAGCAATCCCTGCCGCTCGCGAGTCACATGATCCGCGGCCTGCGCGAGGGCGCGTTGTTCGTGCTCGGCGCGATCGCGATCTACATGCTGATCTCGCTGCTCAGCTACAGCCCCGCCGACCCCGGCTGGTCGCACAGCGCCAGCGTCGATCGCGTCGGCAACATCGGCGGCTTCGCCGGGGCGTGGTTCTCGTCGGTTTTCCTGCACTACTTCGGCTATTTCGCCTATCTGTTCCCGGTGCTGGTCGCCTGGGCCGGCTGGCTGGTGTTCCGCGGCCGCCGCGAAGAGATGCGCACCAGCCGCCGCCAGGCGCTGTTGACCGGCGCCGGCTTCCTGCTGACGCTGGTCGCCGGCTGCGGTCTCGCGACGCTGCACATCGGCAGCATCGACGGCACGCTGCCGGCGAACGCCGGCGGCATCCTCGGCGACATCGTCAGCAGCGGGCTGGTCGCGCCGTTCAGCTTCATCGGCGCGACGCTGTTCCTGATCGCGCTGTTCCTGACCGGCATATCGCTGTTCACCGGATTGTCGTGGCTGGCGCTGATGGACGCGGTCGGCCGCGCGACGCTCGAATTCCTCGGCCGCTTCCGCATCATCGGCGTGAAATACCGCGACTGGCGCGCGGCGCGCGCGGCCCGTCGCCACCGCGCCGAGGCCGTCGAGGACGAGCGCAAGGTCCGCAAGACCCGCACCCCGCCGCGCATCGAGCCGGTGATCAAGCAGATCGAGCCGAGCATCCGCGCCGAGAAGGAGCGCCAGGTGCCGCTGTTCATCGCGCCGGTCGACAGCGGTGAACTGCCGCCGCTGTCGCTGCTCGACCCGCCGGAGCCGAGCGGCCAGTCGCTGTCGACCGCGACACTCGAGGCGATGTCGCGCCAGGTCGAGATGAAGCTCGCCGACTTCGGCATCGAGGCCCAGGTCGTCGCGGTGAACCCGGGGCCGGTGATCACCCGCTTCGAACTCGAGCCGGCGCCGGGCGTCAAGGTCAGCCAGATCAGCAATCTCGCCAAGGACCTCGCCCGCGCGCTGTCCGCGGTCAGCGTGCGCATCGTCGACATCATCCCCGGCAAGTCGGTCATCGGCCTCGAGATCCCGAACGAGCATCGCGAGACCGTGCGCCTGAGCGAGATCCTGCAATCAAAGCAGTACGACGATGCGGCGTCACCGCTGTCGCTCGGACTCGGCAAGGACATCGGCGGCCACCCTGTGATTGTCGACCTCGCGAAAATGCCGCACCTGCTGATCGCCGGCACCACCGGCTCGGGTAAATCCGTCGCGGTCAACGCGATGGTGCTGAGCATGCTCTACAATGCCTCGCCCAACGACATGCGCATCATCATGATCGACCCGAAGATGCTCGAGCTGTCGGTCTACGAGGGCATCCCGCACCTGCTCGCGCCGGTCGTCACCGACATGAAGGAGGCGGCCAACGCGCTGCGCTGGTCGGTCGCCGAGATGGAGCGGCGCTATGCGCTGATGGCGCACCTCGGCGTGCGCAATATCGCCAACTACAACCGCAAGGTGCAGGCGGCGATCGACGCAAAGACGCCGATCCCGGACCCGTTCGCGAAGCCGCCGGAAGGCGCGGAACCGCCGACGCTGCAGCCGATCCCCTACATCGTCGTCATCATCGACGAGCTTGCCGACATGATGATGGTCGTCGGCAAGAAGGTCGAGACGCTGATCGCGCGTCTCGCGCAGAAGGCGCGCGCGTCCGGTATCCACCTCGTGCTCGCGACCCAGCGTCCGTCGGTCGATGTCATCACCGGCCTGATCAAGGCCAACATCCCGACCCGCATCGCATTCCAGGTGTCGTCGAAGATCGATTCGCGGACCATCCTCGACCAGATGGGCGCGGAGTCCCTGCTCGGCCACGGCGACATGCTCTACCTGCCGCCCGGCACCAGCGTGCCGGTGCGCATCCACGGCGCCTTCGTCGACGACCACGAGGTGCACAAGGTCGTCGCCTTCCTGAAGAAGTCCGGCGAGCCCGAATACCTCGACGATATCCTGCGCTCGACCGACGGCGACGCCGATGCGGGCGACGAATTCGGCGCCGGCGACTCCGGCGAGGTCGATGTGCTCTACGACCAGGCCGTGCGCATCGTCACCGAATCGCGCCGCGCGTCGATCTCCGGCGTACAGCGCCGCCTCAAGATCGGCTACAACCGCGCCGCGCGCATGGTCGAGGAGATGGAGCGTACCGGCGTCGTCGGACCGCTCGAATCCAACGGCAGCCGCGAGGTGCTCGCGCCGCCGCCGGTACCGGTCGACTGAATGTCCGTTACCGCGCGCCTGTCCCTCGCGACCCTGCTCTCGCTGGTCCTCGCCGCCCCCGCGGCGGCGGCGGGCAGCGCCGAGCTGTTGCGCTTCTTCTCCGACCTGCGCTCGCTCGATGCGCACTTCGACCAGCTCGTCATCGATCCCGACGGCCGCCTGCTGGAGCGCGCCGAGGGCCGCGTGCAGATCCTGCGCCCCGGTCGCTTCCGCTGGGCCTACGAGGCGCCCTATGAACAACTGATCGTCACCGACGGCGCGACGCTGTGGGTCCATGACCCGGACCTCGACCAGGTCACGGTGTCCGAACTCGACACCTCGGTCGGCAACACCCCCGCCCTGCTGCTCAGCAGCGAGCACCCGCTCGACGAGCTGTTCTACATCAGCGAGCCCGAAGTCGACGGCGACCTGACCTGGCTCATGCTCGAACCGCGCGACGAGGAAACCAGTTTCACCCGCATCTTCCTCGCCTTCGGCGCCGGCGGCCTGCTCGACGCAATGGAGATCGTCGACGGCTTCGGCCAGATCGTGCGCATCCATTACAGCGAACTCCGCCGCAACGTACCCATCGCAGCGGCGCTGTTCGAGTTCACGCCGCCGCCCGGCGTCGACGTCATCGGCGAGGCCCCGGCACGGCGATGAACGCCGACCCGAGGCCGCTCGCGGACCGCATGCGGCCGGCGCGCCTCGACGACGTCATCGGGCAGGAGCATATCCTCGGCACAGGCAAACCGCTGCGTCTCGCGATCGAGTCGGGGCGCCTGCATTCGATGATCCTGTGGGGACCGCCGGGCAGCGGCAAGACCACGCTCGCGCGCCTGATCGCCGCGCAGTCCGACGCCGATTTCATCAGCCTGTCGGCGGTGTTCGCCGGGGTCAAGGAGATCCGCGCGGCGATCGCGGCCGCGCAGCAGACGCTCGCGGCGCACAAGCGACCGACCGTACTGTTCATCGACGAGGCACACCGTTTCAACAAGGCACAGCAGGATGCGTTCCTCCATCACGTCGAGGACGGTACCTTCATCTTCATCGGCGCGACCACCGAGAACCCGTCCTTCGAGCTGAACAACGCGCTGCTGTCGCGCGCCCGCGTCTACGTGCTGAAGGCGCTCGACGCAGCGGCGATCCGCGCGGTCGTCGATCGCGCGCTCGCGGACGAGGACCTGGGGCTCGGTCGCCTGCACATTGATATCAGTGGTGAACTGCGCGACCTGCTCGCCGGCGCCGCCGACGGCGACGCGCGTCGCGCGCTCGGCTTCGTCGAGATCCTGTCCGATCTCGCCCCCGAGCGCGACGGCCGCCGTATCGTCGATGCCGGGCTCGTCGCCGAGGTCATCAGCGGCGGCGGCCGCCGTTTCGACAAGGGCGGCGAGGCCTTCTACGACCAGATCTCGGCCTTGCACAAGTCCGTGCGCGGCTCCGCGCCGGACGCGGCGCTGTACTGGTTCGCGCGCATGATCGATGGCGGCTGCGACCCGCTCTATCTCGCCCGCCGCCTCGCGCGCATGGCCAGCGAGGACATCGGCAACGCCGATCCGCGCGCGCTCGCGCTGGCGCTCGACGCCTGGGACGTGCAGGAACGCCTCGGCAGCCCCGAGGGCGAACTCGCGCTGGCGCAGGCCGTCGTCTACCTGGCCTGCGCGGCGAAGAGCAACGCGGTCTATGTCGCGTTCAACGCGGCGATGAAGGACGTGAAGGGCCAGGGCTCGCACGAAGTGCCGCTGCACCTGCGCAATGCGCCGACCCGGCTGATGAAGGAACTCGGCTACGGCAAGACCTATCGCTACGCCCACGACGAGCCCGACGCCTATGCCGCCGGCGAACACTATTTCCCTGATTCGATGACGCCGCGGCGCTATTACGAACCGGTCCCGCGCGGGCTCGAACTGAAGATCGCGGAGAAGCTCGCGCAATTGCGCGCGCGCGACCAGGAACACCGGAAAGGAAAAGACGAATGATACACCTGCTTGCGATCGCCGTCGGCGGCGCGATCGGCTCCCTGCTGCGCTACGGCGGCACGGTCGGCGTCCATCAGCTGCTCGGCAAGGGCTTTCCGTACGGCACGCTGACCGTCAACGTGATCGGCTCGCTGCTGGTCGGCCTGCTCTACGTGATCCTCGTCGAGCGCCTGCAGGTCAGTCCCGAATGGCGCGCCCTGCTCGTCACCGGCCTGCTCGGCGGCTTCACGACGTTTTCGGCGTTCTCGCTCGAGACGCTGCTGCTGGTCGAACAGGGGGAGCTGCTGAAGGCCGCGCTCAACGTCGTACTGAGCGTCGTGCTGTGCCTCGCGGTCGCGTGGATCGGCATCGCGATCGGCCGGAGTCTGTAGCGGCTTACCGCCCGCGCAGGAACAGTCGGTCCAGCGTCTGCATGTCCAGCTGCACCCAGGTCGGCCGGCCGTGGTTGCACTGGCCGCTGCGTTCGGTGCGTTCCATGTCGCGCAGCAGCGCATCCATCTCCGGCAGCGTCAGACGGCGGTTCGCGCGCACCGCGCCGTGGCAGGCCATCGTCGCGAGGATCTCGTCGATGCGCCCGGCGACGCGATCGATGCCTTCGCCTGCGCCGAGGTCGGCGACGACATCGCGGACCAGGGTGTCGACATCGGCCTCGCACAGCAGATTCGGCACTGCGCGCACCGCGACCGTGTCATCCGTCAGGCAGGCGAGCTCGAGACCGAGCCCGTCGAACACCGCCTGGTTCTGCTCGACCAGCGCGACCTCGCGGCGACTCATCCGGATCGTCAGCGGCACCAGCAGCGGTTGCGCGCGAATGCCGCCGTCGCGATGGCTCAGCTTCATGCGTTCATAGACGATGCGTTCATGCGCCGCATGCATGTCGACCAGCACGAGGCCCTGCGCGTTTTCGGCGAGGATGTAGACGCCGTGGATCTGCGCCAGCGCACGGCCGAGCGGCTGATCCGAACCGGCAGGCTCGCGCACCGCGCCGGCCTGCGCGGTCGCGGCGTGCAGCGCAGCGTACAAGGCGGTGCCGTCGTCGCCGCTGCGATCCGGTCGCGACAGCGGCATCGCGCGCTGGAGATGCCCCCTGCCCTCGCCCTGCAGCGCCGGCGACAACCCTCTTTCCGGTCGGGGCGCCGCCGCCGATGCCGTCTCGTCGGCGTAATCGCCCGCGCCGCCCGGTCCGCTGTGCGCGAGCGCATGGTGCAGCGCGCGGAACAGGAAGTCATGGATGCGGCGGCTCTCGCGAAAGCGCACCTCGTGCTTGGTCGGGTGCACGTTGACGTCGACCTCCTCGGGCGGGATCTCCAGGTACAGCACATAGGCCGGATGGCGGCCGTGAAACAACACGTCCTGGTAGGCGCGGCGAATCGCGTGCGCGACCAGGCGATCGCGGACGACGCGGCCGTTGACATGAAAATATTGAAGGTCCGCCTGCGCGCGCGACGCGGTCGGCAGGCCGATCCAGCCGGACAGCCGCAACTCGCCGGCCTCGCGCTCGATCTCGAGGCAGTTTGCCGCGAAGGGCTCGCCGCAGAGCGCGCCGACACGGCGCAGCCGTTCCTCCGGTGACCGCGCCGGGCGCAACTGGTGGATCGCGCGCTGGTTGTGGCTGAGCGTGAAACCGGTATCGAAGCGGCTCAGCGCGATGCGGCGGAAGGTCTCCTCGACATGGCCGAATTCGGTGCGTTCGGTGCGCAGGAACTTGCGCCGCGCGGGGACGTTGAAGAACAGGTCGCGGACCTCGACCGTGGTGCCGCGCGGATGGGCGGTCGGCGCGCGCGCGCCGGTCTCGCCGTCGAGCCCGCCCTCGACGCGCCAGCCATGGGCCTCGTCCTCGATGCGCGAGATCAGCGCGAGACGCGCGACCGAGACGATGCTCGGCAGCGCCTCACCGCGAAAGCCGAGCGTCCTGATGCGGCCGAGTTCGTCGGCAGTCGCGAGCTTGCTGGTCGCGTGGCGGCTCAGCGCGAGCTCGAGGTCATCGGGGTGGATGCCGCCGCCGTCGTCGCGGACGCGGATCAGTCTGAGCCCGCCCTGCTCGATATCGATCGCGATATCGCGCGCGCCGGCGTCGAGGCTGTTCTCGAGCAATTCCTTGACGACCGACGCCGGCCGCTCGACGACCTCGCCGGCGGCGATCTGGTTGGCGAGCTGGGTGGAGAGGCGGTGGATGCGCATCGGGGCATTATAGACGAGCTCACTGCGCTCAGGGGTCAGAGTCGCTTGACCGGCGATCCGGTTGGTACACCTGCGCTGCTCAAGGTCAAACGACTCTGACCCCGCAGGAACACTCCCCCTCAGCCCGGCGGGATCTGCAGGACCTGGCCGACGCGGAGGACGTCGGTCTTGAGCTGGTTGGCGGCGCGGAGGTTGTCGACGCTGACGCGGTACTGCTGCGCGAGCTGCGACAGCGTGTCGCCGCGGGCGATGGTGTGACGCCGGGTCGATGCGTAGACCGTCCCGGGCGGCGGGTTCTTGTAGAAGTGGTCGCGCAGGCCGCGGAAGATCGCCTCGGCGATGTCCTGCTGGTGGCGCGGATTGCGCAGCCGGCTCTCGTCGTCGGGATTCGAGATGAACGCGGTCTCGATCAGGATCGACGGGATGTCCGGCGACTTCAGCACCGCGAAGCTCGCCTGCTGCACGCGCGGCTTGTGCAGCCGACCGATCGGCCCCATCTGGCGCAGGATCGATTCGCCGGCCTCGAAGCTCTGCTCGATCGATGCCGACTGCGACAGGTCGAGCAGCACCGAGGCCAGCACATTGTCCTTGTTGTCGAGGCTGACGCCGCCGATCAGGTCGGACGCGTTCGCGCGTTCGGCGAGCCAGCGTGCCGCCTCGCTGCTGGCGCCGCCCTGCGACAGCACGTACAGCGAGGAGCCGCGGACGCGGCGGTCATGGAAGGCATCGGCGTGGATCGACACGAAGATGTCCGCCTTCGCCTCGCGCGCGCGCACGGTGCGATTGCGCAGGCTGATGAAGTAGTCGCCGTCGCGGATCATCACCGGCCGCATGCCGGGCTCGGCCGCAACCAACCGTTCGAGGCGGCGCGCGATCGCGAGCACGAGATCCTTTTCATAGACGCCGGAGAAGCCGCGCGCGCCCGGGTCCTCGCCGCCGTGACCGGCGTCGATCGCGATGACGATCTCGCGCGGTGCGTCAGGACGCGGCGTTTGCGCGCTGCGCGTGACCACCGGCTCGCGCGGCGCCTGCTGCGGCTTGACCAGGTCGATGACGAGGCGATGGCCGTATTGTTCATTCGGGGCCAGCTGGAAGCTCTTGACCTCGATCTCGCGGCTGACGTCGAAGACGACCCGCAGGTCGCGCTGGCCGCGCACGGCGTGACGCACGCGCTGGGCGATGCGGTCCTGCTGCGCCGGCGACGGCAGGCTGGTCCTGAGCGTGGTATTGCCGAGATCGACGACGACGCGGTCGGGATTGTCGAGGCGGAAGACCTTGTACTCGACCGGGGCGCTGATATCGAAGACGATGCGGGTGCTGTCCGGGGCCGGCCACATGCGCATGCCGAGCACGTCGACCGCGCCGGCGGCCTGGACGACCGGCGCGGCGGCGAGGAGGCATCCGATCAATACCGCCATTGTGGCGATTAGCTTTTTCATTGTGATTTCCCGGCTAATCCGCGACCCGGTTTTTGTAATACAAAGCTCCTGTGATTGCAAGCATTTTAGGGAGATACCGCCGGGTGCTTTCGGATGACCTGACAAAATCCCCCTAACCCCTTGAACCTCACCGACGGGCCAGCGCCGCGAGCATCCCCCGACCGGTCTCCGAGCGCGCGGCGATCGTCACCTCCCGTATCGACCCGGCCGGGGAAATCTCGATATGGAGGTCGGCCGGCGGCGTCCATGCCCCGCCCCGCTCCGGCCATTCGATCAGGCAGACCGCGGCGCCGTCGAGATAGTCGCGCAGGCCCATGAATTCGAGCTCGGCCGGGTCGGCCAGGCGATAGAAGTCGAAATGATGCAGGCCGAGCCCCGGCAGCGCATAGGTCTCGACCAGGGCATAGGTCGGGCTGCGTACCGCCCCGGCAAAGCCGCGACCGCGCACGATCCCGCGCACCAGCGTGGTCTTGCCGGCCCCGAGCGGGCCCGACAAGGTGATCACCGCGCCCGGTTCCAGCGCGGCGGCGAGGCGCGCCCCGAGCGCGGCCATCCCGTCTTCGGCCGCGATCTCGAAGCGCATCAGCGGCGCAGTTGCGGATTGATCAGCCTCGGCAGGCGCACGAGCAGGTCGCTCGCGATCAGGCCGCGCTGGCCGCTGCCGGCGGCGGCGCGATCACCGGCCTCGGCATGGAGCTGGACGCCGAGACAGGCGGCATCGGCGAGCGCGAGCCGCTGCGCGACCAGCGCGGCGATGATGCCGGTCAGGACGTCACCCATGCCGCCGGCGGCCATGCCGGGATTGCCGGCCGCGCACACACCGATCGCGCGATCGCCGGCGCAGATCAGCGTGCCGGCGCCCTTCAGCACCGCGACGCCGCCGTAACGCTGCTGCAGGGCCTCGACCGCGGCGAAGCGGTCGCGCTGGATCTGTGCGCTGTCGAGACCGAGCAGGCGCCCCGCCTCGCCGGGATGCGGGGTCAGGATCCAGTCGTCGCGGCGCAACGGTTCGCCGGCGAGCAGGTTCAGCGCATCGGCGTCGACGACCAGCGGCCGGCGCGACTCGAGGACGATGCCAAGCAGGTCGCGCGCCCACGCGCCGCGGCCGAGTCCGGGGCCGATCGCGATCACCGTCGCGCGCTCGATCAGCGGCTTCAGCGCGGCGCCGTCGTCGACGCCGTGCGCCATGAGTTCGGGTCTCGCGATCGCCAGCAGCGCGGCATGCTCCGGACGCGTCGCGACGCTGACCAGGCCGGCGCCGGTGCGCAGCGCGGCCTCGCCCGCGAGCTGCGCCGCGCCGCTCATGCCGCGCTCGCCGCCGATGACCAGCACATGACCGTAGTGACCCTTGTGGGTATCGCGCAGCCGCGGCGGCAGCAGGCCTTCGAGGCTGTCGAGCGCATAGCGCACCGCAGCCGGCGTCACCCGCGAAAACAGTTCATCGGGGACATCGAGACCGCTGTAATGCACGGTCCCGCAGCGATCGAGACCGGCGGCGGTGAACTGACCCTGCTTCAGCCCGATGAAGGTCACGGTGACATCGGCGCGCACCGCGGCGCCGAGGACATGGCCGGTATCGGCGTCGAGTCCGGACGGCAGGTCGAGCGCGAGCACGCGCGCGCCGCTGGTATTGATCGCCTCGATCGCCGCGCGCGCGCGTCCCTCGACGTCGCGATCGAGGCCGATACCGAACAGCGCATCGATGACCAGCTCGAAGCCGTGCAGCGACTGCCCGTCCCAGGCTCGCGCGTCGATACCGGCGGCGGCCAGCGCCGCGGCCGCGTGCCCGGCCGGCCCCTGCGCATCGCGCGGCGCGCCGAGATGAAAGACATCGACGCTGTAACCGGCGGCCTGCGCCAGCCGCGCGAGCACATAGCCGTCGCCGCCGTTGTTGCCGGCGCCGCACAGCACCGCGACGCGGCGCAGGTCCGGCCAGCGCCACTGCAGGACGCCGAAGGCCGCAGCGCCGGCGCGTTCCATCAACTCGTTCGCGGGGATGCCGTAGTCCTCGATCGCGAGGCGGTCGAGTTCACGGATCTGCGCGGCGCGGTAGAGATAGTGGGGCAGCGGGTGCATACGCGCTATGATAGCGGCTATGCCGATCGCGCAGAACCAGGATCATCGAATCCGGGATCATCGAGTCCAGGATCGCCGTGACCGGCCGGTCGACTTCGACCGCCTCGCCGGGGACATCCGGGCGTGGGGACGGGAATGCGGGTTCGACCGCATCGGCGTCGCCGACACCGAACTCGGCGAGCACGAGCGTCGGCTCCGGCGCTGGCTCGACGACGGCTTTCACGGCGAGATGGACTGGATGGCGCGCCACGGCACCCGGCGCAGCCGCCCCGCCGAGCTGCGACCGGGCACGATTCGCGTGATCTCGGCGCGCATGAACTACCTGGCCCCGGGCGGCGCCGATCCCGAGGCCGTGCTCGCCTCGCCCGGCACCGCCTATATCTCGCGCTATGCGCTGGGCCGCGACTATCACAAGCTGGTGCGCCGCCGCCTGCAGCGGCTCGCCGACCGCATCGCGGCGGCGATCGGGCCGTTCGGCTATCGCGTCTTCACCGACAGCGCCCCGGTGCTCGAGAAGGCGCTCGCCGAGAAGGCCGGGCTCGGCTGGATCGGCAAGCATACCAACCTGATCGCGACCGACGCCGGCTCGTGGTTCTTCCTCGGCGAGATCTATACCGACCTGCCGCTGCCGGCCGATGCGCCGTCCGGCGAACACTGCGGCCATTGCCGCGCCTGCCTCGATGCCTGCCCGACCGGCGCGATCGTCGGCCCCTGGCGCCTCGATGCCCGCCGCTGCATCTCCTACCTGACGATCGAGCTGCGCGGGCCGATCCCGGTCGAGCTGCGTCCCATGATCGGCAACCGCATCTTCGGCTGCGACGACTGCCAGCTGGTCTGCCCGTGGAACCGCTTCGCCCGCGCGACCGGCGAGGACGATTTCCAACCGCGCCACGGCCTCGATGCGGCCGGGCTCGGGGTTTTATTTGCATGGAACGAAGCGGAGTTCTTAAAATACACCGAGGGCTCGGCGCTGCGCCGGGTCGGTCACGAAGGCTGGCTGCGCAATATCGCGGTCGCGCTCGGCAATGCCCTGCGCGTTGCGAATGGCCCCGAGGCGGCGGAGATCGCCCGGACGCTGCGCGCACGTGCCGATGATCCATCGCCGCTGGTGCGCGAGCATGTACAGTGGGCGCTGGCGCAGCAAACACCGGACCGGACCAGCGGTCACACAGAGGGGGCGTGGCATGAACAATCGAGCTGACCGGCGCAAGCGGCCATACGCGCTCGCCCTGTTCCCCGTCCTCATCGCCGCCGCGCTGTCGCTGGTCTGGCTGGCTGCGCAGGCGGCGGACCTGAACCACGCCCCGCCGCTGTCGCCGAACACTGAATCCGGCATCCACGACCCGAGCAATGACGCGACCGCGCGGTTGCAGAATCCGGGACAGGCGCTGAAGGCGTTTCCGGTCGACCGCCGCGGCGAGATCAACTGGGTACGCGCGATCAACGAGGGCCTGGTCAACCCGCGCAAGACGCGCACCGACGATCCCTGGGACAACGAGCTGATGCGCGTCATGGACTTCGACGTGTTGATGAAGAACACCCAGAACATGCCGTGGGTGCTGTTCCCGCACAAGCCGCATACCCAGTGGCTGACCTGCAGCAACTGCCACCCGAAGATCTTCACCCCGCAGATCGGCTCGAACCCCATCTCGATGACACGCATCCTCGCCGGCGAGTTCTGCGGCCGCTGCCACGACAAGGTCGCGTTCAACCTCTGGACCTGCGAGCGCTGCCATAGCGTGCCGCATGAGGGCTCGGGTCCGAAGTGGTGGTAAAGCGCTGATATCGACGTCAACTCAATGAGTTGCGCCGGCTTGTCAAAGCCGGAATGTTGACGCCTGTCTTACATGTCGGTATAATTTCCTACCATTGTCTCGCCCCACCCCCATCAGAAGAAGGAAGCCGTCATGTCGATTCTTACCCCTCGTCGCCTGTTCAAGACCGGACTGCTCGGCACCCTGCTGCTGTCTGCAGCAGCGGCGCACGCCCATTACCCGTGGCTGATGTCCTCGCACTACAGCCCGCAAGCCGGCAGCAAGGCGACCGCCTATGTCGGCTGGGGCCATGTCTTCCCGCTCGAAGGCTTCATGCCGGCCGACCGGCTCGGCGGCATCAGGCTGATCGGTCCCGGCGGCGCCGAGCTGCCGCTCGAGGCGAAAGCGGACGTCGGCTATCTGACCCCCGATCTCAAGGACACCGGCAGTTATGTCCTGCTCGCGACCCAGGCCAGCAGCTATTTCACGCGCACGACCCAGGGTAACCGTCGCCAGTCGAAGGAAGGCCTCGACGGCGTGCTGAGTTGCTCCTATTCCTCGAACAACATGAAGGCGATCCTGACGGTCGGCAAGGACGGCAAGAGCCAGGCCGGCAAGCGTCACGGCCAGGTCCTCGAGATCGTACCGCTGTCGAACCCGGCCGATCTGCGCGTCGGCGACTTCATGGACGTGCAGATATTCGTCCGTGACGAGCCCTACAGCGGTATGGTGTTCGCGACCTACGGCGGCTTCTCGAACGAGGGTGCGTATGCGTACACGATCGAGGCCGACAACGAGGGCAAGGCGTCGATCCGCATGCTGCACCCGGGCAAGTGGCTGGTGCGCGCGAATGTCCGCCAGCCGTATCCCGACAGCAAGGTCTGCGACGTCGAGTCCTACACGACGACGCTGACCTTCCAGGTGCGCTGATGCGTTCCTTGAGCATGTTTTCCGCGCTGTGCGGCGCCGCCCTGCTGACGGGCGGCGCCGCGTTCGCGCATGAGGCCTACATGGACTGCTTCGACAACGGCGACGATACCGTCACCTGCGTCGCCGGCTATGAGGACGGCAGCCCGCCGACCGATCGCGACCGGATCCTGATCAAGAACGGCGACGGCAAGACGATCAAGTCAGGCAACTTCGACGCGGACGGGGCGTTCAGCTTCAAGCGACCGGATGATGCCGGCTTCATGATGATCTTCATGGGGTCGGAGATCGGGCATACCATCCGGATCAATGCGGGGGATCTGGTTCGCCCCTGAGCATTGCCGCTCACTGCGGTTTGACGATGAAGTGCTCGCGGTAGTACTGGAGTTCGCGGATCGAGTCGCGGACGTCGTCGAGGGCGAGGTGGGTCGGTTCCTTGCTGAAACCGCTGAAGATCGCCGGCGCCCAGCGGCGCGCCAGTTCCTTGAACACGCTGACGTCCAGGTTCCGGTAATGGAAGTAGCGTTCCAGTTCCGGCATGCGGCGGGCGAGAAAGCGGCGATCCTGGCAGATGCTGTTGCCGCACATCGGTGACTTGCCGGCCGGTACGTATTCCCTGAGAAATTCCAGCGTCGCCTGCTCCGCCGAGGCCTCGTCGATCCTGCTTTCGCGTACCCGCGCGATCAGGCCGGAGCGGCCATGCTGGCGGGTATTCCATTCGTCCATGCCGTTCAGCACCGCATCCGCCTGATGAATCGCGATCACCGGACCTTCGGCGAGGACGTTGAGCTGGCTGTCGGTGACGATCGTCGCGATCTCGATGATATAATCGGTCTCCGTATTGAGACCGGTCATTTCCAGGTCGATCCAGATGAGGTGATTCGGGTCTTGCGTCATGGCTGTCATCATACGCGACACGTCGCATCCGCGCCAAACCTGAAGGCGCGCCCGACATGACGGCGGCGACGCGCGCGGGCATCGTGATCGCGAATCATGGCCGGACGCTGCTGATCGAAGCCGATGACGGCGCCCTCGTCCCCTGCGTCGCGCGTCGCACCGCCGGAGCGGTGATCTGCGGCGATCGCGTCGACTGGCTGCCCCAGCCCCACGGCCCCGCCGCCGTCCTCCGCGTCCACGATCGCGCGACCTTGCTATCGCGTCCCGATGCGCGCGGCAAACCGAAGCTGCTGTGCGCGAACATCGACCAGTTGCTGGTCGTCGCCGCGTTATCGGCGACCGACGACCGGCGCGAGATATCGCTGAATTCCACGCTGATCGACAGCTACCTGGTCGCCGCCGAGGTCACCGGCATCGAGGCGCTGATCGTCGTCAACAAGATCGACCTCGCCGACGCAGACCGTCGCAATGGCCTCGAGGATGAGCTCACGATCTGGCGCGAGGCCGGTTATCGCGTGCGCACGGCCAGCGTCAAGCAGGAAAAAGGTCTCGACGACATACGCGCGGAGCTGCGCGACCGCCGCAGCGTGCTGGTCGGCGAGTCCGGGGTCGGCAAGTCGTCGCTGATCGAAGCGCTCATCCCCGGCCATGACATCCGCATCGGCGAACTGTCGCAGTTCGGCGGCCTCGGGCGGCATACGACGACGGTCACGATGCTGTTCCACCTGCCGGGCGGCGGCGATCTCATCGATTCGCCGGGGGTCAGGGAGTTCCGCCTGTGGCCGCTCTCGGCCGCTGACCTGGCGCACGGCTTCCGCGAGTTTCGCCCGCATATCGGCAATTGCCGTTATCGCGATTGCCGCCATCTCGGCGAACCCGATTGCGCGCTCGTTGCAGCCGCAGCGCGCGACGAGATCCGCCAGGCACGGCTCGACAGCTATCGCCGGCTGCTGGAACGCGACGCTCAGCGCGCCTGATCGTTGCGCACCAGCGGTCGGCCGATCAGCGCCTTCAGTTCGCCTTCATTCGCGAGGATATCCGCGAGCGTGTAGCCGTCGAGCACCCCCATGAAGGCGCCCAGGGCCTGCTTCAGCGCGCCCTTCAGCGCGCACGCCGGCGTGATCGGGCAGCGGTTCCGCTCCTTGTCGAAGCATTCGACGACGTCGAAACTGACCTCGGTATGGCGGACGACATCGCCGATGTTGATCTGTTCCGGCGGACGCGCCAGCGCCAGCCCGCCGCCCTTGCCGCGGGTCGTGCGGATGAAGCCGTGGATCGACAGGTTGTGCACGACCTTGACCAGATGATTGCGCGAGATGCCGCCGTAACCCGCGGCGATCTCCGAGATCGTCGACAGGCGTTGCTGATGGATGCCGAGATAGATCAGCACCCGCAGCGAATAATCGGTGTAGAGCGTCAGTTGCATCAGCTGTCGTCGGGCAGCGGCGCCGGTTCGGCCAGCAGGCCGCCGGTCATGATCACGAGGGCGCGGGTCACGAGGATGGCGATGCCCTGGCCGCGGTGCTCGCCGCGAACCTTGTCGTCGCCGCGCAGGAGACCGCGTCCCGCCTGCACCTGTACGACATACAGCACGTACAGGGTGATGATCAGCATCAGGTGCATCCACAGCAGGAAGTTGAGGATCTCACCGTCCAGGAACAGGCGTTTCCACCAGTCGCGGGTCACCACCAGATAGATCGGAAAACAGACATCGATCGCGATGACGGCCGTCATCACCGTGATGTGAAACCTGCGAATCCGGTGCAGAAAGAACGCGGCGCACATCAGCAGCCAGGTCGCGCTCATGAAGATCAGTGTCGCCGAGATCATGTCCCGTTGTTCTCCGCGCTGACGATCCTGAGTATGGCGCCGGCGTGATCGACGACATAGACCTCGCCGTCGGGCCCCTGCGCGAAGGAACTGATTGCATGCGCGACCTCGAGCAGCGCGCGCTGCGTGGTCACCCGTCCGCCCGCCTGCCTGAGCCCCCAGATCCGCCCGGAGACGTAATCGCCGTAGAGATAGACGCCGCACAGCCCCGGCGCCGAGGCGTCACGTGAGACATAACCGCCGGTCACCGAGCGTCCGTCCTCGCGGCCGTAGGTCATGATCGGCGCCATCAGGTCGCGTCGCTCGCATTTCGATCTGTCCCGGCTGTTGCAGCGGCTGCCCTCCATGATCGACCAGCCGTAGTTGCCGCCCGGCGTGATCAGGTCGATCTCCTCTTCATGATCCTGACCGACGTCGGCGAGCCAGAGCGCGCCATTGCGCAGATCGAAGGAAAAGCGCCAGGGATTGCGCAGGCCGTGCGCCCAGATCTCGTCGCGCGCGCCGCGAATGCCGGCATAGGGATTGTCGGCGGGAATCGCGTAGGGCGCGCCTTGCGCAATGCCGTCGACATCGATGCGCAGCAGCGCGCCCAGCAAGGTGCCGAGATTCTGGCCATGGCCGTGCGGGTCGTCGGCGCCGCCGCCGTCGCCCATCCCGATGTAGAGATAACCGTCCGGACCGAAGGCGATCTGTCCGCCGTTGTGATTGTCGAAGGGCTGCTCGATCTCGAGCAGTATCCGTTCGGCGTGGACATTGACCGCATCGTCGTTCTCGCGGCGGAATTCAGAGATCCGGGTATGGAGGACACCGCCCTTGCGCAGCGTGTAGTTGACGAACAGGCGGTCGTTGTCGTCGTAGTCCGGATGGAAGGCGATGCTGAGCAGACCACGCTCGCCGCCGCTGCTGACGCGGCGGCGGATATCGAGAAACGGCTCGGGCATGGCCTCGCCGTCCGGCCCGATCGCGCGCACGCGCCCGGCCTGCTCGACGACATAGAGCCGGCCGTCGCCGTTGCCGGCATGGGTCATGAACACCGGCGCGTCGAAACCGTCCGCGACCGGCACCAGCGCGATGTCGGGGATCGCCGCGTGATCGTCGGCGACGCATTCGGCCGGCGATGCGAAGGCTGCGGCCGGCGGCATCGCGAGCAGCACTGCCAGCGCAAACGCGCGCGGCCCTGTCATCACAGGTCCCGGCGCCCGGCGAGCGCATGCGACAGCGTGCCGCTGTCGACATACTCGAGCTCGCCGCCGAACGGCACGCCGTAGGCGATGCGGCTGGCGCGGATGCCGTGCTGGCGCGCGATATCGGCGATGTAGTGCGCGGTGGCCTCGCCTTCGACGGTCGGGTTGGTCGCGAGGATCACTTCGCGGACCACGCCGCGCGCGAAGCGCTCGGCGAGGTGGTCGAGTCCGATATCGGCGGGTCCGATGCCGTCGAGCGGCGACAGGTGCCCCATCAGCACGAAGTACAGGCCCGGGAAGGAGGTCGTCTGTTCGATCGCGTGCACGTCGGCCGGACTCTCGACGACGCAGAGCTGCGCGGGGTCGCGGTTGTTCGCCGCGCACAACCGGCACAGCGCATCCTCGCTCAGCGTACGGCACTCGTCGCAGCGGCCGACGCGGTCGGCGGCCTCCTGCAGCGCCGCGGCGAGCCGGCGGGCGCCGTCGCGATTGCGCTCGAGCAGGTACCAGGCCATGCGCTGCGCGGACTTCGGCCCGACACCGGGCAGGCAGCGCAGCGCCTCGATCAGGCGGCCGATCAGCGGGCTTTCGTTCATCACCGGATCAGAACGGCAGTTTCATCCCCGGCGGGAACGGCAGGCCCTTGGTCATGCTCGCCATCTTCTCGCGCGTCTCGCTCTCGATCCGGCGCACGGCGTCGTTGACCGCCGCCGCGAGCAGATCCTCGAGCATCTCCTTGTCGTCCTTCATCAGGCTGTCGTCGATCGACACGCGCTTGACGTCATGGCGTCCGGTCATGATCACGCTGACGAGGCCGCCGCCGGCCTGGCCGGTGACCTCCATCGACGCGATCTCCTCCTGCGCCCGCTGCATGTCCTCCTGCATCTTCTGCGCCTGTTTCATCAGGCCGCCCAGTCCACCTTTCATCGCATTCACCTCCTGCTGGAATATCCGTAAAGATCGCGCCGCCTACTCGACCGGCTGTACCGAGCCCGGGACGATGCGCGCGTTGAAGGTGTCCTTGAGCGCCCTCACCTCGGCATCCTCTTCCAGCGCCGCGAGCGCGGCATCCAGCCGGTCCTGCTCCTGTTGCTTCCTGCGCCCCGCCGGAGTCGTGGTCGGGACGGCATCGCCGATCGTGATCTCGAGACCGAGGCCGGCGCCGAAACGATCGCGCAGGGCCTGGCGCAGGCGATCCTCGAGGACCTTGCTGTGCAGGTGCGCATGCGCCTTGTCGAGACTGAGCCGGATCATCGCGTCACCGCGCTCGACCAGCGCGCAGTTCGCGGCAAGTTCGCGCACCATGCCCTGCAGGTTCATCGATTCGACGATGTCGTCCCAGCCAGCATCCGGGCTCGCGGCTGCCGCGGCCGGTGCCGCGCCCGGTTCCGCTCCCGGCGCCGCCGCAACGGCCGCAGCCCGCGCAGGCGCCTTGCGCGCAGTGTCGGTCCGCTTCGCCGGGGACGGCGCGGCGCTCGCGGTGTTCTTCGCGACCGGCGCGGCCGCGGCCGGCGCCGCGCTCACCACGCTGCCGTCCGGACGGAAGGCGAGCATGCGCAGCAGGATCATTTCGATGCCGCACCTCGAGTCCGGCGCGAGCGGCAGATCGCGGCGACCGAGCAGCGCGATCTGGTAATACAACTGGACCGCCTCGGGTTCGAGCGTCGTGGCGAATTCCTTGATGCGGTCGGCGTCGCCACGGCTGTCGTCGAGCGCCGCAGGCGCCAGTTGCGCGACCGCGATGCGCTGCAATGCGGCAATCAACTCGTCGAGCAACTGGCTGAAATCGACGGTGAACTCCGCCGCGGCCTGCACGCAGCGCAGCAAGCGTTCGCCATCGCCGGCAGTGAGCGCTGCGAGCAGTTCGTGGATATGGGCATGGTCGATCGTGCCGAGCATCGCCCGCACCTCGGCCTCGCGGACCTCGCCGCCGCCGTAGGCGATCGCCTGATCGAGCAGGCTCAGCGCGTCACGGATGCTGCCGTCGGCGGCGCGCGCGACCTGCGCGATCGCCGGGCGCTCCGCCGGGATGCCCTCCTTTTCCAGGACATCGGCGAGATGATTCGCGATCAGATCCTCGGGCAGGCGCTTCAGGTTGAATTGCAGGCAACGCGACAACACGGTGACCGGCAGCTTCTGCGGGTCGGTCGTCGCGAGCAGGAACTTGACGTGCGGCGGCGGCTCCTCCAGCGTCTTCAGCAGGGCATTGAAGCTGTGCTTCGACAGCATGTGGACCTCGTCGATGAGGTAGACCTTGTAGCGACCGCGCGTCGGCGCGTAGTGGGTGTAATCGAGCAGGTCGCGGGTGTCCTCGACCTTGGTGCGCGAGGCGGCGTCGACCTCGATCAGGTCGACGAAGCGCCCCTCATCGACCTCGCGACAGGCGCTGCACTCGCCGCAGGGCTTCGAACTGACGCCCTGCTCGCAATTCAGCGCCTTCGCGAAGATGCGCGCGATCGTCGTCTTGCCGACGCCGCGGGTGCCGGTGAACAGATAGGCGTGATGCAGGCGTTCGCTGTCGAGCGCGTTGACCAGCGCCCGCAGGACATGCTCCTGGCCGACCAGCCGATCGAAGGAACGAGGTCGCCACTTGCGGGCAAGCACCTGATAAGTCATAGAAATATTTCCAGATCGCTGCTTCCTGGATGGTGGCAACCCGTACCCGCCACACCCCGGCACACGGATCAGTCGCTACCGCTGCTCCCTCCCGGGCCTGACGGGGTTTACAACCTGCCGTTGCGAGGGGACCGGCACGGGCTGCCATTGCACTTTGGACGGCAGGGTCCTGGGGGTAGTCTAGCAGTTTCCGTGATCTCTGTGGACGTTGCCGACAGGGGGTCACTCGTCGTAGGGCGTCACCTCGATCGCATGGATCTGATAACCGGATTCGGCAAGCGCGCTGCTCTTGTGCTCGACCTTGATGACGCCGGTGACCCAGACGGTGTCGAACAGGCCGCGGATGCGCACGTTGCGGCCCTGCGCCAGTACGTGCACGGTCTGGTTGGCCGGCGGCGGCGGGACATGGATGCAGGCGCCGTAATAAGGCACCAGCAGGAACTCCTCGACGGTGCGCCCGTCGCCCTCCAGCGGCACGACGAAGCCGGGCAGGCGCACGACCTGGCCGTCGAGCGCCTCGACGACCGGCGCGTCCTTCCACATCGCCATCAACTTTTCGAACAGCTCGATCGCGCGCGGATCGTCATCGGCGAGATTGTCGACGTCGTAGTCCTTGAGCAGCTCGTCGAAGCTGAAGTCGGCGGGGACCAGGTCGTCCCATTCGATCGTGCGCACGGTCGTCGCGTTCAGCAGCGTCGCCGCGAACAGGCAGACCAAACACAGGATCAGCGCCCGTCGTATCATGGAGATTCTCACAGCCTCACCGTCAATCCATCGGCCAGTGACCGATTATACGCCAGCCAGGCCGGCAACATCCCGCTGAGCAGGCCCGCGCCGAAGACGAGGCCGAGCAGGCCGAGTTCGCGCGGCGACAGCAGGCCCATCCCTATATATAGCCCCCACTGCGCCTCGAGCCAGGGACGGGCGATCGCGATCAGCGCATAGAGCAAGGCGACGCCGAGCGCGATGCCGCCTGTGGTCAGCGCGCCGGCCTCGCCGAGCGTCAGCGCCAGCATCTGCCTGGGACTCGCGCCGACCGCGCGCAGCACTGCCATCTCGCGGCGCCTGGCCTCGAGACCGGCGAGCAGCACCGTGATCATGCCGGCGAGACCGACGACGACGACGAACAGCGAGACCGCGAGCAGGGCCCGCTCGGCGACGCCGATCAGGTCCCACAGCTCCTGCAAGGTCGCGCCGGGCAGGATCGCGAGCAGCGGCTCGCCGCGGTATTCATTGACATGGCGCTGCACGCGGAAGGTCGCGAGCCGCGAATCGAGGCCGACCAGGAACGCGGTGATCGTCTTCGGCGTCAGGTCCATGCGCTTGGCCAGCGCCGGCGGGATCTTCATGCCCGGCGGCGGCGCCCCGCCCTCCCAGCCGAGATGGATCGCCTCGATGCCGTCGAGGCCGACCAGCACGGAGCGGTCGACCGGCGTGCCGGTGCGGGTCAGGATGCCGGTCACGGTGAACGGCATGTTCGCGTGCTCGACGAACGAGATCTCGCCGGCGCCGTGGGCGATGACGATGTCCTGGCCGAGCCGATAACCGAGACGCTCGGCGACCTCGGCGCCGAGCACGGCGTCGAACACGCCGGTAAAAGGCGCACCCTGCGCGAAGCCGAGACCGCGGTCGCGCGCGTAGCGATAGTGCCGGAAAAAATCTTCCGTGGTGCCGACGACGCGATAACCGCGATGTGAATCACCGAGCGACAGCGGCACGGTCCACGTGACGTTCGGATGCGCGGCGATCTCGAGATAGCTCTGCCAGCCGATGTTGTTGGTCGCGCTGCCGATGTGGAACACCGAATACAACAACAACTGCACGCCGCCGCTGCGGCCGCCGACGATCAGGTCGGTGCCGGAGATGGTGTCGGCGAAACCGGCGCGGGCATCGGCGCGCAGGCGTTCGACGCCGAGCAGCAACGCGACGCTGAAGCCGACCGCGACCAGCGTGAACGCCGCGGTGAGCCGGCGGTTCCACAGGCTGCGTACGGCGAGACCAATCAGGAAGCCTCCGCTCATGCGTTGCCTAGGCGATGGCCGGCGCCGCCATGGCGCGGTTGATGTCGGGCAGCGAGAGCGTGCGGTCGAACAGCGGCTCGAGACCGGCGTCATGGCTGACGAATACCAGCGCGCTGCCCTGCGCCCGGCATTCACGCCGCAGCAGATCGACGAACAGCGCGCGCCGGTCGGCATCGAGCGCCGAGGTCGGCTCGTCGGCGATGACCAGCTCCGGACTGCCGATCAGCGCGCGCGCGGCGGCGACGCGCTGCTGCTGGCCGACGCTGAGTTCGGCGGCCTTGCGGTGCAGCAGTTCCGGCCCGAGGTCGAGATGATCGATCAGCCGCCCGGCCTCGGCGACAGGGCCGCCGCGTCCGCTGACGCGCTCGCGCCGGCGCGCCGAGAAACGCAGCGGCAGCAGCACATTGTCGAGGACGCTCAGATACGGCACGAGATTGAACAACTGGAACAGAAAGCCGACGTGATCGGCGCGAAAGCGGTCGCGGCGCGTCGCCGACAGCGCGGCGAGATCCTGGCCGAGCACCCGCACGGTCCCGCGCCCTGCGGTGACGACGCCGCCGAGCAGGCTCAGCAGTGTGCTCTTGCCGCTGCCGCTCGGCCCCTTCAGGAACAGGTGCTGGTCGCGCGCGACGATGAACTCGTCGATCGCGATGACCAGCGGTTCGTCCGGTCGCCACGCGAACTCGATGCCGCGCGCGTCGATGACCTTGTCGCTGTCTCGTGCGGCGTTCACGGCGACCAGCGCAGCCGGCTCGACGACCGGGTCAGTTCTCGCGCAGTCTGGCCCTGACCGGTGACCGCCTGCACGCGCAGGCGCTCGGTCGCCGGGAAGCGGCTGAAGACCCCGCGCAGATCGATGCCGGTCACGGCGGCGCCGGCGCACTCGAAGCGCCACGCAACGAAGATATCGGCATGATCATGGGCTTCACCGTCGTGATCCGGGTGCGACCCGTCTTGTCCACCGTGATGATGCCCGTCTTCATCATCGTCATCGACCAGCAACGAACTCAGCACCACGGCACGCTGCCGGACACAGCGCGCGCCCGCGGGCTCGAACGCCACCAGGCCGTCCCCGCGGCGCAACGCGGCGACCGCGGCGTCGAGGGACTCAAGCTCGGCGTCCGTCCGCGGCCGGTGCTCGAAACCGACCAGGTTCATCGCCGGACTTTCGAGCTCGATCTCGACGACGGCGCCGTCGACGGCGATCGTGACCCCGGCGACGCCGTGTTCATGCGCGCCATGGCCGTGATGGGGATGAGGATGGCCGTGTCCGGCCTCCCGCGCGGCGACCGACGATGCGGCGAGACCGATGCCGGCGGCGAGCGCCGCTGTCCAGATCGCAGTCCTTATCATGCCCTGTCCCTACGAGGCGCCCCTGCCGGGCCGTTTGACACGGCCGGCGATCTCACTTCTAATGCATTCCACCGAACGACCCATACCCCGATCAGGATAGCATCGTTGTCAAGCATCGCACCGGTGTCTGAAAGCCGCTGACCCATCATGCGGCCCGCGTTTGTCATCCGCCTGGTCGGACTGTTCCTGCTGCTGTTCAGCCTGACCATGATCCCCCCGGCGCTGCTCGCGGCGTGGGATGACGACGGCCAGCTCATCAACTTCGCCCGCAGCCTGCTGATCCTCGCCCTGCCCGGTCTGCTGCTGTGGCTGCCGACGCGCCGGCATCGCGGCAACCTGTATAATCGCGAGGTCTTCCTCGTCGTCGCGCTGTTCTGGGTGCTGCTCGGCACGCTCGGCAGCGTACCGCTGCTGCTCGGGACCGAGCTGTCGTTGACGGATGCGGTGTTCGAAGCGGTGTCCGGCTTCACGACCACCGGCGCCACGACCATCATCGGCCTCGATGACCTGCCCCGTTCGATCCTGTTCTACCGCCAGCAACTGCAGTGGTTCGGCGGTCTCGGCGTCATCGTGCTGGCGGTCGCGATCCTGCCGATGCTCGGCGTCGGCGGCATGCAGCTCTACCGCGCCGAGACGCCGGGACCGATGAAGAGCGAGAAGCTGACCCCGCGCATCGCCCAGACCGCGCGTTTCATGCTGATCATCTATTTCGCGCTGACCGTCGCCTGCGCCTCCGCCTACTGGCTCGCCGGCATGACGCTGTTCGACGCGGTCGCGCATAGCCTGTCGACGGTCGCGACCGGCGGCTTCTCGACCCATGACGCCAGCATCGGCCACTTCGACAGCGTCGCGGTCGAGATCATCGCGATCGTGTTCATGTTGATCGGCGCGCTCAGTTTCAGCGTGCACTTCGTCGCGCTGCGCGGGCCGAGCCCGTCGGTGTACTGGCATGACACCCAGTCGCGGGTGTTCCTGCTGACCGTGCTCGGTCTTGCGCTCGCGGCCGGCCTGCTGCTCTGGTTCGGCGACCGGCACGATTCGCTGTTTCATGCCCTGCGTCACGGGACCTTCACCGTCGTCTCGGTGATCACGACCACCGGCTTCAGCACCGACACCTTCGCGCTGTGGCCGCTCGGACTGCCGCTGCTGCTGATCTTCGTCAGCTTCTTCGGCGGCTGCGCCGGCTCGACCTCGGGGGGCATCAAGGCGATCCGCATCATCGTGCTCGCCAAGGTCGGCATCCGCGAGATGCAGCGCCTGATCCACCCGCAACTGGTCCGCCCGATCAAGATCGGGGAACGCGCGGTGCCCAAGCTCGTGCTCGACGCGATCTGGAGCTTCTTCTCGGTCTACGTCCTGATCTTCGCCGCGCTGGTGCTCGCCCTGATGGCGACCGGCCTCGACCAGGTCACCGCCTTCGGCGCGGTCGCAACCAGCCTCAACAACCTCGGCCCCGGCCTCGGCGCGGTGGCCTCGACCTTCCACGACATCAACCCCGTCGCGAAATGGCTGTGCACGCTGGCGATGCTGCTCGGCCGCCTCGAGATCTTCACGCTGCTGGTGCTGCTGACGCCGGAATTCTGGCGCAAGTAGGCGCCGGCGGTAGGAAAATCCTTCCTGCAGGAACGCCCATACAGCCCACCTGCCTGCCTTGTCCGGAGTTGCTGCAATTGCACCTCACGCCATGACTTCATCCGCTCATGCGAATCACAAACTAACTATTTATTAATATTAAAGATTCTTCATCCTTACCCGAATACGGCAGAAGCATCTTCGCACCGCGGCAAGCCCTCGACGTATTAAAAACAAGACAGGAAACTTGCGATAGTATTATTTAATACGATAAGATGTTCAGTGATTACATATGAGCGCACAGGCATCAAGACCTAATCCTTTCCGGTAATCACATCCAGAAGCACCAATCCACTGCAAGGGGGTAACAGGGTAATGATCAATCACCGACTGAGAAAATGCGTCCTCGCGGCCGCGTTCGCCGGACTCGGCGCCGGCGCGGGCGGCATAGCGATCGCCGACAACGTCGAACTCGGCACCATCACCGTCAAGGGCGAAGGCATGAGGGATGCCGACCGGTCGTTTACCGTCAACACGATCTCGCAGGACACGATCAGCGGCCGGCGCTGGGAAAACCCGCTCGGCATCTTCCTCGAGGCGCCCGGCGTCGAGGTGCGCGCAATCCAGTCCGGCAGCGTCGCCGATTTCATCACGGTGCGCGGCATGGGCAGCGGCGGCCATGGCGGCGACCTCGGGCTCTCGCTCGACGGCGTCAGCCTGAACGAGGCCGAGGGTCACTCCGACGGCTATGCCGACACCAACGTCATCATCCCGCTCGAGATCAGCAATTTCTCGGTCTACAAGGGTCCGGTCTCGCCGCTGTACGGCAACTTCGCCCGCGCAGGCGTCATGGCCGTCGAGACCCGCAAGAGCGGCGAGTACACCGACCTGCACCTGACCGGCGGTTCCTACGGCACCTATGACGGTCAGGTCGCGTTCGGCCGCAACGTCGACATGCCGTTTGGTCCGCTGCAGTTGAACGGCGCGATCCAGGGCTACGAGAGCGAGAACTGGCGCGACAACGGCCGCTTCACGAAGATGAACGCCGCGCTGCGCGGTTCCTACATGCTGACCGACCAGACCGAACTCGCGCTGTCGCTGCGCGGTCATGGGGCGCGTTCGCAGGGCGTCGGCAATATCACGACTGCCCAGTTCGAATCAGGTTGGGATGGCCGCCGGGCTCAGTCGCCGTGGGCCGCGACGCAGTTTGATGGCGCCGAAAAGGACTATAGCTCCCAGCGCATAGACCTGAACCATGTCTTCAATGACAACCTGAAACTATTGACCTGGTACTACCAGACAAAAATGTTCCTGGTACGTTGGGAATCGAATACCCCGGGTCCCGCTACGCCTTACCTTCCCGACCAGCCGAATGGCACCACGTTTGATCCTGTGAGTGGCGTTCCGACCATCCGCACAGGTTCAAGCCAGATCGAACGTTCGCACGACCGCTCAGTGCAAGCAATCGGCGCCAGCCTGAATGGCTCACACGAGATCGGCAACATACCAAGCAGCTGGGTATTCGGGGTGGAGTACTATGATGAAGAAACCCATGAAAACCAGTGGCAGACCTATGCCCGCAACCGTGCCATCTTTGTCGAAAGAAACGGGGTTGGCGCATTCGAGCAGCAGTTCAAGACCAAGGATCATGACTTTACAACTACAACTACTTCGGTCTTCGGGCAAATCGACCTTGATATAAACCGCTATTTCAGGCCTACACTCGGTTTCCGGTACGATAACGTCGACCAGACCGGGGACGAGCGTACCCCTTACAATAACGGCGCAGGGAATCGTGACTACGATCAGAGTTACGATGCTATTACACCGAAGATCGGCGTGCGCTCGGCGGTCCACGATCGTTGGGAACTACGCGCGAACTATTCGGAAGGTTTTGCCACACCGACGATTGCACAGCGTCAAACCGACAGCCTGGATCCAGTGAAGTTCTCGCAGATTGAATTCGGCATAAACGGGGCGCCGACTGACGAGATCTATCTCGACCTGGTCTACTTCATGCTGAACAGCTCGGATGAAATCATGGAGGTAAGTGGATCGCCGGGCACGTTCGAAAATGCCGGAGAAACGGATCGCAGCGGCGTAGAGGGCGAAATACGCTACTTCCCGTCCGCTATCCCGAACTTCGAGCTCAGCGCTGGTTTCGGCTGGTTCGATACCGAGATAAAGACTGCGGGTTCCACTCAGGGTAACGAGTTGCAGCGCATACCGGACTATGTTGCGAACCTTACCGCGAGCTATACTCCGCCGTCCGGCGTCGGCGCACGCCTGCGCTATCGTACCGTCGGCGAGATGTATCTCAACAACGCCAACACCGACAAGTACAGCGGCTATGACATCGTCGACGCCTCGATCTTCTACACGATCCCGGGCAGCACCGGCGGCTACACCCGCTGGTACTTCGACATCAACAACGCGGCCAATGAGGCCTACGCGAACGGCCCCAGCGTCAACAGCTGGAATCCCCGTCCGCCGCGGCATGTCATGCTCGGCATGATCATGACGATGTAATCCCTTCCCCGGGACGGGCGGGGGTCGCCATGACGGGCGGCCCCCGCCTTTCTTTTACTGTTCCTGCCCCCCCGGGCACGCAGTTTTTCCCCCGAGACCGCAGACAAGAGACGTAGGAATAATATATAATACGTCGTAATAGATCCGCCGCTGCCTGTCACTCATTGCCCCAGTCAGATGCCTCCACACAACGCCTGACGATTCCAGCCTCGATGGAGATCCTCATGTCACCGATTCGAATCCTGCCGCTGCTTGCCGCCGCTGCACTCTCATTCCCTGTCACGGCCCACGACGTCTGGCTCATCCCCGACGACAGCGACCGCGTCCAGCTCGTCTTCGGCCACCCCGGCGAAATCGAGACCTACGATCCGGCCCAGGTCACGGCAACGGTCGCGATCGACCGCCGCGGCCAGCGCCAGGATCTCGCAACCGAGGTGCGCGACGGCCGGCTGCGCATCACGCCCGGCGCCGACACCGTGGTGATTGGTGTAAATTACGACCACGGCATCTGGACCGAGGACGCCGATGAGAACCTCGTCAAAAAGCCGAGGGGCCAGGTGCCGGGCTACCTGTCCTCGGTACACGAGAAGATGCACAGCAAGTCGCTGCTCGGCTGGAGCGCGGCCGCGGGCCGCCCGATCGGCAGCCTGCTCGAGATCGTCCCGCTGGCGAATCCGTTCACGCTGAATCCGGGCGATGAACTGCCGGTGCAGGTCCTCTACGACGGCGCGCCGCTCGCCGGCGCGGAACTCGAGGTGCTGGGCGTCTTCGACCTGTTCTTCACCGATCGCGAAGGCAAGGTCTCGCTGCCGATACCGGACGAGGATTTCCAGTATGTCCTCGTCTATCACAAGGTCAAGCTCGGCGCCGATGCCGATGCCGACGAGTCGAAGCTGTCGGCAAACCTGACCTTTACGCGGGTACAATAAAGACGGCCCGGCAGCAGCCGTTATCACCCTGACAAACCACCAGCAGCAGGAACCAAGCCAGATGAGCCATCAAGCAATGCATCCGGGCGTCCGGTGGGCGGCGATCGCGCTGTGCGCGCTGTTCGCGCTCGGCGGCGCGGCAATCGCCGCCCAGGCCCCGCTCGACACGTCGATCAGCGAACAGGAGGCCGCGCAGCGCGAGGCCGCGCGATCGCAGCAGCGCGTCGAGCAGCTCGACGACGAGACCCGCATCGCGCTCGAGCAATATCGCGAGACCATGCGCCAGGTCGACCAGCTGATGACCTACAACACGCAGATGGAGCGCATGGTCGAGTCGCAGACCCGCGAGATCGCGTCGATCGAGCGCCAGATCAACGAGATCGAGATCACCCAGCGCCAGATCCTGCCGCTGATGCGGCAGATGCTCGACGTACTCGAGCAACTGGTGGAAAGCGACGCGCCGTTCCTGCTCGACGAACGCAAGTCCCGTATCAAGGATCTGAACGCGATGATGCAGCAGGCCGGCACGCCGCTCGCCGACAAGTTCCGCCGCCTGCTCGAGGCCTACCAGATCGAGATGGAATATGGTCATACCATCGAGGCCTATCGCGCCGAGCTGCCGCGCGCGAACGGCCAGAAGACCGTTGAATTGCTCCGCATCGGTCGGACCGCACTCTATTACATGACACTCGACGAGCGTGAGGCAGGCGTCTGGGATGCGCGCGGCAACGGCTGGCAGACCCTGCCGTCGAACAATGTCGCGTTGATCAAGCAAGGCCTGCGCCTCGCGCGCAAGGAACTGCCGCCCGACCTGATCCGACTGCCCGTCGCCGCGCCGGAGCAAGGCTCATGAACAGATCCCTCATCGCCCTCTCCCTGACCGCCGCGCTGACCTTCGCCAGCGGCGGCGCACTCGCCGCGGCCACTGCGGAGACCGAAGCGCAACGTTCGATCAGCCTGGATCAACTGCTGGAGGAAGTCCGCCAGTCGCGCGGCGCCGAGCAGCGTCATCATCGCGAGCGCGAGGCGCGCTTCCTGCAGGACAGGAATCGCCAGCAGACCCTGCTGCAAGAGGCGCGCGCGCAAGAGCAACGCGAGGAACGCCGCGCCGACCAGTTGCGACGCCAGTTCGAGGGCAACGAGGCGCGCCTCGCCGCATTGGAACAGACCTTCTCCGAGCGCGCCGGCGAGCTGCAGACCGTCTTCAGCATTGCACGCCAGTCGGCGCTCGACGCCCAGGCCAGCCTGCAGGGCACGCTGCTGACTGCGCAGTTCGAGGAATGGCCGCAGCGGCTGGCCGAGATCGCCGCGCGCCCGCACGCGCTGTCGATCGAGGATATGGAGGGCCTGTGGCTGACGATCCTCGAGGCGACCGCGCAGAACGGCAAGATCACCCGCTTCCAGGCCCCGGTCATCACCGCGCAGGGCGACGAGTCGATCAAGACGGTGACCCGCGTCGGCGTGTTCAACGCGGTCAGCGACGGCAAGTTCCTGCGCTATCTGCCCGAGACCGAGAAGCTCGTCGAGCTGAGTCGGCAGCCGCCGCCCCGCTTCACCAGTCTCGCGGCCGGACTCGAGGGCTCGACCTCGGGCTTCCAGCTGTTCCCGGTCGACCCGTCGCGCGGCGCGATCCTGTCGCTGATCGTCCACAGCCCGAACATGTTCGAGCGCATCGATGCGGGCGGCATCATCGGCTATCTGATCATCGTGATCGGTGTCATCGCGCTCGGCATCGCCGGCGTCCGTTACGCCAGCCTGATGGTCATGCGCAGCCGGATGAACGCCCAGGCCAAATCCGAGCAGAACAGCGACAACAATCCGCTCGGCCGCCTGCACCTGACCGCAGAGCAGACCAGCCATCTGTCGGCCAAGGCGCTGTCGGCGCGCCTGCATGAAAAGGTCGGCGAGGAATCGGCCAGCATGCACAGCGGCCTGCGCACGCTGGCGATCTTTGCCGCGATCGCGCCGCTGCTCGGTCTGCTCGGCACCGTGACCGGCATGATCGAGACCTTCCAGGCGATCACGCTGTTCGGCTCCGGCGACCCGCGCATCATGTCGGGCGGTATTTCGCAGGCGCTGGTCACGACCGAACTCGGTCTCGCGGTCGCGATCCCGGTGCTGCTGATCCACAGCTTCCTGAACGGCCAGGCCAACCGCCTGGTCGAGGTGCTGGAGCATCACAGCACCCGGCTGATGGCGTCACGCGGCGGGGAGCATTGAGGACTGACGATGTTCGCGCTGGACTCGTGGCTCGAATTCTTCGAACGCGGCGGCTATGTCATATGGCTGATATTGATCGCCTCCTGCGTGATGTGGACGCTGATCCTCGAGCGCTACTGGTTCGTCACGATCGGCGCGAGGGAACAGCATGCCGAGATCGTCAATCAATGGCGCAGCGAGGCGCCTGCGGAAGCAGGCGCCCGCGAGTGGTATCGCCAGGGCCTGCTGATGGACTTCGACGCGCAGCTGCATCACTACCTGCCGACGATCCTGGTGCTGACCGCGATGCTGCCGTTGCTCGGTCTGTTCGGCACCGTCGGCGGCATGATCAAGTCCTTCGATGCGATGACGCTGTTCGGCACCGGCAACGTGCGCGGCATGGCGGCAGGCATCTCGCAGGCCCTGCTGACGACGATGGCCGGCCTCGTCACGGCGCTGTCGGGCATCTATTTCAGCAACAATCTCGAGGAGCGCGCGATCGCGGTCCAGCACCGGCTCGAGTCCGAGCTGCTGCTGGATGCCGAGGATGCGGAATTGGAATCGGAGGACATCATCGATGAGTAGGCGCACCCATTCCCATCAGCAACATGAAGCGCCGTCGATCAACCTGACGCCGCTGATCGACATGATCTTCATCATCCTGATCTTCTTCGTCGTGACCTCGTCGTTCGTCAAGGAGGCCGGCGTCGACATCAACCGGCCCGACGCGCGCACCGCGGTGCCGCAGGAGCGCGCCAACATCATGATCGCGGTGACCCGCGACGGCGAGGTGTGGATCGACCGCCAGCGCGTCGATCCGCGCACCGTGCGCAGCCACGTCGCCCGCCTGCACGCCGAACATCCGGAAGGCTCGGTCGTCGTCCTCGCCGATGACGAATCACGCACCGGGCTGCTCGTTCTGGTCGTCGACCAGGTTCGCCTGGCCGGCGTCAACAACGTCGCGGTCGCGACCCGCGAGAACAGCGGCCAGTGAACCCGACCGTCATTCGCTTCGGTTCCGCGGTGCTGATCGCGGCGCTGGTCAACGTGCTGCTGTTTTTCATCATGCTGTTCATGATCAACCAGCACTCGATGCGCGCGATCAGCACGACCGAGGTGCTGCGCATCGACTATGTCCGCAGCCAGGAAGACAACCTCATCGAACCGCGCCGCGAGCGCCGTCCGCCGCCGGAAAAGCCGAAGACCGAGAAGCCGCCGGAGGTCCAGCGCGTCGTCACCGATACCACGACGACCGTCGAGCCGATGCGCATGCCGCCGATTGCGCCATCCCCCGCGCCGAGCCTGGGTGGACCGTTCCTCGGCGACATCGCCGGTCCGCAGTGGATCGACGCCGGCGAGCTGGTCGCGCTGGTACGGATACCGCCGGAGTATCCGGCGCATGCGCGCATGCGCCGCATCGAGGGCTTCGTCGATGTCGAGTTCACCGTCGATGCCAACGGCCGGGTCCGCGACGTCCGCGTCGTCGGCGCGGAGCCGCCGGGCGTGTTCGACCGCGCCGCGATCAACAGCGTCATGCACTGGCGTTTCGAGCCCAGGCGCCAGGACGGGCAGCCGATCGAGGTCATCGCGCGCCAGCGCATCGAATTCAGCCTGAGCGGATGAGCGGCGACATGCGCGGACTGCTGCGAATGCTCCTGCTTGTCGCCCTGCTCGCGCCGCTGACGGCGCCGGCGCAGATGGGCATGTCGGCCGAGCTGCACCGGGAGGTGCAGGCGGCGAATGAACTGCTCGCCGGCGGCAACAGTGCGCAGGCGATCTCCCGGCTGACCGCGCTGACCCGGCGCGGCAATCTCAATGCCTATGAAAAGGCCGTGCTGCAGCAGATGCTGGGCTTCGCCTACTATGAGGCCGACGACTCGGCGCGCGCCCGCGCGGCCTTCGAGGAGTCGCTGTCATTCAATGTCCTGCCCGATCAGATCGCGAACGGCGTGACGATGGCGCTGACCCAGGTCTGCCTGACGCTCCGGGACTTCGATTGCGCGCGTCGCCACGTCGACTCCGTCATCGCGGCTTCAGCCGCCCCCGACCCGGACATGCTCGCGGTCGCCGGTTATGTCTATTACGAGCTCAAGCAGTTCGACGTCGCCGAGCGCCATATCCTGCGGGCGATCAATTCAAGCCAGGAGGCGAAGGAGAACTGGTACCAGATCCTGCTCGCGATCTACCGCGAACAGGAGGCCTGGCCGAAGGCCGAACGGGTGCTGCGGGATGCCGTCGTCCTGTTTCCCGACAAGGGCACCTACTGGCAGTTCCTGAGTTATGTGCTGTTCACCCAGGACAAGCAGCACGAGGCGCTGGCGACGATGATGCTCGCCTACCGGCTCAAACTGCTCGGGTCCGAGGATCTCGAGCGCATCTCGGGCTTCCACGCCAATCTCGGCATCCCGGAGAAGGCCGCGCGCATGCTCGAACAGTGGCTGGAGGCAGGCGAGCTCGAGGCCGACGGCGAGCGGCTCGCGCTGCTCGGTCGACTGTGGCTGCTTGCCCGCGAGCGCGACAAGGCGAAGCGACATCTGGAAAAGGCTGCCGATCTCGACAAGGACGGCGATCTCGATCTGCTGCTCGGCAAGCTGTATTACGAAGACCAGAACTGGGATCGGGCCACGGCCCGCCTCGAACGCGCGCTCGCGAAGGGCGGCCTCAAGGAGGCCGAAGCCGAGGCGCGGCTGCTGCTCGGCATCTCCGCCTTCCACGCCGGCCAACGCAATATCGCCCGCGCCGCCTTCGAGGCCGCCGGCCGCGAACCGCGTTACCAGGATCACGCCCGCTACTGGCTGAATCGACTGCGCGAAGGCAGCTGACCTCAGGGCGCCGGCAACAACCGAATCTCGAACAGCTTCGGCCAGCGCTTGCCGGTCACGAACAGGCGGTCGCGCGCGGCGTCATAGGCGATGCCGTTCAACTCCCCGACCGGCATCATCCGGTCCGCGACCGACAGCAAGCCCGATAGATCGACCCACCCGAGCACCTGCCCCGTGTCCGGCGAGATCCGGACGATGCGATCGGTCGGCCAGACGTTCGCGTAGATCTCGCCGTTGACGTATTCGAGCTCGTTCAGATTATCGACCGGCCGGCCGGCGTCGTGGACGCGCAGCACATGCGTTTCGTTGAAGGTCAGCGGATCGAGCCAGCGCAGATCCGCGCTGCCGTCGCTCATGATCAGACGCCGGCCGTCATGCGTCAGCCCCCAGCCCTGCCCGCGGTAATGAAAGGTCTGCCGCAGCCGAAACGTCTCGCGGTCATAGACGAAGCCGGTACCCGACCTGAGCGTCAGCTGGATCAGGTTCGGCCCCCAGGCGGTGAGCCCCTCGCCGAAGTATTTCGCATCGAGATCGTGCCGGCGCACGACGCGCCCCGTGCGCAGCTCGACCTTGCGCAGTGACGACGCGCCGTTCAGGCCGGTGCTCTCGTAGAGATGGCCGTCGAGCCAGATCAGTCCCTGGGTGAAGGCGTCGCGCGCATGCGGATAGACGCGGACGATCTCGTAACCCTGCACCGGCGCCGGCTGCGCCGGGCCGCCGGCCTCCGCCAGTGCCGGGAGGCACAGCGCAAGCCACAGCAATGTCCAGCGCGCGCGGCGCCCCGCCCGTCGCGATGTCATCGTGCGCGTAATGTCAGCGCAGGCCCCTCAGCGCGGAACCGCGGCCGCCGTCACCGCCGCCGCTGAACGAAGGCCGCTGCTGAGTCGGCGCCGCCGCGCCGGGTGACGACTGTACGCCGCGCGTATCGCGACGCGGCGACGGGGCGCTGCTGCGAGAGGATTGCGCGCCGCGCGCGGCATCGCTGCGCGGCGTCGACAGCGCGGAGCCGCGCGTCGTGCGCGCCGGTTCCGCACGCTGAAGACCGTCCGTGCGGTTGCCGGTGCGGCTGCCGGGACGGATGCCGACCGGCGGCGTCGCGGCACTGTCGTCCGTTGATGCCGATTCTGTCTGCTGCGCATTGCGCTGGATCGTATCGCCGCCGGAACGGCGCAGGCCCGAGGTCGTACGATCGCCGCCCGGACTGCCGCTGCGAAGCTGCGTCGTCGCGCCGGCGCGCCGGCCGTCGTCGCCGGCACTCGTGGTCTGACGGTCACCGCTGCTGTAATACGCGCCCGGCTGCCGGCGCAGCGCCGGCCGCGGCGCGCCCTGTTGCGTGGACGGCTGCGCCTGTGGCGTCGTCGGGGCCGCGCGCGAGAACTGACGGCTGAGCGCCGGCTGGCGATAGACGACGCCACGGCGATGCTTCGGATCATGACGCCATCTCGGCGAGTCGACGTAACGATAATGCGGGCGGTAATGGCTCAGGATCACGATATGGCGGTAACGCCAGTCGAACCCGCTGATGAAATACGCCGACGACAGCACGACCCCGCCGCCCCACCAGAAGCCGGTCGAGGCATAGTAGCCCGGCGGCGGATACCAGTAATAAGGCGGGTATGCCGACCACCCCCAACCGCCGTAGACGATGCGCGGGCTGTAGTACGGGACATAGATGACGCGGGTGTCGCGCGGTTCGATGATGATGACGTCGTTGCTGCGATACGCGCGCGCATGTTCGAGACGATCGAGCGAGCCGGCGGCCTCGGCGCGCGCGCGCAGGTCCTGGACTGCGGCGATGACCTCATCCTCCTGCAGCAGGAAGGCCTCGCCGAGTCGCCGCGTCCATTCGAGTTCCTCGCTCATGCGCGCGATCAGGTCCGGAAAGGCCACCAGCGCCCGGACGTTCGGATCCCAGTCCTTGCCGGCCACGGCATCGACTGCCGCCTGGCCCTCGAACCCGGGATTGGCGCGCGACCAGCGCGCGGCCTCGACGACCTCGAGCGGATAGGTCGACGCGATCAGCACCTGTGACAACAGGCCATCGGGATACAGCGCGACCGGGGCGAGCAGCTGGCGGAGTTCCCCCTCGGAGAACGCGTCGTCGTCCCGGGCAAAGGCCTGGGGCGCGGCCAGCAGCGCGATCAGCGGAAAGACGATCAGTGCGGCGAGTGTTTTCATCGGACACTCCTCCCTGCGGGGCCGGCGGAAGACCGTCCTGTGCCGGCCGGATTCGGTTGCCTCTGGGCGCGATCCGTCGCGCATGGCATGTCCCGGACTATAACCGATGGGACCGTCACTGTCCCGGGAGGTTCTGCAATCCCTGGCAAGAGATTGCAAGCTTGTGTCAATGAGCAGGAAATTTCAGGGGAGACAGCAACTTGTTCGGGGACACGCCCCGAACAAGCGAGAACGGGCCGGGCCGGTGACTACGGATGGACGTGGCCGTGCTCGAGTTCCTCCTCGGTGGCCTCGCGGACCCCGGTGATGCTGACGTCGAAATGCAGGGCCTGGCCGGCCAGGGGGTGATTGGCATCGATCCTGACGCTATCGTCGGCGACCTCCCGAATTGTGATGTTCAGGGTCTGGCCGTTCGGGTCGCGGGTCTGGAACTGCATCCCGGGCTCGAGATTGTCGATGCCGGCAAAGGCCTCGCGCGGGATCGACTGGATCAGGCCCTCGTTGACCTCGCCATAGGCCTCCGCGGGCGGGATCGTGACCTGGAACTCGTCGCCCGGTGACTTGCCCTCGAGCGCCCGTTCGAGACCGGGGATGATGCCGCGCGCCCCGTGCAGATAGGTGAACGGATCCTGACCGGAAGACGAGTCGAGCTGATCGCCTGCCCCGTTCGTCAGCGTGTAGTGGATCGAAACGACACAGTTTTCACGGATTTGCATGGCGGCCTCCCCCCCGGGCGTTCAGAAAGTAACCTTTCTAACACAGCTCGCCGGCGGGGGAAACCCGAGGCGTGGCCCAAGTCAATCCCGGACGTCGCCGACAGGACCCTCTGCCAACTATTTCCCCATGAAATCACTAGGTTTTTTTAATATAGACTTGTTCTAAACATTGCAATAGAATTGACCTCACTGTAGTCATGGTTCATCACAACAGGGAGGCTGCAATCCATCATGAAGAGTCTGCGTATCCTCACCGTCGCCTGCGCATCGGCGGCCCTCATGACCTTCGGCGCACAGGCATCCGCCCAGGCCTTCCAGGCCCTGCCCGACAAGCCGCCGATCCCGGCGGGCAACCCGATGACGCCCGAGAAGATCGAGCTCGGCAAACAGCTGTATTTCGATCCGCGCCTGTCGTCCAGCGGGACGGTGTCATGCAATTCCTGCCATAACGTCATGGGCAGCGGCACCGACAGTCGCCCGACCTCGGTCGGCGTCGACGGTCAGGTCGGCGGACGCAAGGCGCCGACGGTATGGAACGCCGCCTTCATGACCGCGCAGTTCTGGGACGGCCGCGCGCCGACGCTCGAGGAACAGGCCAAGGGCCCGCCGCTGAACCCGATCGAGATGGGCATGCAATCCGAGGAGCAGATCGTCGAGCGCCTGAAGGCGATCCCGGGTTATCGCAAGCAGTTCGAGGAGATCTTCGGCGCCGTCACCTACGACAACATGGCGATGGCGATCGCCGCCTACGAGCGGACGCTGATCACGCCGAACAGCCCGTTCGACCGCTACCTCAAGGGTGACGAGACCGCGATCTCGGAGCAGGCCAAGCGCGGCATGAACCTGGTCGAGGAAGTCGGTTGCGTCGCCTGCCACCAGGGCGTGATCTTCGCCGGCCCCACGCTGCCGATGGGCACCGGCTTCTTCCAGCGCTTCCCGACCTTCACCAATAACGAATATGTCGAGAAGTACGACCTGAAGTCGGACCTCGGCCGCTTCGAGGTCACCGGCAAGGAAGAAGACAAGCATATGTTCAAGGTACAGACCTGGCGCAATGTCGCGCTGACCGCGCCGTATTTCCATAACGGCTCGGTATGGACGCTCGACGAGGCGGTGCGGGTGATGGCGGCAACGCAGCTCGACATGACGCTGTCGGACGGCCAGGTCAACGATATCGTTGCGTTTCTCGAGAGCCTGACCGGCGAATTCCCGCAGCAGACGATGCCGATCCTGCCGCCGACGCCGGGCGCCAGCGCGCTGCGCGACACGGTCGAGCCGACCTACCACAAGCACTGAGACATTAAGGCCCTGGAACGCAGCCGGGCAGCGGTCTGACCGCTGCCCGGCTTTTTTCTGCCCCCGGCATTAACAGGCTGTTGAAAAGGCCCGGCGGGTTTTCTCCGCGAATGGCTCGCCTCGCTGCCGCTGCGCGGCACCCTTCGGGCTCCGGCGAGGCTGCGCTTGACTTCGCTGCGCAAACCCGCCGGGCTTTTTCAACAGCC
>JBJHCZ010000021.1:0-54724 GCA_050486285.1 Chromatiales bacterium
GCTGCCGGTCGTCCCGCAACGGGACGGCCGGCAGCTTCCTGGCACTGAAACAACAGCGACAGGATAGGCAGCATGGGCCAGGAACCACCGCTCGATCCCAAATGGGGCGCCCCCGGCCGCACGCACGACCCGGTCATGCTCGCGAATTTCCGCCCGCGCCCGACCGATGTCCTCATCACCACCGCGCCCAAGGCCGGCACGACCTGGATGCAGCAGATCCTGCACCAGCTCCGCAGCGGCGGCGACGACAGCTTCGAATCGATCTTCGACGTCGTCCCGTGGATCGAGTTTCCGAATCCCGAGCGCAGCTGGCAGGACCGCCTCGAGGCCTTCGAACGCCTGCCCGACCCGCGCGTGTTCAAGACCCACTGTACCTGTGAGCAGACCCCCGGCGTCGACACCGTCCGCATCGTCCTGACCTCGCGCGACCCGCGCGACTGCTGCGTCAGCATGTATCACCATCAGATGAACCTGACCGACGAGGCGCGCGCAGTGATGAAGCTGCCGCCGCCGCCCTCATTCGACGCATTCTTCGACCGCTGGATGGAATTCGGCGCCTGGTATCGCAATGTCGCCGGCTGGTGGCCGCATCGCGATGCGCCGAACCTGCTCTGGCTGCGTTACGAAGACCTCGTCGTCGACCTCGAGAGCGGCATCGACCGGCTGCTCGCGTTTCTCGGCTGGTCTCTCGCGCCGGAGGCGCGGGCACGGGTGCTCGACTATTGCTCGTTCGACTGGATGAAGCGCCACTCAGACCGTTTCACCACGCGCCTGCCGTCAGGCCGGCTGTCGTTCAGGCCGAAGAGTTTCATTCGCAAGGGACAGACCGGCGATCACGCCGGACAGTTGAGCGAGGCGCAGGCGCGCGCGATCATCGAACGGGCGCGCCGGGAGCTGGCGCCTGACTGTGTGGCCTTTCTCGGGCTTTGATCGCATCCGCCTCGGCGCGCACCAGCGCGCGCCCGAGCGCCGCGACGCGGCGCTGGTAGTCCGCGACTTCGGCGGGAAATTCACCGGCTGCAATCGCGGCGGCCAGCGCCTCCTGTTCCTCGGGCGGGATCTCTTCGAGGGTCGCGATATAGGTCTTCAGCGCCTTGCGCGGATTCTCGATGATCTTGTGGCGCAGGTGGTTCGCGATGAAGAACAGGATGAACGCCATGTAGGGGATGAACAGCGCGACGATCGCGAGGAAGGTCGGACTGGTCTCGGGATTGCGCACCGCGGGGACGATGACGGTGATCTGGAAGGTCACCAGCGAGATGATCGCGACGAACGCGGCGATCAGGAAAGGGATCAGCTTCTTCTGGATGGCGGCCCGCTGGTCCTCGGAGCGGTCGCGTTCGGCCGCAATGTCAGCAGATGTCGGAGGCGGGGAGCCGAGGTCGAATTTGAGGGCCATCGTCCCGGAAACAGGGTTGGTGGAGCGGAGGAGGATCGAACTCCCGACCTTCGCATTGCGAACGCGACGCTCTCCCAGCTGAGCTACCGCCCCACGGATTTTCACCCCGCGGTCTTCGTGCCGCGCAGGCGAGGCCAGATTCTAGCATTGATGGACCGGCGATGGCCAGAACCGCCGCGCGGACGCGGCGACCGGCTCAGATCTTGCCGAGACTGTGTCGGTCCCAGCTGACGGGTGAGGTGCCGCGGGGGCCGTATTGCTGCGGCGACTCGCCCTGGGTCTGACCCTTGAGCAGGGACAGTACCTGGCGGGTGTGGCGCAGGCCGGACTGGATCAGCGCGCCGTTGATGTTGTTCTGCCGCTGGCATTCCCCGGCCAGTTCGAGCAGACGCATCCAGTTGTCGACCAGGCGACTGCGACGGCGCGGATCGGCAGGCGCGGCGCCGTCGACGGCCAGCGGGTCCGCGGCCTGTCCCGATGCGCGGATCAAGCCTTCGCGTTCGCGGTCGAGCGTCTCGAGTGCGGCCAGCGCGTCGCGTTTGGCGTCGACGGCCCGCTCGATGCGCGCGGCATCGCGGGTCGACAGCGCCGCGTTTTCCTCGCGCAGGGTTTCGAGCAGTCGTTGACTCGCGTCGATTTCGCGCGCGACGCAGTCATCGAGTCGTTGCCACAGGTCGTTAGAAGTCGTCATGTCGTTTCCTGTCTCCGGTATATGGATATTCAATCGTCTGCGGTCAGCCGGCGGTATTGCCGAACAGCGCGATCTCGCGGTCGATCAGCCGGTCGGCAACCCTGCCGAAATCCGGCTGGAAGCTGCCGTCCTCGATCGACTGGCGTATCGTGTTGACGCGCGCGGTATCGACGACCGGGATCTCGGCGATCCGGTTGTCGAGTCGCTGCATCAGCCCGGCGCTGCCGGTCAGCACGACCGAGTCCGTCGGGGTCTTTCCGCCGCCGTCCTGTCGTTCGCCGTTGCCTTCGTTGCGCACGACGCGCAGCGAACCGGACTCTCCGGCCCGGCCCGGCTGGGGCGTCGACGATCCGTTGATTTCTATGGGCATATTCCTCGCTCCTGTGCTCTCACTCGCTGTATCGACCGCTGCGACGATATATAAATAGCATCGATACGGCGAATGTTCGCATCGGCATCCGTCTACATCTGCACCAGGACGGCGCCGTGCGCGGTGACCCTCCCTTCGATGATACGTTTCGACTTGTTGTTCCTGACCCGGATACGGTCGCCCTCGGCGCCGTCCGACAATGCGCTGCCGGCCATCCTCACCTCGAAGTTGCCGGTGCGCGAGACGATCACGACTTCATCGCCCCGGCGCACCAGGCGGGGACGCTCGATCATTGCCGGCGTCAGCACCAGGCCGCCCTGCAGCGGTTGTTTCAGCACCATGCCGATCGCCAGTTCCGGATCGTCGAGATAGCCGTGTCCCGATGCGGTGATGTCGCGTTCGGCGATCTCGATGTGTTCCGGGCCGATCTCGGTGCCGCGGGCGAGAAAGCCCCGCGCGACGACGACCGATTCGAGCAGCGAGACCCGCGCCGGCACGAACAGGCTCCACGGCTGCGTGCCGCCGCAGCGGATACCGACGCTGGTATTGCCGGCGAGACGACTGCCCGGCGGCAACCATGCCTCGAGCCCGGCATCACAGCGGGCCAGCCGCAGGCGACGGTCGAGGCTGCCGAGGCGGATCTCGCTTTTGCCGGCATGGCCGGCCAGTTGCTGTTCGAGGAAATCCCGCGCAGTGTCGAGGATGCGCGCATGCGACTCGGCCTCGATACCCTGCGGCGCGGCCGCGGCCGTTGCCGACAGCGCCAGTGCCGCGAGTCCTGCGATGATCGTCTGTCTCATTGCCGTCCGTCTCCGATCTGATGGCTCCAATTCCGATGGCGACAATACTCATTCAATATCCATGCCATATATGGGGCGGCGATCCCCGGGGTCCTCCCGGGCCGGCGTTGCCGGTTGCGGCGCCGCCTTGCCGCCCGGCGGCAGTACATTGCCGAGGACACCTTGCCGAGGGCGCCGGGATTGATCATCAAGTCAATGTTTGACAGAGATATTTCTGCTTGGCATGGCAATTGCTCTTGTTGCGCAGGACGGACCATCACGGAGTGACGCCCGATGTCATCGAAGATCGACGCCGCGTTCGGGATCCATGCCCAGGCCCTGCAGCTCTACGGCAAGCGCGCCGAGGTGCTGGCCGCGAACATGGCCAATGCGGATACGCCCGGCTACAAGGCGCGCGACATCGACTTTCGCGCGGCGCTCAACGGCGCGATGGGCGGCGAACTGTCGATGGCGAAGACCAACGCCCGACATATCGACACCGCCGCGGCGGCCGGTGATGCGATGCACATGCAACTGAAGTACCGGATACCGCAACAGACCTCGGCCGACGGCAACACGGTCGATGTCCAGGTCGAGCAGGCGCAGTTCGCCGAGAACGCGATCCGCCACCAGGCGAGCTTCACGTTCCTGGACGGCACCATCAAGAGACTGCTCGGCGCCATCAGGGGAGAATGATCATGGGTCTGTTTTCGATTTTCGACATCGCCGGCTCGGCCATGAGCGCGCAGACCGTGCGACTGAATACGACGGCGAGCAATCTCGCCAATGCCGACAGCGTCAGCGCCACGGAAGAGGGTGTCTACAAGGCGCGCCGGCCGGTGTTCGAGAGTTTCCAGAAGACGCTGGACAACAGTGTCGCCGGCGTGCGCGTCACCGGCATCGTCGAGGATACCAAGCCGGCGCAGCAGCAGTACCAGCCGGATCACCCGCTGGCCAACGCCGAGGGCTATGTCTATCGCCCTAACGTCAATGTGGTCGAGGAGATGGCGGACATGATCTCCGCCTCGCGTACCTACCAGAATAACGTCGAGGTCGTGAATACCTCGAAACAGATGCTGATGAACCTGCTGCGCCTCGGACAGTGACGCGACGGCCGGATCCACGACAACCGCACGGGACAAGTTAAATGACGACGATCGACACGCAGTTGCTGAACAGCCTGGGACTGACGCAGACGCAGGACAACAGCCGTTCCGACAAGCTCGGACAGACCGAGTTCCTGAAGCTGATGGTCACCCAGCTCAACAACCAGGACCCGCTGAAGCCGATGGAGAGCGGCGAGTTCTATACCCAGATCGCGCAGTTCAGCACGGTGGCCGGGATCCAGGACCTGCAGGATACCTTCCAGCAGGTCGCGACCGCGATGTACTCGGGGCAGGCCTTGCAGGCCTCCGCGATGGTCGGCCGTTCGGTGCTGGTGCCTTCCGAGACCGTACAGCTCGGGCCTGACGGCGGGGTTACGGGCGCGATCGATGTGCCGGTCGGCACCAGCCAGCTCACGGTCGGCATCTATGATGCCGCCGGTCAGTTCGTCCGCCGACTCGACCTCGGCGCGCAGAACACGGGCAGCACGCAGTTCAACTGGGACGGTCGTAATGACGAAGGCGTGCGCGTCGCCGACGGAACCTATTACATCGAGGCCGACATGCAGCTGGATGGTCGGTCCTTTGCCCTCGACACGCTGGTCACTGCCAGGGTCGACAGCGTCACGATGGGACGCAACGGACAGGGTATCACGCTGAATGTCGCCGGCATCGGTCCGGTCGCGCTCGGCAACGTCAAGCAGGTCATGTAGGCAGTCAACGTTTAACGCTCGATCACCAGGGAGATAGCGCAATGCCATTTCGTACAGCTCTGAGCGGCCTGAACGCCGCGTCCGCGGACCTGCGGGTCATCGGCAACAACGTCGCCAATGCCAGCACCACCGGTTTCAAGCAGTCGACGGTGCATTTCTCGGACGTGTTCGCGAGCTCGGGACTCGGGTCGTCCTCGAACGCGATCGGCAGCGGCGTGCGCATCGCCAACATCGCCCAGGAGTTCTCCGGCGGCAACATCGAGTTCACCAACAACAATCTCGACCTCGCGATCAGCGGCCAGGGCTTCTTCCGTCTGAACGACGGCGGCAGCATCGTCTATTCGCGCGCCGGCGCCTTCGGCGTCAACAACACAGGCTTCATCGTCAATGCGCAGGGACAGCGGCTGACCGGTTACCTCGCCGACGGCGCCGGCAATGTCACCGGCGCGCTCGGCGACATCCAGCTCGACACCTCCGACATCGCGCCGCAGGCGACCAGCGCCATTCGCTTCGGCCTCAATCTCAATGCCTCGGCAAACGTGCCGGCCGGTCACCAGGTTTCGGGCATCATCTCGCTGGGCAGCGCCGGGGCGAATCCGGTGCTCGACACCGACGATTCTCCGGTGACGACGGCGCCGCTGAACCTGGTCGATGCCTTCGGCCAGCCGGTCGCCGGCGCACAACTGCAGTTCACGCACCTGGGCGGCGATGACTGGGAGGTCACGATGATCGGCGCCGGCGGCACGACCAGCACCGCGCAGTTGACGGTCGGCACCACCGGCAGCGTGACCCTGAACTGGGACGCTGACGGTCCCGGCGGCCCGCAGCCGGCGACGCAGCTGACGATCGATGTGTCCACTCTGACACAGGTTGCGGGCGGCGGCGGCACGGATGTGACGGCCGGCGCCGACGGCGCCGTACAGGCGCCGTTCGACGTGACCGATGCATCGACCTTCAACAACTCGACCTCGCTGACGATCTACGACTCGCTCGGCACGCCGCATCTGGCCACCGCCTACTATCGCAAGACCGGCATTCCGAACCAGTGGGAGACCTATGTCTTCGTCAACGGCCAGCAGGTGCCGGGCGCGCAGCCGAACGGTTCCGACATGATGCAGTTCACGTCAAACGGCATGCTGCAGTCGATCAACGGCAATCCCGTGCCGCCGTCGTCGATCACGATGACGCCGGTCAATCCGGGCGGCGGCGCCTCGAACCTGACCCTGACGATGGACTACGGCACGATCACCCAGTTCGGCGGCGGCTTCAATGTCACCTCGCTGCAGCAGGACGGTTTCACGACCGGTCGCCTGAGCGGCATCGACATCGACAGCTCCGGCGTGCTGCTGGCGCGCTTCACCAACGGCCAGACCCGCGTGCTGGCACAGGTGGCGCTGGCGAACTTCAGCAATCCGCAGGGGCTGGTCCAGCTCGGCGACACCAGCTGGGCGGAGAGCTTCGAGTCGGGCAGTCCGCTGGTGTCGACTGCGGGCTCCTCGAGCCTCGGCCTGATCGAGTCCGGCGCGCTCGAAGGATCGAACGTCGACCTGACCGAACAGCTGGTGCGGATGATCACGGCGCAGCGCAACTTCCAGGCCAACGCCCAGATCATCTCGACCGCCGATACGGTGACCCAGACCATCATCAACCTGCGTTGATGACGGACGCTGAACGACAAACGGGCGGAGGCTAGACGATGGACCGGATGCTTTATGTCGCGATGACCGGCGCCAGCCAGACCCTGCAGGCGCAGGCGGCCAACGCCCATAATCTTGCCAATGCCTCGACGACCGGATTCCGCGAGGACCTGCTCGGCTTCACCAATGTCGAGATCGAGGGACCGGGGCACCCGACGCGCGTCTACAGCGTGCTCGGCCCCGAGGCCTTCAACCAGGCGCCGGGTCCGCAGATGGTGACCGGCAACGAACTTGACGTCGCGGTCGACGGCGAAGGCTGGATCGCCGTGCAGTCGGCGAACGGCCTCGAGGCCTTCACCCGCGCCGGCAACCTGCGCGTGACGCCGAACGGCACGCTGGTGACCGGCGCCGGCCATCCGGTGCTCGGCGATTCGGGCGCGCCGATCGCGATACCGCCGGCGGAAAAGATCGAGATCGGTGTCGACGGCACGATCTCGATAAGACCGATCGGCCAGACGCCGGATGCGCTCGCGGTCGTCGATCGCATCAAGCTGGTCCGTCCCGATCCGGAGACCCTGGTCAAGGGCCCCGACGGACTCGTGTATGAGCAGAATGGACTGCCCGGACTGGCCGATGCCTCGGTACGGCTGGTCACCGGCGCGCTCGAGGGCAGCAATGTCAATACGGTCGACGCGATGGTCAGCATGATCGCGCTGTCGCGCCAGTTCGAAATGCAGATCAAGCTGATGCAGACCGCGGAAGAGAACGACAAGTCGTCCGCGCGCCTGATGCAGCTGTAACGCGAAACATCTTTCGGAGAACAGACCGATGAGCAATGCACTGTGGATAGCCAAGACCGGACTCGACGCCCAGCAGAACCGGATGTCGGTGATCTCGAACAATCTTGCCAACGTCAACACGACCGGCTTCAAGAAGGACCGGGCGGTGTTCGAGGACCTGCTGTACCAGAACGTGCGCCAGGTCGGCGCGCAGTCAGCGCAGGATTCGCTGCTGCCGACCGGTCTGAGCTTCGGCACCGGCGTGCGCACGGTCGCCACCGAAAAGCTGTTCACGCAGGGGACGACGATCGACACCGGCAATCCGCTGCACATGGCGATCGAGGGGCGCGGTTTCTTCCAGGTACTGAAGCCGGACGGTACGATCGGCTATACCCGGGACGGCTCGTTCAACGTCGATGCCCAGGGCCAGGTCGTGACCTCGAGCGGGTATGCCTTGCAGCCGGCGATCACCATCCCGAACAACGCGCTGACCGTGACCATCGGCCAGGACGGCGTGGTCACCGTGCTGACGCCCGGTAACCCGACGCCGACCCAGGTCGGCACCGTGCAGCTCGCCGATTTCGTCAACCCGGCCGGCCTGCAGCCGATCGGACAGAACCTGTTCCTGGAGTCGGCGTCGAGCGGCGCCGCGGTGACCGGCACGCCGGCGATCAACGGCCTCGGCAGCGTGATCCAGTCGGCGCTGGAAAGCTCGAACATCAATGTCGTCGAGGAACTCGTCAACATGATCGAGGCCCAGCGCGCCTACGAGATGAATTCGAAGGCGATCTCGTCCGTCGATCGCATGCTGCAGTACGTCAACAACAATCTCTGACGGGGACCGCGTCGATGATCACTGACTACAGGACTATCCTGACGGCGTTGCTGGTGCTGCTGATCGCGAGCGGCTGCGCCTCGGCGCCGAGACAGGACACGCGCATCTCGGAAGAGGTCTATTCGTGGCCGGAGTACTCCACCAGGACCACCGAGGGCGCGATCTTCCAGGCCAGCCGTAACGGCTCCCTGTTCGAGGACGTGCGCGCGCGGCGGGTCGGCGACGTCGTCACCGTCGTATTGTCCGAACGCACCAATGCGACGCAGAGCGCCAGCGCCAGCACCAGCAAGGACAACTCGATCCAGACGCAGAATCCGACGCTGTTCGGCCGGCTGTTCGGCTTCCGCGCCGGCGGCGTCAGCAGCACGCCGCTGAGCCTCGAGAACAGCCTCAATTCCAGCAAGAGCTTCAACGGCGAGGGCGGCAGCGAGCAGAGCAATCAGCTGACCGGCGATATCACCGCGCTGGTCATCGAGGAGCTGCCGAACGGTTATCTGCGTATCCGCGGCGAGAAGCTGATCTCGATCAACAAGGGCGACGAGTATATCCGCCTGACCGGCGTGATCCGTCCGGTCGATATCCAGGCCAACAATACGATCCTCTCTGCGATGGTCGCGAATGCCGAGATCTCCTATGGCGGCAAGGGCATGATCGCCGACGCGTCGGAGATGGGCTGGGCCAGCCGCTTCTTCAACAGTCGCTGGTGGCCGTTCTGATTCCCGCGGGAGCAACGATATGAGAATGAAGACCTTCAGGTTACCGCTCGCGGCATTGTTGCTGGGTCTCGGCCTGATGTGCGCCGGCCAGGCTGCCGCCGAACGCATCAAGGACATCGCATCGGTCGCCGGCGTGCGCAGCAACCAGCTGGTCGGCTACGGTCTCGTCGTCGGTCTCGACGGCACCGGCGACCAGACCAGCCAGACCCCGTTCACGATCCAGAGCCTGCGCAACATGCTGGCCCAGTACGGCATCACGCTGCCGCCGAACGTGAACCCGCAGCTGAACAATGTCGCTGCGGTGACGATCCATGCGACCCTGCCGGCGTTCGCCAAGCCGGGACAGACCATCGATGTCACCGTGTCTTCGCTCGGCAACGCGAAGAGCCTGCGCGGCGGCAGCCTGCTGATGACGCCGCTGAAGGGCGCCGACGGCGCGATCTATGCGATCGCACAGGGTAATCTGGTCGTCGGCGGCTTCGGCGCCGAGGGCAGTGACGGTTCGCGCATCACCGTCAACGTACCGAGCGTCGGCCGCGTGCCGAACGGCGCCACCGTCGAGCGCGAGGCCCCGACCAGCTTCGGCAGCGAGGACGGCCTGGTGCTGAATCTGCATCGATCCGATTTCACCACTGCCAAGCGGGTCGCCGACGCGATCAACGAGATGATCGGCGCCGGCACCGCCTGGCCGATCGACGCGACCTCGGTCGAGGTGCGGGCGCCGGCCTCGATGGCCCAGCGCGTCGCGTTCATGTCCGAACTCGAGAATCTGACGCTGGAGCCGGGCATGGCCTCGGCGCGCGTCATCGTCAATTCGCGTACCGGCACGGTGGTCATCGGCAGTCATGTGCGGGTATCGCCGGCAGCGGTCTCGCACGGCAGCCTGACGGTCACGATCTCCGAACAACTCCAGGTCAGCCAACCCGAACCGTTCTCGCGCGGACAGACCACGGTCGTGCCGAGCTCGGAGGTCAGCATCGATCAGGACGGCAGCCGCATGTTCGTGTTCGATCCCGGCATCTCGCTCGACGAGCTGGTGCGCGCCGTCAACCAGGTCGGCGCCGCGCCGGGCGATCTCGTCGCGATCCTCGAGGCGTTGAAGGAGGCGGGGGCGCTGCGCGCCGAGCTGATCGTGATCTGATATGGCGATCGACGCAGGCAGCGCAGGGATCTACACCGATCTGCACGGGCTCGGCCGCCTGCGCGAGGCCGCCCGCGCGGGATCAGAATCACCCGAGACGCTGCGCGAGGTTGCCCGCCAGTTCGAATCCCTGTTCATCCAGATGATGCTGAAGAACATGCGCGCGGCGAGTTTCGGCGACGAACTGTTCGACAGCGACCAGAGCGCCCATTACCGCGACATGTTCGACAGCCAGATCTCGCTGCAACTCGGCCGGCAGGGCGGCTTCGGTCTGGCGGATCTGCTGGTGCGACAGCTCGGCGGAGAAGCAATCAAGCCGTCGCCGGGACAGTCCGGACGCGCGGCGGCCGTCACGGTCACGCCGGCCGCCGTGACCGGCGCTCCGGGCGGCACTGATGCCGCGAAGACTGCCGGCGAGCCGGCAATAGAATCGCCGGAAGACTTCGTGCGCGTCCTCAGGCCGCATGCGATCGAGGCTGCCGCCCGGCTCGGTATCGAGCCCGAGGTGTTGCTGGCCCAGGCCGCGCTCGAGACCGGCTGGGGGCGCCGCATGATCACCCGACCGGACGGCAGTTCGAGTCATAACCTGTTCGGCATCAAGGCCGACGGGCGCTGGGACGGCGACCGGGTGAGCGCGCTGACGCTGGAGTACGAGGACGGGATCGCATCGCGCCGCAGCGAGAGCTTCCGCGCCTACGCGTCCTTTGCCGAGAGCTTTGCCGATTACGTGAATTTCCTGCAGTCGGGGCCGCGCTATGAGGCCGCGCTCGCGCACGACGGCGATTCCCGCCGCTTCATCGACGGCCTGCACCGGGCCGGGTACGCGACCGATCCGGAATATGCCGCGAAGATCAACAGGATATTGAACAATGACGTGCTCCTGGGCGCAGTGTGACGGAGTTCATGAAATCGTCGACGCGGCCGATAACTCTGGTGTCGGGCCTATCCCGCCGGGTCGCGCCGCAGTTCGCGCGCGCCGCCATATCGTCAGACAGCGCGTCCAGGCATCACCGCAACCTTCTTCCTACAGGGGCTGACCATGGCTAGCGGCATTCTCGGCACCGGCATCTCGGGCTTGCAGGCGGCGCAGCGCGCGCTCAACGTCGCCTCCCACAACATCGCCAACGTCAACACCGAGGGCTACAGCCGCCAGCGCATCGAACTCGATGCCCGCCAGCCGCAGTTCCTCGGCGGGCAGTTCATCGGTACCGGCGTCACCGTCAGCAACATCCAGCGCGTCTACGACGATTTCAATACCCTGCAGTTGCGCATGACGACCTCGAGTCATGCGCAGGCGCAGCAATATCACGCGCTCAGCATGCAGATCAACAACCTGCTGGCGAACCCCGACGTCGGTGTGATGCCCGCGCTGCAGAACTTCTTCGATGCGGTGCAGGGTGTCGCCAACGATCCGTCATCCCAGGTCGCGCGCCAGGTCATGCTGAGCGAGGCCAATAATCTCGCCGAGCAGATCCGCAATTTCGATCAGCAACTCGACGCGATCGGGCGCAATGTCAACAACGCGCTCGCCTCCGCGGTCAGCGACGTCAACGCGTTGACCTCCGCGATCGCGGGCCTCAACAAGCGCATCCTCGAGGTCGGCGTCGCCGGCGGCGTCCCCAACGACCTGCTCGACCAGCGCGACCAGTTGATCCTCGAGCTCTCGGGCCTGGTCTCGGTCTCGACCGTCGCCCAGGGCGACGGCACCGTCAATGTCTTCATCGGCAACGGCCAGGCCGTGGTCGCCGGCGTCGAGTCGCGACCGATCGCGCTGGTGCCGAATGCCTTCGATCCTGACCGGCTCGAGATCGCCTACGATGTCCCGCCGACGCCGATCGTGATCACCGGACAGCTGAGCGGCGGCAAGATCGGCGGCATCGTCGAGTTCCGCAATCATCTGCTCGAGCCGACCGCAAACGCGATGGGTCAGCTGGCGGTCGGCATCGCGGCGGCCTTCAACGAGCTGCATGCGATGGGCATGGATCTGAACGGCCAGCTCGGCGGCGACTTCTTCAGGCCGATCGATACCAGTAGCTCGCCGCCGACCACGGAGGTCCTGGCCAACGCCAGGAACAACGGCCTGCCGCCCGCCCGGATCGGTGTCGTCATCAGCGATGCCGGCGCGCTCACCGCGAGCGACTACCGGCTCGAGCGCAACGGATCGGTCTATACCCTGACCCGGCTCGAGGACAACCGGACCTTTGTCCTCAGCGGATTCCCCGGCACCACACCGACCGTCGATGGCCTCACGCTGTCGCTCGGGGCAGGGAACATCGCCGACGGCGACAGCTTTCTGATCCGGCCGACCGCGAATGCGGCAAAGAACTTCGGCGTCGTCATCACCAATCCGTCGAACATTGCCGCGGCCGGACCGCTGCGCAGTGATGCCGCGCTGGCCAACATCGGCAGCGGCGCGATCAACGGCCTGGCGCTGGACAACCGCGATGCCTTCACCGGCCTCGCCTATACGATCACGACCACGGCGGCGGGCGGCAGCGGACCGGCCGACAGCTACGAGATCATCGACGGCGACGGCAATGTCGTGGCCGCCGGGGCGTTGGTACCCGGCGAAGCGATCGAATTCGACGGCATCCGCTTCAGCTTCAGCGGCGCCCCGCATCATGGCGACAATTTCTCGGTGTCGCCGAATTTCAATGGCGTCAGCGACAATCGCAACGCGCTGGCGCTGGCCGGTCTGCAGACCGCGCGCAAATTGAACAACGGCACGGCGTCATTCGAATTCCGCTATGGCCAGATGGTCGCCGATGTCGGCAACAAGACGCACCAGGCCGAACTGAACATGAACGTCCAGAGCGGAATGCTGAGGCGCGCGATCGACATGCGCGAGTCGGTGTCCGGGGTCAATCTGGACGAGGAGGCAGCCGCGATCCTGCGCTGGCAGCAGGCCTACCAGGCCTCTGCCCAGGTCATCGCGACCGCGAACAGCATGTTCGAGACGCTGCTCTCGATGGTGAGGAGATAGTCATGCGTATCTCGACCGGGCTGATCTTCCAGAATTCCCTCAATGCGCTGCTGGAGCAGCAGTCGCGATTGATGCATACCCAGCAGCAGATCGCGACCGGCAAGCGCATCCTCAGTCCGGCCGATGACCCCGCGGGCTCGGCTTCCCTGCTCGGCGTCAATCAATCCCTCCAGCTGACGCGGCAATACCAGTCCAACATCATCTCGGCGCGGAACCAGCTGTCGCAGACCGAATCGACGCTGGCGTCGGTCAACGATATCCTCGATCGCGTACGCGAGTTGTCCCTGCAGGCGAACAACGCGACGCAAAGCGGCGCCGACCGCCGCATGATCGCGGTCGAGATGCGGCAGAACCTCGATGCGCTGGTCGATCTCGCCAATACGCAGAACGGCAACGGCGAGTACCTGTTCGCCGGCTACCAGGGTCTGACCCGGCCATTCTCGTCCGATCCCCAGCAGGGTTTCGTCTATCACGGCGACAGCGGCCAGCGCTTTGCCCGCATCGGCGCGAGCCAGCAGGTCGCGGTCGGCTATCCCGGCTCGGAGGTCTTCCAGGCAATCCCGCAGGGCAACGGCACCTTCGTGACGCGACCCGGCGATGCCAATACCGGTAGCGGCATCATCGACAGCGGCAGCGTCATCAATCCGAATGCCTGGGATCGCGATCAGTACACGATCCGTTTCGTCGACGCCGATAACTACGTCGTCGAGAACGGCGTCGGCGACACCGTCGCGCAGGGGGCCTATGGCCCGGGCGCGCAGGTCATATTCAGCGGCGTGACGGTGCGCATCCAGGGCACGCCGGCGGCCGGCGATACCTTCACGGTCGCCCCCAGCGCGCGGCAGGATCTGTTCACGACGATCGACGACATGATTCGCCTGCTCGAAGCCGACACCGGCACGGCCGGGACCTCGCGACTCGCGAACGCGACCAACAGTTTTCTGAGCGACATCGACCAGGCGATGGAGAACATGCGCTCGCTGCGGGCGCAAACCGGCGCCCGCTTGAGCGCGCTCGATGCCCAGGAGGACATCAATGCCGAGGGCATCCTGCGGCTGCAGGAGATCAAGTCCGGGATCGAGGACCTCGATTACGCGACCGCGGTGACCTCGCTGAGCCGGCAGCTGGTCGGGCTCGACGCCGCGCAGAAGTCGTTCCTGCAGATCCAGGGGCTGTCGCTGTTCAATTACCTCTGAGGCCGGCCCCGGGCCTTCCCCGGCCGGTGATCCACCGGCATTACCCCCGATTTTTCAGTTGCTTGAACCGCTAAAGGACCGCGGGTCCGGGGCCGATATCCTCCGTGGGAGCGGTGAATATTTCCATCCGGAAGTATATCCGCTGAGAACAAACCTGACCGGCGGCATCGTTCCACCGGGTCCTAGGAGACTTTAAGCCATGGCTATGATCATCAACACCAATATTGCGTCGCTGAATGCGCAACGCAACCTGACCAACACCCAGAACGACCTTTCTGTCTCGCTCCAGCGTCTGTCGACCGGCCTGCGCATCAACAGCGCCAAGGACGACGCCGCCGGTCTGGCGATTTCCGAGCGCTTCACGACCCAGATCCGTGGCCTGAACCAGGCCGCCCGCAATGCCAACGACGGCATCTCGCTGGCGCAGACCGCCGAAGGCGCGCTCAGCGAAGTCACCAACAACCTGCAGCGTATCCGCGAGCTTGCGGTGCAGGCGCGCAACGCGACCAACAGCGCCTCGGACCGTGCGGCCCTCGACGCCGAGGTGCAGCAGCGCATCAACGAAATCAACCGCGTCGCCAACCAGACCGAGTTCAACGGCCTGAAGGTCCTCGACGGCACCTTCACCGAGCAGGTCTTCCAGGTCGGCGCGAATCAGGGTCAGACCATCAGTGTCGATTCGATCGCCAGTGTGACGTCCCAGGCCCTCGGCCTCGCGGCGGGCACCACGACCGTGACCCAGGCGTCGGTCAATGGCGGCCAGGTGACCGCGGCGCTGGCCGCTGGTGACCTGACGATCAACGGCACCGCGATCAATGCGTCGGTAGAAGGCGCGAACGGCGCAGCGGCCGGCGAGGCGGATTCCTCGGCATTCGCGATCGCCGCGGCGATCAACGGCTCGGGTGTCACCGGCGTGACCGCGACCGCGACGAACTCGGTGACCACCGCGTTCTCGACGGTGACGGGCGATGACGATGCAGGCAGCACTTACAGCCTGACGATCAACGGAGTCAGCCTGTTCTCCGGGGCGCTTGCCGAAGACGCCACGGTCACGGCGAACGATGTGATGGAGGCGATCAACGGCGATGCGACATTGGCGGGTCTTGGCATCAGCGCTGAGGTCAACGAGGGTGGTGAACTGGTCATCACCGCCGCCGGCGGCCGTGACATCATCATCGAGCAGACCGTCGGTGCGGGTGTTGCGAGCGGTACCGGCTCCGCCGTGACGGGTACGACAAGCGGTTCTGTCGCACTTGCCTCGGCAGCCGACATCGAGATCGGTGGTGATAACCCGGGTAATGCCGGCCTGAGCGAGGGTACGACTGCAGCGGTCGAGACCGAGGTCGAGGTTACCGGCACCAACGTGCTGACGACCGATGCGGCCGATGCGGCGCTGGCGACCATCGACGCGGCGCTGACCATCGTGAATGGTTCGCGCGCCGACCTCGGCGCGGTGCAGAACCGCTTCGAATCGGTCATCGCGAGCCTGACGTCGGCGTCGGAGAGCCTCGCCGCCGCGCGTTCGCGGATCCTGGATGCCGACTTCGCCGCCGAGACCGCGGCGCTGACCCGGGCCCAGATCCTGCAGCAGGCCGGTGTCGCGATCCTGGCGCAGGCCAACGCGCTGCCGCAGCTCGCGCTGTCGCTGTTGCAGTAAGGCGCATGATGAGCGGCCCGGGGCCCGCGGGTCCCGGGCCGGCTTTTGAGCCGGCCGCATGACCGGCAAGAGAGGTGGACACCATGCCCATTCAGCAGACACCCCCGATGAGTTCGGACTTCGCGCGCGTGCCGTCCCGGCCCGCCGTTTCGCCGTCCGTGCCGGTGCCTGAAGGCGGCCGGCAGGATGTGCAGGCAAACGGCAAGGTCCTGCCGACCGGCGACACGCAACCGGAACCGAAGGTCATCAATCGCGACGAGCTGGCCGCGAGCGTCAGCCGGCTCAACGACCATGCCCGCGCCATCAACCGGGATCTCCAGTTCACCGTCGACGAGGAGCTGAACAAGGTCATCGTCAAGGTCTTTAACTCGGAGACCAGGGAGCTGATTCGTCAGATTCCGTCGGAAGAGGCGCTGGCGATCGCACGACATCTAGCCAGGGACGAGGGGATCATCCTGGATACCGAAGCCTGATCCGGGTTGGTCCTCATTTTGCATTTCCTTATCGCTTACCGATCGGGATGAAGGCAGGATATCCATGGCAAACATAGTCTCCCTCGGCATCGGCAGCGGACTCGATATCAATTCGATCGTGTCCGAGCTGGTCGAGCTGCAGAAACGCCCGCAGTTGCAGCGTCTCGATGTCAGGGAGGCAAATCTTCAGGCGCGCCTTTCAGGGCTGGGTTCCCTGCAGGGCGCGCTTTCTTCCTTGCAGGACACGCTCGGCAATCTCGCCCGCCTGCAGACGTTCAACGGCCGGACTGCGACCGTCGCGGACACGGCAATTCTTGCCGCCAGCGCCGGCACGGCTGCCGTCTCCGGCAATTACGAGATCAGCGTCGACGGGCTGGCCCGCGCGCACATGATCGCCAGCGATCCCGCGGCGCACGAGGCCGCGCGCTTTACCTCGATGAACGACCTCGTCGGTACCGGCACCCTGACCTTCCGCTTCGGGACGACCGGGTACGATGCCGAATCCGGCGTCTACCAGTCCTTCGCCCGCGATCCGGACTCGGCGATCCATACCGTCGAGATCACCGACGGCAGCCTGCGCGGTATCCGCGATGCAATCAACAATGCCGGCATCGGCGTCACCGCCGCGATCGTCTTCGACGGCTCGCATTATCGCCTGACGCTGTCCGGCGACAAGACCGGCGCCGGCAACAGTTTCGAGATCACGGTCGATGACGCCGACGGCAATGCCGTCGATGCCGCCGGCCTGTCGCTGCTCGCCTTCAACGCCGACGCCGCCCATATGCGCCAGACCCAGGCGGCCCGCGATACCGTGGGCCTGGTGGTCAACGGCATCGCGATCACCAGCGCGAGCAATTCCCTGGTCAATGTCATCGAGGGGCTGGCCATCGACCTGAAGTCGGCCGGCACGACGACAGTGACCGTGGCCCAGGATCGCGAAGGCGTCACCGGCGCGATCAGTGAGTTCGTCGACAAGTTCAATGCCCTGATCGTCACGATCAACCAGCTCTCGCGCTTCAATCCCGAAACCAACGAGGCCGGCCTGCTGAACGGCGACAGCGTGCTGCAGACCGTGGACTCCCAGGTCCGCCGTATCCTGAACCAGGCGATCGGCGGACCCGACAGTCCGTTCCGCCACCTCGCCGACATCGGCATCACGCGCAGCGCCGGCGACGGCACGCTGGTGCTCAACGAGGCCCGCCTGCAGCAGGCGATGAACCAGGACTACGATGCGATCGCGCGGCTGTTCGCGAACGTCGGCGTCATCGACGATCCGCTGATCACCTACCAGGCGGCCGGCAGCGACACCCGGCCCGGCGATTACGCGGTCCATATCACGCGCCTCGCGACCCGCGGCACGCTGACCGGTTCCGCCCCGGCGACTCTCGGCATCGTCGCCGGCGTCAACGACACGCTCACGATCAATGTCAACGGCACGGCCGCGACGATCACGCTGACCCCGGGTAACTACGCATCCGCGGGCGCGCTGGCCGCCGAAATCCAGGCCAGGATCAACGGCGCCGAGGCGATACGCAGGGCAGGGGGCTCGGTGCAGGTCGAGGCCGATGCCGGTGGTCGCCTGATGATCACCTCGCAATCCTTCGGCTCGGTCTCGCGGGTGACAGTGACCGGCGGCAACGGCAGGAACGCGCTGTTCGGCAACGCGCCGGCGGCCGTGCAGGGCGTCGATGTCGCCGGCACGATCGGCGGCATCGCCGCAACCGGTTCAGGACAGGCGCTGATCGGGAAGGGCGATGCCGACGGGCTCAGGCTGCATATCGCCGGCGGTGAACTCGGCGATCGCGGCGTGGTGTCGTTCACGCGCGGTTACGCGGACGGTCTCGACCGCATGGTCAGCGGCATGCTGAACAGCGACGGCATGTTCAGGTCCGTCACCAACAGCATCAATCGCCAGATCAGCGCCATCGACGGCCAGCGCGACAACGTCGAACGCAGGGCGCTGTCCTACGAGGAGCGCCTGCGGATCCAGTTCACGGCGATGGACGAACTGGTCGCGAGATTGCGCTCGACCAGTGATTTTCTGATGCAGCAGCTCGACAATCTGCCGCAGATAGGCCAGCACCGCAACCGGCGCTAGGCGCCTGCGGACAACAATCATCCAGGATCAACCGGAGGAGCAGTCAATGAGTCAGGCAGGCGCCAGTGGCGTGATGAAGGATTACAGGAAGACGGGTCTGGGCGGCGCGATCGAGGGCGCCACGCCCCATCGCCTGATCCAGATGCTGATGGAGGGCGTGCTCGACCGGATCGCATCGGCGCGCGGCAGCATGGAGCGCGGCGAGATCGCGCGCAAGGGCGCGCAGATCAGTTGGGCGATCTCGATCATCGAGGGCCTGCGCGTCAGTCTCGACAAGTCGATGGGCGGCGAGATCGCGCAGAATCTCGACAATCTTTACGGCTACATGATCCTGCGCCTGACCGAGGCCAACATGAAGAACGAGCCCGCGTATCTCGACGAGGTCTCGGATCTGCTGCGCCAGGTCAAGGGCGCATGGGACGCGATCCCGACCGAGACGGTGCGCGCGCATGCCGCCGGCGAACGCGATACGCTGCTCCAGTCGCAGTCACAGCGCAGCGTCCGTTGATTTTACAAGCGCCGTGATGACCGGAAGACTGCAACAACTGGCGGCAATACTCGAGCACAGCAACGGCATGCTCGCATGCGCGCGCGATCGGCGCTGGGACGACCTGCCGGCGCTGGAATCCGGACGGTCGCGCCTGATCGAGGACTACGGCAGGCAATCGAAGTCTCGCAGCCATGATGACGATCTCGATGCCGAGGCTGACATGCTCACGCGCGTCATCGCGATCAACGAAGAACTCGTCGCGCTCGGCATGGCGCAGAAAAAGGAACTTGCGGATACCTTGTCCGGTAATCGTCGCCAGCGTGATGCCGCGGTCGCCTACTCGGCGACGTCGACGCGGCGCCTTGTTGTTTAAGCCCCGCGGATACTGTATCTTTCCCGCATGGAAGATGCGGGTGCCTCCAATCAGGAATCCGGTCTCGTCTATGAAGACCAGATGCCGCTGGCCTGGGAACAGTTGCCGGCCGATCCCGATCCCGCCGCCATCCCCGCGATACACCAATCCAACGAACTGTTGCTCCGCTGCCTGACCGCGTTCGACGAATCCCGCCTCGAGGCGATCGACGAGGATCACGGTCCGCTCGCGCATGACATCGCGCGGCTCGATTTCAAGCTCAATCTCCTGCTCGACATGGTCGGCCAGTTGCTGCGCGCCCAGCGACCGGCGCCGGCTGCGGTGTCGGTCAGGATCAGCGCGGGCGGCCTGCAGTGGCGCGCGCATCGCGCGCCGGACAACGGCAGTCCGGTCCGCATCGAGCTGTTCCTGAGCCGTTCGATCCCGAGTCCGATCGTGCTTCATGGTCGCGTCGCCGCGGTGGTGGCCGAGGGCGACGGTCGGCGGATCGAGGTCCTTTTCGGGCAGATCAGCGAGCCGATGCGCAACTGGCTGGAAAAGCTGATCTTCCGTCAGCATCGCCGGCAGGTCGCCCATGCCCGCCGGGCGACACGTGAGCGGGGAGAGTGACGTTATTTTGACAGGTATGGGAAAAAGGTTTAGTCTGCAAGTCTGCAGGCGGTCCGGTTCCCGACCAAACACCAGGAAGACCCTCATAATATATAAAGAATCATCGTCGACGAGATGACAGGAGAAGGGAAGACCCGATGGAAGCCATTCTGATCATAGACGCGGATCAACAACGCTCGCAGTGCCTCGCGGCGATCCTGAACTTCATCGATTACGAAGCCGTCCACAAGGCCACGCCGGCGGACTGGCGAGCCCAGGGCCTCACGCCGGACGGCGTCTCCGCGGTGATCGTCGCCGACGATATCGGTGACCCGCTCGACGGCCTGCTCGAGGAACTGCGCGCCTGGGACGAGCGCCTGCCGTTGATCCTGCTGTCGTCGGATGGCCGTCGCCGCAAGCCCGCGTCGGCGGTCGAAGCGCTGATCCTCGGTGTGCTGAAATCCCCGGTCAAGTACAAGGATCTGACCAGCCTGCTGCAGCAGGCCGAGATCTGGCGCAACAGCCGTTCGGAACAGGGCGGCATGCACTCGCCCGAGTTGTTCCGCAGTCTCGTCGGCAACAGCCGCGCGATTCGTCGCGTGCGCACGCTGATCGAACAGGTCGCCGGCTCCGATGCGACCGCGCTGATCCTCGGCGAGTCCGGTACCGGCAAGGAAGTCGTGGCCCGCAACATTCATTATTATTCCTCGCGCCGCAACCGGCCCTTCGTGCCGATCAACTGCGGCGCGATCCCCGCCGATCTGCTCGAGAGCGAGCTGTTCGGGCATGAAAAGGGCGCCTTCACCGGCGCCATCAGCGCGCGTCAGGGCCGCTTCGAGATGGCTGACGGCGGCACGCTGTTCCTCGACGAGATCGGCGACATGAGCATGCACATGCAGGTCAAGCTGCTGCGCGTGCTGCAGGAAAAGACCTTCGAGCGTGTCGGCAGCAACAAGACGGTCTCCGCCGACGTACGCATCATCGCCGCGACGCATCGTAATCTCGAGAAGGCGATCGAGGAGGGCAAGTTCCGCGAAGACCTGTACTATCGCCTCAACGTGTTCCCGATCGAGATGCCGCCGCTGCGCGAGCGCGCCGAGGACATCCCGCTGCTGATCAAGGAGCTGATCACGCGCATGGAACACGAGAAGCGCGGCTCGGTGCGCCTGACGCAGTCGGCGATCATCGCGCTGTCGCAGTATCACTGGCCCGGCAACGTGCGCGAACTCGCGAACGTGGTCGAGCGCCTGGTCATCATGCATCCCTACGGCGTCGTCGACGTCCACGACCTGTCGGAGAAGTACCAGCCCGAAGGCGGCGAGCTCAGGGACAAGCTGATCGCCGACGATGCGTTGCTGACGGTCGATCAGCTCGACGCCCCGCGCCTGCCGCGTGACGGCATCGACCTGAAGCAGCACCTGACCGAACTCGAGTGCAGCCTGATCCGCCAGGCCCTCGAGGATTCCGAGGGCATCGTCGCCCATGCCGCGAACCGTCTCGGCCTGCGCCGCACGACGCTCGTCGAAAAACTGCGGAAATACGGCCTCCAGCGCGCCGATCACGTGACATAAGCTTGACGCAGCCCCGGATCGGCGTTCGTAACTCGTTGTAATTAAAAAATAATATAAATACGGCACATATATTGCTCTCTGTCGGCCAGGGGAGGACGCCCGTCGCGGGCGACTCTGCAAACCAGGTGACAGAGGCTGGACCGTATGAATCACACCGCAATGCCCCGGGCGGAACGCCTGTCGGAGGCATTCGAGCGCTTCAACCGGACTTCCGTGCGGCTGAGCGCCTCGTACCGCACGCTGGCGGAACAACTCCGCGATTTCACTGAAGCGAAGACCGACGCCGGACCGCGCATCGAACTCGACGCCGGGATACTGCGCGGGATCCTCGACGCGCTGCCGGCCGCGATCATCCTGATCGATGGTCACGGCCAGGTGCGCCAGTGCAACGCCGCCGCGCGCGAACTGCTCGGCGTCGAACCCGCCGGCCGCCTGTGGCGCGAGCTCATCGGCGAGATCTTCGTGCCCGGCGACGGCGTCGACGGCCTCAAGCTGTCGAACGGCCGCGTGGTGACGGTCGCGACCGCGCCGCTCGGCAGCCTGCCGGGGCAGGTCGTGATGCTGCATGACGTCACCGACCAGCGACTCGTGCGCGCGCTCGCCGAGCGTCGCCAGCGGCTGTCCGCGCTCGGCGAGATGACCGCCTCGCTGTCGCACCAGATCCGCACCCCGCTGGCCTCCAGTCTGCTCTATCTTTCCCAGCTCGAAGGCGAGGACATCGACGCCGCAACCCGGCGCCGCTGTTGCGCGAAGATCCGCGCCTGCCTCGCGCATCTCGACAGCCTGAGCCGCGACATGCTGGTCTTTGCCGGCGGCGGCGCGCTGAATGCCGAAAACTTCACGATCAAGGGCCTGCTCGACGAATTCCGCCAGCTGTCCGCGGCGCTGATCGAACAGGGCCGTGTCCGTCTCGAGATCATCGACGACAGCCGCGGCGCCGGACTGCGCGGCAATCGCTCCGCGATCCTGACCGTGTTGCAGAACCTCGTCGAAAACGCGATCCAGGCCTGCGCGGACGCGCACCCCGACCGACCCGGCAACCTCCGCCTGCTGATCCGCCGCAGCGGCGGCGCGGGCGGCATCGATGCGATCGATTTTCTGCTCAGCGACGACGGCCCCGGGATCCCCGAGGAGCTTCGCGCGCGGGTCTTCGAACCCTTTTTCACGACCCGCCGGCAGGGTACCGGGCTCGGCCTCGCCGTCGCGCGCGCGGTGGCGCAGGCCCACGGCGGCGAGATCTGGATCGAATCCGAAACCGGCGTCGGCGCGACGGTCGGCATGCGTTATCCGGCAGTGTCCTGGAGCGACAGATGAATCAAGCGAAAGTCCTGGTGGTCGAAGACGAACCTTCCCTGCGCGAGGCCCTGTGTGAAACGCTGGATCTCGCCGGTTATGCGGTCGAGAGCGCCGGCGACGGCGCCGCCGCAATGGCCTTGCTGGCCGAACCCGGGCGCGTGCGCGATATCGGCCTGGTCGTCAGCGACGTACAGATGACGCCGATGGACGGCCACGCGCTGCTCGGCGAGCTGCGCGCGCGCCATCCGGACCTGCCGGTATTGCTGATGACCGCCTACGGCAGCATCCAGAAGGCGGTCGAGGCGATGCAGGCCGGCGCGGTCGACTACCTCGTCAAGCCTTTCGAGGCCGCGACCCTCGTCGACATGGTTGCGCGTTATCTCTGTCATGACGACGCCAACGACGAGGGCATGGTCGCGGCGGACCCGCGCAGCAGCTACATCGCGACGCTCGCCCGTCGTGTCGCCGGCGCCGACGCAACCGTCATGATCACCGGCGAGAGCGGCAGCGGCAAGGAAGTGCTGGCGCGCTACATCCATCGCCATTCACCGCGCGCCGCGCAACCGTTCATCGCGATCAATTGCGCGGCCATCCCCGACAACATGCTCGAGGCGACGCTGTTCGGTTACGAGAAGGGGGCCTTCACCGGTGCCTACAACGCCTCGCCGGGCAAATTCGAGCAGGCGCAGCAGGGTACGCTGCTGCTCGACGAGATCTCCGAAATGGATCTGGGCCTGCAGGCCAAGCTGCTGCGCGTGCTGCAGGAGCGCGAGGTCGAGCGACTCGGCGGCCGCAAGGTCATCCCGCTCGACGTCCGCGTGCTGGCGACCTCGAACCGTGATCTTGCCGCGGAGGTCGCGGCCGGACGCTTCCGCGAGGATCTGTATTACCGCCTGAACGTCTTTCCGCTGCACCTGCCGCCGCTGCGCGAGCGCCGCGCCGATATCCTGCCGCTCGCGCGCCGGCTGTTGTCGCATCATGCGCGCGTGCAGGGCCGGCCGGCGCCGGGCCTGTCCGTCGCCGCGGAGTCCAGCCTGCTTGCGCACGAGTGGCCGGGCAATGTCCGCGAGCTCGACAACGTCCTGCAGCGCGCGCTGATCCTGCAGCCCGCCGCGACGATCGATGATGGCGACCTGCATTTCGAAGTCTGCGGTCGTCCGGCGGCGGCGCCGGTCGGGACACCGCCTCGCCTCGCCGCCGGCGAGGAGGCGACGGCGGGGGATCTCCGCAGCCACGAGCATCAGCTGATCGTCGAGACGCTGAAATCGGTGCGCGGCAGCCGCAAGGCAGCGGCGGTCAGGCTCGGCATCAGCGAACGCACGCTGCGCTACAAGCTGGCGAGGATCCGCGAGTCCGGCGTCGAGCTGCCGGTATGAGCGGGACGGTCGCAGAATGGCTCGGAACATGCATGAAACCGATTGACAGCACGGGAGGACACCGCCAATGAGCGAAATCAGCGCAGCGCAGATGCTGGCGCAACTGAGGTCGATGGCAACCGCCGCCGGCAACGGCGCGGCGGAGATGAACGGCGCGCAGGATCCGGTGCGCTTTTCCGAATTACTGGTCAAGGCCGTCGATCACGTCAACCAGTCGCAGCAGCAGGTCAGCGAGCTGCGCGAGGCCTTCCAGACCGGCAGCCAAGACGTCGACATCTCCCAGGTGATGATTGCCTCGCAAAAGGCCAACGTCGAATTCCAGCTCATGATGCAGGCGCGCAATCGATTGATCAGCGCGTACCAGGACATCATGAGCATGCAGATCTAGTCTCGCCGTCAGGAGAAGCTTCATCATGGCGCTGGTAAAGACGGACGATATGATACACCCCGCGAGGGGATTCTATGGCCTGCCGCTGCTGCGTCAGCTCGGCCTGATGGCGGGGCTTGCCGCGAGCGTGGCGATCGGCGTGGCGGTCGTGCTGTGGTCGCAGCAGCCCGCCCACAAGCTGCTGTACAGCAATCTCGCCGACCAGGATTCGGCCGCGATCGCCGACTCGCTGCAGCGCGCGGGCATCCCGTATTCGCTCGCGAACGGGACCGGCACGATCCTGGTCCCCGAGGGGCGCGTCCATGAGGCGCGGCTCAAGCTCGCCGGCGAGGGCCTGCCGCGCGGCGCCGGCGGCGGCTTTGAATTGCTCGATAACCAGAAGGGCTTCGGCGTCAGCCAGTTCATGGAGAATGCCCGTTACCAGCGCGCCCTCGAGGGCGAGCTGGCGATGACGATTGCCGCGATCAACAGCGTCCGCAGCGCCCGCGTCCATCTCGCGATCCCGCGCCAGACCGCGTTCGCGCGCAACCAGAAGCAGCCGACCGCGTCGGTGACCGTCGATCTCTATCCCGGCCGCGCCCTGAACGAGGGGCAGGCGGCGGCGATCAGCCACATGGTCGCCGCGAGCATCCCCAATCTCGATGTCGATCACGTGACGATCATCGACCAGAACGGCCGGCTGCTGACCAACGGCAGCATCGACGGCAATGTGCGCCTGTCGGCCAGCCAGTTCGATTATCGCAAGCGGATCGAGGAACATTATATCCACCGCATCGAGGACATCCTGACGCCGATCACCGGCCTCGGCGCGGTGCGCGCCCAGGTCAATGCCGACATCGACTTCACCGTGACCGAAGAGACCCGGGAACAATTCAGCCCTGATCAGCGGGTCAGGAGCGAACAGACCGTCGAGGAGACCATGACCGGGCGCGTTCAGCCGGGCGGCGTGCCGGGCAGCCTGTCGAACCAGCCGCCGGTGACCGGCGAGGCGACCGCGGAGCTGCAGACCGAACCGCCGGGGACCAGCAGCCGGCGCAATATCCGCAACTTCGAACTCGACAAGACCATCAGCCATACCCGGATGAACGGCGGCGTGGTGCGCAGGCTCTCCGCCGCGGTCGTCGTCGATGATCGCGCCGTGGCCGGCGAAGGCGGAACGGTGACCCGCACGCCGCTCACCGAAGACGAACTGAACCGGATCACCCAGCTCGTGCGCGAGGCGATCGGGTTCGAGGCAGAGCGCGGCGACAGCGTCAATGTCATCAATGCGTCGTTCACCATGGCCCCGGAGATGGAGCCGCTGCCGGAGCCGTCGGCGTTCGCGGAGGTCGACGTCTGGGGCATCGTCAAACAGCTGCTGGCGATCGCGGTCGTCGCGGTGCTGGTCTTCGGCGTGCTGCGTCCGGTGCTGCGCGAACTCGCGTCCAAGGGTCGCAACCGGCCGCCGCTGCTCGCGGACGGCGTCGAACTCACGGAAGACCAGCTGAGCCTCGGCGCCGCCGGGCGTCCCGCGATGGCGCGCACCCGGAACTTCGACGGCAATCTCGAAGCCGCGCGCTCGCTGGCCTCGCAGGATCCGAAGCGGGCCGCCCAGGTCGTCCGCAACTGGGTGGGGACGGAATAGGCGCGGATGGCGATGGCGAACCAGGAAAAGGAAAAGAAGGCGCAGCAGCAGGCCGCGATCAGCGGCATAGAGCGCGCGGCGATTTTGCTGCTCAGCATCGGCGAGCAGAGCGCCGCCGAGGTGCTCAAGCTGATCGATCCGCGCGAGGTCCACAAGGTCAGTACCGCGATGGCCGGTCTCAAGAACGTGACCACCGACGTCGCCAATTCCGTGCTGCAGGACTTCATCGAGACGGCGGACAACCAGACCGCCTATGGCGTCGGTTCCCAGGACTATCTGCGAAATGTGCTGATCAAGGCGCTCGGCGAGGACAAGGCCGGCAACATCATCGACCGCGGCCTGCTGGCCGAGACCTCGTCCGGCCTGGAACAGTTGAAGTGGATGGATGCGCGCTCGATCTTCGAGATCGTCAGGCTCGAGCATCCCCAGCTCATTGCCGTCGTGCTGTCCTATCTCGACAGCGAGCAGGCCTCTGAGGTCCTGGGGATGCTGCCCGAGCGGCTGCGCGCCGATGTCCTGCTGCGCATCGCGGTCCTCGACCGCCTGCAGCCGACCGCGCTGCAGGAACTCAACCGCGTCATCGAGGAGCAGTTCCTCGGCAATTCCGCAGTCAAGTCCTCCGGCATCGGCGGCGTCAAGATCGCCGCCAATATCCTCAACTTCATGGACACCTCGCTGGAAAGCACGATCATGGAACAGATCACGGAATACAACCCGGATCTCGCGGAAAAGATCCAGGATCTGATGTTCGTGTTCGACAATCTCATCGATATCAGCGACCGCGGCATCCAGTCGCTGCTGCGCGAGGTTTCATCGGAAACGCTGGTGCTGGCGATGAAGGGCGCCGACCAGGCGCTGAAGGAAAAGATCTACAAGAACATGTCGAAACGCGCCGCCGAGATGCTGCGCGACGACCTCGAGGCCAAGGGCCCGGTGCGCCTGAGCGAGGTCGAGGCCGCGCAGAAGGAGATCCTGGCCATCGCGCGCCGCCTCGCCGAGTCCGGTGATATCGTGCTGGGCGGCAAGGGCGCCGAGGAATATGTCTAGGGTCATCGGCGGCAACGAGGGTGCCGCGGCCTGCCGGCCGTGGGACATCCCCGAGGTCACGGCGCCGGGCATCGGCGGCCGCGCCGATGCCGGCGGCAAGCTGCTGACCGCGGGCCGCATCGAGGAGATCCAGAGCCAGGCCCGTCAGGAGGCCTTCGATCTGGGTCGCAAGGAAGGCTTCGCGCAGGGCGCGGCCGATGCGAAGGCCCGGGTCGAGCGACTGGCGACGATCCTGCATCAGCTGGAGGCGCCGCTCGAGGAACTCGACGAGCGCGTCACCGGGGAACTCACGCAGCTTGCGATTGCGATCGCCCGTCACGTCATACGCCGCGAGATCAAGACAGACCCCCGCCAGATCATCGGCGTCGTCCGCCAGGCGGCCGAGTTGCTGCCGGTCGCGGCGCAGAAGGTGCGCCTGTATCTGAATCCCGAAGACGCCTCGTTCGTGCGCGAGTCGATGATGTCCGCCTCCGACCACGAGGGCGGCTGGCAACTGATCGAGGACGCGACCGTCGGTCGCGGCGGCTGCCGGATCGAGACCGAGACTTCGCGCATCGATGCGACGGTCGAAAAGCGTCTTGCGGCGATCGCGGCGGAATTGCTCGGCGGCGACAGGGAAAACGACCATGACCGCGCCGGCGGCTGAGCGCTTCGAACGCTGGCAGCGCCGGATCGCGGCCGCCGGGGAACGCCTCGCCGGCTATACGCCGCTGGTCGTCGAGGGCAAGATCACGCGCATGGTCGGCCTGACCCTGGAAGCCGCCGGTTGCCAGGCGGCGATCGGCGACCGCTGCCTGGTCGAGAATCCCGCCGGCCCGCCGATCGAGGCCGAGGTAGTCGGTTTCTCGGCCGACCGGACCTTTCTGATGCCGAGCGGTGACATCCGCGGGCTCGTACCGAGCGCGCGCGTGACCCCGACCGGCAAGGTGTATTCAGCGGCGGTCGGTGACGCGCTGCTCGGTCGCATCATCGACGGCACCGGCAATCCGCTCGACGGACGGGGACCGGTGCGCACGAATACCACCTATCCGCTGCTCGGCCGACGGGTGAATCCGCTGGCGCGATCGCTGATCGACGAACCGCTCGACGTCGGCGTGCGCGCGATCAACACCATGCTGACGATCGGCCGCGGCCAGCGGCTCGGGCTGTTCGCCGGCAGCGGCGTCGGCAAGAGCGTGCTGCTCGGCATGATGACGCGCTTCACCGATGCCGACGTCGTCGTCGTCGGTCTGATCGGCGAGCGCGGTCGGGAGGTCAAGGAATTCACCGATCGCATCCTCGGTCACAAGGGCATGGCGCGCTCGGTCGTCATCGCGACGCCGGCCGACACCCCGCCGATGCAGCGCCTGCACGGCGCGATGCTGGCGACCAGCATCGCCGAGTACTATCGCGACAAGGGCCTCAAGGTCCTGCTGCTGATGGACTCCCTGACCCGCTATGCCCAGGCCCAGCGCGAGATCGCGCTGGCGATCGGCGAGCCGCCGGCGACGCGCGGTTATCCGCCGTCGGTATTCGCGAAGCTGCCGCAACTGGTCGAGCGCGCCGGCAACGGCGAGGCCGGCGGTTCGATCACGGCTATCTATACCGTGCTGACCGAGGGCGACGATCACCAGGATCCGGTCGCCGATTCGGCGCGCGCGATTCTCGACGGTCATATCGTGCTGTCGCGCGACATCGCCGACGCCGGTCATTATCCGGCGATCGATATCGAGGCCTCGGTCAGCCGCGTGATGAACGAGATCATCGGCGACGATCACCGCCGCCAGGTCATGCGTTTCCGTCAGCTCTATTCGAACTATCGCAAGAATCGCGACCTGATCAGCGTCGGCGCCTATGCGAAGGGCAGCGATCCGCGCATCGACGAGGCCATCCGCTTCTGGCCGCAACTGACGCGATTCCTGCAACAGGACATGAACGAACGGGTGACCTTCCAGCAGGGTCTCAGGGGGCTCGCCGACGTGCTCGAAGAGACCCGCAAGCCGGCGCCCGCCGCCAAGACCGACGTCAAACAGGGGAGCAAGAGGTCATGACGCGATCCGATCGCCTGCAGCCCATTGCCGGGCTGGCGAAGAACACCGAGGACAATGCGGCCGCCGTGCTCGGCCAGGCGCGCCGTCAGTGCGAGGAGCAGGAGCGCCGGCTCGAGGAGCTGCGGCAGTTCCAGCGTGAGTACGACGAACGCTTCCAGGCGCTCGGCCAGTCGGGCATCGACATCCGCCGCGTCCATGAGTATCGCCGCTTCAACGATCGCCTGAACGAGGTCATCGAGCAACAGCACAAGCTGCTGGACGAGTGCCGCCGCCAGCTCGAGCAGCAAAACCGCAACTGGTCCGAGGCCAGCGCGAAGCGCCGCGCCCTCGACAAGACCATCGACCGTTTCCGCAGCGAGGAGGCCGTCCACGCCGGCCGCCGGGAACAGCGCGAGACCGACGAACATGCGCAGCGAATGCGGGCGCTGTTCGAGGGCTACGGTTCGTGAGCAATATAGAGGCAGCGGCCGGGCGGGATATTCCCGTTGCGGAACACGCATGAATACATCCCTGTAGCTCACGCCCGCGTCCATGCGGGCGAAGGTTCCGCAACGGGAATATCCCGCCCGGCCGCTGCGCTGATATAGATTTTACTCCTGCCACTGGCCGACTGCGGCAGTAATCAAAATTCGGTCTTCAGTCATTGGCCTGTTCCGTCAACGGGACCTTCGCCCGCATGGACGCGGGCGGGAGCTACAGGGATGTATTCATGCGCGTCCCGTTGACGGAGCAGGCCAATGGCTGAAGCACCATTGAGGTCACGAACCCGGCCGACTGCATTGGCATATAACTTGCTCTTTCCCTGTCGAAGCAACCCTTGAACAGGCGATAAGCAGCACAGTGACAGCCTTCATTCCACAGATGACGATGCCCGCGGGCGCCGAAACGGCGGCCCTGCGCGCGCATTCGGCCGGTGATTCCGCGGGAACGGCCGAAGGGCGCGGGCTTTTCGCCGGGCTGATGTCGCACTTCGGCGGCGCGCCGCCGGGGCGAGACGGCATGTTCGTGTTGCCGGACGGCGCGGGATTGCCGGAGGGCGGCCAGATGTTGCCGCCCGGATTGCCGTTTGCGGCAGGCGACGAGGCGGCATTGTTCGGTCTGCCGGCGGATCACGCCGGTCTGCCGCCGCAGGCGCGCGCGGCGCTTGTGCTTGCATTGCGTGATCCGGCGGGCGCGTTGCCGGTCCATGAGACGGGCGGGCGAGCCGCCGTCATCCAGGCGCCGCTGGCCCCGGGGTTGACGGTGGCGCTCGCGGACGAGGCCTGGCGTGCCGATGCCGCGAGGCAGGCGGCAGGCTTGCTGGCGCTGTCGCCCGAGATCCTGACGCAGCGCATGGAGACGGCCGGTCAGGCATCGGTCATGAATGTCACGCAGCCGCAGTTGCTGCCGGGAGCGCCGCAGGCGCGCCGGCTCGAGTCGGCCGCGCTGATGTCGCAGTCCGGCGTGCTCGCCGGCTTGTTGAATGCCGTCGAGGCGGCGGATGCCGAAATGGCGCCGCTCGCACCGATGCTGTCGGCGACGCCGTCGGCGATGACGCAGGGCACTGAACGCGCCCTGCCGGGCTGGACCCTGGCGACGCCGCTGCATCAGGCGCAGCAGTGGGGCGACGAAGTCGGCCAGCGTATTCGCTGGATGGTCGGCAATCAGGTCCATGCCGCGGAGCTGCGCATCAATCCCCCGCAGCTCGGACCGATCGAGGTCCGCGTCAGCGTCCATAACGATCAGATGAATGTCTCCTTCCTGTCGCAGAACGGACTGGTCCGTGATGCGCTCGAGGACGCGCTACCCCGCCTGCGCGACATGCTGAGCCAGCAGGGCTACGCCAGCGTCAATGTCGATGTCTCCGAGCACCCCGCTTCGCACGGCGGACGGGATGACGACGGCCGCGAGGCGAGCGCCGGCGATGCGTCCGCCGTCCCGCGCAACGATGCCGCCGATGGCGCACGCGGCGCCGTCTACCTGTCGTCGGCGTCGTCCGGCTTCATCGACTGCTACGCCTGAACCGCGCCTGACGGGGGCCGTCCCCGCGGTGCTCCGATCCCCTGTTTCGTTCTGATTCCCCCGGTCGTGACCGGCTGCGCCGCCGCGCGGTGGTCCGGCGGCTTCCCGGCATCTCCCCGGCCTGTTGCATCCTGACCAGTCAATATGTTGTCGCCCTCCGGAAATCGCCTCATAACCTAATGATTCAATGAGGATAAAAAATCATGACGCCGACTGGCATATGTATTGCTAAAGACAGATCGGACAGATTGACGAAGCTGGAACCGCGGAGGGAGCCGTCATGGCGATCGACCAGACGATCAACGAAGAAGACGAGCGCGAGATGGCGCCGCCGGCCCGCAAGGGCGGCGTGATGAAGATCCTGCTGATCGTGTTTTCGGTACTGCTGCTGATCATCGCGAGCGTCGGCACGACGCTGGTGATGACCGGAGGCATAGACGAGATCATCAGCAACATGCGCGCCGGCGCCGCCGAAGGCGACGGCAAGCGCGCGCCGGCGCGGCCCGCGGCCCCGATCTATGTCGAGCTCGGCGAACCGTTCGTCGTCAATTTCATCGAGGGTAACCAGATCCGCTACCTGCAGGTCAAGATCGAGGTCATGACCCGTGACGGCGCGACCCCGCAGGCGATCTCCACGCATCTGCCGAAGATTCGCAACAACCTGGTCTTCATGTTCAGCGGCTTCGATTACACCTCGCTGGCGACGGTCGCCGGCAAGCAGAAGATTCGCGACGAGGCGCTGGCCGAGATCCGCAGCATCCTGTCCGACGAGACCGGCAATCCGGGCGTCGAGTCGGTCTATTTCACCAGTTTCGTGATGCAGTAAGCGCCATGGCCAATAACGACATCCTGACCCAGGACGAAATCGACGCGCTGCTGCACGGCGTCGACAGCGGCGACATCGAGACCGAGACCGGGGTGCCGCTGGCGGACGGTACGCCGGTGGAATACGACTTCACCAGCCAGGACCGCATCGTGCGCGGCCGCCTGCCGACGCTCGAGATCGTCAACGAGCGTCTCGCCAGGTACCTGCGCCATAGTCTATTCAACATGGTCAGGCGCAGCGCGGAGATATCGACCTCCGGCGTCCAGATGGTCAAGTTCTCGGAATATGTTCACAACCTGTTCGTCCCGGCGAGCCTGAACATGATAAAGATCGCGCCGCTGAAAGGCACCGGCCTGATCGTGCTCGATCCCAAGCTGGTGTTCATGATCGTCGACAACTTCTTCGGCGGCGACGGCAGGTTCCACGCCAAGATCGAGGGCCGGGAATTCACCCCGGCCGAGCAGCGCATCATTCGCATGATCCTCGACCTGATCTTCCACGACCTCAAGGAGGCGTGGTCGCCGGTCATGGCGCTCAACATCGATTTCCTCGGCATGGAGGTCAACCCGCACTTCGTCAACATCGTCAGCCCGAGCGAGGTGGTCGTGGTCTGCACCCTGCACGTCGAGTTCGAGAGCGGCGGCGGCGACATCCACGTGACGATGCCCTATTCGATGATCGAACCGATCCGCGAGCTGCTCGAGCGCATACAGACCGACAGGGTCGACATGGACGAGCGCTGGATGGCGACCCTGCGCAGCGAGATCATGCACGCTGAAATGGAGATGTCGAGCAGGCTGCTCGAAACGAAACTGACGATGCGGCAGTTGAAGGATCTGAAGGTGGGCGACGTCATCCCCGTCGACCTGCCCGAGACCGTCACCGCGGCGGTCGAGGAAGTCCCGGTGCTGCGCGGCGTGTTCGGCAGGTCCGGCGGCAAGAACGCGATCAAGGTAACGGAAATCATCAGAAAACCGTCAGGCAGGCAACTGGTCACCATCACGGGAGCTGGATAATGAACGACACCAACAGAGAAGGCACGGCGGACGGGGGCGGTCGCGAGGACTACGCGGTCGCCGGATTCGAGAATCTGCAGGCGGACGCGCAGAGCGGCGGTCAGAGCATCGGCGACGGCAGCCTGGACATGATCCTGGATATACCGGTCACGGTCGCGGTCGAGATCGGCCGCACCAAGATGTCGATCAGCAACCTGCTCAAGCTGAACCAGGGATCGGTGGTGGAGATGGACCGCTTCGCCGGCGAGCCGATGGACATCACCGTCAACGGCACGCTGATCGCGCACGGCGAGATCGTCGTCGTCAACGAGAAGTTCGGCATCCGCTTCACCGACATCATCAGCGCGACCGAACGCGTCAAGAAGCTCAAGTAACATGGCCCCTCATTCCGCGGTTTCGATCACGGCAGCTGCCGCGTTCCTGTTCGCCGTCGCCCTGCCGGCGGCCGCCTTCGGCAGCGAGGCGGCCGGCTACCAGGGCAGCCAGGTGATTTCGCTCGGCGGCCTGCTGCAGATGGCGACCGGCCTGGTGCTGGTGCTGCTGCTGATCTTCGCGGCCGCCTGGTTCGCAAAGCGCTTCGGCCGCTTCCAGGGCGTATCGACCGATCGCCTGAGGCTGATGGGCGGCGTTCACCTCGGCAATCGCGAGCGGATCATTCTCCTGCAGGCAGAAGACGTGCGCCTGGTCGTCGGCGTGTCGCCCGGCTGCATTCGCACGCTGCATGTGCTGCCGGCGGAGGAGGAGGGCGGGGAATCACAGGGGGCGCGGCCGGCGGAGTCCGGCGACAGCTTCCTCAGCCGTTTCAACCAGGAAATCCGGAAGAGAATACAGTCATGACCAGGATCGGCTTCCTCATCGCACTGCTGGCGCTGCCGTCGGCGGCGCTGGCGGCAGACAACGGCATCACCGCGCTGTCGGTGACGACTACGCCGGACGGCGGCCAGACCTGGTCGCTGAGCCTGCAGATCCTCGCGCTGATGACGGTGATGTCGCTGCTGCCGGCGGCGATGATGATGATGACCTCGTTCACGCGCATCATCATCGTGCTGGCGATCCTGCGCCAGGCGCTCGGCACGGTGCAGACGCCGACCACGCAGACGCTGATCGGACTCGCGCTGTTCCTGACCGTGTTCATCATGATGCCGGTGTTCACCGACGCGTATAACAACGCGGTCAAGCCCTACATGGCCCAGGAGCTCGACATGGAGGAGGCGCTCGCCCGCGGCAGCGTCCCGTTCAAGGCCTTCATGCTGCACCAGACCCGTGACAGCGACATCAACCTGTTCGCCGAGATCTCCGGTCACGGCGAGATCGAGAGCCGGGAGGACGTGCCGTTCTCGCTGCTGATGCCGGCCTTCGTCACCAGCGAGCTGAAGACTGCGTTCCAGATCGGCTTCCTGATCTTCATCCCGTTCCTGATCATCGACCTGGTCGTCGCCAGCGTGCTGATGTCGATGGGCATGATGATGCTGTCGCCGCTGATCATCTCGCTGCCGTTCAAGATCATGCTGTTCGTACTCGTCGACGGCTGGTCGCTGATCCTCGGCACGCTGGCATCGAGCTTCGCGGTCTGACACCGCATCCGTTCCCGCGCCGAAGGAGGCCGCCGCCATGACACCCGAAACCGCGATCACGATCGGTCAGAGCGCGCTGACCCTGACCTCGATCATCGTCGCGCTGATTCTGCTGCCGGCGCTCGCCGTCGGCCTGCTGGTCAGCATGTTCCAGGCCGCGACCCAGATCAACGAGCAGACGCTCAGCTTCATCCCCAAGCTGTTCGTCGTGCTCGGCGTGCTGTTCGTCGCCGGCCACTGGATACTCCAGAACCTGATCCATTACACCACCCGACTGTTCAACGACATCCCCACCCTGATCGGCTGAGGGGAGAGACAGGCGGCGATCCGTGAGCATAGCCCTCGAACAACTGACGGCATGGATGACCGGCTTTCTGTGGCCGTTCTTCCGCGTCGCCGCGCTGATCACGATGGTGCCGCTGCTCGGCATGCGCACGATCCCGGTGACCTTCCGCATCGGCATGGCGATCGCCATCACGCTGGTGATCATGCCGCTGCTGCCGCCGGTGCCGCCGATCGATCCGGTCAGCGCCGAGGGACTGCTGATCACCGCCTGCCAGATACTGATAGGGCTGGCGATGGGTTTCTTCATCCGCCTGGTGTTCAGCGCGATCGAGACCGCGGGCGGCATGATCGGCATGACCATGGGTCTCGGCTACGCGCAGATGATGGACCCGGTCAACGGCATTGCCGTCCCGGTCGTCAGCCAGCTCTATACGATCATGGCGACGCTGATCTTTCTCGCGCTGAACGGCCACCTGATCCTGATCGAGATCCTCGCCGACAGCTTCCACGCGATCCCGGTCGCGCCCGAGGCGATCTCCGGGGGCGGCCTGTGGATGCTGCTCGGCTGGGCCGGCTGGATCTTCAAGGGCGCGGTCATCATCGCCCTGCCGGCGGTGGCCGCGCTGCTGCTGGTCAACATCTCCTTCGGCGTCATGATGCGCGCCGCGCCCCAGCTCAACATCTTCGCGGTCGGCTTCCCGGTCACGCTGATGCTCGGCTTCGTCTTCATGCTGGTGTCGTTGCCGATGTTCCTGCCGCAGTTCTCGGGACTGCTGGACAACGCCTATTTCTCCATCCGCGGCATGCTGGTCGAGTAAGCGATGGCTGAAAAACCGGCACAGGAACGGACAGAACAACCCACACCCAAACGCCTGCAACAGGCGAAGGACAAGGGCCAGGTTGCGCGATCGCGCGAGCTGACCACGATGTTCGTGCTGCTGGCCTCGGCCGTCTGCCTGATCATGATCGGCGACCATATCATCTCCGGCATCCTCGGCGTCATGCACGACACCTTCGAGACCTCGCGCCGTGACCTGATGGACCCCAACATGGCCCCGGTCAAGCTCGAGCAGGCGATGGCCGGCGCGGTATTTGCGCTGCTGCCGTTCCTCGCGATCGTTCTGGCGGTCGCGATCATCGCGCCGATGGCGCTGAGCGGTTGGTCCTTCAGCAGCCAGGCGATGGCGTTCAAATGGGAAAAGATGGACCCGATCAAGGGGCTGGGCCGCATCTTCTCGGCCCGCGCGCTGGTCGAGCTGCTGAAGGCGCTGGCCAAGTTCTCGGTCGTGCTGGCGATCGCGCTGACCTTCCTCTGGTTCAACGTCGACACCATGCTCGGATTCGGCACCCAGTCGGCCGAGTCCGCGCTCGGCCATGCCGGCGAGATCCTGGTCTGGGCCTTCCTGATCCTGAGTTCCGCGATGATCCTGATCGCCGCCGTCGACGTCCCGTTCCAGCTCTGGGACCACCAGCGCCAGTTGCGCATGACCCGCCAGGAGGTCAAGGACGAGATGAAGGAGACCGACGGCAGCCCGGAGGTCAAGCGCCGCGTCCGCGAGGTCCGCAACGAGATCATGCGCCGGCGCATGATGGACGCCGTTCCGACAGCCGACGTCGTCATCACCAACCCGACCCATTACGCCGTCGCGCTCAAGTATGACCAGGCGAAGATGTCCGCGCCGGTCGTCGTCGCCAAGGGCAAGGAACTGGTTGCGATGCAGATCCGCAACCTCGCGGTCCGCCACAAGGTGCCGATCGTCTCGGCCCCGCCGCTCGCGCGCGCGCTGTTCCACAGCACCGAACTCCAGCAGCGCATCCCGACCGGCCTGTTCCTCGCCGTCGCCCAGGTCCTCGCCTACGCCTACCAGCTGCGCCGCCACCCGCACAAGCGCCGCCGCGAGGCCTTCGACGACCTGCCGATCCCCGACGACCTCCGCGTCGACGACTCGCCGGGAAACTGACATGGAACGATTCTTGAAAGGATCCACAAAGAAATCGGCACGAGCTTGCAAGGCCGGACGGGTGTCGCCTTGCGGGACCGTACGGGGATGTATTCAAAGCGTGTCCCGCAAGGCGACACCCGTCCGGCCAGGCCACTGACGCAGACACACGACCAGGGAATCAGCGATGAACAACGCAACGGTAATGAACAGCATCCAGTTCCTCGGCCGCAACGCCATGCTCGGCGCGCCGATCCTGCTGATGGTGCTGCTGATGATGCTGGTGGTGCCGATGCCGCCGCTGATGCTGGATATCTTCTTCACGTTCAACATCGCGCTGTCCCTCGTCGTCATCATGGCCTGCGTCTACAGCGGACGCCCGCTCGCATTCGCGACCTTCCCGACCGTCCTGCTGCTCGCGACCCTGCTGCGCCTCGCGCTCAACATCGCCTCGACCCGCGTCGTCCTGCTCGAAGGCCACACCGGCACCGACGCCGCCGGCAAGGTCATCGAATCCTTCGGCGCCTTCGTCGTCGGCGGCAGCTACACCGTCGGCCTCGTCGTCTTCGCGATCCTCGTCATCATCAACTTCGTCGTCGTCACCAAGGGCGCCGGCCGCATCTCCGAGGTCAGCGCCCGCTTCACCCTCGACGCGATGCCCGGCAAGCAGATGGCGATCGACGCCGACCTCAACGCCGGCATCATCGACCAGAAAGAGGCGCGCCGCCGCCGCGACGACGTCGTCGCCGAGGCCGATTTCTACGGCTCGATGGACGGCGCCAGCAAGTTCGTCCGCGGCGACGCGATCGCCGGCATCCTGATCCTGCTGATCAACATCATTGGCGGCCTGTCGATCGGCATGCTCCAGCACGGCATGGCCTTCGGCGATGCGGTGCACAACTACACGCTGCTGACCATCGGCGACGGCCTCGTCGCCCAGATCCCGTCACTGGTGCTGTCGACCGCCGCCGCGATCATGGTCACCCGCGTGTCCCAGGAACAGGACATGGGCGGGCAGATGGTCAGCCAGCTGTTCGAAAGCCCGCGCACGCTCGCCGTCACCGGCGGCGTGCTCGGCACGCTCGGCCTGATCCCCGGCATGCCGAACATGGTGTTCCTGACGCTCGGCGCCGCCGCCGGGGCCGGCAGCTGGTTGATGTGGCGACGGCGGATGACGGCGAGCGCCGCGGGCGCGAAGGCCGCACAGGACGGTGCATCGGCGGCGGCCGAGACCGTCGCGCCGGAGAATCGCGATCTCAGCTGGGACGACGTCGTCCCGGTCGATGCGATCGGCCTCGAGGTCGGGTACCGCCTGATCCCGCTGGTCGACAAGAACCAGGGCGGACAACTGATGCCGCGCATCAAGGGCGTGCGCCGCAAGCTGACGCAGGAAGTCGGTTTCCTGATCCCGGCAGTCCATATCCGCGACAACCTCGAACTGTCGCCGAACGCCTATCGCATCACCCTGTTCGGCGTCACCGTCGGCGAGGCCGAGGTGTGGCCGGATCGCGATCTCGCGATCAATCCCGGCCAGGTCTTCGGCAAGCTGTCCGGCGTCGCGACGCGTGACCCGGCCTTCGGCATGGACGCGGTGTGGATCGAGCCGAACCAGCGCGACCAGGCGCAGACCCTCGGCTATACCGTCGTCGATACCAGCACGGTCATCGCGACGCATCTGAATCACATCCTGCAGACCCATGCCCATGAACTGCTCGGACGCGAGGAGGTGCAGCAACTGCTCGACACGCTCGGCCGCAGTTCGCCGAAGCTCGTCGAGGGCCTGGTCCCGGAGACGATGACGCTCGGCACCTTGCAGAAGGTGTTGCGCGGACTGCTCGAGGAGCGCATCCCGTTGCGCGACATGCGGACCATTGCCGAATGCCTCGCCGCGAACGCGCAGAACAGTCAAAACCCCGGCGAACTCACGGCCCTGACGCGCGTCGCGCTGGGCAGGATGATTGTCCAGAATATCAATGGCTTGGAGCCTCAGCTGCCGGTCATCACGTTGGACCAGACCTTGGAACAGTTATTGCTAGATAGCCTCAGGACGCAGGGCGCGGGCGGCATGGCCCTCGAACCGGGGCTGGCAGAAAAGCTTCACCAGTCCCTGATCGAGGCGGCGCAGCGCCAGGAACTCGCGGGACAACCGGTGGTGCTGCTGGTGTCCGCGGCGCTCCGGCCGATGCTGGCGCGCTTCATCCGCCACTCGATCGCAACGATGCACGTGCTTTCGTACGACGAGATACCGGACAACAAGCAGATCAGGATCGTCGCCAGCATCGGGCGACCGTAACAGCGACACGGCGGCAACCGGCAACGCACGGGACACCGCCGGGCAGACGAGAGACAGGATATGAAGATCAAGCGATTCTTTGCTCCCGATATCCGCCAGGCCATGCGCCTGGTGCGGGAAGAGCAGGGCCCCGACGCCGTGATCCTGTCGAACAACCGGGTCAACGGCGGCGTCGAGATCGTGGCCGCGATCGACTTCGACGCCGGATTGTTCCCGGCGACGGAACCGCCGCTCGTGACGCGCGAGCAGACGCCCGCGCCGTCGCGCGACGAGATCGCCGCGCCGGCCGGGATGCGGCAGGCGCCGGAGCCCCGCGCGGCGGCGGCCAGCGTCTGGAGCCAGGAACCGACGCTGGTCGAGATGCGCGCGGAGCTGAACGCGCTGCGGCAGATGCTCGAAGGTCAATTGTCGAGCCTGGCCTGGGGGCAGCTCGCGCGCGGCGAACCGGGCCGCGTCGCGCTGATCCGCAAGCTGATGGAATTCGGCATGAGCGCGGCACAGTCACGCGCGATCAGCGACATGGCCTGGCGTCATGGCGCGAGCGAGGAGGAGGCCTGGAATACCGCGCTCGCGATCATCGCCCGCGGCCTGCCGATCCATCACGGCGACCTGCTGCGCGACGGCGGCGTCGTCGCGCTGGTCGGACCGACCGGCGTCGGCAAGACCACGACGGCGGCCAAGCTGGCCGCCCGCCACGCGCTGCAGCACGGCAAGCGCAATGTCGCGCTGGTGACCACCGACAATTACCGCGTCGGCGCCTACGAACAACTCAAGACCTACGGCCGCATCCTCGACATCCCGGTGCGCATCGCCGGCAACCGCGACGAACTGCATCGCGCGCTCGACGATCTCTCCGACCGCCGCCTGGTGCTGATCGACACGATGGGCATGAGCCAGCATGACAGCGGACTGACCGCTCAGGCCGAGCTGCTGGACAAGGCCGATTTCTCCAAGAAGACGCTGCTGCTGCTGTCGACGACGAGCCGTCATTCCTGTCTCGACGACGTCGTCGCCTCGTTCGCGCCGTTCCGGCCGGACGGCTGCATCCTGACCAAGATCGATGAATCGACCTGCCTCGGCGGGGCGCTCAGCATCGCCGTCAGGCATCAGCTGCCGATCGCCTGGTTCAGTGACGGCCAGCGCGTGCCCGAGGATCTGCATGCGGCCCGCGCCGATGCGCTGGTCGCGCGCGCGATCGAGATCGGCAAGCGCAGCGGACATCTCATCAACGAAGACCTGATCACGCTCAGTTTCGGAAAGGAAGTCGCCAATGCTGGTTTCTGATGCAGGAATCTCCCAGATCGCGGGACTCAGGCGCATGACGCAGACGCTGCCGGTCAAGGTCATCGCCGTGACCAGCGGCAAGGGCGGGGTCGGCAAGACCAACGTCTCCGTCAATCTCGGCGTTGCGCTGGCCTCGGGCGGCAGGCAGGTCATGCTGCTCGATGCCGACCTCGGGCTCGCCAATGTCGACGTGCTGCTCGGTCTGCACGCGTCGAGCAACCTGTCCCATGTCATCAACGGCGAGCGCGAGCTCGACGAGATCGTGCTCAACGGACCGTCCGGCCTGCGCATCGTGCCGGCATCGTCCGGCCTCCAGCACATGGCCGAGCTCAGCCACGCCGAACATGCCGGCCTGATCCGCGCCTTCAGCGGCCTGAGCTTCAGCCCCGACGTGCTGCTGATCGACACCGCGGCAGGCATCTCCGACAGCATCGTCACCTTCAGCCGCGCCGCGCACGAGGTACTGGTCGTGGTCTGCGACGAGCCGGCGTCGATCACCGATGCCTATGCGCTGATCAAGCTGCTCAATCGCGATCACGGCGTCTTCCGTTTCCGCGTGCTCGCCAACATGGCGCGCAGCAGCCAGGAGGGCCTGGAACTGTTCAGGAAACTGAGCAAGGTCAGCGACCGCTTCCTGGACGTGACCCTCGACTATTGCGGCGCGATCCCGCACGACGAATACCTGCGCAAGGCGGTGCAACGCCAGCGCGCGGTCTTCGATGCCTATCCGCGCAGCAAGGCGGCGCAGGCCTTCGGCAAGCTCGCCCAGAAGGTCGTGCAGTGGCCGGCGCCGGCGGCGGCGACCGGATCGATCGAGTTTTTCGTGGAGAGGCTGTTCAATGGCACTGACATCAGCAAGAAGGCGACAGGCAACGGATATGAATAATACGGCTATGTACGCATCTACCGAAAACAACGATTACAAGGGGCGAGAGGATCTGGTGACGCAGTACGCCTCCCTCGTCAAGCGCATCGCCTACCACATCATGAGCCGCCTGCCGCCCAGCGTCCAGGTCGACGACCTGATACAGGCAGGCATGATCGGTCTGCTCGAGGCCGCGCGCAACTACGACGCCGACCAGGGCGCCAGCTTTGAGACCTATGCCGGCATACGCATCCGCGGCGCGATGCTGGACGAGATCCGCAAGGGTGACTGGGCCCCGCGCTCGGTGCACCGCAAGGCGCGCCAGGTCGCGGACGCGGTCAGGGAAGTCGAGAACAACACGGGCCGGGACGCCCGCGATCATGAGGTCGCGAAGCTGCTCGGCATGTCGCTCGACGAATATCACAAGACCCTGCAGGACGCGAGCGGTTGCCGCTTGCTGAGCTTCGAGGAAATGGGCATGAACGAGGACTCGGTGCCGTCGCGCCTCGGCAGATCGGACGGCGGTCCGTTCGAGGGCGTGCAGCGCGAGGACTTCAAGCGCAATCTCGCCGAGGCGATCGCCGGCCTGCCCGATCGCGAAAGACTGGTGCTGACCCTCTATTACGATGAGGATCTGAATCTGCGCGAGATCGGCGCCGTGATCGGCGTCAGCGAATCGCGCGTCAGCCAGATCCATAGCCAGGCGCTGATTCGCCTGCAGGCGCGACTCGGCCACTGGCGCAGCAACGACTGATCGCGGCGGCACGCGCACGATCATGCTTGACGCCATCGCTAGGGAGGCCGGCGCTTGGACCTGCTGAGTATCATCGGGATTTCTCTCGGTCTGGTCGCCGTGCTCGGCGGCTCGATCGCCAAGGGGAGCGGTCTCGGCGCGCTGTGGAATCTGGCGGCGCTGGTCATCGTCTTCGTCGGCACGCTGGCGGCCGTGCTGGTGCAGACGCCGCTCAAGGTATTCCTGCACTCGCTGAGAATCCTGCCGTGGCTGATGAAACCGCCGCACATCGATCCCGGCGGCGTCATCGACAAGATCGTCGGCTGGAGCAATATCGCCCGCAAGGAGGGACTGCTCGGTCTGGAATCACTGGTCGAGCAGGAGAGCGATCCCTTCTCGCAGAAGGGGCTGCAACTGCTGGTCGACGGCAGCGAGCCGGAGGTCATCCGCAGCATCCTCGAGGTCGAACTCGGCACGCGTGAGGAATTCGACAAGCGCGCGGCCGGCGTGTTCGAGGGCATGGGCATCTACGCGCCGACGCTCGGCATCATCGGCGCGGTCATGGGGCTGATGGCAGTGATGCAGAACCTCTCCGACCCGAGCAAACTCGGCCCCGGCATCGCCGCGGCCTTCGTCGCGACGGTCTACGGCATCGCCTCGGCGAACCTGCTGTTCCTGCCGATGGCCGGCAAGCTGAAGTCGCATGTCCAGAGCCAGACCCAGTATCGCGAGATGATCATCGACGGCATCATCTCGATCGCCGAGGGCGAGAACCCGCGCAACATCGAGACCAAGCTCAGAAGCTATCTGCAATAGGCGCAGGGGATCCGCAATGGCCAGGCGCCGCAAGCACGAGGAACATGTCAACCACGAGCGCTGGGCGATCCCCTATGGGGACCTGGTCACGCTGCTGCTCGCGTTCTTCGTCGTCATGTACTCGATCTCGTCGGTCAACGAAGGCAAGTATCGGGTGTTATCCGACTCGCTGATGTCGGCGTTCCGCCAGCCGGCGAAGTCGGTGGAGCCGATCCAGATCGGCAGGCCGGCGAAGTCGCCGATGACCGCGAACATCAATTTCATCGAGCGCCCGGCATTTCTCGAGAGCCAGACGCAGATCGTCCGCAGTCCGCACCAGACCGAGGAAGGCCATCGCGGACACTTCCCGACGCTGGGCGCGCTGGTCGGTTCCGACAAGGTCGCCGAGATCGGCCGCATCGCCGATGAGATCAGCCAGGCGCTGAAAGGGCTGATGGACGAGGGGCTGGTGACCGTCCATTTCAACGAACTCTGGCTCGAGGTCGAGATCAAGGACAGCGTGCTGTTCCCGAGCGGCAGCGCGCAGTTGCAGCCGCGGGCGATCCCGGCGCTGAAGCAGGTCGCCGAGATCCTGCGGGATGCCGAGAATCCGATTCGTGTCGAGGGCTTCACCGACAACGTCCCGATCAATACGCTGCTGTATCCGTCGAACTGGGAGCTGTCGACAGTGCGCGCCGCGAGCGTCGTGCGCCTGTTCACCCGCGAGGGGATCGCCCCGGAGCGCCTGTCCGCGCTCGGCTACGGCGAATTCCGTCCGGTCGCGACCAACGACACTGTCGCCGGGCGCGCGCAGAATCGCCGCGTCGTGCTGGTCGTGCTCGCCGACGAGGAACTGTCCTATCTGCTCGACGGCGGCTTGCGCGAGCGCCGCCGCGGCGCGGCGCCGGCCGTCGACGACGGGCGATCCGCGATCGAGTCGCCGCCGCCGGCCGCCGCCGTCGATCCGGCGGCGCCTGCTGTCGCCTCCGCGCAGGGAGAGGGCGCACAGCCCGCATCGATCGATGCGGGCGAAGCATCTCTGTTCGCCGATGCGCCGGCCGCCCCCGTATTCGCGCCGCTGATCACGCCGATCGATGTCATCGGCCGGCCGTCGGTCGTCGCCCCAGTGCCGCGCCGGCCATGACGGCCCGGGGCAACCCTGGCATGGAATCTGCAAGATTCAGGGTATCGAAGCGGACGCGCGCCGCGCCAGGAGCCGGCGCGCACGACGGAGGCCCCCGATGTCGGAGATCAGGGATATCAAGCCCGCGGAACCGATGTGGCCCAAGCGTTCCGTTGAAAAGACCGGACAGGACGCCGGCCAGCCGCCGCGCAAGGAGCGCGGTCGCAAGGAACGCCGCGACGACAGTCGCAAAGACGACAATCGCGGCCGTAACATCGATGAATATGCATGAGTCCTGCAACAGGGGAGTCGCACGATGACGATCGAATGGCCGGTGATACTGTCGGTGACGGCCTGCGTGGTGCTGCTGGCCGCGGTGCTGGCGCAGGGGCTGCGGGCACGGCGCGCGCGCGCGGCGGAGCAGGCGCTGCATGCCGACCTCGAGTCGCTGCGCCGCGACCTGATGGCGCTGCAGCAGGATTTCAACGCCCTGTGTTCAGGCGCCAACGGCGTCGGCAGTCACCTGAGCCGGGTCGATCGCCAGTTGATGCGGATCAATGAGCGCCAGGAACAGTTCGAACTGCGGGACGGCGCCCATCGCGAATACGAACAGGCCGCCCGCCTGATCCAGCGCGGCGCCGGCATCGACGAGGTCATGGAACAGTGCCGTCTCACCCGCGCGGAGGCCGAGTTGCTCGCGCGTCTTCACGATCCGGCGAGAAGGCCGAACGGCGGCATGCGCTCGGTCGCGTGAGCCGGCCGATGCGCGCGTTCACAACAGGTCGGCGTTGAGCCACAGGTGACAGACGATGCTGGCGGCGTAGCCGAGCGCAATCGCCCACGACCAGCGCAGGTGGGAGAAGAAGGTATAGACCCCGCGCGCCTGTCCCATCAGCGCAACGCCGGCGGCCGAGCCGATCGACAGCAGTGAGCCGCCGACGCCGGCAGTCAGCGTCACCAGCAGCCACTGCCCGTGGCTCATCTCCGGATTCATCGTCAGTACCGCGAACATCACCGGGATGTTGTCGATCACCGCGGACATCACCCCGATCATGATGTTGGCGACGGTCGGCCCGAGCCCGCCGTAGATGGCCGTCGACATCATCGACAGGTAACCGATCAGTCCGAGCCCGCCGACGCACAGGATCACCCCGTAGAAGAACATCAGCGTGTCCCATTCCGCCCGTTTCATGCTCTTGAAGATATCGAAGGGCTTGTGATTGCCGACCTCCATCGCGGTCTCCTCGGGACCGCCGATGTGCGGCGGCTGACCCAGCTCGTTGCGGCGCAGGCGATAACCGTAGAGCTTGAGCAGGCCGAGCCCGGTCATCATGCCGACGAAGGGCGGCAGGTGCAGGTAGCTGTGCATCGCAACGGTCATCGCGATCGTGAACAGGAACAGCGCAATGACGACGAAGCCGCCCGGCTTGACGCGCGTCATTTCGGACTCGGCGGCCGGCGGCTGGCGGGGGATCGCGAAGGACATGATCGCCGCCGGCACCACCCAGTTGACCAGCGACGGCAGGAACAGCCGGAAGAATTCCTGGAACTCGATCACGCCGCGCTGCCACACCATCAGCGTCGTGATGTCGCCGAACGGGCTGAAGGCGCCGCCGGCATTGGCGGCGACGACGATATTGATGCAGCCGATCGTCGTGAAGGTGCGATGGCCGGCGCCGACCGCGATGACGACCGCGGCCATGACCAGCGCGGTGGTCAGGTTGTCGGCGACCGGTGAGATCATGAAGGCAAGCAGGCCGGTGATCCAGAAGATCGTCCGCAAGGACCAGCCCGAGGCGACCAGCCGGCTGCGCAGCGCGCGGAACAGGTTGCGCTCGCTCATCGTATTGATGTAGGTCATCGCGGCGAGCAGGAACAGAAGCAGTTCGGCATATTCCAGCAAGTGGTGGCGGATCGCCACGGGCACCGTCTCGCGGTCATCGTGCATGGCGTAGACGATCGCGATCAGCAGCCAGATCAGGCCGGCGGCGAGCACCACCGGCTTCGACTTGCGCAGGTGGATGAATTCTTCAAGGATGACGACGCAGTAGGCGACCGCGAAGATCGCCAGGCAGGCCAGGCCTACCCAGTGATGCGTGAGGTCGGGCACGACACCCGTTGCATGTCAGGTCTCCGGGATTCCGGCGAGCGGCTTGCCGATGTAATTGCCCTGCGCGTAGTCGACGCCGTACTCCCTGAGCAGCGCCAGGGTCTCCGCATTCTCGACGAATTCCGCGACGATCAGCTTGTCGAGTGCGCGGCCGACCTCGATCATCGACCTGACCAGGCGCTGGTCGATCGGGTCGTTGAGCAGGTTGTTGATGAAGCTGCCGTCGATCTTGAGAAAGTCGACGGGGAACTGCTTGAGGTAATTGAACGAACTGAAGCCGGTACCGAAGTCGTCGAGCGCGAAGCGGCAGCCGAACTCGCGCAGGCGGCAGATCATCGTCCGGGTCTGCTCATAATTCTCGACCGCGGCAGTCTCCGTGATCTCGAAGGTGATGCGCGCGGGATCGACGCCGGACGTCGTCAGCCGGTCGCGCACCAGCGTCAGCAGCGCCGGGTTGCGGAAGGCATAGATTGAAAGGTTGACGTTGATGTCGATCTTGCTGTCCGGTCCGAGTTCGCGCAGGCGGTCGATCGCGTGGCCTACCGACCACAGGTCGATGTCATGGATCAGACCCATGCGCTCGGCGACCGGGATGAACTGGTCCGGGCTGATCAGCTTGCCGGCGCCGTCGACCATGCGGATCAGCGCCTCGTAGCCGACCACGCGTCCGCCGGCGAGTTCGATGACCGGCTGAAACAGCATGCGAAAGCTGTCGCCGGCGAGCGCCTCGCGTATCCTCGGCACCCAATCGGCGGCATCGTGGAGCAGGCTGTTGCGCAGATCCTGTTCATTGAAGCAGTGGACGAGGTTGCGACCGCGCGACTTGGCCTCGAAACAGGCCTGCGCCGACCGCGCCAGCGCCTCGCTGGCCGAGTATCCGCTCTCCGGCGGGATCACCAGCACGCCGAGGCTGGCGCTGACCTGGTATTCCCGGTCTTCAGTGCGAAAGCGGAAGGCGTCGATCTGCCTGCGCAATCCCTCGGCGATCCCCATCGCCGCGTTCTCATCGGCGTCCCCGACCAGCACCGCGTATTCGTCCGAACTGATGCGCGCGAGCAGGTGTCCCTGGTGCAGTTGCGCGCGCAGGATGTTTGCGATGTTCATCAGCAGGCGATCGCCGGCGGCGTGGCCTTCGAGGTCGTTGATGATCTTGAACTGGTCGAGGTCGATATAGATCAGCGCGGCGATCCTGAGTTCCTTGCGCAGCGCGGGGAGCGTCGCTTCCAGCAGCTGTTCGAGCCGCCTGCGGTTCGGCAACCCGGTCAGGTCATCGTGCGAGACCATGTACTGCAATCGGGCCTCCATGACCTTGCGCTCGGCGAGCTCGGCCTCGAGTTCGTTCTCGTGGCGGCGACGGACGTCGCGCTCGCGCTTGAGCAGCAGCGCCGAGATCACGCGCGGGATCAGCTCGAAGCCGTGGATCGGCCGGAACAGCAGGTCCGTCGCGCCGGCCTCGAGGGCCTCGGCGAGGATGTCGTCCTGCCAGCCGGCCTGCAGGCGGATCGCGATGATCGGGATCTCGCGCCAGGGACGGCGGCCATGGATCATGCGGCACAGCCGGTAGCCGCCGAGGTTCGGCGCGTTGACGTCGAGCAGGATCAGGTCGATGCCGTTGTCGTCATGGCCGCCATGGCGCTCGAGCAGTTCGAGCGCGATCTGCTCGTTCCGGGCGATGTGAATACGCGTGAAGCCGCCGGCCTCGAGCATCGACGCGATCGAGGCGCTGCCGGCGAGCGCCTCGTCGAGCACGAGTATCCCCATGCGGCGCAGATCATCGAGGCGGACCACGGCCCGCGGCGGGTCAGGTCGACGAGCCTCGCTGCGCGAGGCTTCCGGGGGGCTGCTGTTCGGATCAGGGGTGCGGGCGGCGGCCATCGGGGGTGTGGTCGTCTGCGGGATAAACCGGTTTTATGATTATTGTTGGCATCGGTCCTGCATATATATGGTATGTGACCGTCATGCATCTGCCCGCGGGGCGGATGGCCACGCCCCATTAACCCTGAGACGCATTATATGCCATTTGCCGATCTCAAGTGCAGACACCAGAGGGGCCGGTTCGCAAGCCGAACCGGCTGAACCCGATGTCGCAAGGTCAGGCGCAACCGCCGTCCCACTGGTATACCCGGCGCGGGACCGTCGTGCAGGGGCCGTTTCCGGCCGGTCTGATCCGCCGGTATGTCATCCTCGGTCGCATCCGCGCCGATGACGAACTGAGCCGCGACCTCGAGACCTGGACGCCACTCGCCGGCTTGCCCGACCTGATCCCCGATTTCGTCAAGGCGGCCGAGGACGATCCGCAGATGCAGCGCCGGCTGCTCGCCGCCCGGCGCTGGGAAGACGAGCGCCGTCACCAGGAACGCCGCGGGGAAGATGACGAGCTTCAGCAAGACCGTCGCCGGAGCGAGGCCGACCGGCGCCAGGCCGCCGCGGCCGCGACGCCGAGACGAGCGATCGCGGGTGGCGAGGCCGCGACTGCGGTAACAGCAGGACATCGCCGGCTGATCATCGGCGGTCTGATCGCGGTGTTCATCGCAACGGTCACGGCGATGATACTGTTGCGACCGGACGGCCCCGAACGCGGCGCCGACTGTCGCCAGGCGCCGGCGCCCGGCATCGACTGGCGCAATTGCGCGATGGAAGGACGCAACCTGGGCGCCGCCGATCTGCGCGGCGCGCAGATGAGCAACATGGCGCTCGACGGCGCGAATCTCGGCAGCGCGCGTCTGTCCGGCGCCGACCTGTCGTTCAGCAATCTCGGCCTCGCGAGCCTGCGCGCCGCGGACCTTTCGGGGGTGCGGCTGATGGGTGCGAGTCTGCGCGGCGGCGATCTGACCGGCGCGGTCTTCACCGATGCCGACCTGTCCTATGCCGATCTGCGCAATGCCCGGATCGAGGGCGCGCGCTTTACCGGCGCGCGCTTCGACAATGCGGTCTGGGTGGACGGGAGCGAGTGCCTGCCGGGGTCGGTGGGGGGGTGTTTTACGGCGGAGTAGGTGGGCGGGGTCATATCGTGCCAGGCGGTTGAAAAAGCCCGGCGCGGTTTGCTCCGCGAATGGCTCGCCTCGCTGCCGCTGCGCGGCGCCCTTCGGGCTCCGGCGAGGCTGCGCTTGACTTCGCTGCGCAAACCGCGCCGGGCTTTTTTCAACCGCCTGCTAGATCATCGGTCTCCTTGCTCGGGCGGCGATGCGGGCGGCGAGGGTGGTCGGGTCCGGCGGGTCGGCAGTATCGATCGAGAGCGCGTGCACGGCTTCCTCCGCGGTCAGCGGTTCCTGATTCCGCAGTTGCAGCGCCAGGACTTCGAGGCCGGCTTCCGAGGCATCCCTGGACTCCGCCGCGCGGCTCGAGATCCGCGCGCGCAACACCTCTACGGGCGCGATGTAATCGAGGATCACAAACGGCACGCCGAGTTCGCGCGCGAGCGCGTGAAAGCGTTCGCGTTGCGCCTGTTCGAGGAAGGTCGCGTCGACGATCGCGGAATAGCCGGCAGACACGATCGCGGCGGCGCATTCGGCGAGGCGCTGGTAGGTCCTGCGGCTGCTGTCAGGGTCATAGAGGCCGCCGCCCGGCGCCGAGCCGCTGCGCGCGTCCGGCGCGAGTCCGTGCAGGCGCTTGCGCTCGACGTCGGAGCGCACACGCAGGGCGCGGCACGGGATGCGCAGGCCGTCGCTCTGCATGGTCTTGCCCGAGCCGGACAGGCCGTGCGTGATCATCAGCATGGGGCGGCGCTCGCGGGTGAAGTCTTCGGCGAGGGCGAGGTGCGTTCGCATCGAGGCGAGCAGGGCCTCGCGCCCGGCGCCGTCCTCGTGCTGGCCGGCCTGAATCGCCGCGACCTTCGCCCTGACCATCGCGCGATAGACCAGGTAGTAGCGCAGGCAGTCGAGGCCGGACCAGTCGCCCGTTGCCTGCAGCCAGTCATCCAGACACCCCAGCGCGAGGTCGGCCCGGCGATGGACCTCGAGGTCCATCAGCAGGAACGCGATCTCGCAGATCACGTCGGTCCAGCGCAGCGCGGGGCTGAACTCGAGACAGTCGAAGGGAATCGCGCGGCCGTCGACCCGCGCGATATTGCCGAGGTGCAGGTCGCCGTGGCACTCGCGGACATGGCCGTCGCGCCGGCGCTGTTCGAAGCGCGGCGTGAGGGCCTCGTGCTCGTCGAGGCTCCAGGCGCGCAGCTGCCGGAGCAGCGCGATGTCTTCGGGCGACGGGTCCAGCGCGATGATCTGGTCGAAGTTCTCGATCACCGGTTGCAGGATGGCGTCGGGATCGCCCCAGCGCGTGCCCGCGCCGGCGCGCGCCGCGTGCGCGTGGAAGTCGGCCAGGTCGGCCGCCAGTTGCGACAGGCAGCCGGCGTCGAGGCGGCCGTCCGCGATCAGGCGATCGAGCTGCTGCGACGGATCGAATTCGCGCATGCGTACCGCGTATTCGATCGCGGGCCCCGCGCCGTTGATCGCCGGCGCATCCGCGCTGCCGGTGATCGCGACGACGTCGCGATAGAGCGACGGCGCCAGCCGGCGGTTGAGTCGCAGCTCCTCCTCGCAGAAATGCCGGCGCAGCGCCAGCGTCGAGAAGTCGAGAAAGCCGAGGTCGACCGGTTTCTTGATCTTGTACGCGAACGTTCCGGTCAGCAGCACCCAGGAGGCATGCGTCTCGGCGATCGTGAAGCCGCTCACCGGGTGATCGTAGAGCAGCGGATCCATCAGTGCACGGATCAGCGCGGGCGGGGGTGCGTTCATGTCTTCATTGTCCTGCGGTGAGCGGGCAGGGACAAGCGTCATCAGGCAACCCGCTGCGCCCGACCCGCAGCGGCCGTAATTGATGCTAGAATCCAGCAAGGCGATTTCCACGGGGCGGGGAGATGAGCAGCGTCTATTCGGTCGACAAGCTGATCGCGCAGGCCCGGTTGCTGGCGACGGAGTATCGCCGCGCGACCGGCCGGCCGCTGGCCGGCATCAGCGGCGAGATCAGCCAGTACGACGCCGCCCGTCTGCTCGATCTCGAGCTGCGGCCGGGCGAGAACGCCGGCTATGACGCGATCGGGCGCGGCGCCCGCGCGGGCCGGCGCATCCAGATCAAGGCGCGGGCGATCTTCGATCAGAGCAAGTCCGGCCAGCGTATCGGACAGATCAAGATCGACCAGGACTGGGACAGCGTGGTACTCGTGCTGATGGACGAGGCCTTCGAGCCGTTCGAGATCTACGAGGCCGAGCGCGCGGATCTCGTCGAGGCGCTGTCCGAAAATTCGGGGGGCGCCCGCAGCAAGCGGGGCGCGATGTCGGTTGCGCGCTTCAAGGCGATCGGACGCCTGGTCTGGACCCGGGAACATGGCATCGAAGACGACGACGGCATCTGGGACAACCAGGCAGGCGGCTGACGCCGCATTGCTCGCCGGCGATCCGGCGGCATTGCTCGGACCCGACGGACCGATCGCGCGCGCGCTGCCGGGCTTCTGCGCGCGGCCGCGCCAGCAGGCGATGGCCGCGCGGGTCATGGAGACGCTCGAGTCCGGCGGCGTCCTGATCTGCGAGGCCGGCACCGGCACCGGCAAGACGCTTGCCTATCTGGCCCCGGCGCTCGCCCATGGCGGCAAGGTCGTCATCTCGACCGGCACGCGCACGCTGCAGGACCAGCTCTTCCACCGCGACCTGCCGCTGGTGCGCACGGCGCTGGCGAGTCCGGCGCGGGTCGCGATGCTGAAGGGGCGCGCGAACTATCTGTGCCTGCATCGTTTCGAGGAGGCCGAGCGCGCGGCCGGCAGCGGCGGCATGGCCGCCGATCCTCGGCTCGCCGAGGTCAGGGCCTGGCTGCCGCGGACCCGCAGCGGCGAGCTGTCGGAGCTGGCGTCGATCCCCGACGACGACCCCCTGCGTTTTCAGTTGACCTCGACCGCCGACAACTGCCTCAGCCAGCAGTGTCCGGCATGGTCCGACTGTCACGTCGTCAAGGCGCGCGAGCGCGCGCGGGAGGCGGACGTGCTGGTCATCAATCATCACCTGTTGTTCTCGGACATCCTGTTGCGCGACGAGGGTTACGGCGAGCTGTTGCCGGACGACGCCGCGTTCATCGTCGACGAGGCCCATCAACTGCCCGAACTGGCCTCGAGCTTTTTCGGCGTCGCGGTCGGCGGCCGCCAGTTGAGCGATCTCGCCCGCGACATCCAGCGCGCGGCGCGGGCCCTTGGCGGCGAGTTGCCGCAGCTCGAGCGGTCGGCCCTCGCGCTGGAACGACTCGGCGCCGACTTCCGCCGCGCGCTCGGCGGTGAACAGCGCCAGCTTGCGTGGCGCGAACTGGCCGGGCGCGCGGGCGTCGCCGACGCGCTGTCGGAGCTGCTGCATGCGCTCGATGAGCTGGACCCGCAACTGGAGACTGCGGCGGCGCGCGACAAGTCGCTCGACCACTGTCGCCGCCGCAACCAGACCTTGCGCGCGCGTCTGCGCCTGTTCGCCGGCGATGACGAGGGCGCGGAACCGGCGACCGACAGCATTCGCTGGGTCGAATGCACGCGGCGCTCCTTCGTGCTCAGGGTCACGCCGATGGACTTCGCCGCGACCTTCCGCGCGGCGATGGCGCGCTATGACGGCGCCTGGATCTTCACCTCGGCGACGCTCGCGGTCGGCGACGACTTCAGTCATTTCAGCAGCCGGCTCGGCGTCGACGACGCCGACACCGCGCGCTGGGACAGCCCCTTCGACTTTCAATCGAACGCGCTGCTGTATCTGCCGCCGGGCCTGCCCGATCCCGGTGCTCGCGACCATGTCGCCGCTGCGGTCGCCGCGATGCGGCCGGTGCTCGCGGCCAGCGGCGGCCGCGCCTTCGTGCTGTTCACCAGCCATCGCGCCCTGCAGCAGGCAGCGGCGTTGCTTGCCGCCGAGCCGATCGACCATCCGTTGCTGGTCCAGGGCATGTTGCCGCCGAGCGAGCTGCTGGCACGCTTTCGCGATTGCGGCAACGCAGTGCTGCTCGGCACCGGCAGCTTCTGGGAAGGCGTCGACGTACGCGGGCCGGCGCTCTCCTGCGTCATCATCGACAAGCTGCCGTTCGCGCCGCCGGACGATCCGGTGTTCCAGGCGCGCGCGGGACTGATCCGCGAGCGCGGCGGCAATCCGTTCCGCGATCACCAGCTGCCGCATGCGATCGTCGCGCTGAAACAGGGGGTCGGCCGCCTGATCCGCGCGGTCGACGATCGCGGCGTGCTGATGCTGTGCGATCCGCGCCTGACGACGCGCCCCTATGGACAGAGCTTCCTGCGCAACCTGCCGCCGATGCGCCGCGCCGCCGGGCTCGCCGACGTCGAGGCCTTCTTCCGCGAGACGGAGGCCGCGTCATGAAGCTGCTCGCGATCGAGGCCTCGACGATCGCCTGTTCAGCGGCACTGCGCGTCGGCGGCGAGGTGCGCGAGCGCTTTGAGCTCGCGCCGCAACGCCATGCCGAGTTGTTGCTGCCGATGATCGGCGCGCTGCTCGCCGAGGCCGGACTGACGCCTGCGCATCTCGACGGCGTCGCCTTCGGTCGCGGCCCCGGTGCGTTCACCGGCCTGCGCATCGCCGCCGGCGTCGCGCAGGGCATCGCCTTCGGCGCCGATCTCCCGGTGGCGCCGGTGTCGACGCTCGCGGCGCTGGCGCAGGGCGCGATGGACCGCTCGCGGCGCGTGCTCGCGGTCATGGACGCGCGTATGAGCGAGGTCTACTGGGCCGTCTACGAGGCCGGCGACGACGGCCATGCGCGCCTGCTCGGCGAGGAGCGCGTCTGTCCGCCGGTGGATGCGCCACTGCCCGCCGGCGACGGCTGGTTCGGCGCCGGCGACGGCTTCGGCGCCATCGGCGACGAACTGCGTCGCCGGCTCGGCGGGGCGCTCGCCGGATATGATGCGGCGCGCTGGCCGCGCGCGCGCGAGGTTGCGCAGCTTGGACAGGCCGTGATCGCGCGCGGCGAGGGGGTTGCGCCGGAGCAGGCGCTGCCGGTGTATCTGCGCGACCGCGTCGCGCGGACGCGCGCCGATCGCGCCGCCGCTGATTGAATCACTGACAGAGGAGGGTTCATGAACGACTGTCTGTTCTGCAAGATGGCGCGCGGCGAGATCAAGCCGGACATCGTCCACGAGGACGACGAACTGCTCGCGTTCCGCGACATCAATCCGCAGGCGCCGCTCCATGTGCTGGTCGTGCCGAAGCGCCATATCACCTCGCTCGACGACCTTGCGCCGGAAGACGCTGCGCTGGTCGGCAGGCTCACCCTGGTCGCAACGGAGATCGCGCGCCGGCAGGGCTTCAGTGAGCGCGGCTATCGCACGGTCATGAACTGCAACAGCGACGGCGGCCAGACGGTGTTCCACATCCATCTCCACCTGCTCGGCGGGCGGCGCATGCAGTGGCCGCCGGGGTGAGCGATCCCCGGCATTAACAGGCTGTTGAAAAGGCCCGGCGGGTTTGCGCAGCGAAGTCAAGCGCAGCCTCGCCGGAGCCCGAAGGGTGCCGCGCAGCGGCAGCGAGGCGAGCCATTCGCGGAGAAAACCCGCCGGGCCTTTTCAAC
>JBJHCZ010000022.1:0-39030 GCA_050486285.1 Chromatiales bacterium
GCCCGAGCCGGACCAGCTCGACCATCTGCTGCCGGAACTCCGGCGTGTATATCCGCTGCTTCTTTGCCATCGGGAACACTCCTCCTTTTTGTGAAGATGAAGTGTCCACCGCAGCGGGTCAAGCCCACTTCCCCGCCCCAGGATCATGATGCAGCCATGGGAGGCGCCGAGCAGTTCGCAGGTGCGTTCGAAAATGCGCCGGAAACTCGCGGCGTCGAAGACCGCCTGGTAGATGTCATCGACGACGGATTCGATCAGGGCTTCTTGCATATGGTCCCTGCCACGTGAGTCACCGTGAAGCAATGCTTGCCTGACCGGAAAGTAGTAGTCAATAACCAAAAAGTATTACTTCGGCAGGATGGCAGGCGAGCTGCTTCCCCTACCAAATGGTAGGGGAAGCAGTGTTATCAAGACCTTATGATCAATTCACTTCAGACTAATGATTGTGCACGCATGCCTCCAACTGTCGACCATCAGTCAGCAACCGACGCCGGCGCAGTGCTTCCTGCGGAGACAGCGGATGATGCCGTGTTACAGGGCGCTCGCCTGGCGCAGGCCGCGCTCGACTGCCTGGCAACCGGCATTGTCTGGCTGGACCGGCATGGGCGGGTCGGGTATCTGAATCGGACAGCGGCCGGTTATCTCACTGCCCGTGACGGGCTGGCGCTGTGTGGTGGTCGGCTGGTGATACGAGGGCTTGCGGGCGATGAGCTGCGGGCGCTCCTCGCGAACATGCGGGGTGGCGCCATTCGCGTGCCACGGCTGTCCGGCAAGGGCTTTTACGCGTTGATCGTGTCGCCGGCGCCGATGGCCGCGGTGTCGGATGTTGGCGGGTCCGGCTTTCTCGTATCGATCACCTGTGCGACGGCCGCGCCGCCCGTATCACTGGATTGCCTGTGCCAGCTCTGGTCACTGACGATCGCCGAGGCCCGCGTTGCCTGTGCGCTGGTTGAGGGCCTGAGCCCGGCGGAAATCGCCGAACGGCACAAGGTCTGCGAAGCAACCGTCCGCTGCCAGATGCGGGCGATCTTCGAAAAGACGGGAACCAGTCGGCAGGCGCAACTGGTGCGGTTGGTGGTGACGTGCTGCGGGGTGTTGTCTGGGCCAGCATGGATGGATGCGTGAATCATGCCTGGTCCGGTATCGATGCGATTCCCAAGGCCGGCTGATCTGTCCGGATCTCAGGTGTGTGATTTGACATCCTATCTGATGCCGATGATACTTAATGAAACGTCATCGGGGTAAGCGTGGCAGACGGACGGAAGCGATTCGTACAGTAGAAATATACAAGCTCCGGAAACCGAGAAAAGGCGCCACGCTCCAGATCGAGATCCGGGCCTCAACGGATGGAAGAGTACTTAAATACAGTCTGAGTTATATCAATCCGATGATCTCATCTCTCGATAACGGCCGTATTCTCGGTTACGACAATGCACATGGATATACCCATCGTCACTACATGGGGACCGTGCAAGCCGTGGATTTTGCATCGTACGATGATATTGCTGAACGTTATTTCAAAGAGGTTTATGAGATCTGGGGTACGGAAAATGGCTGAGAAGAATCTCAATATAGTGGTCAAGCACGAAACACTCGCGTCCTTCCGGAAGCGCGCCGTATATCAGGCGCGCGCGCTTGACAGGGGCGAACGAATCGCGCCGGCAATCACGATTTCCTTCGAAGACCCGCTGGAGATGACCCGCTTCCTGACCGAGCGCAAGTTGACGCTGCTTCGCACTGTCCGTGAACATCCCGGCCCGGTGTCGAGCATCGCCAGACGCCTGCGTCGCGACCGAAGTGCGGTTGCGCGAGATATCGAGCAACTGGAAGGGCTTGGTCTGGTCACGACGATTCTTGAGTCGAATCCCGGACATGGCAGGCACAGGATGGTGGCTGCCAGGGCCGGTACTTTCCGTCTGATTGCCGAGATCTGAAGGACAGGAGATAAGCTGGAGGCGGCGTGGCCGCACCGCTGCGGCCTGCTGCCGGCGGTGCGGGTGTTTATCGATTACCTGGTCGAGGCGTTCGCGCGGGAGGCGGTCTAAAGCCGCCCCATCCGCCCGCTCTGATAGTCCGCGATCGCCTGGCGGATCTCGTCCTGGGTGTTCATGACGAACGGACCGTAGCCGACGACCGGCTCGTCGATCGGTTCGGCGTTGAGGAACAGCAGCACGGTGTCCTCGAGCGCCTCGACGTTGAAGGTCGTGCCGGCGCGTTCGAGGCAGGCCAGATGCGCCTCGCCGATCTCCTCGCCGCTGCCGAGTCTGACCTTGCCGCGCAGCACGAACAGCGCGGTCGTCCAGCCCTCCGGTACCTCGAAGCTCGCGCGGCCGCCGGCGTTCAGGCGCACGTCGCGCAGATCGATCGGCGTGAACGTACGCGCGGGGCCTTCGGCGCCGTCAAAGCGGCCGGCGATGACGCGCGCCGCGCCGGCGCCGTCGGCGAGTTCGACGCGCGGGATCTGCGTGGTGGTAATGCCCTGGTAGCCGGGCGGCGTCATCTTGTCCTTCGCCGGCAGGTTGACCCACAACTGGATCATCTCGAACCGACCGCCGCTCTTCGCAAACGCGGGGCTGTGGAATTCCTCATGGACGATGCCGGCGCCGGCGGTCATCCACTGCACGTCGCCGGGGCCGATGGTGCCGCCGGCGCCGGTCGAGTCGCGGTGCGCGACCTCGCCGGAATAGACGATCGTCACGGTCTCGAAGCCACGATGCGGATGCTCGCCGACGCCGCGGCGGCGGTCGGTCGGCGTGAACTCCATCGGCCCGGCATAGTCGAGCAACAGGAACGGCGAAAGCTCGGCGGTGCGTTCGTGATAGGTGATGACACTGCGGACCGGGAAACCGTCCCCGACCCAGTGTCCCTGGTCCTGGCTCTGGATGAAGGCGAGTTTTTTCATGATTCCCTGTATCTATGACCGAAACGCGAAATTAAAAGGGGTCAGAGTAGACGAAGTCTACTCTGACCCCGACGAATTCAGTTGAATTCGAGGGTGACACCGATCTGTGCCAGGTACTGCGCCTCGCGGCCGAGGTCGGCGCGGGTCAGCGGGTGGGCGTCGAGCCAGTCGGGGGGCAGGTGCAACGCGAGATACTTCTTGCGCCCCTCGAGGCGGAAGTCGGGCAGCGGCGTCGCGCCGCGGCTGCGGTGCAGCAGGACCGCGAGACGCAGCAGCAGGATCAGGCGCTCGGCCTTCTTTCCCCACAGGCTCCTGATGTCCTTCAGCTCCTTCACCGGGAACTTGCGCCGGTGCGCGAGCACGAGCAGCGCGAGCAACTGCTGCTCCTGGTACGAGAAGCCGGCAAGGTCGGCATGCTCGATGATATAGGCGCCGTGCTTCTGGTAGTTGCTGTGGGCGATATCGAGGCCGATCTCGTGCAGGCGCGCGCCCCAGCGCAGCCAGCGGCCGTCCTCTTCGGGGTCGAGCTTCCATTCGCCGGCGACCCTGCGCAGGCATTGCAGCACGGTCTGCTCGATATGCTTCGCCTGCGCGTCATCGACGTGATAGCGCGCGGCGAGCGCGTCGACGCTGGTGTCGCGCGCGTCGCCGCTGTGGTGACGGCCAATCAGGTCATGGAGCAGACCCTCGCGCAGCGCGCCGTCGCTGACGCCCATGCGCTCGATGCCCAGCGCCTCGAGTGTCGCCAGCAGGATCGCGAAGCCGCCGGGCAGGATCTGCGCGCGGTCGCGGTTCAGGCCTTCGAGCTTCAGCGCGTCGATCGAGCCGGCGCGGATCATCGCCTCCATCAGCCTGCGCATCGCCGCCGGCGTGATGCCGTCCTTGCCCCAGCCGTTCACGACGAGGATCTTGTTGATTGCGAGCGCGGTGCCGGAGGCGCCGATCGCGCTGTTCCAGCCGCGCTTGCGGTAGGTCTCGACCTTCGGCTCGAGTTCGAGCCAGGCCTCGAACATGGCCTGGTCGAACGCGGCCTGGGTCAGGCGGCCGTCGCCGAAGAAGCGCCGCGTCATCGTGATGCAGCCCATGTACAGGCTTTCCATCAGCAGCGGACGGAAGCCGCGGCCGATGATCAGTTCGGTGCTGCCGCCGCCGATGTCGATGACGAAGCGGTTGCTGTCGTTGTCGGCCGCGAGGCTGTGGGCGACGCCGCCGTAGATCAGGCGTGCTTCCTCGATGCCGGAGATGATCTCGATCGGATGACCGAGCACCTCTTCGGCACGTTCGAGAAACTCATCGGCGTTCTTCGCGCTGCGCAGGGTGTTGGTGCCGACGATGCGCAGATTCTCGGGCGGCAGGCCGGCGAGGCGCTGGCCGAAGCGCCGCAGGCAGTCGAGCGCGCGTTGCTGGGCGGCTTCGTCGAGACGGCCCTTGCCGTCGAGGCCCTCGGCGAGCCGCACCTGCTCGCGCAAACGGTCGATCAGCTTGAACTCGCTGCCGTGCATCTGCGCGATGATCATGTGGAAGCTGTTCGAGCCGAGATCGACCGCGGCGATCTGTTCGGGGGCTTCCTGCGGCTGGGTGATCGGATCGGTCTGCATCGTCATGTCTCGTCCGGCGCGGGCGCCCGCAAGCACGAGTATATAGAATTGCGCGCGCGCCAGACAGGCGCGGCGGGCTCAGGGGAACAGCGACAGGCTGATCGATGCGAGCAGGATGCCGAGCACGGCGCCCGCGAGCACATCGGTCGGATAGTGCAGGCCGAGGATCATCCGTGACAGCGCCACCAGCACCACGAAGATGCCGAGGGGCGCGTAGAGCCATGGATAGTGGGCGCAGGCGATCAGACCGAACGAAAAGGCATGCAGCGTATGGCCCGACGGGAAGCTGTACTGGTCGAGCGGCGCGGTACCGATGACGATGTCGTCGTTACGGATGAACGGGCGGGGGCGGACCGTGCGCGTCTTGAGCAGCTTGTAGATCAGCAGGCCCACGGCGCCGGTCAACAGCATCTGTACGGCATGTCCAACGCCGGGGCCGGGGTCGAGCAACACGATCAGCGCGATCAACGCATACCAGAAAATGCCGTCTCCGAGGCGGCTGATGGCTGAAAACACCGGCCGAACCAGGCGTACGCGGCTGGTGCGGTTGAGATGACGGCAGACACGGACGTCGATCTCGCTCAGCCGATATACGAGCGTCGCTGGTTTCTCGGTGACCAGGGTCTGTGCTTCGCGGTTCACGGTAGAGACTATCGGTCCGCGGTGTGACCGGACGGCGACGCATTGGTGAAGAATTCGTGAATTCAGGCGGCGCCGGTACCGGGAGCTCGGGCATCGACGCGGTCGCTGTCATGGCGGAGGTATTCCCGCAGTAGTTCCTCGAAGCGCCGGCTGGCGCTGTCCCAGCTGTGGCCGAGCGCATGCAGGCGGGCGTTCTCCCGCGTCGTGCGCAGCAGCGCCGGATCGGCGGCGAGCGTCAGCGCCGCGTGCAGGAACGCCGCATCGTTGCCAGGTTCGGCGGTGATGCCAGTGAAATAGCTGCGGAGATGCTGGCGCGCCGCGGCGCGGTCGAAGGCGACGACCGCGAGGCCGCTCGCCATCGCCTCGAGCAGGACATTGCCGAAGGTCTCGGTCAGGCTCGGAAACAGGAACAGGTCGCCGCTCGCATAGTGGCGCGCGAGCGCCTCTCCGGTCTGCATGCCGCTGAAGACGAAATCCGGATGGTCGCGGCGCAGCGCTGCCTCCATCGGCCCCTCGCCGACCAGCACGAAGCGGGCATTTTCGTGGATGCCCTGCAGCGCGCGGAAGGCGTTGATCGCGAGCGGGAGGTTTTTTTCCGGCGCGAGCCGCCCGACGTGGATCACCGCGAGGTCGTCATCGCCGAGACCCCAGCATTCGCGCAGCGAAGGATCGCGGCGCGCGGCTGAAAACAGCCCCGTATCGACGCCGCGCCCAAGCACGCGGACGGCGCCGACGCCGATCGCCTCGAGCCGGCTGCGCACCTCGTCGGTCGGCGCCAGCGTGCAGTCGGTGCGGCGATGGAAATGGCGCAGCCAGCCGAGCACCAGCGTCTCCAGCATGCCGAGCCCGTAATGACGGCAATAGATGTCGAAGTTCGTGTGATAGCCGCTGACGACCGGGATGCCCAGGCGCCGCGCCTCACGGGTGACCGACCAGCCCATCGGGCCCTGGGTCGCGACGTAGACGATGTCCGGGGGATGATTTGCCCATGCGCGGCGGATAGCGCGCCCGGCCGGGAGGCCGAAGCGCAGTTCCGGATAACGCGGCAACGGCAGGCCGCGCACCGCGACGCAGTCCATGCCGGCCGGCAGGTGTTCCGCTCGCCGGTCGTCGCGGCGCGGGCAGATCAGTTGCACGCGATGACCGAGAGCGCTCAGCCCGGCGCAGAAGCGCGCAATCGACATCGCGACGCCGTTGATCTCGGGCGGAAAGGTTTCGCTCGCGACTGCGATGGTCATGCGCTTGCCCGCGGATGCCGCCAGGTCATTCATGAGGCTGCCTGCTTGCGCGCCGGACGGTGTTTTTCCGCCGGCGGCAGGTCATGCTGCTCGATGGTTTCGGCATAATACTCGGCCAGCCGGCGCGCGCAGTGCTCATTGGACCAGGACTGCGCGTATTCGCGGGCGCGCGCCTGTTGCTCGCGGCGCGCGCGGCGGTCATTGAGCAGGCGCAGGACCTTCTCGCTGAAATCCTCGTGGTCGCGATCGGCCGCGACCAGCGCGCCCATGCCGTCGCGCAGAACGTCGCGCGTGCCCATCAGCGCATGGGCGACCACCGGCAGACCCATCGCCATCGCCTCGAGCAGCACCAGCCCCTGGGTCTCGGTCCGCGACGAGAACACGAACACGTCGGCGGCGGCATAGCAGTCGAGCAGACCGCCCTTGCGATCGAGATAGCCGACGAAGAGGACATTGCCGGTGATGCCGAGTCGCGCGGCGAGCGCGCGCAAATGGCGTTCAGCCGGGCCTTCGCCGGTGATCACCAGCAGGATGTCGGGTATCCGCTTCCTGATCCTCGCGGTGACCTCGAGCAGGAAGTCGATGTTCTTCTCGAAGGCGACGCGCCCGGTAAACAGCAGCATCGGGCGCGCCGGATCGACGCCGATGCGATCGCGAAACCGGCGGCCGTCGCCGCTGCTGAACAGGCGGAGGTCGATTCCGGTCGGGATTACGCGCATCGGCGTCGTGACCCCGTATCCGGCCAGCTTTTCCTGCATCGCCCGCGACGGCGCGACCAGCGCGTTGACCGCGTTGCCCTGCGAGGCCGAGATACCGCGCGCCAGCGAACGCAGCAGCGCCCTCGGCCGCAGCGGGATATAGCAGTCGAGGTATTCCTCGAAATAGGTGTGATAGGTCGCCAGCGCCGGCAGGCCCAGCAGTCGCGCGAGCCGGAGCCCGGCATAATGGGCGACGAACGGCGTCTGGATATGCACGATATCGTAATTCCGCGTGCGCAATTCGCCGGCGAGCGCGACCAGCGGTCGGTAGTGCATCATCCGGTCCTCCGGATCGCGCCAGACGCCGCGCGACGGCATGCGCCATATCCAGTGTTCCGGCGGGTGACCGGCGGGGTAGGCGGGCGCGATCAGCGTGACCTCGTGACCGAGTTCGAGCAGGGAGTCGCGATAGGTCGAGATCGAGGTCGAGACGCCGTTGACGCGCGGGAAGTAGACGTCGGAGATCATCAATATCCGCATGGATCGCCAGAATAGAACAGTTCGGTTAAGCTTTGATGACGCCATGACAGTCATCGAATCGTCATTTCTGCGTGCGATATATGCGCGCACGACGAAGACAGGGGACTGCAATGGCAAAACCCGGCCATACCGGCATCCGGCGCATAATTCATGCCGCCGGCTATTCGATCAGCGGCCTGCGCGCCGCATGGCGCAACGAATCGGCGTTCCGGCAGGAGCTGCTGCTGCTCGCGGTCGGAGCGCCGCTCGGGTGGTGGCTCGGTGGCGATGGCGTGGAGCGGGCGCTCCTGATCGGCAGCCTGGTGCTCGTGCTCGTCGTCGAACTGCTCAACTCCGCGGTCGAGGCGGCGATCGACCGTATCGGCGACGGCGACCATCTGCTGTCCGCGCGGGCCAAGGACATGGGATCGGCGGCGGTGCTGCTGTCCCTGTTCCTCGCCGCGCTGGTATGGGGCTCCGTGCTGTTCGGCTGACGGCAAACTCTGCTAGATTTCCGCCATGCGGATGGCGGGCGCGAACGGGATACGCTGGCTGGCGCCGGACTGGCCGGCGCCGGCGAATGTGCATGCGCTGACGACCCTGCGTGACGGCGGCGTCAGCCGCGCCCCTTATGACTCCCTGAATCTCGCCACCCATGTCGGCGACGACCCCGCGGCCGTCGCTGAAAACCGCGCGCACCTCGCCCGCGCGGCCGGACTGCCGGCGGATCCCTGCTGGCTCGAACAGGTCCACGGTATCGAAACCGTCGATGCGGCCGACTGGCAGGCGGGCATTGAGGCCGATGCGATCATCGCGCGGCGGCCGCGACAGGTCTGCGTGGTGCTGACCGCCGACTGCCTGCCATTGCTGCTCTGCGATGACCGCGGCGCGCGCGTTGCAGCGGTGCACGTCGGCTGGCGCGGACTTGCCGGCGGCGTCATCGAATCCGCGCTGCGCGCGCTGGCCGTCGAACCGGCGCGGCTCATGGCCTGGTTCGGGCCCGCGATCGGCCAGGATGCCTTCGAGGTCGGCGGGGAGGTCCGCGAGGCCTTCATCGAGGCCGATCCGGCCGCGGCGGCACGGTTCCGGCCGGGGCGGCCGGGACACTGGCACGCCGACCTCTACGGCCTGGCGCGACGGCGGTTGAATGCGGCCGGCGTCGAGCGGATCCATGGCGGCGGCGAATGCACGGTCACGCAGCCGGGACGCTATTATTCCTTCCGTCGGGACGGGGTCACCGGACGCATGGCGAGCCTGATCTGGTCGGTGTAGAATAAGGCCCTTTGCCTGTCCGGAATCCTCTGAACCGATGTCTTCGCGACCGACCCTGTTCCCGTTGCTGCGCGCCACGCTGCTGCTCGCACTCCTGCCCCTGCTCGCCGCCTGTGAGAACCCGATCGTCGGCGCGGTCAACAGCGGCGACGCCGCGGCCGTCGAGGATCTGCTCGCGCAGGGCCGCGACGTCAATACCCGGAACCGCGCCGACGATCCGCTGCTCGCGGTCGCGGTCAGACGCGGTCATCTCGGCGTCGCGCGCGTACTGCTCGATCACGACGCCGACGTCAACGCCAAGGGCGGCATCGGGGTCTCGCCGCTGATGTTCGCGGTCGCCGGCGAGCACTATGAGCTGGCTCGGGAACTGGTCGCGCGCGGCGCGGACGTCCACGATACCGACAGCTACGGCAACGGCGTGCTGATCATCCAGCCGGTCACCGACAACGTCAGGATCATCCGCCTGATGATCGATCATGGCGCCGACGTCAATGCCGCGAACGAGAACGGCCTGACGCCGCTGATGGTCGCCGCCTATCTCGGTCATGACGGTATCGCCGAACTTTTGCTCGGGCATGGGGCCGAGGTCAATACGCAGGCGAAGGACGGCCATACGGCGCTGATGCGGGCCGCGCGCCAGGGACATGTGCCGATGATGAAGCTGCTGGTCGCGCATGGCGCCGACCCGGACCTCAGGAACGAGGACGACGAGGGTGCGCTGACCTGGGCGGTCAAGCGCAAGCAGGCCGAAGCCGTCGAATATCTCCGCGAACTCGCGCAGGCCCGGGCCGGCGGCGACTGAGGCAACGCGATGACATTGTTACTGATCATCGTGTTCTGCCTGGTCGGCGGCGTGCTGAGCGTCGTCGCCGCCGGCTCCTTCCTGCTCGCGCCGGAGCCGTGGAGAGATCGCATCCTCCCGCACCTGGTCAGCTTCGCGGTCGGCGCGCTGCTCGGCGCCGCGTTCCTCGCGCTGCTGCCGCACGCGATCCTCGATCCTTCGATTGAAGACGTGCATCACATCGGCTATGCGGTGCTGGCCGGCCTGCTCGGCTTCTTCGTGCTCGAGAAGACCATCCTGTGGCGGCACTGTCATTCCTTCGAGTGCGAGGCGCACACGCCCGAGCACATGCCGCACGAGCCGCCGGTGGCCGGCAACCTGATCCTGCTTGGCGACAGCCTGCACAATTTCGTCGACGGCATCCTGATCGCGGCCGCATTCCTGACCGACATCCACCTCGGCATCGTCACCGCGATCGCGGTCGCGATGCACGAGATCCCGCAGGAGGTCGGCGACTTCGCGGTACTGCTCGAAAGCGGTTTCAGCCGGCAGAAGGCCTTCGTCTATAATCTGCTGGCGAGCACGACGACCGTGCTGGGCGGCGTGCTCGCGTATTTCCTGCTGTCGGAGATCACCCATGTCGTACCGTATGTGCTGGCGATCGCCGCGGCGAGTTTCATCTACATCGCGGTCGCCGACCTGATCCCCGGGCTGCACAAGCGCCTGCAGCCCATGGCCACCTTCCAGCAGCTGGCGCTGATCGTTGCGGGCGTGGTGGTGATACATCTGGCCCACGCCACCCTGCACTAGGGAGGGCTTATGGACAAATGGTACATGTTGACCGTGGTCGGCGCCGACCGTCCCGGCATCGTCGCCCATGTCACGCACGCGCTGCACGACGGCGGCTGCAATCTCGGCGAGGCCGCGATGATGCGGCTCGGCGGCAACTTCTCGATCATGCTGATGGTGAGTTCTCCCGGCAGCGCGAAGGCGCTGGCCGCGCTGCTCGAGCCGGTGACCGAATCGCTCGGGCTCAGGCAGCACGTCGATCCCATCGACGCACGCCTGCATCGCCACGTCGAACCCGACGTGCATATCACCGTCAGCGGCGCCGATCGGGCCGGCATTGTCGCGCAGGCGACCGGCGCGCTGGCCGAGGCCGGGCTCGACATCCTCACCCTCGATTCCGACGTCGCCGGCAGCGAGCAGCATCCGATCTATGTCATGCAGATCGAGGGCCGCGCGCGCGAGGGCATTCCGTCACTGGAGTCGGCGGTCGAGATCATTCGCAAGCAGGGCATCGACGTGACGCTGACGCCGATCGAGACCGTCATCGCCTGACGTCGCGATGCCGGTGCGGGAACTCCTGGTCTATCCCGACCCTCGCCTCAGGCGCGTGGCCGTCGAAGTCGAGTGCTTCGATGCTGAATTGCGCGCCTTCATCGCGGATCTCGAGGAGACGATGCGCGCCGGCCCCGCCGCGGTCGGCATCGCCGCGACCCAGGTCGGCGAGCTTCGTCGCATCGTCATCGTCGATGTCTCCGGGCGTGCCGGCGTCTCCGGCCATGGCCGGCTCGTGCTGGTGAATCCGCGCATCGTCGCCCGCGACGGTGAGATCGTCGGGCGGGAAGGCTGCCTGTCCGTACCGGACTACACCGGCAACGTCGCGCGCGCGGAACGCATCACGCTGGAATCGCGCGATGAAACGGGCGCGCCTCGCCGTCATGACATGGAAGGTTTCGAGGCACGCGTCGCGCAACATGAACTCGACCACCTCGACGGACTGCTGTTCACCGACCGCGTCGTCAGTCGTCGCGACCTGTTCAGGCGCAAGGTCTATCGCTGACAAGGGGCCTGCCCCGCGGGCCATGTAAGATTGTGTAAAAGGCCGACCGGACGCGCGGGCGGCGACGATATAATCGTGACATGCCCGTAGAGAACCGACGCCGATGACGCGATTGCTGCTGGCCGACGACGACGAGGAACTGTGCGAGATGCTCGGCGACTATCTCGCCGGCGAGGGCATCGAGGTCGAGGTCGTTCATGACGGCGATGCGGCGCTGACCCGCGCGCTGGCTGGAGAGCACGAAATCGTCGTGCTCGACGTGATGATGCCGAAACGCAACGGTTTCGACGTGCTGCGCGAGCTGCGGCGCAAGTCGCTGATGCCGGTACTGATGCTGACCGCGCGCGGCGGCGACGTCGACAGCATCGTCGGACTCGAACTCGGCGCCGATGATTATCTTCCCAAGCCCTGTAACCCGCGCGTGCTGGTCGCCCGCGTGCGCGCGGTACTGCGTCGCGCCGCCGCCGACGCGCAGGCGGAAGGCAGCGATGCGCCGAGCGTCGGTGACATCGAGCTGCAGCCGGGGGCGCGCCGCGTGCTGCAGAACGGCGCGCCGGTTGCGCTGACCAGCACCGAGTACAGCGTGCTCGCGGTCCTGCTGGACTCGGCCGGCGAGGTCGTCTCCAAGGAATCGCTGTCGGAGCGCGCGCTCGGACGCAAGCTGACCCGTTACGATCGCAGCCTCGACATGCACATCAGCAATCTGCGGCGCAAGCTCGGCGCCCTGCCGGGCGGCGAAGAGCGCATCCAGACCGTGCGCGGGGTCGGTTATCTCTATGTGCGCGAGGATCGCTGAGGGTGTTCGGCCTGTTCGGCAAGATCTTCCTCGCGTTCTGGCTGACGATGATCACGCTCGGCGCGGTCATCGCGCTGACCACCGCGCAACTCGGCGGCGAGAAGATCCCGCCCCTGATCGAGCGCGCCCAGAACCAGTTCGCCGAGGACGCCGCGCAGGCGGAGCAGGTGTTGCGCGCGCGCGGACTCGACGGCCTGCGGGCCTGGCTCGAACATCGCGAGCATACCCGCGCAATGCGCGTGTTCGTGTTCGATGCCTCCGGGGAGGAGGCGCTCGGCCAGACGCCGCCCGGCTTTCTTCAGCGCTTCGCGAGGATGCCGCCCGATGAGGGCCTTCGCGGCGAGGGCTCGCGCGAGCGCCGCGGCCTGATCGTGCATTCGGTGACGGTGCCCGGCGAGGGCTTCTACCGGCTGGTCCTGGTGTTCAGGCCGCCGCATCCGGTCTGGCACCTGTTTACGTTTCAGGGGCTGCTGGCCGCGCTGGTGCTGAGCGCAGTGGTCTGCCTCGCGCTCGCGCGCACGATGACCGCGCCGGTGCGACGTCTGCGCGCCGCGACCCAGGGGCTCGCCGGCGGCAATCTCGACATCCGTCTCGGCGAGGTCTTCGGCCGCCGGCGCGACGAGCTCGGCGGGCTCGGCCGCGACTTCGACCGCATGGCGGAACGACTGCAGGGCCTGATCGAGGATCAGCAGCGCCTGCTGCGCGATGTCTCGCACGAGCTGCGCTCGCCGCTCGCGCGCCTGCAGGCGGCGCTCGGGCTCGCGCGCCAGCGCAGCGGCGGCGGCATCGACCAGGAACTCGATCGCATCGAGCGCGAGGCCGAACGGCTCAACGAACTGATCGGCCAGGTGCTGTCATTGACCCGGCTCGGCGGGGAGGGGGGTGAAATGCCGCGCGAACCCGTCGATCTCGCGGCGCTGATCCGGGCGGTCGCCGATGACGCCGGTTTCGAGGCCGGTCCGCGCAAACGCGTGGTCATCACGCGCAGCGAGCCGGCCACCGTCTATGGAAATCCCGAACTGTTGCACAGCGCCGTCGAGAATGTCGTCCGCAACGCCGTGCGCCATACCGCGGAGGGCGCCGAGGTCGGGATTTCGCTGGTCGCCGATGCCGCTGCCGGCGAGGCCGCGGTCACGGTGCGCGACCACGGATCCGGTGTCGATGAGGCCCTGCTCGAGAAGATCTTCGATCCGTTCTTCCGCGCCAGCGAGGCGCGCGAGCGCGCCAGCGGCGGGCACGGCCTCGGTCTGGCGATCGCCCGCCGCGCGATAGAGCGGCACCGCGGACGCATCGCCGCCGGCAATGCCGCGGGCGGCGGCCTCGAGGTCACGATACGCCTGCCGCTCGGGACCGGCTGACGCCCATGGATACCCTGCTGAACCTGTTGATGGCCGTGTTCTTCCTGTGGGTCGGCGTCGCCTGCCTGCACCGGGCTCGCGACGTCGCGCGCTTCGTCGTCGCGTTCTTCGCGCGCGCCAGCGGCAACCCCGAGCTGCTCGATGCCTGGAGTCAAAGCGGCGGACTGGTCTTCCTCGTGCGCGTGTTCGGCGTGATGTCGCTGATCAATTTCGTGTTGCAGCTCTATCTGCTGAGCGCGCCCGCCGTGAACTGAGCCGGATTTTCCGGCCCGAGGGATGAGGCGCCTCCGTGACCGGCCCGGTTGGGCCGGTCACGGAGGCATCCTCCTGCCGGTGGCGACTCAGACCGCTCCGATCTTCTTCAACCCTGCTTCGGCGCAGATCGCGTCGAGGTGACCGCCCGGCGCGCCGCCGACGCCGATGCCGCCGACCCGCTGGCCGTCGATGACGATCGGCAGTCCGCCGCCGAGGATCACCATGCGCGGATCCATGTCGCGCAAGCCCGCGATCGCCGCGTTGTCGGCGATCGAGCGCGCGATGTCCGCTGTCGGACGGCCCATGCTGGCCGAGGTGAAGGCCTTGCCTTCGCTGCTGCCGACGGTATGGGGTCCGGCGTTCGGGTCGCGGATCAGCGTCAACAGCGTGCCTGAACGGTCCACGACCGCAACGCTGACGCTGTAGCCGTCGGCGCGGCATTGCTCCCAGGCCGCGCCGGCGGCCTCGAGCGCGAGTTCCTGCGGCAGATAGGCGGCCTGCGGCAGGCGGGGTTCGGCGGCGGCCGCGGCCTGGGCGCCGGCGGCCAGCGCGAGGCCGCCGACGCCGGCGATCAGCCGGCGCATCGTAGTCAGTGCGTTCATGTTCATGTCTGTGCTCCTGTGATTGCGTGTGCCGTCAAAACATGGACTACGATAGGGGCGCGTGTATAATTTGTAAAATGGATAATAATGATAAAGACATTCACAATATGAATTACAGGGACGGGCTGAGGCGATCGGACCTCAACCTGCTGCCGGTGTTCGACGCGCTGATGCGCGAGCGCAGCGTGACGCGCGCCGCCGCAAGGGTCTATCTCAGTCAGCCGGCGATGAGCAATGCGCTGAATCGCCTGCGCGAGATGCTCGACGACCCGGTGCTGGTCCGCACCGCGGACGGGATGCGGCCGACACCGCGGGCGCTGGCGCTCGAGGGACCGTTGCGCATGATCCTGAATCAGCTCGACCGCATGCTGTGCCGGCCGCCGCCGTTCGATCCCGCCACCAGCCGCCAGCGTTTCTCGATCGCGATGACCGAGTATGGCGAGAGCGTCGTGTTGCCGCCGCTGGTCGAACGCGTGGCCGGCCTCGCGCCCGGGATCGCCATCGAGGCGCTGCCGCTCGGGCCGGAACTGCCGGAAGACAGGCTCGAGAGCGGCGGATTGCAACTCGTGATCGGCGTGCAGGGCTATTTCGAAATCCCGGCGCGACTGCGCTCGCGGCCCTGGATCGAGGATCGCCTTGTCTGTCTGGTGCGCAAGGGGCATGCGGCGGCCGGCGCCGGTCGTTTGTCGCTTGCCCGCTATCTCGATTGCCGGCATGTCTATCCGTCGCCGCTCGGGCGGCGTGACAATATCCTCGATGCCTGGCTGGCGGACCAGGGCAAGCAGCGCTCGATTGCGGTCGCCGCGCGCAGTTACTGGGCGGCCGCGCGCATCGCGGCGCGTACCGACTATGTCCTCAGCGTCCCGCAGCGCGTTGCGGAACCGCTGGCGCGGGCATTACCGCTGGCGCTGGTCGAGCCGCCGCGCGGAACGCCGCGCTTTCGTCTCGAGCTGATCTGGCATCCCCTGCAGGAAGGCGACGGCGGACTGCAGTGGCTGCTCGATGTCCTTGCGCAACCCGGCTTGCCCGCCATCCAGGCGTGACACCGTTGTAAGCCGCTGCGGACGCTTGTGGCGCGAATCTTCGCCGCGTGTCTATAATCGATCGCGGCCATGCAGGACTGTCCGGCGGCTGGGCGGGTTCAGGGATTCGACAATCGGGAGAAAGGCGCATGGCGGAGTCGGCGGCGGGGCATGACTGGAAGTTCTTTACCGCGGGCGACTTCAAGCAGGTATCGCTTGCGAGCGGCGCGGATCTCATGGCGCTGGACCAGCTCGACCAGAAGCTGTGGGCCGCGCTCGCCTGCCCGGTCAAGGGCCTGCATTTCGATACCAAGACGCTCGAGCTGATCGATACCGACGGCGACGGCCGCATCCGCGCGCCGGAGCTGATCGCCGCGATCCGGTGGGCCGGCAGTCTGCTGCGGGATCCCGGCGAACTGCTTGCGCGGCATGAGCGCCTGCCGCTGGCCGCGATCGACGACGGCCATGAGCAGGGCGCGGCGATGCTCGCCGCCGCCCGCCATGTGCTGGAGCTGATCGGCAAGGACGACGCGACGGACATCGGCATCGACGAGACCGCCGACGCGGCCGCGCGCTTCGCGCAGATGCGCTTCAACGGCGACGGCGTCATCACCGCCGAGGCGGCCGGCGACGACGAGGCGCTGAAGGCGGTCATCGACGACATCATCGCCTGTCTCGGCGCCGACGCCGATCTTTCCGGCAAGCCCGGTATCTCGCGCGCGAAGCTCGATACCTTCCTCGCCGCCGCGGCGGTGTTCCCGGATCTTGCGCGTCAGCCCGACACCGACGCGACGATCATGACGATCGGCGATGCGACCGCGGCGGCGGCGGCCGCGATCGGCGCGGTGCGCGCGAAGGTCACCGATTACTTCACGCGCTGCCGGCTGGCGGTCTTCGACCCGCGCGCGGCGAATGTGCTGAACCGCGATGAAAAGGATTATCTGGCGATGTCCGTGACCGAGCTGCTGCCGTCGGCGGCGGAGATTGCCTTATTCCCGCTGGCGCATATCGAGGCCGGCAGGGCGCTGCCGCTCGACGACGGCGTCAATCCGGCCTGGGCCGACGCGATCACGCGGCTGCATGACGACGCGATTGCGCCGCTGCTCGGCGCGCGCAAGGAACTGAGCCTCGACGACTGGCTGACCTTGCAGGCGAAGATTGCGCCGTTCGAGGCGTGGAACCGCGCGATGTCGGCGTCGCTGGTGCACACGCTGACGCTGGATCGGGTGCGGGCGATCCTCGCCGGCGACGCCGGCGAGCGGCTCGCCGCGTTGCTCGACAAGGATCTTGCCGAGGCGGGGACCGCGGCGGCAATCCGGGACGTCGACCGCTTCGTGCGCTATTGCCGGTACCTGCATCCGCTGTGCGAGAACTTCGTCAACATGCGTCCGTTCTACAGCCGGGAGGCGCCGGCGATCTTCCAGGTTGGCCGGCTCTACATCGACCAGCGCAGTTGCGATCTGACGCTGCTCGTCAACGATGCCGCGAGGCAGGTGGCGATGGCGGCAATGGCCGGTACCTGTCTGGTCTTTTGCGACTGCGTGCGCAAGGGCAGCGGAGAAACGCGACAGATCATTGCCGCGGTTACCAATGGCGATTCCGACAATCTCATCGTTGGCAGGAACGGCGTCTATTACGATCGTGACGGCCGCGACTGGGACGCGACAATCACGAAGATCATCGACAACCCGATCAGCCTGCGCCAGGCCTTCTGGTCACCGTACAAAAAGCTGGTGCGGCTGATCGAGGAACAGGTCGCGAGGCGCGCGGCCGCCGCCGAGGCCGCCTCGTCATCGAAGATGGAGTCCACCGCGACCGATGCCGCGAATGTCGACAAGGCAAAGCCGCCCGAGGGGAAGAAGATCGATGTCGGCACCGTCGCCGCGATGGGCGTCGCCTTCGGCGCGCTGGCGACCGCAATCGCGGCAATCGCCGGTTATATGAGCGGACTCGTCAAGCTGCCGTTCTGGCAGTTATGCATCGCGCTCGGCGTGCTGATGCTGATCATCTCCGGGCCGTCGCTGGTGATTGCCTGGCTAAAGCTGCGCAAGCGCAATCTCGGTCCGCTGCTCGATGCCAACGGCTGGGCGATCAATGCCCGCGCCCGCATCAATGTCCCGTTCGGCGCCAGCCTGACCGGCATCGCGCAGCTGCCGCCCGGCGCGCGCGTCGAGTCCGGCGATCGCTTCGGCCAGCGTCCGGCTGCCTGGCCGAAGCTCGTGCTGACGATCGTGATCGTCGCCTTCTTCTACAGCCTGCTGAACTCGTTCGGGATCATCGAGCTGCTCACCGGCGGGCTGATCGGCGACCCGGCCGGCAGCCAGCCGGGCATCGAGAGCCTGATCCCGCCGAACGAGCCGCCGCCCTGACCGGGCTCAGCCGCCCTCGACGAACTTGCGCGCGTAGCTCTCCCTGCTCGGCAGGTCAATGCGATATCCCTTCAGCATGATGTGCCAGTACAGGAACGGGAAGCCCGTGGTCTTGCCGATCCACCAGAGATAGCGGGGCTTGCGCGGATCGAGCAGCGGAAACGACGGCAGCACCTTGCCGCCATAGCCGAACTCGGCGAGCATCACCGCGCCCAGCGAGGTCGTCAGCGGGCACGAGCCGTAGCCGTCGTAGCGCGGCTCGACCGGCTTGCCGGCCCGCTGGTTCAGGATGTTGTCGACGACGATCGGCGCCTGCTTGCGCACCGCAGCGGCGGTCTTCGCGTTCGGCGTCGTCGTCGCGTCGCCGAGCCCGAAGATGTTCGGGTATTTTTTGTGCTGCAGCGTGTTTTCGTGGACATCGACCCAGCCGGACGCGGCCGCGAGCGGGCTCTTCTTGATAAAATCCGGCGCGCTCTGCGGCGGCGTCACGTGGATCATGTCGAATTTCTTCTCGACGCGGGTCTTGTTGCCTTCGGCATCGCTGACCTCGAAGGTCGCGGTCTTGCCGGGGCCGTCGATCGCGACGAGGTTGTGATTGAAGCGGGTCTTGATCCCGTAGCCGGCCGCGATCGCCGCGAGCGGCTTGGCGAAGAACGGCACGCCGAACATCCCCGGGCCGGCGTTGCAGAACTCGATGTTGTACATCTTGAGATTGCCGTGCTTGCGGAAGCGGTCGGCGGCGAGATACATGATCTTCTGCGGCGCGCCGGCGCACTTGATCGGCATCGGCGGCTGCGTGAACAGCGCGGTGCCGGAGCGCATCCCCTTGATGCATTCCCAGGTGTATTCGACGGTGTCCGGCGAGTAGTTGCTGCAGACGCCGTGATTGTTCAGCGCCGACTTCAGGCCGTCGACCTTGTCCCAGTCGAGTTGCAGGCCGGGGCAGACGACGAGAAAGTCGTAGCTGACGACCGCGCCCGAGCGCAGCGTGACCTTGTAGTTCCCGGGATCGAAGGTCTCGGCCCAGTCGCGTATCCATTCGATGCCCGGGCCGATCAGGTCGGCCTCATTGCGCGTCGCCTGCGCCAGCGTGTACGCGCCGCCGCCGACGATCGTGAAGCCGGGCTGGTAGTAATGTTTTTCGGAGGGTTCGACGATTGCGATGTCGATGTCGGCCTTGCGCCGGCGCATGTCGTTCGCGACCGATATGCCGGCGGCGCCGCCGCCGATGATCAGTACCGTGACGTGCCTTTCAGCCATGTAATTCCTCCTGAATCAGTCAAGAATAAACGGGCGTTATTCCGGCATTCCATGCCCTCCCAGTCTAACAGAACGGGAGTCTGGCAGATCGATCCGTGCAAATGCGTGCAGGGTTCTCAAACCGTGCGGCGGTGGCCATGCGGTTTCCACGCCGGCGCGATGACGTCGGGCATCGTCGAGCGCCCGAGCAGTCGCCCCGGCGCGAGCGTGAAATCGCCGTAGCGGCCGTTGATGCGGTCCATGACGCGATGCACCGCATCGCGGCGTGCATGGTCATCGATGAACAGCTCGCGCTGGTTCCGGAACGGCTGCGGCGCCAGCGCCGTCACCTGGACCTGGAAGATCCCCTGGCCGCGCCAGTCCTCGCGCATGACCTGGCGGCACAGCGACAGGATGACGCGGCCGTCGCGGGTCGGCAGCGCGCAGCGCCGCCGGCCGCCGAGCCAGTCGTCGGCGGTGCGCAGGCCGATGAAGAAATCCCGCGCCTCGAAGTCGTGCCGGCGCAGGCGCGCGGCGACCTTTTCGCTCATGTGCGACAGCCAGGTATGGATCAGCCGCGGATCGCGCGTGTTCGGTGGCACGACCTTGCCGTGGCCGATCGACTTCGGCGCCGCGACATTGATCTGCACGCCCTCCGGGTCGCGGCCCTGGCACATGTACCAGATGCGCCGGCCGGGATGGCCGAAGCGTCGCGCGAGCACGCCGATCGGCAGGCGCGCGACCTCGCCGCAGGTATGCGCGCCGTGGCGGGCAAGGAACGCGGCGATGCCGGGGCCGATGCCGCACAAGGCGGTGACCGGCGCATCGCGCAGCCTTGCGGCGGCCTCCCACGGCGGGATCAGCGTCAGGCCGTTCGGCTTGACGAGCTTCGCCGCGAACTTCGCCGTCGTCTTGTCGCCGCTGACGCCGATCGAGCAGGGCAGGCCGGCGTTGGCCTCGATGTTGTCGCGCACCAGGCGCGCGATGACCTCCGGCGGCCCCCACAGGCGCTGGCAATGGGTGACGTCGAGGAAGGCCTCGTCGACCGAGAATACCTCGATGTCCGGCGTGATGTCGTGCAGGCCGGCCATGATCCGGGTCGACACCGAGGCATAACGCCCCGGGCGCGCCGGGCGCCGGATCAGCCCCGGGCACAGGCGCTCTGCCTCGCGCAAGCGCATCCCGGTGTGGACGCCGAAGCGCCGCGCCTCGTAGGAGCAGGTGATGATGCAGGTGCCGGCCTCGCCGTTGGTCACCGCGACCGGTTGCCCGCGCAGTTCCGGGAAGTCCTGCTGCTCGATCGCGGCGAAGAACGCGTTCATGTCGACGAGCACGATCGCGCGCGGCCAGAAACCGGACGGGGACGGCGGGGTGGGCTCGGCGGGCATCGGTGACCTCCTCAAGCCTGCGAGCATAGAGAACATTAAGAGATCATTCAAGGGCGACGGGGTCCGCGGGCACCCCTTGTTACCCCGGTCGGAGATCGTTACCCTTGGAATTTCCGGGAGTTTTTCCTGGCCACCCGAGCGGATCGAGGGCCATGCTGGATTACTATCACCGCCTGGCGCGACGTCTCTACCGTTACCGCCTGGTCTTGTGGGGGCTGTCCGTGGGCGCGGTCGCGCTGTTCGCCGGCGCCGTCCTGCGCCAGGGGGCCGTCGACGACCAGTGGGCGACGCTCGGCGCGATCGCCGTGCTGCTGTGGTCAATCTGCCTGCTGACACTGGCCTACAGCTTCCGCGCGCCGCTGCCGGTGGCCGGCGCGGGGGCCGGCTGGTTCACGCGCCAGACGATCCGGATCCGCCGTGGTTTCCTCTGGCTCATGGCGCTGGCGATGACGCTGCTGACCGGGCTCGTGATCTTCGCGTCCGTCCGGATCGCTGCGGTGCTGGTGCGAGGGCTGTAGCGATGGCGGCGCGGACCGGCCTGCGCTGGCTGCTGCAACTGGCGCTGGTCGTCGCCCTGGTCTATGTCGCCTTCGCCGCGATGATGACGCTGATCCAGGATCGCCAGATCTATCTGCCGATCGCGACGCTGGTGACGACGCCCGATGCGCATGGCCTGCCTTACGAGGAGGTCTGGCTGACGGCGGATGACGGCGTGCGCATCCATGGCTGGTACCTGCCGGCGCCGGACGGCGCAAATGCGGACGGTCGCGCGCCGACGCTGCTGTTCCTGCACGGCAACGCCGGCAACATCAGCCACCGCATCCGCTCGCTGCGGCTGTTTCACGAGCTCGGCCTCGCGGTGCTGATCATCGACTATCGCGGCTACGGGCAGAGCGAAGGGCGGCCCGACGAGCAGGGGCTCTATCTCGATGCGCTCGCCGGCTGGCGTCACCTGCGCGACGAACGCGGCATCGCGGCCGACGACATCGTCGTATTCGGACGCTCGCTCGGCGGCGCGGTCGCCGCCTGGCTCGCCGCGCGCGAGCGGCCGGGCGGGGTGATCCTCGAATCCGCATTCACCAGCGCGACTGATCTCGGCCGCGAACTCTACCCGTGGCTGCCGGTGCGTCTGCTCCTGCGTGTCGACTACGACACGCTGGCCGCGGTGCCGGCGATCGACGCGCCGCTGCTGATCGTCCACAGCCACGACGACGAGATCGCCCCCTTCGCCCATGGCCGCCGTCTCTACGAGGCCGCCGCCGGTCCGCGCACGCTGCTCGAACTGCGCGGCGGCCACAACGATGCCTTCATCGTCTCCGCCGCGGACTATCGGGAAGGACTGTCACGATTCCTCGCCGAAGTATTTCGCTAGCATCCAATCCAGCGTGACCGGCAGGTTGACCCTGCAAGCACATATCGGCTATGCTGCGCGCGCCTTCCGACAAGGAGGCGCCGAATGACATCAACGACGATGGACGTGCCCTGTAGTACCCGCGACATCCTGACAATCGAGCTGCGATCCGCCCTGGATCGGCAGGCCGCGGAGATCCCGGCGCTCTCCTGAGTTCCCGGGCTCGCCTCCGCGCTGCCGCGCCAGCGCCGACGCCGGAGGTGGACCATGGAGAACGAAGCCCTCACCACTACCGTACGCGAGATCCTCGCCAATCGTGACATCACGACGCTGCGCGAGCTGCTCGACGATGCCCATCCGGCCAATATCGCCAATGTCATCTCGGAGCTCGAGGGCTCCGACATCTGGCGCGTGCTGTCGGCGCTGCCGACCGAGCGCCGCACCGAGGTGTTCGGCTACCTGCCGCCGCCCGAACAGGTCAAGCTCGCCAACTCGCTGAATCGTCGCAACCTCGCGGAGATCTTCCTGCACATGTCGGCCGACGAGCGCGCCGACCTGTTCAACCGCCTCGATTCCGGGCAACAGGAGGCGCTGCTGCCCGGCCTCGCCCAGGCCGAGCGCGACGACATCCGCAATCTCGCCAGTCATGAAGAGGGGACCGCCGGCGCCATCATGACCTCGGACTATGCGACGCTGGCGCCGCACCTGACCGCGTTCGAGGCAATCCAGAGCCTGCGTCACGAGGCCCCGGACAAGGAGACGATCTACCAGGCCTATGTCATCGACAGGGATCGCCGCCTGCTCGGCACCGTGTCGCTGCGCGACCTGATCGTCGCGCCGACCAATGCCCGCGTCGCCGATCTGATGGTCGAGGACGTGATCTTCAGCCAGGTCGCCAATCCCCAGGAGGACGTCGCGCACAAGATCAGCAAGTACGATCTTATCGCGCTGCCGATCGTCGATGACGGCCATCGCCTGGTCGGCATCGTCACCTACGACGACGCGATGGACGTCGCCGAGGAAGAGGCGACCGAGGACTTCCACCGCGCCGGCACGGTCGGCAAGCTCGATGGCAGCGTGCGCGACGCCGGCATCCCGTTGCTGTACCGCAAGCGCGTGTTCTGGCTGGTCGCGCTGGTGTTCGGCAACCTTTTCTCCGCGGCCGGCATCGCCCATTACGAGGAGACGATCTCGTCGTACTTCGTGCTGGTGTTCTTCCTGCCGTTGCTGATCGCGTCCGCCGGCAACGCCGGCGCCCAGGCCTCGACGCTGATGGTGCGCGCGCTCGCGACCGGCGACGTCGAGATGCGCGACTGGGGCAGGATGCTCGGGCGCGAGTTTGCCGTCGCCGGCCTGCTCGGGCTGACGATGGCGCTGATCATCTCGACGATCGGCGCCGCGCGCGGCGGCGCAGAGATCGCCGCGGTGGTCGGCGTGACGATGGTCGCAGTCGTCGTCATCGGCAGCGTCATCGGGATGTCGCTGCCGTTTCTGCTGAGCCGTTTCCGGCTCGACCCGGCAACCGCGAGCGCGCCGCTGGTGACTTCGATCGCCGACGTCGCCGGCGTGCTGATCTATCTCTCGGTCGCGACCTGGATCCTGACGATGCCGCCGGTCTGAGACCGTTGCGTGTTGCTTCCGCGGCGACGGCGTCGCAACATGGAGGCGTCATGTTCGAGCGGAGGCAAATAATCGGTCCGTGGGTGTTGTTGCCGTTGCTGCTGCTGACCGGTTGCGCGACCGTCGTTACGCCGCCCGAGTCGCCGGAGCAGCCGCTGCCGGTGCTGATCGTCGATCATGGGCGGCATACGAGTCTGGTGCTGCCGGACGGCGACGGACTGGTGCGCTATGCCTACGGCGACTGGCGTTACTATGCGGAAGGCGAGCGCGGCGCGCGGGCGGCATTCGACGCGCTGTTTCGCGGCACGCTTGCCGCACTCGGTCGCCGCGAATTCGCCGGCAGGCCCGAGCCCGAAGCGGTCATCGCGCGGCTCAGGGTCCATGTCGAGCAGGTACACCTGCTGCACGTCGAGGCTGACGCGGTCGAACGCCTGCGCGCGCGGCTCGATGCGATCTTCGCCGCCGGCGCGGAGGCGCGGCTCTACAATCCGCAGATGGATCTCGAGTTCACGCCCTATCCGGTGCCGTATACCTGGCGCCACAACTCGAACCGGGTCGTTGCCGAGTGGCTGGTCGAGCTTGGTTGCGAGGTCTCACGTTACCCGATGCTGGCGAACTGGCGGATCGCCGGGTCCTGACTGACGGCTCGGTCTGCCTGTGCGGCAGCGTGCCCGCCCGCGAGGACGCTGCCGCGTTCAGGGCTGTGCCGGTGCCGCACCTCGGAGCAGTATCTCCATGTATTGTCTGCTGTAGCGTTCAGGGTCGTCGGCGATATCGACGCCCGGCAGGTGACGGAGGATCTCGCGCGAAAACGAGAAGAACACGTTCGCGCTCAGCATGTAGATCGCGAGGTGCACCGGCGAGAGATCGGCGCGGAACACGCCGCGCGCCTGGCTCTCGCGCAGCGTGTCGACCAGGCGGGTGAAGCCTTCCTGGAAGACGTCCTCGGCGAGTTGCCGCGCGCGATCCGGCGAGTTGTGGATGACTTCGCGGTGGATCAGCTGGGTATCCTGCTCGTTGCGCAGCATCGTCAGCAACTGGTGCGCGGCATAATGCTTCAGCGTGTCGCGGGCATCGCCGCGGTCGAGATCGATCGTCTCGAGCATCTCGCGCGACTCGCGGCAGGCCTCGCGCAGGACCTGGATATAGAGGTCGTGCTTGGACTTGAAGTGGTGAAAGACGTTGGCCTTGCTGACGCCGGCCTTTTCGGCGATCGCGTTCATCGACACGCTGTCGTAGCCCAGCTGGGCGAACAGGTCGGCGGCGGCGCGCAGGATGCGGGGCATCGCGGTCGGGGTGAGGCGGGTCTCTTGGGAGGCTTGCGCTACGGCAGTCGTCATCGTCGGGCATCCGCGTTGGGGGCTTGACGGGGGAGTGTACTGACCGACCGGTCAGTACTCAAGTGATTCAGTCAGGAATTACCGGGTACGCCATCGGTTGACCCCGCCCGTCCCGGTCCCGCCGTTCATGAACGCAAACAGCAGTGGGATCCGGCCAAGGCCCTGCTGATGATTCGTGCCGGTTCATGAACGGCGGGACCGGGACGGGTGGTCAGCCGGGCTTGCGGAAGCGGAAGATGCCCCAGCACAGCCAGCCGCGGTCGCCGCCGTCGATCCAGCGGCGCAGGCCCTGTTTCATGCGCTCGAGGTATTCGGCCGAGATCGCGCCGGCGAGATCGGGCTCGCGGGCCCCGGTTTCGGCGAGCACGCGGGCGTAGTGGCGCGGCAGTTGCGCGCTGTGGTCGATGAAGCCGATCTCGTCGAGACCGGCCCCGGCGCAGGCCGCGCGGTAGGACGCCGGCGAGCCGAGACTGTCGAGATGGATGCGGTCGAGGATCGGCTGCAGCACGCCGGGCGGGCAGTCGTCGGCCTGCATCGGGTCGGTGAAGATGAAGACGCCGCCCGGCTTCAGCACCCGCGCCGCCTCGCGGACCACGCGGCGGCGGTCGCCGCTGTGCAGGATCGCATCTTGCGACCAGACGACGTCGAAGCTCGCGTGTTCGGCGGGGATATCGTCGAAGCTGCCGTCGACGATGTCGATCAGCGCATCGAGATGATGGGCGCGGGTGATCCCGCGATTGCGCGCGTTCTCGACCTCGCTGAGGTTCAGCGCAGTGACGCGGCAGCCGAAGGCCGTCGCGAGATAGCGCGCCGAGCCGCCGTAGCCGGCGCCGAGATCCAGCACATGCTGATCCGGGCGCAGCTCGCCGAGCAGGTCCGCCATGCAGGCGACGGTGCGCCGGCTGGCGTCGAAGATCGGCTCGTCGTCGGACTCGTAGAGGCCGATGTGGATGTCCTCGCCGCCCCAGACCCGGCGATAGAATGCGTCGGCATCCTCGCTGTTGTAATAATCGCGCGCGACCGCGACGGCGTCGTTCCTCCCAGGCCGGCTCATCGGCCCTGCTCCCGGTAGCGCTTGTCGGCGACGTGGATGAAGAAGTCGGGCTCGTCCTCGCGATAGGTCTCCTTGAAGTCGCCGTATGTCTCGATGTCCTGGAAGCCGACCTCGCGCATCAGGCGGCGGACATAGGCCTTGCGCAGCGGGAACATGTTCAGGTGATAGTCGGAGCCGTCGGGGAAGCCGTAACGGAAGCGGGCCAGCCCCTCGTCGACATGCTCCGGGTGGACCGCGATGTTGTCGCCGCAGTAGTAATAGGTGTGCGTGCTCGAATAGCCGTTGTCGAGGATGTCGTCGTAGTTGCGCTGATCGAGGATCAGTACGCCGTCGTGGTTCAGCGCCGAATAGAACTCGGCCAGCGCCTTGCGTCGGTCGTTCTCGTTGAAGAGATGGGTGAAGGAATTGCCGAGACAGACCACCGCATCATAGCGGCCGGTGATGTCGCGGTTCAGCCAGCGCCAGTCGGCATGCGAGGTGCGCAGGATATGGCCGCGGCGGCGCGCGTTGTCGAAGGCCTTGGCCAGCATCTCCGGGCTGCCGTCCGCGCTGACGACCTGGAATCCGGCCTCGAGCAACTGTACCGAGTGGAAACCAGTGCCGGTGGCGACATCGAGCACCCGTTTCGCGCCGCGTTCCTTCAGCGCGCGGATGAAGAAATCGCCCTCGCTCGCGGCGCGGCTGTCCCAGTCGATCAGTTCGTCCCACTTGTCGACGAAGGACTTCACGTACTCGGCGCGGTAATGTCCGGTTTCGCGGACCTCGACCGGTTCAGGTCCGAAATGCTGTTCGTTCGCTGTTGCTGTCATGTGGCGTCTCCCTTGATCGCTGCCTCGCAGGCGGCCCGGGTGGTCGATGACGCGGCGCGCGACAGCGCCCTCGGGCCCGGCGGCCGTTCCGGCAGATTTGTCCGGCGGCTTTTCGGCCGCCGTGTCCCGGGCGACCGCATCGGTCACGGGCCCGGCTGGATGCGGATGATCCGCTGAATTCTGCGGCTGACCCGCCAGCCGCAGAAATGGATGCGGACGGCCAGGCTGAACAGACGGCCGTCCACTGCAAGACATCGGGTTGCTTTTACTTTGGGCGATCAGGCCGGTGATTGCAAGCGCAATCCCGGGAACCGCGCGAGAACGCGCGCGCGGTCGCGTCAGACCTGCAGTCGGGGTTCGCGATCGCGGAAACGCTGGATGTCGGGCACGTCGGTAGAAAGCTCGATCTCGTGTTCTCCACCGTCGTCCAGGTAGACGATACGCGCCTTCTCGCCGGCCGGCGTGCGCTGCACCAGTTCGAGAAAGCCGAGCGGCGATTCCGGTGTTTCACCGTTGACGCTGAGGATCAGCGCGCCGGCCGAGATCCCGGCCTCTGCTGCCGCGCCGGTCGCGCGGCTGACCAGCACGCCGGCGCGATCGCCGAATTCCATCGCCATGCGCAGCTCGTCGGTCAGCGCGACGACGGTGATGCCGAGCGCGGTGACGATCTCCTGGTCGGGCAGCGGTTCGAAATCGAGACCGCGCGCCGCCTCGATCACCTCCGGCGCGACGAAGATCGCGGCGCCCTCGCGCACCGCGAGCGCGAGGCTGTCGCTCGGCCGCGTATCGACATAGATCGGCGTGTCGCTGTCGTTCGCGCGCAGGTCGAGCGCGCCGTGATAGGTGCCGTCGATCAGCGCGTCGACCAGCACGCGCTCGAGCCGCAGCCCGGTCGCCGCGAGGATGTTCGAGATCAGATCATGGGTCATCGGCCGCGGTACCGGCACCTCCTGCAGCGCCATCAGGATCGCCCGCGCCTCGATCGGCCCGATGACGATCGGCACGACGTCCCCGGAGGCCGGCTCGCGCAGCACGACGACCGGCGTCCCGGTCAGCGAATTCACGCCGACCGTCGCCAGCTCGACCGCGATCAGGTCCTTCGGATCCGAAAACAGCGTGCGTGCCTCGGCCTGCACGCCGGCCAGGACCAACGCGAAGAGGACAAACGCCGAACATGGGCGGAGGTGAAGTTTTCGGGGCGTCTGCATCGGTGTCGCCTCCTTCCAGGCTGCGCCGGCAGGAGAAGGGGATGCCGGGAGAAAACCGCCGGGATGGCGGCAGGATGATGACAACATTGTATTAAACCATGTGCGGAGTGGAAAGCTCGATATAGAATTACAGTGTACTGCTGGCGGAGGGTCAGGAGAGGGCGACCCTCCGTCAGCAGTACCTCCTTGCATGGAGAGAGAGTCATGTCCACCATCACAAACGACGACTTCATCAGCTGCTGGAACGAGATCCTGGTGCCGAAGTGGCATCGCTTCCGCCACCTGCTGTCCGGCAACGGCGGCATCCACAGCGCGATCGCCGCGCCGTGGTTCGGTTTCAAACCCGGTGAGCGCGTCCTCGACATCGGCTGCGGCTACGGCGAGACCTGCCTCGACATCGGCCGCGCGGTCGGCGAGCGCGGCGAGGTCGTCGGCCTCGACTGCACCGAGGCCTTCCTCGACATCGCCCGCCGCGAATGCGCCGCGACCGGCGCCAGCAACGTCCGTTACCTGCTCGGCGACGCCCAGAGCGCGGAACTCGAAGCCGAATACTTCGACGCGGTGTACTCCCGCTTCGGCGTCATGTTCTTCCAGAGCGTCGTCATGGCGCTGCGCAACGCCAACCGCGCGCTGAAACCCGGCGGCCGCGTCTGCCTGATCGTGTGGCGCCGTCTCGGCGATAATCCTTGCTGGGGGCTCGCGAAGGAGATCGCGCTGAAATACCTGCCGCCGCCCGGCGAACAGGCAAAGACCTGCGGGCCGGGGCCGTTCTCGATGGCCGACGAGGAGACCGATCGCGCGATCCTCAAGGCCGCCGGCTTCCCCGCGGTCGAGCTGTTCCGCCGCGTCGATGCCGACATCTGCGTCGGCACCAGCGTCGACGAGGCGATCGACTACCAGATCCTCGTCGGGCCGTCCGGAGAGATCGTGCGCGAGGCCGGTGACGAAGGGCAGCGCCGGCTGCCGGAGATCCGCGCCGAACTGCGGGCGCTGATGGAGGGTTATCGCCGCGACGACGGCAGCGTCTGGATGCCGTCGAGTACCTGGGCGATCATGGCGCACAAGGGCTGAGCAGGCTGCTCTCGGATCTACGGGGTCAGAGTCGTTTGATCACCGGGATCATCAAATCCGACTGATGCAATTTCGATCAAACGACTCTGACCCCATCGACTTGACCCGCCGGGCCTTTTCAACCGCCCGTCAGAGCAGACCGACCATCAGCGTCGCGATACCGAGGAAGGTCAGAAAGCCGGTGATGTCGGTCAGCGTCGTCAGGAAGATCGACGAGGCCTGGGCCGGGTCCTGGCCGAGCGCCGACAGCACGATCGGGATCGTCATGCCGGCGAAGGCCGCGAACACCAGCGACACGATCATCGCGATCGCGATGACGAAGGCCAGGCCGCCCGAGCCGCTCCACAGAAATACCGCGACCGCCGTCACCAGCGCGATCACGCTGCCGTTGATGAACGCCGCGCCGACCTCCTTGCGGGCGACGCGCCACCAGTGGCTGGTGCTGATCTCGCGCAGGGCCAGCGCGCGCATCGTCACCGCCAGCGCCTGCGCGCCGGTGTTGCCGGCCTGGCCGGCGACGACCGGCATCAGGATCGCGAGCGCGGTGAATTGCGCGATCGTCGATTCGAACATGCCGACCACCGAGGCGGCGAGGAACGCGGTGACCAGATTCAGGTGCAGCCACGGCAGGCGCTTGCGCACGACCAGGCTGATCTTCGACAGCGCGCGCTCCTCGGCGCCGGCGCCGACCATCGACAGGATGTCCGAGCTGCTCTCCGCGCGCACCGCGTTGACCAGCGCATCGTAGTGGATCACGCCGACCAGCTCGCCGTCGAGGTCGACGACCGGCATCTCGGCAAGCTTGTGGCGGTCGAACTGCTCGACGATCTCGCCGAGACCCGCGGTCGGCGTCACCAGCGCCGGCGCCGGACGCGCGATCTCCGCCAGTGGGGTGCGCGGTTCCGCCAGCGCGAGGTCCTGGATCTCCAGGCGATGGAGCCTCAGCGGCTCGCCGGCAGTGAAATAGAACTGCTGGGCCGCGCGCGACTTGCGCTTGCGCAGCCGGCTCAGCGCCTCGATCGCCGTCAGCTCGCCGCTCAATATCGGGAAGTTGGTGTCCATCAGCGCACCCGCGGTGTTGTCGGGGTAGCGCATCAGCCTTTCGAGTTCATGGAGCCGCGCCGGCGTGAGCAGGCCGCGCAGGCGTTCGTCGTGCGCGCCGCCGGCGAGGCGCAGCAGCGCGCGCGCGATCTTGACGGCGTCGGCCCGGGACAACAGCTGGCGCGCGAGTTCGTCGCCGACCGAGGCCAGCGCCGCGGCGGCGATGTCGACCGGCAGTTGTTGCCAGATCGTGATCGCTCGGGCCGGATCCTGGGCCTGCAGCAGCTCGGCGATCTCCTCCGGACGCATCCCGGCCAGGGTCTGGATCGCCTCTGTCGGATACTGCCGTAGAAAGTCCTGGTTCAGCGCCGCGACCGCGCTGGAGAGATCACCTGCCATGACGGTCGTCCCCGCGGGCGTCCGCGGCCCGCTGCGGCGCGCGCGAATCGAGTACGGTATCGACGATGCCGGCGATCGCGATCCAGTAGATGCGCGCCAGCTCGAACACGCTGTCCAGCGCATCGTAGCGTTCGGTCGGGCCGTCGTCGGCGCGCGTCGCTTCGAGCACGGTCCGGTAGTCGATGACGCCGACGAGGATGCCGTCGTCGTCGGTGACCGGCAGGCGGCGGCGTGTCTGCCACGCGGTCTGTTCGCGGGCGATCGTGAGCGACATGCGCGCCGGCAGCGCCGGCGGCGCGGGACGCTTGAGTCCGCCGACCGTGTCGGCGGCGCCGGCTTGTAACAGCGCGGTCACCTGGGCGATGCCGCTCAGGCGGTAACCGCGATCGACCAGCCAGATCTCGCACTCGGCGGCGGCGCCGCGCTGGCGCACCCGCCTCAGCACCTCGGTCGCGGCGAGATCGTCGGGCAGCGCGGCGTCGATCGGCGCCATGTGACTGCCGACGCTGTGCGGCGGATAGCGCAGCAACGGTCGGGACCCGGCGCGCGCCGGGTCATTGAGCAATTCGCGCAGGGCGCCGTCGGGTCCGGCCGCGCGGGCGACGCGGGTTGCGGCGGCGGCCGGCATCGCATCGAGCAGGTCGCCGGCCTGTCCGGGTTCGCAGCGGTCGAGTACCGCGGCGGCGACGTCAGGCATCATGTGACCAAGCAGCGGACCGCCGATCTCCGGATCGAGCGTTTCGGCAAGGCGCGCGATCGCGTCCTGCGGCAGCTTCTCGAGCGCGCGCGCGGCATCGGCGGGGTGGGCGCGCACATAGGCGAGGGTCAGGCGGTTATCGGCCTTCATGGTCGGACTTCTCGCGAATCTCGGAGATCTCGGCCTCCAGCAGCGCGGCGGGGATGATGACCCGACCGCGTTCGGTGCTGAGCACGACCCGCGTCGGCGTCAGCTCGATGATCGTGCCCTCGTAGTCGCGCAGCCGCAGGCGGTCGCCGGTCTGGTAGAGGCGGCGGATCTGGTGACCGGCGATGACGTTGCTCATGTAGTCGCGGGCGCCGAGGCCGAAGGCGAGGGCGATGCCGCCGAGCGTGGTCGCGAGGCCGATGCCGATGATCACCGAGAGGAAGGTGATGTCGATGCCGATCTGCTTGACGCCGATCGCGGTCGCGGTGACCAGGATCGTGACCTGCACGATCCTGCCGAGCAGTTCGCTCTTGCCGATACCGGTGCGTTCGGCCGTGGTCGCGACGAGGTCGCGCATCATCGCGCTGATGATGATGCCGGCGAGGATGATGAGGAGGCCGGTCAGCAGGATCGGGATGTAGGTCGCGACCGTCGACAGCCAGGCCACGAAGATCTCCAGGCCGAGTATCGCGGCGGCCCCGGCCATGAACAGCAGCACGACGATCCAGAACAGCACCTCGCCGACGATGCGCGCCGGCGGATAGCGCGGCTGCAGTCTTTCGAGGCCTTTGCGGGCGATCAGGCGTTGCCACAGGCTGTCGAGGCCGAGCAGCAGGCGGATGCTGATCGCGCGCACCAGTTTTGCGGCCAGCCAGCCGGCGACCATGATCAGCAGCGCGAGCAGCAGGCGCGGCAGGTAGGCGGCGATCTGGCCCGCTGCGCTGGTGAATTCCCCGCTGAACGTCTCAATCCAGGACGTGAATTCCAAGCGGCGGGCTCCGGAGGATCGGCATCGGCGATACGTTATCGCGATTCACCGGGGAAGTCATCCCGAGGCTTGCGCCGGCGCGGCGACCGCCGCATCATCGGGACCATCGGCGATGGAGGCGCTGCATTGTTCACCCGTACCGGATCGACCGACGACCTGTTCTGTTACGGCACGCTGATGTTTCCCGAGGTGATGCGCGCGGTCGCCGGCGCCGACTACCCGCGGCTGGGCGCGGTGCTGCGGGGGCATGCCCGTTATCGCCTGCGCGGCGAGGTCTTTCCGGGTATCGTCGCGCAGGCCGGCGCCGAGGTGCATGGCTGCCTCTATCGCGGGCTCGGCGCCGCCGTGCTGCGGCGGATCGATGCCTATGAAAGCGAGGGCTACGTGCGGCGCCGGCTCGAGGTCGAGTGCGAAACCGGGGAGAGATTCAGCGCCTGGGTCTATGTCATGCCGCCGGCGTCCCGCGGCCGCCTCGATCCGGTGGAGTGGGATCGCGAGGCATTCGAACGCCGGCACCTGGCGGACTGGCTGCGCGCGCTGCGCGCGCGGATAGGGGGTCAGGAACTCGAATCTTCGCCGTCGGTGGCGGCGGTAGCGGGCTCCTCCACCGGTGTGTCGTTGCGGGTCAGGCGGGCATTGCGCGGGATCACCGGCGGCATGCGCTGCGCGAGCTTGCCGTGTTCGCGATCCATGCGCTGCTCGTAGAGCACCGCGAACAGCATGACATTCTGCACATAGCCGCGGGTCTCGCGGAACGGCAGCGTCTCGGTCCACAGGTCCGCCGGGAGCGCCTGCTCGCGTGGCAGCCAGCCGTCGACGCGATGTTCGCCGGCATTGTAGGCGGCGAGGGCGACCGCCTGGTGGTCATATCGATCGAGCATGCGCCGGAGCCAGGCCATGCCGAGGCGCAGGTTCGTGCCAATGTCGAGCAGGTTCGACTGGGTCGGCGCCGGAATGTCGAGATGGCGCGCGAGCTGACGCGCGGTGGACGGCATCAGCTGCATCAGGCCGAGCGCGCCCGCCGGCGAACGCGCATTGGGATCGAAGGCGCTCTCCTGACGAATCAGCGCAAAGGCCAGCGCCGGATCGATGCCGTGCTCGCGCGCCATGGCGGTGATCTGCTCGCGATAGGCGAACGGGAAGCGAAGCTCGAGGTCGTCGCGGAAGTCGGTGCGCGCGACGGTCATGATTGCGCGGTCGTGCCAGCCCCAGCGCTGCGCCTGCACCGCCGCGGACTTCAGCTGCCAGTCCGCCATGTCGCGGGTCGCCATGAACCACTCGCGGCGAGCGTCGACCAGCCGTCCGAGCCGGTACAGCTCACGCGCCCGCGCGATGCCGGGATATTCCTCCGGCCGCACGCTGTCGCCGTAGTCGTCGACGACCGCGCGGTGCTGCAACTGGTACGGCAGCGCCAGACGATCCGCCGCGAGGTAGCTGTAATATCCGCGCGCCAGCGCGAGTTCAAGGTAGATCTCCTCGGCCTGCTGCGGCTGCTGCAGGGCCTCGAGCGCGCGCGCCTGCCAGTAGCGCCAGGCCGGCGCCTCGCGCTCGTCCTCGCGCAATTGCGCGATTGCATCGATGACGGCGGGCCAGTCCTGGCGCGCCAGCGCGGCGCGCACCCGCCACTCGCGCAGCGGGGTATCGGCGGCGCGTTCGTCGAGGGCCTGCAGGCGTTCGAGCGCGCGCGGATGGCTGCGCAGCGCCAGCGTCAGCGCAAGGCTGCGTTCGATATCCGGATACTGTTCGCGCGACAGCGCCGGGTGGGTGTCGACGGCCCGGTCCCAGGTCTCGACCGCGAGATCGATGTTCGTGCGCGCCATGCGCTTGATCGCATGGATGAGGATGTCGGCGTGTACCGGGTGTTCGCCGGCCGATCGCTGTGGAGCGCTGACGAGCCGGGGGTTGCCGTGCACCCGCAGCCATAGTTGCGCCCAGTCGCGATGGGTATCGTCCATGTAGCGCGTCAGGTAACTGGCGAGGCGGACTTCGTTGGCCTGCATCGCGAGCCGGAAACGTTTCCATGCCAGTTCAGAATCGAGTCCGCCGCTCGCCCGCCATGCCGTGAACACCGGATCGCAGGCGGAGGGCCGGGATTCGCCGACCAGCCACAGGGAATCAATGCCGTCGAGCGCCAGTGCCGCCTCGTCGGTACGCAGCAGGGCCTGGCGACGGTAGCATTCGAGGGTGACGCTCTCGGCGCGGGCGGGGTAGTTGCGCAACAGCATCTCCCATTGCCCGCGTCGGGCCAGGCTGTCGATCCAGGCATGATGCAGGCGCAGCGACAGCGGGCTGCCGGCGTAATCGCTGACGAAGTGCGCGATCTCGGCCTCGCGCGCCTGGGCCAGTCGCGGGCGCAGGTATTGATAGCGCAGATACGGGTAGAGCGGATAATCGCGCAGTTCCGACGACAGCGTATTGAAGCGGGTCATCGCGCCCTGGCGCAGCGCGCGCTCGGCCTCGAGGAAGGTGGCGCGCTGGCGTTCGAGGGCGACCTCGGCGTCGGCGGCAAGGGCCGGCGCGACCGGGGCGATGAGACCCGGGATCAGCAACAGGAGCAGGCAAGGCAGTAGTGGCGACATGCCGATTACCATGAAAGATTCGTACCAGTTGGCAGGAGCGGCCCGACGGACCGGCAGGAGGAGGCGGGTGAAGCGGGAGGAAAACCGATACTTGAGGGGACAAGCATCATCCTTGCCACCTTCAGGGGTTGAGATCAAAGGCCGCGGTGCGCCGGTGCGCACCGCGGCGGGGTATTCCTCAGACCATGTCCTTCAGGGCCTTCAGCGCCTGAACCTTGACGACGTTACGCGCGGGCTTGGCCTTGAACATCATTTCCTGGCCGTTGAACGGATTAATGCCCTTGCGCGCCTTGGTCGCGGGCTTGCGCACGACCTTGACCTTGAACAGGCCGGGCATCGTGAAGACGCGCGCGCCGCCGTTCTTGACGTGCCCCTCGATGACATTCTTGAGTTCGTCCATGACCGAGCCGACCTGCTTCTTGGTCAGGCCGGTGTTGTCGGCGATGTGGGTCAGCATGCTGGAACGGGTGTACGGGGTCTTGATTGCCTTGGCCGCGCGGGGGGCTTTCTTCGCCGCCTTCTTCTTGGTTCCGCCTTTCTTCTTTGCAACCATTATGGTTCTCCTTGCTTGCGGTTGAATGCCGGAAACATGCATGATGCGCCTGTAACGGTATGCGCAGCATAGCAACGTATTTTTCAATTCGCAATCCATTTTCTCGCCGGGTTTCGGCCATGCCGGACTCGGCGTTGATACTGTATTTTACGGGGTCAGACCTCTGTCGATGAGTGCCGCCGCGGCATACCGGTTGGTCGCCCGCGGATGCCAGGAGAGTGAAATGCAGGCTTTTTACCGCGCCGAACCGTTGCGCTTCGAATGTACCGGCTGTGGCGCATGCTGCAGCGGAGGCGATGACCACCACGTATTTCTCGCGCCCGGCGAGGCGCGCGCGATCGCCGGCGAGCTTGGCATCGGCTGGGCCTGGTTCCGTCGCCGCTACCTGACCCGCACGGCGGACGGTGACCAGGTGCTGCGCATGAACGCGAGCGGAAGCTGCGTATTCCTGCAGGATGACGGCCGTTGCGCGGTCTACGCCGCGCGCCCCGTGCAATGCCGGAGCTATCCGTTCTGGCCCGAGATCCTGGCCTCGCGACGGGCATGGCGCCGCGAGGCCGCGCGCTGCGAAGGTATCGACCGGGGCGCGCGCGTGCCGCTGGCCCGGATCGAGGCCGCGCTGCGCGCGGTGACGGGCGCCGGGGCGTGACGCGGGCGCCGGCATGAAACGCCCGATCAACGAAGTGATCATCGACCTCGACATCCCTGTCTCCGAGTATCTGCGCTATTACAAGGGCGATGCGAGCGCCGTGCAGACGCGCGCCCGCGACGGACGTTCCGTGCGCTTCCCGGCATCGCTGCTGCGCGCCTTCGTCGATGACGGCGGCGTGCGCGGGAGCTTCGTGCTGCGCTATGACGGCAACCACCGACTGGTCAGCCTGTCGCGCGCGGACGAGGGGCGCTGAGCAGTGTCGTCGCGGGCGATCGACCGCTTGCTCGAAGTGATGCGGCGCCTGCGCGCGCCGGACGGCTGCGCCTGGGACCGCGCCCAGACCTTCGATTCGCTGGCGCCATATACGCTCGAGGAGGCCTATGAGGTCGCCGATGCCGCGCGCCGCGCCGACCCCGGCGATCTGCGCGATGAACTCGGCGACCTGCTGTTCCAGGTCGTGTTTTTCTCGCGCATCGGCGAGGAGGCCGGGCAATTCGATTTCGACGCAGTCGCCGCCGCGATCGCCGACAAGCTGATCCGGCGCCATCCCCATGTCTTCGGTGATGCGCCGTCCGGCGACCCTGCGGCGCAGGCCGCGGCGTGGGAGGCGCACAAGTCGGAAGAACGGCGCCGGAGCGGCGATGACGGCACGCTTGCCGGCATCGCGATGGCGTTGCCGGCGCTGGTGCGCGCGGTCAAGCTGCAGAATCGCGCGGCCCGCGACGGTTTCGACTGGCCGGTCATCGACCGCGTGTTCGACAAGCTCGACGAGGAACTCGCGGAGTTGCGCGATGAACTCGACGAACGCGATCCGGCGCGCCTCGAGCATGAACTCGGCGACGTGCTGTTCGTCATCGCGAATCTCGCGCGCCACCTGCGCCTCGATCCCGAGGCCGCGCTGCGCGCCGCGAACGGCCGCTTCGAGCGCCGTTATGCCCGCATGGAGGCGATCGCGATCGAGCGTGGCGGCCGCTTCGCCGATCTCGATCTCGACGCGATGGAGGAATTGTGGCAACAGGCCAAGCGCGAGACGGACGGCGCCTGATCCGGCCGGAGAGTCGTCGATGATCGTGTCGTTCCGCAGATCCGGGCCTGTGCCGGCCAGCCTCATTTCAGGACCGCCATGAACCCATCCCTGGGGGCTGCCGCCGAGACATCCTGTCTCGGAGGCTCCTGAAATGAGGCTGGCCGGCACAGACCCTGCTGGGATGGCGCAGCCGATCATCGACGACTCTCCGGCCGGATCAGTAGTCATCTGACCCGCCTCGATTTGTTGATCCGGCAACGCAAGAAGGTCCAGCGAGCCGACGTAACTTTGACGGCTCCAGGGTCCGACGGGGCCCGAATCAGCCGGCCCGGCGCCCGGACGCTTATTGACATGGCCCGGATTCGTCAGCAAAATAAGCGGCTTGCTTTTGGAGGGGTTCCCGAGCGGCCAAAGGGATCAGACTGTAAATCTGACGGCTCTGCCTTCGGAGGTTCGAATCCTCCCCCCTCCACCAAGGGAATGCTTGCAGTGCGTTGGTAGTTGGCTCGAGATCGGGCGCGTCGGGTTCCGGGTGGCACCGGGTCAGCAGCTGAGCAAGGCGGGTGTAGTTCAATGGTAGAACCTCAGCCTTCCAAGCTGATGATGTGGGTTCGATTCCCATCACCCGCTCCAGTTAGGGAGACAGGTATCAGGCATCGGTGATCAGGCTGCGATCGACTGTCTCCTGATACCTGTTTCCTGGTTTGCCCATATAGCTCAGTCGGTAGAGCACTTCCTTGGTAAGGAAGAGGTCACCGGTTCAAATCCGGTTATGGGCTCCAGTCCGGCGCAAGCGGGCAGCAAGGCAGGTCGGCCGCACAGGCGCCGGACCGCCATATTAAAGGTATAGGTGGAGGTCGCGTGACCGTCCGCCGGGGACGGGAGGCCTTCCCTGTCCCGGATTGTATTTCCGTCACCTGATCTTATAAGGGGATAGTGCGATGTCGAAGGGCAAATTTGAGCGTACGAAGCCGCACGTAAACGTGGGGACGATCGGTCACGTTGACCACGGCAAGACGACGTTGACGGCGGCGCTGACGAAGGTGTTGTCGGAGAAGTTCGGCGGCGAAGCGACGGCGTATGACCAGATCGACAAGGCGCCGGAAGAGAAGGCGCGCGGCATCACGATCTCGACGTCGCACGTGGAGTACGAGTCGGCGAACCGGCACTACGCGCACGTGGATTGCCCGGGACACGCGGATTACGTGAAGAACATGATCACGGGTGCGGCGCAGATGGACGGCGCGATCCTGGTGGTGTCGGCGGCGGACGGCCCGATGCCGCAGACGCGCGAGCACATCCTGCTGGCGCGCCAGGTGGGCGTGCCGTACATCGTGGTGTTCCTGAACAAGGCCGACATGGTCGACGACAAGGAGCTCCTGGAGCTGGTGGAGATGGAGGTGCGCGAGCTGCTCTCCATGTACAAGTTCCCGGGCGACGACACGCCGATCGTGACGGGCTCGGCGCTGAAGGCGCTGGAAGGCGACCAGTCGGAGATCGGCGTACCGGCGATCGTGAAGCTGGTGGAAGAGATGGACAGCTACATTCCGCAGCCGGAGCGTCCGAAGGACAAGCCGTTTCTGATGCCGATCGAGGACGTGTTCTCGATATCGGGCCGGGGCACGGTGGTGACGGGTCGCATCGAGCGCGGGATGGTGAAGGTTGGCGAGGAAATCGAGATCGTCGGCCTGAAGGCGACGACGAAGACGACGTGCACGGGCGTGGAGATGTTCCGCAAGCTGCTGGACCAGGGCGAGGCGGGCGACAACGTGGGCGTGCTGCTGCGCGGGACCAAGCGCGAGGAAGTGGAGCGCGGCCAGGTGCTGTGCAAGCCGGGTTCGATCACGCCGCACACGAAGTTCGAGTGCGAGGTATACATTCTGACGAAGGAAGAGGGCGGCCGCCACACGCCGTTCTTCAACGGCTACCGCCCGCAGTTCTACTTCCGGACGACGGACGTGACGGGCGCCTGCGACCTGCCGTCGGGTATCGAGATGGTGATGCCGGGTGACAACGTGAAGATGACGGTGTCGCTGATTGCGCCGATCGCGATGGAAGAAGGTCTGCGCTTCGCGATTCGCGAGGGCGGCCGCACCGTCGGCGCCGGCGTGGTGTCGAAGGTCATCGA
>JBJHCZ010000023.1:0-31300 GCA_050486285.1 Chromatiales bacterium
CCTCGCTGCCGCTTCGCGGCACCCTTCGGGCTCCGGCGAGGCTGCGCTTGACTTCGCTGCGCAAACCCGGCGGGCCTTCTCGACAGACGGCTAGTCCCGCGGCAGGTGCGCGGCGAGCATCGCCGCGATCGCGTCCGCGTGACGCTCGATGTCCGCGACGAGGCGGAACTGGGTCTCGGCGCGGCGCAGGTTCTGCTCGGGGAATTCCGTCCTGAAATAGCGGTTGCCGTTCAGGTGATCGGCGAGGAAGCGCGCGCCGAGCTCGAACGGGAGCAGCCGGATCGCCGCGGCGAGGGCCTCCGCGCGCAGCCCCGCGGCGGCGCCGCCGGCCTCCGCGAACCAGCCCGCCAGCGTCGCCGCGCAGATCTCGAGATCGAAGCGCACGCTCATGCCCGCGTCCGGCGTTTCTCCCGCGCGGTTGCAGCACGAGCGCAGACAGTCGGCGATGTCGTGATGGACGATGCCGGGCTTGAAGGTGTCGAGGTCGATCAGGCTGACCGCGCGGCCGCTGCCGATGTCGAAGAGAAAGTTGTCGAGCTTCGGGTCGCCGTGGATCGCCTGGCGGCGGAGTTCGCCGGCCGCGAGCGCGGTCTCGAGGACATCGGCGCCGGCGCGGCGCGCGTCGACGAAGTCGAGACAGGCCTCGACGCCCGGCATCACCGCGAGCCGCGCCTCCGCGCCGGCCAGCGCCTCGGCGAGGCGCGCGAGGTGACGCGGCGTGTGGTGAAAGTCGGGCCGGGTATCGTGCAGGCGCGCGCAATCGAGGTCATGCACCAGCGCGTGAAAGCGCCCGAGCGCGCGTCCGGCCTCGCGTGCCTGCGCGGCGTCGCGCGGCTTGTGGAAACTCTCCGTGCCTTCGATATAGCTCATCATGCGCCAGGCGTCGCCGTGATCGTCGATCAGGAACGCGGCGCCGTCGCGCGTCGGGTATAGCTGGGGGAAGCGCAGATCCCACGCGCGCCCGCGTTCCGCGGACTGGCGGCGCTCGACATGCGCGAACAACTGATGCAGGTTGTCGAGGATGTCGGCGGGGCGGGGGAAGGCGACGCGGTTCAGGCGTTGCAGGATCGCCCGCGGCGTCGCCGGGTCGTCGGTCGTCACCCGCCAGGTGTCGTTGATCAGGCCGTTGCCGTGACGGCGCACATCGACGATCGCGCCCTCGAGTGTGAACGCGGCGGCGATGTCCCGCGGCGGCGTCACCGGCGCCGTTCCTCGACCGAGAAGCGCAGGGTCTTTTCCTCGTCGCCCACGCCCCAGGCGAGGCGGTCGCGCCCGATCACGCGCGGCCAGCGCGCCGTGCCGCCCATCTCCGGTTTCCACAACAACGGCTGTATCCAGCCGTATTCATCGCGCGTGAAACCGGCCGGCACCTTGCGCTCGATCAGCGCCTTGACGATCGCGCGCTCGGGCGTCTCCGCATCGACGACGGCGTTGCGCTCGAGTTCAGGGCGTTCGTAGAACGCGGTGACTTGATAGGTCGGCATGGTGTCGCATGATTGTAATGGGGTTTCAAGCGCTTGCGAAGCGGCGTCCGCGGCGGACGCAAGGGCGGGCGGCGGGATTCGTGCTACCATCCTCCGGATGCGCGTCACGGGCCTGCATCATGTGAGCGTGATCGTCGCCGACACGGCGCGCGCGCTCGCGTTCTACCGCGACCTGCTCGGGATCCCCGAGCTGGCGCGACCGGACCTCGGTTATCCGGGGGCCTGGCTCGGGATCGGCCGGCAACAGATCCATCTGCTCGAGTTGCCGAATCCCGATCCGCTTGAAGGCCGCCCGCGGCATGTCGGGCGCGATCGCCACGCGGCCTTTCATGTCGATGACGTCGACGGGCTCGCCGCGCGGCTCGAGCAGGCCGGGATCGCATATACGCGCAGTCGCAGCGGCCGTCGCGCGCTGTTCTGCCGCGACCCGGACGGCAACGGCATCGAACTGATCGAAGCAATCGAAGGAGTGAATCCGTGAGCGGCAGCAAGACCCGCAGCACCCCCGAGGCCTATCGCAACGAGGCCTTTCTCGGCAGCAGCAGCGCGCGATCGCTGCGCATCCTGTCGGAATACATCGAGCCCGAGAGCCGCTTCGACCATCACGCGGTCGAGGACACGATTGTGTTCCTCGGTTCGGCGCGGCTGAAGTCGCGCGCCGACGCCGAGGCGGCGCTGGCCGCCGCGCAGTCCGCCGGCGTCGGCCTCGATACGGCGCGCCGCGATCTCGAGATGTCGCGCTATTACGAGGCCGCGCGCGAGATCGCGCACCGCCTGACCGAATGGTCGAAGGGGCTCGGCGAGGAGGGGCGCCGCTTCGTCGTCTGCACCGGCGGCGGTCCCGGCATCATGGAGGCCGCGAACCGCGGCGCCTCCGAGGCGAAGGGCATCAACGTCGGCCTGACGATCTCGATCCCCGTCGAGGAGTTCGACAATCCGTACGTGACGCGCGAGCTGTCGTTCCATTTCCATTATTTCTTCATGCGCAAGTTCTGGTTCACCTATCTGGCCAAGGCCGTACTGGTGTTTCCGGGCGGCTTCGGCACGCTCGACGAGCTGTTCGAGATCCTGACCCTGCTGCAGACCCGCAAGATGCGCAAGCGGCTGCCGATCGTGATGTTCGGCACCGACTTCTGGCAGAAGGTCGTCAATTTCGACGCGCTGATCGAGGCCGGCACCATCAGCCCGGGCGACATCGACCTGATGCATTTCACGGATTCGGTCGACGAGGCCTGCGACTACATCATCCGGCAACTGGAGGAACACGCGCTCGAGCAGCGCGGCGGCAGGATGTGAAAAGCTTCGCTTGTCATTGCGGCAATACGCTTTATTTCGAGAACAGCATCTGCCTGTCGTGCGGGCGCACCGCCGGATTCCTGCCCGGACCGATGCGGGTTGCCGGCCTCGACGCTGCCGGCGATGAGCGCTGGCGCGAACCCGGCGGCGACAAGGTCTGGCGCCGCTGCCGCCACTGGCGCGATCACAACGTCTGCAACTGGATGGTTGCGGTGGAAGATCCGGAAGACCACTGCCTGTCCTGTCGCCTGAACCTCGTCATCCCCGATCTCGGCACGCCCGGCAACCTGCAGCTCTGGTTCCGGATCGAATCCGCCAAGCGCCGCATGCTGTATACGCTGTTTCGCCTGCATCTGCCGCTGACCGGCCGCGCTGAGGATCCCGACCGCGGCCTCGGTTTCGAGTTCCTTGCCGACGACACCGGCTTCTATGCCCACGCGCCGCAATCCAACGTCGTCACCGGACACCGCGCCGGCGTCATCACGATCAACATCCGCGAGGCCGAGGACAGCGCGCGCGAGGAGATTCGCGCCATGATGAACGAGCGCTATCGCACGCTGCTCGGACACTTCCGCCATGAGATCGGCCATTATTACTGGGATCGCATGCTCGCCGGCAGCGACCGTCTGGAGGCCTTCCGCGCGCTGTTCGGCGACGAGCGCCAGGACTATTCGCGCGCGCTCGAGGCCTACTATAGCGACGGCCCGCCAGTCGGCTGGGAGGAGTCATGGATCAGCGCCTATGCGACGGCGCATCCGTGGGAAGACTGGGCCGAGACCTGGGCGCATTACCTGCACATGGTCGACACGCTCGAGACCGCGCATGACTACGGCTTCAGCATCGAAGGACGCCGCCTCGCCGCGCCCCGGGCCGGCGTGCGTGCGGCGTCGGGCCATGCGCCTGCGGCGCCGTTCGAAGTGCTGATCGAAGACTGGGGCGCGCTGACCGTCGCGCTCAATGCCCTGAACCGCAGCATGGGCCTGCCGGACGCCTATCCCTTCGCGCTGACCGGCAAGCCGCTGGAGAAGCTCGCCTTCGTACACGCGCTGATAATATGGGTCGGACCACGGTAAGTGATTGAAGTATCAAGTTAAGCGACAGCTTCGCCCCTTGTATCTCCTTGATTTTGGTTCCGCAGAGGCTGAAATGAGGCCCATTTTGGCGACCCCATGCCGTTGCGGTCGGGGTTTCGTGCTGATTTCGAGGCTGAAATGCGGATTGTGTGGGCGGGAGACATGCCTGAGTTGCTTGTTTTACCTTCCTCCCAATCCAAGTGCCAATATAATCAAGGAGATGCCATGGTCCGACCCGGTATTTTCAGAGCCTCTACGCCGGACCGGGCGATCTCGGCGGCTTCTTGCAGCAGGCGGGCGGTCTCGCGGGGGGCATGAAAGCCGGTGCTGTTTTCGGCATCGACGAAGTCCCAGCGCATCTGGGCGCGGCGGTGGGCGCGACGCGCCGCTGCCAGCGCTTCATCGCTGACAGCCTCACCGGCAGCATCCCGGGCGTCGGCCTGCATGGCCTCGACGATCGCATCCATCAGCGCGCCGAGCGCAGTCTCCGCCTCACCGAGCAGGGTCGCGGTGCGATCCTGAATCGCCACCACCCGCTGTTGCAAGGCCGCCTCGCCCGACCGATGGCAGCCGAGGCAGGCATTTTCAATTTGCGTCAGCGGGCTGCGGATCCAGTGATCACTGAAGCGCCGGCCGGCCTCGCGGATCGCGGGCATGTGGCAGTCGGCGCAGGCGACGCCCAGGCGGGCGTGTGGCCCATGACTGTGGTGTTCGTATTCCGGATGCTGGATCTTGATCAGCGGCGCGCCGGTCTCGGCGTGATTCCAGTCGCTGTGATCGATGGCGTCGAAATAACGTTCGATGTCCTCGAGGCGGGTGCCTTGCGCCCACGGAAATACCAGCTGGTTGCCCTCGGCGCTGAAATAGTATTCGACATGGCACTGGGCGCAGACATAGGTACGCATGGCCTGGCGATCGAGGCCGTCGGGATCGATGCCGCGGGCGCGCAGGGCATGGCGCAGCGCGGGCCGGGTGATGGTCAGGGCCATGGTCTTTGTGTCATGACAGTCGGCGCAGGAACTGCCGTGGTGCAGACGCTCGCGCAGGCGGTCATACGGCATCGCATGCAAGCCTTCCCAGCCGAATTCCCGGAGCAGCAGCGGCGCCTCGGCGGCATGACAGTGGATGCAGCCGGCCGGGACGTCATGATCGCGGGTGCGCCGACTCTGTTGCTGGTCGATCAGCGCGTAGTAGTGCCCGCGCGCCGCATTGTAGTCCTCGGCGAACGACAGGCCGACCCAGGCCCGTACGCGGAAGGGATTGGCGGCCAGCTTGTCGTAGGGGTCGCTGCCCTCGGCCGTGCGCATGAAGGAGGCGTAGTGCTGCGGATACGCGTCCGCCCACTGCGCCGGGTCGACCCGCTCACCGATCTCCGGCATGCGCGCCTGCTGCCCGCCGGCGAACAGGACGGCCAGGATCAGCGTCAACACCAGGGTGAACAGGGCGATGAGTCTGGCCAGCCGTTCCCGCATCATCCGCCTCCCGCCATCAGGCCATGTCGAACAGTTCGGTGTGGATCCGTCGCAACGGGATGCCCAGCTCGTGCAGGAAGCCTTCCATCGCAGCGGTCATCGGGCGCGGGCCGCAGATGAAAAACTCATGCTGCCGGTACGCATCGCCGAGGGCCTCGGCGAGGAGGTCGCGGGTGATCCAGCCGGACTTCCCCTGCCAGCCCGGCGGCGGCGATTCCAGCACCGGAACGGTCTTCAGGTCCAGTCGTTCGGCCAGGGCCGTCAGCGTCTCCCGTCTCGGAATGCGCTCATAGTCGCTATGGGCGGCCAGCAGCAGGTGCGGGCGACGGTCGCCGGCATTGGCCAGCCCTTGCAGCATGCCGATGACCGGCGCGACGCCGATACCGCCGCAGATGAACACGTAACCGGGGGCCCGCGGATAGAGCCGATAGCTGAAACGGCCGTAGGGACCATCGACCCAGGCGGTGGCGCCCACCGCGGTGCGGGGGACGCTCGCGGTGAAATCACCGAGCGCCTTGATCGTGAAGTCCAGCGAGCCGTCCGCGCGCGGCGCCGAGGCGATCGAGAACGGGTGTTCGCGCATCGCGAAGGGACTGTGGCCGAGACTGAGCCAGGCGAACTGGCCGGGCCGGAAATGGATGCCTTTGCCCTCCGGTGTCAGCGTGAGGGTGCAACAGTCGCCCCGTTCCTGCGTCACGGCGACGACCCGCCACGGCTGTTTCAGCAGGCGCCAGGGTCGGAGGACGCGGACGGTCACCAGCAGCGCCAGCACCACCAGCCCCATCGCGGTCAGCAGCGCGGCGATCAGGGGATGGGCGCTGTAATAACCGATCGCGTGCACATGGGCAAACGCCAGCGCGATCGCCAGCACCGAAAACAGCAGGTGCAGCCAGCGCCAGCGCTCGTAGGGGATTCGCAGCCGCTTGCGCCACACCGAGGTGATCATGACCACCAGCAGCGCCGCCAGGGCCAGCATGCCGCTGCGCATCGGCCAGTCGGCGGTGAAGGGATGGAGGTCCGGCAACAACCCGGGGTCGGCCAGCCGGAAGATCAGCGGATGGAGCAGGGCGGTCACCAGCAGCGCCGAGGCGAGGTAGCGATGGAAATAGTAGATGACATCGATGCCGAAGGGCGCCGTCAGCAGCCGGAAGCGCGCGGTGAGCAGGAACTGCATGGCCATCATCGCCAGCGCGGCCAGCCCCAGGGCCACGGCGACGTTCCACCCGAAGCCGCCCTTCGCCGGCGTATTGACCACCATCAGCGCCAGCAGAGGCGCCAGCATGAGGGCCAGATAGAGTCCCGTCCACAGCAGGGGACGCCAGGCGATGGTCACGGGGAATGCTCCTGCCGATGGTGGATAGCGTCCCCATGCTAATCGCGATGGGGCGCGGATTCAAAACAGTTATCGTGGTCCAGCCCCGTTATTGTCGCCACGGTCGGCACGCTTGCCGCTGCGCGGGAGATAGCGACTCACGTTGCCGCGTGCGTCGAACTCGTAATCACAGCAGGCCGTGAGCAGTTCGCGGACCATCGAGCGCCCGCGCTGTACGCGGGACTTCGCCGCCGAGTGGCTGAGTCCGAGGCGCTGCGCCAGCGCCTTCTGCGACTCTCCCTGCAGGTCCACGGCGGTGACCGCGTCGCGATACTTGTCGGGCAGGCGCTCGATGAACGAGGCGACGCATCCGGACAATTCCCGCCGGGTCCGTTCGTAGTCTTCCAATCCGTCGCCGGGATCCGCTTCCGCGCCGCTCAGCAACTCGGCCTGCCGCGCGGCATTGCGCCGGCGCAGGTCGATCAACGCATTGCGCGCAACCTGGAACAGCCAGGACTGGAGCCGCGCCGGGTCCTGCAGCGAATCGAGATTGCGATGGGTCTTCAGCAGGATCTCCTGCAGCAGGTCGTCCACATCCGCAGCCACCGGCGCCCGCGACGCGAGGAAACGCCGCAGGCGCCGCCCGTATTCGTTCCAGATCGCGTCGATGTCCGGTCGTTCAGCCATCGCGTGCAGCGCCCCGGGTTGCCGGCTTGACGGCCTCAATGGTTGCCGAGACCACGAATTCGGTGGCGGAGTCGCCCGGCGCCCAATCAGCGATGACGGCACGGCTCTCGTCACGCGGCGTGACGCGGATCGCGTTGAAGCCGACGCCGCGCAGCATGGTCTCGATCTCCGCGATCGTCGCGGCGCCGCTGATGCAGCCCGCATGGAGCGCCAGATCGCGCCGCGCCGCCGCCGGCAATTCGGCGAAGGCGACGACATCCGAGATCGCGAGACGTCCGCCCGGCCTCAGTACGCGCCACGCTTCGGCAAACACCTGCCGCTTGTCCGGCGACAGGTTGATTACGCAGTTCGAGAGGATGACATCGACCGAATCATCGGCGACCGGCAGGCGCTCGATCTCGCCGAGCCGGAACTCGATATTGCGATAGCCTCCGGCCACGGCGTTCGCCCGCGCCTTCGCCAGCATCGCCGGCGTCATGTCCACGCCGATCACTCGTCCGCCGTCACCGACTGCGCGCGCGGCGAGGAAGCAGTCGAAGCCGGCGCCGCTGCCGAGATCGAGGACGGCCTCGCCCGGTTTCAGCGCGGCGATCGCCTGCGGGTTGCCGCAGCCCAGGCCGAGATTCGCGCCGGCCGGTACGCTGACGAGGTCGGTCTTCGAGTAGCCAAGCCGCTGCGCCAGCCCGGAGGCGTCCGCTACCGGCTCGCCGCAGCAGTCCGTGCTGCAGCAACTGCCGTTGCTCCCGGCGATGTCTCCGTAGCGATCGCGCACCGCATCGCGAATCTCATCGTGGTTCAGACTATTCATGTCGGTCATGTCGGCACCTCTCATGTTTATGGTGGTTACACCACATAGACGCAAGCAGCACCCGAAAGACGCAGTCAGGGTCGGACCACGATAACTGATTGAGAAATCAAGGTAAGATGGTGCCAAGCCCCTTGTAACTCATTGATTCCAGTATTGCGGAGCGCAATTTGAGGCTGATTTTGGCGAGAAAAAGTGCAGGGTGCGGTTGCGGCGGGTATTCCTGCCTGATTTCGGGGCTGAAATATCAATGGTGTGGCCGGGAGTCGTGTCTGTGGTGGCTGATTTGCCTGCCCGTTATTCCGAGTGACAGGATAATCAGAGAGTTGCCGTGGTCCGACCCCAATCACTTGTCAGGAATGCGATTGAAACACACGGGGTAGCAGTGCGCCTGGCCTGCCAGGCCTTTGCGATCAGCGAAACCTGTTACCGGTATCAGCCTAAGCTGTCGCAGGAGAACACCGAGATTGCCGACTGGCTGGCGCAGCTGACGCACAATCAGCGCAACTGGGGATTTGGGCTGTGCTTTCTTTACTTGCGTAATGTGAAGCACTACGGGTAAAACCATAAACGGATGTACCACATTTATTGCGAGCAGGCACTGAATCTGCGGATCAAGCCGAAGAAGCGCCTGATTCGGTAGAAGACCGAGCCACTGGCCGTGCCGACGGCGCTTTCCGGGGGGGAGGCGTTACCCCCAGACAGAATTTGGCCGAAGCGCCTGGGCTCTACTTCTGGCAAACGCTAAAAATGGGGGGAGGTCACTATCCACCCTGGGTCTTTACCGAGCAGGGCGTCGCCATGCTCTCCAGTGTGCTGCGCAGCCTCCGAGCTGTGCAGGTCAACATCGAGATCATGCGCGCCTTTGTCCGCTTGAGGCAGATGCTCTCCTCCAATGCCGAGTTGGCTCGGAAACTTGCTGCGCTTGAAAGCAAGTACGATGCGCAGTTCAAGATAGTATTCGACGCGATTCGTAAACTGATGACACCGCCAGAGCCAAAGAAGAAGCGGCCGATCGGGTTCGGCGAGTGGTGATAACGGGGACAGACCACCATTTTTCTGCACATGGTTTCCAGTCCTGAATCCATCGCTATAATGGTGGTCTGTCCCCGTTTTTCGGAGAATCCTCATGAAAATCTCGATGTATCAGGCCTCCGTGCCTGTCTTTACACGCGCGCTGAATAATCTTGCCCGCATCCTCGAAAAGGCCGCGGTCCACGCCGAGTCACGCAAGATCGATCCATCGGTGCTGGTCGGCGCCCGTCTGTATCCCGATATGCTGCCCTTGTCGAAGCAGATACAGATCGCCTCGGATAATGCCAAGGGGTGCGCTGCGCGTCTGGCCGGGCTGGAGCCGCCGAAGTATGAGGACAACGAGACGAGCTTTCCGGAGCTGGTCGCGCGGCTGCGCAAGACCGTCAGCTATCTCGAGTCCCTGAAGCCGGAACAGTTCGAGGGCGCGGAAGACAGGTCGATCACGCTGAAGACCCATGCGGGTCCGCTGACATTTCAGGGCATGGCCTACCTGCTGGAGCGCGCCATGCCGAATGTCTTTTTCCATGTCACCACGGCCTACGCCATCCTCAGACACAATGGCGTCGAAATCGGCAAGGACGATTATCTGGGGTGAAAACGGGTCTGTCCCCATAATAAAGCTGGCTATTGGTGTGGAATAGTGTATGGTGACACCATTGCAGTGCTTTGGTTATCGTAAGTTCGGAAGCCCTCCTGTCTTTTCACGGTTACTCCCGCAACGAATGTTTTCTGAATGACCTGCAATATATCGCTATTCAACATTTGATGAGGTGACTATCGTGATTAACGGAACAGTGAAGTGGTTCAATGACGCCAAGGGCTTCGGCTTTATCACCCCCGAGGACGGCAGCAAGGATGTGTTCGTGCATCACACCGCCATCGCGGGCAGCGGCTTCAAGTCGCTGGCGGATGGCCAGCTGGTGAGCTTCAGTGTCGAGCAGGGCCCCAAGGGTCCGTCGGCTGCCAACGTGCAGATCGCCTGAACCGTCTTTCCGGCAGTAACCGGATGGATACGAAAACCCCGCCGCATGGCGGGGTTTTTTATTCCAGCCGCCGCGCCTTGAAGCGCCGTCCCTTCACTTTATCTTCAGTCAGCACCTGCAGGGCCTGTCGCGCCGCCGACCGCTCGACCGCAATGTAAGTCAGCTTGTCGAACACTGCGATCTTCCCTAACTGGCGGACGGCGATGCCGCCCGCAGTCAGCGCGCCGACGATATCGCCGGAGCGCACCTTGTCCTTGCGGCCGGCGTCGATCTGCAGCGTGACCATCGCCGGCTTCAGGTCCAGTCCGCGCAGGTCGTCTGCCGGTTCCGCCTTGCCGTATTCGACCGGGACGCCCGTGTAGTCTTCGATGACCGAGACGCGCGCAGCCTCGCCGGCGACGAACAGCGACAGCGCCAGACCCTGTTCGCCGGCACGGCCGGTGCGTCCGATGCGATGCACGTACAGGTCGGGGCCGTGCGGCAGCTCGTAATTGATCACCGCATCCAGTTCCTTGATGTCGATGCCGCGCGCCGCGACGTCGGTGGCGACCAGGATCGGCGTGCTGCGATTGGCGAACTGCGCCAGCACGCGGTCGCGGTCGCGCTGTTCGAGATCGCCGCTGAGGGCGCGGGCGCAGAAGCCGAGCGCCGTCAGTTCATCGGCCAGCGTCCGGGTCTGCTGCTTGGTGTTGCAGAATATCAGGCACGAGGCCGGTCGATGCGTCACCAGCAATCCGACCAGGGCGCGGCTGCGTTGGTCGTCGCGCACCTCGAAGAAGCGCTGCGTGATCTGCAGCGACTGCGGCTGGCCGCTGTCGATGCGCACCGTCACCGGATCGCGCAACACATGCGCGCACAGCGACGCGATCGCGTCGGGATAGGTGGCGGAGAACAGCAGCGTCTGGCGCGCGGGCGGCAGCGCGGCGATGATCGCCTCCACCTCGTCGGCAAAGCCCATTTCCAGCATGCGATCCGCTTCATCGAGTACCAGCGCGGTGAGGTGTTGCAGGGCCAGGCTGCCGCCCCTGATATGCGCCAGCACCCGCCCCGGCGTGCCGACCACGAGATGCGCGCCGTGCTCGAGCGTCGCCCGCTGCGGCGCGATCGGGGCGCCGCCGGTCAGCGTCACCAGTTTGATATTGGGCGACGCGCGCGCGAGACGCCGCAGTTCCTGCGTCACCTGGTCGGCCAGTTCCCGGGTCGGACACAGCACCAGCCCCTGCGCCCCGAACAGGCGCGGATTGAGCCGCGACAGCAGACCGATGCCGAAGGCGGCGGTCTTGCCGCTGCCGGTCTGGGCCTGGGCCAGCAGATCGCGCCCCGCCAGCACATGCGGCAGCGCCTGCGCCTGGATCGGCGTCATCGCCTTGTAGCCGAGGCTGTCGAGGTTGGTCAGCAGGGCGGGTGACAGCGGCAGGGTGGTGAATGCGATACTTTCCGGCTCACTGCGCTCGCAAGGGGGGATCATTGTTCCCAGTCGAAGCGCGGGAGGTTGCGGAAGGCGCTTTGAAGGCCTTCGTTCCACCTGGCTTGCAGGTCGTTGTAGAGCGGGGTGTTGAGGTCGAGTTTGAGGCGCTTCGGTTCTTTCAGGCTGCCGGCCTCGTAGATCGCGACCTCGAGCGGCGGGCCGACGGAGATGTTGCTGCGCATCGTCGAGTCGAGCGACACCAGCGCGCAGCGCGCGGCATCCTCGAGGGTGGTGTCGGCGCTGATGACGCGGTCGAGGATCGGCTTGCCGTACTTGTTCTCGCCGATCTGCAGATACGGCGTCTCCGGCGACGCGCTGATGTAGTTGCCCTGCGGGTAGACCAGGTAGATCTCGGGGGGCTGGGCGCCGATCTGGCCGCCGACGATGAAGCTGGCCTCGACCTGGACCTTCGCGTGCTTCATGATCTCGGCGTGCTGTTCCTGTTCGGCGCGGCTGGTCATGCCGATATAGTGCGCAATCTCGAACATGTGACCGGCACGGCGCAGGCCGGTGTCCGGGTCTTCGAGGTCGCGCTGGACGCGGTTCAGCACGGCTTGCGTGGTCGCGAGGTTGCCGGCGGTCAGGATCGCGACGAAGCGGTCGCCGGGCCAGCAGAACACGTTCATCTTGCCGTAGGTCGTCACGTAGTCCATGCCGGCGTTGGTGCGCGAGTCGGACGCGAAGACCAGACCCTTGCGGATCTTGATCGCGAGACAGTAGGTCATTTTTGTCCTCGTGCTGCGGGATATGATAAAAACATTATATGGCGATACGCTGGGGCAGTTACAAGGTAAAGGGTGTCCACGACGAGCTGATGCGCGCAACCGGCCGCCCGCGCCCCGCGGCGAAGGCGCTGTGCCAGTACCTGCGCGGGCTCAAGGACGACGAGATCCAGCAGAGCAAGGCCGCGGCCGAGCTTGCGATTCACCTCATGGGGATCACCTTCACGGTCTATTCCGAGGAGGAGGGCTCGATCGACCGCGCCTGGCCGTTCGACATCATCCCCCGCATCATCGCCCGCGACGAGTGGCAGCGCATCGAGCGCGGCCTGAAACAGCGCGTGCAGGCGCTGAACCTGTTCATCGACGACCTCTACCACGACCAGCGTATCCTGAAGGACAAGGTCGTCCCGCGCGCGCTGATCACCGAGTCGAAGAACTTCCGCCCGCAGTGCGTCGGCGTCTCGCCGCCGCTCGGAGTCTGGGCCCACATCTGCGGCTCCGATCTCGTGCGCGACCGCGACGGCACGGTGTACGTGCTCGAAGACAACCTGCGCGTGCCGTCCGGGGTCTCGTACATGCTCGAGAACCGCGCGGTGATGAAGCGCGTGTTCCCGGAGCTGTTTCAGAGCTACAGCATCCTGCCGGTCGACGACTATCCGTCCCAGCTCTACGACATGCTGAGCGCGCTGTCGCCGCGCGACGTGGCCCAGCCGGAGATCGTCGTGCTGACGCCGGGGGTCTACAACTCGGCCTATTTCGAGCATTCCTATCTCGCCCAGCAGATGGGCGCCGAGCTGGTCGAGGGCCGCGACCTGCTGGTCGGCGATGACGACTGCGTGTACATGCGCACGGTCGAGGGGCTGGCGCGCGTCGATGTGATCTATCGCCGCGTCGACGACCTGTTCCTCGATCCCGAGGTCTTCCATCCCGATTCGCAACTCGGCGTGCGCGGGCTGATGCGGGCGTGGAAGGCCGGCAAGGTCGCGCTCGCGAACGCGCCGGGCGCCGGCGTCGCCGACGACAAGGTGGTCTATGCCTATGTCCCCGAGATCATCAAGTACTATCTCGACGAGGACCCGCTGCTACCGAACGTGCCGACCTACAAGTGCATCGACAAGGCCGAGCGTGACCATGTCATCGCCAATATCGAACGCATGGTCGTCAAGCCGGCGAACGAGTCCGGCGGCTACGGCATGCTGGTCGGGCCCGAGGCGACGAATGAGGATCGCGAACGTTTCAAGCGCCTGATCCGCCGCGACCCGCGCAACTATGTCGCCCAGCCCTACCTGACCTTGTCGACGACGCCGACGCTGGTCGGCAACCATGTCGAGCCGCGCCATGTCGACCTGCGGCCGTTCATCCTGTCCGGCAGAAAGATCGACGTGACCACCGGCGGGCTGACCCGCGTCGCGTTGCGCAAGGGCTCGAGCGTCGTCAATTCGTCCCAGGGCGGCGGCAGCAAGGACACCTGGATCGTCGACATGGAGGCCTGAGCGCAATGCTGTCGCGGGTGGCGAACAACATCTTCTGGCTGGCGCGCTATATCGAGCGCGCCGAGAACACCGCGCGCCTGATCCACGTCAACACCCACCTGCTGCTCGACCTGCCGCGGCGCGTGCGCCTCGGCTGGGAGCCGATCATCCGCATCACCGGCGACGAGGCGGCGTTCTTTGCGCACTTCCACGAGCCCGATGAACGCAGCGTGATCCGCTTCATGGTCGCGAGTCCGCACAACCCGAATTCATTGCTGGCGTCGCTCGCCGCGGCGCGCGAGAACGCGCGCACCAGCCGCGACTTCATCCCGCGCGAGGCCTGGGAGCAGGTCAACGGCCTGTATCTGTGGATCAAGCTCGAACATCAGCGCGCGCTGGTGCATCGCACGCGCTACGAGTTCCTGAACGACGTCATCCTCGGCGCGCAGACCATTACCGGCCTGCTGGCCGGCACGATGGCGCAGGACGAGGGCTACGACTTCCTGCGCATCGGTCGCAACCTCGAGCGCGCCGATATGACCACGCGCATCATCGACGTGCGCTCGGCGACGCTCCTGCCAGGACTGGATGAGGAACTGACGCCGTTCGAGAACATCCAGTGGATGAGCGTGCTGAAGTCGCTGTCGGCCTACCAGGTGTACCGGCGTGTCATGCGCATCCGCGTCGGGCGGCCGGATGTGCTGCGCTTCCTGTTTCGCGAGCGATCCTTCCCGCGCGCGTTCTATCACGCGGTCTGCGAGGTCGAGACCAGCCTGATGCGACTGCCGCGCAACGAGCGGCCGCTGCAGGCGCTCCAGCGCCTCAAGCGCAAGGTCGCCCGCGCGCGCCCGGAGACGATGAGCCAGGAGGAGCTGCACGAATTCATCGACGAGCTCCAGCTCGGGCTGATCGAACTGAGCGACCATATCGGCGCGACGTATTTCTGAGCGGGTTAGGGGTCAGAGTCGTCGCGCGGTGACACAGGCTCATCTTGCTTCATCAATGGCGACGAGTCTGACCCCTTGCGGGTGCAGCTGGGCGGGGTCAGATTCGTCGCGCGATGACACGGGCTCATTCTGCTTCATCGTGGGCGACGAGTCTGACCCCATGGCGGCTGGGCCCATCGCCACTCGCCGGGCGCGAGGCCGTCGAACGAGCAGTCGCCGACCGCGCTGCGGATCAGGCGCAGGGTCGGGTGGCCGACCGCTGCGGTCATGCGCCGGACCTGGCGGTTGCGGCCCTCGCGGATCGCGAGCCGGAGCCAGCTCGTCGGGATGTTTGCGCGATAGCGGATCGGCGGATCGCGCGGCCACAGGCCCTCGGGTTCGGCGATCGCCTCGGCGCGCGCGGGCAGCGTCAGCCCGTCGTTCAGCAGGACGCCGCGCGCGAGCCGGCGCAGCGCATCGGCATCAGGGATGCCCTCGACCTGGACCTCGTAGGTCTTCCACAACTTGAAGCGCGGGTCCGAGATCCGCTGCTGCAGGCGGCCGTCGTCGGTCAGCAGCACGAGGCCCTCGCTGTCGCGATCGAGCCGGCCCGCCGGGTAGAAGCCGGTCACGTCGATGAAGTCCGCCAGCGTACGCCGGCCGCGCGAACGATCGGTGAACTGGCACAGCACGTCGTAAGGCTTGTTGAACGCGATGAGGTGCGAATATATCGATGGCATTGTCACATGATGCATGTTTCCCCCCTTCTTCAGAAGGGGGGCAGGGGGATGCGAGCGCAGCGAGAAGCGCCGACTCGCTGCGCTCGCATCCCCCTTGCCCCCTTCGCAAGCGAAGGGGGAATAGTTTGTGCGGGACGATGAGGTTCGTGCAGGCGTGTTAATATCGTCGCTGATGCCGCGCAGGTGGCGAAACAGGTAGACGCGCTGGTTTTAGGTGCCAGTGGGGCAACCCGTGAGAGTTCGAGTCTCTCCCTGCGCACCAATCTTCCGGATGGTCAGGCGAGATGACCGAAAACCAGGGCATACTCCTCGCGATACTTGTTTTGACCGTGGCCGCGTTCATCTGGGGGCGCTGGCGTCACGACATGGTCGCGCTCGGCGCGCTGATGGCCTGCGTGCTGGCCGGACTGGTGCCGGCGCCGGACGCCTTCGCCGGTTTCGGCCACCCGGCGGTCATCACCGTCGCCTGCGTCCTCGTGCTCAGCTTCATGTTGCAGAACTCCGGCGCGGTCGACGCGCTGGCCCGCCGCGTACTGCCCGTCGGCGCCGGACCGGGCATGACGATCGCCGCGGTCACCGGCCTTGCGGCGGTGCTGTCGGCCTTCATGAACAACGTCGGCGCGCTCGCGCTCTTGATGCCGGTCGCGATGCAGCTTGCGATCAAGCAGGGCCTGCCGCCGGGCCGCATCCTGATGCCGCTCGCGTTCGGCTCGATCCTCGGCGGCATGACCACGCTGATCGGCACGCCGCCGAACCTGATCGTGTCCGGTTTTCGCGCCGAGACCGGCGCGGGCAGCTTCGCGATGTTCGACTATACGCCGGTCGGCGTCGTCGTCGCGGTGGTCGGCGTCATGTTCATCGTCGCAATCGGCTGGCGCCTGGTGCCGACCCGCGAGCGCGCCGGCGCCGAGGGCTTCGATGCCGGGGCCTACCTGACCGAGGCGCGCGTCCCCGAGGACGCGAAGGCGGTCGGCATGCGTATCCGCGAGGTCGAAAGGACGCTCGACGAGACCGACGCGCAGATCCTCGGCCTGATCCGCAATAACTACCGCATCCCGGCGCTGAATCCGAACCAGAAGGTCCGCGCCGGCGACATCCTCGTCATCGAAGCCGAACCCGAGGCGATGGTCTCGGCGCTGACCGCGCTCGGCGTCAAGCTCGAGGAAGACCGCCGAGACGAACTGAAGGAGGCCAACGGCAAGGAAGCGGAATCGCCCGATAACAACAGAGCCGGCAATGTCGGGCAGGACAAGGAGAAGGACAAGGACGACGACAAGGCCGCCGGTTCCGACGACATCGTCCTGATGGAACTCGCCGTGTTGCCGAACTCCGGTCTCGCCGGCCGCTCGGCGAAGGATCTCAGCCTGCGCGCGCGCTACGGCATCAACCTGCTCGCGGTGTCGCGCCAGGGCAAGCGCTCGCTCGCGCGCCTGCGCACCATGACCCTGCGTCCCGGCGACGTGCTGCTGATGCAGGGCGCGCCGGACCTCTTGACCGAGTTCTCGAGCCAGATGGGCTGCGTGCCGCTCGCCGAACGCGCGCTGCGACTGCCGGACCGACGCACGACCATCATCGCGAGCGCGATCATGCTCGTCGCGGTCGGCGGCGCCGCGTTCGGTCTCGTGCCGGCCGCGATCAGCTTCGCCGGCGGCGTGCTCGCGGCAATGGCGCTGCGGGTGGTCCCGTGGCGTAAGGTCTACGAATCGGTCGACTGGCCGGTCATCGTGCTGCTCGCCGCGCTGATCCCGGTCGCCGGCGCGATGGCGACGACCGGCGCCGCCGACCTGGTCGCGCGACTGATGCTCGAGCACATCGCCCAGGGCAATGCGATCATCGCGCTGGTCGTGATCCTGGTCGTGACGATGACCTTGTCGGATTTCATGAACAATGCGGCGACCGCCGCGGTGATGTGCCCGATCGCGATCGGCACTGCCGATCTGCTGGGCGTCAGCGCCGACCCGATGCTGATGGCAGTCGCGATCGGCGCGTCGTGCGCGTTCCTGACTCCGATCGGCCACCAGAACAACACGCTGATCCTCGGCCCCGGCGGGTTTCGTTTCGGCGACTACTGGAAGCTCGGGCTGCCGCTCGAGATCCTCGTCATCCTGGTCAGCGTTCCGATGCTGTTGCTGGTGTGGCCGCTGTAACGACAGTGCGGGGTGCCGGGCGCCGGTATAGTGGCCGGATCATCACACCGTTGGTAGGGAGATGGCAGCATGAAACGTGACAACGACAAGCTCGATCGCCTGGTCAGTGATTCGCGTCGCGCGCGCGATCAGCGCGAGCAGGGTTATCGCGAGCAGGCGCTGAAGATGTATCCGCATGTCTGCGGACGCTGCGGCCGCGAGTTTTCAGGCGCGAGCCTGCGCGAGCTGACAGTCCATCATCGCGACCACAATCATGACAACAACCCGCCCGACGGCAGCAACTGGGAGTTGTTATGCCTGTACTGCCATGACAATGAGCACCAGCGCCAGCTCGAGGCGCAACGCGGCGCCAAATCCGGCGCGGCGGGCGGGCCCGGGAAGTCCGCGACGTGGAATCCCTTCGCGGACCTGAAGTCGATGATCGGGGACAAGCCGAAGCAGGACTGAGCCGGGGAGTCCGGATGGCTCCAGAAGCAGGACAGAGTCACGGAGATGGCGGGCTTCAATCGCAGGATTGCGCCGCCGAGGGGCGGCCGGCTTCAGACGTAGCGAACGAACAGATACAGCCCGATCATCGAGCAGCCGAGCGCGAGTTTGCCGGCGATCGACAGCAACAGGCCGATGAAGGCGCCGAAACCGGCGCGCGCCGCATGGCGCAGGTCGCTGCGCACGGTCAGCTCGCCGATGATCGCGCCCGCGAGGGGGCCGATCAGTATGCCGGGCAGGCCGAAGAACAGACCGACGATCGTCCCGAGCATCGCGCCGACGATTGCGCGTGTCGAGGCGCCGTAGCACCGCGCGCCGAGCGCGGTCGCGATGAAATCGAGGACATAGGTCAGCGCGGCCATGATCGCGAGCACGATCAGCGTCCCGCTGCCGACATGGGCGAAGTCCTCCGTCCATGCCGCGAGCAGCAAACCCGCGAACAGCAGCGGCGCGCCGGGCAGCGCCGGAAAGGCGAGCCCCGCCAGGCCGGCGATGACCATCAGCGCGGCGAGCAACAGCAGGAGCGTGGTCGTGATCATCGGTCAGCGGGGAGCGCGGGACGCTCCGGCTACCGCGTATCGTCGCGGGAATCGAGCACCCTGTCGAGGGCCGGGAGCGCCAGGCTGAATGCAACCGAGGCAATCCTGTTGATCTCGTCGACCTCCCGTGACGGATCGAGCCCGGCTTGCATGAGGGCGTCATCGATGCGCGCCTCGGTGACTTCGTAGTCGGTGTACTCGGGCGCGGGCGCCATGCCGAATGCATGACCGCGCAGATTGTTCATGAAGAAGGCGTAGGCGATGTCGGTGACGATGCAGGTTTCGAGTTCGGGCGTGAGTCCTGCGCCCGGGCGGGCGTGATCGCGGTAACAGGCAGTCAGTCGATCGACGGCGGCATCATCGCCGGCGTCGAAGCGCGTCCGGTAGATGTCGACGATGGCCGCAAGGCCGCGCTCTTCGAGTGAAACGGGCGGCGCCGGCGCTGCGGCCAGCGTCGCCAGGGGGCAGAGCATCAGCAGGAAGGTGAGGAGTAACCCACGGAAAAAGCGGTGCGCCATGCCCGGCATCATCGCAGATACGGGCCATAAAGCAAGCAGGCGGGCAATCAGTAACCGCTGCGATGATCCTTCTCGGGGACGCGCTCGCCGGACAGCAGCGACCAGATCAGGTATGCGACGTTCTCCGGGACGACGACCGTGTGCCGGTTGTTCAGCTCCTGCAGCTTTTCGCGCAGGACCTTGCGCACCGCGGCGATCCCCGTCATGTCGAAGATCATGTCGACGGCGCTGCCCTGCGTTACGACCTGTTCCGGGCTGACGACCGGGATGCCGGCGGCCTCGGCGGCGCGGCGGCCGGGGGTGTCGTTGATCTCGCTGACGCAGACGATCTCGATGCCCTGCTTGTGGCGACCGAGCATCTGCTCCAGCACCGTGGACCCGATCCTGCCGAGTCCGACGACGGCTATCTTCGTGCTCATTTGAATCTCCTCGGTGTATTTCTGCACCAGGGTTATCGGTCTTGCCGGGACGGGCTTTAGTCTGTCGCCCGTCATCACCGGGCATGTTCCGGGAACGCGGCTCGCCGGCGGGCGTTATATAATGGCCCGGACGCCGACCAGGGAGAACGCATGGGCAAGCCGCACCAACCCGACTGGGACAGCATCGCGGAAAAATTCGACGTGTTTCTGCCGCAGATCGCGCCGGTCGGCGAGGCGCTGGTCGATGCGCTGCGCGTCGCGCCCGGCGAGCGCGTCATCGATATCGCCTCCGGTACCGGCGAGCCTGCGCTGACGCTGGCGCGCAGGCATCCGCAGGCCACGGTCACCGGCGTCGATGCGGCGGCGGGCATGGTGCGCGCCGCGCGCAACAAGGTCGCGCGGGAAGGGCTGGCGAACGCGAGCTTCGAGGTCATGCCGGCAGAGCGGCTGGACTTTCCCGATCAAGGCTTCGACAAGGCGCTGTGCCGTTTCGGGGTCATGCTGTTCGACGATCCGCTCGCGGGCTGTCGGGAGATCTGCCGGGTGCTGAAACCCGGCGGCGCGTTCGCGTTCGCGGTGTGGCGGTCGCCCGAGATGATGACGACGATGTGGTGGTCGGCAGAGGCGCTGCGCGGACGACTGCCCGAGGATTTGCAGCCGCCGATCGAGCGGGTGACCGCGCTCGGCGGGCCCGGGGTGTTTGATGCCTTGCTGCGCGAGGCCGGGTTCTCGCGTGTCGCGATCGAGCCGCTGCGATTCGATTTTCGATTTGCTTCCTTCGAGGAGTACTGGGTGATGGTCGAGGCATCCGATATCCTGCGCCGGCAGTTCGATGCGCTGGACGCCGACGAGCGTGATGATGTCCGTGACGAGATCGCCGGCTTCGCGCGCGCGTATCAGAGCGGCGCGGGGCTGATCGTTCCGCATGAATGTCTCGTCGCGGTCGGGGCGCGCTGACGATGACGCGGCAGAGCGCCGGCATCCTGATGTATCGCGTGCGCGACGGCGCGATCGAGGTCCTGCTCGCGCATCCGGGCGGGCCGCTGTGGGATGGTCGCGACATCGGCGCGTGGACGATCCCGAAGGGCTTGTTCGAAGATGACGAGGCCCCGCTCGACGCGGCGCGGCGCGAGTTCGCGGAGGAGACCGGTTTCGCGGTCGACGGTGAATTCATTTCGCTCGGCGAGGTCACGTTGCGCAGCGGCAAGCGCGTGCTGGTGTGGGCCGTCGAGGGCGATCTCGACGCCGACGAGATCGCGAGCAACCTGTTCACGATGGAATGGCCGAAGGGCTCGGGCCGCATGCAGGACTTTCCGGAGGTCGACCGCGGCGAGTGGTTCGGCCTCGAGTCCGCGCGCAGAAAGATCTTCGAGACCCAACTGCCGTTCCTCGACCGCCTGGCCGCGATCAAATCGGGGTCGGACCACGATAACCCAATGACTGCAATATAAATCATGCTGAATAAACGCCTTGAAAACGCCCTCCCGGGCTGATTTCGGGGTCGTTTTCAGCCATTGAACGATCGATGCGTCGTTGATGCTCCCCATTTGACCCCCGAAATCAGCCCGGGAGGCCCGAATTTGGTTCGAAATTTGGGGTGAATCCTTTGGAAATCAGACAGCTGGCGTGGTCCGACCCGGGCGCTCAGTCCGGCGGGGTCAGGACTTCGTTGAGGGCGCTGAAGGTCAGGCCCGCGCCCGGTCCGCCGGCGATCGTGAAGATCCGGTTGCCGACCGCGGCCACGCCCATGCCGTGTCGCGCGGTCGGCAACGGCGCAAGGGATTCCCAGCGGTCTTGATCCGGGTGATAGCGCTCGACTTCATTGAAGGTGCGCCGCTGCCCGGTGAAGGTCTCGCCGCCGAAGACATAGAGCCGGCCGTTGTGGGTGACCGCGCCGACGCCGCTGCGGCCGGTCGGCAGCGGGGCGGCGCGTTGCCAGCGGTCGGTCGCCGGGTCGTAGACCTCGTGCGCGGTCATTTCGAAATCGTCGCCGGCGCGACCGGCAACGACATGCAGCTTGCCGCCGATTGCCGCGGCGCCGAGGTGATCGCGTCCGCTGAACATCGGGCTGCGGCGTTCCCAGCGATCGGTCGCGGGATCGTAGACCTCGAGCGTCGCGACCGAGGTCTCGCGATCGGTCTTGCCGCCGACAACGAAGATCCTGTCGCCGATGACGACCGCCGCGACCGAGCCGCGCGCGGTCGGCATCGGCGCGCCGCTTCGCCATTTACCGCTGGCCGGATCGTAGACGTGCACGCGGTCGGTGGGATTGAAGGCGTGATCGCGGTAGCCGCCGATGATGTACAGCCTGCCATCGTGCCAGGCGAAACCGGCGTGATGGACGCCCGCGGGGATGTCGCCGAGTTGTTCCCAGCGATCGGTCGCGGGCGTGTACGCATACATCTCCCGCGGCATCGTCGGCTGCATGCGCCCCTGCCCGAAACCGCCGATCAGATAGATCCGCCCGCCGTCGGTCGTCGCCGTGACTTCGGTCCGCGCCTCCGGCAACGGCGCAAGCGCCTCCCACTCCCCGCCGGCAGCCATCGCCACCACCGGCATCCACACCGCAAGCACCAATGTTTGGGGTCGGACCACGATAAGCCAATGATCGCAAAATTAAACACGCGGATAAACCGCCTTGAAAACGGCCTCCCAGGCTGATTTCGGGGGTCAAATGGGGAGAAGTGACGGCATATCAATCGTTCGATGGCTGAAAACGACCCCGAAATCAGCCCGGGAGGCCCGAATTTGACTCGAAATTAGGGGGTGAATCCTTTGAGAATCAGGCGGCTGGCGTGGTCCGACCCGGGGTTAGCCGCGGAAGGCGGATTCGGATTGCAGATATTCGATCTCCTCGGTCGTGCTGTCTCGCCCGAGGATTGCGTTGCGATGCGGGAAGCGGCCGAAGCGGCGCACGATGTCGCGGTGTTGCAGGGCGTATGGCGCATTGTCGAGTCCCGCGGCCGTGAACAGCCTGACCGATTCCTCCTGGATGTCGAGGCGCTCGCTGTGCATGAACGGCATGAAGAGAAAGGCCTTCTCCTGGTCGGACAGGTACTGGTCGAAGCCGCGCACGATCGCGGCGCGGGCGATCCCCAGGGCTCGTTCGTCACAGGCCCAGGCTTCCGGCTTGCCGCGATGAAGGTTGCGCGAGAACTGGTCGAGGACGATGATCAGCGCGAGCGCGCTGCGCGGATTGCGCGCCCAGTCGTCGAACTCGCCGGCGGCGGCGTGCTGATGGAGGGCGCCGAAGCGGCGGGCGATCTCGTCATCGACGTCCTTCGAGGGTTTGAACCAGTGTTCACGAACCGCTGCCGAGAACCAGTAACGAAGGACGCCTTCAGGGGAATGATCCTCAGTAGCCATCCCCGGATTATAGCCGGGCTCGCCCGAGCCGTGGACCATGGATGCCGCCGGCGCGGGGTCCCCGCGCGTCAGAAGCGGACGCCAAGCGCCAGTCCACCTGCCGCGGCGCTGGCGCTCGTACCCGGGCCGCCCACCAGTTTCAGCAGCTCTTCGTAGTCAGAGGCATCGCGGACAGAGATCCAGAAGTCGAGCGCCACCGGGGCCCAGTTATAACCGAGGCCGGCAGTCAGTTGCAGTCCCGAGAAGGTCTCGCTGGCACCGCCGCCTTCCCATTTCTCGCTGAAGATGCCGCCGCCGAGATACCACTTGAAACCCGTGGTGTTCAGGCGCTGACCGCCGAGGAGTGAAATCTCGATGGTGGTCGCATCGATGAGCGAGAAGTCGTCGTGCGTCAGGAAAGCGAGCGTGCCGCGAACCGCCGCCTGGGCAGCGCCGGAATCATGAAAGACGCCGGTCGCGGTAAAGCCGAGTCCGGACAGTTCGTCATCGGCGGAAAACGGGATGTTATTCGTGACCACCGTGGCATAGGAGACCAGGCTGAGCGTAAACGGCTTTGCCTGTTCAGCCGCGAGTGAAACGGCGGGCAGAAGGAGAATGAAACAGAGCAGGTAACGCATCATATCGATCTCCGGTGCGTGGCCGGCGACGGTCGCCGTCGACAAAACAGCGACAGCATGCGGTATATCTTTAGGCCGGATTATCCGGAGATCATCAGCCTAGTACTTTGTATCTAGTACTTTCGCAGGATGCGTGAAAGCAGCAAGACCCCGATCCCCGCCGATATCAGCGACGCCGCGAAGACCGCGATCTTCGCGGCGGCAAAGTCATCGGCGACCGGAAATGCCTGCCCGGCGATGAACAGCGACATCGTGAAGCCGATGCCGGCCAGCGCGCCGGCGCCTGCGAGCTGGCGCCACGAGTATGTCGCGGGCTTGTCGGCGAGACCGAGGCGCACGGCGAGCCAGGAGAACAACACGAAACCGAGCGGCTTGCCGACGACCAGCCCGGCGATGATCGCAAGCATCAGCAACTCGTGTCCGCTGAACACGTCGGTCGTGACGACGACGCCGGCATTGGCCAGCGCGAACACCGGCAGCACCAGCAGGCTCGATCGCGGCGTCAGGTTCCTGAGCATGCGGTCGGCGGGAGATTCCAGGCGATTGTAAATCGCGTCCAGCGCGCGCAGCGCGGCGACCGAAGGCCCGCTGCGAAGCGGCTCGCTGCCGTGTCCGGCCTCGGCCGCGAGGATCGTGTCGGCCTGCGCCGCGAGCGCCCGGTAATCCGGCGGCGGTCGCGTCGGGATGAATGCGGCGAGGATCACGCCGGCGAGCGTCGCGTGCAGTCCTCCGCCATGGACGCAAATCCACAGCGCGATGCCCAGCGCGGCGTACGGCAGCGCGCGATAGACCCCGGACCGGTTCAGCAGCGCGAGCGCGGCGATGACCGCGATCGCGAAGGCGAACCAGGCGAAATCCAGTTTGCCTGAATAGAAGATCGCGACGACGATGATCGCGGCGATGTCGTCGACGATCGCCGCGGCGGTCAGAAACACGCGCAACTCGATCGGCACGCGCCTGCCCATGACCGCGATCAGCGCGATCGCGAAGGCGGTGTCGGTCGCCATCGGCACGCCCCAGCCGTGCTGCCAGGGGCCCGGCGGGATGATCAGCAGATACAGCGCCGCGGGCACCGCCATGCCACCCAGCGCCGCGGCGATCGGCAGCGCCGCCGATTTCCGGGTCGCCAGGTGTCCGACGGTGAACTCACGCTTGATCTCGAGGCCTACGACGAGGAAGAAGATCGTCAGCAGTGCGTCGTTGACCCAGTGCAGCAGCGACATCCGGAAGTCGAAGTCGCCGAACGCGAAGCCGAATTGTGTATGCCAGAATGCCTCGAAGCCGGGGCCGAGCGCCGAGTTGGCAAGCACGATCGCGAACACGGTCGCGAACAGCAGGGAAACACCGGTCGACGGGGCCCAGTTCGCGAAGCCCAGCGCCGCTGACTGCACGCGATGACCGAGCGAACCGAGCAGGGCATCGGACAGTGAGCTTTGCTCCCAGGGGCCGTCATAACGGCGGCCGTTGATGAAGAAGGTCGGCGTGAAGCGCACGCCGCTCGCCCGCGCGCTGTCGATGTCATCGGCGACCCGGGCGCGAGCGCGATCCCGCCGGTCGGCGGCTGCCGGGTCCCCGGGACGCGCAAGACCGAATTCGGCGGCGATCGCATCGAGGTCATCCTCGCTCAGCGAGGCCGATCGCGTCATCAGCGCGACGTGCGCGTCCCAGAACCGTTGGCCGTCTGCTGCCGACTCCGCGAGTTCCGCGGCGCGGCGCGCGATGTCGCTGCCGGTGACCGGGCGGTGCCGGAAGACATAGCGGAGGCGGTCGCCGAGTCGCGCACGGACCTCGGCAATATGCGCATTCGCCGCGCGGCAATGCGGGCAGTCATAGCTGCCGTATTCCACCAGGGTGATCGCCGCGTCGGGCGGGCCGAGCAGGTGATCGCGCGCCGGGTCAACCGGGCGATCGAGTCGGGCCGCGGCCTCGGCTTCCATCGTCAGCCGGCGGGGGCGCGGGCGATGGGATCAAGCCCCGCGGCCGGTGACTGCGGCCACGGCAACGGTCTCTCAGGCCTGTTCAAGCTCGGGCGCACGCCGCATCCGTTCGGCCAGCTTGCGCAGCGCTACATAGAACACCGGCGTCAGGAACAGCCCGAACAGCGTGACGCCGATCATGCCGCAGAACACCGCGATGCCGAGCGCCTGGCGGACCTCGGCGCCGGCGCCGCTGGCGAGCACCAGCGGGACGACCGCGGCGGTGAACGCGATCGAGGTCATGATGATCGGGCGCAGACGCAGGCGGCAGGCCTCGAGCGCGGCCTCGACGATGCCCATGCCCTCGAGTTCCTTCTCGCGCGCGAACTCGACGATCAGGATCGCGTTCTTGCATGCGAGACCCATCAACAGCACGAGTCCGACCTGGACGAAGATGTTGTTGTCGCCGTCGGTCAGCCAGACACCGAGCAGCGCGGCGAGCAGGCACATCGGCACGATCAGGATGATCGCGAGCGGCAGGATCCATGATTCGTACAGCGCGGCGAGCACGAGAAACACCAGCAGCACCGCCAGCGGGAATACGATCAGCGCGGCGTTGCCCTGGGTCGCCTGCTGGTAGCTGAGGTCGGTCCATTCGAAGCCCATGCCGGCCGGCAGCGCGCCCGGCGCGATCTTCTCGACGATCTTCATCGCCTGATTCGATGACAGCAGGCGCGGGTCGGCTTCGCCGAACAGGTCGGCGGCCGGGAAGCCGTTGTAGCGGATCACCGGGTCCGGGCCGTAACCGTTGTCGATACGCACCATGCCGCCGATCGGCACCATGTTGCCTTGCAGGTTGCGCGCGCGCAGCCGGCCGATATCGTCGATCTCGCTGCGATAGGCGGCGTCGGCCTGGGCGATGACCTGATAGGTCTTGCCGAACAGGTTGAAGTCATTGACGTAGGCCGAGCCGAGATAGACCTGCAGGGCTTCATACAGCTCGGTCAGCGGCACGCCCTGGGCCTTGGCCTTGGCGCGATCGACGTCGGCGATGAGCTGCGGGACGTTCGACTGGTAGGAGGTGAACGGGAAGCCCATGCCCGGCACCTGCGCCAGCGCGCCGGACAGGCCCATCACCGCGTTCTGCAGTTCGTTGTAACCGAGTCCGCTGCGATCCTGCACATAAAGCGAATAGCCCGAGCCGGTGCCGATGCCGAGGATCGCGGGCGGCATGATCGCGAACGCAAACGCCTCCTGCACACCGGCGAATTTCATGTTGAGTTCGGCGGTGATCTCGCTCGCCTTGCGATCGCGCACGGCGAAATCGTCGAGACCGAAGAACACCGTGCCGGTATTCGGCGTGTTGTTGAACTGCATCGCGTTGAGGCCGGGAAACGCGACCGCGTTGGCGACGCCCTCGGTCGACTTCGCGATCTCGCTGATCTTGCGCACGACGGCGTCCGTGCGGTCGAGCGACGCGCCGGGCGGCAGTTGCACGCCGCCGATCAGGTAGAGCTTGTCCTGCGTCGGGATGAAGCCGCCGGGCACCGCCCAGAACACCGCGCCGGTCGCGCAGATCAGCAGCGCATAGATGCCGAAGACGACGCCGCGCCGCCGCAGGCTGCGCGCGATCGCGCCCTGGTAGGCGTCGGAGCTGCGCTTGAAGAAGCGGTTGAACGGCTGGAACAGCCAGCGCCCGAACAGGAAGTCGATGGCGCGGGTCGGGCGGTCCTTCGGCGCGCCGTGTGCCTTCAACAGCACCGCGGCGAGCGCCGGCGAGAGGGTCAGGGAGTTGAACGCCGAGATCACCGTCGCGACCGCGATCGCGACCGCGAACTGCTTGTAGAACTGTCCGCTGACGCCCTCGAGGAAGGCCATCGGCACGAACACCGCGCACAGCACCAGCGCGATCGCGATGATCGGCCCGCTGACCTCGCGCATCGCCTGGTGGGCGGCAGCGAGCGGTTTCAGGCCGTTGGCGATATTGCGCTCGACGTTCTCGACGACGACGATCGCGTCGTCGACGACGATGCCGACCGCGAGCACGAGCCCGAACAGCGTCAGCGTGTTGATCGAGAAGCCGAGCAGGTGCAGTACCGCGAAGGCGCCGATGATCGACACCGGCACCGCGAGCAGCGGGATGATCGATGCCCGCCAGGTCTGCAGGAACAGGATCACGACCAGCACGACCAGCAGCACCGCCTCGAGCAGCGTCTCGATGACCGCCCTGATCGAGCCGCGCACGAAGACGGTCGGGTCATAGACGACGTCGTAGGCGACGCCTTCCGGGAAATGCCGCGACAGCTCCGCGGTCTTCGCGCGCACGCCGTCGGACAGCGCGATCGCGTTCGAACCCGGCGCCTGAAAGATCGCGATCGCGACCGCCTGGTCGTTGTTCAGCAGCGAGCGCAACGCGTATTCCGACGCGCCGAGTTCGATGCGGGCGACATCGGACAGCCGGGTCAGGCGGCCGTTGTCGCCGGTCTTGACCACGATCGCGCCGAACTCTTCCTCGCTGGCGAGACGGCCCTGGGCATTGATCGCGAGCAGGAAGTCGGTCGCTTCCGGGGTCGGCGGCGCGCCGAGCTGGCCGGCGGAGACCTGCACGTTCTGTTCGCGCACCGCGCGGACGATGTCGCCGGCGGTCAGGCTGCGCGCCGCTGCCTTGTCGGGATCGATCCAGATGCGCATCGCGTAGTCGCCGGCGCCGAACACGAAGGCCTGGCCGACGCCCGGCACGCGCGACAGTTCGTCCTTGAGACGCAGGGTCGCGTAGTTGCGCAGATAGAGGGCGTCATAGCGGCCGTCCGGCGACAGCAGGTGTACGACCATCGTCAGGTTCGGCGACATCTTTTCGGTGGTGACGCCCTGCAGGCGCACTGCCTCGGGCAGACGCGGCAGGGCCTGGCTGACGCGGTTCTGTACCTGGACCTGGGCGAGGTCGGGATCGGTGCCGGAGTCGAAGGTCACGGTGATCGCGAGTACGCCGTCGCTGCCGGCGACGGACTTCATGTACATCATGTTCTCGATGCCGGTGATCGCCTCCTCGAGCGGGGCGGCGACCGTTTCCGAGAGCACCGTCGGGTTCGCGCCGGGGTAGATCGCGCGGACCTGGATCGTCGTCGGCACGACATCCGGATATTCGGTGATCGGCAGGTTCTGGATCGCGATCACGCCCGAGACGAAGATCACGATCGACAGCACCGCCGCGAAGATCGGGCGGTCGATGAAGAATTTCGAGAAGTCCACGGCCGCTCCGTCAGTGCGCCATGCCGCCGGGCGGTCCCGGCGGCGGCGGGGGATCCCCCATCGCGATCTCGTGGGCGTTCACCGGCATGCCGGGGAAGAACACCTTCTGCACGCCGTGGACGATGATACGGTCGCCCGGCGCGAGGCCGTCCTCGACCACGCGCAGGCCTTCGATCATGCGGCCGAGGCGGACGTCGCGGCGCTGGGCCGTGCCGTCGTCGCCGACGACGTAGACGAACTTGCGGTTCTGGTCGGTCAGCACTGCGCGGTCATCGACGAGCATCGCCTCGAACGGATTGCCGGCGAGCAACTGCACGCGTGCGAACAGCCCGGGCGTCAGGATGCGGTCGGGATTTTGCACCAGCGCGCGGGCGCGGATCGTTCCGGTCGCCGGATCGACGTGGTTGTCGACGAAGTCGAGCTCGCCCTCATGCGGGTGGCCGGTCTCGCCGGCGAGACCGACGCGGACCGGATAGCGGGCGACGCGGCCGCCGTCGCGCTGGCCGCTGCGGCCCATCGCCTTGTAGCGCAGGTAGGTCTGCTCGTCGCCCTCGAAATAGACATACACCGGGTCGAGCGAGACGATGGTCGTCAGCAGCGTCGCGCCGGGATCCGAGCTGACCAGGTTGCCGGCGGTGACCTGCGCGCGGCCGGTGCGGCCGCTGATCGGGGCGCGCACCTTCGTGAATTCCAGATTCAGCGCCGCGGTGTCGAGCGCGGCCTGCGCGGCGAGCACGCCGGCCTCGGCCTGTGCATGCGCGGCGCGGCGCTGGTCGAACTCGCCGGTCGAGATCGAGTTCGTATCGATGAGCTTGCGCGCGCGCTCGAGCTCGGTGCGCGCGAGCAGTTCCTGCACCCGGGCGCGCTGCAGTTCCGCCTCGGCATGCTGCAAGGCCGCGCGCCACGCGCGCGGGTCGATGTCGAACAGCACGTCGCCCTTTTTGACTTCGCGTCCCTCGGTGAAATTGACGCGATCGATATAGCCGCCGACGCGGGGGCGCAGCTCGACGGTCTCGACCGCCTCGACGCGACCGATGAATTCGTCCCACTGGCTGACCTCGCGCTTCAGCACCGGCGCGACGCTGACGTCGGGCGGCGGCGGCATCATCTGATGGTCGTTCGCGGCCTCGCCGCTGCAGGCGGACAATGCGGCCGCGAACAGGGCGGCGATGATCGGGGTGACGATCGAATACCAGGGGGCAGATTTCACGACAATACCTCATGCATGCCGCGCGGCGAATCGGACGGGCGGCGCCGCTCGTGCGGCCGGGGGCGCAGGACCTGAATGATAGGACTGCCGATTGCGTTCGTCCAGTGAACTATATCACGCAGCCGGGTTTACCCGGCGGATCGGGAGTCGGCGGCGCTGCGGGCGGAGCCATCACCGCATGAACAGTCGTTCAGCGAGACCCCGAATCGACAGATCAGGGATGGCGCCAGTGATCGCCGAACATCATCATGCCCCCCGTCAGACCGCTGACCAGCATGGTCAGGGTGGCGGCGATGAGCCACAGGATCAGCAGCGCCGGGATCGAGGCGATGACCCACTTGACCATGAAGATCACCATCGACAGAAACGGCATCCTGATGTCCTGGACGATGACGCGGCGGCTGGTTTCGTCGTTCATGCTCGGCTATTCTCCTTGGATTCAATGGGTGGGATTGGGGGCTGCATGAAGCATATCACCGTCTGCCTGGTTTCACTGGTCCTGTGCGCCGGCGTCGCATCGGCGGTCGAGCTGACGCCGGAGCAGGCGCGCGCGATCGGCGAGAAGATCTGGCACAACGAGGGTCTCGGCAAGGTCGAGAACCTGACCGTGTGGAATCGCGGCGAGGAGTTTCCGTCGTTCGGCATCGGTCATTTCATCTGGTACCCGGCCGGTGTCAGCGGGCCTTTCCAGGAAAGTTTCCCCGGGCTGCTCGCCCACCTTCGGCAAAGCGTCGCGCTGCCGCCCTGGCTGGTGCGCGCGGAGGCCGCGCCGTGGCGCAGCCGCGACGAGTTCCATGCCCGCATCGACGGCCCGGAACTGGTCGAGCTGCGCCGCCTGCTGCACGAGACGATCCCGCAGCAGGTCGAATTCATCGTCCTGCGCATGGAGGCGGCGCTGCCGAAGCTGCTCGAGGCGGTGCCGGACCCGCGCCGCCGCGCGCATGTCGAACGCCAGTACCGCCGCGTCGAGCGTCACCCGAACGGCCTCTACGCGCTGATCGACTACATCAACTTCAAGGGCGAGGGCACGTCGCCCGACGAACGATACCGGGGCGAGGGCTGGGGCCTGTTGCAGGTCCTCGAGGAGATGCGCGACGACCGCGACGCGATGACCGAGTTCGTGCGCGCCGCCGACCTCGTACTGACGCGCCGCGTCGCGAATGCCGACCGCGATGAATCGCGCTGGCTGCCCGGCTGGCGCAACCGGCTGCAGACCTATCTGCGCTAGCAGGCTGTTGAAGCCTCCCGGCGGGTTTGCGCAGCGAAGTCAAGCGCAGCCTCGCCGGAGCCCGAAGGGTGCCGCGCAGCGGCAGCGAGGCGAGCCATTCGCGGAGAAAACCCGCCGGGAGGCTTCAACC
>JBJHCZ010000024.1:0-23682 GCA_050486285.1 Chromatiales bacterium
TACAACCCGCATCGTAGGCATTCGGCCCTCGGCTACTTGTCACCCATCAACTTCGAGAGGAAACTTTTGACCACTGAAAACAAGGCGGCTTAGGTAGTGACCCGTCCACTTAAGCGGGTCAAGCCCAAGTGGCGGAAAAACCGCTGTAGCGCTAGGTTTTACGCCACTTTTCCTGATCAACGTGTGATCAACGTCTGAGGGGCTGTGGATCAAGTCTCCCGGCGGCTTTCCGCAGCGAAGTCAAGCGCAGCCTCGCCGGAGCCCGAAGGGTGCCGCGAAGCGGCAGCGAGGCGAGCCATTCGCGGAGGAAAGCCGCCGGGAGACTTGATCCACAGCCTGCCAAGGGCGGGCTTGTGAGCGGCACACGGACTCGCTATCATTAGCATCCCTGATTAATGGCTATGTAGCTCAGTCGGTTAGAGCACAGCATTCATAATGCTGGTGTCCCTGGTTCGAGTCCAGGCATAGCCACCATTCCAGCCCCGCGGATCAGCCACCGAGCGAGCGATGACCGGAGAAAAACAGGCGCCGCTGCGGATACACCCCACTGCCATCGTCGCCGACGGCGCCCGCCTCGGGGCCGGGGTCGAGATCGGCCCGTGGTGCGTGGTCGGCCCGGACGTGACCCTCGGCGACGGCTGCCGTCTGGTCGCCCAGGTCCATATCGCCGGCGTCACGACGATCGGCGCGCGAACGACGCTGTGGCCGCAGGCGGTCATCGGCACGCCGCCGCAATCGGTGCATTACAAGGGCGAGCCGAGCCGACTGATCATCGGCAGCGACTGTATCCTCCGCGAAGGCGTCACGATCAACACCGGCACCGCCGGCGGGTTGATGGAGACCCGCATCGGCGACCACTGCTTCCTGATGGCCGGGGCCCATGTCGCCCACGACTGCGTGGTCGGCGATCGGGTGATCTTCGCGAACAACGCGACGCTCGGCGGTCATGCCGAAATAGGCGATTACGTCTTTCTCGGCGGACTCTGCGCGGTACACCAGTTCGCCCGCATCGGCGCGCAGGCGGTCATCGGCGGACTGGTCGGCGTCACCGACGACATCATCCCGTTCGGTGCCGCGATCGGTCATCGCGGCGAACTCGGCGGTCTCAATGTCGTCGGCATGAAGCGACGCGGGTTCTCGCGCGCGGCGATACATCACCTGCGCAAGGCCTACCAGATGCTGTTCTTCGGGGAGGGGGCGTTCGAGGCGCGAATCGAACAAACCGCCGGGGCCTTCGCCGGCGACGAGCATGTTGCGCTGATCCTCGATTTCATCCGCAATGCCGGCAAGCGCCCGATCGCGATGCCGCGCGTCAGGTGATGTCTACGCTGCCCCGGCCTTCCCGAGTTTAAGGGCGATTTGCGCGACGCGGCGGCCGATCGCGCGGCACAGGCGCTTTTCCTCGTCGGTCACCGCCTGATCGCTGTTCGGACCGGCGGTGTGGCTCGGACCATAAGGGGTGCCGCCGCTCGATGTCGAGAGCAGGTCCGGCTCGTTGTAGGGGATTCCGATCAGCACCATGCCGTGATGCATCAGCGGCAGCATCATCGATAGCAGCGTACTCTCCTGGCCGCCGTGCAGGCTCGCGGTCGACGTGAACACGCCGGCCGGCTTGCCGATCAGCGCGCCGGACACCCACAGGTCGCCGGTGCCGTCGAGAAAATACTTGAGCGGCGCGGCCATGTTGCCGAAACGGGTCGGGCTGCCGAGGATCAGGCCGGCGCATTCCTTGAGGTCGTCATGCGTCGCATAGGGCGGTCCCTGCGCGGGGATGGTGTCCTCGACGGCTTCGCAGACCGTCGAGACGGCGGGTACCGTGCGCACCCGCGCCGTGCAGCCGGCGACCTCGCCGACGCCGCGCGCGACGTGGTCCGCCATCGCGGCGACCCCGCCATGGCGGCTGTAATACAGTACGAGTATCTCGGTCATGTCAGAGGATCTCCAGGACCTTTTCGGGCGGGCGACCGAGCGCGGCCTGCTTCCCCGCGATGACGATCGGGCGCTCGATCAGGATCGGGTGCCTGACCATCGCGTCGATCAGTTTGCCGTCGGGGATCGACGGATCGTCGAGACCGAGTTCCTTCCACGGCGCTTCCTTGCGCCGCATCAGCTCGCGCGGCGTGATGCCGAGCATCGCGATGATCGCCGACAGCGTCTTGCGATCCGGCGGCGTCTTCAGGTATTCAATGACTTCCGGTTCGATGCCCTGTTCCTGCAACAACTGCAGGGTCTGGCGGGATTTCGTGCAGCGCGGATTATGATAGATTATGACCTTCAAGGCGTGTCTCCTGACAGGAAGTCGGGGTTTCACCGGTGCCGGCGCGAGGCTGCCTGATTGTGCCCATGATAACAAATATACGTATCACGATCGTCGCCGCGACTGTGCTGGCCCTCACGGCCTGCGCGACCACGGCGCCGACGCAGGAGATGAGCGACGCCCGCCAGTCGGTGCAGGCCGCCTATGATGCCGGCGCCGAGGAACTCGCGCCGCAGAACCTGCATGCCGCGCTCGATTATCTCGAGCGCGCCGAACGCGAGATCGAGCTGAGATTCTTCACGCGCGCGCGCCATGACGCGATGATCGCGAAGAACGAGGCGATCAAGGCGCGCAATGTCAGCGTTTCCATCAGCGCCGCGCGCGCGGCGATCGATGCATCGACGGCGGACGCCGACGAACTCGATGAGGCTCGCGAACTGCTCGGCAGGGCAGAGGCCGCCGCGGCCCAGGGGCGTGATCGCGCAGCGATACGACTCGCCGAAGACGCGAAGCGGATGGCGCAGGGAGGGGCGGAGCGGCGCTGATCGCGCGCCTATTCGATGCGGCCGTCGCGCGCCGCCTTCAGTACCAGCGCGTCGAATTCTTCCGCCGACAGCAGGCCGCGTTCCGCGACGATGTCGCGGACCGGTCGTCCGCTCTTCTCCGACAGTTTGGCGACCTCCGCCGCCTTTGCGTAGCCGATACGGGTGTTCAGCAGGGTCGCGAGGCCGACGCTCGCATGCAGGAACGCGCTGCATCGCTCGCGGTCGACCTCGAGCCCTTTCAGGTTGCGCTCGGTGGCGGCATCGATCGCATTGCCGAGCCAGTCCATCGCGTCGAACAGCGCGGAGCCGATCGCCGGCATCATCACGTTCAGTTCGAGCTGCCCGCCCTGGGTCAGCGCGGCGATCGCGGCGTCCTGGCCGAGTACCTGTCCGCAGACCTGGTTCAGCATCTCGAACATCACCGGGTTGACCTTGCCCGGCATGATGCTCGAGCCCGGCTGCACCGGCGGCAGCAGAATCTCGCCGAGTCCGGTGCGGGGGCCGGAGGCGAGCAGACGCATGTCGTTGGAGATCCTGATCAGCTCCAGCGTCAGGTCGCGGATCGCCGACGACAGGCGCTGGAGATCGTGCATCGATTGCATCTGCGCGGCGAGGTCGGCGGCGGGGCGAATGGTCTCGCCGGTCAGCTGCGCCAGTTCGCGCGCGGCATTGACGGCATAGCCGGGCGCGGTGTTGAGTCCGGTGCCGGCCGCGCTGCCGCCGAGGCCGATCTCGCACAGCGCATCGCGCGTCGATTCGACGTTCGCCGCTGCGCGTCGAAGCGTCACGGCATAAGCCTCGAACTCGCGGCCGAGCGTCGTCGGCACCGCGTCCTGCAAATGGGTGCGGGCGCTCTTGACGGTATCGCGCTCGCGCGCGCCGATGCGCGCGTATTCATCGGCCATCGCCCGCGCCGACGCGCACAGCCGCGGCAACTTTGCCAGCGCCGCGAGACGGATCGCGGTCGGGATCGTGTCATTGGTGCTCTGGCCCATGTTGACATGGTCGTTCGGATGCACCGGCGAGTAATCGCCGCGCCTTCCGCCGAGCGCGACATTCGCGACGTTGGCGATGACCTCGTTGCTGTTCATGTTGTGGCTGGTGCCGGCGCCAGCCTGGAAGCGGTCGACGACGAACTGGTCGTGGAATTCGCCGGCGAGGATGCGATCGGCTGCGTCGATGATCGCAGCGGCGAGTTTGCCGTCGAGCCAGCCGGCGTCGCGATTCGCCATCGCGGCGGCGCGCTTGACGCGGACATGGGCAAGCACGAAATCCCGGTCGGGTCCGCGTCCGCTGATCGGGAAGTTCGCGACCGCGCGCGCAGTCTGTATGCCGTACCAGGCTGCGGCAGGCACCCTGAATTCGCCGAGGCTGTCTTGTTCGATGCGGAAGTCGCTGTCGGTCACTGTGCTTGCATGTCCTGGTCGGTGATTGGAAAATACGCGGATTCGCCGTCGATATTAGCCCGCCGGCGGGGGATAGGGAAGGAGGCGGGATGAGCGCATGTCTTCATTGCCGGGTGTCCGGCCGCGTGCAGGGCGTGTTTTTCCGCGCATCGACCCGCGAGCGCGCGCTCGCGCTCGGCCTCGACGGCTGGGCGCGCAATCTGCCTGACGGCTCGGTGGAAGTGCTGGCCCGCGGCGATGAGAAGGCGCTCGACGCGCTGCGCGAATGGCTGCATCACGGTCCGCCGCTGGCGCGGGTCACGGAGGTGCGTTGCGAGCGGGTCGGTGACCCGGGTGACCTCGATGGCTTCGAGGCGCGCTAGTCTGGCAGTCTGCTGAAACAGCCCGGTGGGTTTGCGCAGCGAAGTCAAGCGCAGCCTCGCCGGAGCCCGAAGGGTGCCGCGCAGCGGCAGCGAGGCGAGCCATTCGCGGAGAAAACCCACCGGGCTGTTTCAGCAGACTGCCAGACTACTTGATGCAGACCGTCCGCACCGTATGAGCGTCGGTCAGGCCCTGCATGACCTTTTCGAGGCCGTCCTGCTTCAGCGTGCGCATGCCCTCGGCGATCGCGAGTTCGAGCAATTCGGCGACTGTCGCCTCCTCGAGGATCTTCTTCTTGATGGTATCGCTCGCCGGCAGCAGTTCATGGATGCCGAGGCGTCCGCTGTAGCCGGTGTCGTCGCATGAGCGGCAGCCCTTCGGGCGATAGAGCGTGAACCTGCCGTCCTCGCCGGCGAAGGCCCGGCGCCATTCCTCGAGCACCTTGTCCTGCAGGGCCTTGCGTTCCTCGGCCGTGGCGTTTTTCAGGTGCAGTTCGTAGCAATACTCGGCGACCAGTTCATGCAGTTCTTCCGCGGACGGCTCGTAGGCCTCCTTGCATGAAACGCACAGCCGTCTGGCAAGACGCTGGGCGAGGATGCCGATCAGCGCGTCGGCGAAGTTGAACGGATCCATGCCCATGTCGAGCAGGCGCGTCACCGTCTCCGGCGCGCTGTTGGTATGCAACGTCGACAGCACGAGGTGACCGGTCAGCGATGCCTCGATGCCCATGCTGGTCGTCTCCTTGTCGCGCATCTCGCCGACCATGATGATGTCGGGATCGGCGCGCAGGAAGGCGCGCATCGCCGCGGCGAAGTTGAAGCCGATCTTCGGTTTGACCTCGACCTGGCGCAGGCCGCGCTGGGTGATTTCGACCGGATCCTCGGCGGTCCAGATCTTGCGGTCGGGCGTATTGAGATGCCCGAGCACCGAGTGCAGCGTCGTCGTCTTGCCCGAGCCGGTCGGCCCGCAGACGAAGAACAGGCCGTAGGGTTTGCTGACCAGGCGACGCAACTGCTCCGCATTGCGTTTCGACAGGCCGAGCTTGTCGAGCGGCACCGGCTCGCCGCTGGCGAGGATGCGCATCACGACATCTTCCATGTCCGCCGCGGTCGGGATCGTCGCGATGCGCAGCTCGATCTTGAGCGGGCCGAATTTCTTGAAATCGATCTTGCCGTCCTGGGGCTTGCGGCGCTCCGAGATGTCGAGGTCGGCCATGACCTTGATGCGGGCGACAACCGCCGCGCGCATCTTGCTGGGTACCTCATAATAGCCCTTCAGCGCGCCGTCCTTGCGGAAGCGCACAATAGTGCGGTTCTTGCCCGGGTAGGGTTCGATGTGGATATCCGAGGCGCGCTGCTGGTAGGCGTCGATGATGATCTTGTTGACGAGCTTGACGATGACGTTGTCCTGCACAGAAGACTCGTCGAATTCGGTTTCACCCGCCCTGCCGCCGTCGTCATCCTCGTCATCGTGATCGATGTAATCGCCGATTGCCGACTCCTCGAGCTCCGAACTCGAGTACAGCAGGCTGATCATCTGGGCGATCGCGTCGCGCGAGGCCATCACCGGTTCGATATGCATCTTGGAATGGAAGCGCACCGCGTCCAGTGCCTCCCAGTCCATCGGGTTCTCGAGCGCGACCACGAGCTTGTTCGAGAAATGATGCACCGGCAGCAGGTTGTATTTGCGGACCAGGTCTTCCGGCACATAACGGATCGACTCCGGGTTCATCTTGAACTCGGCGATGTCGATGAAAGGGATACCGAGTTTCTCCGACAGCGCGGTCAGCACGTCGCCCATGTCGATCGCGCCGCTCTCGACGAGGATCTGTCCGAGCTGCGTCTTGCGGCCTTCGTCGCGGTGTTGCTGTTGCGTCGCCAGCGCCGACTCGAGCTGCGCTTCGCTGATCAGATTTTCCTTGACCAGGATCTCGCCGAAGCGGATCTTCGCCGAATGCTTGTTGCGCTTGAGCGCGCCCTCGAGGGCGTCGATCGTGGTGATCCCCTTGAGCAGCGAGGCGGCCTCTTGCTCTCCTTCGTCGTAGTCCATATCCCTGGCCTCGGCGCCGGTTTCGGCGGCGGGCGGCGTCAGTTCGCAGGGGTCGAAGCGGTATTGCTCGAGCGTGCTGTGAGGTACGAACAGGTGGGTGTAGCAGCCGTCATCGGCGACCGGGTACAGGAAGAGCCCGGCGCCGTCGCGGCGATAGCCGAGCGTCCGGCCCTCGAGGGCCTCGCCGTTCTTGAGTTCGAGTCGGTAACGGCAGGGGCCCGGTTCGGCGTTGGCGTGGCGGGTGTCCGGGGCCAGTTGTCCTGCATGCCAGCGCCGCGGGCGCGGCAGACGCAGCAGCTTCAGGCTCGGAAATGGCAGGTCCTGGGTCTGCCCGCCATCGACGGTCAGCGAGATGCGCCGCTCCTGGCGCAGGAATTTCTGCAGCGTCCCCTGGAAACGGGCGCCGTCGTGGAGCTGGGCCTCGACCCGTTCGCCGACCATGACCGCTTCGTCGACCTCGCAGCGGATCGCCGGGGAGGGCAGGATGGGGGCGATGTTCCCCGTTTTGAGCTTCTGGGCGGGAGACGCCGACATGCCGTGCTTCCTGTATTTAAAGACTGATACAGGGGTTATCGGTCAATCCGGAATCGCATTGAGAGGTCTGTGGCCCGCAGGTCCTTGGTCAGGGCGCCGATCGAGATCCGGTCGACGCCGGTTTCGGCGATCCGGCGGATGTTTTCGAGCGAAATACCGCCGGAGGCCTCCAGAAGGGTGCGGCCGCCGACCGCCTGGTGACTTGCCACCGCGGTCCTCAGTCGCGCCGGGTCGAAATTATCGAGCAGGATGATATCGGCCCCGGCCGCCAGCGCCTCGTCGAGCTGGTCGAGGTCCTCGACCTCGATCTCGACCGTCATCGCGGGATACAGTGATCTCGCTGTTTCTATTGATTTTTTTATGGATCCGCTGGCGGCGATGTGGTTTTCCTTGATGAGGATGCCGTCATGGAGGCCGATCCGGTGGTTCGCGCAACCGCCGCAGCGGACGGCGTATTTCTGCGCCGCGCGCAGCCCGGGGACGGTCTTGCGGGTGTCGAGCAGGGTGACCGGCAGGTCGGCGACCCGCTCGCGATAGCGCCGCGCGAGCGTCGCCGTCCCGGACAGGGCCTGGAGGAAATTCAGCGCGGTGCGTTCGCCGGAGAGCAACGCGCGGGCCGGGCCGGACAGGGTACAAAGGAGATCGCCGGCGGCGACGGCATCACCGTCCCATGCCCGCCAGTCGATGCGGACCGCCGGGTCGAGCGCGCGAAAGGTCTGCGCGAACCACGCGGACCCGCATAGTACGGCGTCCTCGCGGGTGATGACCTCGGCACCGGCGCGCGCGCCTTCGTCGATCAGCGCCGCGGTCAGGTCGCCGTTGCCGATGTCCTCGGCCAGGGCGCGGGCGACGTCGGCCTGGATGACCGCGGCCGGCGGCGGCGCCGGTCGTTCGATGCTCACGTCCCGGCCTCGTCGCCGGAGGTCGCGAGCAGCTCGGTGTCGTCATCGGCATAGGGCGGCGACGAACAGCACAGCAGGCGCAGTTCCGATGTACCCGGATTGACGAGTCGATGCGGCGTACCCGGCGCGATATGCACGGTATCGCCCGGCCCGACCTCGAAGCGCTCCTCGCCGAGTTCCATCCAGCCGTGGCCGGCGGTGAAGTGATAAAGCTCCTCGGTGCGGTGATGGCGATGCAGGATCGTGCTACTGCCAGCCGGCACGATCGCCTCGGCAAGACTTTGCAGGCGGTTGCCGTGCGTGGCGGGATGCATCAGCTCGCGGATGATCGAGCCGTCGCGGGTGATGAAGTCGGGGATGTCCCGGTAACGGGTAAGGTGGTCATTCATGCGGGTGATTATAGTGGGGTGGGGCAGGGGTGGCGAGGCGAAGGCCGGACCCCGCGGGGCCGGCCCTGCTCGCCGGGAGAGAACCGCTGATCAACGTCCGGCAAGGAAATGGATGTCGGCGGTCGCGGGCCGGGACAGGCGGATCTCGCGGCTCCGCGCGTCCAGCCATTCGCCGAGTGCCTCGGCATCGACGGGACGGCTGACAAAGTATCCCTGCGCGGTCTCGCAGCCGAGTCCGGCGAGGGCGGCGAGGATCGCCTCCGATTCGACGCCCTCGGCGACGACCTCGAGTCCGAGGTTGTGCGCGAGTTCGATCGTCGACTTGACGATCAGCGCGTTACGCGGCTCGTCGAGCATGTCCATGACGAAGGACTTGTCGATCTTCAGTTCGTCGGCGGGCAGGTCTTTCAGATAGCCGAGCGAGGAATAGCCGGTGCCGAAGTCGTCGATCGACAGGCGGATGCCGGCCGCCTTCAGTGCCGCCGCATTCCTGAGCGCGGCTTCGGGGTCGGCCATCAGCGCGCTTTCAGTGATTTCCAGCGTCAGCCAGCGCCGGTCGAGCCCGCGCGCGGCGAGACAATTGCCGATCTTGTCGACCAGTTCCCGGTCCTGCAGGAGCCGCGCCGACAGGTTCACGGCGACGCGCAGCGAGTGACCCGCCTCGTGCCAGGCGCGCGCGTCGTCCAGCGCGCGCAGCAGCGTCCACTCGGTCAGCGTCCAGATCAGGCCGGCGCTCTCGGCGATCTCGACGACCAGCTCCGGGTCGATGTCGCCGAGATCGGGGTGATGCCAGCGCAGCAGCGCCTCGGCGCCGGTCGGCATGCCGCCGGCGACGTCGAGCTTGGGCTGATAGTGCAGTCGCAGTTGATTCGCCGCGATCGCCCCGCGCAGGCCGGTCGAGATCGCGAGCCGTATCGCATTTCTGCGCGCGAACTCCGGCTGGTACAGGGAGATGCCGGCGCCGCTTTCTTTCGCGACATACATCGCGGTGTCGGCATGCTGCATCAGCAGCGTCGCGTCACGGGCGTGATCCGGATGCAGCGCGATACCGATACTGGCGTCGACCTCGAGCGCGATATTGTCGACCGGGAACGGCTGTCTCAGCGCCGACAGGATGCGTTCGGCGACGGCGAGACTGTGGCGCCCATCGGCCGCATCCGGCACGATGATCGCGAACTCGTCGCCGCCGATGCGCGCCAGCGAGCTTTCGCCATCGAGACAGCCGGTGAAACGCTCCGCGACCTGCTTCAGCAGGCGGTCGCCGGTGCCGTGGCCAAGCGAGTCGTTGATTTCCTTGAAACGGTCAAGGTCGATCATCAGCAGTGCGATGCGCGAGGTGGCCGCATCGCCGTTGGCGAGACAGCTGCGCAGGCGGTCAGCGAGATAATAGCGATTGCCGAGGCCGGTCAGGGCGTCGTGCATGGCCTGGTGTCGCAGGCGAAGATGTTGCTGCTCAAGGCGGGCGATCAGCGAGAAGGCGTAGCCGAGCGCGAGCAGGCAGATCGGCGCCGCCACCGGGACGAGGATGCGCCACTCATGGGCGACGAGGATCGCGAAAGCGACGATCGTCGCGATCGCAACGCCGGTGAAGACAAGGCCGCCGCGCCAGCCGCTGTGACGCAGCACGACGCGCAGCAGCGCGAAGATCAGCAGCGTCGCCAGCAAGGTCAGCACCAGAGGCGCGTGCCTGAATCCCCCGTGCATCAGGGTCTGGTAGGCGAGGGCCTGCACGACGACGCCGGGCAGAGACTGGTAGACCGGCACCGGGATCATGTCGCCAAGTTCGAGCGCGGTCGCGCCGACGAAGACCGGCCGGTCGCGCAGCATGCCCGGGTCGAAGCGGCCGGCCAACACCTCCGAGAACGACAGCCGGTCGAAGCTTTCGGGATGGACCGCAAAGTCGATCGGGATCGTTTCATTGATCTGATCAAAGCGTCCGCTGACGCGTATGCCCGCGAGCGCGGCAAATTCGTCGGCGATGCGCGCGGAGCCGGCGGTGCGCCTGACGAGGCCGTCGCGGTCCGGGCGGAGATTGATCGCGACCGGCACGGCATGGGCGCGGAATGGCGGGAGAGGCTGCGCGACGACGAGGTCGCTGGTCGCCAGCTGATTGCCGGGCTGGACGAAGACCGGCAGCATCACCGCCTCGGCGGGAAAGCGCGCGAGCGCGTCGGCGAGCAGGCGGTCGTCGTCGGGATTGGACGGTGAACTGAAATCGACGTCGTAGAACACGAGCCCGACGCCGGCGGCGCGCAGGCGCTCGAGGACCTCCGCATGATGGCGCCTGGGCCAGGGCCAGCCGTCGAGCTCGCGCAGGCTGCGGGCATCGATCTCGACGATGACGAGATCGCTCGATACTGTTGTTTGCATCAGCGACGCGCGCAGGTCCTGGAGACGCTGATCAACCGGCTGCAGCCAGCCGAACGCGACGGCGATCAACGTCACCCCCAGCGCGATCAGCGCGGGCCCCGGGATTTTTCTTTTCGTTATGTCCACTGGCCGGGCTCCGATGTCAGACGATGGTTATCGTCAGGGGTCAGAACAACCTGAGTCTTCCGGTGAGCGTATCGAGGACCGTCGTGGTCGTGTCGGTCACGACATCGGTGACGGTATTGACCGTACCGGTGACGATTTCCGTGACCGGCTCGACCTCGATGCCGACATTGAGCGCGACCGGATCGAGCAGGCCGAGATCGAGTTCGGTCGAGAGGTTGATGCCGGAATCGCCGATGTTCAGCGAGGTGTCTCCGAGCCCGATCCCGGGCGTCAGCGCCGTTTCACCGAGCGTCGCGCCGCCAAGGTTCAGCGAGGTATCACCGAGATCGAGGCTGGTGTTGAGGTCGCTGCCGAGGCCCAGATCGATGCCGCCGAGATTCGCCGAGATCCCGCCGACGTCGAGTGACGGCGTCAGCGCGGTTTCACCGATCGACGCGCCGCCGAGCGCGAGCGAGGTGTCGCCGACCTCGAGGCCGATACCGAGATCGCTGCCGATGGCGAGCGAAGCGCCGCCGAGGCTGGCCGACAGGTCGCCGACCTCGATCGACGGCGTCAGCGCGGTCTCGCCGACCGAGACGCCGCCAAGCGTCACCGAGGATTCCTCGACGCCGATGCCGATCAGCCCGTCATCCGAGAGCGTGACGCCGCCGAGTTGTAACGAGCTGTCATTCGCCTTGACGCCGAGCAGGGTCGTGCCCTCGACATCGGCGGAGAGGCCGCTGACGAGGCGGGTATCGCCGTTGTCGTGCGTCGCGGCGTCCGTGAGTTTAGTGGCCAGGCGCTCGACGCTGCGCGCGGGATCAGCGATCGTTGCCGCAGGCAGATCGTTCGCGCGGCCTATCCGGACCGGACCGGCGACCGGTTCGGACAGCGCGCGTTGATCCTCGATACGGATACCGTCGCCGTCGGCGGTCATCACCGCGACCTGACCTGCGTCGAGGAAGGATTCGTACTTGCCGTCCGGCGTGTAGACCTGGAGCAGGCCTTCGATCAGCGCGACCGTGCTCGAGTCGGCGGTGACGAGGATATTGAAGGTCGTGCCCTTGACGACGGACACGAGATACGGCGTGTGGACCTCAAAGGCCTCTTTCAGCTTGTGTTCGACCTGGTACAGTACCGAGCCGAGCGCCTGCCGGATGCGGGTGACGGCGCCCTGGCCGCCCTCGGCAGGGGCCGGGACGTCGATTCGCGCGCCGGGACCGATCGTCATGATGTCCTTGTCGCGGGCGATGACGAGCTGGCCGTCATGGCCGGTGCGCACCGAAAACGGGGTCAGAAGTCGAGCGCCGGAACGCGCCTCGAGCGCACGCTCTCCGCCCTCGCCGCCGGTGACCGCGACGGCGCCCGAGGCGGAGACCACGACCCAGGGGCGGTCGCCGGCAAAGGCCGGACCGGCCAACAGCAGAATCAGGATGAGCAGAAACGGCAGGGGTGCGAACCGTCGGGATTTCGATGGACTCATGGCGTACTCCCCGGGCTGCAAGCTAAATAGGGTGGTGCCTGAGTCCGATACTAGGACGGGGCGCACATTTTTTTTGTGACGCAGTTCGCATAACCCGCCCGGCGGGCATTCAGGCCGTGATTTGCATGAGAAAAATCCCATTTCACCCAAATTATGTAAGGGTGATGGCCGTGGCTTGCCTGTGGGCGCTGCCGGCTGCGGCCGTGCTCGCGCAGGAGTTCCAGGGCTTCGAGCCGGCCCAGATCGAACGCCAGGTCGAGACCGCGCCGGCGCCGGTGACGGCCCCGCGTCCGACCCCGTTGCCTCCGGCCACGGGCGCCCGCGTCGAGATGCCTGAGCAGAGCTTCACGCTCGCCGGCGTGCTGATCGAGGGCTCGACGGTCTACGACAATCTCGAATTCCTGCCGTTGTACCAGCCCTGGCTCGGGCGCGAGATCACGGTCGCCGCACTGCGGGAGCTGGCCGAGGAGATCACGCGCCGCTATCACGACGACGGATATTTTCTGTCCAGCGCGCTGGTGCCGGCGCAGGCGATCGAGTTCGGCGTCATCCGCATCCGCATCGTCGAGGGGCATATCGAGGACTGGCGCTTCAGCAATGACGGCGCGAAGCCGGACCCGCTGGTCGATCGCATCCTGCAGAAGGTGCTCGCGCAGCGGCCGGTGCGGCGCGCCGATCTGATCGGCGCCCTGCGCGCGATCAATGAACTGCCCGATCTGACGGTGACGCCGGAGGTGCGTTCGCTGCGCGGACGGCCGGGCGCGTATCGCCTGCTGCTCGCCGCCGAACGCACGCGCGCGAGCGGTTCGGTCAGCCTCGACAATCGCGGCAGCGAATTCATCGGTCCGCTGCGCGCGATTGCCTCGCTCGGCGCCTTCGGCCTGCTCGGCCGCCACGAGACCTGGCGACTTCAGCTCGCGACCGCCGCGGAGACCGAAGAGCTGGTTTATATGGAGGCATCGACCGAGTGGCCGCTGGGCGTGAACGGCCTGCGTGTGCAGGCCGGCGTGTCGGGGATTCGGTCGCGGCCGGGCGGCGATCTCGCGGCGATCGATGCGCGCATCGCGAACGAGCGTTACCGCCTCGGTCTGGCGATGCCGATGACGCGCACGGCGAACAGCCTCAGCACGGTCGGCGCGCAACTCGGCGTCTGGCGTTCACAGACCGATGTGCTCGGCGCGCGCCGGCTCGAGGACCGGCTGACGACGGTGCAGCTGAATTACCGCGGCGTGCAAGCCGCCGGCGTCGACCGTGTCCGCGCGCTGGCTCTGTCGCTGACGCAAGGCCTGTCCGCCGGCGACAGCCGCGTCATCGATACGCAACTCGGCGCGGGCGTCGGCGATCCGGAGTTCACGCGCGCGAATATCAATCTGACGGCGCGCCGCGGTATCGGAGAAGATTGGGAGCTCAGCGGCGCGCTCGACGGCCAGTACGCCGCGAAGGCCGTGCCGTCTTCGGAACGTTACAGCATCGGCGGCGCGCAGTTCGGGCGCGCCTATGATCCGTCGGAGCTCAGCGGCGACCACGGCCTCGCCGCGCGCGCGGAGCTGTCGAGGCGGAACCTGAGTACGGGCAGTGCGCGCCTCGGCCCTTACGGCTTCTACGACCTCGGCGCGGTCTGGCGCATCGATCAGCGCCGCTTCGATCAGCGCGCCTCCGCTGCCTCCGCCGGCCTCGGCCTGCGGGCGACCGGCAAGGCCCTGTCGGCGACGGCCGAGATCGCGCAGCCGTTGACGCGAGCCGTCGCGTCGGAGGATTCAGGCCGCAAGCGTCCGCGTGTCTTCGGTACCCTCACCTGGCGCTTCTAGCTGTCGGGGTCAGAACTCGAACAGCAGTCCGCCGAGCCAGGCCCGTCCGCCGAGTTCGCTGCCGTCGATTTCCGCCTCGCTGTCGCGCGCCTCGAAGAACAGATAGGTATTGTCGATGCCGTAATGGCGGCGCATATTGAACGCGGCGCGGCGGTCGAGGCGGTCGAGCAGCAGTTGCACGCCGGCGCGGTACAGCGTGCCGTCGGTCCCGCCGGACTGCCTGTCCTGGCCCTCGATCGTGATGCGATAGCTGTAGCGTCCGACGGCGGCGCCGACGTAGGGCACGAGCCACTGGTCCTCGTAGAAGACAGCACGCAGCGTCGCGGTCAGGTGCACCGGCAGCAACTGGTAGCGGACATCGCCGGCCACGATGCCGTGTCCCGGCGCGAAGCCGCGGCCGCGGTCGCTGCGATAACCGGCCTCGATACCGATCTCGAATTGGCGCAAGAGCTTGTACGCAAGACCGAGCCCGTAGTGCGTCATGCGGTTGTCGTCGTAAAACTCACCCCAGTCATCGAGGTCGCTGTGGAAGGTGCCGCCCTTCAGCTCGAATGACCAGCGCGGCCGTTCATCGGCAACGACCTGGGCCGTCGCCAGCAGCAGGATCAGTGTCAGGATCGTCCAGCGCATGCCGGGATTCATCGCAACTCTCCGCCAATGGTTTGCAGGCCGCGTCTGCGCCCGCCCATGAACATCATCAGCATCAGCCCGGCCGCGCCCGTCATCATCATCGCCGCAAGCGGCACATGCAGCGCCAGCGCGGCAATGATGATCATCGGCAGCAGCGCCGCGCGCGCGAGCGGTTTCAGCGCCGGCTGCGCGTCGAGCGCCGCGGCCCAGCGCGGGCTGTGGCGATAATACCACGCGACGAACGCGCGTCCCGGCGCATGCGTCATCAAGGCCTCGTCGCGGAAGCGGCGCAGCAGCCGGACCTGATCCGCGCCGTAGTGACCGAAGGCCGCGGTCGCGATGAAGCAGCCGCCCTTGTCCGGCAGATTCGGAAACGCGACGATCGGCTCCGGGAAGTCGACGACCTCGTTCGACGGCAGGCTGCCCGCTTGCGGGCCGACGTCGGCCGTGACCTGGGCGGTGAACGCGCTGTCGAGCAGGGGATCGAATGCCGGCCAGGCGGTGACCGCGAACACATAACGCTGCTGCGCATAGGCGGTGACGTGGATGCGATAGTCGACGCCGTTCTCGAGGCCGGTCAGCGTGTATTGCGTGACGTCGCCGACATCGATCTCGCTGCCGTCATCGCTGCCGTCGACGCGATAGTGGACGACATAGCCGGTCGCGCCGGGGCTCGCCGACCAGCGTAATCGCAGCCGGTTGTTGCCCGGCTCGGGCGATTCGAGCACCGGCGGCGCGAGGTCGCTGCCGTCGGCGGCGACGAGGCCGCCCAGCGTGAATTCAGTGAGGTCACCGGCATCGACCGGCGAATCGCCCTCGTCGGCGCCCGTGCCCGCATAGGGCGGGCCGCTGTCGGTATCGTAATGCAGGCGATAGCCGCCGAGCCGGTACCAGCGGTTCGCCGACCACGCCAGCGTGACGCGATGGTCGAGGCCGTCGCTGTCGATCGAGACGACCTCGAGGCCCTGCACCGGGAACGGCCGTCCTTCGGCGAATTCCCCGCCATAGGCGCCGATGTCGGCGTCCGTAATATCGAGGTTGTCGTCGCCGAAGCCGGCATCGATCAGCGGCGAGTCGGCGCGCAGGTGGAAGTCGCCGAGATTCGGCGCGACGAAGCGCGGATCGCCGGTGACCGGCGCATTGCCGAAGGCATCGACGCCGAAGAACGCATTGTTAGTGATTTCCGACCCCGGACCCTCGGACACCAGCGTCGCGCCGTTCTGCGCGAAGGCATTGTTCACGAGGGTCAGCGGATTCGCGCCGGCATCGACCGCGACGCCGCCGCGCCAGAACACATTGTTGAGGATGATCGGCTGCGACAGCGAACTCGCGATCGCGACGCCGTTGTCGTTCATGCGAAAGATGTTGTTCTCGATCGTCACCGTACTGCCGATCACCCGCACCGCCGGCCCCGCGCCGGTGAAGCTGAAGTTGCTGATCCGGAAGTCGGCGATGTTGTTGATCGTGAGTGTGGCGGACAGGATCGTGCGCGCGGTCTCGCGGCCGATCAGCTCGACGCCGGCCGGCAGGGCGAGCGGGACATTGAGGGTCTCGTTATACGTCCCGGGCTCGACGATGATCCGGCGTTCCGTGGTCAGTCCGTCGGCGATCGCCGCCAGCGCGGCGCCGATCGTCGCGTGGTCGTCCGGGACGATGAGGTCGGCGGTCGATTGCGCGGGCAGCGCGACAACCGTGGCGGCGGCGATCAGGCCGATGATGGTGCTTCGCCAGCGCACGGTCATGCGGCCAGTCTCAACAGCGTGCCTGCCAACCCGTCGACGACCTGCGCCATGCGTACATAGTCGAGCTTATCCGGCGTGTCCTCGGCAGTATGGTAGTAAGGATTGCGATGGAACGCGGTGTCGGTGACCATCAGCGCCGGGTAGCCCGCGCGCCAGAATGACAACTGGTCACTCCATGCGACGCCGGGCACGAAGGCAGGGATCGCGGCCGACTCTAACGGAAAGTCCGTCGATGCGCGGAACGCGGCGACCGTCTGTCTGAGCAGGCGCCGCGAGCGCAGGTTCGATACGAAGCCGATGAAGTTGCCGCGGTCCGGATAGAAATGACGGAGCAGCGGCGGATAGCGCTGGCTGCCAGGCGCGTCGCTGTAATAGCCGATCATCTCCAGCGACAGCATCGCGCGGATGTCGTCGCCGCGCCGTCTTGCGGCCTGTGCGTAGACCATGCTGCCCATCTCGTGCAGGAAAAAGAACGGCGGCTCCTCGTTGACGAAGGCGACGAGACGGATCGTGCGCGCGGGCGCCGCATCGCGCAACAGGCGACCGAGTTCGAGCACGCCGGCGACACCGCTCGCGTTGTCATCGGCGCCGGGGCTGCCGTTGACGGTGTCGTAATGCGCGCCGGCCAGCACGATCTCGTCCGGCCGCTCGCGCCCCGGGATCGTCAGCACGAGGTTGCGGCACTCGACGCCGTGGGTCCGGTAGCGCTGATCGCCGGGCGCAAGCCCGAGCGCCGCCCACTGGCCCTCTATATAGGAGGATGCGAGTTCGAGCGCCGCCGGTCGGCGCACGCTGCGCTCGCCGAGCTCGCCGGCCAGGAATTCGATATGCCCGCGCAAGCGGTCGGCCAGCCCGCTGTCCGTCCCTGATTCCATGCCTCGTATTATATGGGGTCTATCAGATGGGGTCAGAGTCGTTTGATCCTGAGGCTGTGCGGGTTTTGCACGATCTCGCCGGATCAAACGACTCTGACCCCGTCGACCCCGTTGAATCCCCCCGTTCAGGCCCTATATCTTGTAAGACTATTGACCGCCCGACCCGGAAACAGGAGCCCCCCGCATGCGCATGGACAAACTGACCAGCAAATTCCAGCTGGCCCTCGCCGAGGCCCAGTCGATGGCGCTCGGCCGCGACCATCAGATGATCGAGCCGACGCATCTGATGGTCGCGCTGCTCGACCAGGACGGCGGCACCGCGCGCCCGCTGCTGAGCCAGGCCGAGGTCAACGTCACCCAGTTGCGCTCGAAGCTCGGCGAGGCGCTCGACCGCCTGCCGCGCGTCGAGGGCGCCGGCGGCGACGTGCACCCGTCGAACGACCTGATACGCCTGCTGAACCTGACCGACAAGTACGCGCAGCAGCGCAAGGACCAGTACATCTCGTCCGAGCTGTTCGTGCTCGCCGCGCTCGAGGACAAGGGCCCGCTCGGCGAGCTGCTGCGCAAGGCCGGCGCCAGCAAGGGCATGATCGAACAGGCGATCGAAAAGATGCGCGGCGGCCAGAAGGTCGACGACCAGAATGCGGAAGAACAGCGCCAGGCGCTGGAGAAATACACCATCGACCTGACCGCGCGCGTCGAGCAGGGCAAGCTCGACCCGGTGATCGGCCGCGACGACGAGATCCGCCGCACCATCCAGGTCCTGCAACGCCGCACCAAGAACAATCCGGTGCTGATCGGCGAGCCCGGCGTCGGCAAGACCGCGATCGTCGAGGGCCTCGCCCAGCGCATCGTCAACGGCGAGGTGCCGGAGGGCCTGAAGGGCCGGCGCGTGCTGTCGCTCGACATGGGCTCGCTGCTCGCCGGCGCAAAGTTCCGCGGCGAATTCGAGGAACGCCTGAAGGGCGTGCTGAACGACCTCGCGAAACAGGAAGGCCAGGTCATCCTGTTCATCGACGAGCTGCACACCATCGTCGGCGCCGGCAAGGCCGAGGGCGCGATCGACGCCGGCAACATGCTGAAGCCCGCGCTCGCCCGCGGCGAGCTGCACTGCATCGGCGCGACGACGCTCGACGAATACCGCAAGTACATCGAGAAGGACGCCGCCCTCGAACGCCGCTTCCAGAAGGTGCTGGTCGACGAGCCGAGCGTCGAGGACACCATCGCGATCCTCCGCGGCCTGAAAGAGAAGTACGAGGTCCACCACGGCGTCGACATCACCGACCCGGCGATCGTCGCCGCCGCGACGCTGTCGCACCGCTACATCACCGACCGCAACCTGCCCGACAAGGCCATCGACCTCGTCGACGAGGCGGCAAGCCGCATCCGCATCGAGATCGACTCCAAGCCCGAGGCGATGGACCGCCTCGACCGCCGCCTGATCCAGCTCAAGATCGAGCGCGAGGCGCTGAAGAAGGAGAGCGACGAGGCCTCGCTGAAGCGGCTCGACACGCTGGAGGGCGAGATCACGAAGCTCGAGCGCGAATACTCCGACCTCGAGGAGATCTGGAAGTCCGAAAAGGCCGCGCTGCAGGGCACCCAGCACATCAAGGAAGAGATCGACCGCGTCCGCCTCGAGCTCGAGACCGCGCGCCGCGCCGGCAATTTCGAGCGCATGTCCGAGCTGCAATACGGCAAGCTCCCCGAACTCGAAAAGCAGCTCGCCCAGGCCGGCCAGATCGAAGGCAAGGCGCACGAGACGCAGTTGCTGCGCAACCGCGTCACCGACGAGGAGATCGCCGAGGTCGTCTCGAAGTGGACCGGCATTCCGGTCTCGAAGATGCTCGAGGGCGAGCGCGACAAGCTGCTGCGCATGGAAGAGGCGCTGCACGCCCGCGTCGTCGGCCAGGACGAGGCGATCAAGGCCGTGTCCGATGCGATCCGCCGCTCGCGCGCCGGCCTGTCCGACCCGAACCGCCCGATCGGCTCCTTCCTGTTCCTCGGCCCGACCGGCGTCGGCAAGACCGAACTCAGCAAGGCGCTGGCCAGCTTCCTGTTCGACAGCGACGACGCGATGGTGCGCATCGACATGAGCGAATTCATGGAGAAACACTCGGTCGCACGCATGATCGGCGCGCCGCCGGGCTACGTCGGTTACGAAGAGGGCGGCTATCTGACCGAGGCCGTGCGCCGCAAGCCGTATTCAGTGATCCTGCTCGACGAGGTCGAGAAGGCGCATGCCGATGTGTTCAACGTGCTGCTGCAGGTTTTAGACGACGGCCGCCTCACCGACGGCCAGGGCCGCACCGTCGACTTCCGCAACACCGTCATCGTCATGACCTCGAACCTCGGCTCGCAGGTCATCCAGGAACTCGCCGGCGAGGAGAACTACGACCTGATGAAGGCCTCGGTGCTGAACATCGTCGGTCAGCACTTCCGCCCCGAGTTCATCAACCGCATCGACGATGTCGTCGTGTTCCATCCGTTGCAGAAGGAACAGTTGCGCGCGATCACCGGGATACAGCTCGGGCATCTCAAGCAGCGGCTGCGCGATCGCGGCATGGAGCTGGTGCTGAGCGAGGCGGCGCTGGACAAGCTCGGCGAGGCGGGGTTCGATCCGGTGTACGGGGCAAGGCCGCTGAAGCGGGCGATACAGAATCGGGTGGAGAATCCGTTGGCGCAGGAGATCCTTGCCGGCAGGTTCGGGGAGGGGGATGTGGTCGATGTCGATGTCGAGGGGGATTGCCTCGAGTTCCGAAAGCGGATGCGGTGATCAGGTAGGCTCATGAGCATGATGCCTCGTAGCAAAGATATTTTGCGCCGCTATACCAGCTTTAAGTCCCTACTCGACATCATTCAGAACAAGTGTCTGACGTTACTTGATCACTCGAAGTGGGATGATGTCAATGACAAAAACTGCATGACAGCCTACGTTAGGGCTAGCGGTTTCAATAACTGTCTGGCGCTTTGCTTTTGTAACAGGCTCGATATTTATCATCACTGGAAAATATTTGCTGGCGGTTATGACGGCGTATGTATTGAATTCTGGAAGGACAGGCTGACCAGAGCAGCTGATAAATATGGCCTCCGCCACGGGCCTATGGAATATGTACCTCTCCGGGATATTGAGAAAGTAACGGAAAAGCGAAAACCCGATGTATCCCGCTTGCCATTCATGAAGCGCACCGCCTTCAGGTTCGAAAAGGAGTACAGGTTTATTTATGGCTCTGAGACTGATGAGGTGGAAAAGAGGGTGCCAATATCTCTCGATGCGATCTATAGCGTCATCGTGAATCCATGGGTTGATTTTCCCGGATATGAACTTATCGAACGCAAGATCATGGATTTGTCAGGCGGGAGGATTCCAGTAAGCCAGTCTCGCATGATAAATCATGAGAAATGGCTGGCTTTCACGAAGCTTTATTGATTTCTTTTATTCATCTAGCAATCTGTGGATTAGTAAGGTCATCCACCTTCTGCCGGAAAAACCTCTCCCCCCACAGCTTCAAACCCTGTCTTTCCGCCGTGCTCAGAAACCGCTCGACATCCCCTGCAGCCTCTGTCCAGTCGATTGATGCGATTTTTGCCATGAGCGCATCTCGCAACCACGCCGCATCGACTTCAACGGCCTGACCCGCCCATGGCCCATATTGCCGCAGCGCGGCCTGGAGATGGGGAAGGTTCGGCCGGACCGTCTGCTTCACATACCAGTTGAAGTCATACCAGTCGCGTCCCTTCAGATATTGCCGGCACAGTAGCGCATGAATCTTTAGCGCAAAATTGCTGGCCAGATCCTGATGGCAGACTTCGAAATCGAGCGGGAAGGCGAGATAGGTGTATTCGAATCCCGACCCCGCCGGGGGGTTGATATCGATCTCGAGTTTGATGTTGAGCTTCTGCCCGGCAGGCCCCCGGTAGAACCCCAGCGTCAGCAGATTACTGATGGAATCGTCTTTCAATACGGCCTTCTTGACGTTTTGATCCATCTGGCTCTTGTCCAGCACTTCGGATTTCAGGCCAAATTCCTGTAGCGCCGCCAGCATCGGGTCCAGATAGCTGTTCCACGCGAATTCGGGGTAGGGCGCCTTCAGGATGAAGTCCAGGTCCTCGGAGAATCTCGGCAACTTATTCAGGATGCGCAGACAGGTGCCGCCCTGAAACGCGGCGACCTCGAAGAAATCCGCTCGCCACAGGGCATACAGCGCGACTTCCTGGAGGATTTCCTTGAGCGCCTGCGCCTCTTCGACGGGGTTGGCGGCGCGATAGCTGTTCAGACGCTGCTGGATCAGTTCAATCATTGCCGAGGCCTCTGGCGAGGGATTTGAGGAATGACCGAACGCGTTTCTGTTTGTAAACCAGGTCGAGGGTGCGGATGTCGGCGCTGGTAATGCTGCGCAACAGTTCGTAGTCGATGCGCAGGCCCTCGGTCAGCCAGCTCATGCCCTGCCATTCGACTTTTCGCAGGCAGACCAGATCCATCAACGCCCGGAAAGGTTTCGCAATCAGCATGGCCTGTTCCGAGATCGTTACGCGCTCGACCAATTCGAGAAAATAACCGGGCTGGATCGCCAGTGGATGAAACGAGAAGCTGCCGAACGACGGGTGATCGTATTCGAGGGATTTGCGTCCCGGCGTGACGCTGGCCGTGGTGTATACCGCTTCGGGGATCCAGCCATGGTGTGCTAGCGCGGTCTCTAATGATACATAGCTGCCCGGCACAAACGCCTGGGCCAGGGCGAAGGGGTGGCCGGGATGGTCCCGCAAGGACGATGTGAGCAGGTAGCTGCCGCGACGCAGGCGTAGCAACTCACCGGCCTTCAGGGCGCGATTGACCAGGGCATGTCTGCGCTGGGCAGTGCCTTCCAGGTGCCGCGAAAGCTGCGAATCAGTCAGCACGCGGTTGGCCAGCCCCAAGTCGATGATTTTTCTGGTTAAGGTTTGCATGTGGTAAGAGGCTGATTGCTGCAAAAAATACCAGAAACTTTCACAAAATGAAAGTATCAGGAAATATATCTGACTATTCTGGTCTGCGCCGTATCTATAAGATTTGAAGTAACAGGGAATGAATCCCGGTATGTACTGTTGCTGAATCCACAGCCCGCCTAGCCAACGGGCGCGTGCATGGGCCATGTTCTGGGCTATCAAGGGAAGGGAGGCCCGCCATGAAACTCGCAGACCTGATCGCCTCCGTCACCTGGGACGACGTCATGGCCCCCTTGCTCTGGAGTTACCCGGATATCGAGGATTCGATTGAGGATCATCGTCTGGTTTTCCTCAAACTTGGAAAACTGGGGTCCGTGACGTCCGATATGCGGGTGGTGGTTCGGGAAACGTTTCGCGAAGAGATCGATGACGCGCCATTTGCCGAAGTGGTGCGGTGTAATGGAACCCTGAACCGCGAGCAAGACGATTATATAGCCCCGGATCCGCCCGACGATGAGTACGCCGATACGGAAACCCTGTTTTCGCTTGTGTTCCGGCCGTGGGAAGAATGGCTGGGGATGGAGATCGATCCGGCATCTCTCGAATCCTATACAGGGGCGCAGATCGTCGCCCATTGTCTATGGGAAATGACCTTTCACGGATTCGATCAGGAAAGCATCCAGAGAGTGATCGGAGATCTGAAGCAGCGCGTTGACGAGCTGAGCGCGATGGCCGAAGAGGAGAGGGAGGCGTGCCTGATTCCATTCGATCATACCGCTACGGACGATGACATGGTCATTCATCGCGGACCTTTCAAGGGAAAGAAGATTGAATTCGCATCGACCGGCCGCATTGAAGGCTTTCGCCGCCTGGCGGTTGAATTCATGCTGGAAATCTTCGATTTCATGCCGGGTGAGTATCTGATCACCGATGAATCAATCATCCATGATTTTACTGAAGTGAATTCGTGCGATACATCGGATATCTGGCGCCGTATAACGGGATACTATGGAGTTCGGCGTGAAGAGGTATCGTCAGAGCTGTTGGTAGATGTATTTTCGGAGATCCAGGAGAGAAAGATTCTGCAATAATGTTCGGGATCGCGATCCACTTACCCTTGTTTCCATAGCCCGGTACTGACTTTTTGGTTGAGCACGCTCATTCCGGAGAGATAGTATGGTAATCCCCCCGCAAACTAGCGTTGTCCAGAAGTAGAATTTTCTCGTACTGTACGACCGAGGAGGTTCTACATGAAGAAATCCCGATACAGCGACAGCCAGATTCTGGCGATCCTGAAGCAGGCC
>JBJHCZ010000025.1:0-19236 GCA_050486285.1 Chromatiales bacterium
ACCCGCCCACCCCCTTTATCACCCGGCCTCTTATCGTCGCCTGTGCCTTTTTTTTAAACCCCCCTGTGGCCTCCCCTGTGGTTTTTTTTACTGGGCCTGCACGCTGCGGGCCGCCCCGTGGGGGGCGGGCCGGCAGCTTCCCTCTCGTTCAGAAGTCCGCCCTCGAATGACACCTTCGCACGCGCAGCAGGAAAGACCCTAACCGAGACTCCAGACGCGGGAGTGGCCCTGGCCGGGCATGACCGGGATCGTGTCGAGGATCCGGTCGGACGCGCCGTCGATGACCGCGAGGCTGCCGTCCTCGGAGTTCGAGGAGAACACGAGTTCGCTGCCGTCGGCGGTCTTGACGAAGGCGAGCGAGCCGGAGGGCGAGCCGAGTCGGAGTTCGTGCGTGAGCTTCAGCTTAGGCAGCGCGGTCAGGTCGATGATGACCAGCGCGTCCTGCTTGAGGTGCTGCTGCTGCTCGGGGCTGCCTGAACTGGAGGTGGTCAGGTAGAGCTTGGTGCCGGCGCCGTTGAAGTAGTACTTGCTGATGTAGATGTCGCGCAGGTCGAGACGGTCGGTGACGGTCAGGTCGGTGACGTCGAGGACGCTCAGTTTCGCGATGACGTGGTTCGGGTCCGACTTGCGGTCGGCGCCGCGGCCGACGATGTAGCGCCCGCCCGGTGCGATGAACAGGTTGCTGTGACCCTTGAACGGGATGCGCTGCTCGATCTCGTTGGTGCGCGGGTCGATGATCGCGATATTGCCGTAGCCGTTGTTGAGGTTGTAGAGCTTGCCGGTCAGCGGCGAGTAGACGAGGCCGTGCGGGAAGGCGTTGTTCGGGATCGCGGGGGCGGTCATGCCCTCCTCGCGCTCGGGCTCGCAGAGATTGATCGTCGCGATCAGCTTGAGATATTCACCGGGATTCGCCGGATCGTTGCCGATCACGGAGAGGGTGCCGTCCTTGAGGTTGCTGATGTATGCGCGACGCGGGACGCCGGGCGCGCTGTCCGAGGGATGGCTGAACGCGGCCTGATGATGGCCGCGGCCGACGCACACCGTCGCGAGGAATTTCGCGCGCGAGCTGTCGATGTGTTCGACGACGGTGACCGACGAGCCGGCGTCGCCGCAGTTCAGGCGATCGTTGCCGGTCTGCTTGTCGCCGTCGTTCATGAACCAGCTGCGCTCCGAGGTCGGATCCTCGTAGATATGGGCCGGGAAGGCGTCGGCCGGGAACGCGGTCTCGAGGCGGATCGCCCTGGTCGCCGGGTCGAGCAGGATGATGTCGCGCTTCTCGCTCAGGCCGACGAAGATCGGTTTCAGCTCCTGCTCGAGGCCGGTCTCGGCGCCGGTGAGAAGCGGGTCGATGCTGAGCTTGCCGTTATGCCTGGCAACGACGGCGATGGCGCCGGTCTTGCGGTTGCCGACGTAGAATCCGACCGAAAACTGCCCGATTTCCCCTGACGATTGTGTCATTGCGCTGCCTTCGAGATGGGTGTTGTTGCCGGCTATTATACAAGACCGGCTGCGGCGGTGGCAGATCAGGGACGCGCTCGGAAGCCCGCCCGCAGGCCCGGCTGGTCGATGCGGAATCCGCGGTCGGCCATTTCCGCGACGATGCCGTCCTCCCCGACCATATGTCCGGCGCCGACGACGACGAAGATCGCGTCATGACGATCGAGCAGCGCGATGATGTCGCGCGTCATCGCGGCGTTGCGCTGCTGGAGCAACGCGCGGTACAGCTCGTCGTCCCCGTCGGGGCCGTGCAGTTCCTCGACGAGTATCCCGCTGAGCGTATCGGCGTCACCGTTCAGCCAGGCATCGAGCAGCTTGCGGAAATGGCGATCGGTATCGGCGAGCTGTTCGAGGGTCTGTGCCAGCATCAAGGTCTGCGCGTCGGCGGAGAGGCCGTCGAGCAATTCAAGCTGGAACGCGACCGACTCCAGCTCGACGATCGGCAGCCCCTGTTCCGTTGCCAGCGCCATCATATGCATGTCGATGCCGAGATCGCTCAGAAAGCCCTCGCGCGCGAGCGCGAGCGTCGTCAGTGTCATCGCGGCGAACCAGGGTTTCTGCCGTTCCAGTAGCTGGACGGGCAGACCGAGATTGTCGGCGACTGCGGTCAGTGATTGCCAGATCTCCGCATCGACCGCATCACCGAGCCTGCGGCTGTCGTGGTAGAGGCCGCGGCGGCTGATCGCCTCGGCGACGGCCGCCGGCGCATGCGCGGTGATGTCCGCCTCGACGACCAGGACTTCGGCATCGGCAAGCGCCGCGGTGATCGCCGACGGCAGCGGATACATCGACGGATCGCCGAAATGCAGGGAGCCGAGCAGCCAGACGGTACCGGCGGGAGATTCGGCCTTCCAGAAGAGGCGCGGCTCGCCGGCGGTCGCCGGCTGGACCGCCGCCGCCAGGCACAGCAGGAACGCAAGCAGGACCGCGGGCGTGGCAACCCGGAACCGCATGGGTCAGGACCGGCTGTCGCGCTCCCGCTGCTGCCGTTCGCGGCGGGCCAGGATCACGCCGAGCGCGATCGGGATGATGATGATCAGCAGGATGGCGACGCTCACCATGAAGTTGCCCGAAAGCCCCTCCTGCCGGGTCAGCCAGATCATGATGAAGATCACGGATACGGCGCCGATGGTGTAGACCATCATGCGTGCGAGTTCTCTCATAGCGGTGGTTTCTTCAGCCTTGGTGGTCGGTGAGCCATTGTAACCCAGCCCGCCGCCGGGTTCACGCCTGACCCGAAACGGCCTTATCCGACGCGATTGAGGCCGTTCAGCGCCGCCACGCGGTAGGCCTCGGCCATGGTCGGGTAATTGAAGGTCGTATTGATGAAATACATCAGCGAATTGCCGCCGTCTTCCCGCGCCATCACGGCCTGGCCGATATGGATGATCTCGGAGGCCTGGGCGCCGAAACAGTGGATGCCGAGGATTTTCAGCGTTTCGCGGTGAAACAGGATCTTCAGCATGCCGGTGGTCTTGCCGGAGATCTGCGCGCGCGCGAGGTGACGAAACAGCGAATGTCCGACCTCATAGGGCACCTTCGCGGCCGTCAGTTCGCGCTCGGTCTCGCCGATCGAGCTGATCTCGGGGATCGTGTAGATGCCGGTCGGGATCTGTCGCACCAGTCCCGTCTCGCAGACGCCATGCACCAGATGGGTCGCGGCGAATCGTCCCTGGTCGTAGGCCGCGCTCGCGAGATTCGGATATCCGGTGATGTCGCCGACCGCGTAGATATGTTCGCGGCTCGACTGGTAACGGTCGTTGACGACGATCGAGCCGCGCTCGTTGATTCTGATGCCTATGGCCTCGACGCCCATGCGGTCCGAATTGCCGGTGCGCCCCTGCGCCCACAGCAGATAATCGGTGCGGATTTCCTTGTTCGACTTCAGAAACACCGTGACGCCGTCATCGTCGGCCGCCACGCGCTCATACTCCTCGTTGTGGCGTATCAGCACGCCCTGCTCGCGCAGGTGATAGCTCAGCGCATCGATGATCTCGTCGTCGAGGAAGGACAGCAGCTGGCCGCGCGTATTGATCAGGTTGACCTTGATGCCGAGGCTGCGGAAGATCGACGCATATTCGCAGCCGACGACGCCGGCGCCGTAGATCGTGATCGAACGCGGGGTGTCGTCGAGCTCGAGTACGGAATCGCTGTCGAGCACGCGCGGATGACTGAAATCAACATCCGGCGGGTGATAGGGGCGCGATCCGGTCGCGATGACGAAGGCGTCTGCGGTCAGCGCATCCGTCGCGCCGCCCGCCTTCGCGACCTCGACGGCGTGATCGCCGGTGAACGCGGCGCGGCCGTGGATCAGATCGACCTGGTTGCGCTCGTAGAAGCTCCGGCGCATGTCGACCTGCTTGCGAATGACGCCGCGGGCGGTCTTCAGCAGATCGGGGTAGCGGCGGCCGTTGCCGGCGCCGCTCTCGAGGACGAACTGGACGTTCTGGCGCAGGGCCTTGCTCGGGATCGTGCCGCGATGAGTGCAGTTGCCGCCGACCTCGGCGTATTCCTCGATGACGGCGACGCGCTTGCCTTCCTTCGACGCCTTCATCGCGGCGCCCTCACCGCCCGGCCCGCTGCCGATCACGACCACGTCATAGTGATGCTCAGACATCGACGGCCCCTCCTCCCGCCCGCCCGGGCGATGCGCCGGTATTATACGTTATCGTCCGGCGCTCAACTCGGCTGAATCGGAAAGCCCGCCCGCGGTCCCAGCGCGTTGCGGTCACGGCCGTACAACGGATGGTTCTGCACATAGACGACCAGCAGTTCGATCAGCGACTGCAGGGCGTTCCAGTGGATACGCTCGTAGCCGTGCGACGCATCGACGCCGAAGGTGACCAGCGCGACGCGCAGGTCGTTGCCGGCCTCGACGGCGGCGGCGCTGTCGGAACGGTAATAACGGAAGATGTCGCGCTGGTGATCGATGCCGAATTCCTGGCATAGCTGCAGCAAACGATGCGTCAGGTGATAGTCGAACGGGCCGGTCATGTCGGCCATCGCGATCGTCACGCCGAATTCGCTGGAGTTCTGCCCCGGCGCGGTGGTGCCGTTGTCGACGGTGACCATCTCGGCAACATCCTGGTGCAGGATGTGCGAGGCGCCGGAACCGACCTCTTCCGAGATCGTGAACAGCAGGTGGCAGTCGACCGGCAACACGATGCCGGCATCGACGATGGCCTTGGCGACGCCGAACAGGATGGCGACGCCGGCCTTGTCATCGAGGTGGCGGGAATTGATATAGCCGTTCCCGGAAAACTCCGGACAGGTGTCGATCGCGATGATGTCGCCGACGTGGATGCCGAGACGCATCAGGTCCTTGAGGCTGTAGGCGACCTCATCGACGCGGACCTCGAGGTTGTCCCAGTTGCACGGCTGCTTGTCGATCTCGGGACCGAAGGTATGGCCGGAGGCCTTGAGCGGCAGGATCGTCCCGCGATAGGAGCGGAAATCGCTGAAGATCGTCACCCGCGCGCCCTCGGCGAAGCGCGCGTTCCAGTGACCGATCGGCACAATGCGCAACCGGCCGTCCGACTTCAGTTCCTTGACCATCGCGCCGAGCGTGTCGAGGTGGGCGACGATCGCGCGGTCGGGGCTGGACACCGCGCCCTTCAGTGTCGCGCGGATCGCGCCGCGGCGGGTGATCTCGTAATCGATGCCGAGCTGCTCGAGCTGCTCGCAGGCAAGGTGCACGACGCGGTCGGTATAACCGGTCGGACTCGGCGTCATCAGCAGGGATTTCAGCAGATCGAGCACATAGGCATGATCGACGGGGAGCAATTTCATGATGATTCAGCTTATCAGACAGTGGCGGTGTGCGGGAACAGCAGGTCGATGAAGCGTTCCGCGGTCGGCTGCGGTTCGTGATTGGCAAGGCCCGGCCGTTCATTCGCCTCGATCAGGACGTAATCATCGCCGTCGACCGCCGGGACCAGCAGGTCGAGACCGACTACCGGGATATCGAGCGCGCGCGCCGCCTGCGTCGCGACCTCGCGCAGCGCCGGCGACAGCCGCGCGGTCACGTCCTCGAGCATGCCGCCGGTGTGCAGGTTCGCGGTCTTGCGCACGACCAGTTCCTCGCCCCGCGGCAGCACGTCGGCCAGCGAATAGCCGGCATCAGCGACGCAGCGCAGAGTCTCATCGTCGACCGGTATCCGGCTCTCGCCGCGGGTCGCGACCCGCCGTCGCCGGCTTTGCTTGTCGATCAGCACGCGGATGTCATGCCTGCCGGTCCCGGTGACCCGCGCGGGATGCCGAAGCGCGGCGGCGACGACGTCGAAATTGATGATCACGATACGCAGGTCCAGGCCCTCGATGAATTCCTCGAGCAACACCCTGCCGCCGGCGTTCTCCGCATCGCGCCAGGCCTTGTGCAGCTGGTCGCGGGTGCGGACATCGACGCTGATGCCGGCGCCCTGCTCGCCGCAAGCGGGCTTGACGACGATGCGGCGATGCCGCTCGAGAAAATCGACGCCGTCCCTGACGCTGTCGCAGCGACGCTGCGCCGGCACGCGGAAGCCGGCGGCGGACAGCAGCCGGTGCGTCACCGACTTGTCCTGGCAGCGACTCATCGCGATCGCCGTCGTCATCTCGCTCAGCGACTCGCGGCAGACCACGGTGCGCCCGCCGCAGGTCAGCGCGAAATAATTGTCCTCGCGGTCGAGGACCTCGACCGCGATGCCGCGCCGGCGCGCCTCCGCAATGACGATGCCGGCATAGGGGTTCAGCTGTTGCTCGGGGAGACTCTCTGTATAGAGGGGCTCGTTGTAGCTGTTCTTGCGCTTCAGCGAAAAGACCGGCACCCGCACGAAGCCGAGCTTTTCATACAGCGAGATCGCAGCCTCGTTGTCGTGCATCACGGAGAGGTCCATGAAGCTGCGGCCGCGGGCCAGATAGTGCTCGGCAAGCTGGCGCACCAGCGCCTCGCCGATCCCCGGATATCCCGATTGCAGGTCGACCGCCAGCGCCCACAGGCTGGACCCGTTCTCCGGATCCTCGAAGGCCTCAGGGTGATCGACGCCGGACACGACGCCGACGATCCCGCCGCCGGGCGCGGTCTCCTCGGCGACCACCCAGGTCAGGGCGCGCGAGGCCCGCTGGTTCCAGATGAAATCCCCGCCGGGCGGCACCAGATGCAGGCGGCGATAGAGCGCATCGACCGCGCGCGCATCGTCATGACTGTTCAGCATGCGGACGATGAAGCCCCGCGGACGCATGCGAGGCGAGCGATAGCGGTCCAGCCACAGACGATAGGTATGGGACGGATCGAGGAACACGCTCTGCGGCGCCTGCGAGATCACGACATGCGGATTGCGCAGATACATCGCGATGTCACGCTTGCCTTCGCGTTCCTGCTTGAGCGTTTCGGCCAGCGCCTGGTCGTCGTCGAAGGTCTGACCGAAGATCAGCCTGCCCCAGCCGCAATCGATGACCGCGTTACTGCCCTTCAGTCGCGGGTGCCGGCCGGGCTGCGCATCCCAGGGCCGCAGCGAGGGCGACTGCGCGCGCTCGAGACGATTGCGTATCCGGCGTCCTTCGGCCATGGCTCAGACCCCGTGCGTCTGCAGCCAGTACTCGAGCAGCACGAGCTGCCAGAGTTTCGAGCCGCGCAGGGGCGTGATGTGACCGGAGGGATCCCTGAACAGGCTATCGACATAGCCGGAACGGAACAGTCCGCGCTGCCGCGCCCGCGGGTCGGCGAGCACCTCACGGGCGAGATCGAGATAGGGTCCCTGCATGTATTTCAGCTGCGGCACGGGAAAATAGCCCTTCGGCCGATCGATGACCGCAGCCGGAATGTGCCGGCGGGCCAGCTCCTTGAGGATGTGCTTGCCGCCGTGCATGACCTTGTATTCGGCCGGCATGCGCGCCGCGAATTCGACGAGTTCGTGATCGAGGAACGGCACCCGCGCCTCGAGCCCCCAGGCCATCGTCATGTTGTCGACCCGCTTCACCGGATCGTCGACCAGCATGACGGTGGTATCCAGGCGCAATGTGCGATCGATCGCCCTTGTCGCGCCGGGCGCGGCGAAATGGCCCTCGACAAGGCGCAGGCTGTGGTCCTCGCCATGAAAACGCCGATCGACCGCGTCGAGATATTCGCGATGGTCGCGGTCGAAGAACACGCGGGCGTAGTCGGGGACGGGATGCCGGCTCTCCAGCATCGGCGGATACCAGTGATAGCCGCCGAAGACCTCGTCCGCGCCCTGTCCGCTCTGCACGACCTTGACGTGTTCGGAGACCTTGCGCGACAGCAGGTAGAAGCCGATGACGTCGTGGCTGACCATCGGCTCCGACATCGCTGCGATGCATGGCTCGAGCTGTTCGAGCAGTTCATCGGACTCGACGAAGATCCGGTGGTGCTCGGTCGCGAAGGCGTCGGCGATGATATCGGAATAGCGGAACTCGTCGCCGTCTTCCTCCGCCAGGTTCTCGAAACCGACCGAAAAGGTATTGATGCCGCGCTGTCCCGCTTCCGCGAGCAGACCGACGATCAGGCTGGAATCGAGTCCGCCCGACAACAACACGCCGACCGGGACGTCGGCGACCAGGCGGCGGCGCACCGCGCGCTTCAGCGCCTCGCCGAGTCCGTCGCGCCAGTCGTCGAAGCTGCGCGTCTCGCCGTCCCCGCCGAAATCGAGCCGCCAGTAGACGCGCTCCCTGCGCCGGCCGTCAGGCTCGATCGTCATCACCGTCGCCGGCGGCAGCTTGCGCACCCCCTTCAGCACCGTATGCGGCGCCGGCACGACGGAATGGAAGCTCATATAATGGTGCAGCGCAACCGGGTCGATGTCGGTGTCGATGCCGCCGGCCGCCAGCAGCGCGGGCAACGTCGATGCAAAGCGCAGGCCGCCGTCGACCTCGGCGAGATAGAGCGGCTTGATGCCGAGGCGATCGCGCGCGAGCGCCAGGCGGCCGCTGTCGCGCTCCCACAGCGCGAATGCGAACATGCCGTGGAATCGCTCGACGCAATCCTCTCCCCACTCGGCCCAGGCCTTGAGGATGACTTCGGTGTCGCCGCTGGAGAAGAACTGATGACCGCGGCCGGCGAGTTCCTGGCGAAGCTCGCGGTAATTGTAGATGGCGCCGTTATAGACGATGCCGAGACCGGACGCGCTGTCGATCATCGGCTGCTGCGCGTGTTCGCTGAGGTCGATGATATTCAGGCGGCGGTGGCCGACGGCGAGCGGACCGGCCCGGAACATCCCTGCACCGTCCGGGCCGCGGGGTTGAAGCGCCTCGCTCATACGTTCGAGCGCTTCCAGCGACGGGGCCTTGTGATCGAAGCGGATTTCTCCGCATAATCCGCACATAGGCGATTCATTGTACTATAATTCCCGTGCTATTTACAGGCCTTACGGAGTGCAACGATGAACAGCGACGACACGCGCAAGGACGACAAGCAGCACGATCCCGCGCGCCGCGGCGAACAGGGCGGCCGCAGCATCGGCACGATCATGCTGATCGCAACGATCGTCATCGCGGTCGTACTCTACTTCTACTATTTCATGTTCACCTCCAGCATGGGCCTCGGCAGCAGGTGAAGCACTGAACACCGCCGAGCTGGATCGCCTTTCCCGTTTACTGTCGCTGCCGACGGCGCCGTTCCGCGAACAGCATGTCGCGCGCCACGTCCGCGAACGTCTCGACGGCGCCGGCGTACCGTATTTCGAGGATCCGTCGGGTAATCTCGTCGTCGGCGCGTCGTCGAATCGAGATTACCTCGCACAGTTGCGCCGTCGTTCGACGGAACCCTTGCGCCTGTTCATCGCGCACATGGACCATCCGGGATTCCACGGCATGCGCTGGCTCGCGCCCGATCGCCTGCGCATCCGCTGGTACGGCGGTTCGCCGGTCCGTCATCTGGCCGGTGCAAAGATGCGCATCGCCGACGACAGCGGGGTCATCGGCTGCGGCACGCTGGCGAAGGTCTCGCTCAACAGCGGCGGCTGGGCGATCGACGAGGCCGATCTCAGGCTGCCCGCAAGGCTGTTCGACGGCCGACCGCGGCCGGCGGCGCGCGCGCTGTTCGGCGGTTTCGGCTTTCGCGCCCCGGTCTGGCGCAGGGGCGAGCGTCTGTACTGCCCCGCCGCCGACGACCTCACCGGCGTGTTCGCGATCATCGAGACCGCGCGCGCGCTGTGGCGCCGCGCCGCAAACCGTGACCGGGCCTTCATCGGCCTGCTGACCCGCGCCGAGGAGGTCGGCTTCGTCGGCGCGGTCGCCCACCTCGAGACCGGCTGGTTGCAGCAGCGCAGGCGCTCGCTGATCGCGATCAGCCTCGAGGCCTCGCGCACCTTGCCCGGCGCGCATATCGGCAAGGGACCGGTGGTGCGCCTGGGCGATCGCCGCACGGTGTTTGACGCCGGCGGCCTCAGGCTGCTGTCCGATCTCGCCGGACGCGTGCTGCCGGACGCGCATCAGCGCCGCATCATGGACGGGGGTTCCTGCGAGGCCACCGCGATGACCGCCTGGGGGGTGCCGGCGATCGGCCTGTCGGTGCCGCTCGGCAACTATCACAACCAGGGCTTCGAGGGCGGCCCCGACTGCCGCGGACCGGGCGGACCCGCGCCGGAGTTCGTCGCCATCGACGACGTCGCCGGACTTCTGCGCCTGTGCCGGGCGCTGATGAAGCCCGGACTGGCCTGGGAAGATCCGTGGCTCCGGCAACGGCGGCTGCTGCGGAAAAATCTCGGCAAGCACGCCAAACTGATATAAAGTGCACGCGACACAGGAGACGCCGATCGCGCATGGATCACACAATGGCCATCGACATCTTGCCGCAGCCCGACGAGACCACCTGCGGCCCGACCTGCCTGCACGCGATGTACCGTTATTTCCACGACGAGCTGCCGCTCGACCAGGTCATCGACGAGATCCAGCGCCTCGATCACGGCGGCACCCTCGCGGTGTTCCTCGCCTGTCACGCGCTCAGGCGCGGCTACCGGGCGACAATCTACACCTACAACCTGCAGATGTTCGATCCGTCATGGTTCGTGACCGAGACCGACGTCGATCTGCGCGATCGGCTGCTCCGGCAGATGAAATTCCGCAAGAAACCCGCGGTCGACCTCGCCACGGCCGGCTATCTCGAGTTTCTCGAACTCGGCGGCTGTATCGAATTCGAGGAGTTGACCAGCGGCCTGATCCGTCGCTACCTGAAACGCGGCATACCGATCCTGACCGGACTCAGCTCCACCTATCTGTATCAGACCCGGCGCGAATTCGGTCCGGAATCGATCTACGACGATATCCGCGGCAAGCCGAGCGGCCACTTCGTCATCCTCGGCGACTACGAACCGCAGGATCGCACCGTGTCGATCATCGATCCGCTGCATCCGAACCCGATGGCACCGAGCCAGTACTACGACATCAACATCGACCGCGTCATCGGCGCGATACTGCTCGGCATCCTCACCCACGATGCGAATCTACTGATCATCGAGCCGGCAAAGAAACCCGCGCCCAAGCGTCATGTCGATACTGATCGTCGTCAATAACCCGGAAGACTGGCCGCTCCAGACGCACGGCGCCGAGGTCGTTGCCGCCAAGGCCTACCTGTCGGACCCGCGCTTCAGCGAGATGCGCGGCGCCAAGGTCTTCAACCTGACGCGCTCCTACCGCTACCAGAGCATCGGCTACTACGTATCGCTGCTTGCCGAGGCCCGCGGCCACAAGCCGTTGCCGAGCGTCAACACGATCCAGGACATGAAGTCGCAGACGATCACCCGCTTCGTCTCCGACGATCTCTTCGAGCTGATCCAGAAAAGCCTCGCGCCGATCAAGTCCGAGGAGTTCGTACTCAGCATCTACTTCGGCCGCAACCTCGCCCGTCGTCACGATCGCCTGAGCCTGAGCCTGTACAACCTGTTTCCGGCGCCGCTGTTGCGCGCGCGCTTCATCCACAACCGCAACTGGCAGTTGCAGAGCATCGGGCCGATCGCGACCAACGACATCCCCGAGGATCACAAGCCCTTCGTCATCGAGACCGCGGCCGAGCACTTCGCCGGCAAGCGCTCGCCGCGCCGCACGCAGCAGACCGAGCGCTACGACCTCGCGATCCTGCACAATCCGTCCGAGGTCCAGCCGCCGTCCGACGGCAAGGCGCTGCGCAAGTTCGTCCGCGCGGCGCAGCAGCTCGATTTCTATGTCGAGATGATCACCAAGAACGATTTCGGCCGCATCGCCGAATTCGACGCGCTGTTCATCCGCGAGACCACCGGGGTCAACCATCACACCTATCGCTTCGCCCGCCGCGCGAAAATCGAGGGACTGGTCGTCATCGACGACCCGGACTCGATCCTGAAGTGCACGAACAAGGTCTATCTCGCCGAACTGCTCGCGCGCCACCGGATCCCGGCGCCGCAGACGACCATCGTCAATCGCGGCAACCTGCAGGCGATGTCGGCGACGATCACGCTGCCGTGCATCCTCAAGCAGCCGGACAGCGCCTTTTCGCAGGGCGTGGTCAAGGTCGCCGACCGCGTGCAGTTCATTGCCGAAGCGACCCGCCTGCTCGAAAAATCGGATCTGATCATCGCCCAGGCCTTCATGCCGACCGCGTTCGACTGGCGCATCGGCATCTTCAACCGCAAGCCGCTCTACGCCTGCAAGTACTACATGGTCGGCAGGCACTGGCAGATCGTCCAGCATCACGGCAGCGGCAAGCCGCGCGAGGGCCGCGCCGAGGCCGTCGATCTCGCCGAGGCCCCGCCGCATGTCGTCGCCACGGCATTGAAGGCCGCCAATCTGATCGGCGACGGCCTCTACGGCGTCGACGTCAAGGAGATCGACCACAAGGCCTATGTCATCGAGATCAACGACAACCCGAACATCGATTCCGGCACCGAGGACGGCGTACTGAAAAATCTGCTGTACGACACCCTCATGAAGGGTTTTCTGGACCGCATCGAGGAGCGCAAGGGTGAACGCAAGCCACGCTGACGAGGCGCCGGTGTGGCGCCTGTTCGAGGTCTGCGGCATCGAGATCGAGTACATGATCGTCGATCGCGACCGGCTCGCGGTGCTGCCGGTCACCGATCGCGTGCTCAAGGCGGTCGCCGGTGACTATGTCAACGAGATCGAGACCGGCACGCTGGCCTGGTCGAACGAGCTTGCGCTCCATGTCATCGAGCTGAAGACCAACGGCCCGGCCCCCGCGCTCGCCGGGCTCGACGCGGCATTCCAGCACGACGTCGGCCGCATCAACGCGCTGCTCGCGGCGGAGAACGGCCGGCTGATGCCGACCGCGATGCACCCGTGGATGGATCCGCATGCCGAGACGCGTCTCTGGCCGCATGACTATAACCCGATCTACGAGGCCTTCAACCGCATCTTCGACTGCCGCGGTCACGGCTGGTCCAATCTGCAGAGCATGCATATCAACCTGCCGTTCGCGAACGATGCCGAGTTTGCGCGCCTGCACGCGGCGATCCGCCTGGTACTGCCCTTGCTGCCGGCGCTGGCGGCGAGTTCCCCGGTCATGGACGGCGCCCCGACCGGCACCCTCGACAACCGCCTGGCGGTGTACCGGACCAACGCGCGCCGGGTCCCGTCGGTCAGCGGCCGGGTGATCCCCGAACCGGTGTACTCCCGTGGCGACTACGAGCGACACCTGTTGCAGCGCATCTACGACGACCTCGCCCCCCATGACCCGGACGGCGTGCTGCGCCATGAATGGGTCAACGCGCGCGGCGCGATCGCCCGCTTCGACCGCAACGCGATCGAGATCCGCGTGCTCGATACCCAGGAGTGCCCGGCCGCCGATCTCACCTTTGCGATGCTGATCGTCGAACTGGTCCGCGCGCTGACCGAAGAGGCCTGGTGCGGACTCGATGCCCAGCAGGCCTGGGACATGCGGGCGCTCGAGGCCCTGTTCGTCGCGGCCGTGCGTGACGCCGACCAGGCCTTGATCGAGGATCGCGATTTCCTCGCCGCGTTCGGCTGGCCCGAGCGCGGCCGCTGCCGCGCGCGCGAACTGTGGCAACACCTGATCGAAACCCTGCCGTCGGTCGGCGCCGACCCGGCGCGCCGGCGCGTGCTCGATCTGTACCTGCGCCGCGGCGCCCTCGCCCGCCGCATCGCCGAGGCCGTCGGGCCGACACCCGCGCGCGATGATCTCGCCGCGGTCTATGCCCGCCTGTGCGATTGTCTCGCCGGCGGCACACCGTTCGAGGCCTGAGTCCCGCCCGATGGCCGTCCCGGTCGCGCTGGTACTGAGCTGCGAACATGCCGGCAATCGCATCCCGGCGCCCTGGCAACCGCTGTTTCGCGGCCAGCGGGCCCGCCTCGACAGTCATCGCGGTTACGACATCGGCGCGCTCGACTGCGCGCGCGCGCTCGCGCGGCAGCTGGGCACGCCGCTGTTGCAGGCGGACACCTCGCGGCTGTTCGTCGACCTGAACCGCTCGCCGGGGCATCCGGCGCTGTTCTCCGAGATCACGCGCGCGCTGCCGGAGACGGAAAGGCAGCGCATCCTCGCGCGCCATTACACCCCCCACCGGGAACGCGTCGAGGCCGCCATCGCGGACCGGCTCGCGCGCGGCCGGCGGGTGATCCATGTCGCCGTGCACAGCTTCACGCCCAGGCTCGACGGCGTTGAGCGGCGCGCCGATATCGCCTTGCTCTATGACCCGTCGCGCGGGCTCGAGGTCGCGGCGAGCCGCGCATGGCGGCGGGCGCTGCGTGCCGGCGGCGAGTACATCGTGCGCAGCAATTACCCCTACCGCGGTGTCAGCGACGGCCTGACCCGGCACCTGCGCACCCGCTTTCGCGCCTCGCGCTACGCCGGCATCGAGCTCGAGCTGAACCAGCGCCTGCTGATCCGCGGCGCCGATACCCGCCCCCTCTGCCGGCTGCTCGCCGCGTCGCTGCGGGAAACCCTGCATGTCCTCGAGGGGACCGGCCGCGGAGCGAACTGACCCCGCGCCGCCTCCCCGAATTGTCAATTCGGTCACGGATTCGATTTCCCGCGTGTCGATAATATTCAGCACTCACCTCGACCGCAGTGGAGGCCGTATCCCGATGAACGCCGCGAATCCCCCCGATGATCCCCAGTTCACGCAGCACGACGACGAGATCCACCTGAGCTCCGAGAGCGGCGGCAAGGTGGCGCCGCCGTCCGAGCTGATCGAACTGTTCCAGACCAGCCACCTGCGGATGCAGTCGGCGCATTACACGATCTTCGACGGGCGTTTCCTGTCGGTACACCAGAAGCGCCCGCTGAAGAAGGCGAAGCGCTACTGGCTCGATCTCGGTTTCCTCGACCCGACCCCGCACCTGCTGTCGATCATCGACTGGCGTTCGCTGTACATCGCCGGCGGGCTCGCGGTCGCCACGCTGTTCATGGTCGCGCTGAGCGCCTTCGCATCGATCCCCTGGCATGCGCAGCCGTGGCTGCCGGTCACGGTCGCCCTCGGCTGCGCGACACTGACTGCGCTCGGCCTGTTCTTCCTGCGCTCGCGCCACCTGGTGCGTTTCCACAGCGTCAGCGGCGATGCGATCTTCCTCGAAATGAGCAACAACGCGCCGACGCGCACCGAGTTCTCGACCTTCCTGCGCACGCTGATCCAGCATATCCAGGCGGCGCATCGCCACGACCCGCGCAAGCCCTACCAGCGGCTCGGCGCCGAGCTGGTCGAACATCGCCGACTGCTGGAGAAGGAGATCCTGAACCAGGATGCCTATGACTTCGCCCGCGAGAAGATCCTGCGCAAGCACAAGCAGGCGCATGCGCGCCCGACGACGAAGACGCTGAAGCCGGCCCTGCCGAGCCGCGCGGACGTCGAGGTCATAGAGCTGTCGATGGCGAACGGTCAGTGGCCGTCCGGACACAAGCGGCGCTCGGCCTGAGCGCCGGACGGGGCCGTCAGCGGATGACGACCCGCATCCCGAGCGTGACCCACGAGGCAAGCTGCTCGATCTGCTGATCGGTCAGCGCGACGCAGCCCATCGTCCAGTTGAACAGGCGATGGATGTCCGGGTCGTGCTGGCCGACCCCGTGGATGCCGATCTCGCCGCCGAGCGCGGTGTCCTGCGGCGGCAAACGGCCGCGGTGATGGGCCTCGCGGATGCGGACATAGGTCTCGACATCGATCGCTTGCGTGCGATAGGCCTCCTCAGCGTGCGCCGGCCGCGGATAGTCGAGACCGAAGAACAGGTGATAACGGCTGTCCGGATTGATCCACGCGACGTAGAACTCCCCGGTCGGCGTCTTGCCGTCGCCCGAGCGCCGGAATGGCGCGACCCCGCCCCGCCCGAACGCGACATTGTTGAAGACCTCCACGACCCGCTCCGCGTCCGCCTCCTCCGCCATCACGGTCAACGTCCGCGTCTCGCTGTCGATCAGGATCCAGTTCGCGCCGGCGCCGTGGATGCCGGGCTCGCCGGTGGTGGCCTGCGCCGCCGCCGCGCACCACCACAGCACGGCCGCCACCAGGCAGCGGCCTGCGGTAAAGCTCCGGCGATGTCTGAACGTCATGTCCATGGGCTGTGTATTTATTAGCAAAATTCGGGCCCCGGGGACAGTCCCGGCGTCCGGAATCGTGAACCCCTCAGGTCTCGCGCCCGGGCCGCCAGCCCGGCGCGCGACCGCTGGCGCGGTAGTGGCGATAGTCCTCGAGGATGCGGGCATGGTCGAACGCCAGCGCCACGCCGGGGTCATCGGGGTCGACGAGCCGCAAACGGCGGGCGTCGTCCCGCGCCTCGGGTGACCCGAAGCCGGTCGCGACATAGACCAGGCTGACGGTGTGCCCGCGCGGGTCGCGGGCGGGGTCTGAATAGCAGCCGAGCAGGCAGTCCAGCGTGACCTCGAGCGCGGTCTCCTCGCGGGCCTCGCGCACCGCCGCGGCCTCGACGGTCTCGCCGACGTCGACGAAGCCCCCGGGTAAGGCCCAGCCCGGCGGCGGGTTGCGCCGCTCGATCAGCACGATCCGGCGACCGTCGCCATGCTCGATGACGATGTCGACCGCGACCAGCGGGGTGACCGGCCGTATCGCCCCGGTCGCCCTGTCCCCGTCTCGAACCATGCCCTTCCCCGCTTGTCTATACCTGTAATGCCGGTACGGCCATCTTACACCGGGGAACGGCCTCGATCAGCCTTCCGGCGCGCGCGGGGAGTATTGCATTTCCCTCCTCACCCGAAATATATTTCCCGCCACATGTCATGGTCGATCGTTCCCCAGTCAGGGTCTCATGCGATGGCAAAGAATTTTCTCTGGTGCGGATACCTCGAGGCCGGCGACAAGAGCACGCCGGTCATCGTCGATGAACGCCTGGAAACCGGCAACCCGGACACGATGTATGTGTTCAACTTCAAGCGCAACGAAATCCTGACCTACAACCGGGGCATCGTGAAGCCGAAGCTGCGCGAACTGCGCGACGACGAGGAAGGCGTCGTCCAGGACCTCAAGAATGCCTATGCGAAGGCGCGGCGCAGCTTCAGGCTGCGCAGCGAGCCGGTCGCGGCGGCGACCACGGTGCGACGCCAGAAGGCGGTCAATGACAGGAGCATCGCCGATGACACCGGCGATACCGCAGATCTCGGGGTCGAGTTCGAAGCCGCCACCGACGACGACTGGGGCGACGACAGCGAGGATTGACCGGCCGCTCAGGCGCGGCCGACGTTGGCGTCGTTCTGGGAGTGGTAGTACTCGCTTTCTTCGGCGTATTGCCTGACCAGGCGCTGCAGCGCGGCCAGCCGCTGTTCGGCGGTGCTGAACTCGGCGCAATCCTCGCAGCGCGGGTTGTCGCAGGGCTCGCGAGCATACAGCCAGTACTGGATCGCGCCGGCGAGCATGCCGTCGGCGATGTCCCAGACGTCGGCCTCCTCGTCGACCTGGGCGAGATGATTCCCCAGATCGACGGCGCGCCACGCCGCCTCGTCAAATGTCGCTTCCGCCTGCTCGTCTGAAACCATCGCCGTCCTCCTTACGCTTGCCCGCTCATTTTACCAGATCCGCGGCCCGGCCGTGGTCCTGCACGGTGAGCAGCGACTCGGTATACAGCGCGGCCTTGACGGCCTGGTCGAGGATGCGGCGGATATTCGAGATCTCGTCGAGCCGGGACACCATCTGGCGCACCGGGATGCGCCCGGCGGTCCCGGCCTGGATCAGGCGCTGCTTGGTCTCCTGATAGGCCGCCTCGCAGGCCTCCTGGGCCTCGCGCAGGCGTTTCGCGCTGAAGTCCTCGAGACGGGCGTCGGCCAGGCCGACGAGGCCGCTGGCGCGGCGGCGATAGTCGTCGACCGCCGCCGCGAGGTCCGGATCGTGAATCTCCTCGCGTCCGCCGCGGTCGATCAGGAGCGCCCGCTCGGCGATGTCGTCGTAGTATTGCGTGATGCGTATCCCGTTCGCGAATGCGTACCCGATCGCCTCGGGCAGGTCGGCATTGCGACTGGCCTCGCTGGTGAACTCGCCGACCGCATAGGTGAGTTGCTCGATCGCCGCCTTGTCCTGCTCCAGCGAGTCGCCGAGCGGGCCGGAGGCGCTGATCACCGCGGAGGCCGCGCCGCGCGCAATCTCCCCGATGCGGGCGAGTTCGAGCGTCAGCGCCTCCAGCGCCAGCGCCGGGGTGCCGGCGACATTGTGGTCGAGATGACGCGGGCGCCCGCGGTCCTCCTCGCCGGTCACGAACAGGCGCTCGAGCCTGCGCACCAGCCACGGGGTCAGCGGCCATACCATCGCCATACCGAGCAGCTTGGTGATGGTGTGGAAGACCGCGAGGACCAGCGCGGGCTGGGGATCGAGTCCGAACAGCGTCGCGATGCCGCCGCCGGCCATCAGCAGCAGCGGCAGGACCAGGAACGCGACGAGACCGGTCAGGATCGCGAAGAACATCATCGCCATCGCCGCGCGCTTCGCGTTTGCCGTCGCGCCGATCACCGAGAACAGCGCGGTCGAGGTCGTGCCGATGTTCGCGCCGATCACCATCGCCGCCCCGGCGTTCATCGGGATCAGCCCGGTGCCGGCGGCGGTCAGGATCACCGCGAGCGCGGCGCTCGATGAATTCATCAGCACCGTCATGACGATGCCGATGACGATGAAGATCAGCAGACTGCCGGCGCCGCCGCCGGCGAAGCGTTCCAGATCGAACTGTTCGCCGACATCGCCGAAGGTATTGCGCAGGACGTCGATGCCGAGAAAAAAGATGCCGAAGCCGGTCAGCGCCTCGCCGAGCGCGCCCCGGCGCGAACGCCCGCCGGTGATGCGCAGCGCCATGCCGAGACCGATCGCCGGCATCGCCAGGGCCTGGATGTTGACATTGAAACCGATCAGCGCGACCAGCCAACTGGTCGCGGTGGTGCCGACGTTGCTGCCGATGATGACGCCGACCGACTGGAACAGCGTCATCAGCCCGGCGTTGACGAAGCCGATCGTCGCGATGATGACCGCGGTCGAGGACTGCACCATCGCGGTGATGACGATGCCGGACAGGATCCCGCGCCCGGTCGTCGCGGTGCCGCGCGCGAGGATCTCGCGCAGCGCATTGCCGGCCGCGACCTTGAGCCCGTCGGTCATCAGCTTCATGCCGAGCAGAAACAGCCCGACGCCGCCGAAGAAGGTGATCGCCATTGACCAGGTCATGGGTGGATTCTAGCAGGACGACCAGCAGGCTGTTGAAGCCTCCCGGCGGGTTTTCTCCGCGAATGGCTCGCCTCGCTGCCGCTGCGCGGCACCCTTCGGGCTCCGGCGAGGCTGCGCTTGACTTCGCTGCGCAAACCCGCCGGGAGGCTTCAAC
>JBJHCZ010000026.1:0-17972 GCA_050486285.1 Chromatiales bacterium
CCCGAGCCGGACCAGCTCGACCATCTGCTGCCGGAACTCCGGCGTGTATATCCGCTGCTTCTTTGCCATCGGGAACACTCCTCCTTTTTGTGAAGATGAAGTGTCCACCGCAGCGGGTCAAGCCCAGTTGTGGTAACAGGATGCTATCACGCAGGCATATTATCTGTCAGCAATGAGCGGAGTTTTCTTCCCGCATTCCAATGGAGTCGTTGCCACTTCCGTTTCCCCATTTGCTGCCCGCCTTACCCCGATTGTCTCTTGGGCGGCCCGGCGTCAGCTGCAAACCGCAAACCCTGCAAACCTCGGTTGGCGCCCTGAACGGATGCCTGCCCCGAGAATGCCCATGCCTGGCCCTGCTGGCCCGCAGTCGAGTACGGTACCGACAGACATACTCGGCCAGCCAGGTAACGAGGTTTCTACAAAACGTCAGAGGTAAGTCGTGGCGTTTCAGATCGAGGGTGGGAGGGGAAAACCCGACACCTCAATTGCCTATATCAGTCGGTGAGTGAGTGATGCTGTTTCGTCGGCTTCTTGCCGGGGATTTTTCCGGCGCCTGTGAGATTCAGGATATATTCCACAGTGTTCGCTCTGTGCTGCTGATCGAGAAAGCTGATTGACGGTTCTGTAGCGCCCCATCCCTGAAGCCCTCAAATCCGAAACAACGACCCCGACTGGATTGTCGGGGCCTGGCAAGATGGTGGAGGCGGCGGGACGGCTGATCCCTGTCTTTCGACAAGGGCCGGACTATTCCTTCACCTGCGTCTCATTGAAGATCCGCAGGGGAGAGCGTGTTGTGGACCTGGGTCCACCCTAGTACTCCATGATCAGATCCGGAGACCAGATCGAAGGAGCCTATGAGTCTCTAGCCGGCTTGCCCGTTTCCGGTTCACCGGACGGCGTTGGCATGGGGATCACTTCCGTTAGCGTTCACCGTATGAGCTCTCTTTTCCAATGGGGATCACTCCCCATGGCGACCATTACAATCGAACCCGCGTCCGCAAGTCCTCTGCCGTTGGTTCTACATGCTTAGCCGAATCTTTGTTTTAACCGCACGCTTCCCGACCGGCAGGGAAGTCGAACGGCGAGCCCGTATGGTTTTAGTGCGTCAGCCCCGGGCAGGCCTCGGCACGATCTTGCGAGAGATGACACCTGAGTACAGATTGTCCCGAAGGACTCCGGACGCGCAAGCACGGCTCCGGTCAGATGCTGGCTGTCTTAAGCAGCCAGGGCGTAGTTGTCGTCGTTGGCAACTATGTTGTTTGCAGTGATGATTTACGAGGTCATCTGCCCCTCGGCATGCCCCTCGGGTTTCGCAACCCACGTCGAAGCCAAGTCGCCCCCTGCGAGAGATTATAGTGCCGCGGGCGCAGGATCTAAAGGGGCAACCCCGGGGGTCAGAGTAAAAACCCGCCGGCTTTCGGCGGCGGGTTTTTACTCTGACCCCGATTTCAGGATGCGCTGTTTCTCGCGCTGCCAGTCGCGATCCTTCTCGGTGGCGCGCTTGTCATGTTGTTTCTTGCCCTTGGCGAGGCCGATGCGCAGCTTGGCGCGGCCCTTGCTCCAGTGGAGGTTCAGCGGCACCAGCGCGTAGCCCTTGCGCTCGACGGCGCCGATCAGCTTGTCGAGTTCGTGGCGATGCAGCAGCAGCTTGCGGGTGCGCGTCGGGTCGGGGTGGATGTGCGTCGATGCGGTCGGCAGCGGCGAGACATGCGCGCCGAGCAGCCAGGCCTCGCCGTCCTTGATGACGACGTAGCTCTCTTTCAGTTGCGCGCGGCCGGCGCGCAGGCTCTTGACCTCCCAGCCCTCGAGTACGATCCCGGCCTCGAAGTCATCCTCGATGAAGTAGTCATGGCGGGCCTTGCGGTTGTCGGCGATCGTCGCCGACGGGTTGCCTGCCTTGTTCTGCTTGTCCTTGGCCATCGGAGGGCTTCAGTTCGGGGTGCGCCGGGCCGTCATTATACACAGCAGGCCGACGAGCGGTCGCTCAAATGGTTGAGCCGCCGGGCGAAATCACCCACAATACGGCGAGCGTCGATCTCCTGACAACCACAGACGGGGCGCATGGCAGCCAGACCCAGCAGCAGCATCCACGGCGAATGGTCGTCCCGCTGGATCTTCATCATGGCGACCGTCGGCTCGGCGGTCGGTCTCGGCAACATCTGGAAGTTCCCGTACATCACCGGCGAGAACGGCGGCGGCGCCTTCGTGCTGGTCTATCTCGCCTGCATCGTCCTGATCGGCCTGCCGCTGATGATGGCCGAGATCATGCTCGGCCGGCGCGGGCGCCAGAGCCCGATCAATACGATGCTGTCGCTGAGCGAGGAGGCCGGGGCGTCGCGGTTGTGGGCGCTGGTCGGCTGGAGCGGCGTCATCGCCGGCTTCCTGATCCTCTCCTATTACAGCGTCATCGCCGGCTGGGCGCTGGTCTACATCTGGCACAGCGCGACCGGGCTGTTCACCGGCGCCGGCGCCGAGGAGGTCGGGCGCACCTTCGACAACCTCATCTCGAGTCCGCTGCACCTGCTTGCCCTGCATACGCTGTTCATGATCATGACGATGGTCGTCGTCGCGCGCGGCGTGCGTCACGGGCTCGAAAAGGCCGTGCGGTTGCTGATGCCGGCGCTGTTCGCGGTGCTGTTCATGCTGGTGTTCTACGCGATGACCACCGGCGCCTTCCTGCAGGGGCTGGTGTTCATGTTCGAGCCGAACTTCAGCGAGCTCAGCGCGACCGGCGTGCTGATCGCGATGGGCCATGCCTTCTTCACGCTGAGCCTCGGCATGGGCGCGATCATGGTCTACGGCTCGTATATGCCGGGCAAGGCCTCGATCGCGACCGCGTCGGTGATGATCGTCGCCGCCGACACGGTGGTCGCGCTGCTCGCCGGCATGGCGATCTTCCCGATCGTGTTCGCGAACGGGCTCGAGCCGGGCGCCGGTCCGGGACTCGTGTTCCAGACCCTGCCGCTGGCCTTCGGCCACATGCCGGCCGGCACGCTGTTCGGGACGCTGTTCTTCGTGCTGCTCGCATTCGCGGCGTGGAGCTCGGCGATCTCGCTGATCGAGCCGGCGGTCGCCTGGCTGGTCGAGAATCGCGGCGTCAGCCGCGTCACCTCCTCGGTGATCTGCGGCGTCGGCGTGTGGCTGCTCGGCATCGGCACCATCCTGTCGTTCAACCACTGGGCGGAGTTCCAGTGGTTCGGTCGCAGCTTCTTCGGGCTGCTCGACTTCCTGACCTCGAATATCATGCTTCCGCTCGGCGGGTTGTTCGTCGCGCTGTTCGCTGCCTGGGTGCTGAAGGGTGAGATCGCCCGCAGCGAACTGGCGATACGATCCTCGTTCGCTTATACCCTGTGGCGCTTTCTGGTACGCTATATCGCCCCGGTGGCGGTGATCATCGTCTTTCTGAACCTGATCGGCGTGATTCACTGAGTCCGCCGGGTCTTTCGCGATGCCGACAGTCAACAGAAATGCCCTGGTGCCCTACAGCGCCGAACAGATGTATGCCCTGGTCGACGACATCGAGGGCTATCCGGCGTTCCTGCCGTGGTGCCGCAGCGCGAAGGAATGGTCGCGCAACGACGATGAGGTGCGGGCATCGATCGAGTTGCAGCGCGGCCCGGTGCACAAGACCTTCACCACGCTGAACCGGTTGCAGAAGAACAAGATGATAGAAATGCGCCTGATCGAGGGGCCGTTCAGCCACCTCGAGGGCTTCTGGCGCTTCACCGAGCTCGAGCGCGAGGCGACCCGCGTCGCGCTCGATCTCGAATACGAATTTTCGAGCACGCTGCTGAGGCTCGCGATCGGACCGGTATTCGCGCAGATCGCCAATACCCTGGTCGATGCCTTCTGCCAGCGCGCGGCGGAGCTGTATGGAAAACGCTGAGAAAATAGACGTCGAGGTCTGCTACGCGCTGCCGGGCGAGCAGACCGTGTTGCCGGCGCGTATCGACGCCGGTCAGGCCGTCGAGCACGCGATCGAGCAGTCGGGGATCCTCAAGCAGCACCCGGAGATCGATCTCAAGGTCAACAAGGTCGGCGTGTTCGGCAAGCTGGTCAGGCTCGATGCGCCCTTGCAGCCGGGCGATCGCGTCGAGATCTACCGGCCGCTGATCGCCGACCCGAAGGAATCCCGCCGCAAGAAGGCGGAGGAAGATAAGAAGCCCGCCGACTGACTGGTGGTTGGTCACGCCCGTCGGGTTTACGCAGCGAAGTCAAGCGCAGCCTCGCCGGAGCCCGAAGGGTGCCGCGCAGCGGCAGCGAGGCGAGCCATTCGCGGAGAAAACCCGACGGGCGTGACCAACCACCAGTCAGTCAGCCGCTGATGCCGCATCAATCCGTCGTAGTCGCGGTCGCTTCACCTTCGCTGTCTTCGATCGTCACCAGGGTATCGCCGTCGAAGTACAGCGCGATGTGCCGTCGCACGAGTTCCTCGCGCGGTTCCTTCAGCGTGTAGACATAATCCCAGCGATCCTGGTGAAAAGGATCACTGATTGTCGGGGTTCCCATCACGTTGCGCACCTGGGCGCGGGTCATGCCGGGTTTGAGTTGTTCGGTCATCTCTGGTGTAATGATGGTTCCCTGCTGGATGTCGATGATGTGCATCGAGCAGGATGCCGCGAGCGCGGCAAGGCAGCAGAGCAGGCCGATCCGGATCATGTTCATGGGCGACGAGTTCGAGGGGTGCGAAGACATCCTGGCTGCCTATGATAGCCTGTCCCGCCGTCGCCTGATACCCCGGCCCCTGAAAGGGCCGACTGCACGGACCCCATAGCGTAATGAAAGACACCAACACCGAAGGCCAGGATCTGAAGAAGGCGGGTCTCAAGGTCACCCACCCGCGCGTCAAGATCCTCAGCATCATGGAGAACAGCGAGAAGCGGCATCTCGGCGCCGAGGAGGTCTACAAGACCCTGCTCGAGACCGGCGAGGACGTCGGGCTCGCGACCGTCTACCGCGTGCTGACCCAGTTCGAGGCCGCCGGTCTCGTCATGCGCCACCACTTCGAGGGCGGCCACTCGGTCTACGAGATCAACCAGGGCGAGCACCACGACCACATCCTGTGCGTGAAGTGCGGCCGCGTCGACGAGTTCGTCGACGACATCATCGAAGAGCGCCAGACCGCGATCGCCCGCAAGGCCGGCTACGAGATCACCGACCACTACCTGAACATCTACGGCATCTGCGCCGACTGCCGCGGTCAGAAATAAATAATTCGAAAAATTCGGGGTCAGAGTAGAACTTGTCCAATGGCTCATTGGACAAGTTCTACTCTGACCCCGAATTTTTCGAATTGTTTCAGGTCGCGAGTTCTTCGGATTTGCGGATCATCTCGTCGGCGTGCTCGCGGGTCTTGGCGCTGATCTCGATGCCGCCGAGCATGCGCGCGATCTCCTCGCCGCGGCGGTCCCGTTCCAGCGCCTCGATCGTGACGCGCGATCCCTTCGCGCCGGACTGCTTGGTGATCTGCAGGTGTTGATGGCCGAGCGCCGCGACCTGCGGCAGGTGGGTGATGCACAACACCTGGCGATGGCCGCCGAGCGCGCGCAGGCCCTGGCCGACGATCTCGGCGACGCGACCGCCGATGCCGACATCGACCTCGTCGAAGATCACGGTCGGCACCCCGGCCTGGCGCGCGGTGATCATCTGGATCGCAAGCCCCATGCGCGACAGTTCACCGCCGGAGGCGACCTTCGACAACGGCCGCGGCGCCTGTTGCGGATTGGTGCTGACCAGAAACGACGCGCGTTCGAGGCCGGCCGGTGACGGCCGCGCTGCGTCGCGGGCCTCGAAGTCGATCGTGAAGCGGGCCTCGGGCATGCCGAGCTTGCGCATCTCCCGGGTGACCTCGCGCGCGAGCTTTTGTGCCGCCTTCGCGCGGCTCTCCGACAGGCGCCCCGCCGCTGTATGCCAGTCGGCCGCGGACTGTTCGACGGCCTTGCGCAGTTCGCCGAGACGGGCATCGGCGCCGGCCAGCGCGTCGAGACGCTCGTGCAGTTCGCGGCGCAGCGCCGGCAGTTCCGCGGCGCGCACCCGGTGCTTGCGCGCGAGATCGTGGATCGCGGCGAGCCGGCGTTCGACCTGGTCGAGCCGGTCCGGGTCGAGGTCGAGGCGTTCGAGGCAGTCGCGCAGTTCGCCGGCGGCCTCGTCGAGCTGGATCGCCGCGCCGTCGAGCAGCTCGAGCGCGGCGCCGAGTCCGCGGTCGAGCCCGGCATGCGGCCTGAGCGCCGCGATCAGTTGCGCGAGCCGGCCCGCGACGGCCTCATCGCCGTCATGCAACAGGTCGATGCCGGCGCGGCAGCTCTCGATGATCTGGCCGGCGCCGGCGAGGCGACGGTGTTCCTCGTCGAGTTCGCGCAGTTCGTGTTCGCCGAGGTTGAGGCCGTCGAGCTCGCGCGCCTGGTAGCGCAGCAGCTCGATCTGGTCGCCGCCGCTGCCGGCCACCGCCTCGAGGTCGGTGATCGCCTGCTGCAACTGTTTCCATTCGCGGCTGCGCTCGCGGACCTCGGCGAGCAGCGCGTCGTGATTCGCGAAACCGTCGAGCAGCGCGCCCTGGTGGTCGCGACCGAGCAGGGAGTGGTGCTCGTGCTGGCCATGGATGTCGATCAGCAGTGCGCCGAGCGCGCGCAGCGCGGTCAGCGGCACCGGGCTGCCGTTGATCCAGGCCTTCGACCGGCCGTCGGCCGTGACCGTCCGCCGCAGCAGGCACTCGTCGCCGTCGTCGAGCTGCTCGTCGGTGAGCCAGCGGCGCGCGGCCTCGTTGCCGTCGAGACGGATCGTCGCGATGACCTCGGCGCGTTCGGCGCCGTCGCGGATGACGCCGCTGTCGGCGCGATCGCCGAGGGCGAGGCCGAGGGCCTCGATCATGATCGACTTGCCGGCGCCGGTCTCGCCGGTCAGTACCGTGAAGCCGCCGGCGAGCGCGATGTCGAGGCGGTCGATCAGCGCATAGTCGCGGATGTGCAGCTCTGCGAGCATCGCGGCGTCAGGAGTTCCGCGGGTTCTCGGCCCAGCGCAGCTTCGCGCGCAGCAGCTCGTAGTGATCGTGGCCGGCCGGGTGGAGCAGGCGGATCGGCTTGTCCTTGCGGGTGATCCGGATGCGGTCGCCGTGACGCAACGGCTGCGAGTCCTGGCCGTCGCAGGTCAGCTGGGCGTGGTCGCGCCGGCCGTCGCAGACGACGACCTCGATGCGGGTGCCGCCGGCGATGACGATCGGCCGGTTGCTCATCGTATGCGGGCACACCGGCACGATCAGCAGCGCGTCGAGCGTCGGCTCGACCAGCGGCCCGCCCGCCGACAGCGCATAGGCGGTCGAGCCGGTCGGCGTCGACACGATCACGCCGTCGGCGCGCAGCATGTTCAGATAGCGGCCGTCGAGCCAGGTCTCTAGCCCGATCATGCGCGCCGAGTTCCACTTGTGGATGACGACGTCGTTCAGCGCGTCGCCTTCCCACAGCGGCTCGCCGTCGCGGCTGACGCTCGCCGTCAGCAGGGCGCGTTCCTCGACGACGCAATCACCGTCGAGGATGCGGGTGATCGTCTCGTTCATGCGGGCGGGCGGGATGTCGGTCAGGAAGCCGAGGTGGCCGAGGTTGACGCCGACCAGCGGCACCTCAAAGTCGGCGAGGGCGCGGGCGGCGTGGAGCAGGGTGCCGTCGCCGCCGACGACGATCGCGAGGTCGCAGCGGCGGCCGATCTCGGCCAGATCACCGCGCTCGAGCCCGGGCCCGGCGATCAGTCGGGCGGTATCGGCGTCGATCATGACCGCGCGGCCGCGCGACTCGAGGTGGCCGGCCAGCACGCGGATCGCGCCGCCGACATCCGGATCGCTGTACTTGCCGATCAGCCCTATGGTCTTGAAATCCACGGCATTGCGCCCGCATAAAATGGATAATCACGGAAAGGTATCACGCGACTTGCGGAACACCAAGCCGCCGTTCCTTGACACTGCGAGGGGTGCTTGCTACCTTCCCCGGGGCGCTGCCGACGGCTTCGTCGGGGTACTTTCAAGATGCTGATTTTCAATCACAAATTCGGGATTCATGGGATCCGTTGAACACAGTCTGAAGCCGCGCGCGCGGCACCTCCTGAAGGTGCTCGTCGAGTGCTATATCCGCGACGGCCAGCCGGTCGGCTCGCAGACGCTGGTGCGTGAATCCGGGCTCGATATCAGCTCGGCGACGGTGCGCAACGTCATGGCCGAGCTCGAGGAACTCGGGCTCATCACCTCGCCGCATACCTCGGCCGGCCGCATCCCCACCGACCAGGGCTATCGCGTCTTCGTCGACAGCCTGCTGACCGTCGAGCCGATGGCGCGGGGCGAAGTCGATCGTATCCGCTGCCTGCTCGCCGAGGGCTTCACGCTGCAGGGGCTCGCTGTATCGGCCTCAGGCCTGCTGTCGGGCATCTCCAGCATGGCCGGCGTCGTCATGCTGCCGGCGCGCGAGAAGCTGACGCTGCGCCATATCGAGTTCGTCGCGATGGCCGAGCGCCGCGTGCTCGCGATCATCGTCGTCAACGAACAGGAAGTCCACAATACGATGATCCGCACCGAGCGCGAGTTTTCGCCCTCGGAATTGCGCGCCGCCGCCAACTATCTGAACGAGGCCTATGCCGGCAAGGACCTCGCGCGCATCCGCCGCGACCTGCTCGGCGAGTTGAACCGCACCCGCGAGCGTCTCGACCAGGTCATGCTGACCGCGGTGCAGATGGCCGAGCAGGTCTTCGACGTCAACACCGGCGACGACATCGTCGTGTCCGGGCAGACCCAGCTGATGGCCTTCAACGAATTGTCCGACCTCGACAAGCTGCGGGTGCTGTTCGACGCCTTCAACGAAAAGCGCAGGATCCTCCACCTGCTCGACCAGTGCGTGTCGAATCCGGGCGTGCAGGTCTTCATCGGCAAGGAGTCCGGCTTCAGCGTGCTCGACGATTGCAGCCTCGTGACCTCGACCTACCAGCTCGACGGCAAGGTCATGGGCGTGCTCGGCGTGATCGGGCCGACGCGGATGGCCTACAAGCGCGTGATCCCGCTGGTCGAGATCACCGCGCGGATCATGAGCGCCGCGCTGAAACAGCAGCATTGAAACGGCGACAGGAAGCAATCGGGAGACAGTGAATGAGCAATCAGGAGAACGGCCAGGAGACGGCTGCCGATGACGCAGGCGCGAAGGAGCCGTCGCACGAGGCGTTGCTGCTCAGCCTGCAGGACGCCCAGGCCAAGGCCGACGAACACTGGAATGAACTGCTGCGCGCGCGCGCCGAGCTGACCAATCTGCAGCGCCGCGCCGAGCGCGACCTCGCCAGCGCGCACAAGTACGCCCTCGAGCGCTTCGCCGGCGAGCTCCTGCCGGTACTCGACAGCCTGGAGCTCGGCCTCAATGCCGTGAACGACGGCGGTAGTCCGGATCCGGAGAAGCTGCGCGAGGGCATGGACCTGACCCTCAAGCTGCTGCAGACCGCGGTCGGCAAGCACGGCATCACCCCGATCGAGCCGCTCGGCGAGAAGTTCAACCCGGAGCTGCACCAGGCGATGGCGACCCAGCCGGCGCCGGGGGTCGAGGCGAACACGATCGTAACCGTCTACCAGAAGGGCTGGCGGCTGAACGACCGCCTGTTGCGGCCGGCGATGGTCGTCGTCGCCGCGGCGGCGCCGGGCGGCGAAGCGGCGAACGCGACCGGCGAGGGCCGCGGCAAGATCGACGAAATGGCTTGAAAGCCGGGCGCTTGCCCCAATATCAGCGGCACTGGACAGACAACACAGGCATCGGGAGAACCACGAAGATGGGAAAGATCATCGGCATTGACCTCGGAACGACGAATTCCTGCGTCGCGATCGTCGAGGGCGGCAAGCCCCGCGTCATCGAGAACGCGGAGGGCGGGCGCACGACCCCGTCGGTGGTCGCCTATACCGAAGACGGCGAGGTCGTCGGCCAGGCCGCCAAGCGCCAGGCAGTCACCAACCCGAAGAACACGCTCTACGCGATCAAGCGCCTGATCGGCCGCCGCTTCGACGAGGACGTCGTCAAGCGCGACATCGACCTGGTGCCGTACAAGATCGTCCGGGCCGACAACGGCGACGCCTGGGTCGAGGTCAAGGGCCGGAAGATCGCCCCCCAGGAGGTCTCCGCGCGCATCCTCGCCAAGATGAAGAAAACCGCCGAGGACTACTTAGGCGAAGAGGTCAGGGAGGCGGTCATCACCGTCCCGGCCTATTTCAATGATTCCCAGCGCCAGGCGACCAAGGATGCCGGCCGCATCGCCGGTCTCGAGGTCAAGCGCATCATCAACGAGCCGACCGCGGCGGCGCTGGCCTACGGCATGGACAAGAAGCGCGGCGATTCCAAGATCGCGGTCTACGACCTCGGCGGCGGCACCTTCGACATCTCGATCATCGAGATCGCCGAAGTCGAGGGCGAGCACCAGTTCGAGGTGCTGGCGACCAACGGCGACACCTTCCTCGGCGGCGAAGACTTCGACATGCGCCTGATCGACTATCTTGCCGACGAGTTCAGGAAGGACCAGGCCATCGACCTGCGCGGCGACGCGCTGGCGATGCAGCGCCTCAAGGAGTCCGCCGAGAAGGCCAAGATCGAGCTGTCGTCCGGCAACCAGACCGACGTCAATCTGCCCTACATCACCGCCGACGCCAGCGGGCCGAAGCATCTCAACATCAAGGTCACGCGCGCGAAGTTCGAGGCGCTGGTCGAGGATCTGGTCACGCGCACGATCGAGCCGTGCCGGATCGCGCTGAAAGATGCCGGCCTCAAGGCCTCGGACATCAATGAAGTCATCCTCGTCGGCGGCCAGACCCGCATGCCGAAGGTACAGGAAGCGGTCAGGGAGTTCTTCGGCAAGGAGCCGCGCAAGGACGTCAACCCGGACGAGGCGGTCGCGGTCGGCGCCGCGATCCAGGGCGGCGTGCTCGGCGGCGAGGTCAAGGACGTGCTGCTGCTCGACGTGACCCCGCTGTCCCTCGGCATCGAGACGCTGGGCGGCGTCATGACCAAGCTGATCGAGAAGAACACGACGATCCCGACCAAGGCGAACCAGGTGTTCTCGACCGCCGACGACAACCAGACCGCGGTGACCGTGCATGTGCTGCAGGGCGAGCGCGAGGTCGCCAACGCGAACAAGTCGCTCGGTCGCTTCGATCTCTCCGACATTCCGCCGGCGCCGCGCGGCATGCCGCAGATCGAGGTCATCTTCGACATCGACGCCAACGGCATCCTCAACGTGTCGGCGAAGGACAAGGCCACCGGCAAGTCGCAGTCGATCGTCATCAAGGCCTCGAGCGGCCTCTCCGACGAGGAGATCGAGCGCATGGTCAAGGATGCCGAGGCGCATGCCGAGGAGGACCGCCGTTTCCATGAGCTGGTCGATGTCCGCAACCGCGCCGACAACCTGATCCATTCGGTCAGCAAGTCACTGAAGGATCTCGGCGACCAGGTCTCCGATGAAGAGAAGTCCGCGACCCAGGCCGCGATCGAGGCCCTGCAGGCCGCGATGAAGGGCGACGACAAGGCCGAGATCGAGGCAAAGACCGAGGCGCTGGCCCAGGCCTCGGCGAAGATCGCCGAGAAGGCCTATGCCCGCCAGCAGGAGACGACCCAGGGTGGCGGCGGGTCCACTGCCGGCGCGGGCGGCGACGATACGCCCGGCAAGAACGAGGACGTCGTCGATGCCGAGTTCGAGGAAGTGAAGAAGGACGCCGACAACAAGCACTGATCGCCCGGGCGATGAACGACAAGGCGCGTATGAATGGCAAAGCAGGATTACTACGAGCTGTTGGGGGTGCCGCGCAACGCCAGCGAGGCCGACATCAAGAAGGCCTACCGCCGGCTGGCGATGAAATACCACCCGGACCGCAATCCGGACGACAAGGAATCGGAAGAGAAATTCAAGGAGGCCAAGGAGGCCTATGACGTCCTCTCCGATGCGCGCAAGCGCGCCGCCTACGACCAGTTCGGGCATGCCGGCGTAGATCCGTCGGTCGCCGGCGCGGGCGGTCATTCCGCGCGCGGGGGCAGTTTCAGCGACATCTTCGACGACGTCTTCGGCGACATCTTCGGCGGCGCCCGCGGCGGTCGCCGTTCAACCGTGTTTCGCGGCGCCGACCTGCGCTATGACCTCGACCTGAACCTCGAGGAAGCGGTGCAGGGCACGACGGTGCGTATTCGCGTGCCGACGCTCGTGACCTGCGCGACCTGCGAGGGCAGCGGCGCGAAGCAGGGCACGAGCCCGATCACCTGCACGACCTGCGGCGGCCAGGGCCAGGTGCGCATGCAGCAGGGCTTCTTCTCGATCCAGCAGACCTGCCCGCGCTGCAAGGGTCGCGGCAAGATCGTCAGCGAAGCCTGCACGAGCTGCAAGGGCCAGGGGCGTACCGAGGAGACGCGCACGCTGTCGGTCAAGATTCCGCCCGGCGTGGATAGCGGTGACCGCATCCGCCTCGCCGGAGAGGGCGAGGCCGGAGAGGGCGGAGGCCCGCCCGGCGATCTCTACGTCCAGATCCGCGTCCGCCCTCACCCGATCTTCACCCGCGAGGGCAATGATCTCTATTGCGAGATGCCGATCGCGTTCACGACCGCGGCGCTCGGCGGCGAACTCGATGCCCCCACGCTCGAGGGCCGCGTCAAGCTGAAGATTCCCCCCGAGACCCAGAGCGGCAAGCTGTTTCGCCTGCGCGGCAAGGGCGTGCGTTCGGTGCAGGGTCACGACACCGGCGACCTGCTGTGCCGGGTCATCATCGAGACCCCGGTCAATCTCAGCGAGCGCCAGAAGGAGTTGCTCCGCGAGCTGGAGCAGACCCTCGAGGAGAAGCACGAGCATACCCCCCGCGCGCGCAGCTGGTTCGACGGCGTCAAGAAGTTTTTTGAAGATCTCAAACTTTAAGATATAAAGTCCGCATGACCAGAATCGCGATCGCCGGCGCCGCCGGCCGCATGGGACGCGCACTGATCGAGGCCTGCCGGCAAACGCCGTCGCTGACCCTCGCCGCCGCGCTCGACCGTCCCGGTCCGGCGATCGGCCGCGATGCCGGCGAGCTTGCCGGTCTCGGTCCGCTCGGCGTGGCCGTCACCACCGATCTCGCCGCGGTCGCCGGCGATTTCGATGTGCTCGTCGACTTCACCGTGCCCGAGGCGACGCTCGCGAACCTTGCCGCCTGCCGCGCCGCCGGTCGCCGCATCGTCATCGGCACCACCGGCTTCACCGACGCCCAGCGCGCGGAGATCGGCGCCGCTGCCGCCGACATCGCGATCGTGATGGCGCCGAACATGAGCGTCGGCGTCAATCTCTGCTTCAAGCTGCTCGACATTGCCGCGCGCGTGCTCGGCGACTCCGTCGATATCGAGGTCATCGAGGCCCATCACCGCAACAAGATCGATGCGCCGTCCGGCACCGCGCTGCGCATGGGCGAGGTCATCGCCGGGGCGCTCGGCCGTGACCTCGCCGAGTGCGCGGTCTATGGTCGCGAGGGCAGGACCGGCGCGCGCGATCGCCGCACGATCGGCTTCGAGACCATCCGCGCCGGCGACATCGTCGGCGATCACAAGGTGATGTTCGCGGCCGACGGCGAGCGTGTCGAGATCGCCCATATCGCGACGAGCCGGATGACCTTCGCGACCGGCGCGCTGCGCGCCGCCGAATGGCTGATGCAGCGTGAACGCGGCCTCCACGACATGCAGGACGTGCTCGGCCTGCGCTGACCTCGCATCCGTCACGGCGCGTGGTATAGTGTTGCCCCTGTGGACAGGGAGTCCGGGCGGCATGGGAACATGCGCCGCCGTTACAACAATAATGACAATCGCTGGTCGTCGAGCATGTGTCCTCGTTACAGCCTGACCGCCGGACTAGTCTGCCTGTGGGCGTCGCTGCTGGTCGTTCCGGCATTCGCCGATGATTCGGCCGCCGCCTCCTTCGAAATCGCGCAACGCAGCGGCGTCGATCAGCTCGGCATCGACGTCGGCATCGAGCATTTCCGCTGGCAGGAATACGATGACCAGGGCACCCGCCTGCTGACCGAGCATGGCCCGCGCTTCGTCTTCTCCGCGAACCTCGACAATCTTTCCCGTCACGACAGCGGCGTCGTCCTCGCGGCGCGGCTCAGCGGCTATCTGGCAACCGTCGACTACGACGGCCAGGATACCGGCCGGCGCTTCGTCGGCACTGAAACTGAATACCGCGGCTGGGACTTCCGCATCGACGGCGGCTGGCGTTTCGCCGACCTGGTCGGCGGCGCGGCGGCGCTCGACCTGTTCGGCGGACTCGGCATGGAGCAATGGACGCGCGACATCCGCGGCGGCGTCAATGCCCTCGGGTTGCCGGTACAGGGGCTGGTCGAAGACTACACCGTGCGCTATTTCCGTATCGGACTCGGCCTTGCCCACAATCACGTCCCGCCGCAGGGCTATTTGACCCTCGGCTTCCGCCGCCCGCTGTCGATCGACGAGGACGTCGTGCTGGCGGGCAGCGCGCTGCTGCTGCACCCCGGCAAGCGCATATCGAGTTTCGCCAGTTACAAGGTCTCGTTGTTGCCGGACGCGCTCGGTCGCCCGTTCGGGATGTATCTGCGGCTGTACTACGAGAACTACCGCTTCGGCCGCTCCGACGTCGTGACCACCGGCAATCTGCTGGTCTGGCAACCGCGCAGCCATCTCGACCGCTACGGCGTCGCGATCGGTTATTCCTTCTGATTCAGGCGGACGGTGGCAGCGGGCGGAGGCGCGCGGTCTTGACCGCGTTGTCGGCGATCTGCACGATCTCGATCGCGTAGCCGTTGACCCTGAGGCTGGTGCCGGTCGCCGGGATCGTCTCCAGGTGTTCGAGGATCAGGCCGTTCAGCGTCTTCGGGCCGGTGACCGGCAGGTGCCAGTTCATCATCCGGTTCAGCGCGCGAATGTTGACGCTGCCGTCGACGAGATGGCTGCCGTCCGGCTGCGGGTGGACGTAGCGGATCACCGACGAGAGGTCGGTCGTGAACTCGCCGACGATCTCTTCCAGGATGTCTTCCAGCGTGACCAGGCCCTCGATGTCGCCGTATTCGTCGACGACGAGGCCGATGCGCCGCTTCTGACGCTGAAAGTTCAGCAACTGCGTGTTCAGCGGCGTGCCCTCGGGGATGAAATAGGGCTCCTCGACGCATTGCGCCAGGGTTTCCTTCGTGAATTCTCCCTTGAGCAGTTGCGGCAGCGCATTGCGGACGTGGAGGATGCCGGTGGTCTCGTTGATGTCTTCATTGAAGACCGGCAGCCGGGTGTGCATCGAGTTCGACAGCAGCTCGATGATCTCGTCGAGATCGAGCGAGAGATCGATGCCGACGATCTCGTTGCGCGGGATCATGATGTCCTCGATGGTCGCCTTCTCGAGGTCGAGGATGTTGATCAGCATGCGCTGGTGCTTGCGCGGGATCAGCGCGCCGGCCTCGTTGACGACGGTGCGCAACTCGTCGCGACTCAACTGGTGCATCGCGTCTTCCTCCTCGGTGCGCACCCCGAGCAGCCGCAGCAGGCCGTTGCCGATCGCATTGATGACCCAGACCAGCGGATAGAACAGGATCAGCAGCGGCCGCAGCACCAGCGAGGCCGGGAACGCGATGCGCTCCGGGTGCAGCGCCGCCATCGTCTTCGGCGCGACCTCGGCGAAGATCAGGATCACGATCGTCAGCAGGCCCGCCGCGACCCCGATCCAGGCCTGGCCGAAGACCTTGATCGTCACGATCGTCACGATGGAGGAGGCGAGGATGTTGACGAAGTTGTTGCCGAGCAGGATGAAGCCGATCAGGCGGTCCGGTCGCTTCAGCAGCAGGTGGGCGCGCAGCGCGCCGGCATGACGCTGCTGGACCAGGTAGCGCAGGCGATAGCGGTTGAGCCGCATCATCGCGGTTTCCGACGCCGAGAAGAACGCCGACAGCACCAGCAGGATGCCCAGAATGATCAGCAGCGTGTTGACGGAGAGGTCGATCATCGCGGTGGCCGCGTGGTGGGGTCAGTATCCCAGCAGCAGTTCGAGCACCAGCTTGCTGCCGAGGTAGGCGAGCAGCAGCGACGCGAAGCCGACGAGCGTCCAGCGTATCGCGATGCGGCCGCGCCAACCGAACTGCCAGCGCCCCCACAGCAGGGTCGCGAATACCGCCCAGGCCAGCACCGCGAAGAAGGTCTTGTGCACCATGTGCTGCGCGAACATGTCCTCGATGAACATGAAGCCGGTCGCGAGCGACAGGGTCTGCAGCAGGAAACCGGCGCCGATCATCTGGAACAGCATCCGCTCCATCGTCTGCAGCGGCGGCAGCTTGCGGATGAAGCCGCCCGGATGCTTGCCGTGCAGGTGGCGGTCCTGGATCGCGAGCAGCACCGCCTGCAGCGTCGCCAGCGCGAGTATGCTGTAGGCAGTGATCGAGATCAGGATGTGGATATCGAGCATCTCGCGGCCCGGGGCCAGCAGGTGCCGGCTCGGGAAGGCCTGTTCGAGCAGGACCCCGAGCGCGGCGAGCGGCAGGATCGCGATGCCGAGGTTCTCGACCGGGCGGTTCAGCGCGGTCAGCACGAACATCGCCGCCATGACCCAGGTCAGCAGCGACACCACATTGAAGAAGCCGAAGTTGAGTCCCTCCGGCGTGAACAGGTGCTGCCACAACAGCAGCGCGTGCAGTACGAGGCCGACCGCGGCGACCGCGAGCAGGCGGCGCGCGGTGAAGGTTTCGCGCGAGACGCGGCCGGCGAGACGCAGCGCGAACAGCGTCCCGGTCGCCAGATAAATCGGTATCGCCAACAGGCTGAGCACGAGGGTGTTCATCGGCGTCGGGGGCGGGTTCTTGATACAGGAGACGCCGGCACGCGGCTCAATCTCCTTGTACACTCTAGAAATTCGGTCAAGGGTCGATACTGTCAGCGTATGCCCGCAACCATGGGCACGGAATGGAAATTGTCCGGGCAGGACGTCCTGTCGGGACGAATTTAGCCGGTTTTAGGGCCCCGGTCAAAACGGCGTCTGAGGGACGTCGGGCCGACGGGCAAGGGACAGGCGATCGCGCGGACCGGCGCGGGATCGCGGATCGCAGCGGGCGGAACGGCAGGCATGAAAATCAGAGTACTGGGATGCAGCGGCGGCATCGGCGGCGAACTGCGCACGACCTCCTTGCTGCTCGACGACGACATCCTCATCGATGCCGGCACCGGCCTCAGCGAACTGACCCTGCAGGAGATGATGCGCATTCGCCATGTCTTCCTGACCCATACCCATCTCGATCACATCGCCTGTCTGCCGCTGATGATCGACAGCCTGTTTCCGCATATCTCGGCGCCCCTGCTGATCCACGGCCAGCTGTCGACGATCGAGGTGCTGAAGAAGCATATCTTCAACTGGGCAATCTGGCCCGATTTCTCGCGCCTGCCGTCCGAGGTCGAACCGGTGATGCGCTACCAGGTCCACGAGCCGGGCAGGACCTGCGTCGTCGGCGGCCGCAGTTTCGAGATGATCCCGGTCAATCATATCGTGCCGACCGTCGGTTATCGCATCGTCTGCGGCAGCCGCGTCATTGCCTTCAGCGGCGATACCACGACCAACGACACCTTCTGGGATGCGCTGAATGCGCGCGACCGCCTCGACGCGCTGATCGTCGAGGTCGCGTTCACCGACAGCTTCCGCGAGCTCGCGTTGCAGTCGCGGCATTATTGCCCGTCGCTGCTCGCCGAGGATCTGCACAAGCTCCGCCACGACCCCGACATCTACCTGACTCACAACAAGCCGGGCGCCGAGACCACACTCTTCGAGCAATGCACGAAGCAGATCACAGACCGCCGCCTGCACCGCCTCCGCGGCGGCCTCGTCCTCGACGTCTGACAGGCTGATGAGAGGACCGGTAGGTTTGCGCAGCGAAGTCAAGCGCAGCCTCGCCGGAGCCCGAAGGGTGCCGCGCAGCGGCAGCGAGGCGAGCCATTCGCGGAGCAAACCTACCGGTCCTCTCATCCTGT
>JBJHCZ010000027.1:0-15905 GCA_050486285.1 Chromatiales bacterium
TGCCGGGTGACAACGTGAAGATGACGGTGTCGCTGATTGCGCCGATCGCGATGGAAGAAGGTCTGCGCTTCGCGATTCGCGAGGGCGGCCGCACCGTCGGCGCCGGCGTGGTGTCGAAGGTCATCGAATAGCAAGGGTACGGGCCGGCAGCCGCGTGACGCGCGCGGCTCCCGGTCATTAACAGGCCAGTAGCTCAATTGGCAGAGCGGCGGTCTCCAAAACCGCAGGTTGGGGGTTCGATTCCCTCCTGGCCTGCCAGCGAAAGCAGGGGGACAGGCGCGCATCTGTTCCCGGCAGGATGAAGAATGGCGGATAAGCTCAAGTTCGCGGTCGCGGCGCTGATCATCGGCGGCGCGATCGCCGGCTTTTATCATTACGGCGACGAGTCGTTGCTGCTGCGGGTGCTCGGCCTGCTGGCCGCGATGGGCGTTGCCGCCGGGGTGCTGTTCCAGACCGCGGCCGGACGCCAGACCTGGGGCTATCTCGGCGAGGCCCGCACCGAGGTGCGCAAGGTGGTGTGGCCGACCAAGAAGGAAACCGTGCAGAGCACCCTGATCGTGATGGCGATGGTGGTGCTGATCGCGATAATACTTTGGATATTTGACTCGATCCTGACATGGATAGTCAAGATGGTGATGAGCCGGGGAGGCTGAGCGCGGATATGGCGAAAGCGGACACCGAAACGACGAAGACGGACGCGCCGAAGAGGCGCTGGTACGTGGTTCATGTCTATTCGGGCTATGAACAGCAGGCGATCCGTTCGCTGAAGGAGCGCATCGCGCACAGCGACCTGGCCGACAAGTTCGGCGAGATCCTGGTGCCGACCGAGGAAGTCGTCGAGATGCGCGGCGGCCAGAAGCGTCGCAGCGATCGCAAGTTCTTTCCCGGCTACGTGCTGATCAACATGGAAATGAACGACATGACCTGGCACCTGGTCAAGGAAGTGCCGAAGGTCATGGGCTTCATCGGCGGCACCTCGGATCGTCCGGCGCCGATCTCCGAGAAGGAAGCGATGTCGATCATGAACCGCATCCAGGAGGGCGTGGAGAAGCCGCGGCCGAAGGTGCTGTTCGAGCCGGGCGAGGTGGTGCGCGTCATCGACGGTCCGTTCGCGGATTTCAGCGGCGTCGTCGAGGAGGTCAACTACGAGAAAAGCCGCCTGCGCGTCGCGGTGACGATCTTCGGGCGCTCGACCCCGGTCGAGCTGGAATTCGCCCAGGTGGAAAAGAGTTGACAGGCGGTTGAAAAAGCCCGGCGGGTTTGCGCAGCGAAGTCAAGCGCAGCCTCGCCGGGGCCCGAAGGGTGCCGCGCAGCGGCAGCGAGGCGAGCCATTCGCGGAGCAAACCCGCCGGGCTTTTTCAACCGCCTGTCAGGCAGGACGCAGGGTCGACACCCTGCTTGTTTACAACGTGACGGGGAGCCGCTTCGCGGCGCTTGCACCCGGGAGATCAGACAATGGCAAAGAAGGTCGAAGCTTACATCAAGCTTCAGATTCCTGCCGGCAAGGCCAATCCGAGCCCGCCGGTCGGTCCCGCGCTCGGTCAGCGCGGCGTGAACATCATGGAATTCTGCAAGGCGTTCAATGCGCACACGCAGAACGTCGAGGCAGGGCTGCCGCTGCCGGTCGTCATCACCGTCTACAGCGATCGCAGCTTTACCTTCATCACCAAGACGCCACCGGCCTCCGTGTTGCTGAAGAAGGCGGCCGGCATCGCATCCGGCAGCGCGAACCCCAACACCAACAAGGTCGCCAAGGTCACGCGCGCGCAGCTCGAGGAGATCGCGGCGGCCAAGATGCCGGACCTGACTGCTGCCGACATGGACGCCGCCGTGCGCACGATCGCCGGCAGCGCGCGCAGCATGGGCATCGAGACGGAGGGTGTCTGACATGGCCGGTATCAGCAAGCGATTCAAGCGGATCAACGAGAAGCTCGACCCCGCCCGCCAGTATTCGATCGACGAGGCCCTGGCCTTGCTCAAGGAGCTGTCGACGGTCAAGTTCGACGAGTCGGTCGATGTCAGCGTCAATCTCGGCGTCGACACCCGCAAGTCCGACCAGGTCGTGCGCGGCGCGACCGTACTCCCGAACGGCACCGGCAAGACCGTCAGGGTCGCGGTGTTCGCGCAGGGTGACAATGCCGAGGTCGCCAGGGCCGCGGGCGCCGACATCGTCGGTTTCGACGACCTCGCCGCGACGGTCAAGGCCGGCAAGATCGAATTCGACGTCGCGATCGCGACGCCTGACGCGATGCGCGTCGTCGGCCAGCTCGGCCAGGTGCTCGGCCCGCGCGGCCTGATGCCGAATCCGAAGGTCGGCACGGTGACCACCGACGTCGCCGGCGCCGTGCGCAATGCCAAGGCCGGACAGGTCCAGTACCGCGCCGACAAGGCGGGTATCGTGCATTGCAGCATCGGCAAGGCCAGTTTCAGCGTCGATGCGCTGCGCGAGAACCTCGGCGCGCTGATCGCGGCGCTGAACAAGTCCAAGCCGAGCACCGCGAAGGGCATCTACATGCAGAAGGTATCGGTGTCGACGACGATGGGGCCCGGCATCCGGGTCGACCAGTCGACACTGCCGGCGTAAGCGCCGGCTGAAGGTCAGGACTTTGGGCAACCCCGCGCCCCGGCGCGGGGTCGTCGAAGACCGCAGGCGCGCACTGGCCGGATTCCGGCGAACGCGCTTAATCCGGCGACCGCAAGGTGGCCAGCCTGCGCAGACGGTGCTACCCGAAACAGGTTTTTCCTGGTGACGGTCGCCGTAGGGTGGGGCGCTTCGGCGCCCCGAACTGCAACCAGCCCGACCTGCCCGGCGCCGCCGGGACGAGGGTTACCAGGGAGGTGATCGTTTGCTTTCACTAGATGAAAAGAAGGTGATCGTCGCCGAAGTCGCCAGTCGTGCAGCCACGGCACAGTCCGCGATCGCGGCCGAATACAGCGGCCTGACCGTGGGCCAGCTGACCCGGCTGCGCAGCAAGGCCCGCGAGGCCGGTGTCTACATGCGCGTCGTCAAGAATACGCTCGCGCGTCGCGCCATCGCCGATACCGAGTTCGCATGCATGCAGGACGGTCTCACCGGCCCGCTGATGCTCGCGTTCTCGATCGACGATCCTGCCGCGGCCGCCCGCGTGATGACGGACTTCGCCAAGGAGAACGAAAAGCTCGTCATCAGGGTCGTGGCCCTGCGCGGCAAGCTGCTCGAACCCGGCGATGCCAAGCGGCTCGCGGACATGCCGACGCGCGACGAGGCCATCAGCCTGCTGATGGCGGCGATGAAGGCGCCGATTGCGAAGCTGGCGCGTACGCTGGCCGAGCCGGCGAACAAGCTGGCCCGCACCATCGACGCCGTGCGCGATCAGAAACAACAGGCAGCCTGAGCGTAACCGCGCCCGGCTGACACTCAAACCATTACAGGAATTACCAGGAGCACACATCATGGCCGTTTCAACTGAAGAGATTCTGAACACCATTTCGAACATGACCGTGATCGAGGTCGTCGACCTGATCAAGGCAATGGAAGACAAGTTCGGCGTTACGGCCGCCGTTGCCGCCGCGCCGATGGCGATGCCCGCCGGCGGCGGCGCCGCAGTCGCCGAAGAGCAGACCGAGTTCGACGTCATCCTGAAGGCCTTCGGCGACAACAAGGTCGGCGTCATCAAGGTCGTTCGCGCAATCACCGGTCTCGGCCTCAAGGAGGCCAAGGACTTGGTCGAAGGCGCGCCGTCGACCGTCAAGGAAGGCGTCTCGAAGAAGGACGCGGATGACATCAAGAAGCAGCTGGAGGAGGCAGGCGCCTCGGTTGATCTCAAATAAGGAACTGCCGGCCCTGCGGCCGGTCATAGCGGGAGCGTCCTGGCCCGGAAGCAGTGGTTTCCGGGCCGGGATTGCTATTTTCCCGCATCCAGGACGAATTGCGCCTGTCGCTCTTTAATTCATTAGCTCAGAGGATCTCCGATGTCGTATTCCTACACCGAGAAGAAAAGCATTCGCAAGGATTTTGGCAAGCGGCCCAGCGTCCTGAAGGTGCCTTATCTCCTGGCGACACAGCTTGATTCCTACCGGGCCTTCCTGCAGGCCGAGGCGGCGCCGGATCAGCGCGCCGACCAGGGCCTCGAGGCCGCGTTTCGCTCGGTTTTCCCGATCGAGAGCTATTCCGGGAACGCCGCGCTGGAATACGTCAGCTATGAATTCGGAGAGCCGGTGTTCGACGTCAAGGAGTGCCAGCTCCGCGGCGTGACCTATTCCGCGCCGCTCAAGGTCAGGGTCCGCCTGGTCATCTACGACAAGGAGGCCTCGACGCTGCCCGGCGGCAAGAAGCCGGTCAAGGAGAGGAAGGAGCAGGAAGTCTACATGGGCGAGATCCCGCTGATGACGGCCAACGGCACCTTCGTCATCAACGGCACCGAGCGCGTCGTGGTGTCGCAGCTCCACCGTTCGCCCGGCGTATTCTACGATCACGACAAGGGCAAGACCCATTCCTCAGGCAAGGTGCTGTATTCGGCCCGCATCATCCCCTATCGCGGGTCCTGGCTGGACTTCGAATTCGATCCGGTCGATTGCGTGTTCGTCCGCATCGATCGCCGCCGCAAGCTGCCGGCCACCGTGCTGCTGCGCGCGCTCGGCTACACCAACCAGCAGATGCTGGAGACGTTCTTCGATCTCAACACCTTCCACTTCGGCAAGGACGGTATTCGTCTCGACCTCGTGCCCGAGCGCCTGCGTGGCGAGACGCTGTTGTTCGACCTCAAGGGCCCGAAGGGCAAGGTCATCGTCGAGGCCGGCCGCCGCATCACCGCGCGCCATGTCCGCGAGATGGAATCTCTCGGGGTCACCTCGATCCCGGTGCCGACCGAGTACCTGATCGGCAAGGTGCTCGCGCATGACCTCGTCGACACCGGCACCGGCGAGATCGTCGCCGAGGCCAATGCCGAGCTCGGCCCCGATCTGATCGACCAGATCCGCGATTCCGGGATCAAGGAGATCCGTACGCTCTACATCAACGAGCTCGACCGCGGGCCGTACATCTCCGACACCCTGCGCCTCGACCAGACCCGCACCCAGCTGGACGCGATGGTCGACATCTACCGGATGATGCGCCCCGGCGAGCCGCCGACGAAGGATGCCGCCGAACTGCTGTTCTTCAACCTGTTCTTCAACCCGGACCGCTACGATCTGTCGGCGGTCGGCCGCATGAAGTTCAACCGCCGCGTCCAGCGCGATGCGATCACCGGCCCGGGCATCCTCTACGACAACACCTATTTCAGCAGCCGCGGCAATGACGAGTCCGCGCGCCTGGTGCAGGAACTCGGCGCCGGCTCCGACATCCTCGACGCGCTGAAGGTGCTGATCGACATCAAGAACGGCGCCGGCACCGTCGATGACATCGATCACCTCGGCAATCGCCGCATCCGCTGCGTCGGCGAGATGGTCGAGAACCAGTTCCGCGTCGGTCTGGTCCGCGTCGAGCGCGCCGTCCGCGAGCGCCTGGCGCTGGCCGAGTCCGAAGGCCTGATGCCGCAGGAGATGATCAACGCGAAGCCGGTCACGGCCGTCATCAAGGAGTTCTTCGGCTCGAGCCAGCTGTCGCAGTTCATGGACCAGAACAATCCGCTGTCCGAGGTCACCCACAAGCGCCGCGTCTCCGCGCTTGGCCCGGGCGGTCTGACCCGCGAGCGCGCCGGCTTCGAGGTGCGCGACGTGCATCCGACCCATTACGGCCGGGTGTGCCCGATCGAGACGCCGGAAGGGCCGAACATCGGTCTGATCAACTCGATGGCGGTCTATGCCCGCACCAATGAATACGGCTTCCTCGAGACACCGTACCGCAAGGTCGTGAACGGCCGCGTCACCGACGAGATCGAATATCTGTCGGCGATCGAGGAAGGGCGTTACGTGATCGGCCAGGCCGGCGCGACGCTCGACGCCAAGGGCAAGCTGGTCGACGAAATCGTGTCCTGCCGCTTCGAGAACGAATTCACGATGATGACGCCGGATCGCGTCGAGTACATGGACGTGTCGCCGAAACAGATCGTTTCGGTGGCCGCGTCGCTGATTCCGTTCCTCGAGCATGACGACGCCAACCGCGCCTTGATGGGCTCGAACATGCAGCGTCAGGCAGTGCCGTCGCTGCGCGCCGAGAAGCCGCTGGTCGGCACCGGCATGGAGCGCACCGTCGCGATCGACTCAGGCACCGCGGTCGTCGCCGCCCGCGGCGGCGTCGTCGATTCGGTCGATGCCGGCCGCATGGTCGTGCGCGTGCACGACGAGGAGACCGCGACCGGCGAACCGGGCGTCGATATCTACAACCTGATCAAGTACACGCGTTCGAACCAGAACACCTGTATCAACCAGCGGCCGCTGGTGCAGCCGGGAGACATCATCGCGAAGGGCGACGTGCTCGCCGACGGCTCATCGACCGACACCGGCGAGCTGGCGCTGGGGCAGAACCTGCTGGTCGCGTTCATGCCGTGGAACGGCTACAACTTCGAGGACTCGATCCTGATCTCGGAGCGCGTCGTCGAGGAAGACCGCTATACCTCGATCCACATCGAGGAGATCACCTGCGTCGCCCGTGACACCAAGCTTGGGCCGGAGGAGATCACCTGCGACATCCCCAACGTCGGCGAGAGCGCGCTGGCCAAGCTCGACGAGTCCGGTATCGTCTACATCGGCGCCGAGGTCGGCCCGGGCGACATCCTGGTCGGCAAGGTCACGCCGAAGGGCGAGACCCAGCTGACGCCGGAGGAGAAGCTGCTGCGCGCGATCTTCGGTGAGAAGGCCTCGGACGTGAAGGACACCTCGGCCCGTGTGCCGTCCGGCATGTCCGGAACGGTGATAGACGTGCGCGTGCTGACGCGCGACGGCGTCGAGAAGGACAAGCGCGCGCTGCAGATCGAAAAGACCGAGCTCGAGCGCATCAAGAAGGACCTCAACGACGAGTACCGCATCCTCGAGGAAGACATCTACCTGCGGGCCGAGAAGCTGCTGGTCGGCAAGACCGCCGAGGGCGGGCCGAAGGGCTTCAAGGAAGCCAAGATCACCAAGACGATGCTGTCCGAGCTCGCGCGCGAGAAGTGGTTCGACATCAAGCTCAAGACCGAGGCCTCGGTCAGGGAGCTCGAGGGACTCAACGACCAGCGCCGCCAGTTGCGCAAGGCCTTCGACGACAAGCTCGAGCACCAGCGCGGCAAGCTCAGCGCCGGCGATGACCTTGCCCCCGGCGTGCTGAAGATGGTCAAGGTCTACCTCGCGGTCAAGCGCCGCGTGCAGCCCGGCGACAAGATGGCCGGTCGCCACGGCAACAAGGGCGTCATCTCGATGATCGTCCCGGTCGAGGACATGCCGTACATGGCTGACGGCACGCCGGTCGACATCGTGCTGAACCCGCTCGGCGTACCCTCGCGCATGAACGTCGGCCAGGTGCTGGAAACGCATCTCGGCTGGGCGGCGAAGGGGCTCGGCAGAAAGATCGGCGACATGCTCGACGCCGGTCGCAGTGCCGGCGAGCTGCGCAAGTTCATGGACAAGGTCTACAACGCCAGCGGCAAGAAAGAGGACCTGAACCAGCTGACCGACGACGAGGTCGTCACGCTCGGCGGCAACCTCCGCGACGGCGTGCCGATGGCGACGCCGGTCTTCGACGGCGCCACCGAAGGCGAGATCAAGGCAATGCTCGAGATCGCAGGACTGCCGTCCTCGGGCCAGACCACGCTGTACGACGGCCGCACCGGCGATGCCTTCGAGCGTCCGGTCACGGTCGGCTACATGTACATGCTGAAGCTGAACCACCTCGTCGACGACAAGATGCACGCGCGCTCGACCGGTCCGTACAGCCTGGTCACCCAGCAGCCGCTCGGCGGCAAGGCGCAGTTCGGCGGCCAGCGCTTCGGTGAAATGGAGGTGTGGGCGCTGGAAGCCTACGGCGCCGCCTACACCCTGCAGGAAATGCTGACCGTCAAGTCGGACGACGTCCATGGCCGAACCGCGATGTACAAGAACATCGTCGACGGCGATCACCACATGGAGCCCGGCATGCCGGAATCGTTCAACGTGCTGCTCAAGGAGATCCGCGCCCTCGGTATCGATGTCGAGCTGGAGTGAGACGGGACGGTTCACGCGGCATCGGCAACCAGGACAAGATTCGGGAGATACGGCATTGAAAAACCTACTTAACATGTTCAAGCAGCAGGGCCAGGTCGACGAGTTCGACGCGATTCGCATCGGGCTGGCGTCGCCGGCCAAGATCCGCTCGTGGTCCTACGGCGAGGTCAAGAAGCCGGAGACGATCAACTACCGCACCTTCAAGCCGGAGCGCGACGGGCTGTTCTGCGCCAAGATCTTCGGGCCGGTCAAGGACTACGAGTGCCTGTGCGGCAAGTACAAGCGCCTCAAGCACCGCGGCGTGATCTGCGAGAAGTGCGGCGTCGAGGTCACCGTGACCAAGGTGCGCCGCGAGCGCATGGGCCACATCGAGCTGGCCAGCCCGGTCGCGCACATCTGGTTCCTGAAGTCGCTGCCGTCGCGTATGGGCCTGTTGCTCGACATGACGCTGCGCGACATCGAGCGCGTGCTGTACTTCGAGGCCTTCGTCGTCATCGATCCGGGCATGACCCAGCTCGAGCGAGGCCAGTTGCTGACCGACGAGGCCTATCTCGACGCCATCGAGGAGTATGGTGACGAGTTCGACGCCCGCATGGGCGCCGAGGCGGTCCACGAGCTGCTGCAGTCGCTCGACATCAAGACCGAGGTCGATAAACTGCGCGCCGAGATCGCGACCGCGACCTCCGACACCAAGATCAAGAAGCTGTCGAAGCGTCTCAAGCTGATGGAGGCCTTCCTCGGCTCAGGCAATCGTCCCGAATGGATGGTGATGTCGGTGCTGCCGGTGTTGCCGCCGGAGCTGCGTCCGCTGGTGCCGCTGGACGGCGGCCGTTTCGCGACCTCGGATCTCAACGATCTTTATCGCCGCGTCATCAACCGCAACAACCGACTGAAGCGGCTGCTCGACCTGAATGCGCCGGATATCATCGTGCGCAACGAGAAGCGCATGCTGCAGGAGGCCGTCGACGCGCTGCTCGACAACGGCCGCCGCGGCAAGGCGATCACCGGCACCAGCAAGCGCCCGCTGAAGTCGCTGGCCGACATGATCAAGGGCAAGCAGGGCCGCTTCCGCCAGAACCTGCTCGGCAAGCGCGTCGACTACTCCGGCCGTTCGGTCATCGTGGTCGGTCCGACGCTGCGCCTGCACCAGTGCGGCCTGCCGAAGAAGATGGCGCTGGAACTGTTCAAGCCGTTCATCTTCAGCAAGATCGAGCGCCGCGGGCTGGCGACCACGATCAAGGCCGCGAAGAAGATGGTCGAGCGCGAGGGTCCGGAGGTCTGGGATATCCTCGAGGAGGTCATCCGCGAACATCCGATCCTGCTCAACCGCGCGCCGACCCTGCACCGTCTCGGCATCCAGGCCTTCGAGCCGGTGCTGATCGAGGGCAAGGCGATCCAGCTGCATCCGCTGGTCTGCACCGCGTTCAACGCCGACTTCGACGGCGACCAGATGGCCGTGCACGTGCCGCTGTCGCTGGAGGCGCAGCTCGAGGCGCGCGCGCTGATGATGTCGACCAACAACATCCTGTCGCCGGCCAACGGCGAGCCGATCATCGTGCCGTCGCAGGACGTCGTGCTCGGCCTCTATTACATGACCCGCGAGAAGGTCAACGTCAAGGGCGAGGGCATGGCGTTCGCCGACGTCGGTGAGGTGCACCGCGCCTACGAAACCCGCCAGGTCGATCTGCAGGCGCGCATCAAGGTGCGCATCCGCGAGGTGCTGTTCGACGAGGACGGCGAGCGCAGGGAGGTCCGCCGCCTGGTCGAGACCACGGCCGGCCGCGCGCTGCTGTCCGAAATCCTGCCCGACGGCCTGTCCTTCGACCTGATCAATCGCGATATGAGCAAGAAGGCGATCTCGAGCCTGGTCAATGCCTGCTATCGCAACGTCGGTCTCAAGGACACCGTGATCTTTGCCGACCGCCTGATGTACACCGGCTTCAGCTTCGCGACCCGCGCCGGCGTGTCGATCGGCGTCGACGACATGGTGATTCCGGACCAGAAGCCGGAGATCATTCGTGCGGCCGAACTCGAGGTCAAGGACATCGAGAACCAGTACACCTCGGGTCTGGTCACCAACGGCGAGCGTTACAACAAGGTGGTCGACATCTGGTCGCACACCAACGACAAGGTCGCCAAGGCGATGATGGACAAGCTCGGCACCGATGTCACCGTCGACGCCGACGGCAAGCAGGTCAGGCAGACCTCGTTCAATTCGATCTTCATGATGGCCGACTCCGGCGCGCGAGGTTCCGCCGCCCAGATCCGCCAGCTCGCCGGCATGCGCGGCCTGATGGCCAAGCCGGACGGCTCGATCATCGAGACGCCGATCACCGCGAACTTCCGCGAGGGCCTCGACGTCCTCCAGTACTTCATCTCGACCCACGGCGCGCGCAAGGGTCTCGCCGACACCGCGCTCAAGACCGCGAACTCCGGTTACCTGACCCGCCGCCTGGTCGACGTCGCCCAGGACCTGGTCATCACCGAGGAGGATTGCGGCACGACCAACGGCCTGACCATGGCGGCGCTGATCGAGGGCGGCGACGTCGTCGAACCGCTCGGCTCGCTGGTGCTCGGCCGCACTGTCGCCGAGGACGTCTGCGTCTCCGGCCCCGACAGCGAGGTGCTGATCCCGGCCGGTACGCTGATCGACGAGGCCTGGGTGCAGCGCATCGAGCTGGAAGGCATCGATCGCATCAAGGTCCGTTCGCCGATCACCTGCGACAATCAGTTCGGCATCTGCGGCGCCTGCTACGGCCGCGATCTCGCGCGCGGTCATCGCGTCAATATCGGCGAGTCGGTCGGTGTCATCGCGGCGCAGTCGATCGGCGAGCCCGGCACCCAGCTGACGATGCGTACCTTCCACATCGGCGGCGCGGCCTCGCGTACCGTGACCGTGAACTCGGTCGAGGCCAAGGTCTCGGGCACCGCGCGCCTCGACAACATCAAGCTGATCCAGAACAGCAGCGGCACCAATGTCGCGGTGTCGCGTTCCGGCGAGCTGGTCGTCATCGACGGCAACGGTCGCGAGCGCGAGCGTTACAAGATCCCCTACGGCGCGATGCTGTCGATCGGCGACGGCGGCAAGGTCGAGGCCGGCCGGCAGCTCGCGAACTGGGATCCGCACACCCATCCGGTCATCACCGAAGTGTCCGGTCTGCTGAAGTTCTCCGACATCATCGACGGCGTCACCGTCCAGCGTCAGACCGACGAGGTCACCGGCCTGTCCAGCATGATCGTCACCGATCCCAAGTCGCGCGGTCTCAGCACCAAGGACCTGCGTCCGATGGTCAAGATCGTCGACAAGGACGGTAACGACTGCTTCTTCGCCGGCACCGACATCCCGGCAACCTATTACCTGCCGGCGGGCGCGATCATCGGTCTCAGCGACGGCGCCAGGGTGAACGTCGGCGACGTCATCGCGCGTATCCCGCAGGAGTCGTCGAAGACCCGCGATATCACCGGCGGTCTGCCGCGCGTCGCCGACCTGTTCGAGGCGAGAAAGCCGAAGGATCCGGCGATCCTCGCCGAGATCACCGGCACCGTGGCCTTCGGCAAGGACACCAAGGGCAAGCAGCGCCTGATCATCGTCGGCGAGAACGGCGAGCGCTATGAGGGACTGATCCCGAAGTGGCGCCACATCACGGTGTTCGAGGGTGAGCATGTCGAGAAGGGCGAGGTCATCGCCGACGGCGCGCCTTCGCCGCACGACATCCTCAAGCTGCTCGGCGTCGAGGAACTCGCGCGCTATATCGTCAAGGAGGTCCAGGATGTCTATCGCCTGCAGGGCGTGAAGATCAACGACAAGCATATCGAGGTCATCGTTCGCCAGATGCTGCGCAAGGTCGAGATCAAGTCGCCCGGCGAGACCAGCCTGCTGACCGGCGAGCAGGTCGAGCGTACCCGCGTGCTCGAGGAGAACGAGAAGGCGATCGCCGACGGCAAGACCCCGGCCGAGTTCGAGCCGGTGCTGCTCGGCATCACCAAGGCCTCGCTGGCGACCGAGTCCTTCATCTCGGCGGCGTCGTTCCAGGAGACCACCCGCGTGCTGACCGAGGCCGCAGTCAGCGGCAAGGTCGACCAGCTGCGCGGCCTCAAGGAAAACGTCATCGTCGGGCGCCTGATCCCGGCCGGTACCGGCCTCGCCTATCACAGCGAGCGCCAGCGCAAGGAGCAGGCCGCGGCGGAGTCCGAAGTCAAGGCCCCGCCGACCAGCGACGAGGTCGAGGAGGCCCTGCGCCAGGCCCTGAACGTGACCTGATCCGAAGGGACGGAAGCCGCCGGAATGCCGGCGCGGAACGGACCGCGACCGGACGGACCGCAGCGCCCTTGCCCGCTTTTGTCGGGCAGGGGCGCTGCCCGTTTCAAGTCCCTGATTTTGCGGTTCAAGGTGGCCCCGGCATCGGGGCCGTGCCGCGGCGGATCTCTTGACAGGGCGCGGTTATCACCATAAACTTTCGCGTCTTTGCAGAAGCAGGGTGAGGCGGTTTTCGGACGCTCCCCCCGGTCAGCTCAACTCATTGAACATCAAGCGTTCAACCTCGGGCGCGACAGGCCGCAGGCGCTGCGCCCCGAATGGCTGGACGCTTGATATTTATTAGGATGGTGCGATTCTCTGATGGCAACGATCAATCAGCTGGTTCGAAAGCCCCGGACACGGAAAAAGGCCAAAAGCGCCGTGCCCGGACTCGAAGGGTGCCCGCAGAAGCGCGGCGTGTGTACCCGCGTCTATACGACGACCCCGAAGAAGCCGAACTCGGCGCTCCGCAAGGTCGCCCGCGTCCGCCTGACCAACGGCATGGAAGTGACGACCTACATCGGAGGCGAAGGCCATAACCTGCAGGAGCACTCGGTGGTCCTGATCCGCGGCGGCCGCGTCAAGGACCTGCCCGGCGTGCGCTATCACACGGTGCGCGGCAGCCTCGACACCTCGGGCGTCGACGGCCGGCGCAAGGGCCGTTCGAAGTACGGCGCCAAGCGCCCGAAGGGTTGATCCCGAAACCATATTTACGGATGTACTGACGATGCCCAGGAGAAGAGTTGTCCAGAAGCGCGAACAGATTCCGGATCCCAAGTTCGGGGATCAGAATCTCGCCCGGTTCATCAACATGGTCATGCGCAGCGGCAAGAAGTCGCTGGCCGAGAGCATCGTCTACGGCGCCCTCGACCAGGTCGGCCGCAAGGGCAAGCCGGAACCGCTCGGCGCGCTGACCCAGGCCCTGGAGAACATCCGGCCGCTGGTCGAGGTCAAGTCCCGCCGTGTCGGCGGCGCGACCTACCAGGTGCCGATGGAAGTGCGCGGCGACCGCGGCCAGGCGCTGGCGATGCGCTGGCTGGTCGATGCGGCGCGCAACCGCAGCGAGAAGACGATGGGTCTGCGGCTTGCCGCCGAGATCCTCGACGCCTGCGAAGGCCGCGGCTCGGCGGTCAAGAAGCGCGAAGACACGCATCGCATGGCGGAGGCCAACAAGGCCTTCTCGCATTACCGCTGGTAAGGGCGGCGTCGTCTCCGTTTACTTTTTATTTATCTGATCCGGACAGGCAAACATCGTGGCTAGAAAAACTCCCATAGAACGATATCGGAACATCGGTATCATGGCGCATATCGACGCCGGCAAGACGACGACGTCCGAGCGCATACTGTTCTATACCGGCATGTCGCACAAGATCGGCGAAGTGCACGATGGCGCCGCCACGACGGACTGGATGGAACAGGAGCAGGAGCGTGGCATCACGATCACCTCGGCTGCCATCACCTGTTTCTGGAGCGGCATGGACAAGCAGTTCCCGGAGCATCGCATCAACGTCATCGATACCCCGGGTCACGTCGACTTCACGATCGAGGTCGAGCGCTCGCTGCGGGTGCTCGACGGCGCCTGCGCGGTATTCTGCGCGGTCGGCGGTGTCGAGCCGCAGTCGGAGACGGTGTGGCGCCAGGCCAACAAGTATGGCGTGCCGCGCCTGGCCTTCGTCAACAAGATGGATCGCGCCGGCGCGAACTTCCTGCGTGTCATCGGCCAGATCAAGACCCGCCTCAATGCCAATCCGGTGCCTATCCAGCTCCCGATCGGTGCGGAAGACGGCTTCAAGGGTGTCGTCGACCTGGTGCGCATGAAGGCGATCTTCTGGAACGAGGACGACATGGGCATGACCTTCCGGCTGGAGGAGATCCCGGCCGAGATGGCGGCCGAGTGCGTGAAGTGGCGCGAGAATCTCGTCGAGGCGGCAGCCGAGGCCAGCGAAGAAATGATGGAGAAGTACCTCGAAGGCGAGGAACTGACCAACGAGGAGATCAAGAAGGGTCTCCGTATCCGTACCCTGAATGGTGAAGTCGTGCCCGCGCTGTGCGGCTCGGCGTTCAAGAACAAGGGCGTGCAGGCGATGCTCGACGCGGTCGTCGACTACCTGCCGGCGCCGACCGACGTAGTCGCGATCAACGGGCATCTCGACGATGCCGCCGAGACGCCTGCCGAGCGTCACAGCTCGGACGACGAGCCATTCGCTGCGCTGGCATTCAAGATTGCGACCGATCCTTACGTCGGCACGCTGACCTTCATCCGCGTCTACTCGGGTGTGGTCAATGCCGGTGACTCGGTCTACAACCCGGTCAAGGGCAAGAAGGAGCGTTTCGGCCGCATCGTGCAGATGCATGCCAACTCCCGCGAGGAGATCAAGGAAATCCGTGCCGGTGACATCGCCGCGGCGGTCGGTCTCAAGGATGTCACCACCGGCGACACCCTGTGCGATCTCAACAACGTGATCACGCTCGAGCGGATGGAATTCCCGGAGCCGGTGATCTCGGTCGCCGTCGAGCCGAAGACCAAGGCCGACCAGGAGAAGATGGGCATTGCGCTGAACAAGCTGGCGGCCGAGGATCCCTCGTTCCGCGTGCGCACCGACGAGGAGTCGGGGCAGACGATCATCGCCGGCATGGGCGAGCTGCATCTCGAGATCATCGTCGATCGCATGAAGCGCGAATTCAGCGTCGAGGCCAATGTCGGCGCCCCCCAGGTCGCCTACCGCGAGGCGATCCGCAAGAGCGTCGAACAGGAAGGCAAGTTCGTGCGCCAGTCGGGTGGTCGCGGACAGTACGGCCATGTCTGGCTGCGCATCGAGCCGCTCGAGCGCGGCAAGGGCTATGAATTCGTCAACGGCGTCGTCGGCGGCGTGGTGCCGAGAGAGTACATCTCTTCGGTCGACAAGGGCGTCAAGGAGCAGGTCGACAATGGCGTCATCGCCGGTTATCCGCTGGTCGACGTCAAGGTGACGCTGTTCGACGGCAGCTACCACGATGTCGACTCCAGCGAAATGGCGTTCAAGATCGCCGGCTCGATGGCGCTGAAGGAAGGCGTGCGCAAGGCCGATCCGGCGATCCTCGAGCCGATCATGAAGGTCGAGGTGGTGACTCCGGAAGAGTACATGGGCGACGTCATGGGCGACCTCAATCGCCGGCGCGGCCTGGTCCAGGGCATGGAAGATGCGCCGTCCGGCAAGATCGTGCGCGCAGAAGTGCCGCTGGCCGAGATGTTCGGCTATGCGACCTCGCTGCGCTCGGCGACCCAGGGCCGCGCGACCTATACGATGGAGTTCACGAAGTACGCCGAGGCCCCGAACAGCATCGCCGAAGGGGTCATCAAGAAGGCGTCATGATCGCGGACAGGGAATCAAACGGGTTTTTGTCAATTTTCAGGGGATAGTGCGATGTCGAAGGGCAAATTTGAGCGTACGAAGCCGCACGTAAACGTGGGGACGATCGGTCACGTTGACCACGGCAAGACGACGTTGACGGCGGCGCTGACGAAGGTGTT
>JBJHCZ010000028.1:0-9701 GCA_050486285.1 Chromatiales bacterium
TGTGCGCTGCCAGAACTAGGGGCTCCGGGAGTGGACCCGGGATGAGCCGGGCTACAGGCGGAAATACCCGGAAACGATCCAGTCAGATCAACGGCTTACTGAGAAGGTGGGGCGCTGTCCCATGAGAATCGAGGCCGGGAATTTTGAAAGAAACTGGCCGGTGTCGCGAACGAAGAATCAAGAACTTAGCCTTTGAACTTGCCGCTCAAAGGGCGTCTGAGCGGCATCTTTATGGTATATGCGGCAAGTTCGAAACAATGACGTAAGCGGCTGATCTGGCACGAAATACCGCCGACATCGCCCGAGCAGCCCGAAAAGTGGGGCGCTGTCCCAGCCCGACGCGGAAACTGGGCTTGATACGCTCGTAAGTGATTGATTGACCGTCAGCTGGCGGCAGCTGCGGAGCGGGCGGAAACGCCCAGGACGCGCTCACGCAGGGTCGTGACGGTTGCCTCGTCGAGCTCGGCCGCCTGGGCCGCCGAGACGACGGCGTCAGCCGCCCGCTGCGTTGCCTCCCGCATGGCCTCGCGGCGAATCTGCAGGACGCGATCGGCGTGCAGCCGGTCGGCGGCGGCCAGGTCACGGATCGCTCGCGCGAGCAGCTGAACATCCTTCGCGTCCGTCGCGCCGTCCGCCGGATCGCTGAGCGTTTGAAACGCGATCGTGCGCAGCATCTCGGCGAGCAGCCGGGCCACGTCGCCCTCGGAATCGCCGGCGATCCATGCGCGGGCGACTTCCTGCGCCTCGCGGTAGCGCTGGAGCTGAGATCGCTGGCGTTTCATGTACGCGCCCACCGTCGAGCGCCCGGGAGATCGAGAACCGACGAGCTCGCGCAGCTTCGCGTGCACCTCGGCGATCGTGGCGCCGCCGCGAATCATCGAATCCACGGTCTGCCGCGTCGACTCGTCGAGCCGCTCGATCACGCTGCGCCTAGGCACTGCGCCCTCCGCGTCCGGCCAGCGTCGCGCAAACGTCGCCCAACGCCATAACGACCGTGTCGAGCCGCTCGAGCACGGTCGCCGTGCGCTGATTCAGCTGTCGGACTTCATGCAGGAGCGCGGCCAGCTGCGTTGCCTCTTCCTGCACACGGGCGCGGCGGCTTTTCGCGTATCGACCCACCGCCGACCGCGACGGCGCGTCGGCGCCGAGTGTCAGCCGAAGCCGCGCGACGATCTTATCAATTGAGGCGCGCGAGTCGATCAGTTCGTCTACGGCTGAACGAACGTGGGGCTCAAGAACTTCGATCGCCGATCGTCGGCCCATTAGGAGTCTCCCCCGCGCGGGCCGCGGCAAGCGTCTCGCGCAGCTTGTCTCCGCGAGGCAGATAGATTTGCAGGCCGCCAAAGTACTCGGCGAGAACCATGACGACGACCTCCGCGTCCTCTCTCGGGTCGCCCGAGCGAGGGACGCGTTGACGGAGCTCCTCGATCACTTCGACCATCTGCACGGCGATGGCGTGATGTTTGCGCTTGGGCATCAGATGCGAAAGGTGCCGCTTGGGAGGCTGCTGACGATATCCCGCCACCCGGCTGCAACGCAACGCACCGACACGACATTGCGGCGCGGCGGCCTGTCGCCTCCTGGGGGAACATCGCCAGGACAGTCACGAGGCGGGCGGGAGAGCCCCACACTCCCGCCGCGACCGCCGCGCCGCGATGCCGTGTCGTGATCATCATGATTCTCCGCCATCCACGGAGCCGCTGAGGTCCTCGTACGCGGTTCGAATGTCTGCAGCGGAAGGCACGCCGCCGTGCCTGGCCGCGACGACGGAAGCCAGGCGAAGCACTTTTGTGACCGTTCGAAGTCCGCCCGGCCGCCGTGCGATCTCAGCCAGCAGACGCCTTGCGTCAGGCTCGCGGATCGCCCATGCATTAAGCAGAGAGCTCGTGTCGCCCTCCAACGTACGCGTCAACTTAACCCGCTTGCCGATCCGCGAATGAAGGCGATCGAGATACGCCGCTCGCGCGCCGCCGGTGAAGCGCGCGTAAACGAGTTCGTTGCCCATGAAGGCGATGCCGATACCGGCGGCGTCGTGGATCGCACGGAGCGCGTCGAGCGCGCTTTCAACCAGGTGCTGCGCCTCGTCGATCACGAGCAGGCCATGCGTGCCCGTGACTCGCCGCACGATCGCACGGTGCAGTTTCGCCGCACCGCCGGCTTCACGCACGCCGATCGCGCTGACGATCTCCTCAAGCGCGTTGACGACGCTGGCCGTGGCTGTGGACATTGTCGCGATCCACACATTCGGACTGACGGCCGCATGCTGATGCGCTGCGGTTGTCTTGCCGACGCCGGCGGCGCCGTAGATGATCGCGATGTCGCCGGCGAGCTGCGCGTAGGCGAGTCCTTTAATGACGCGTCGGGCGCTCGGCGTCTCGACCCAGCTGGGCGCCTTCGGCAGCAGCCGGCCCTCGAGCTCGCGGACGTTGTAGCTATCAATCCACCGCGCGAGCTTGGCCTCGAGCAGCTCCTGATCGCCCTCATAATCGCCGTTTAGCCATCGATTCAGAGCGGTTTCACCGACGCCGGACTCGCGCGCGATCGCGGCCTGCGACAGGCCGTCGCGCTCACGGATCATGGCGATCTCGGCGTGCACGTCGCGGTCGTGCACCACGAACCGCCGCACGAGCTCGAGCCGGGCGCGCTCGGAATCTGACGGCGGGCGAAGCGTCGGGACTTGCGAGCGGCGAAGCTGCGCCAGCGCTGCACGCGTGGTGCGGCTGGTCATAGTATCCGCTCCATGAAACGAGCCCACTGGGCATCGACGGCCTTGTCGAAGCGTTCGTGCCGCTCCTTGCGTTCCTGCTCGCTGCCCCCCGGCTGTTCAGGCGCGGCAGCGCCTGTCTTGCGGCCGAACTGCGGCCGCAGCACCTTCGGCTGCGGGTTGGCGTGGGCGGGGGCGTCGGTGTCTGGCAGCAGCTTCGCAACGTCGAGCGCAGTCATTCGCCGCTCGGCCGCGAGCTGCTCGCGCTGCGCGCGCATCCACCTTTTCCGCTCGCGTGCGTGATCGCGCGCCGCCGTCGTGTCGTTGAAGCCCGCCGCCTGGATGCACTCCGCCTCGCCGATGTAGGCGCCGGCGAGCGTGTAGCAGTGCACGCTGCCGTGCAGCGCATCAGGATCGAAACGGATAACAACGCGAGTGCCGGCGTGCTGCGACAGCTCTTCTGTCCAGTAACGGTTCCCGGCGAGCCGGACGGAGCCGTCGACGCTCGACGCCGAGACCCCTTCAGCGGCGAGCAGCCACAACCGGCGCTGTTCGGCCGTTGCGTGCCTAATCGGCACGCGCTCATAGCTCGCCTGAAACACCTGGTCGAACGAGCGACCGGCCGCGACCTTCGTGCGTCGCCCAGGCCGGGCGTTGTGCGAGCGGACCTCGTCATCGAGCACGCGCAGGAACTCGTCGATCGGCACAGCGCGGGAGTTGTAGTTCTCCGGCTTGGCGTCCGGGCGGTTGCCAGTGTAGGCGCCGGAGAACGCCGGGTGCTTGTCGATGCGCTCAGCGAGGTCACGGAAGGCTCGCTCGACAGGCTTCGATTGGCCGGAGTATGGGGTGGTCCAATGCACGGCGACGCCCATTTGAGAAATGATGCCGAGCGGATCTTCCTGTTTGACCTTGAACCGGAACCTGTTCGGCGTCCCGCCGGTCAGCAGCTTGCTGGCGAACCCTCGCCCGTTATCCAGCCAGGCCGCGCCCGGGATGCCCCACCGCTCGACCATGTCGCCGAAACTCAGACGCACCAGGTCGCTGTGCTCGGTGCGATCGACGCGCCAGCTGAGGATCTTCCCACTCAGCAGGTCCTGCCAGGCAAGCATCACCGGGCGCGCGATCGTGCCGTCGGGCCAGGCGCAGAACACATCGCAGCGCCGGCCGTCGGCGTTGACCGCTTCCATCGCGGCGAACACGGAGCGGTCGCGTTCCTGCGCCGGATACATTCGTCGCAGCGCGTCTCGGCCTTCACGAGCTAGAACACGCACAGGTCGCGGGATTTCCTGCAAGCGGCGGCGCAGCGTCGGAAGGCTCGGCACGGTCCAGCCGTGCGCGAGCGCGACGCGCTGCAGGCGCTCGTAACACGCGGCAACGCACGGGGCTTCGGGGCGGAGATAGTCAGCGCGAAAGAAGTCCCAGGCTCGCGGATCGATGGGTGCCCGCGGCCGGCCGGCGCCGGCGCTGGGTTTGGGATAAACGACCTCGACCTCGAGCACCAGGGCGTCGCGCGTTTCAGCGGGCAGCGACGCGAGGCTGTATTCAAACCCGCCGCCCCGGTCTTCACGCGGCCGGGCGCACCAACCGTTACGTCGCGCAAAGGCCGGGACGTGCTGCGCGTGCTCCGGCATGCCGGGCAGGCCGGCGAGCTCGCGGGCTGAGAACCAGAGACGCGCAGCGGGCCGCTCGGTCATGCTCTACAGCACCGGCCGCCAGCGCTGATCGGCAGCGCAGTGCACGCAGTATCCGCAGCTGGTCGTTTCGTGTGCGGTCGTTCGACGGCCGCAGCCACCGATACACGGTTTCGCGCGCGGGCAGTCCGTGTGCGCGACGCCGTGGCACGGGCAGGTGGCGGCGCAGCCGCGCGTCGCACGTCTCCGGCCGTCGGGGGTGCAGCGGCACGGCCGGCCATCCAGACCCACATGCGGCATCTCGATCACTGTCGCAGGGGTTCTGACGGCCTCGCGTTGGGACTCGATTATGACGTGCTCAAACGCGCCGTCACGCTCGCTGCAGATCGCCGAGCCAAAAGTGTCGGTAAACAGCTCGACCACCGCGGTCATCGTCCCGCCGCCCTTGCCGTCTGCGCGGAGAGTTGGAGAACTATCTCCAACGCCACGCCCATGCCGGCGGTGAGCATCGCGTTGCGCCGACAGTCACCGACGACATAGCAGTCGTGCGGCTTGTTGGCGTACTGCGCGATCATCGCCATGCCGACGAGCTCGCCTCGTTGCGCCTCGTCCAGGTGCTCACGAAGCGATTCGATGGTGGTCTTCGAGAACGAGCGCGAAGCGCGTCCCGGATGCGTCGGCTGGCGTAGCGAAACGACATTAAGGCGGCGCGCCGGTTGTGTACGCGCGCGGCGTTTTCCAACGACTGCGCGGATCAACTCCAGCACCGCCTCGGGTTCGACAACGTCACTGTTCTCGCGATAGTGATCGACGATCCGGGCGATCTCCGCGAGCTGGCCTACAGTCGCCAGCTTTCTGCGTTTGTTCGGCATGGGCTCCTCCTTGCAAGATGATGGTGAAAGATTCAACGTTGCGCGTCGCTGTGCTCGCGCGCCGCGAGCAGGCGGCAAAGCAGGTGCTCTCCATCAGGTCGGATGTCCTCGACACGGACCTCTCCGCAGGAGACGATCTCGATCTGCATGGCGAGATCGAGGCCGAGTTGCTGTCCGGAATAGACGCATTTGCGTAGGTAGGCGATGGTCGTGTTACACCGTCTCGCGAACGCAGCTTGCTGCTCGACGCGCTTCATGGAATTCAAGTACCGCCTCAGCTTGTCCACTGGCCTCTCCGTAGCGGGCGTCTACTGGAGATCCTACCAACATGGGCGACGAAATGGTAGGGCATACCACGCGGTATTTCTGTGAAATACTTCCGGCCCATGCAGCGTGAACAGCTCCACGACATCCGGCGGAAGCGGCTCGCAGAGCTGGTTGCCGAGGCCGGGAACCAGGCAGAGTTTGCGCGCATCATTGGGCGGAATTCAGGCTACGTCAGCCGCCTGCTCAGCGGCGATCGAGCTTTGGGAGAAAAGCTCGCCCGAGAGATCGAACGCTCCACCGGCCGCCCGGCATGGTGGCTCGACGGCTACCCCGCTGAGGGTCAGCCGGCGGGCATGGCGGAAGCACGCTCTAACCGGCGGAAGCGGCTCGCAGAGCTGGTTGCCGAGGCCGGGAACCAGGCAGAGTTTGCGCGCATCATAGGACGGAGTTCGGGCTACGTCAGGCGCCTGCTTAGCGGCGACCTGGCCCTGGGAGAAAAGCTCGCCCGCGAAATCGAGCGCTTCGCCGGCCGCCCGGCCCTGTGGCTAGACGGTTACTCTGCGGAAGATCAGCCGGCGAGCATGGCCGAGGCGCCGGTTAAGCACGCCGTCCAGATTCGCGCAACGTCCGAAGTTCGTGCGACGTCGATCTCGTTCCTCCAGAAACTCGACGAAGAGATCCGGAAGCAAGGGTTCATCGCCGTTGTCGAAGAAGTTGACGAGTATCTAGGATCAAATGGCATCGACTGGGCGTCGACGCAGCGGGCCGAAGTCTACTGGCGGCTTCATCAGTTGTGGTGCAACGCTGGAGGAGATCTCCGGCAGGTAAAGCGCTACGTGCGCGCGCACATGAAGGGCGAAGTCCACCACGCACGACGCAAGCGATGATCCGCAGACCGCGCGGGTTGGGATAGAAACGTATCCTGCGGCCTCTGTAAGCTTGCGCGATGCATTCGCACAAGAAACTCGAATGTGCGTGCCTGCGCTCACTGCGGCGCTGAAATCGCGCCTAAGCGCTCGTGGCAGCGCTTTTGCTCCGCGGCATGTCGCCGGTCGGGTAGCCTGTCGGGCGTCGTCGCCGCCGGGCGGGTCACGAGTGTCAGACGCTTGAAAAGCGGCGAGGTCAGCGTGACGCTGCGTTTCGACCCAAGCGAGACGCGCATCTTCGCGAGCGTAGCGGTTGGTGACGTTCGGGGGCTGACGAAGCCAGCCGAAGGACGGCTTCGCCACGTTGCTGTGAAAGTCGGGGCGATATAGATGGTCAAGCCAGTACGTAGACAAAATGGACGCGCGCGGGAACTCGAGTCCGTCGCCGAGAGTGCTGCCGAGCTGGTCGATCGATTGATCGGCTCTTTAAATCGATACGGCTACATCGATCCCGAGATGCTCGCGATCTCCGACTGCTGCGAGCGGCCGCCCTGCAGTCAGTGTGCGGCCGTCTGTCTGGCGGATCACTACGTGGCGCGCGTGCAGCTCGCGGTGCCCGACGCAGACCGAGACAAGGCCGCCGCGCCGCTGATCAAGGAGCTGCGGCACCTGCAAAGCGTTTTTCGGGACCTGGCGCGCGACGCGGACAGACTGCGGTATTCGGCGGAGATGTCGAGCTACATTAAGGAGCTCGGCATATCATCCAGAAACATTCATCTTATGGCCGACCGCATGCGCGCACGACGGAGTGTTCCCTGCTGATGACAGAGACATTCGAAGTGCGCAGAGAGGCAGATGAGAGGTAGCCAGCGGTGAACGAGCTCCTTCCGAAAACCTACAACGCAGGCGCGGCGATTGCCGCGCATCGGTTCGTCGTGCCAGGTGCCGCGGACCACGCGGTCATCCAGGCCGCGGCCGCCACGCACGCGATCTTCGGCATCTCCGATCTCGGCGCGGACGCCGCAGGCGATCGGGTGGACGTGCATCACGTCGGCATCGCCAAGCTCGAGTACGGCGGCAACGTCACGCGCGGTCAGCTGCTCACGGCCGATTCGGTCGGCAAGGGCGTGACGGCCGGCACGACGGCGCGTCATGGTGCGCTCGCGCTCGTGTCGGGCGTCGACGGTGACATCGTCGACGTGCTGATCGTGCTCGGCCAGGACACCTCCGAGTGACGACGACAACTGCCGAACTCGACCGCCGCGAAGCCGATCTCAAGACGCGCCAGCGTCGCCTGGGTGCGCTGGCCCTGCCGCCCGGAAAGCTCGCTCAGGCGGCGCGCACTCATCTTGCGAGGGCGGGCAGCGAAGGCCGGACGCTCAGCTTCACGCAAGCAGTCGATGAGGTGCTCGCGGATTCGGTCTACGACTTCGCGGCCGTTACCGTCGACGCACTACCGGCAACCGTGCTGGCGCGACGAATCGGCGAACGAATCGCCGAAGCGCAGCGTGAGGGCCGCGCGTTGACGCGCGCGCAGGCGGCGACCGAGCTGCGCGAGGACGCCGGCCGCGTTTCATCGCCTCGCATCGTCGCCCGGCGCGCACGCGCGGCAGTCTCGGCAGCGGAGCGATCGGGCGTGGCGCTGTCCTTTGTGGACGCAATCGACGAACAGCGCGCCGGTGCGGTAAGTTTTAACCAGGCACCGGCAGCGGCGCAGGCACGCGCGCTCGCAAAACGCGCGCGCCAACTGATCGCCGAAGCCGGCGGACGCGGCGAGTATCTGTCTGCAACCGACGCAGTCAACCTCGCCTACCGCGAAGGCGCGAACTTCGCCGAGGACGAAGGGTCGACTCCCGAGTTTGTATCGATTTTCGACGACGCGCAGCAGCAGCGCGTCGAACAGCTCGCAAAGGTGCTCGCGGGTGGTCGGATCGACTTCCACTACAACATCGGCCAAATCGACGACCGATGGCACCTGAACGTCCCAACCGACGATGCCGACGCGCTGCGGGGCCAGATCGCGACGGCGATGAAGCAACTACCGTAAGGAGCGCAAGCCATGTCGCGCATCACCAAAGCCGACAACGGGCCGATCGAAGCGAACGCGAAAGAACTCGAGGCGATTGCCTCGGCGGGAATCAATCTGCTCGAGCGTCTCGAGGGTCTCCTGAATCGTTTCGGCGAAATCGAGCCGACGGCGCTTGTGATTGAAGGCTGCTGCGGTCGGCCACCGTGCTCGGAGTGCGCCGCTACCTGCCTGATCGATCACCTGGTCGCGCGCGCTGAGCTGGCCGCCCAAGGCGCGACGACTCGCAAGCCTTGGGCGGCACTCGTCACCGCGCTGCACGACGCGCAGAAGCTGATCCGGCAGATGAACACCGAGGCCCAGGCGAACCGCTACGGCCTTCACGGTTACCAGCGGTGGCTGGGCCGCGCACGGCAGGATCTCGACGAGGCAATGGCCAGTTCGTGCCGGGCGGTGACCATGCGCGCCAGGCTACGACGGACGGCCGCGTGAGCGAATCGAACCGCATTGACTTGGAGCATGAGCTGGCCGAGCTTAGCGGTCATGTCTACTGGAATCCGGACACCGGCGAGCTCTACGGTCCGCTCGCAGAGCTGATCACGCGTCTTGCAAGGGAAGCGGCGGCGCGCGGCTATGTGACGACGCCGCCGCATCCGACTTCACACCCGATCGGCCGCGATCCACTCCGCAGCCGGCGCGACATGGCGCTGATTCTTTCACAGCACTGGCCGGTGCCCGAACCGCTACGCGGCGAGCTGCCGAAGTCGGCGCCACCAGACGCGGACGGGAACGTCGACGTGCTGTACTGATCGTGGCGCGAAGGTTGTGCGCGCGGCCGGCGGTTGGTCCCGTCCCGGCCGCCGCGCGACCTTCGCCGCCGCACCGCTTCTGAACTGCGCGCGAGGCTCTCATGGCTCGATCGACTGAAATCCTGCGCATCATCGTCCGCGGCGTCACCGACCAGGCGCAGCGTGCGCTGCGCGCTGTGCAGGAACAGGGCCGGCGCACCGGACGGGCATTGTCCGACGCGTTCCGCGCCGCCGATCGCGGCGTGCAGCGGATCCAGCGCAGCATCGTATCGCTGCGCGGCGCGTTCGCCGCGCTTGGCGTCGGCCTGCTGTTCCGGCAGGTCATCCGCAACACCGTCGAGCAGGAACGGGCGCTGACGCAGCTGGAGGCGCGCCTGCGCTCCACGGGCGGCGCCGCCGGGCTCAGCCGCGACGAGCTCGTCTCGATGGCCGAGGCGATGGAGAAGGTGACGACGTTCAGCCAGGCGAACACGATCGCCGCGCAGAACGTGCTGCTCACGTACACGCAGATCGGCCGCGAAACCTT
>JBJHCZ010000029.1:0-8064 GCA_050486285.1 Chromatiales bacterium
ATCAGCAGGCGCGAAAGTGCGTGCTGGATGCCGGTCTCGAAATCGCCTTCGGCTTCGCCGTTACGATAGAACGTCATCAATGTATCGATTCCCGGATCCGATGCCTGCACCGGACGACGCCAGGCACGGGTGGCGAGTCGGGTGAGGATTTCTCGCGCACAGGGTTCTTCCATGGCGCTCTCGGTCGGGTAACACACAAAGATCGCACGACGGCTCGGCGTGTCGCCGGGGCCTGTCGAATCGTAAGGACCATGAATCTCGACCGCCTGAATCGCGCCGCTGGTCGAAAACGAGTCGAACAGCTCGTTCACGCCCTCGCAACGTTGCCGATCCACGAGCGCGGCACCGATCGTGCTGGTTCCAGCCGGCACGCGCAGGCGGAAAGATGCGGCGCGTTCAACTTCGAGCAGCGCGCCGTCCAGCGTCACCGTGACGGCGGGGCCCTCGCAGAAGCTCTGTGTGAATATGCCGCCGCCACCCTGGGAAGGAATGCGGATCTCATATTCAGCGTCGAGTGGAAAATAGTGCTCGATCAGCATGCCGCCTCGCGTGCCGAGCGGCAGACCGTCGACGTGCCGGGTCTGCGGGCCGGGCGGTGCGTCGTATCTGATCTGCGTCGGGCCCATCGTGCGGTCGCCGACTGCCTCGCGTCCGATGCGCATGGCCGCGGCTACGTAGCCCTCGATCAGCGTCGGCGACACGCTCAAGGCCTCGGCGACGTTGTCGAATCCGCCCATCGCGACATCGGCCGGCAGCAGAGCGGCAATGTGCGATGCGTCGAAGGCCAGCAGATCACGAATCGCGTTCGCATACTCCGCGCGGTTCAGGCGCGAGGCGCCCTCGTTGCCGGGGAAGGGCCGATTCGCCCACTCTGCGTCGATTCTGGCGCCGAGCTGCAGTGCCCAGGCGTCGATGATTGCGCGCTCCGGCCGCGGCCGATCCGCCGGCGGCATCATGCCCGTACGGAGCTTGCGGATCGTGCTCTCCCACAACGGCGCGTTGTCGATGAGGTGCTCGAGCGATACCCGGTCGAACGCGACGTCGCCGGCGCGATCGAGGTCGTTGTGGCAGTCGATGCAATAGCGGTCGAGCAGAGCGAGTTCAGTGCCCACGCCACCGCTCAGGAAACCGCTGGTCGCTGCCGGAGCGCGACCCTCGAGGAACGGCAGCTGATCCCGCGCGACCAGCAGTACGATGGCGAGGGCGACGATTGCCACGACAGAGGCCAGGACAGAGGCCACGACAGGTCTCATGACAGATCTCACGACAGATCTCACGAAGGAGGCCGCGCCGCGAGACCGCATCCCGCGCCTTGAGACCGCATCGTCCGATTATTCACTGACACCGCGTTCTGTCCGTTTGTGCCCGTTCCCGGCCAGTCGAAGCCGCACAGATTGTTATTTGGTAGAGCAGCTACATCCGGAGCATACAGCATCATAGCGCAGACGATTGCATGCGCATCTCGCCGCGGTGCGGCGACGTCGGGTCTGTGCTAACGTTATCCGATATAACAACGAGGATCAGACCGGCCTTGGGACGGGGTATCTGCCCTCCTGCCGTGCCGGAACCTGCTCTTCGAATCGGGGGAGACGGGTGTGATCAGTAAGAAACTTGCCTGGGTGACCCTGGCTTGCCTGGGCGGTCTGGCGCCGGCATTCGCAGTCGCGCACCATTCCTTCGCGGTACATTACGAATCCGGCGTCACGCAGATCATCGAAGGCATCGCGCAGAGCTTCCGGTTCACGAATCCGCACGGCATTCTGCTGCTCGAGGTGACCAACGATGCCGGCGAAGTCGAGACCTGGACGGTTGAGACGACGTCGCCGACCTTCATGCGCAGGCGGGGCTGGTCGGCCGACATGATCAAGCCCGGTGATTTCGTCCGCGTGGATGGTTATCCGGCTCGCGACGGCTCCCGCATGATGCGGATTCGCTCGGTCAGCGGGCCGGATGGAGAGCCGCTGGCACAGCCGCTGGAAGCGGGCAACGAATGATCATGCGCAAGGCAGGCGTCCTGCTGGCGATACTGTCGCTGTCACTTGCATCGCCGGTCCTTGCGGACGAAGTCCCCGACTTCAGCGGTTTCTGGAATGCAGGCGGGCGCGCCGAGCAGATGCCGGAGCTGCTGTCGCGAATCGCACCGAATACCGTGTTCCTCGACGACGTCGGCGCCGCCGAGCTCCCGGTTGGCGATTTCGGCGGCCTGGAGGTCAAGCCGGCGGCGCGGGAAGCGGCATCGGCATGGGATCCGATGATGGATCAGACGGTGGCGGCCGTCTGTCTTCAGCCGTCAATCATCTACTCGATGCAGGGGCCGTTCCCGATCGAAATCCATCAGGTGCCGGAGCTGCTCGTCATCAAGCTCGAGTATTTCGATCATGTTCGACTCGTCTTTCTCGACGGTCGCGGCCATCCGGGCGGCGATTATCCGCACACCAAGCAGGGCCACTCGATCGGCCATTGGGAAGGCGACATTCTCGTCGTCGACACGACGCATCTGGCCTCGTCGACATTGTTGAACAACGGTCTCGACCACTCCGACAACGTGCATCTGATCGAGCGCTTTCGTCTCAGCGCCGACGGCCGGCAGCTGCACGTGACGCAGGAGTTCGAGGATCCCGAGGTGCTCGATAATCGCGGGGCGCGCTACATGGTGTTCACGCGCGCCAGCGGTCACGTGTTTCCGTACGAGTGCGATCCTTCTTACGCGGTAGACATTCAGGATCGGGAACGATGATTCATCAGCGCTACACATCCAGCGTCACATCCGGCGCCACAACCAGCAGCCCCGGCACTTCGCGCCGGGCATTCATGGCCGCGTGCGCAGCGGCCGCCTGCGTGCCGCTGTTGCCGGGGCGCAGCCGGGCCCAGGCGCCGGCCCTGCCCCTTTCGAATCTGGGGCTGGAGCATCTCGACGTTCTGGTGCCGGACACGGCAGAGTCCGCGCGCTTCTACAAGCAGGTCTTTGCCTCGGCGCTGCACGAGCAGCCGTTTCGCGGCACCATCCGTTACTTCGTACTGCTCGACGATCTCCCCGAGGACCGCCAGGTGGGTTACATCGCGATCGGCGCCGCAGGCGATCGTCCGGTGCAGATCGGGCATTACTGCGCGCTCGCGGAGACCTACGACCGGCCCGGCGTCGAGGCCGCGCTCGAAGCGGCCGGCTATCCGGGCCCGAGTGGAGGCTTCGGCATCATCCCCGACATCGACGGCATCGAACTGCAGCTTTTCACCCTGCCCGCGGGCCTCGTGACGGCCGCCGTACCGTCCGATCTGCCGGTCGAACAGAACGGTCTTTTCCGACCACGCGGCATGGATCATGTTCTGCTGCAGGTCGCCGATATGGAGCGCTCGCTCGATTACTACCGCTTCATGTACGGTACCGGGCTGGAGTCCGCGGATGCGCAGTACCCGGAACGAGTCTGGTTTCAGCTCGAGGCCGATACGCGGATCGGGCTGGAACCGGCACCGCCGGGCGTCGAGCCGCATATCACGCGATTCGGCATCAAGGTCGCGCCGTTCGATCGCGAGGCGGTCGTGCAGGGGCTGCGTGCCATCGGAGCCGAAGTCCTGTTCAGCGGCACGGGGCCCGATGTGGTCCGGTTCCGCGACAACTACGGCATCACCCTGGAAGTGGTCGCGAGCTGACGAATCCCGTCGGACTGTTCGTCGGGTTCGGGTTCGGATTCAGCTTCAGCTTCAGCACCGGCGGGCCCACGCCGCAGCGGCGCAGCCCGTTGTCACTCGTGTACGTAGCTCTCGTCGAACCAGAAATCCGGGTCGGTAATGTCCGGCTTCTCGCCCGGGGCGTACTGACTGACGACGCCGTCCTCGGTGATGTACCAGTTGTTCCCTTCGACACAATCCCACTGCTGTGGCCAGGCCACATACCTGGCCTCCTCGCTGCGGTCGTCCACCTTGTAGAACGCCGCCACCGTGTGCCACGGCTCGATGAACGTCGGATCGTACATGGTGATCTCGATCTCGATGCGCTCCTCGGGGATGTGGGTCGCGCCGAGCGTGTTGGCCTGGATCTCCACGCCGGCGGCCACGGGGTTGACCTTGCGCCACCGCTCGACGACCTCCATCTGGTCGGTTTGACGCGGCATGTTGCGCTGCAGGATTCCCTGCTTCAGGCCCTTCGTCCAGACGACGAGCACGTCGTCATCCCAGAAGCCGATCGAGTACCCAAGCCACTCGTGCGTCATCCAATCCTCCGGCGGATGACTGCGGCCATCCGTGAAGATGCGGCGAAACTGATTCATCATCTCGCTGCCGGCGAGCGTCTTGTCCGGCGTCAGAAAATGCTCGCGGAAACCGTACTCCGTGAACCAGCGCGGGAAGTTGGGCGGCAGGCAGAACGACAGCGGGTCGATGGCGTGATTCTGACTCCACATGCGCGCATCGTGCAGAAACACCTCGCGCGCTTCGGGCGTGAGGCGCGCCGCCATCCCTTCGGTGGTCGAGTTGAGGCCGACGATCGCCACTTCGCCCGTACTGTTCTCCGTGCCCCAGTGACCACTCCAGTCCGGCAGGCTGGTGAGCGAGTGGCGAGTGGGGCCGCCGCGGCGCATTGCGTCCTCGAGGAGTGCGTTGTAGTGCTGCTCCGCGGAGACATAGCCACACGGGCCGCCCGGCAGTTCGAAAGACCCCCACACCGTCACGAACTCGCGCCGCGCCGAAACGCTCTGCCGGGTGCCGAGATCGGGATGCTGTTGGGCGAGCGGTACGCAATCCACATCGCGCGCATCCGCTCCCTGCTGCGCGTGTCCGGCCACGGCGAAACACGCGGTGATCACCACCGATATCGAGCGCAGCGACCACGCCGTCGACATTTTCTTCATGTTCCCCTCTTGCGCTTTGCTTATGGTTGTCAGTTGACAGATGTCACTGCTGCTGCGGGCATTCCACGCGCGCGCCGTCCTCACGGATGGCGCATACCAGGCTGCCGGCCGTTCGACCGTCGCGCAGCGGGGCTCCCGTCACGGTGATCTCCTCGCCCGGGCGGAAAGTGGCAGGCGACACGCCGCGTCCGCGCAGCAGCGATGGCGATGCCATCTCGAACCCCCAGCTCTCGCCCGTTTCGACGTTTGTAACGTACAGCCACGAGTGAGGTTGTGTGTAAGCGAAGCGTTCCACAACCGCTTTGAACTCGACCTGCGCCTCCCGGGAGAAGTCGAACATGGCGCTGGAGTGATGGGCGACGCCCGTCGCCGCGCCCAGCAGGCCACCTGTCAGCACGCACGCGGCGGTGGTCACGACGGAAAGTCTCATGGCTTGTCTCCTCAACGACGAATAGCGAAGAGCTCACCCCCCGTCTACACGGACGGTTTAAAGACGGCTGATTAAAGACGGCTGACTGCTTCTGATCCCGCCTGGCGGCCATACGACGCATACGAGGATTGCGGAAAAGCCCGATGCAGTCAAACACATCCGCTGTTGCCGGAGCGGGTGTTTGGATCGGCGGTCGTCGTCCGTATACTGACGGCTGGCATGCGCTGCTCTCGGGGGGGCTTATGATCGCGCGATATCGCCTGTTGCCTGTGATGCGTCTGGCGACCGTGATCATCGCAGGTCTGATATCCGTGGCGTTGTCGGGATCCGCAGCCTTCGCCCAGACGGCGGAGCAGCCGCTGCGTATCGGCATCATCGGCTCGGGCAGTATGGGTGGACCGCTCGGGCGCCTGTGGGCCGAGGCGGGTCACTCGGTGCTGTATGCGTCACGCAATCCACACGAGCTCATGGACCTGGTGCGTGAGGCTGCACCGCGCGCGAGCGCAGGCTTTCCGGATGCCGCGGCCTATTTCGGTGACGTGATCGTGCTTGCCGTCCCACCCGGCGCGGTTCCGGAGCTGGGCGAGAACCTTGGCCAACTGCTGGACGGCAAGATCGTCATCGATCTGACCAATCCGCGTGAGGATCGCGACGGACCGCTCACGGCCGAGTGGCTGGCCATGGGTACCGGCATGGCGATGGCGCAATATCTGCCGGGCGCGCATGTGGTCAAGGCGTTCAACGCGTTAAGCGCTCCCATGCTGGGCCAGGCGCACCGGCCGGGCGAGAAGCTCGCGATTCCGGTCGCCGGCGACGACCCGGACGCCGTGGCCGTCGTCACCCGCCTGGTGCGTGACGCCGGCTTCGATCCGGTGGTAGTGGGACCACTCGAGAGCGCACGCCGATTCGATCGCGGGACGCCAGTCTGGGTGACCGGCATGACAGCGCGAGAGGTGCGTGAAGCGCTGGAACTGGATTGAGCAGAATGCCCACGGCGTTCATGCCCGTTCCGATTCGACCTGCCGGATTCCTGCATCGACCGACTCGGGCGAAATTCCGACGTAATAAAGCGCCAGCTCGATAAGCGCGCTGTTGTTATCTGTTGTTGTTGTCAGTTGGACGCGGTGCGTGCGTTGCTTTGCTCCGCAAGCAGACTTTCGATCAGCGCGATGGTCTGCGGTCGATGCACAGGTGGATGCGTAGCCAGGAATACACCATTCGCCCAATCCACCGCGGTACGTCCAACGCCGTCGGCGACGTCGAGTCTGGCGCCGTTGGCAGCGAGCCAGCGAATGATGTCGTCGGAGCCGCGATTGGCCGCGCCGTGGACCGCCGCGAAACCCAGCGCATTCTGCGCATTCACGTCGTTGCCGAGTGCATGCGCGAGCTTCACTGCTTCCAGCAAAGCCTCAGGGCCTTCATCGAAGGTCTGGCTCACCGTCCAGTTGACGCCGGCGGCGGTCATCAATGGCGTCGTGCCGTTGAACGTCGCCAAATTGGGATCAGCGCCATGTTCGACCAGCAGTTTCATCGTCGACACGTCGCCCGAATACGCCGCACGGAAGAATGCGGTCTGGCCGGTAATGTCCACCCACGACAGGTTGCCAAGCGGGGTTCTCCAGCGCTTCACCGGCAACACCTCCTGTACCTGCGCATTCGGATCGGCGCCGCGTTCCAGCAGGGTGCGGATCAGCTCGAACGCCGCCTCGCGGTCGACGCCGTTGTTGCGCGTGGGACGAGGCACTTCGACATTGCGCAGGTCCACAGCGGCGAACAGTGGTGTCTGGCCGTACCAATCGCTGACATTGATGTCGGCCCCCTGCTCGATCAGGTAATGGGCAACCTCGATATGCTGCGCGGGCGGACCGGGCTGGCTCGCCAGGGTGGCGTTGAGTATCGCGTTGAGCAGCGGCGTGATGCCGTTGGCATCGCTTTGCTCGAGGTCTGCACCAGCGGCTACCAGCAGTCTGGTCGTCTCCAGATTGCCCTGACGTGTTGCATACAGTAACGGAGTCTTGGCGCCGCCTATCGGGTTGCGTGCACCGCGCGGTGGATAGCCGCCCCAGTTCACACCCACGCCCTGCGACGCGGTGACATTCTCAGGCAAGCGCCAGGCGGGCGCTTCACCGGGCAGGCTTTGCACATTCACATCGGCACCGGCAGCCAGCAACAGCGCGACCACCTCGGGCGAGTCGGAGCGCACGCCTGTCATCAGCGCAGTTTGCTGGAAATGCGGCTCGCGCTGGTCAACGTCGACTCCACTTTCGAGAACGGTCTGTACGATATCGGGCAACCCGATTCGCGCGGCTAGCATCAGCGCAGTCTCTCCAGCAGCGTCCGGAGCCTGCGCATCGGCGCCGTACTCCAGCAATAATTCCACCATATCGACGTCGCGATTCTCTATCGCCAGGCTCAGTGCCGCGAGACCGAGGCCATTGCGCTGATTCACGTCGGCACCGGCGTCGAGCAAGCGCCTTGTCAGCTGCAAATCCTCGATGCGTACCAACCAGTGCAGTGCAGGTGTTGCATAGGGACCAACACCGTTCACATCGCCGACGTTTTCGGCCAGCAACTGCCGCACACGTGCCAGGTCGCGATCCATGGCGGCTACGGCCAGCCGATCGTCAGCCAATGCACCGGGCGGCAGCAGCAAACCCGCCAGCATCCCGATCCACAAGGCATGTCGTTTCATCACCAGACCCTCAGACAGTCAGTATGGCGCTGCTGTCGGCGAAACCGTCGGACACGATATCAGTTTGCCTGACGCGCAAACGGCCAGCAATGACGCCA
>JBJHCZ010000030.1:0-8001 GCA_050486285.1 Chromatiales bacterium
GGCCTGCTTCAGGATCGCCAGAATCTGGCTGTCGCTGTATCGGGATTTCTTCATGTAGAACCTCCTCGGTCGTACAGTACGAGAAAATTCTACTTCTGGACAACGCTAGTTTGCGGGGGGATTACCAGACCATCATGGCCCCGTCTGATTTCTCCGTTCTGCCACAGCGGAGTGATGTGATTTTGACACGCAATCATCCTGAATACCAAGCCATTTCAGGACAAACACTGAGCGCCGGTTGTACACATCCTGGCAATAAATAGGCAGAATATCGAAACCACTGAGCCGGGCCATCCATGACCACGCGCACCTTTGATCTGAAAAACCAGGCTGTGTATCCGATCGCAGAGGCGGCGCGTTATCTCCGGCTGCCTCCGGCGACGCTGCGTTCGTGGACTGCCGGACGTCCCTATCCCACGGGCGAGGGCACGGCACGATTCAGACCGCTGATTCACCCACCGCAGGCGCAACCGCCGCTGTTGTCATTCTCGAATCTGATCGAGGCGCATGTCCTGCGTTCGTTGCGCACCCATCATGCGGTGTCGATTGATGCCGTCCGCAAGGCGCTGCGTTATGCCGAGAAGGAGCTGAACATCCAGCGCCTGCTGCTGCGCAAGGAACTTTGCACCGATGGGGGCAGGCTGTTCCTGGAGCGTTACGGGCAGCTCATCGAACTGTCGGCGTCGGGCCAGCTCGCGATGCGGCAGTTGCTCGAGAAGCATCTCAAGCGGGTGGAGTGGGACGAAAGCGACTTCCCCACCCGGCTTTATCCATTCATCACGGGGAACGTTTCCTCGACGGAGCGGACTATTGTCATCGACCCGAAGATCGCGTTCGGCCGCCCGGTCCTGGTCCGCGCCGGTATCTCGACCGCCGCGATCGCCGAGAGAATAGATGCGAATGAAACAGTGAATGAACTGGCATCGGACTACGATCTGACCCCTGCGGAGATCGAAGAGGCGGTGCTGTTCGAGCGTGCCGCCTGAACCGCTGATCTTCTTCACCGACCGCGATCTCGGCACGAGGTTTCCTGCGCTACTCCGTGACGCCGGACTGGATGTCAGGGTCCACCGTGACCTGTTTGCTCCGGACTGCGCGGATGAAGACTGGCTGGAGCGCATTGGCAATGAAAACTGGATTGCAATCAGCCATGATTCCCGTATCCGCTATAAATCCAATGAACTGGCTGCTGTCCTGCGCCATCATGTCCGACTGCTGATTGTCATCGGCAAGGCGCCCTACCCGGAACTCGCGCGGAACTTTATAGCGACTATCCCGCGGATCCGGAGATTCATCGACCGACACCCGGCGCCTTGGATTGCAAAGGTCTATCGGCCAACCCCGGCGGAAACCCGTCGAAACCCGCGCGCCACCGGCAGCGTTTCCTTGTGGTATCCGTCATGAATGGCGGGGTTCGGGTCGGACCACGGTAGCTTGTTGATTGTTAGCAAGAACCAGCTGAAATACCCCTGATCTTCAGCCCTCCCAGCGTGATTTCGGGGTCAAAATGGCGAAGCGAGATAAACAGCGGGGTTGATTTCGGGCCTGAAATGGCGCGGGGAGAGCCATATTTCATGCTGAATCCGGCCCTGATTGACCAGATTTCAGCAGCTTACCGTGGTCCGACCCCGACATAGCCCAGCGCCAGGTCATTGGCGAGGGCGCGCAGGTGTTTGTCTTTCGTCCACAGGCGCGCCGAGCCGTTGAGTGCTGTCGCGGCCAGCAGGTGCGCGTCGATGTAGCCGATGCCGCGCCCCATCAATGCCTTCTGCCCGATAAAGAACAGCACTTCGTCGTCGGTGGCCTGCATGCACCGAGGCAAGGCGCCGAGCAGGTTTAGGATCTGCTCGCGATCGCGGAGATTGCCGCATGCCAGTTCACCGAGCACGAAGGCGTGCATGAGCACCCGGTCGGCGTCGAGCAGTTTGCCCAGTGCAGTGTCGCCGGCGCGCAGGTGGTCGACCCAGACCGACGTGTCGACCAGGATCATGCCGATCCGGATTTTCGCCGGGGGACAGGCTTCAGTTCAGGCTCGCTGCCGCCCAGCCGCGCCAGTCGGCGGGCGCTCTCTCGCTCGATCAGGGCGCGCAGGCCTTCACGGACGAGCGCCGCCTTTTCGGACATGCCGGTGATGCGCTGGGCTTCCTTCAACAACTGGTCGTCGATGTTCAGGGTGGTGCGCATGGGTCACCTTGCCGGGTCGGTATAGGCATTAAAATATGCATCAATTGATGTCAATTTTAGTGCCTAGCGAACAACGATTACAACCCTGTCAATAGGATTATATAAATCAACCAGATGGAATAAGCGTCGCGACCATACATCCGTCAGACTCTGTCCTGGTGTTCCTGGTGTTCGGGTCAACAGCTTGCCGCCGGCCGACCCGAAGCTTCCCGGAATTGATGTGCATCAGACAAATTCGGATGGCCTGAAACTTTCCTACTCACTTCGGGTCGGACCACGGCAACTCGTTGAACCGAATTAATATCAGGTCAGATTTCGCATGGATTAAGGCCCTCCCAGCGTGATTTCGGGGTCAAAATGGCGGAGCGAGTGGTGGGCCGATCAATGATTTCGGGCCTGAAATGGCCCCGGGAGGCCCGTATTTCAGCCCGAAACCGCCCCTGTTTGCCCGGATTTCAGTGACTTACCGTGGTCCGACCCGGACCCGGGTTGCAGAGGTGTTCCAGGCGGGAGAGTTCTGTCAGCCAGTCGTCGATGGGGATGTTGGAGTGGTCGGGTATGGCGAGGCCGGCGGACCATTGTTGCAGACATCCGTTGATCGTTTCGTCCCGGGTGGCGGTGGCGAAGCTGTCCCCGGCGAGGCCGACGGCGATGACTTCGTCCGTCTCCCCGGCGATGTCATAGCGCCGGATCACGCTGCCTTCACAGCAGATCGCGCAATGGGCGATCTGGCTGTAGGGCTGCCAGCCCATCAGCGACGCGGGCCGCTCGTCAAGCGCGTCGTTGCTGCCGGCGAGCATTTCGAACAGCGACTGCATGCGCCAGTCGGTGGTGTCGACCGGATTCAGCAGCCGGAACGGCGTCGCTGCCGTGCGATAGATGAGCTCCGTCGGGGTGAGGCTGATCAGCCTCGTTTGGCCGTCATTGCAGCGATCTCCGCCATGGACGCGCAACAATTCCCGGTACATCCCGTCCTGCCGCCTTTCCATCACGAGCAGCCGGGCGAATACGCCGGTGCCGCCGCCGTTCTCGTAGACCTCGAGCACGACCTTCTCGACTGCGGTCTCTTCATCATCGAACCAGCGCAGGCCGACGCGATAGCCGATGTAGCCCGTCGGGAAACCACTTTCGCCCCGCGGCCGGTCTGCGGAGTAGGAGGGCTTGTCGCCCTGACCATGTTGGTGGATCCCGATGTCGGCGAAGGCCTCCTCGCACCAGAATCCGGCGCCGATGCGAAGCTCGCTCGAGCGCTCGAGGCACAGCGGGTGGATGAAGACATCTGCGCGCGCGACCCGCGTTGGGCTGTACGCGTTCGGTGAAGATTTCGTCGTTGAAGCCGTCGCCGTTGAAGTCGGCGCCGTGGAGGGTGGCGCCGTCGCGCCGCGCTGCAAGCCGATCCACAGCGCGAGGCCGATGCAGACGACGGCGATCAGCAGGCTCGCGTGCGAGACGGCTTGCCGTGTCCCGGCGACTGGCTGATCCGTGTCCGCTTTGCTGATCATGGCGATATCTGACAGAAACTACCCGGCTCCGGCGGAGGTATCAACTGTCTTTCCGGAACGACAATCGATGCCCTGTGGGGTCAGACCCCGAGCCTGTAGTATCATCGAGGTCATCCACCCGGAGATGAAAGTGATGAGAGTGCAACGGATTCTTGCCATCACCGCGATCGCGCTGGCTACGCTGGCGGTCGCGACTGCGGGGCTGTATTTCACGACGGTGCAGCAGACCCGGTTCGACAACCCGGCCTTCGTCGCCGCGCAGCAGGACGACCGCCCGATCCTGGTCCACGTCACCGCGACCTGGTGCGGCACCTGTCAGCAGCAGTTGCGTATCGTCGCGAATCTCGCCGACCGTCCCGACTATCGCGACTTCGAGATCTTCCAGCTCGACTTCGACAGCCAGCGCGAGGCCGCGCAGCACTTCAACGCGCTGCAGAGCACGATGATCGTCTACCGCGGCAAACAGGAAGTCGGCCGCCTCTTCGCCGAAGCCAACCCCACCTCGATCGAAACCCTCCTCCGCAAGGCGCTGTAAAGTGGTTGGGGTCGGACCACGGCAAGCGACTGAAACAATTCGATATCAGGCCCGATTTCACATGAATAATGGCCCTCCCCGGCGATTTTCGGGGGCGAAATGGGCGACCGAATTTCTCGTCACTAGGTGATTTTGCCCCCGAAAATCGCCGGAGAGGGCCATAATTCTGCCTTTTTCAGGGTCGTAATAACGTGATTTCAATAACTTGCCGTGGTCCGACCCGAAGGGTTGATCGATGAAATTCAACCCGCTGTATCCTGACCGACCGCTGATCGCCGCGCTGATCTTCCAGGGCGCGATGATCCCGGGGGCGCTGTTGCTGGCGTGGCTCTTCGGGCTCACGCCATGGCACGACCTGTGGCTCGACGCCGAGGCGTTGTGGATCACGCTGCTTGCCACCGCGCTGCCGCTCGCGCTCGCGTGGTGGCTGTCACGACAGTCGTTCGCGTGGATCGGCCGGCTGCTCGACAAGGTCCACCAAGTGCTCGACCTGCTGTTCCGCGGCAACCGCACCCAGTGGGCGATCATCGCGGTGTCGCTGCTCGCCGGCTTCGGCGAAGAGCTGCTGTTTCGCGGCGTGATCCAGGCGGGGCTCGAACAACTGACCGGCGCCTTGCCCGGCCTGCTGCTCGCGTCGCTGATCTTCGGACTGCTGCACGCAATCACGCCGGCCTACTTCATCCTCGCGACGATCATGGGCCTCTACCTCGGCCTCCTCTACCAGCAGACCGGCAACCTCCTCATCCCCTGCCTCGTCCACGCCCTCTACGACTGGGCCGCGATCACCTGGTACCTTCGGGGTCGGACCACGGCAAGCCGTTGAATTAACTGCATATCACCTAGTTAGAACGCCCTAAAAAGCCCTTCCCTGCCGATTTTCGGGCCCGAAATGACGATGCAAGGCCCAGCCTTGTCGATGGCTCATTTTGGCCATCAAATCGGGCTGGGAGGCCGTATTTCGACGCAATTTTCTGCCCTTAATACCAACAACTCAATGGCTTGCCGTGGTCCGACCCGCACATGATAGGATGGCGGGGTGGCTACGGCGCCGATTGCGTCTCTCCTCGATGATGCCAGCGCGATGCTGGCGCGGCCCGGCGCGGCTGTGTGTGTCGCCGGTCGCAATGCGGACAAGGTGCCGTCGATGGCGCGGGCCCTGGGTTGCCTGCTGTCGGAGGATCGGCAATCACTGACCGTGTTCCTTTCTCCGCACACTTCCGCCGAGCTCCTCACTGATCTGCGCGACAACGGCGCGATCGCGGTTGCAATCGTGCGTCCGAGCACGCATCAGGCGCTCCAGCTCAAGGGACGCGTGTCGCGCATCGAGCCCGCGACCGCGTTGATGCATGAACACATCGCGGCATGCAGCGACGGTTTCGCCGCCGAACTCTGCTCGGCCGGTTACACCGAGGCCTTCGCCCGCGCGCTGATGCCGCGAACGGTCGATGATTGCGTCGCGGCAAGCTTCACGCTGGCAGCAGCCTTCGTGCAGACGCCCGGACGCAACGCCGGCAAGCCGCTGAACGATGCAGGCGCGCCATGAGTATCGCGCTGAACGAGATCCGCAATTGCTTCGAGGGCGCCGTCCCGGCGGTGATCGCGACCTGCGATCCCGACGGGATCCCGAACGTGTCCTATCTGTCGCAGGTCCATTACGTCGACGACACGCACATCGCGCTGTCGTTCCAGTTCTTCAGCAAGACGCGCGAGAACATCCTCGTCAATCCGCGCGCGACGCTGCAGGTCGTCGATCCCGAAAGCGGCGAGCACTACCGTCTCGCGATTCGCTACCTGCGCACCGAATCGGAAGGACCGCTGTTCGAATACATGAAGGCGAAGCTCGCCGGCGTCGCCTCGCACAGCGGCATGAGCAAGGTCTTCGTGCTGCGCGGGGCCGACGTCTACGCGGTCCTCGACGTGCGCTGCGCGAGCGGCCGGGCGCCGGCCATCGCCCGCAATACCCGCACGCGCATGCCCGCGCTGCGCGCCTGCTCGCAGCGCCTGCTCGGCCACTGCGATCTCGCAAGCCTGCTCGACGATCTGCTCGAGGGCCTCGAGGTTCATTTCGATATCCGACATGCGATGGTGCTGATGCACGATCCCGGCGGCGCGCGACTCTACACGGTCGCCAGTCGCGGCTATGATGCCTCGGGCATCGGTTCCGAGATCGCGCTCGGCGCCGGCGTGATCGGCGTCGCCGCGCAGAAGCGTACGCCGATTCGTATCAGTTACATGACTCACGACTATGCCTACAGCCGCGCCGCGCGCGACAGCCTCGTCGAAGCCGCCGCCGGCGAACTCGAAACCGGCATTCCCTACCCCGGCCTCGCCGAACCGGGCAGCCAGCTCGCGGTCCCGATCCTGCTCGGCGCGACGCTGCTCGGCGTGCTCTATGTCGAGAGCGAGCAGGACGTGCGCTTCACCTACGAAGACGAGGATGCGCTGGTCACGCTCGCGGCCCAGCTCGCGCTGGCGCTGCACGCCTTGCACGAGAGTGCCGATACGATGGAAGTCGAGGCCGCTGCACGGCCACCGGCGATGCAGCAGGCCGGCAGTGGCGCGGCGATCACGATACGGCGATTCCCGCCCAACGACATCGTCTTCATCGGCGACGATTACCTGATCAAGGGCGTTGCCGGCGCGATTTTCTGGATCCTGCTCAGCAACTACCTCTCGCATCATCGCACCGAGTTCAGCAACCGGGAGCTGCGACTCGACCCCCGGCTCAGACTGCCGGACATCTCCGACAACCTCGAGGCGCGACTGATCCTGCTGCAGCGACGCCTCGCGGAACGCTGTGACTTCATGCGCATCGAAAAGACCGGGCGCGGTCGCTTCCATCTGCGGATCGACCGGCCCGTCATGCTCGTCGACGTCCCGAGCGCCGCCTAGCGCATCGCATGTTCGCTGGGGAGATTCTTCGGATACAACTCGATATAGGGCGTCGTGACCGCGATGCCGGGAGCGGCGTAGGCGGGCTCCCTCGTCCCTTTCGGGCCGAGACTGCGGATGAAATGATAGACCGCGATCAGGTCTTCATCACTCATGTCGCGCAGCACGAACCAAGGCATCGGCGGACGCTTCGGCTGGCGCGTCGTCGCGAGCCATTCCGCCTCGGTCAATTGCTGGACGAACAACCGCAGATTGCGCGGATAGGTCGTGCCCCACGGCCCCTGGAAACCGACCGGGTTGCCGGTCAGCCAGTCCTCGACCGGCGTCGTGCCGGCGCTCTCCGGAAAGCCCGGTGTGTGGCAGTCATTGCACGCGCCGACCGTCACCACATATCGCCCGCGGTCGATACGGTCCTGTTCCGGCGCATCGCCGGCAAGCGCCGGCGACATCATCACGATGACGCCGAACGCCAGTACCCTCATCGCATTCGTATTCATGGCTGCCTCCCTCGTCTGCTTGCCTGAAACCGACGATGAAAGCGTAGCGGGTCGCTGTGCTGCTCGTTCCTAAATATTGCCTAAGGATTCCCTAAATTTTTCTTAATGACCGCCGGAATCGGTCGAGGATTCTCTATTAAATAAATACAATATTAACAATACGTTATGATGTACGAATGTGATTGCCGGGGACATCGAACAGGCGTAGATTGGAAGGCGTGAGGCGTGGTCTCTGTCATGTTGTAAAGGAGGTATACGCCATGTTTGGGCTTGACCCGCTGCGGTGGACACTTCATCTTCACAAAAAGGAGGAGTGTTCCCGATGGCAAAGAAGCAGCGGATATACACGCCGGAGTTCCGGCAGCAGATGGTCGAGCTGGTCCGGCTCGGG
>JBJHCZ010000031.1:0-7928 GCA_050486285.1 Chromatiales bacterium
ACTCACAGGCCGCTCTGGACCGAGTAGCGTTACGGCTGAATACGCGCCCAAGAAAGACGTTGGCCTTCAGTACGCCGGCGGATAAACTTCAGTCGAGTGTTGCAATGACCAGTTGAGGCCAAGCCCCCCTTCTTTAGAAGGGGGGCAGGGGGGATGCGAGCCCCGACGAGCCAGACTCGCTGCGCTCGCATCCCCCTAACCCCCTTCGCAAGCGACGGGGGAATCAATAGGTCCGCAGTTGTCCGACGACGATGCCCTGGATCGAGACGCGGTCGGCGCTGTAGATCATCGGCGCGATCGCCGCGTTCGCGGCGACCAGCATGACGTTGCCGTCCTTGCGCCGCTTCAGGCGCTTGAGCGTCGCCTCCTGGCCGTCGATCAGCGCGACGACGATGTCGCCGTCCCTCGCCTCGGCGTTGCCGCGGATGATCACGGTGTCACCGTCGAGGATGCCGGCCTCGATCATCGAGTCGCCGCGCACCTGCAAGGCAAAGCGGTCGGGCCCGAGCAGGAAGGCCGCGAGATCGAGGCTGTCCTGGCCCGGGATCGCCTCGATCGGCTGGCCGGCGGCGATGCGGCCGAGCAGCGGCAACGTGTATGCCGAACTGGCGACCTCTTCAGCGAGGCGGATGCCGCGCTTCCTGCCCGGCAGCAGCGTGATCGCGCCGGCCTCGGCGAGGGCCTGGACATGGCGATGGACGACGCCGCGCGAGCGTATGCCGATGCCGAGCGCGATCTCGGCGAGACTCGGCGCATGCCCGTGGGTCAGGCAGTGGCGACGGATGAAATCGAGGGTGCGCTGCTGGGCGCGGGTGAGCATCGGGCGTTCCCGTAATGTTCCCTGAGCGGGATCATAGGCGACATTCGGGGAACATACAAGGTTGGTGGGGCCGCGGGGCTACGGGGTCAGAGTCGTTTGATCCCGGAATGCACCAGAGCGTTCCGAGCCATCAGCGGATCAAACGACTCTGACCCCATCGACCCTCAGACCTTGCTGGCGCGGAAGGCGACCGGGTCGAGGTGGTAGCGGTGCAGCAGTTTGTAGAGTTCGGTACGGTTGCGCTGGGCGAGGCGGGCGGCCTGGGTGATGTTGCCGCCGGTCATCTTCAGCAGGCGCGTCAGGTACTCGCGCTCGAAGTTGTTGCGCGCCGAAGACAGCGAGGGCAGGGTGCCGCTCTTGTGACGCAGCGCGCGCTGCACGAGGCTGGCCGGGATCACCGGCGTCGTCGACAGTGTCGCCGAGTACTCGACGACATTCTGCAACTGGCGCACGTTGCCGGGCCAGGGCGAGGTCATCAGACGTTCCATCGCCTCGGCCGAGAACGAGCGCGCCTCGGTTGCGCCGCTCGCCGCGAGTTCCTTCAGGAAGTGCGCGACCAGCAGCTGGATGTCCTCCGGACGATCGCGCAGTGGCGGGATGTCGAGACGCACGACGTTCAGGCGGTAATAGAGGTCCTCGCGGAACTTGCCTGCCTTGACCAGCTCGTCGAGGTCATGATGGCTCGCCGAGATGATGCGGACGTCGACCGGGATATTCTGCGTCGCGCCGACCGGCCGCACTTCCTTCTCCTCGAGGACGCGCAGCAGCTTGGATTGCAGCGCCATCGGCATGTCGCCGATCTCATCGAGGAACAGTGTGCCGCCGTCGGCGGACTGGAACAGGCCGGCGTGATCCTTGTGCGCATTGGTGAACGAGCCGCGGACATGACCGAACAGCTCGGATTCGAGCAGCAACTCGGGGATCGCGCTGCAGTTGACCGCGAGGAACGGCTGCTCGCGGCGCGGGCTGGCCTTGTGGATCGCGCGCGCGAGCAGTTCCTTGCCGGTGCCGCTCTCGCCGTGGATCAGCACGCCGGCATTGCTCTCGGCGAAACGGCGCGTCTGTTTCAGCAGCTCTTCCATCGCCGCATTGCGGGTGATGATCTCGCTGCGCCAGGCATCGCCCTGCGCGAGCGCGCCGGCGCCGGCCGCGGGAATGCCGCTGAGCCGCAAGGCCTTGTCGACATGCTCGAGCAGTTCCTTGCTGTCGAAGGGCTTGGTCAGGAAGGTGAACACGCCGCGCTTGGTCGCCTCGACCGCCTCGGGAATGGTGCCGTGCGCGGTGAGGATGATCACCGGCAGCGTCGAGAAGCGTTCATGGATGATGTCGAACAGGGCCATGCCGTCCATGCCGCCCATGCGCAGGTCGGTGATGACGACCTGGGGCGCTTCATGATTGAGACGCGCGAGCGCGCCCTCGGCGCTGTCGGCGGTGGTGACGTCGAGACCGGCGGAGCCGAGCCGGATCGCGAGCAGCCTGAGCAGGTCGACGTCGTCGTCGACGACCAGTATTCGTGGGCGTTGTGTCATGGCAGGGTCCTGATGATGTCGGTGCTTTCCCGCTCGCGGAGCTGCTGCTCGATCGCCTTCAGCTCGTTGAGCTTGCGTTGCAATTCCTCGTTCTGTGACGTCAATTGTGCCATCAATCGTTCCCTGTCATCCAGCATGTGCAGCACGATCGCGGCGAGCGCGGACAATTCGTTGCCGTCCCCCGGCTCCATGCGCGGCAGCCGCTCGCGCAGCGCATCGCGCAGCGGCTTGTATTCGCCGGGCTGCGCCTGCTGGGTGAGCGCTGCGTAGAGCCCCAGGCGCACGAGATGGATGTCGGTCGGAGAATTCGCGTAACGCCTTTCGACCTCTGCATATTCCCGCACTTGCACCTCAGGCGCCAGTTCGAGCCAGATGCTCGCTTGCCGCAGCAGCCTGACGTGAATGTCGGGTATCGACGACAGGATTTCGATATCGGCGTCACCGGCATCCGCAGCACCGGCGCGCGGCGGGTCCTCCGTCGTTTCAATGCGGGCATCGTCGGCCGGGGTCTCCGGCGGCGGCCACCAATGGACATCGATCGCGCTGCATGCGCCAAGCGCGAGGGCGAGGAGGACGGCGATCGCGATGTCAGTCGTGCGATGCATCATCGTTGGCATAGCGGCAGGGCAGCGTGAGACGGAAGCGGGCGCCGCGCGGGCTGTCGACGATCTCGATGCGTCCGCGATGGAGGCCGACGAACTCCCTGGAGATCGACAGGCCGAGACCGCTGCCCTTGATCGGTCCGGAGGATTGCGCTCGTCCCTGATAGAAGGCATCGAAGACCCTGTCACGCTCGTCCGGCTCGATCCCCGGACCCTGGTCCCGAACTTCCAGCACGGCGTCGTCACCATTCTGATGCAGCGAGATATCGACGATGCCCCTGGCCGGAGAATACTTTACGGCATTGGAGATCAGGTTGTCCACGATGCTGGTGAGCTTCTCGCGATCCGCATCGATGACGACCGGCGCGAGTTCGAGCCGCAATTCGATGGATTTGGCCTTCGCGGTCAGCTTGTAGCCGGCGGCGATCGTGCGGATCAGCTGATCGTACGCGATCGGCTCGGCATCGATGCGCAGGGTGGTGCGATCGAGGGTGCTGAAGTTCAGCAGGTCCTCGATCAGTTTCTGCAGGCGCAGGCTGTTCTGCTTGAGCATATGCGCGATCTCGCGCTGCTCGGCGTTCAGTGTGCCGACCAGCTGCTCGTTGAGCAGGTCGCTGCCCTCGCGAATCGTCGTCAGCGGCGTCTTGAGTTCGTGCGACATGTGGCGCAGGAACAGCAGCTTCTGGTTCTCGAGCATGTGGATCCGGCGCCGCATCCACTCGAGGCGGCTGCCGAGTTCGCGCAGGTCGTTGGGACCGCCGACGGTGATCTCCTCATCGAAGCGGCCGTCGCCGAGCCGGCGGATCGCCTGGTGGAGCTGGCGCATCGGCCTGATGACGCCGACCACGAACAGCGCGGTCAGCACGAGCACGACCGGTATCAGGCCCATCGTCTGCCAGAACAGCAGCCGCTGCGCGCGCGCGGCGAGACGCTGCATCTCGTCGACGCTTTCGCTGATCAGCTGGCTGCTCTCGCCGAGGATCGCGCGTGCGGAGGCGTTGATCGACGGGAAGGATTCGATCGCCGCCGAGACCGCGACCGGTGAGGGCTCATCCTCGCTCAGGCGGTCATGGATCAGGCGCTCGCGAATGGCGAGGTTCTCGAGCGCCTCTTTCTGCGCGGGGTCGCGCGTCAGTCCCATCAGTTCGACGGCGATGGCCTGGAACTGCCGGTGGCGGTCGCGATAGGCATCGAGCAGGGCCGGATCGTTCAGCACCTGGAACTGGCGGGCGCTGCGTTCCATCGAGATGACATGCTCGACGAGGATGCGGCTCGACTGCGTCGCGGTGACCGCCTCGAACACGCTGCGCTGGCCGTGGCGGGTCAACTGGTCGACGTAGACCGCGGCGGTCACCAGCGCTACGATCAGCGGCACGGTGACGACGACGAAGCTGATCAGGATCAGCTGCAGGATCGATCTGGTACGGAAGAAGTTCACGCCAGATCAGGTTGAAAAAAAGGGGACGCTACCCTTTTCCCTAGCGCCGCCGGCCGCCGCCGCGACGGCGGTCGCCTTCGTCGAAGCGCACGCGCAGGAACTTGCCGCCGTAGGCCTTGCCGTCGAGCGCGGCGACCGCGGCGCGCGCCTCATGGCCTTCCATCTCGACGAAGCCGAAGCCGCGGCACTGGCGGCTGAACACATCGGTGGCGAGTTGCACCGAGCGCACGGTGCCGAATTCCGAGAACAGTCTGCCGACGGCTTCTTCCGAGGCGTCGCCGGGCAGGTTGCTGACAAACATTTTCTTCAAGTCGCGGGTCTCCGGGACAGGTGGGTGGATGGGGCTTGCCGCCCCGGCCGGGGGTGGAGCACGGCGTCCCGCGGCGTGATGCCGCGGGACGCGCTGAAGGGGCTGAAGGGGATCAGGACTGGACCATGACCTGGGTCGCTTGCGGACCTTTCGCGCCGACCTCGACCTCGTAGGACACGCTCTGGCCTTCCTGAAGGGTCTTGAAACCGCCGCCCTGGATCGCGGAGTAGTGGACGAAGACGTCCGCGCCGCCGTTCGAGGGGGTGATGAAGCCGTAACCCTTGGATTCATTGAACCACTTGACAGTACCTGTTGCCATGAAGAGCACCTCTGTGTATCTGTGACTATACGATCTTCAATCGCCAATCTGCCGGGGAATCAACAGAAGAGACTGCGCGGGAACTTCTGAAAGGGACTGGAGATGAGCAATTGAATCTTCCCTGCCGAGCAAACCCTTCAAGACTATACGGCCCGCGCCCGGCCAATGCAAGACAGCGGGGTCAGGAAGGGCGCTCGTCGTCGGCGGCCGGCGCGAAGGCGTGCGGATACAGGACCAGGTGGCGGCGCGGCTCGCTGCCGATGCTCTCCGCCATCATCCGGTGCCGGCTCGCGACGCGATGCTGCAGGCGCCGCAGCGAGGCCGGTCGCGGCGTGAGTTCGACGACGACGCCTTCGTCGATGGCGCGGCGAATGCCTTCCTCGGTCTCGCGCACCGCGAGTTCGGCCTCGTTCTCGTCGACCCCGGGCATCACGTTGAAGACATTGCGCAGCAGGTGGCGGATCTGCGCGGTCGAATTCTTCTTGACCGCATGGATCGGCGCGCCGGTTGCGCGCACCACGCGCTGGAGGCGGGCGTCGTTGCTGCGCGAGCGCAGCGCGACGATCAGGTTCGCGCGTTCCGGGCGGTTGACGACCTGGGCCCGGATCTGGAGGTCGCGGATCACGCGCTCGATCATGTCGCGGCCGAGCGCGTGGGGATAGATGCGCACGGTCTGCTTGAGGTCGCCGGTCGACAGCGGCTGCGCGGCGTCCGTCGGCGTATGCGCCGGGGCGGTCCGCGTCTGCGCGGCTTGCGGCGCCGGCTCGATGCGCTCGCCGTCGGGCGTGCGGCGCACCGCGCCCGGCGCCGCGCCGCGCAGCAGATTGTCGACCGCGAGCGCGGTGTCGGCATGGACGATGACCTCATCGTGACCGACGATCTCGACGACGGCATTGAAGGTCGGCGGCGACTTGCGCTCGGTGATCGTCTTCTGGGTGCCGCGAAAACGCGCCTCCTCGTCGCCGAGCGTGACGGTCTGCACGCCGCCGATCAGGTCGGACAGCGTCGGATTGCGGATCAGGTTGTCGAGCGTGTTGCCGTGCGCGGTGCCGATCAGCTGCACGCCGCGCTCGGCGATCGTGCGCGCGGCGAGCGCCTCGGCGCCGGTGCCGATCTCGTCGATGATGATGACCTCGGGCATGTGGTTCTCGACCGCCTCGATCATCACCGCGTGCTGGGCCTCGGGGAAGGCGACCTGCATGCGGCGCGAGGCGCCGATCGCGCGGTGGGGGATGTCGCCGTCACCGGCGATCTCGTTCGAGGTGTCGATGACGATGACGCGCTTCTGGAAGTCATTGGCGAGCACGCGCGCGATCTCGCGCAGCTTGGTGGTCTTGCCGACGCCTGGGCGACCGAGCAACAGCACGCTCTGTCCGCCTTCGATCAGGTCGCGGATCAGGTCGATGGTGCCGACCACCGTGCGGCCGACGCGCAGCGTCAGGCCGACGATGTCGCCGCGACGATTGCGGATCGCCGAGATGCGATGCAGCGTGCCCTCGATGCCGGCGCGGTTGTCGCTGCCGAATTCGCCGACCGCGCCGGTGACATGGGCGAGATCGTCGCGGCTGACAGGCTGGTCGGAGAGATTGACCGCCCGGCCCGGCAGGCGGGCCTGCGGCGGGCGGCCGAGGTCGAGGACGATTTCGAGGAGCTGTTCGCCGGGAAAATCACCGATGCGGCGCTGCAACTCCGCCGGCAGGGTCCTGATCAGGAGCTGGAGATCATCGGTATGCGGGTGTACGGTCATCACGGGTCTCCGTTCAGACCACGAGGCGGCCGGCAGGTTCAGGGAAACTGGATCTTGCCGCCGCCCGGCAGGCCGCCGAGGCCGCCCATCCCGCCCTGTCCGCCGCCCTGCGGGATCACGATCGAGGACGCTGCCTCGCGGCGCATCTCCTTCAGTTCCTCGATGGTCTCCTCTGCCGCCTGCTGCGCCGCGGCGCCGAAGCGGGCCGCCGCCTCCTCGAGCGAGGCGGCCTCGATCTCGAATTGCAGCGGCAGCGCGCCGAGCGGCGTCAGCATCTGGGTCTGGCCGACATAGTGCACCGGCCTGGCCGGGTCGTCGCTGCCGTCGCGTCGTAGCGGGATCAGGCGCCGCAGGGTGCCGAGCTTGCGGTCGGTGAAGGTCTCCTCGCGGTAGAGTTCCGACGGATTCATCTCGAAGCCGCCGCCCTGTCCGGTGTCGTTCATGACTGTCCTCGCCTGTCTTGTTCTGTGCTGAAAGATTAGCAGATATCGCGCCGGCGGGGGTATGACCGTGTCCACGTCCGCACGCGTGGTGTAACATGGGCCGATCGACGATACGCGGGAGGCAGGCATGATCGAAAAGGTGATATCCGGCGGACAGACCGGCGTCGACCGGGCCGCGCTCGACGCGGCGATCGCCGCCGGCCTCCCCTGCGGCGGCTGGTGTCCCGCCGGCCGGCACGCCGACGACGGGCCGATCCCCGATCGCTACCCGCTGCAGGAGACCGCCGGCATGGACCACACCGTGCGTACCGAGCACAACGTGCGCGACTCCGACGGCACGCTGATGCTCTATCGCGGTTCGCTGCAGGGCGGCACTGCCTACGCGGTGCTGATGGCCGGTCACCTCAAACGCCCGGTGCTGGCGCTGAATCTCGATCAGCCCACCGACCCGGCCTCGGTCGCGGCATGGATCGCCGAGCACGGCATCCGCGTGCTGCACATCGGCGGGCAGCGCGAATCGAGCAGTCCCGGTATCTATGCCGCGGCGCGGACGCTGATCGAGGCGATCCTCGCCCGGGCGCGCGCCGGGATCTGATTCGCAGAACCAGCCGTCTGTCGAGAAGGCCCGCCGGGTTTTCTCCGCGAATGGCTCGCCTCGCTGCCGCTTCGCGGCACCCTTCGGGCTCCGGCGAGGCTGCGCTTGACTTCGCTGCGCAAACC
>JBJHCZ010000032.1:0-7453 GCA_050486285.1 Chromatiales bacterium
ATCAGCCTGCAGGACTTCGTTTCGGAGTTCGGCGACGAGCTGCTCGATTCCCTCAACCGCGCCAACCCGCCGGTCTACACCGGCCAACCGCGGGCGCATCGCCAGGTCATCCTGGCCGGCCTGAAGCGGAAGCTGTTTCCCGCCCAGGCTGATGTGGTCCATGCCGTCACCGAGCTGCTGGTCGATCACGGCGAACGCGCCGCAGTCGTCAACGGCGAGATGGGCTGTGGAAAGACGACCGTCGGCATCGCCACGGCCGCCGTGCTCAACGCCGAAGGCTACCGTCGCACGCTTGTCTTGAGCCCACCACACTTGGTCTACAAGTGGCGGCGCGAAATTCAAGAGACGGTGGCGGGCGCCAGGGTCTGGGTGCTAAACGGCCCGGATACCTTGGTCAAGCTCATCAAACTGCGCGAGCAGTTGGGTGTGCCGCCCCAGGGACAAGAGTTCTTTGTCCTCGGTCGTGTGCGCATGCGCATGGGCTTTCACTGGAAGCCGGTGTTCGTGCGACAGCGTACCCGTCACGGTGACGTGGGGGCGTGCCCGGATTGCGGACACGTCATCACGGATCTCGACGGCGAGCCGATCAACCCGGTCGAACTCGAAGCGGAGGAAACACGCCGCAAGTGTAGCTACTGCGCTTCGGCGCTGTGGACGCTAATTCGTCCCAGGGGGCTGTCCGCCAGCGACCAGTCCTCTGCCGTGCTCAAGGCCCTGAAGCGTATTCCCACGATCGGCGAAGTCACCGCGAAGCGGCTAATACAGAAGTTCGGTGACGCATTCCTCGCATCGATGCTCGCCGACAATCTCTTTGAGTTCATCAACCTGATGGACGGCAACGGCGAGCTGGTCTTCAGCGACCGGCAAGCCCATCGCATGGAACGTGCGATGGCCAACATGGAGTTCGGCTTCGGGGAAGGCGGCTACCAGCCTTCGGAGTACGTCAAGCGCTACCTGCCGCAAGGCACGTTCGACCTGCTCATCGCCGATGAGGCGCACGAGTACAAGAACGCGGGTTCCGCTCAGGGACAAGCGATGGGCGTGCTGGCCTCGAAGGTACGCAAGACGCTGCTGCTGACCGGCACCTTGATGGGCGGCTACGGCGACGACCTGTTCTACCTGCTGTTCCGAGCCCTGCCTGGGCGGATGATCGAAGACGGCTACCGGCCGAGCAAGCAAGGCAGTCTGACGCCGGCCGCGATGGCGTTCATGCGCGATCACGGCGTGCTCAAGGATATCTACTCCGAAAAGAACGGCTCCGCCCACAAGACCGCTAAGGGCAGCAAGATCACCGTGAGAACGGTGAAGGCACCCGGATTCGGTCCCAAGGGCGTTCTGCGCTGCGTCCTGCCGTTCACGGTCTTCCTCAAGTTGAAGGACATCGGTGGCAACGTGCTGCCGCCCTACGACGAGTGAGAGCGGTCAGCTAATTTGATGGACTGATTTTCACGATTGGCGATGGCCATCGCCAAAGGTGACCGCGACGTTTTCGCCGCGGCCACTGGACCGGATCAGAACGGCGGGTCGAGGGGCAGCGGCATCTGCTCGTTGTCGTGCCGCCGCTGGGCGAGCTCTTGGTGATAGCGGTGCATCTGGCCGAAGTAGTGGTTTTGGAAGGCGACGAAGAACTCCTCGAGGAAGTGCTCGAGAGCCATGACGGCCTCGTCGGACATCTCGGGGAAGTCGAAGCGATCGATATCGGTACACATGTCAGCGAGCTCCCGCCGCGGCACGCCGAGGGCTCTTGGTCTCCGGAGCCGCAAAGACCTGGAGATAGAGCTTTTCGTCGAGCTCGGTGAGGTTTTGCTGAGCGGCGGCCATGAGCAACTCGGCCGCCATGCCGATGAAGATGCGGTAGTTGCCGGCGGCATGATCGCAGAGCGTTTGGCGTAGCTGTTTCGTCATGAGCCCGGCGTTGCCGGCGGCGGCCAAGAGATGCTCGAGGCAAGCGAGAAGCTCCTCGCGGCTCGCAACGCCGGTGGCGAGGCGCGTGCGGATGCGGCTGCCGAGTGGGATGAGTTCCTCGCGGCGCAGCTTCTCCAGGAGCCGCGTATCGCCGGCGAGCACGATGCACAGGAGTGATTGTGAGTCGAAGCGCGCGCTCGCGAGCAGTCGCAGCTCGCTCAAGACACCGGGCGACATCTCCTGCGCCTCGTCGATGAGGATCACGGGTCTGCGGGTGGCGGAGCCGAAGTGATCGAGCCAGCGCGCGCGCAGCGCTTTGAACCCGCCCCAGCGGTTGCTCATGCGCATGGCGATGCCGAAGATGTCGCCAAGCTCGCGGTAGAAGTCGCTCAAGTTGCTCTGCGGGTGATGGATGACGCCGACGGAGAGGTCGGTGAGCCGAGCGAGACGCTCGGCCAGCAAGCGCATGACGACGCTCTTGCCGGAGCCGGGATCGCCGTGGACGAGCGCGAAGCCGCCTTCTCGCAGGTGCGCCTGCTCGATGCGCCAGCAGAAGTTCTCGACCTGCGGCGGCATGTAGAGCGCCTCGGTCGGCACGTCCGGGGTAAAGGGGTTCCATTTCAAGCCATAGAGGGCGAGCAGTCGCTGGTTCATGAGCGGTTCCTTCAGTCATCGGTGGTAGGGAGATACGCGGGCGGCAAGCCCGTGGCGGCGTAATCGGCGATCATTTGTTTCAGGAGCGGTGCCACGCCGCTCTCGGGCACAACGCTCGGCGCGGCGTCAGTCGGTTCAACGCGCCGCCGCTGCGCATCGGCATTCGCCGCCTTGTCGAGCGGTCGCAGGGGCGAGAGGATCGCGCCGGAACGCGGATCGACGAGATCGACACGGCTTAAATCCCAACGGGCGTAGCGAAGATGCACTTCGCTCAAGAGCCGGAAGCGCGACGGGAGTTCGAAGCGCTGCCCTTCGAGGCTGACCGTGCCGTCGGAACGACGTTGCTTGCGCTTCACCTCGATTCGGAAGGCGGCGCGAAGTTCGTCGCTGCCCGGGCACGCGCGTGACGCGCTCGGGCCGGCAAGGTATCGCTCGAGCGGTGTCGCGCCGAGCTCGCTGTGCACGGTGCGGTGATACTCCTGGGTCACCCAGGCTTGAGTGGCCATGTTCAGCTGCTCGAGCGAGAGGTTCGGCTCGCCTTCGAGCATGGCGAGCAGGCGCCCCTCGACGCGCGCCCAGAGATTTTCCTGCTTGCCGTTGACGTGCGGGGAGTACGGCAAGGTAGGCACGTGCAGGATCGCCAAGCGATGGAGACCTGCGCCGAACTCCCCGGAGAGCATGGGCCCGCCGCGATCGCTCATCAGCGAACGAGGCAAGCCAACCTTCTGCAGTGCTTGGCACAGGCCGTGGACGAGCTCCTCGGTGCCCGCGCTCGTATACCACTGGGCATGGCACAGGAACCGCGACCGATCGTCGACGAAGGCGACGAGGAGCGGCTTTACGTATTCGCCGCGGCGGGTGAGGACTTTGCGCGAGCCCTCGTGGAAGTCGAGATGCAAGAGCTGCAGCACGTGCTCGACTTCGTAGCTGCGTACCTCGCGTTGCTCGAGCCGGTCGCGAGCGGCGATCGCGGCCGCGGTGTTTCGGCGCGGTGCGCGTCGACGCACAAGACCGTGCGCTTTGAGATACCGCCGGACGCTCGCGTATGAAGGGCACTTCACGCCGGCCGCCTTGAGCGTTACGCGCAAGTTGTCGTAGTGAAGTTGCGCGGTCCAACCTGAGTGCTCCCGGTACTGCGCGGTCAGCGCTTGTACCGCTGCCGTGGAGAGGCTCGGGAAGCGGCCGATGTCGCGGCGGACCTGGTTGCGGAGCGCCACGACAGGATCGGCGGCGTTCTTCGCTGCGTAAAACCAGCGCTCGAGCGTCGAGACACCGAAGCGGATCTCGAGCCCCGTGAAGGGATGTCGCCAAGTCTTGGCCGCCAAATCGGCGAGCGCCGCACGCAACTCGCCCGCGGGCGGCGGCGAGGCGAGCAGCGGCCCGATGATCGCAAAGCGCAGCCGCGCCCAACGATCGCGTTGCGGTAGATCGTTCTCGTTCGTCACCGTCGCTCCCATCACGACGCCCTCGGCGCCGTCGTTGAAGGGAACGCAGGCTACAAAGCGCCTGCCGAGCAGGCCATCGACATCTTCTGCGGGTCGGCAGTGGCCTTCGGATTACTTGATCGGCAGCCCTCGCACGCTCAGCGGCGCGATGAAGCGCAGCGCTTGTGCAAGCCGTTCCGTCATCATGCTCGTCGGGAAGCTTTCCAGCAGACTCTGCGGTAGCTCATGGGTCGGCACCGGCGGCATGAAGCGTTCGCACGCCGCTTGCCAGAACCGCGTCGTCGGGAAGACCTCGCGCCACCACGTCCGCCAGCGCTTCAGCGTGACTGCAGCGACGCGCAGCCGCTCGCGAAGGACCTGCGTCGATGCGCTCTCTCGCGGCGAGACCAACATCATCACCACGGCCAGGTACACCCGCCGGCCCGCGAACCGCACGGACGGCGACGTCGTCCGCAGATCGCACCGGCCGCAGGTGAAGCTCAAGCGCCGGGAGTACTCGTCCTCAACCGCGGCCGGGCAGCCCCGCGGCTTACGCGGGAAGTTGGCGACGTGCAGCGGTCCCTCGCAGGCCCGGCAACCCTCGAGCCGAGCGGCGGCGGCGAACTCTTCATCGATGCGGGTAAGAAAACGGAAAAATGCGGGCTCTTGCAGAACGGCGTGGCACACTTGGGGCGTCTCCTAGGCGTCGTAACCTGGAGACTCCCCCGAGGGGATCTTGTTGATCAAGATCCCCGAGGGGGATCCCGTTCAAAACATCACCGAACGTGATCGCCAGAGGCGGAATCGCCATCAAGAACGCTGGCCGTGCTCAACGAGGAGTTCCGCGAAGTGGCGATGAACGCGGAGCAGGCCCAGGCCTACGGACGCTTGTCCGGTCAACTGACCGCCGAGCTGCGGCAGGCGCTGGCAAAGAGGGATACCACGCTCTTGGGGGTAGTGCTCAACGTGCTGCTGGCCTGGCCGGACACGTGCTTCCGGCCCGAGACGGTCAAGCACCCGCGGACTCGCAATCTGCTGGCGTTCACACCGTCGCTGTTCACCGATCTGGAGATCATGCCGAAGGAGCGGGAACTCATCGACGTCTGCCACGAGGAGAAAGCGGCGGGCCGCAAGGTGCTGGTCTACAGCGTCTATACCGGAACCCGCGACACCACGTCGCGGTTGAAGGTGCTGCTGGAGCAGGAAGGTTTCAAGACGGCGGTGCTGCGCGCGAGCGTGGATGCCTCTCGTCGCGAAGACTGGATTGCCGAGCAGATCGACCGCGGCATCGACGTGCTCATCACCAATCCCGAGCTGGTGAAAACCGGCCTGGACCTGTTGGAGTTTCCAACCATCGTGTTCATGCAGTCGGGCTACAACGTGTACTCGCTTCAGCAGGCCGCGCGTCGTTCATGGCGCATCGGTCAGAAGCAGCCGGTCAGGGTGATCTACCTCGGCTACGCGGCCACCTCGCAGATGACCTGCCTGGGGCTGATGGCCAAGAAGATCACCGTGTCGCAGAGCACGTCGGGAGACGTGCCGGAATCCGGGCTCGACGTTCTCAATCAGGACGGCGACTCGGTGGAAGTGGCGCTGGCACGGCAGTTGGTGCACTGAGCATTGCTTGATCTTTGGCGGCCCCTTCGGGGCCGCTCTTTCTGTGGTTCGCCAAACATCAAGCGCAGCCTTTCATACTTGGCGGCAGTCTCGTCCCCCAAAGGGGTACGAATCGATCGAAAAGTATGATTTCGACCGGGCGGCCCTGGGACCGTGGCGTAGCAGTGGTTTCGCGCTACGTATCACCAAGAGTCATATAGCGCGAACCGATTGCTTTGAGCCTCCTTGCCTTCGCGAGGAAGGCTTCTCAACCAAGGCAATGTTCATCCAAGAAATCGGTCGGCCCGCGGTTCCCTTTGTCCGCTGATACGGCGGCCTTCCCCTGCGATGGTGGCGTCAAGACGCACCTGGGGACCGCCCATGCCAAGCCTTCGCCTCCGACATCCAGCCCGCCTCGCCCTCGTGGCGACCGGCCTGCTCGCCATCGCCCTGGCCACCGGGTGCGCCACGCGCTCCATTGCGCCAGCCACGATCGAGCCGGAGCCCGAAGCACGCACGCAGACCATGCCGGATGGCTGGGTGCCCGTCGCGCGGTACGGCCGCTACACGCTGGTGGAACTGGCGCCGGAGGCCGCCCAGCGTGACTTGCTGCTGCAGGTCATCGACGTGTCCATGCCGGCGACCTTGCCCGCGACGGTGGGCGACGCCTTGCGCTACGTGCTGCTGCGTTCGGGCTATCGTCTCTGTGAGCACGACGCCCAGGCCGGCGCGCTCTACCAGTTTCCGCTGCCGGCGGCACATCTGCATCTCGGCCCACTGACGCTGCGCGAGGCCTTGCTGACTCTGGCGGGGTCGGCCTGGGATCTGAAAATCGACGACACGGCTCGTCGCGTGTGCTTCGCACGGCGCGTCGATGACGGCGATCTTTCGCCGTTCGACCCGGTGCCGGCCCCGGCAGAGCCCGCCGTCACGGCCATTCCGCTGTCGTGGCCGGAGGTCTCACCATGAGGATTCCCCTGGACTCACCGCCGGCACGCCGCGTTCGCCCGCTGCACATCGTCGTGGCGACGTGGCTATCGCTCATCAGCCTGGTCGTCATCGTCGATCACGTGGCCTTGTCCCGGCTGGCCGAGGACAGTCAGGCCAACGCGCAAAGCGCACGAATCGCCGTGCTGGAGCAAACCCTGTCCGAGTGGGGGCAACGGGTGGATGCCATCGAGCGGAGACCCGAAGCACTGACACGAGAGGGTTTCGTTGATGTGCGACGAGCCATCGAGGAGCGACTTGCCCGCGTCGAGCAATCCGCAGCCGATCACGCCGCTGCGAACGAACTCGCGCTTCTCAAGGAGCGCGTGGATCGGCTCGAAGCGCGCGTGGTAAGCACTCGGCAGGCACCAACGCCGCAGGCCGCGCCGACACCGCGCCCGGCGCCGGCCGAATCCGCTCGACCCCGGATCGCCGAACCACCGTTCCGCCTCCTCGGCGCCGAGCTGCGTGCCGGCGAACGTTTCCTGTCCATCGCACCGGCAGGTTCTCGATCGCTGACGGAGGTCCGCGTCCTGCGTCCAGGAGAAAGCCTGGACGGCTGGCGGTTCGATTCACTGGATGCGCGCACCGCGGTCTTCTCGTTCGAGGGCCAGGTACGGCAGCTCGCGGTGCCGCAGGCGCTGCCGTGAAGACGCCTCTCGTTCATCTCGCTCTGGTGTGGAGCATCGCAGCGATGATCTCCGCGCCTGCAATGGCGCAGAACGCACCTGCCGCCGATTCGCGCATCGTCCGCAGCCAAGACCGGCCCGCCGCCGAAGCCGAACTCGATGAACGCCTGGCGCGCGATTGGGGCTTGCAGCCCGAGGAATGGGCGCGCTACCGCCAGTTGATGCAGGGTCCGTTGGGTGTGTATTCGCCCAATCTCG
>JBJHCZ010000033.1:0-6983 GCA_050486285.1 Chromatiales bacterium
GAGGCTTGGAACACGCAACCGGGCACGCTGGCGCATCCGCAACAAGGCACGGTTTACGTTGGGCCGCAGCCGTTCGAAGGCAACACCAGCAACCCGGATGCTGCGTGGCAGACCATCAGCTGGCCGGCCGAGTACCACATCTTCACGTTTGAGGATCCGGACATGCTCGTCATGGTGCTGCAGCACCGGCCCGGCCGCTACCAGTGGCTGATGTTCGGCGGCATCGTGAAGTTCGGGTCGTGGACAGGCGGTGGATTCTTTGGTGCGAGCGGCACGCCAAAAACAACTGGCGGTGGCACTTTTTTTAGTCAGCCAGCCTACAGCGTCGGCGGTGAATCAACCAACCGCAGCTATGCGCCGTTCCATCTCATGAGGACCGGTTTTAATCAGAACGAGTTTCCCGACAATGTCACGAACACCTTCGTCCATGTGGACACCGGCGGCAGCGACGCGCCTGAGGATGACATCAAGTGGACCTACAACGCGATCGTCAATCCATTCGATAACGGCATCAACCGTCGCCGAGTAGTGGCAAACAACTATGCTGTACCGATCAACAGTCGCAGCCCGAACGTGTTCAACGCCGTCGCTGTGATGGTGCCCTATGTGCTCGTTACCCAGCGTGTGTCGCACCACGCAGTTATCGGGCGCCTTGCGCATGTTCGCCATCTGCCCATCGATCACTTCAACCCCGAGGACACGTTCGACCTGGGGCCGGATACATGGATGGTGTTCCCCTACTTTGAGAAAAATGGCTTGACCGGTCGATTCGGGTGGGCGATCCGTCGAAGCTCGGGTTCGTAGCGATGGCCACCATCACGGCGTTTCACGTCGGCGATTTCGCGGCGCAGATCAACAATCCCAACCTGGCGCCGGAAACGTTCAACGCCGCTCTGCCAACACCCAAGCAAGCGTATTCGGTGTCGCCGGTGCTGGCCGGTGAAATAGATCGCCTCGCCCTGGAGCCCGCTGCGCGACAGATTCAGGCGTTTCAGGTACCGACGTTCGAGGCCGACTGGTATCACCGAGTACACCTGATTCCGCGCAGCATCTCGATGGGCAATGTCGTCTCCACCCAGATCCGTGAAGCGTTCATCTGGAACGCCCATTACGATGAGCGACCACTGTCGAGCGTGACCGCGATGGGCGATGAGGGCTTGACACTGGATGCGCCATTCGACGTACCTCATACCATGCGACCCTCCGAGTGGCATGTGCTGCAGTTGTCAGCGGCGTCAGAGGGGCCGCCCGAGATCAACGCCTCGTACACGTTCGTCTTTCCGGGCGAGGCGCCCGTGCTGCTCGTCACTGGCCGCAGAATCGAGGCGTGGCTTTCGGCGCCGGACTGGTCGCGCGGTGTTACCGAAACGCTGACGTGGCTCACCGATCCATTGCGCAGCCCGACCGGCGTCGAGCAACGCCGGGCACTGCGCCTGTCACCTCGCCGGCGCCTGGCCGCCAGGTTCCTGCTCGAGGGTCGCAGCCGTACACGCTTCGACCTGTCGCTGCGCGATCTGGGCGGCCGACTGTGGGCGGTCCCAATCTGGTACGACGCGCAGCGATTGATGGCGCCGCTCAGCGCAGGGGCGCTGGCGATCGACTGTGATACGCGCTGGCGCGACTTTCGCGTCGGTGGACAGGCGCTCCTGGCCGCGGACGACGAGGTGACGACGTTCGAGGTCGTGGAGATAGCATCGATCGCCGAGGATCTGCTGGGTCTCGCCAGGCCGACTCACGCGGCATGGCCACGCGGCACACGGCTGTATCCGGTGCGTGCCGGGCAGCTGCCCGAGCAGCCGAGAGTCAGGCGACTGACCGACCGCGCAGTAGAGGTGACAGCGGCGTTCGACCTGCGCGAGCCGGCTGATTGGCCGGCAGTGCCGCCTGACTCAACATACAAAGGCTATCCGGTGTACGCCACACCGCCCGACGAGTCAGAAACGCTGACCGGCACGTTCGAGCGCCTCATGGCGTGGCTCGACAATGAAACCGGTCCAGTGCACTCCCTCGACACGGCAGATATCGGCTTCCCGGTCGCAGCGCACCGCCGCATTCTGAGTGGTCGAGCGGAGCGTAGCGACTACCGCAGCCTGCTGCATTACCTGCGCGGCAGGCAGGTGCCGGTCTGGGTGCCTACACACTCGGCCGACCTGGAACTCGCCGTCACGGCCATTGCCGCCGCAACCGCTCTGACTGTGGTCAATGCGGGATACGCCAGATATGGTCTCGGCCGCACCGGCAGCCGTGACATCCGTGTCGAGCTTTGGGAGGGCAGCGCGTTCCACCGGCAGGTAGTTGATGCATCAGAGATCGACATCGAACACGAGCTGATCGAGATCGACTCCGCGATCGGCATCACCGTTGAACCGGGCCACGTGCGCCGCATCAGCTTCATGTCGCTGTGCGTGCTCGATCACGACGCCACCGAGATCCTGCACCTGACCGACGGCGAAGGTGTGGCCACCTCTGCGCTACGATGGCGGAGCATCCGCGATGACGTTTGAAGCTCGCGAATCGAGCCTCCATGAGGGCCAGCCGATCCGGCTGTACGAGTTCCGTCGCGGCGTCACGATGCGCTGGCGGTATACGAACGCCGATCGCGACATCTCACATATGCTTGAGTCCTGGCAGGCGGTGACCATCACCGATGACGGCATCCGGCAGACCGGTGAAACCAGCGCTGATGAGATCGTGATCACGGTCCCACACAATCTAGCGATCGCTCAGCTTTACCGAGGCGTGCCGCCGTCCGACGAGATCGGCGTGATCCTCCGCGATGCGCACTTCGACGAGCCCGAGAGCCACGTCGCCTGGCAAGGCACCATCGTGAACGTCGGCTGGCCCGGCGAAGAACGCGCCGAGATCCGGTGCGAACCGCTGTCGGGCAGCATGGCGCGCCCGGGGCTGCGGCTCGGATATGAGCGGGGCTGTCCTTACGCGGTGTACGACCTGCACTGCGGTCTGGATCCACTGGATTGGCGCATCAGCGACGAAGTCACGGTCGTCGACGGCGTGACGATCGCCGCGGACGCCTGGGACGCGTTGCCGGACGGATGGTTCGACGGCGGCTACATCGAGTGGCCGATCGGGCCGGCCGAAGTGGAACGGCGCGGTATCAGCCGCCACGAGGGCGCGACACTGCGCCTCTTGCGCGGCACGCACGGGCTCGCCGACGGCATGACCGTGCACGCACACCCAGGCTGCGCTCGCACCGTGTTGGTCTGTCACAACAAGTTCGGCAACCTGCCGCAGTACGGTGGCTTCCCGCACCTGCCGGGCAAGTCGCCGTTCGATGGCGATCCGGTGTTCTGATGGCCATTCCGATCTGGGTACACGTCGTCATCCTGATTGCCAGCGCCGCGCTGAGCTATGCAATGCGCCCGCGCATGCAGGGTCCTCAGCCGGCGGCATTCGAGGACATACAGTTTCCGCAGTTCGAAGAGGGAACGCCGCAATCGGTGGTGTTCGGCGATGTGTGGTGTAACGACTGGATGGTGCTTGGCGTCGGCAATTACCGCACCAGTGAGGTACGCAAGAAAGTCGGTTCCGGCATCTTCCGCAAGCGCCAGACGATCGGTTTCCGCTACCACTTCGGAATCCACATGGGCGTGGCGAGGGCGTTCGACGAGCTCGTGGAGATCCGCGTCGGCGATCGCACCGCATGGTCTGGCAGTGCCGCCAGCGGCAGCATCGAGATCAACGAGCCCAACCTCTTCGGCGGCGACGAGGAAGAAGGTGGCATCGTCGGTACGCTGCAGATCCTGACCGGTGCTTCCGAGCAACTCGTGAACGCTGCACTCGCCACCATGCTCGGCGGCCTGGTGCCGGCGTTCCGTGGCACGGCGACGCTGTTCTACGACGGTCAGGTGTCGGCGATGAGTCCGTACCCCAAGCCTTGGAAGATGCGTGTACGACGCACGCTCAGCGGCTGGGAGGGCGCTACATGGAATCCGAGTCGAGCACAGATTTCGCTCGCCGACGGCACGATCCAGGCGGCAAACGCCGCGCACATGATCTACGAGTGCATCACGAACCGCGCCTGGGGGCGTGGTCTTGGTGCGCAGTGGATCGATGCGCCATCGTTCGAGGCCGCCGCCGACACGCTGCATGACGAGGGATTCGGGCTGTGTCTGCGCTGGGCGAGACAGGATGGACTCGACCAGTTCATCCAGGCGCTGCTCGACCACGTCGGCGGCGTGCTGCGCACCGATCGAGTCACAGGGCTGCTCAGCCTGCAGCTCATCCGCGAGGACTACGATCCGGGCGAGGTGCCCGTGTTCACGTTCGACACCGGCCTGCTCGGTGTCGATGACGACGAAACGGCGGCGCAGGGCGCCGACACGAATGAAGTCATCGTCGTCTACCGGCGCCCGCAGGACGGCAGCGAGGGGCGCGTGCGGGTTAATCACCTGGCGTCAATCCAGGCAAGCGGTGGCGCCAAGTCCACGCGCACGATTCAGTATCCGGGCATTCCGACGGCCGAACTGGCGCTGCGCGTGGCGCAGCGGGACCTGCTGATCTACTCCGGAGCGCTGCGGCGCTTCAGGGTGCGCCTGGACCGCCGCGGGCGGTGGATTCAGACTGGCGATGTGTTCCGGATCTCGGTGCCCTCGCGCGGTATCGAGAACATGGTATTGCGGGCCGGTCGCGTGGATGCCGGCACCCCGACCAACGGTGTGATCACGATCGACGCCATTGAGGATCAGTTCGGTCTGCCACAGACTGCGTGGATCCAGCATCAAGCGAGTGAGTGGACGCCGCCGAACCGCACGCCCGTGGCCATCGATGTAGCGCGGACCTTCGAGCTGCCGTACACGCTGCTCGCCGACATGCTGCCGACGGCCGAGCTCGCCGCCCTGCCTGAAACCGCGGGCCTGCTGGGAATCCTGGCCCGCCGGCCGACTGATATGTCGCTCGATTACATGATCACCACGCGTGTCGGCGAGAGTGGCCCGTTCGTGGAGCGCAATGAGGGCGGGTTTTCGTCGACGGGATTGCTGTCGGCAGCGGTGCCGATGACCCAGGCACCCGTCGTCATCACACTGGATGCACCGGTCGATCTGCAGGGCGTGGCCGTCGGTGACGCCGCACTGATCGACGAGGAGATTCTGCGCGTCGATGCGGTCGATGTCGGGACAGCCGAGGTGACGCTCGCTCGAGGATGCGCCGACACCGTGCCAACAGAACACGATGCGGGTGCACGTGTTTGGTTCCTGGGCGCTGTCGGCGTCGACGAGGAGACTCGTTACGATGACGAGGACGTTGTTCAGACGAAGCTGCTGACGCGGACGTCGGCGGGGGAGCTGGAGTCTTCGGTCGCGCCCATCGAGCCGGTCTCGATGGACGAGAGGCAGTTTCGGCCGTACCCACCTGGCCGCTTGCAGATCAACGGCAGCGCGTATCCCACCGCCATCTCTGGCACCGAGCTTCTTTCGATAGCGTGGGCGCACCGCGACCGTGAGCTACAGGCGGCGCAGATGGTCTCTACTTTAGAGCCGAGCATAGGGCCAGAGGATCAGGTGCACTACAACCTGCGGATCTACGGCGAGGAGGACGAGATCGTCGTCGAGGAGCTCGAGCTTGACGACACATCGTTCGTGTTCGACGCCGAGGCCGGTGGCGGTGGTGGCCCGTCCTGGACGCCCGGCGACATCACCACCCAGCTGTGGCTCGACGCGGCCGACGAGAGCACGCTGACGGTCGTCGACGGCGCGGTGTCGGAGTGGAGGGACAAGAGCGGCAACGATCGGCATTTCGCTCAGGGCACTGCCGACCGCCGGCCGCTGCGGATCAGCGACGGCGTGTACTTCGACAACTCCGACGCATCCACCACGACGATGAACGGCACGCATCATATGTCGCGCTCGGGCGTGCTGTTGCGGGGCTACCCGTTCACGGTGATCATCGTAGTGGACAGTGTCGGGCATACGGGCGCTAACAGCGGTGCGCCCATCGCATCGAACACGGGCAACACGAACTACGCGCACCCACAGATCAGAATTGACCAGGCCCGGACTCTGCACCGGAATACCACGAACCGGTTCGCCGCCGCCGACGCGGACTTTAGTGGCGGCGCGAGAAAGATCGTGCATTGTCGCTGGCGCGCGGATCAGCGCCTGGTCCAGGTGAACGACGAAGACCCCGTCGTCGAGGCCGGTGGCAGCTCCAGCGACCTCGGAACCAGCGGCACGACCTGGCTCGGCCTCGAACGGTCGGCAAGTTTCACGTGGCCGGCATCCAGCTATCGTGGTGCCATCCGGGAGATCCTCCTGCTGGACTTCGAGCTCGACGATGAGCCGGTGCTGTGGGCGAACATCCTGGCGTACTTGAACTACAAGTGGATGTCGGCCGCGGCGGGCCTACGGGGCCGGTATCGCATCGAGCTGAGCTCCGCGCGCGATGACCTGCAGAGCCGGCAGCTGCACGACGTCGAGGTCCGCCGGCATGGCCTTGGTTACAATCTCGGAATGTTTTTAGGGGGAGGTGGCTGATGGCAGCGACGCGCATTGATCCGCGCTCGGGACTGTTCGTGTTCACCGACGTCGCCGCCGGCGAGTCCGGCTGGCGCGATCAGTTCGTCGACAACATGGAGCGCCTGGCGCTGACCCGGCCCGCGCCGGTCATCGATCGCGACCTGACCGCACCGCCTGGTTCGCCATCGGATTTCGATGTCTACATCGTCGCCGGCACCGCGACGGGTGCCTGGGCCGGTCACGAGGGCGAGCTGGCCGTGTGGGATGACGAGGAGGAGGCCTGGGTGTTCTACGAGCCGGCCGCGGGCTGGCTGGCGGTCATCATCGACGAGTCGCGCCTGGCAATGTACACCGGCAGCGCGTGGACGTCCGGTACTGACTTGGCACCCACCTGACACATTGCCGTTCTAGGCGTGTTGCCTACGCTGGCATTTCGTTGCGCGCCGTGCAAAATTACTCTGCTGTCCAAATAGCTCAATTTCGACGGTCAAATAGCGCGCGCGGGTACAG
>JBJHCZ010000034.1:0-5540 GCA_050486285.1 Chromatiales bacterium
TGCACAGCGCCATCGGCTACATCACGCCGCACGAAGCAGAGGAGGCATTCTACGCACACTTGAACGCTGCCGAAAAAGCAGCCTAATCATTGAACCACGCACTCTCCGGTAAACCCGGGGCGGTTCATTCGGCGCGGCGACGGCCCACTCAGCTGATCTGCATCCGGCACCACAAGGGCTGCTCCACCGAGCCAAGCCCGATTGCGCGCCCAGTCCCGCCGGGCTCTTCAACAGAATCCGCCCTCTCTTCAGGATGCCGCGAAAGTCCGCTGAACCGGCGTCCGGCATGAACGGCTCCCGAATGTCTCCTTGGAAGCCTCAACGGGACTTGGCTTTGTAGTCACGAGGGCTTTCGTGTACGCGGCGCTGATGGGCCCGGATTACAATGTGGCCGCCCGCCGGGGCGATCATGCGGGCTAAAGCCCGAGCCTGTGCAGGAAGTCGCTATAGTCGGCCTCGCCGAGCGCGCTGCGGACCTGTTCCTTGGGGATGTTCACGCCCAACGGGAAGCAGGTCTCGAGATAGATCTCGTCCGTGCCGACGACCGTGCCATAGGCCATGGCGCGGCCGACCCTGCACTGCACCCCGCCCCCAGACCTCGATTCCCAGTTCTTCGCGTCGGTCTCGCTCGCGACCGCGTTCAGTGCTGCATCCAGTTCGCCCGCGTCCCTGAACAGCGCCACGTCCGAGACATGCGCCGTCTCGATCGCCTGCAGCTTCCACACACCTTCTGGCGTGTGGCGGCGCCAGGCGTGTGCGCGGCATTCCTTGATCCCGAGTATCTTGTACGTCGTCACCGGGGTGCCGGTGAAGGCGCGGAATGCCGTGCGGTCGGGGACGTTATCGAAACTGTCGACCGTCATCCCGGAACGGACGCACATCATCGCAGCGGCTTTCCCCTTGGTCTTGTCCGAACGCTGCCTGCTGAAGCGCTGCTTCAGCGTTGGATGATCATTCCACCAGGTGTCGAATGCCCCGGTGATCTCGTCATGCACAGTCTGCAGCACACCAAGGTCCGAGTCTTTCAGGGCGGCGACTTTCTTTCCGCGCCAGTCCATCAGCGCCTTGCCTTCTTCATCGAGGAGAGCCCTCTCCTTGATCATGATGAAGAACTTGTGGTCGATATTGGCGGCCAGTTCGGCGCAGGCCTGCACGATCCTCTTCGACTCGCGTTCCTCTTCGGGCATCAGACCGGCAGCCTTTTCGAGCGCGTATTCGGCCTCTTCGAGGTTTCTCTCGTCCAGCCGGTCACTGCCGGCGTCGATCTCGCTCTGCAGAGCCTTTCGGTCACGCCCGGCAATCTCGGGCAGCTTTCCCCAGCGGTCCAGAAGATCGTCGAGTTGCCGCTTCAGACGGGCGGTCAGCTTCTCGGCCTCGATCTCCTGAAGGAATTCCTGTTCCGCGCGGTCGATCTCGTCGCGCTCCTCCTCGTCCTGCCGGCGCTCGCGCTCGGCGTCCTCCTCGCCCGCAAGGGTGTCTTCCCAGTCCCTGATCGGGCTGCCGGCCGTCCGGTTGAGCTTGCGGGCCCAGTCGTGGATCTTCCGGTTGCGCGCGCCGCCACCCATCGCTCACTCCTCCCCTTGCGCCCTCAGGCGTCCAGCCCCTGACGGATCGTGTCCAGCGCGGCGCCGATGTCACGGCGCAGCGTCACGGCGATGCCGAACGGATTGTCCTCGAGAAGCGCGATCGTCGGATCCGTGGCGAGCATGGCCTGGAAGGCCGCGACCGTCTCCACCGCCCTGGCGACGGCTTTGGACCGGTCGGCCGGCGCGGCGGCATCGACATCCATCAGCGCCACCTGCAGCCCGACCTGCAGCCGCCCGGTGATGCCGGCAAAGCCCTTGTCGGCCAGTTCCCCGAGCGCCGGATGACCGGTGTCGCGCAGCGCGTCCTGCAGCTTGCCGATCTGTGTCACCGCGGCGTCGCGCGCATCGAGGAAGCCGCGCAGCGGCGCCTCGGACAGGCGCGGCTTCGGCGCCCCGCCGCCGGCGGCCCCGGTCATGGTTTCGCGCAGCTTCTTCAGCGCCGCCAGCGCCTTGCCGGAATCGCCGGCGCCGATGATCCTGCGGATCTGCGCCATCGCCTGTTCCAGCCGGCCGCGCATGGCCGCATCGCCGAGGCCCGCGATCTGCCGTTCGAGCGCGTCGACGACCTTCAGCGCCAGCGCGGCATCGCCGCCTTGCGGCGGCGGCGGTGGCGCAGGGATCTTCGACACGGCGCCGCGGATCCTGTCGATGCCGGTGGCGACCTTCTCGACCTCGCCCGCCCGCAGGGCCGCGACGAGTTGCGCGAAAGCCTTCACCGGGGCATCGGAACCGGTCATGCCCGCCGCGTCGATCTCCTTGCGCAACGCGCCGAGTTCGGCGGCGAGCCGCTTGACCTCTTCGCCATCGGGCTTCGCCTCGGGCGGTGGGGGCGGGGCCGGTGGCGATGACGGCGACGATGATGGTGGCGGGGCCGCAGGGGGCGGTGCGGTGCCGGACCCCGCACCGACCTCGCCTTGCGCGTCATCGCCGTCGTCATCTCCCTCGAGGTCGGGATCGTCGGGCAGATCGTCCTCGATATCGCTCTCGATCTGGTTGCCCTCGGCATCCAGCACGGCGACGTTCAGCATCACCTTCTGCGACTTGAGGTGCTTTTTCAGCCGCTTGGCGAGACCGGGAAGTTCGCGCAGGCAGGTCAGGGTGATGACCTTGCCGGAGACGGTCGCCGTGCCGAAGGCGAACTTGCCGCCTTCGCCGCCCTCCTTGGCATCCTTGCCGACGATCGTCGCCGCCTTCTTGCGGTGCATCGCGAGATAGGCCTCTTCCTCGGACTTGCCGGGATTGAAGCCGAAGGCCACGGGGCCCTTCTTCGCGGCCTTGATGATCTTCTTGAGTTCCCCGCCCTCGACCCGGAAATCACCCATCACGGCCTCCTGGAATTACCGGGACTTGTCCGAAATCGCGGGCAAACCCTGCCTCGTCTTGCGTACCAGCAACGGTCGGGCGCCGGCGGATGGGCGTCGCCGCGTGCCACCCGCCGGGACTCACACCATTCAACTATAGGGAGATGGGCAGTCCTCAAAACGATATTTTCCACCCTCGCCGCCACTCCCGGTTGCAGCCCGGCACCCAACACTACCCTACAGAAAATATTTCGTAGGGTAGATTTCCGGCCTGTCTTACCCTGCAAAAATGCTTTGTCGGGTGGCACTCCTGATCGCGCGTCACAGCCATATCGGCACCGCGGCCTGAGGCCTGCATGGCGCAAGAGAATATCGGAGTCGCTGAAACTGATGCCGCAAACGCAAAAGACGCTCGACGGCCTTACGCAGTAGGATGGCCCTTGAGCGGACCAACACGGTTTGCGGACATGGCGATGCCTGTCTGGCCTCGCCCATTGGTGCCGTTTCCTGCTACATGCCGGTCGGCAATGCGGTGGGGGACTGCACCCCGGCGATGGCGCCGACCGAGGAGTGCAACCGCAAGCAGGTCGGCTTCACATGGCGAAATAGCCAGCGATCTGCCTGGCGCGCCGCACCGGAACTCTGGCGGCATCGGCGTGCCGCGGCCAGTCGGTAATGGCGGCGCGAACCGGATCGACAAGCGCGGCGATCGCTGCGGGCTTCATCCCGAGCGCCCGTCCGACCGACTCGACGTGCTGCCGGCCAGGCCGGCGCCCCTCACCGGCGATGGCGAGATGGTGCTCGCCGCCGGGACCGTCGGAGAAGCTGACGTCATAGGCCGGCGACAGGCGCCAGCTGCCCCCGGCGTCCATCAGGAAGGCGTGGTTCTTCAGGTGATCATCCCGGTTGTGGGCGAGCACGTTGAAGGCCATCCTGCGGAACATTTCGTCCTGGTCTCCGGCGTGCCGGGTGGTCCAGCGCACCAGCTTCAGAAGGTTCTCGTAGTCGATGGACGGCTGGCGGAAGTCGACGTCGAGCAGACCGGCGGCGGTGTGCATATGCACCCGGCCGGCACCGCTGCGATCGAACCGCTCAACGGCAAGGAAGCTGTCGCCGCGCGCGGTGCGCAACACCATCGTCCGGGGGATGGCGATGCCGGCCGCCCGTGCCATCCGCGCGTAGGCCTCTTCCTCCTCGATCGCGGTTGGGCCGTCGGTCGCCGCCCGGTGCTTGATCAGCACCTGCCGCTCGCCCCGCTCCGGGGTGCGCCGATAGTCGCGAACCCGGCCAGTCTCCACATCGAGCAGGGCCACGAACTTCGGCCGGGCGCCGGCAGAGCCGCCAGTCGCTGCGCGGGCCTTGCAGAGGTCCTCTACAGAAGCGTCCTCGGCCATGCTGGTCGCGAGATCGGCGAACCATTCGAGGTCGACGCCGTTCGGACCGACCACCCGCTCCTCGGGGCGGTAGATGAGGGCGCCCATGCCGTGGGTGCCGACGATCGCCAGACGGTCGACCGGGGTGATGGAGGCGCGACCGTTGCCGCGGCGCTCAAGCTCGCGGTCGATGAGCAGCCGGCCCCAGCCATCGGGGAGCGAGTCGCCGAAGACCCCGGGCAGGCCTTCGAAGGCGGCCGGATTGGCGGTGCGGTAGAGCCCCGCCAGCGTCCTGATGTGGTAAGGCGAGATCGGCAGCGGGGCGGCCACGAACGCCGGATCCCATTCAACCGCAGCGGAGCGGCGGGCGGAATCCCAGGCAATCTGCCCCACGGGGCGGACGTTGTTCGGATCGAAGGCAATCTCGACGCGGAGGCGGCGGGCCATGCTCAGGACCCCTTGCGTTTGCGGACTCGCTGTCGCGCCGCGGGCTTGTCGAGATCCTCGAGACGGGTCGCCTCGACGGCCGGGAACAGGGCGCCGAAGCCAGCGAGGGCGTCGAGCACGTCGGCGAGGGCGAGCAGGCCGGCGAGACTGATCTGCCCCTTCTGCTCGAAGCGCTTCAGGGTCGCCAGCGGAACTCCGGACCGCGTGGACAGGTCGCTCTGGGTCAGCCCGAGTGCGAGCCGGCGCGCGCGCGCCGCCGCGCGGATCCGATCCTGCACTTCGGAGGGTGTGTCGAGGTCGAACTGAAAAGACATTATCATATCCTTTATGCAGTATTACTGGCTTTACGAATATTATATTAGCCCCAATGATCGGGCAATATGGAGATAGGGTCGGGCGCCCGCACGCGCTGACGCATTCCGCTTCCCGGGATCGGCAGCAAACCAGAACACCTCGAAGAGCGACAGGCGCGCCTTCGTGTTGGTCGCGATCCGGGCGATCGTGGCGAAGGTCATGTCATCGGGATTGCAGTACGGCTGATGAAAGGTCATGGGACCGGCGATATTCGCCGCGCATCTCGCAAAAGGCGCGAACACCATATCTTGGGGGTGATGTGTCAGCGAGATAAGCCCGTCCGGCTTCATCGCGCTTTCCGGGCAAGCGAAGTAGCCTCCCAATTCTTCTCACCGAGTGTTGCTCGTAGGATTTCCTATGAGCGGACAGCAAAAGCCTCGGTCCTGAAGATGAAGAACGTATCAATATAAACAAAGGCTTGCCAACGACCCTTCGGCAGGTCCAAATGCTATACCCCACTGACTGGAAGCCGTGGACCC
>JBJHCZ010000035.1:0-4814 GCA_050486285.1 Chromatiales bacterium
ACCGGTGGCGCTGACCGCCCCCGGCGCATCGGCCGGCGACGATGGCGATCACCTGGAAGTGTTCTTGCTTCCGGGCGGCCCGGCCCCTGACGGCGGCGAAGGCTGATCCGCACTGACAACGATCGGCCAGACGCGATCGCACAATCAACCAATGGAGCATTGACATGTCCGCTCAGGCACAACAGACCCCCTCACAGACGCGAGTGATCGATCCGATCCTGTCGGAACACGCCCGCGGCTATCGTCAGGCCGAGCTGATCGGTCGCGCCCTGTTCCCGTTCGCGTTCGTCGGCATGTACGGCGGCCAGGTGATTGAGTTCGACAAGTCGGCGTTCAAGCTGTACAACTCGCGCCGCGCACCGGGCACCGCCACACGGCGGATCCGCTTCGGCTACGAGGGCAAGCCGTATTCGATCGTGCCGAGCGCGCTGGAATCGGTGGTGCCGCGCGAGCTGATGCGAGATGCCTCGCAGGTGCCGGGCATTGACCTGGGCACCCGCGCGGTCAACACCACGCTGCGCAGCCTCAACCTCGAACACGAGGTGCGCTGCGCACAGATCGCGACGAACGCCAGCAACTACGACAACGACCATAAGGTCAACCTCACATCGACCGATGTGTGGTCACACGAGGACTCCGATCCGATCGGCGATATCGAGACCGGCATCGAGGCGATCCGTTCGTCCGTCGGTGTGCGGCCCAACACGCTCGTGCTGCCGGCACTGGCCTGGCGCAACGTGCGCAACCATCCGTCGATCATCCACCGGGCGCCCGACACGGAGGTCCGCCGCGTCACGCTCGCGATGCTGCGCGAGATCCTCAACATTCCGAACATCGCGATCGGCGACGCCATTGTGGCGGAAGACGACAACGAGTTCGGCGATGTGTGGGGCACCTCGGCCGTCTTGGCGTATGTCGGCCAGGGCAACGGCGGTGTGAACGCGAACATGGAAGAGCCCAGCTACGGCTACACCTACGTGATCGACGGCCACCCGCTGGTCGAGCAGCCCTACTGGGACGCGAACGCCAAGAGCTGGGTGTACGGCACGAGCTTCGACAACTCGCCGGTGCTCTCCGGCATGACGGCAGGCTACCTCATGGAGGGTGCCGGCCTCTGACGCATTCCTACGCTTCCTCTGCGTTGGTGATAGGGAACGACGCCGCCGATCCAGTCGTGACAGCCGGAGAGACGGCACTTTACAAACCCGGGAGACGAACATGGCGAAGTACACAGTGATCGGCAATGTCAAGCGCAAGGGCAAGCTGTTGCCGCGCGACGTCGCCGCAGATTTCGACCCGAAGGAAGCCGAGCCGCTGGTCGCACGCGGCTACCTTGTGCCAGTCGTAGACAAGGCGCCTGCGAAGAACACCGCTGGCGACGACGACAAGGGCGCCGCTGGCAAGAACGGCAACAAGGGCGCCGCTGGCAGCAAGCCCGCCGGCAACGCGGCCTGATCTGATTGCACCGGATTTAACCTGATTGCACCGGATTTAACCTGATCGAATCTTATTAGCGCCGATCATGTACGCAACACCTGCCCAGCTCGCCGATGCGAAGCTCGTGCGCGAGCTGGCGCAGGTGGCCACGCCCGAGCACGCACCGGTCATCGCCGATGATCTGATGGAAGCGACGCTGCGCGGCGAGGACCGCGACGCGTTCGACCCCGCCGATGTCGCCATCGCCGATCAGGCGCTGGTCGCGATCGAGACGGCGCTGACCGACGCATCCACCGTCATCGACGGCTACCTGCGGATGCGCAAGCCCAAACCCTACGTGACACCGCTGGATCCCGTGCCCGGTATCGTCCAGGTGTGGGCGCGCTGGATCGCGCGTTACCTGCTGCACAAGGATCGGGTGAACACCGACGATCGCACGGACCCCGTGGTGCGCGACTACACGGAAGCGAAAAAGTTTCTGGATCTGGTCGCCGCCGGGCGGTTCAGCCTGGGGAGCGACGATCCGCTGTCGCCGCCGCCGGCAGCCGCGCCGCAGGTAAAGGCGCCGGAGCGTGAGTTCACGATGGACACGCTCAAGGACTACGGCACATGAGCACCAGCGCGCCGTTCGACGTGCAGCAGATCGCAGGCCGCCTGCGCGAGATCGCAGAACTTCGCCAGGTGGGCACCGCCGCCGACTACGCCGCTGTGCGTCAGCTGAGTGATTTTCCGGCGCCGTGCGCGTTCGTGATCCTCGCCGGCGATCGCGGCATCGGCAACCCGCCGGGAATCGCCCCGCGCGGCCAGCAGGCGCGTGTGCGACAGGCAACGCAGGTCACGTTCGGCGTGATCTATGCCGCACGCAACTACCGCGAGCAGCGGGGCGAGCAGTTCTCCGGCGAGGAGCTGAGAGAAATCATCGGCGCAGGCCGGCGCACCATCATCGGCTATGTGCCGAACGTCGACGGCGCGCGCGCCTGCCAGTTCGTGCGCGGCGATCTGATCGACTACAACGCCGGCGTCGCCCTGTGGGCGGACGTGTTCACTACCCAGGCTTTCATCGGGAGCAACTCATGAGTCAGACACTTTTTTCCCTGCAGGGCTATATTCGCATAGGTGAGCGGCTGCCGAATGGTCAGCCGGGCGCGCTGCACTGGGTCGGCAACGTCCCGGAGGCATCGATCGCGCTTGAGCAGGAGTCGACCACGAAGAACGAATCGTTCTCCGGCCAGCGCCTGCCGTATGGCCGACTGAACACCGCGCGCTCGGGCCGCATCGAGATGACGCTCGATGAATGGAGCACGAAGAACATGGCGATGGGCCTGTACGCCCAGGAGCTGGCCGTGTCGGCCGACGACACCAGCGGCGAGACATTCCCCGAAGGCCTGATCGTCGGTGACCAGGTGCGGCTGGCGCATCCGTATGCGTCGAACCTGGTGATTGTCGACAGTGATGGCTCGCCAGAGACACTGACCGCAGGTACGCACTATCGCGTGATCGGTCACAACGACTCCATCGTCGAGATCCTTGACCTGGACACGTTTACGCAGCCCCTGGTGGCGGCGTACGACTACGACGCGTACGAGGAGCTGGACGTGTTCACCGAGGCTGCGCAGGACCGCTACGTGATCTTCGACGGCATCAATACCGAGACCGGCGCCGCCGTGATCATGGATCTGTACCGCGTGAGCTTTGATCCGTTCAGCAACCTCGGCCTGATCCACGCCGAATACGGCCAGCTGCCGATGACCGGCGAGATCCTGTTCGATCCGCTGAACGTCGACGCGCAGGGGCGCGGCGGCTTCTATCGTCTGCGCCAGAAAGCCTGACGATGGCGGAGAAGATTTCGCCTGCCAGCACCTCGGGGCCGGCGGTACGCCAGGCGCGTACCGCCAGCCGTGCCGAGCGTGATCTTGAGATCCTGCATCCGGAGCGCGACATCGAGGTCGGCGGCATCAACGTCACGGTGCGCGAGTACGGGTTCGTCGAGGGCCTGAAGCTGCGCGAGACGGCGGCGCCGTTTATGGAGGCGCTGTATCGCCTGGCGCACTCGTCCGGCGCCGCGCCAAGCTTCGGTGCGGTCGAGGAGATGCTCGTGGAGCATTCCGGGTCCGTGCTCGAACTGATTGCCAGGGCGGCCGACGTCGACCGCGCGTTCATCGACTCGCTGTCCGATGAGGACGGCTATCTGCTGATGCAGACCTGGTGGCTGGTGAACGCCAATTTTTTTATCCGTCGGGTGATCAACCGGCTCGCCACCGACAGAGCGTTCAGACTGCCGGCTGGGGTCGCGTCTACTCCACGCTCATCCGCGCAGGCTACGGACGAACGCCCGACGACATCGGATGCTTCACCGCCCGCCAGCTGATCCTTTTCTTTCGGCAGGAACAGGCGCACGGGCGGCGGTTACGGCGCGAGCGCATCGTGGACGTGAGCGCCGCGACAGGAGCGAAGGACGGCGGCAAGTCGCTGATGCGAAGTCTGAAGGATGCTGACGAGTAGGCAGGAATCAACGCAAGGGCTGAATGAGTGGCGGCGCGAGGCAACAACCCCGGTGATCTGAACATCGCACTGCGCATGGATGCGGATCTTCGCGCGGGCGTGCAGGCGCTGGATCAGCTGGAGCGCGGTCTGAAGGATGTAGGCCGCGCAGGCGACGAAGCCGGCAACGCCGCCGCCGGTCTCAACCGCACCTCCGAAGCGGCCGACGCCGCCACCGAGCGGCTGCAGCGCATGGTGCAGGCGTCGCTGGAGCGCCAGCGCGCCCTGGACGCCCAGCGCGAAACCGAAACCCGGGCGGTTCAGGCCACGCGCGAGGGCGCGGCGGCCGACCAGGATCGCGTCACCCAGATTGAGCGCGTGAATCAGGCCTATGAGGCGCAGCGCGCGACGGTCACCGAGCAGATCCGCGCGATAGGCGAACTCAACGAGCGCATCGCCCGCGGTGCCGCCTCGCGCGAGGAGCTGGCCGAGACTGAGCTGCTGATCGATCAGCAGATGCAGGCCGGGCTGCTCACGCAGGAAGAGCAGCTGCAGATGCTCGAAGCGCTCGATCGCCAGGAGCGCGCGCTGATCGCCACCCGCGATCGGCAGGAAAAGCAGGTGCGCTCGCTGCTGCGTGTGTACGACCCCGCCAGCGCCGCACTGCGCAAACTCGAAGAAGACGAGCGCCGGCTGAAGGAAGCCGTCGACGCCGGGCTGATCTCGCGGGAGGAATACAACCGCGCCATCGTTGGCCTGGCTGCACAGCGCGAGGAATGGGAGAAGCTCGACACCGCCGTCGACAACACCAGTCGATCGTTCCGCACCGCACGCGTGGATGCGCGCAGTGTCGCGAGCGTGCTGCGCAACCTTGCCACCGGCAATGTCAGCCAGGC
>JBJHCZ010000036.1:0-4681 GCA_050486285.1 Chromatiales bacterium
AGCTGGAGGCGCTGGAGCCGTTGCTCAGGGGCAAGCCGGTCACGGTGCGGATCGAGGCGCAGGGCAGGCTCTCGTTGCAGGCGCCCGAACCGGCGGTGTCGGCAGTGATCCGCAACCTGCTGCGCAACGCCGCAAGCTACACCGAAAACGGCGAGATTCGGGTGCACATCGTGCGCAACGGCGTGCGCATCTCCGACAGCGGGGTGGGCATGGACGCGGGCCCGGGCTCGGCGCTTTTCCTGCCTTACGTGCGGGGCAAGGCTCCGCGCGTGCACGGACATGGAGTGGGCCTGACCATCGTTCGGCGGTTCTGTGACCGGTTTTGTTGGCCCATCCAGTTCGATAGCGCCCCCGGCGAGGGAACCCGGGTCCGGGTGACTTTCCCCAACGCGGTATTCCGGCCGGCCGACGACGCGCCTGCGCAGCAAGGCCCGGGTAGTCTCCAGAGCAGTCCTGGGCCGGAGGAGCGGTGACGGCCCGCTTTTGATTGGCGCAAGTACCGAGGGCGGCCACGACTCGGCGGCATTCTCCGAAATCGGGATCTGCCGCATCGCTTTGGCTTGCGTCCATGCTCACGCCGTCGAGGCAGTGCAGGGACGCGCGGCATGGTCGCGCCAACGCGCGAAAGTCACATGGGTTCGTGAAACTCCATCACGAACTGCGCCCCGCGGACCGCCTTCGCGTCATACCACAGGCGTCCGCCTTGCCGCTCCATGATGCACTTCGCGATTGCGAGCCCCAGGCCCGCCCCGACACCCGAGGCATCAGGACCGCGGCGGAAGCGCTCGAACAGGGACGCAGCGGCATGCGCAGCGATTCCGGGCCCATCATCGGCAATGGTCACGGTGGCGGAGTCGGCGGACAGCGTGATCGACGTACCGGCGGGTGTGTACTGAATAGCGTTCTCGATCAGGTTGCGAAAAACCAGGCGCGTCAGTGTTGCACTCCCGTGCGCAGGCACGGAAGCGTCGGGCGTGGCCGCGATCACGTAATGCCCTGATTCAAGCGCCACAGGCGCAAGCTCCCGGGCCACTTCCAGGGCAACGGCGTAAGCGTCGAACGCGGCATACTGGAACTGCTCCCGCGACTCGAGGCGCGCAAGACAGAGCAGTTGCTCGACGAGCCGCGCGAGTTGGTCGATTTCAAACGCAACATCGCCCAGCTCCTGCGCCGAAAAGCGGGACTCGAGCCGTGCTCGCAATGTCGCAATCGGCGTACGCAGCTCATGCGCGGCGTTGGCAGTAAATTCCCTCTGTACGCGATAGTCCGCTTCGAGCCGATCGAGCGAGGCGTTGACCGCCTGAACCAGCGGTACGACCTCCCGGGGGAGATTGTGCGTGTGCAATCGCTCGTCCAGACGAGTCAGCGACAACTTCGAGGCCTGATGCGAGACGGCGCGCAAGGGGCGAAGCGAGGACCGCACGGTCACGATCACGACGCCGACCACGGCGATCAGCAGCAGGGTGACTGGCGGATACAGCTCATCCAAGGCGCCGAGCAGCAGCTGGGCGACCAGACTCTCGGCATCTTCGAGATTCCGCACCACACGCACCCAGTAGGCGCCGTGGACGTCATCGAGTTCGAGCGCAGCTGCCATGATGCTGTTGCCCGACAAGGCATCGGTCTCGCGCTGCATGACGATCTTCCCGGCGTCCCGAGCGACCGGCACCGGGAGGTAAGGGGCTGAGAAACCACCGGACTCGAGAACCGCGCCATCTGCGCCCAGGATCTGATAGCCGTTCAGCGTATTCGGCTGTGCGTAGAGTTCTCGCAGGGACTGTGGCAACTCCAGCCGCGGTGGACCCGCCCCCGACACGACCGAGTCGCGCAGGTTCTGCACCTGGACGGCAATGCTCTGCCCTTCCAGGCCCCAAAGCCCTTCGCGAAATTCGAAGTACAGAACCAGATAGCTGCCGGCCAGCCCCAACACGACCACGAGCGTCAGCCGGGCGACCAGTGCCCGAAGCAGGGATGGGGCGCGCGCCGGGTCGCGATCAGGAGGCAAGATAGCCCAGACCGCGCAATGTGCGGAGCGACATGTCAGCGCCCGCGACCGCGAGCTTCTTGCGTAACCTGTGCACATGTGTCTCCACCGAGTTCGCCGTGCGCTCCTGCTCGAAGTCGTACAGGCATTCGGCAAGCCGCTCCTTCGAGATGACACGTCCCTGATTGCGCAGCAGCGTTTCGAGCACGATCAGCTCCGAGCGTGTCAGATTGAGCTGTGTCCCGGCGACGGTCGCGATGCGTGCGGACGTATCGAGCGTCACGCTGCCGAGCGTCAGCGTGCGGCCCAATGCCCCGCCCGGACGACGCAACAGCGCGCGCAGCCGGGCGATGAGCTCCTGCATCGCGAAGGGCTTGACGAGATAGTCGTCCGCGCCGCAGTCCAGACCGCGGACACGATCCTCGATCGCACCTAGTGCGGTCAGGATCAGCACCGGTGTCACGTTACCCCGGTGACGCATTTCCTTCAGCGCGTTGAGGCCGGTGTCGTCCGGGAGCATGAGATCGAGCACGGTGGCATCGTAGTCGGCCGCTCGCCACACCCGCAGCCCGTCGGACACAGACGCCGCTGTATCCACAGCGAACCCTTGCGCACGCAGGCCATCCGCGACGGCCTGGCAGAGACGCTGATTATCTTCGATGATGAGCAGTCTCAACGGGCAATCTCAGTGATCGTCTCATCCGCCGGGTGCCCGGGAGCATTCAACCCCGAGTGCAATGCCGGGCCAGCCCACAGCATAGCTCCAATTCTCCGGAAATGGCCATCGACCGCCCGGCTGTCAGGCACCGACGACACCGAACGCATGCGGCTCCAGAGCGGGTGAGCGTCGCCGCGCGCCTTGTACGCTGGTTTGTCACCACGAGCGCTCGAATATCAGGCCGATGATGGGAAATGCTTCCCCCTCGTCTGCGACATTCACACCCCGCCGCGGGTCGAATTCCAGCGAACCACCGCCCGGGCCGCCATAGACGTTGATTACGTCCAGGAACGCGACCAGGTCCACCGGGCCGAGAGTACGCCGGTAGTCGACCCGGATATTGAGCGAGTGAAGGTTCTGAAGCCGATGCGCGTTCTTCTGCGTCAGTTCCTTCGCGTAGCGCAGCGGCTGTCCCGGCCCCAGCACGTCATCATTGATGATGAACGCGTCTGTGGGTCGCCCGGTCGCCCATTTCCAGCGCGCACCTGCTTTCCAGCGCTCACTGATCTCCCAGCTGCCGCCGATGGAGAAAAAGTGTTTGCGGTTGAAATCAGCGTAATACTTGCCGAAGCCGTCGTTGTCGTCGATCCGGGCATCGTTATAGGCGTAGACGACGTTCCCGAACCAGCCATCCCTGAAGCGTCGTGACAGCACCACATCGAGGCCGAGATTCGTGCCCTCTCCGTCGTTGGTGACCCGACCGCTGGTGCGCTCCTGCTCGACAACGAGGTTATCCAGCCACTGATAGTACGGCTCGACGAGCAGCGACCAGTCCGGGCCGAAGTGCCGCTCGAAGCCTACACTCACGTGAGTGACTCGCTCATTTTCGATAGCGAAGTTCTCGGGGCTGGCCGCGCGGACCAGAAAGCGCGGCGACTGATGGAACACGCCCGCGGTTGCCGACACTCGCATGCCCGGCTCGGGGCGCCAGTTCACCGCAAGCCGCGGCGATACGAGCGATTCGTCCGAGAAGCCATCGCGATCGTAACGAAGCCCTGCTCTCAGATCCCAGCGAGAGAACTGGAACACCTGCTCGCCGTATGCGGCATAGCTGGTTTCTTTCGCCCTGTAAACCGAGTTGATGTCGTCCGGTGTCAACGTAATGTACTGCTGGCCTGGCGGACGCGGGTCAGTCGCACGAAAGACGAATCGATCCCATTCCTCTCTGAGGAAAGCCGAGTAGTCAACGTCGGCCTGCAAGACGCGCAGCCCGGCCGACCCCTGGCCGAAACGGTTGCGAGTCACATAGTCGCTGCGCCACCCGATCTCGGTTTCCTTCTCGGTGACGGTGATCAAGCGCTCGCGCACCGGGACATCCGGGGCCGGCGTTCCCTCCGGCACAAGGTCCGGGTAAGCCTCGCCTTCCGATGTGGTCTTGTCGTTCGCGCGGAGGTAAAGTCGATTCGTCCATTCACCGTTCGTCCCGACCAGGCGGCGCCAGGTCAGCGCCGTCAGGTACAGGTCCTGCTCGGTGTCGATCAGCGACACGTCCTCGAAGTTCGGAGACTCGAGGACGTTGTCGATGTCCCGCGTGTATTTCTCCGGCGCGTAAACACCGAGGAATTCGATCGTGTTGTCTGAATCGAGAGAGGTCACCGTCTTGAGGACGATATCGGTCAGTTTTGGCTGGCCAATGTCCTTCTCGTCGATCATGTCGAAGACGCGGCCGAAATCAAACTGGCGAGCCGTGAGAAACGCGGTCGTATCGCCATGGATGCCGCTTGGTCCCTCGTAGGCGAGTTCGAGCCCTGCGATGTCCACCCGCAGACTGGCGCTGGGCGTCGGGCTGCCGCCAGCGACGTCCAGCTTCAGCAGGGAGCCCGAGCGCCCTCCGTACGCAGCGCTCCAGCCTCCGGGCGAGAATTCCGCACGCGCGATGGAACTTGGCGCGAAGATCGAGTAGCGACCACCGCCGCCGATGTCCTCCTCCTCGCCGAGTGTCTGGTCGAAGTGAATCACACGGTCAAAGGGCACATCGT
>JBJHCZ010000037.1:0-4436 GCA_050486285.1 Chromatiales bacterium
TCGTAATCGTTGGTGCCGTTGCGCTGGGCTTCGAGCAGCTCCACCATCATGTCCTTGGGCATGATCATGCCGCTGTCGGTCTGGATGGCGCGCACTGCCTGCAGCAGCTTGACCTTGTCGCCCTCGGTGGCGGTGGCGGCGTCGTACTTGCCGACACCGGTGGGCATGGCGAACTTCTCCAGGAAGATCAGCCAGAACTTGATCCCGGTGCGCTTGAACAGCACCGGCCAGTACAGCCAGTGCGCAAGGCCCAGACCATAGGGCTCGTCGGAGTTGTCGGCACCGGTGGCGTAGTGCCAGAAATACGGCGCCTCGGCCGGCACGCCCTCGTACATCTGTTCCATCGTCAGCAGGCGCAGGTCCATGTCTTTGCCGAACCTGAAGCGCCGGCGGTTGCGCACCTTGATGTCGCTGATGACGACGTTCGCGCCGTCGCGGCCGTAGATCAGCTCCGACACCGCGAAGCCGTAGAAGATGCCGTAGAGCATCAGGTTCGTGATGTTGTCCCAGCTGATCGCCTGCAGCTGCTCGCGTGCGAACGCGGCTGCGTCCTGGTCGGCCGGGGATTCGCCGCCGGCGTCGACCTGCCACTCGCTCTGCGTGACGGCGAGCTGGCGCTGCCCGAACGTGGACTTCACTTCCGGATCGCTCATCACCTGCTCATAAATAACGAGATCGCCCATGCCGCGCGTGCGCAGCACGCTGTCGTAGGGCTGCAGCAGCGGGCCGACATAGCCGCGCGTGATGTCGATGCCGTCGGCCGTGGTGGCGATTTCGCGGTCCAGTTTGGGTTGGGCGGCATCCGTCATGTCGGTCTCCTGTCTGATCCGTCCGCAAATGTGTGTGCACACTCGCGTGCGCGACGATCGGCGTTTTCGTGGACGTCCGGTGCCGCTGGGCCTCCTGAACGCTCCTGCGCGCTCTCAGCGCGTGTTTTGCACCAGCCGGTCATCACGACACGAACCCCTTCACATCCGTCGCGCCGGGCACTGTGCCGAAACCGTCGTCACCGAAGCGGTCGCTGATCGCTTCTGCCGCCAGCGGCCGGGTGCCGGTGGACTGGAATTCAATCGGGCCGGCGGGCGTTGAGGCGGCATGGATCGCCAGCGCCAGCGCCCAGAAGTGATCGGCGTGGCCGTCCGGCGTGCGCTCGGCCGTGAACCTGATGTTACCGGCCGAGGTCGTCTGCTTCGTCAGCGATCGCAGGTCCGCGCGGATCTTCGGGTCGTAAGGAATGCGCAGCGTGCGATCCTGCATGCGCCCGCGCACCGGATAAGCGAGCGATTCCTTCACCCTGTTCGTGAACGTGACAGCCTCGACACGGTCCTCGCCATAACGTGCCTGCGCGTCGTCCACCCAGCCGATGCCGAGCCCTGTGTTGTCGATGGCGCTGCGTCCGCAGCGGGCGATCCACGGCCACAGGACCTTCTCCTGCTCGGGCTTGGGCATGTTCTGCAGCGCCTCCACGTGGCGCGTGTAAAGCACGTCGCCCAACCGTTCCAGCACCCACAGCACAGTGAGGTCGCGCTTGCGACCGATGTCGATGCCGGCGTAGAGCTCGCGGCCCTCGATCAGCTGCCAGGGGAAGTCCGCGCCATACTCGCAGCCGGCAATGAGGTCGTATTCCAGGAACGCCACATCGTCATCGGCTGGCGAGCACATGTATTCCTGCTGGAACGATTCCTCGTCGGCGCAGCCGGCGCGCACCCAGGCAAAGTACTCGGCCTCGTCCATGTCCTGGCGTTCGTCGTCGGCCGGCAGCATCTGCTGCAGCTTCCACAAAAAGCCCTGGTCGAGCGCATCCTGCAGCGTCACGCGGTGCAGGCTGATGCGCTTTGGATTGCCGCTCTCGCGTGCCTCGCGGATCAGCTGGTTGAAGAAGTTGCCGCTGCCGCGGTGCGTTGAGATCACCTCCAGCGCGCCGCCCCACGTGATGCCCGGATACGCTATCGACCACAGCTTGCGCGGATCCGGATGCAGCGCGAACTCATCGAGCACGCGCCCTCCGCGCTTGCCGGCCTGCGCGTCCGGGTTGCTCGACATCGAATGAATGCGACGCCCGTTCGCGAACTGCAGCACATAGGCCGAATGACGGTGCTCGGGATCGATCAGCACCTCGCCCAGATCCTGGGCGGCAATGTCGATGGCGCTGGTGAAACGCTTGCAGTCCTCGACGAACAGGCGCGCCTGCAGATCGTCGCGGCTGGACACCCACTGATCGTTGCGCGCGCCCTGGCGAGCAGTGCGCTCCACGCATGCGTAGGCGGTGCTCCAGGAGATGCCGATCTGGCGCGACTTCTCCATCAGCTTCAGGCGGCTGTGGTCCTTCACCCACGCCGCCTGGAATGGCAGGAACAGGCCGTCGGGATGCTCGGGTCTGACCCGTGCGCGGCCCATCAGACGATACCCAGTACGGTCTGCCGAATCAGCTTGACCGAATCCTCCGACAGGCCGCCGTCGCGCGCGATGCGCCCGACATCCTCGGCCGCCGCGGCCGCCTTCGCCTTGACCTCGGCCGCCCATTTCTTCTGGTTCACGCTCGCGCGGCCGAGCTCTGCGATCGCGCGCGAGAGCCCGGTCAGCGACAGCTTCTCCGGATCGACCTCCAGTTCCAGCAGCACCTGAAAGAGCTTCTCCTGGGTGAGCCGCATCAGCGCCTCGCTCATCGCCCCTTCATCGTCCGGAGACTCGGCGACGATCGCCCGCGCCTGCTCGGTGGCGATCTTCAGTGCGCCCAGGCGATCGCGAAAGTCGCGGCCGAACTCGTGCACGGCGGACTTGGAGATCTCATAGCCCTGTTCGGTCAGCCACTCGGCCAGCTCCACATAGCCGCCGAAGCCGTTCTTCACCAGGCGACGTTCGAGTTCGGACCGTACGTCGTCCGGCAGCAGCGCGATTTTGGGCACGCGCGGCATCGGCGGTCAGGCCCAGCGCGGCGGGCGGGCGATGCCGGGCTCCGCGTCGATCGTGTACTCGACGAAGTCGACGCCGTGGCGCGTGAGGCTCACCAGCCAGGTGGATGATTGCTGATCGGTGATCTCGATCAGCTTGCGCTCGCGCAGGTAATCCAGTTCCTTGCGCAGGCTCTGCCCGGAGATCGGCAGCTTGATGTCGTGCAGCAGTCTGTACAGGATCGTTTCTGCCACCGCGTATGGCCGGCCGGCATCGATGCCGACCAGGATGCGCCAGCGGATTTCCTCACGCTGTGCCCGTTCGAGTTCGAGTTTATCGACCACCGTCTTCCCCTCGCGTCGATAGGCCCGCCAGCTGCGTGCTCAGGGTCTGTACGACGCTGCGCAGGTGATCGAGCTTGTGATCAATCATGCCGCCGAAGCGGATCCAGTCCTCGCGACCGACATAGTCTTTCGGCAACGTGGCCTTCAGCTGCAGCAACTCACGCGTGAGCTTTTGCTGCTGCGTCTCCATGCGCGTGACGCGCGAATCGTGCTGCAGCTCGTACTTGTCGATACGACCGGCCAGCGCATCCCAGCGATCGACAACGCGCTGTTCGTACTGACGCAGAAGGAGCCGGCCGAGAGCGGCCAGCCCCCCGAAGAAGCTCATGAGCAGCAGGATCAGGTGCCACAGCTCAAGCTGTATCGTCACGCATCAGCCTCCGGCGCGCGGCGCCGGCAGCACAGCCGACAAATAGCCCAGAAAATCGCGCACGCGCACGGCGGCTTCCGGATCCAGTACGTCGCGACCCACCGTATCGATCAGCAGCGCCGCGATCAGGTTGTTCAGGCGCGTGAGCTGCTGGCGATCGAACGGATCGGAGACACGCTGATCGATGCGCATCTGCATCAGCGCGTGCAGGCCGTCGACCGTGGTGATGTCCGGCAGCGTCTGCAGCTCATCCAGCGCCAAGCGCAGCCGCTCGACCTGCACCGCACCGCCATCGGAGGACTGCACGTAGCGCTCGACGGCCAGCGCCGCCACTTCCTGCAGCGCCGCCTTGCCGGTCTCGGTGAGCTCGCGCTCGCCGGTCACCGGGTTGATCGCGCAGCCGGCCGCCAGGCCCGCCAGCAGCAGGGCACACAGCACGGTCCACCAGGGCGCGCGCACGTCCAGTCCCGGCTCCACATCAGCCACCCGCTCGGCCTTTTCCTCGACCGATTCACTGGTGATGTTGCGCAGGAAGATCATCAGCAGGCCGACGATCGCGAAGCCCTTGGCTTCCCAGCCGGCCGGGATGATCTGCGCCACCAGCGGCCACTGATCGTAGAGCGTGCCGAACAGCACCAGCGCAAAGCCGGTCCATGCCGTGCGTGAACACAGGTTGCCGACGACAAGCGATTTGACGTTCATGAAGCGTCCTCCAGTTTGAGATCGATCTGACGAAACTTGGTGATCGCACGCTCGAAATGCGGCAGGGCCTGCGCGACGGTGCCGCGGCCTTTCGGCGTGTTGTAGTAGCACTTCCAGTACTCGGTGAG
>JBJHCZ010000038.1:0-3433 GCA_050486285.1 Chromatiales bacterium
GCAGGTTCCGCCGGTCGTTCATTTCGCCTGATCCGAGGGTGGTCGTAATGGCTTATTCCTTCACCGAGAAGAAACGCATTCGCAAGGATTTCGGCAAGCGGCCGAGCATCCTTGAGGTGCCCTACCTGCTGTCCACACAGCTGGACTCCTATCGCACGTTCCTGCAGGACCATCTGCCGGAAGACCAGCGGCAGGACGCGGGGCTGCACGCGGCGTTCAACAGCGTGTTCCCGATCACCAGCTACTCGGGCAATGCGCGGCTGGAGTACGTCAGCTATCGGCTGGGCGATCCGGTCTTCGACGTGAAGGAGTGCCAGCTGCGGGGCCTGACCTATGCCGCGCCGCTGCGGGTGAAGGTCCGGCTTGTCATTTTCGACAAGGAGGCCTCGGGCGCGAACAAGCCCGTGAAGGACATCCGCGAGCAGGAGGTCTACCTGGGCGAGCTGCCGCTGATGACCGAGAACGGCACGTTCGTCGTCAACGGCACCGAGCGGGTGATCGTCAACCAGCTGCACCGCTCGCCCGGCGTGTTCTTCGATCACGACCGCGGCAAGACGCACTCCTCGGGCAAGCTGCTGTTTTCCGCGCGGGTCATCCCGTACCGCGGCTCCTGGCTGGACTTCGAGTTCGACCCCAAGGACGCCGTGTTCGCGCGCATCGACCGGCGCCGCAAGCTGCCGGTCAGCGTGATCCTGCGCGCGCTGGGGTACAACGAGGAGCAGATGCTGGACATGTTCTTCGAGAAGAACGAATTCCAGCTTTCGAAGAAGGAGGTCAAGCTCAAGCTGGTGCCCGAGCGCCTGCGCGGCGAGACCGCAATGTTCGAGATCAAGGTCGGCCGCAAGGTCATCGTGGAGGAAGGCAAGCGCATCACCGCGCGCCACGTCCGCGACCTGGAGAACGCCGGGGCCGAGCACCTGGTCGTCCCGCAGGACTACCTCGTGGGCAAGATCCTTGCGCATGACGTGGTCGACGCCGACAGCGGCGAACTGCTGGCGCGGGCCAACGACGAGCTGACCGCCGAGGCGGTCGAGCAGCTCATCGAGGCGGGCGTCAAGGAGCTGCGCACGCTGTACGTGAACGACCTGGATCGGGGCCCGTACCTGTCCAACACGCTGCGCATCGACACCACCACCAACCGCCTCGAGGCGCTGGTGGAAATCTACCGCATGATGCGTCCCGGCGAGCCGCCGACCAAGGACGCCGCGGAGAACCTCTTCTACAACCTGTTCTTCAATCCGGAGCGCTACGACCTGTCGGCCGTGGGCCGCATGAAGTTCAACCGCCGCGTCGGTCGTGACGGCGTGGAAGGTCCGGGCGTGCTGTACGACTCGAGCTTCTTCGCCGACCGCGACGACGAGCTGGCCGAACAGCTGAAGGCCTCACAGGGCGAGGCCTCCGACATCATCGACGTGATCCGCACGCTGTGCGACATCCGCAACGGCAACGGTCACGTGGACGACATCGACCACCTGGGCAACCGCCGGGTGCGCAGCGTCGGCGAGATGGCCGAGAACGCCTTCCGCATCGGCCTGGTGCGCGTCGAGCGCGCGGTGAAGGAACGCCTCACGCTGGCCGAGTCCGAGGGCCTGATGCCCCAGGAGATGATCAACGCCAAGCCGGTGGCCGCGGCGGTGAAGGAGTTCTTCGGCTCCTCGCAGCTGTCGCAGTTCATGGACCAGAACAACCCGCTGTCCGAGGTCACGCACAAGCGCCGCATTTCGGCGCTGGGCCCGGGCGGCCTCACGCGCGAGCGGGCCGGGTTCGAGGTGCGCGACGTGCACCCGACCCACTACGGTCGCGTCTGCCCGATCGAAACGCCTGAAGGTCCGAACATCGGACTGATCAACTCGCTGGCGGTGTACGCACGGACCAACGATTACGGCTTCCTGGAGACCCCGTACCGCAAGGTCGTCGACGGCAAGGTCAGCGACCGGATCGAGTACCTCTCGGCGATCGAGGAAAGCCAGTACGTGATCGCGCAGGCCAACGCGTCGCTGGGCAGCAAGGGCGAGTTCCTCGACGACCTGGTGTCCTGCCGGCACCAGAACGAGTTCACGCTCTCGTCGCCGGACCGCATCGAGTACATGGACGTGTCACCGAAACAGATCGTGTCGGTGGCCGCCTCGCTCATTCCGTTCCTGGAGCACGACGACGCGAACCGCGCGCTGATGGGTTCGAACATGCAGCGCCAGGCGGTGCCGACGCTGCGTGCCGAGCCGCCGCTGGTGGGCACGGGCATGGAGCGCGCGGTCGCCATCGACTCGGGCGTGACCGTGGTCGCCCGTCGCGGCGGTCTGGTCGACTCGGTGGACGCCTCGCGCATCGTCGTGCGGGTTCACGACGAGGAGACGGTCGAGGGCGAGGCCGGTGTGGACATCTACAACCTCACCAAGTACACGCGCTCGAACCAGAACACCTGCATCAACCAGCGCCCGCTGGTCAATGCCGGTGACGAGATCGCCAAGGGCGACGTGCTCGCCGACGGCCCGTCCACCCACCTGGGCGAGCTGGCGCTGGGTCAGAACTTCCTCTGCGCGTTCATGTCCTGGAACGGCTTCAATTTCGAAGACTCGATCCTCATTTCCGAGCGGGTGGTCGAGGAAGACCGTTTCACCACGATTCACATCGAGGAGCTGACGGCGGTCGCGCGCGACACGAAGCTCGGGCCGGAAGAGATCACCGCCGATATCCCCAACGTGGGCGATTCCGCGCTGGCCAAGCTGGACGAATCCGGTATCGCCTTCATCGGTGCCGAAGTCGGAGCGGGCGACATTCTGGTCGGCAAGGTCACGCCCAAGGGCGAGACCCAGCTGACGCCGGAAGAGAAGCTCCTGCGCGCCATTTTCGGCGAGAAGGCCTCGGACGTTAAGGACACCTCGCTGCGCGTGCCGCCAGGCATGGACGGCACCGTGATCGACGTGCGCGTGTTCACCCGCGATGGCGTCGAGAAGGACTCGCGCGCGCTGTCCATCGAACGCTCCGAGCTGGCCCAGGTGCGCAAGGACCTGGACGACCAGCTGCGCATCCTGGAAGGCGACATCTACCAGCGCGTGGAGAAGATGCTCCTGGGCAAGGTCGCCGATGGCGGCCCCGGCAAGCTCAAGGCCGGCTCCAAGATCACCAAGGAGTACCTGGACGGTCTCAAGCGCGAACAGTGGTTCGAGATCCGCCTGCGCAACGACGACGCCAACGCACAGCTGGAACGCACCAGCGAGCGCCTGCGCGCGCAGCGCGAGGAGTTCGATCGCCGCTTCGACGAGAAGAAGCAGAAGATCACCGCCGGCGACGACCTGGCGCCGGGCGTGCTGAAGATGGTCAAGGTGTACCTGGCCGTGAAGCGCCGCATCCAGCCGGGCGACAAGCTGGCCGGCCGGCACGGCAACAAGGGCGTGATCTCGACCATCGTGCCGGTGGAGGACATGCCCTACAC
>JBJHCZ010000039.1:0-178 GCA_050486285.1 Chromatiales bacterium
TCGGCAAGCGTGGGCTCGCGCCGGGGATCTACTTTCGGATGTTGTTTGTCGGCTACTTCGAAGCGTTCAGTTCCGATCGCGAAATCGCCTGGCGATGTGCGGACTCGCTCTCGTTGCGGCGCTTCCTCGGCATCCCCTTTGGCCAGGCGACGCCCGATCACTCGACGCTCTCGAAGAC
>JBJHCZ010000039.1:188-1437 GCA_050486285.1 Chromatiales bacterium
GCTGTGAACGGCAAGTCGAATAGGGACCGCTGCGGCGGATTGAATTTGGACCCCGGGGAGTATGGGGGATTGGGTATGCGCAGGGCAGGTGTCAGCGCCCCGGAGGGGCGGTGACACCTGTCCTGCGCGATTTGCGCGCGCTGTCGGGACCCCTTTGTTCGATGTGATGGTGTTTGTCCACCGCAAGAAGCAGTCGACGTGAAGTGCCGCCGGCGTTCGTGAGTTGGGTCCTCCTGGGTGTTGTGGTGGCCGCTTCGTGTGTCTTGGTTCCAGTCTCTTCACGGCGTTACGCCTTGGCCCCCTTTCGCGTCTCGCCGCGGGCGCTGCGCAGGCGGTAGCTTTCGCCGTCGATCGTGAGGATCGTCGCGTGATGCACGATGCGGTCAATCACTGCCGCAGCCGCGGTCGCGTCGTGGAAGACCTCGCTCCAACGGCTGAACGGCAAGTTCGTCGTCACGAGCAACGAGCGCCGCTCGTAGACCTTAGAGACGAACGTGAACAGCAGGTCGGCCCCCTCGCGATCGACGGGCAAGTAGCCGATCTCGTCCAAGCACAGGAGATCGTAGCGCGCCCATTGTTCGAGCTTGCGCTGCAGCCGATGTTCCGCCTTCGCCTCGACGAGCGATTGCGCCAGCTCGGCGGCCGTCGTGAACCGCACGCGATAGCCATGTTGGCAGCACGCAATGCCGATCGCGATGCTCAAGTGGGTCTTGCCGACGCCAGGCCCGCCGACGAGCGCGGCGTTGTGATAGCGTTCGATGAACGTGCCGCGCGCCAACTCCAGCACCGCGTCCCGATCCACGCTCGGCTGGGCCGCGAAGTCGAACGCGTCCAGCGTCTTGAGCAGCGGAAAGCCCGCCTCCTTGATGCGCCGGGCGATGCGCGCTTCGTGGCGGCGCGTCACCTCCAGATGCGCGAACTCCGCCAAGTACGCGGCATGATCCAGTCGCTCACGCACCGCCTGCTCGGCGACCGCGCGCCACTGCGCCTGCATCACCGGCAGCTTCAGCTCCTTCAAGTCGCGCATCAACAAGGGCGGCTCGGCCAGCATCCACGCACGTTCTACCGAGGTCGAGCGCGACTCGTCACGGAGCGACGGCTTGGCCGGCCGGTCGTTCTTCTTCCCGACCATTACGCCACCTCCTCGCGCTTCGGCGTACCTCGCCGCTGGGTCAACACGTCATATGCGGACAGGTCCGGCGCCGCCACCGTCACCAGCGCCAGTTCGGGCCGCGTCAAGACGACCGGC
>JBJHCZ010000039.1:1537-3077 GCA_050486285.1 Chromatiales bacterium
GACGACCGGCCCTTGCTCGCCGTGGCGCAGCAACTGCTGGATCGTCGCCAGCCGCGGCGATCCGACGCGCAAGGCCTCCGCGGCCGCCGCCTCCAGCCGATCGAGCGACACCACCTTCATCAACTGTAGAATCCGCACCCACTCCCGATCCGGCTTGCGCACCTTCCCCTGCAACGCATCCCGCAGCTCGAACAGCACCGCCGGCAATTCCTGCAACGCCGTCGCCTCGCGCGCCGCCCGGTGCTTGCGCTCCAAGAGATCCAGCACATGCCGCGCATCGAGCACCAACTCGCCACGCTTGAACGAGCGCGCATGCTCCGCCACGACTTCGTCGCGGGCGGCCAAGACGACACGATCGGCAAACAACTTGATCGTCACCGCGCGCCGCGCATACTCGGTCGGCAGCGAATAGACCGTGTTGTCGATCCGCACGTGCGCATGCTTGTTCGCCACCGCCATCACCACGCGGCACGGCTCCGGCAGAAAGGCCGGCAACGGCCGCAGGCAATCCCGTTCGCGAGCGAATGCATCGGCCGCCGTGCCGCCCTCCGGATGCGAGCGGCGCGGCAGGTCGCGAACGAGACGCTCGGCGGCATCCACGTTCAACGCCTCCAACGAGTCGGCATGGGCCAACGGCCGGAAGCAGTTGTTGCGCACATACTTCACGCCGCCTTCGACCGAACCCTTCTCGTTCCCTTTCGCCGGCGCGCAGAAGTCGACGTGAAGCGAAAGCTCGCCGCGCCACGACTCGAATCGCCGATGCTCGACCCGCTCGCGTCCCCGCAACACCTCCTTTACGGCCAGCGACGTGTTATCCAGGACGAGCCGCCGCGGCAGCCCGCCGAAGAAGCGGAACGCTTCCGTCAGGCCGTCGAGCAGGCATTCGATCCGCTCGACGCGGTAGGCTTTCGCGAAGTAGGCGTTGCTATACGGCAGCGTCGCGACGAAGAAGCGCAACTTCAGCTTCTCGCCGCCGATCACGGCCCACGTCTCGCCAAAGTCGACTTCGAGCGTCTCGCCCGGCCGATGCGTGCGATGCACGAACGCTTCGCGCTGCGCAACGCGCAACTGCTCGCGCACCTCGGCGACGAATTCTCGCACGGTCCGCTCGCCGATCGGCACGGCGAGTAGCCCGCGCTCTTCGAGTAGCGAGCCGATCCGCTTCGCCGTCAGCTTCGGCTCCTCACGCAGCCAGGCCTCGACCTGCGGCCGCACGACATCGAGCAGCCGACCGCGCTTGGGCGTTGCCCGCTTCTCAGGATGCCGCGCTTGCTCCAAAGCTCGCCGAACGGTCTTCACGTCGACCTCGAGTCGGCGAGCGATCTCCTTCTTGGGCACGCCTTTGGCATGGAGCGCCCGGATCTCCGCCCATTTGGACACAGCAATCACTCCTGGACCCTCCGCCGCCGCTGGCCACATGGCTACGCCCCTGCGTCCCGCCATGTCCACTGCCAGTGCCGCGAAGCAAGTTCCACCAAAAGTCCGAGGAGGGATCCATTTTCAGCCCGCCGCGAGGTCCCATTTCAGTCTGCCGTTTCCA
>JBJHCZ010000040.1:0-2877 GCA_050486285.1 Chromatiales bacterium
GGCTCAGCCGCGACGAGCTCGTCTCGATGGCCGAGGCGATGGAGAAGGTGACGACGTTCAGCCAGGCGAACACGATCGCCGCGCAGAACGTGCTGCTCACGTACACGCAGATCGGCCGCGAAACCTTCCCGCGCGCGACCGAGGCGGCGCTCGACTGGGCGACGGCGGTGGGTGTCGATGCGCGCACGGCGGCCGAGACCGTCGGCCGCGCGCTCGGCTATCCGAGCCGCGCGCTCGATGCGCTGTCTCGCCAGGGCTTCCGGTTCACAGAGCAGCAGCAGGAACAGATCCGGCTGTTCGAGGAGACCGGCCGCCTGGCCGAGGCGCAGGCGATCATCCTCGGCGAGCTCGAGGAATCCTATGGCGGGTCCGCGCGGGCGGCGCGCCAGGACTTCGGCGGCGCGTTGGAAGGACTCAAGAACGCGTTCGGCAACCTGCTGACCGGCAGCAGCGGGAATGTGCCCGAGGCACGCGAGCAAATCGAAGCGCTGACCGACAAGCTGTCGGACGACAACGTCATTGCGGCGTTCGAAAACATCACGAACGCCATTCTTAGAATGGCCGGCGCCGCGGCGGCGGCGGCCACGAAGTTCATCGAGCTCGGCCAGGGGCTGGGCATTTTCTTCGCCCGCGCGGTGACCGGCATCGCCGACGTCAACGACGAGATCGGCACGCTCGAGGACACGATCCGTCAGACCGAGTTCGCGCTGCTGCGCGCGCGTCAGGCGGAGCAGCAGGCGGGCGGCTGGACGGCGCGGCAGCGCGAACGTGCGCGCGATCTCGCCCGTGAGGAGCGCGAGGAGATCGAGCAGCGCCTCGCCGTGCAGCGCCAGCTGCTCGAGCTCGCGCGGCGCGGGCAGCGCACCGGCAGCGCCGGGACCGTCGTGGGGGCGGGCACGACGAGCACGCCTGCGGCGGGCGCGCCGGCCGCGGTCGTGACGATCGATCAGCGTGCCGCGCTGCGTGACCTGCAGGCCCAGCTCGAGGCGGCCGGTATCCTGCTGCAGGACGAGCTGCGCCGTCTGCAGGGTCGTCTCGACCAGGACTTCGCTGACAACCTCACGCGCTTCCGCGACTACTACACGCAACGTGCCGAGCTCGAGCGCCGCGCCCTCGACCAGCAGATCGAGGCGCAGCAGACCTCGCTGCGGCTGATGGACGAGGAGATCCGCATCGCGCGCGAGCGCGATGGCGTGACCGAGGACTCCCAGCGCCAGCGCGCGCGCCTGGTCGCGGAAATCACCGTGCTCGAGCGCCAGCGCGCCGACGTTGCCGTGCGTGCCGCGCGCGAGCAGGCCGAGGCCGAGCGGCGCCTGGCCGAGCAGCTCGATGACGTTCGCACACGCCTGAGGGCACTGCAGGGTGACACGGTCGGCGCCCAGACCGATCGACTCGCGCGTGAGTTCAGCGATCTGATGCAGCGCCTTGTCACGGAGGGCGACGCCGAGGGCCAGGCACTCGTCGAGCGGCTGATCAATGTCGAGCTCGCCCGCGCGCAGCTCGATCAGCTCGAGGCGGAGTACCAGCGCACGCTGGCGGATCTTGAGCGCGCCGAACGACGCGTGCAGATCCAGGTGGATACGGGCCTGCTGAGCGAGCGCGAGGGCCGCCGGCGGATCATTGAGCTGCACCGCGAGACGGCTGGCGAAGTCGAGCAGCTGATCCCGCTGATGGAGGCACTCGCCGAATCCATCGGTGACCCCGCGACGATCGAGCGTCTGAAGAACCTGCAGGTGCAGGTGGAGGAGCTCGCCGCGAGCGCGAACACCGCGGCCCGGGAGATCCGCGACGCCGGCACCGACGCGTTCGCCTCCTGGCTGGCCGGCACGCGCAGCGCGGGCGATGCGTTCGAGGGGTTCGTGCAGCGCCTGCGCCAGCGTGCGGCGGAAGCGCTGGCGGATCGCGCGATCCAGGCACTGATCAACATGCTCGGCGGTGGTGCCGGCGCCGGCGGTGGTGAAGGCGCGGGCGGCGCGGTCGCGCAGGTGCTCGCCTCGATCTTTCACGGCGGCGGCGTCGCCGGCCGCGGCGGACCGAAGCGGCACGTGCCGGTCGCGGCATTCGCTGGCGCGCCTCGATTCCACGCCGGCACGCGCGGCGTGCTGGGACTGTCGAGCGATGAAGTGCCGGCGATCCTGAAACGCAACGAGCGGGTGCTGAGCCCGGAGGAGACGCGCGCGTATGATCGGGACGGCCGCAGAGGCGACACGTTCGTGATGCACGTTGAGACGCCGACACCGCGGGCGTTCGGGTCCTCCGAGACGCAGATGGCGGCGGCTCTGGGCTCGATGATGGCGCGCGCTCGCACTCGGAACCGATGAACGGGCGAGTTGTCGATCTGTTTCAGGCGCGTCCAAACGCTGACGAGTGGGGTGATTCACCGGCAATAAGCGCGGTGATTCGGGCCGTCGGGGCCGAGCGCGGCTACGCGCCAGACTTCATCGCCCGGCAGCGCGAGAGGGTCCTGCATCTCCTGCGGCTGCACTACGGCTACGGAGGCCCAACGATCACCATGCCGCTGAAGACTATCGAGGGGCTCCCTGAGTGGCGCCGGCAGGCGATCGCGCTGGAGGTTCAGGACATGCTGAACGTCCAGGGTACGCCCACGATCGAGACGGCCACTCGGGTCCTGATCGAGGCGCTTGAAGTGGCTTTCCCATTGCCGTAAACAGCCGCGAATCGCCGCTTCCAGCCCGGTTCGGAAGGGTATTCGTGGACGTTGCTTTGATCGCGCCGGGCCAACGCGTGGACCGCCAAAATCCCCAATCTCCACCCCAGCCCCACTTTTCCGTCGAAATGCCGATTTACGGCTACTTATCCACAGGTAGACCGAGTCTGAATTTTGAAAATTCTGGCCGAGAATTTTGAGCACTTACA
>JBJHCZ010000041.1:0-2729 GCA_050486285.1 Chromatiales bacterium
TGCGTGAGGACTCGGTGATGGCGTTCATGGTGACGACGACTTCGCGGACCTTCTCACCGCCCTTGGAGGCGACGTCACTGGCGCCGTGGGCGAGCTGGTTGGCCTGTCGGGCGTTGTCGGCGTTCTGCTTGACGGTGGAGGTGAGCTCTTCCATGGAGGAGGCGGTCTCTTCGAGGGAGGAGGCCTGTTCCTCGGTACGCTGGGAGAGGTTGGTGTTGCCGGCGGCGATCTCGCGGGCGGCGGTGTTGATGGTGTCGGCCGAGCCCTTGATGCCACCGATGAGGCTGTTGAGAGTCTCGACCGTGTGGTTGGCGTCGTCCTTCAGCTTGCCGAAAATGCCGTGATACTCGCCTGCCACTTTCCTGGTGAGATCTCCCTGGGCCAGGGCGCCCAGCACGGTAACGAGCTCACCGAGGCTGCGCTCGGTGACCTGCATCAGTTCGTTGATGCCCTCGCCCAGCAACCTGAAGAATCCTTCCTTCCCCTTGAGCTCGATGCGACGGCTCAGGTCACCGCGCGATGCGGCGCCGACCAGGCCGGAGACTTCCTCTTCCACTGCGACTTCGGCCGTGCGGTCCTGCCACTGCACCGCGGCGCCGAGGCGCTCGCCCGCGGCATTGATGATCGGGCTGGCCACCAGCGCGAAAGTCCGGCCGCCGATCCTGATGGTCGCGTTGTGCGGTTGCGCCAGTGCGTCGAGCATCCTCCGCTGGTGCCCGGAGTTGCGATGGAAGTCGTCGATGCTCGAGCCGATGAGCTTGTCCGGGTCGAAGCGCGGCAACTCCTTGCGCAGGTCAGCCGCGGTGGCGCGGAACATTCTCTGCACCGCCTGGTTGAGGTAGATGATCTTGTGCTCGGCGTCCGCGACCATGACATTGGCGGTGACGCTGTCGAGGGCGTTGCGGATGCGCAGGTTCTCGTTGGCGACCTGCCGGGCAGCGTCGATGTCACTCTTGAGCCTGGCCTGCATGCGGCGCAACTCGTGCATGAGCTGGCCGACCTCGTCCTCGCGGGCGATCTGGATGTCGTTGTCCAGCTTGCCGTCCGCGATCTTATGAAAGTAGCCGATGGTAGCGTGCAGCCGGTCGACGATACCGTGGGCAAGGAAATAGCCGATCACCGCGGCCAGAAGCACGCCCGCGACGATGGCCAGTACGGCAACGTTGCGGGTACGCTCGTAGGACTGCACCGCGGACTGGTACTCGGCCTCAGCGGTGCTGCGCTGGAAGTCCAGTAGCCGGGCACCCGCGGCGGCGGCGGTGGCGAAGGCCGGATTGGTGGTCCGCATCAGCAGCACGTTGGCACCGTGGAAGTCGCCGCGGGAGTAAAGCGCCACCCCGGCCTCGAGTCCGTTCCGGACCAGCGCCTCGCGGGCGGTGGCGAACTCCCGGGCCAGCGTCGCTTCCTCGGCCGCCAGGCCGTTGCGGCTGTATGCAGACCAGATCTCCGCCATGCGCGCGATATTGCGAGTCACCGCATCGGTGTGCATCGCGACGGGGTGGTCATGCAGCGCGCTTTCCTCCAGCCGCGGGTCGTGCTGGGCGGCCAGGGTGAGCTGCATGATGCTGCCGCGCATCAGGCCGTCGATCTCGGCGATCTGGGTGCTGGGAACGAGGCGCTCGAAATAGGCCTGGCGCAGGCTTTCGCTCGACTGCGACATGCCACGCATGCCGACCGCCCCGATGACGATCAGCAGGATGGCGAGGAACCAGACGACGAAAGCGAGCTGGAACTTGATCGAGATCTTCTTGAACACGGTGACTTCCTTGTGCCGTTTGATCCGCCGCGTCTATGCGGCGGCCTGGTCCATGAGGCCCATGTCCTCGGCGGTCATGAGCTTTTCGATGTCGATGACGATGATGGTGCGTTCGTCGACGGTGGCGAGGCCGTCGATGTAGGCGGTATCGAGCACGGCGCCGAAGTCGGGGGCCGGGCGGACCTGCTCGTTCTTGAGCGAGGTGACGTCGGAGACGGCGTCGACGACCATGCCGATGACGCGGCGGCCGATGTTGAGGATGATGACGACGGTCATGTCGTTGTAGGTGGCTTCACCGAGGTTGAAGCGGATGCGCATGTCGATGATCGGCACGATGATGCCGCGCATGTTGATGACGCCCTTGATGAAGGCTGGCGAGTTGGCGATCTTGGTGACGGCATCGTAGCCGCGGATTTCCTGGACGTTCAGGATGTTGAGCCCGTACTCCTCGGATCCCAGCCGGAAGGTCAGGTATTCCCGCGCTTCCTCGCTGCCGCCGGTGACGGGGGTTTTCTGCTCGCTCATTCGACTGTCCTCTTTCAGTGCGTGCGGCGCAGGCGCAGTAGCATGTCGACGTCGAGGATCAGCGCGACCTTGCCGTCGCCCATGATCGTCGCGCCGGACACGCCCGGCACCTTGCGGTAGTTGGTTTCAAGGCTCTTGATGACGACCTGGTGCTGGGCCACCAGTTCGTCCACCAGCAGGGCGGTCCGGCCATCGCTGGCGGCCGCGACAATGACGATGCCGTCTTCGGGCCGGCGCGCGCGCGGCTCGATGCCGAACACTTCATGCAGCGCCACCAGCGGCAGGAATTCCCCGCGCAGGTGCACCACGCGACCCTTGCCGCCGACGGTGGAAAGTTGCTCCGTGGTCGGCTGAATGCTCTCGAGGATGGCGGTCAACGGCAGGATGTAGGTCTCATCGCCGACACGAACCGACATGCCGTCGAGGATCGCCAGCGTCAGCGGCAGGC
>JBJHCZ010000042.1:0-2631 GCA_050486285.1 Chromatiales bacterium
CCCAGATGGACGAGGTCACCCAGCAGAACGCCGCCCTCGTCGAACAGTCCGCCGCCGCCGCTTCCTCCCTCGAGGACCAGGCCCACGGCCTCGCCGAGGCCGTCGCCGTGTTCCGCATCGACGGCGATAAGGCGCCCGCAGCGACTCGCAAGTCGGTGTCGACCCCGGTCGCCAAGGCCGGCGCCAGGAGCGGCTCCAGGCCGGCGCTCGCCGTCGTCCCCGCCGCGTCACCCAAGGCGCCGAAGCCGCGGAAGGTGGCGGCCGATGCGGGTGACGAGTGGGCCGAGTTCTGAAGTCCTGACGGGAGTCCGGTCCAGTGTCCGCAGTAGAAAGGGAATTCGAGTTCAGCGAACGCGACTTCGAGGAAGTCCGGCGTCTCATTCACGAGCACGCCGGCATTTCCCTGCATCCGGGCAAGCGTCACATGGTCTACAGCCGTGTGGCGCGCCGCTTGCGTGCCACGCGGATCACGCGCTTCGAGACCTATCTCGGGCGGCTGAAGGATGACCCGGACGAGTGGCAGCAGTTCGTAAATTCGCTGACCACCAACCTGACCTCGTTCTTCCGCGAGTCGCATCACTTCCCGCTGCTGGCCGAGCACGTGCGTGAGCACTGCAAGGGCCGCGAGGCAATGATCTGGTCTGCGGCCTGCTCTACCGGCGAGGAGCCCTGGTCGATCGCCATGACACTGATCGATGCCTGCGGCAGCTACAAGCCGCCGGTGCAGATCGTCGCCACTGACGTCGACACGGCCGTGCTGATGCATGCCGAAGAGGGCGTGTACACCGAGGACCGCATCGCGAACATTCCGCCCGAGGACCTGAAGCGCTTCTTCCTGCGTGGCAAGGGCGCCCGTGCCGGGATGGTCCGGGTACGGCCGGAACTGATGGAGATGGTAACCTTCAGGCCATTGAACCTGCTGGCCTCCGAATGGCCGGTCCGGCCCCCGTTCGACGCGATCTTTTGCCGCAACGTGATGATTTATTTTGACAAGCCCACCCAGCGCAGGGTGCTGACCCGGATGCGGCAGATGCTGCGGCCGGATGGCTTGCTGTTTGCCGGCCACGCCGAGAGCTTCACCCACGCACTCGATCTGTTCACGCCGCGTGGCAAGACCGTGTACGTGCCGACGAGAGAAAAATGAAGCCGACGCGCGCGACCACCACGCCGCCGGTCGGCAGTGCGCTGGTCCCGAACCTCTACTTCGACCGCGATCACGGCACGATGGCGGTGAAGATCCTGCCGGGCGAGTACTACGTCTCGACCCGCGGCGAGATCATCACGACGGTACTGGGCTCATGTGTCTCGGCCTGCGTGCGCGATCCGGCACTCGGCATCGGCGGCATGAATCATTTCATGCTGCCGCATGGGCACCCGGACAGCCGCTGGGGCAACACCCTGTCGCAGGAAACCCGCTACGGCACCTTCGCCATGGAATGTCTGCTGAACGACATGTTCAAACTCGGCGCGCGCCGCGAGCGCCTCGAGTTCAAGGTGGTCGGCGGCGGGCGCGTGCTGGTGAAAATGTCCGACATCGGCCAGCGCAACGTGGAATTCGTCCGCGATTTCCTCAAGACCGAGAAATTTCGCGTCACGGCCGAGGACCTGGGCGGCGATTTCCCGCGCAAGGTCGTCTACATGCCCGAGACGGGCCGCATGCGCGTGAAGCGGCTGCAGGTGCTGCGCAACGACACCATCATCCAGCGCGAGACGCGCTACCTCGACCAGATCGATCACATGCCCGACTCGGGTGGCGTGGAACTCTTCTGAGGCAAGGACCATGAGTGGCAAACCGATCAAGGTACTGATCATCGACGATTCCGCCCTGGTGCGGAAAATCCTCACCATGATGCTGCAGAAGGACCCCGAGATCGAAGTCGTCGGCGCCGCGCCGGATCCGCTCATCGCGCGCGAGAAGATCAAGGAACTCCAGCCGGACGTGCTGACCCTGGACGTCGAGATGCCGCGCATGGACGGCCTGACCTTCCTGCGCAACCTGATGCGCCTCAGGCCGATGCCGGTCATCATGGTGTCCTCGCTGACGGAGCGCGGCGCGGACGTCACGCTGGAGGCACTGTCGCTCGGCGTGGTCGACTTCATCACCAAGCCGCGCGGGGACCTGGGCAATCAGCTGGTGGAACTGGGCGACGAGCTGTGCGCCAAGGTCAAGACCGCGGCCAAGGCGCGCGTGCGCGGCACCGTGCCGAGCGTGGCCCTGAGCGCGGATGCCGTGCTGCCGCCGCCGCGCCGCAAGCACCTCGCCACCACCGACAGCCTGATCGCCATCGGCGCCTCTACCGGCGGCACGGAGGCGATCAAGGACGTGCTGATGGGCATGCCGCCCGACGCGCCCGGCATCGTCATCGCGCAGCACATCCCGCCCGGCTTCAGCCGCGCTTTCGCCGAGCGCATGGACAAGGTGACGCGGCTCCGGGTCAAGGAAGCCGAGGACGGCGATGCCGTCATCCAGGGTCATGCCTTCGTCGCGCCCGGCGACCATCACCTGGTGGTCGAGCGCTCGGGCGGACGCTATGTCTGCCGCATCAACGACGGCCCGCCGGTGAACCGGCACCGCCCGAGCGTGGACGTGCTGTTCCGCTCCATCGCCGATTCGGCCGGCCCGCGCGCGGT
>JBJHCZ010000043.1:0-2574 GCA_050486285.1 Chromatiales bacterium
GTCTAAGAGCCTGACTGAAAAAGAGGCGAGTGATTTCAGGAGGTTGTGATTCCATCGGATTTGCGAGATTCGCTGGAGATCACGATGCCCTGGACCGAAATCACTCGGCCGCACTATGTGCGGGAAGGTCTGCGTTACGCAAGCGACCTGACGGATGCGGAATGGAGGCTGATTGCGCCGCTGCTGCCGGCGCCCTCGCGCATCGGACGGCCGCGCAGGACCGACCTGCGTCTGGTCGTGAACGCAATCCTGTATATGGCCTCGACCGGTTGCCAGTGGCGCCAGTTGCCGAAGGATTTTCCACCCTACTCAGTGTCCCTCCGGTGAGCGCCGCCTTGCCGAGGTTGCGGCGTTCCCGGAATGTGTCGTCTGCTCTTGATTTGGATCAGACGGGGATGTGCCCACGATGTCGGATGTGGACACAAGTGCCAGGAAGCGCCGCCGCAGCAAGCGATGGCCGGAGGCGCTGAAGCGCGAGATCGTAGCGGCGACGCGTCAACCGGGCGCATCGGTCTCGGTAGTGGCGCGACAGTACGACGTCAACGCGAACCAAGTGTTCAGGTGGCGCCACCATTATCGGGATGCTCACCAGCAGTCGATTCTGCCTGCTCCCTCACCGACGCCGATGCTCGTGCCGGTGACGGTCACGCCGGAGCGGGAGGACGCGCCGTTGGCGCCGTCGACGCTGGCAGCTTTGGACACCATCGAGATTGAGGTCTCGGACCAGTACCGCATCCGGGTGGGATCGCGTTTCGATGGCCGCGCGCTTGAGCGCGTGCTCGATGTGCTGAGGAAGCGATGATCCCGGTGTCGTCGGGCGTGCGGGTGTGGCTCGCGGTTGGGCGAACCGACATGCGGCGCGGCATGAACGGGCTCAGCCTCCAGGTGCAGGAGACGCTCGGGCGCGATCCCTTCGCCGGCGACCTTTTCGTCTTTCGCGGGCAGCGGGGTGATCTGATCAAGATCCTTTGGCACGACGGCCTCGGGCTGTCGCTGTATGCCAAGCGGCTGGAACGCGGCCGGTTCGTATGGCCGACGGCAAGCGGTGGCAGCGTCGCGATCTCGACCGCGCAACTCACCTACATGCTCGACGGGATCGACTGGCGTAACCCGGTTCACACATTCCGGCCGGAACGCGCGGGATAAGCATTGGCGCGTGCATTTTCTGCGAGCGGCAGGGAGCATTCTGTGATTCCCTCATCGCATGGATTCGCCGGCCGACATCGAGACGCTGAGGGCCGAGTTGGCGGTGGCTCGGGCCAGAATGGCCGAGGACGCAGCAACGATCGCGCGCCAGAACCTGGAGATCGCCAAGCTCAAGCGCCAGATCTACGGACCTCGTTCGGAGCGCGCGGCGCGCCTCATCGATCAGATGGAGCTGGAACTCGAAGACCTGGAGGCGGCCGCCACCGAGGACGAGATCGCCGCCGAGCGTGCAGCCGCCAGGACGACGAATGTCTCGGCCTTCACGCGCAAGCGCCCGTCGCGACAGCCTTTGCCGGAGAACTTGCCGCGCGAACGCGTTGTCGTACCCGGTCCCGCCGCCTGCGAATGCTGTGGTAGCACGCGCCTGCGCAAGCTGGGCGAGACGATCACCGAGACACTGGAGGTTATCCCGCGCCAGTGGAAGGTTATCCAGCATGTGCGCGAGAAGATGACGTGCCGGGACTGCGAGCGGATCAGCGAGCCGCCGGCGCCGTTCCACGTCACACCGCGCGGGTGGGCCGGCCCCAACCTGCTCGCCATGCTGCTGTTCGAGAAGTTCGGGCAGCACCAGCCGCTGAACCGGCAGGCCGAGCGCTATGCCCGCGAAGGTGTGCCCTTGAGCCTGTCGACGCTCGCCGACCAGGTCGGCGCCGCCTGTGCGGTGCTGGAGCCTCTCTTGCGCCGCATCGAGGCGCACGTCCTTGCTGCCGAACGGCTGCACGGGGATGACACGACCGTGCCGGTGCTCGCCAAGGGCAAGACCGTCACCGGCCGCTGCTGGGTCTACGCGCGCGACGATCGCCCGTTTGCAGGAAGAGCACCGCCGGCGGCGATGTTCTACTACTCTCGCGACCGCGGCGGCGCGCATGTCGAAGCGCATCTTGCCGGCTGGTCCGGCCTGCTGCAGGCGGACGCCTATGCGGGATACAACCGGCTCTACGAGGCTGGTCGCAAGCCCGGAGCGATCCTGGAAGCGGCATGCTGGGTACACGCACGACGACCGTTCTTCGCGCTCGCCGACATCGAGGCCAGTGCCCGCCGCAAGGCCGAAGGCAAGGCGCCGGCACCGATCTCGCCATTGGCTCTGGAGGCCGTCCGGCGCATCGATGCGCTCTTCGAGATCGAGCGCGCCATCAATGGCCGGGCCGCGGAACAGCGCCGCATCGTTCGCCAGGAGCTGAGCGCGCCGCTGGTCGCAGATCTCGAAGCCTGGATGCGGGAGGCGCGACCCAGGCTCTCGCGCGGCAGCGATGTTGCCAAGGCCATGGACTATATGCTCAAGCGCTGGCCAGCCTTCACACGCTTCCTCGATGATGGACGCGTTTGCCTCTCGAACAACGCCGCCGAGCGCAGCCTTCGCGGCATCGC
>JBJHCZ010000044.1:0-2550 GCA_050486285.1 Chromatiales bacterium
AGTTCGGCAGACCCAGTTCACGGGCCCGCTCCCGGACCTGGTCCTTCGGGATATCCCCCAGCGGGAACAGGGCCGGGCGCAACTGCTCCTGAGTCAGGGTATGCAGAAAGTAGGTCTGGTCCTTGTTGGCGTCGGCCGCCATACACAGCTCGCTGAAATCCGCATGATGGCGGACGCGCGCGTAGTGACCGGTAGCGATCCAGCGGGCGCCCAGCTCGCGCGCGTGGTCGAGGAACGAGCGGAACTTGATCTCGCGGTTGCAGAGGATGTCCGGGTTGGGAGTGCGTCCGGCCTCGTATTCGTGGAGGAACTGTGCGAACACCCGCTGGCGGTAGTCCTCGGCGAAGTTCGCCTTGTGCAGGGGGATCTCGAGACAATCCGCGACCTCGCGGGCCATGGCGTAGTCGGCCTCGGCAGCGCAGTATTCGGCGTCGTCGTCATCCTCCCAGTTCTTCATGAACAGGCCCTCGACGCGATAGCCGGCCTCCAGCAGGCGGCTGGCGGCGACGGCGGAGTCGACGCCCCCGGAGAGGCCGATGATGACGCGCTCGCCGCCGCTCATGGCGCGACCGGCCGGACCAGCCCGCCGACCGCCGCGAGCGGGAGGCGCGGGCCAGCCTGGTAGCGATGGATGCTGCGCATCACCAGGGGGCTGCGCAGGGGCCAGTCGCGTTCGGCCGCCTCGGGTGTCAGCCAGTGCAGGGCATGGATCGCCGGGTCGCGCGGGCCGGGCGAGGGCAGGGGCGTGGTCGAGCCACAGAAGCTGGTGCGCAGGATGACGGCGCCGCTGGCCAGTTCCAGGAGATCGCAGCCGAGAGTCGACTCGGGGGTGAACGCGAGGCCGGTCTCCTCGCGGACCTCGCGCACGACCGCCTCGATCAGGTCTTCGCGGGCGTCCAGGTGCCCGGCCGGCTGGTTCAGGACCCGGCGCCCGCCGTCGATCTCCTCGACGAACAGGAACCGGCCTTCGCGCTCGATCACGGCGGCCACGGTGATGTGACAGGGGAGGCGTTCGGTCATGCGGCGGATGATAACGCAGGCAGTGGCGCACACGACCATGACGGATGGTCGATTTCAGTCTCGCCACCCCCCCCGGAAACGGCGGTTCGGCATGTATAATCGAGGCATATCCGATTGACCGATCCATTGATCTCGATTTCCGCACAAGGAGTTGGCATGGCCTATCAGCACATTCAGGTCCCGGAGAAGGGCGAACGCATCACCGTCGACGAGCAGGGGAAGCTGCAGGTGCCGGATCATCCGGTGATCCCCTATATCGAGGGTGACGGCATCGGGGTCGATATCACCCCGGTGATGCGCCGGGTGACCGATGCGGCCGTGGAGAAGGCCTACGGCGGGAAGAAGGCGATCGAGTGGATGGAGGTCTATGCCGGCGAGAAGGCGACCAAGGTCTACGACGATGACTCGGGCCTTCCGGACGAGACCCTGGAGGCGGTGAAGGACTATCGCGTCTCGATCAAGGGCCCGCTGACCACGCCGGTTGGTGGCGGCTTCCGCTCCCTGAACGTGGCGCTGCGCCAGAAGCTGGACCTGTACGTCTGCCTGCGTCCGGTGCGCTACTACGACGGCACCCCGAGCCCGCTGAAAGAGCCGGAAAAAACCGACATGGTGATCTTCCGCGAGAACTCGGAAGACATCTACGCCGGCATCGAGTTCGAGTCCGGCACGCCGGAGGCGAAGAAGGTCATCGACTTCCTGCAAAACGAGATGGGGGTGACCCAGATCCGCTTCCCGGATACCGCCGGCATCGGCGTGAAGCCGGTCTCGAGCGAGGGCACCAAGCGCCTGGTGCGCAAGGCCATCGAGTACGCGATCGACAACGACCGTCCGTCGGTGACGCTGGTGCACAAGGGCAACATCATGAAATTCACCGAGGGCTCCTTCAAGGCGTGGGGCTACGAGCTGGCGCGCGAGGAATTCGGCGCGAAGGATCTCGACGGCGGACCCTGGCAGACCTTCAAGAACCCGAAGACCGGGCGCGACATCGTGATCAAGGACGTGATCGCGGATGCCTTCCTGCAGCAGATCCTGCTGCGCCCGGAGGACTACTCGGTGATCGCCACGCTGAACCTCAACGGCGACTACATCTCGGATGCGCTGGCCGCGCAGGTGGGTGGCATCGGCATCGCCCCGGGTGCGAACCTGTCGGACACCACCGCGATGTTCGAGGCCACCCACGGCACGGCGCCGAAATACGCCGGGCAGGACAAGGTGAACCCCGGCTCGCTGATTCTGTCTGCCGAAATGATGCTGCGGCATCTGGGCTGGCCCGAGGCGGCGGATCGGGTCGTGAAGGGCATGGGCGGCGCGATCAGCGCCGGCGAGGTGACCTACGACTTCGCCCGGCTGATGGAAAACGTCGAGCCGATCGCCTGCTCGGCCTTCGGCGAGGCGATGATCAAGCACATGTGACGGGACGGGTCGGTGGTCGGAGTGTCCGTAAGGGCACTTGGCCTCGGCCCGGAACCATTCGAGGATGGAGACGACCCAAACGAGTAACCGCTGAAGGCGCGAGTTCGACCGATGAGT
>JBJHCZ010000045.1:0-2550 GCA_050486285.1 Chromatiales bacterium
AGTTCGGCAGACCCAGTTCACGGGCCCGCTCCCGGACCTGGTCCTTCGGGATATCCCCCAGCGGGAACAGGGCCGGGCGCAACTGCTCCTGAGTCAGGGTATGCAGAAAGTAGGTCTGGTCCTTGTTCGTGTCGGCCGCCATGCACAGCTCGCTGAAGTCCGCATGATGGCGTACCCGCGCGTAGTGACCGGTGGCGATCCAGCGGGCGCCCAGCTCGCGCGCGTGGTCGAGGAACGAGCGGAACTTGATCTCGCGGTTGCAGAGGATGTCCGGGTTGGGGGTGCGTCCGGCCTCGTATTCGTGGAGGAACTGGGCGAACACCCGCTGGCGGTAGTCCTCGGCGAAGTTCGCCTTGTGCAGGGGGATCTCGAGACAATCCGCGACCTCGCGGGCCATCGCGTAGTCGGCCTCGGCGGCGCAGTATTCGGCGTCGTCGTCATCCTCCCAGTTCTTCATGAACAGGCCCTCGACGCGATAGCCGGCCTCCAGCAGGCGACTGGCGGCGACGGCGGAGTCGACGCCCCCGGAGAGGCCGATGATGACGCGCTCGCCGCCGCTCATGGCGCGACCGCCCGGACCAGCCCGCCGACCGCCGCCAGCGGCAGCCGCAGACCCTCCCGGTAGCGCTGGATACTGCGCATCACCAGGGGGCTGCGCAGGGGCCAGTCGCGTTCGGCCGCCTCGGGTGTCAGCCAGTGCAGGGCATGGATCGCCGGGTCGCGCGGGCCGGGCGAGGGCAGGGGCATGGTCGAGCCACAGAAGCTGGTGCGCAGGATGACGGCGCCGCTGGCCAGTTCCAGGAGATCGCTGCCGAGAGTCGACTCGGGGGTGAACGCGAGGCCGGTCTCCTCGCGGACCTCGCGCACGACCGCCTCGATCAGGTCTTCGCGGGCGTCCAGGTGCCCGGCCGGCTGGTTCAGGACCCGGCGCCCGCCGTCGATCTCCTCGACGAACAGGAACCGGCCTTCGCGCTCGATCACGGCGGCCACGGTGATGTGACAGGGGAGGCGTTCGGTCATGCGGCGGATGATAACGCAGGCAGTGGCGCACACGACCATGACGGATGGTCGATTTCAGTCTCGCCACCCCCCCCGGAAACGGCGGTTCGGCATGTATAATCGAGGCATATCCGATTGACCGATCCATTGATCTCGATTTCCGCACAAGGAGTTGGCATGGCCTATCAGCACATTCAGGTCCCGGAGAAGGGCGAACGCATCACCGTCGACGAGCAGGGGAAGCTGCAGGTGCCGGATCATCCGGTGATCCCCTATATCGAGGGTGACGGCATCGGGGTCGATATCACCCCGGTGATGCGCCGGGTGACCGATGCGGCCGTGGAGAAGGCCTACGGCGGGAAGAAGGCGATCGAGTGGATGGAGGTCTATGCCGGCGAGAAGGCGACCAAGGTCTACGACGATGACTCGGGCCTTCCGGACGAGACCCTGGAGGCGGTGAAGGACTATCGCGTCTCGATCAAGGGCCCGCTGACCACGCCGGTTGGTGGCGGCTTCCGCTCCCTGAACGTGGCGCTGCGCCAGAAGCTGGACCTGTACGTCTGCCTGCGTCCGGTGCGCTACTACGACGGCACCCCGAGCCCGCTGAAAGAGCCGGAAAAAACCGACATGGTGATCTTCCGCGAGAACTCGGAAGACATCTACGCCGGCATCGAGTTCGAGTCCGGCACGCCGGAGGCGAAGAAGGTCATCGACTTCCTGCAAAACGAGATGGGGGTGACCCAGATCCGCTTCCCGGATACCGCCGGCATCGGCGTGAAGCCGGTCTCGAGCGAGGGCACCAAGCGCCTGGTGCGCAAGGCCATCGAGTACGCGATCGACAACGACCGTCCGTCGGTGACGCTGGTGCACAAGGGCAACATCATGAAATTCACCGAGGGCTCCTTCAAGGCGTGGGGCTACGAGCTGGCGCGCGAGGAATTCGGCGCGAAGGATCTCGACGGCGGACCCTGGCAGACCTTCAAGAACCCGAAGACCGGGCGCGACATCGTGATCAAGGACGTGATCGCGGATGCCTTCCTGCAGCAGATCCTGCTGCGCCCGGAGGACTACTCGGTGATCGCCACGCTGAACCTCAACGGCGACTACATCTCGGATGCGCTGGCCGCGCAGGTGGGTGGCATCGGGATCGCCCCGGGTGCGAACCTGTCCGACACCACGGCCATGTTCGAGGCCACCCACGGCACGGCGCCGAAATACGCCGGGCAGGACAAGGTGAACCCCGGCTCGCTGATTCTGTCTGCCGAAATGATGCTGCGGCATCTGGGCTGGTCCGAGGCGGCGGATCGGGTCGTGAAGGGCATGGGCGGCGCGATCAGTGCCGGCGAGGTGACCTACGACTTCGCCCGGCTGATGGACAACGTCGAGCCGATTGCCTGCTCGGCCTTCGGCGAGGCGATGATCAGGCACATGTGACGGGACGGGTCGGTGGTCGGAGTGTCCGTAAGGGCACTTGGCCTCGGCCCGGAACCATTCGAGGATGGAGACGACCCAAACGAGTAACCGCTGAAGGCGCGAGTTCGACCGATGAGT
>JBJHCZ010000046.1:0-2325 GCA_050486285.1 Chromatiales bacterium
GTCCACGCTGCGCTCGTCGCCGGTGATGGCGACGAGTCGCAGATCGGGGATGCGGTCTATACGCTGCAGCGCGAGTTGCTTCCCGAGGAGTAGCGAATCCAACCCCCGACGTCAGAGCCGCCGGGCTACAGTATGCGGTTCAGATCGATTCGATAATCCCGTTCAGCGTCCGGCTGGGCCGCATCGCATTTCCCACCAGTGCCGGGTCAGGGTGATAGTAGCCGCCGATTTCCACGGGACGGCCCTGCACCGCGGCCAGTTCCTCGACAATGCGGCGTTCATTCTCCTTCAGCGCCGCGGCTGGCGCAGCGAACTTCGAACTGACGGTCGCATCCTCACCCTGTTCGGCCAGTGCGCCGGCCCAGTACAGGGCGAGGTAGAAATGACTGCCGCGGTTGTCCAGACCACCGACCTTGCGTTCCGGAGAGCGGTTGTTCTCCAGCACCAGTTCATTGGCGCGGTCCAGCGCGCGTGCCAGGGCGACTGCGCCGTGGTTGTCGTTCTTGCGGCCGAAGTCTTCCAGCGACACTGCAAGGGCGAGAAATTCGCCCAGCGAATCCCAGCGCAGATAGTTTTCTGCGAGGAACTGCTGAACGTGCTTCGGCGCCGAGCCGCCGGCGCCGGTTTCGTACAGACCGCCGCCGGCCAGCAGCGGCACGATGGACAGCATCTTCGCGCTGGTGCCGAGTTCGAGTATCGGGAACAGATCGGTGAGGTAGTCGCGCAGCACGTTGCCGGTGACCGAGATCGTGTCTTCGCCAGCACGCACGCGCTTCAGTGTCGCGTGCATCGCGTCGGTCGGGGAGAGGATGCGAATATCCAGTCCCGCGGTGTCGTGGTCCTGCAGGTAACGCCTGGTGCGTGCAATCAGGATGCGATCGTAGGCCCGGTTTTCGTCCAGCCAGAAGATGGCCGCGGAGCCGGTGGCCCGGGCGCGTTCCACGCCGAGCCGGACCCAGTCGCGTATCGGCAGGTCGCGCGTCTGGCACATGCGCCAGATGTCGCCCGGTGCGACCGGGTGTTCCATCAGCACATTGCCGGCATCATCCAGCACGCGCACGGTGCCGGTGCGCTCGATCTCGAAGGTCTTGTCGTGCGAGCCGTATTCCTCGGCCTTCTGCGCCATCAGGCCGACATTGGCGACATTACCCATGGTGCGCACATCGAAGGCGCCATGCTGTTTGCAGTCGTCGATGACGGCCTGGTAGATGCCCGCGTAGCAGCGGTCGGGGATCAGCGCCTTGGTGTCATGCAGCTTGCCGTCCGGGCCCCACATCTGACCCGAAGAACGGATCGCGGCCGGCATGGAGGCATCGATAATGATGTTGCTCGGCACATGCAGGTTGGTGATGCCCTTGTCCGAATCGACCATGGCCAGTGACGGACCGGCCGCATAAACCGATTGTATGTCGGCCTCGATCTCGGAGCGGTCGGCCGGCGAAAGCTGCCCAATCCTGTCGTAGACGTCGGCGATGCCGTTGTTCGGCTCCACGCCCAGCTCCGCGAACCGCTTCGCGTGCTTTTCGAATACGCCGCGGTAATAGGCTCGTACGGCGTGTCCGAACATGATCGGGTCGGAGACCTTCATCATCGTGGCTTTCAGATGCAGCGACAGCAGCAGGCCCTCGTTGCGGGCGTCGGCGATCTCCCTGTCGAAGTAGGCGCACAGGGCGTCGCAGCGCATCACCGATGACGCAATCACTTCATCGGGCTGAACGGCGATGCCGTCTTTGAGTACCGTGCTCCGGCCGGCTTCATCATGGTGCTCGATACGCAGCCGCATCGCGGCGGGCATTTCCACAGCCTGCTCGTTGGCATAGAAATCGTCGTCGCTCATGTGCGCGACATGGGTACGTGAATCGGCGCGCCATTCACCCATGGAATGGGGATGGCTTTTCGCATAACGCTTCACGGCAGCGGCCACGCGGCGGTCGGAATTGCCTTCGCGAAGCACCGGGTTGACCGCGCTGCCCAGCACCCTGGCATAGCGTGCTCGAATCTCGCGCTGCTCGTCATCGCGCGGCTCTTCGGGATAGTCCGGGAGGTCGTAGCCCTGATCGCGCAGTTCACGAATCGCGGCCTGCAGCTGCGGTACCGATGCGCTGATGTTGGGCAGCTTGATGATGTTGGCAGCCGGTGTGGTGGCGATCCGGCCGAGTTCAGAAAGGTCGTCCGTGCGGCGGCGGTCCTCGGGGAGCCGGTCCGGAAACTGCGCGATGATGCGGCCGGCCAGCGAGATGTCACGGGTTTCCACGGCGACTCCGGTCGCCCTGGCGAACGCCTGCACGATGGGCAGCAGGGAATAGGTGGCCAGGGCCGGTGCTT
>JBJHCZ010000047.1:0-2146 GCA_050486285.1 Chromatiales bacterium
GTGCTGTACCGCTACGACCTCGACCTCTCGCGGGTTGTGGATATGACCGATGTTGCCGTTCGGGAGCACGTCGGGGTCTCACGTGCAGACCTGGTCGGCGACGACTGGAGCCTGTGCCAACAGATCGGTACCGAGGCGCACGCGCACGGTGACCAGGCGATCAGATCATTCTCGGCGACCGGCGTCGACACGGTCCTGGTCGTCTTTCCCGAACTGCTCGGCAATGGGCTGGTGCAGATCGAACAACTCGAACGTTGGGACGCGGTCGACGACCTGTAGCGCCCAACATCTACACCACACCCGAACTTCGCCTCGCAACTCCTGCTGCGGGGGTGAAGTTCGTTGGCTTGAGCTTGGTCCAGTCGAGTCCTTCGTGGGGCGGTGTACCGGCGCGTACCGGGAGAAGCTGGGACGCGGACACTGGGACTTGACTTGACAGGAGGGCCGGTACGGGTCTGAGGTGGCCAGCAACACACGATCCGTTCGTAATCGGCTCGCCGAGGTGAGTGATTTCATTGCGACGAAGACGCCATGACTCGTTCGGGGTGGACGTCGAGGATCGGCTCAGGGGATGCACGGCTTCGAGGGGTCGGGCGGATGGCAGGCCTTCAGCGCTACTCGCCATTCGGCGTAATGGCGATTGCGGCACAGATGTCGTCGTCGCAGTCGGCAGGGTCGAGGTTGGTGAGCCGTTCGCGCACGGCGAACAGCTCGGTGCGGGTGTGTTCGAGTTCGGCAAGTCGGGCGGTGACCTCGTCGATGCGCTGCTTGACGAGATCGGCGACGTGGTGGCAGGGCGCCTGGCCGGTGTCGCGGATGTCGAGGATCTCGCGGATCTGGTTCAGGGTCAGTCCGGCGGCCTGTGCCCGCCGGATGAACAGCACCCGGCCGCTGGCACTGTCGGGATAGTCGCGGTAGCCGCCGGCGGTGCGGTTCGGTGGGGCTAGCAGCCGTTGGGCTTCGTAGAACCGCAACGTCTTGGTCGTCACTCCGGTGGCGTCGGCGAGCTTGCCGATCAGCATGGGATGTCCCCTCGAAATTTGCGCTTGACCTTCCAGTGTGATGGAAGGCGTACGGTCACGGTACCGACCTTGGAACGGAAGAGGATCTGATGCCACACGTGACGCTGCTGTACTTCGATGGCTGCCCGAACTGGCAGATCGCCGACCAACGGCTCGGCCAGCTCGCCGACGAATACGCCTTCACTCTGGAACGACGCACGGTCGACACGGCTGCCGAGGCCGAACGGCTCGGGTTTCGTGGTTCACCGACGGTGCTGGTCGACGGGGTCGATCCGTTCGCGACCGGTGACGAACCGACCGGATTGGCCTGCCGGGTGTACGCAACCGGCGAGGGCCTGCAGGGCGCCCCGAGTGTCGCACAGTTGCGCTCGGCCTTGACATGACCATTGGCCGGACCTGTCGGCCTGTGGGCGTAACCGCTGACGGTCGCCCCGGGCGCATCGGCCGTGCCGGGGGCCGCCGATGACCGACCCGATGATCAACCAGCTGGTAGCTGCCTGGACCAGTTGGGCCGCCCGCCACGGCGAACGCGACGACCGCCATCGTGTCGCGCTGCGCCTGCTCGCCGACGGCGCGCCGGTGGCAGCTTCCCGCATCGCGCAGGCCACCGGCCAGACCGTCCACGAGGCCAACGGGTGGTTGCAGCAGATGCACGCTGCGGGCTACGAGCTCGACGACGAAGGCCGGCTGGTCGGTGCCGCTCTGACGCTGCGGCCGACCGCACACCCGTTTCGGGTGCGCGGCAACGACCTGTACGCCTGGTGCGGATTCGACACGCTGTTGCTGCCGATCCTGCTCAACGAACCCGCCGAAATCTCCGCGACGTGCCCGGCGACCGGACAGCCCATCCGGCTCGAGGTCGCGGCGGATGGCACCGTCACCCGCACCCAACCGGCCAGCACGGTCATCGCGGTCGTCGGACCGCAGGTCCTCGCCACATGCGGGGCGGTCGGACCCGGCTCGCACATTTGCGACGAGATGCCGCTACTCACCAACGCCGAGGCCGCCCATCAGTGGGTCCAGGATCGTCCCGGCGTGCTGATCGTCGAGCTGGACACCGCCGTCGAACTAGCCCGCACCTACGTCGCCGCCGGCTGCTGTTGACACGGATCGCCGTCGTCGAC
>JBJHCZ010000048.1:0-2017 GCA_050486285.1 Chromatiales bacterium
GCGGTGCAGGACGCCATCAAGGCCCGCGAGGACCGCGAGCGCCTGGCGCTCGAGGCCGAGGCCTACGCCAACGACGTGGTGCCGCGCGCCCGTGGTAACGCCGCGCGCCTGCTGCAGAGCGCCGAGGCCTATCGCGAGCAGGTCATCGCCGAGGCGGAGGGTGAGTCCGACCGCTTCCTGGCGCTGCTGGCCGAGTACCAGCGCTCACCGGAAGTGACCCGGCAACGGCTGTACTACGAGACGATCGAGCAGGTGCTGGGCGGTGCCAACAAGGTGATCCTGGACGTCCAGGGCAGCGGCACCCTGATGTACCTGCCGATCGATGAACTGATCAAGCGTTCCGGCGCCCGCGGCACTCGCGTCGGCGATCCGGCCGACCTGTCCCAGACCACTTCGCCGCGCCAGACCGAGCGCCAGGGACAGTCCACCGACCTTCGCGCCAGGGGGACCCGTTGATGAGCCCGCGCGCTACTACCTTCATTCTGCTGCTCGCCGCCGCGGGCTTCCTGCTGTCGATGTCCGTGTTCACGGTCGACCAGCGCGAGTACGCCATCAAGATGCGCTTCGGCGAGATCGTGCGCATGGACTACGAACCCGGCCTGCATTTCAAGCTGCCGTTCGTCAACACCGTGCGCAAGTTCGACAACCGCGTGCTGACCCGCAACAACCCGAACGAGCCCTTCCTGACGGCCGAGAAGAAGAACCTGCGGGTCGACTTCTACGTCAAGTGGCGCATCGTGGACGTGGGCCAGTATTTCCGCGCCACGGCCGGCGACGAACGCCTGGCGACCAGCCGCCTGCTCGAGATCATGAAGGACGGCCTGCGCGCGCAGTTCGCCCGGCAGACGCTGCAAGAAGTGGTCACGGCCGACCGCGCCGACGTCGTCAATTACCTGATGGACACCGCGGGCCGCACGGCGCGCGAGCTCGGCATCGAGATCGTCGACGTGCGCGTGAAGACCCTGGACCTGCCGCCGGACGTCAGCGAGAGCGTGTTCAACCGCATGCGCCAGGAACGGGCCCGGGTCGCCTCGCAACTTCGCGCCGAGGGCGCCGAGACCGCGGAGCGCATCCGCTCCGACGCCGACCGCCAGCGCACCGTCATCATCGCCGAGGCGCAGCGCGATTCGCAGCGCATCCGCGGTGCCGGCGACGCGCGCGCGGCCGACATCTATGCCGAGGCATTCAACAGGGATCGCGGCTTCTACGACTTCTGGCGCAGCATGCAGGCTTACCGCACGGCCATCGGCCGCGGTGACGACGTGCTGGTCATCGAGCCCGAGGGCGAGTTCTTCCGCTACCTTAAGGATCCGAGGGCGGGAACGGGTCGCTGACCGGCGCCATGGCCCGATGAACTGGACGGACCTGTTCGCGGCCATCGCGCTGCTGATGGTGATCGAGGGGCTGTTGCCTTTCGCCAATCCACGCGGGTCGCGCCGGACCATGGCGATGCTGGCGCAGATGCCCGACGAGAAACTGCGTCTCGCCGGCCTGGTCAGCATCGTCGCCGGGCTGATACTGCTGTGGTTCGTGCGCTCCTGAGGGAACGAGGGGAATATCGTCGTGGGAAGAAACGTGGTGGTCATCGGCACCCAGTGGGGTGACGAGGGCAAGGGCAAGATCGTCGACTTGTTGACCGACCGGGTGGCCGCGGTGGTCCGCTTCCAGGGCGGCCACAACGCCGGCCATACGCTGGTCATCGAGGGCAAGAAGACCATCGTGCGTCTGCTGCCGTCCGGGATCCTGCGCGACGGCGTCGCCTGCCTGATCGGCAACGGCGTGGTGGTTTCCCCAGATGCACTGCTCGGCGAAATCGACGAGCTTTCGGCGCGCGGCGTGCCGGTGATGGAGCGGCTGCGCATCAGTCCCGCTTGCCCCTTGATCATCCCCTCGCACGTGGCCCTGGACGCTGCGCGCGAACACGCCAAGGGAGCGGCCAAGATCGGCACCACGGGTCGTGGCATCGGCCCGGCCTACGAGGACAAGGTGGCGCGGCGCGCGTTGCGGGTGTCGGACC
>JBJHCZ010000049.1:0-1891 GCA_050486285.1 Chromatiales bacterium
CCGCCTCCGGAAACCGGCAACGACTGACTTGACAGCGCCGGTCTGCCAGCAGGCGACCGGCCAAACGGGAGAACGATCGTGGAAGTGATTCTGTTGGACAGAGTGGAAAACCTGGGCGGGCTGGGCGACAAGGTTCGCGTGCGTCCCGGTTACGCGCGCAATTACCTGCTGCCTCAGGGCAAGGCGGCGCCGGCGACGCCGGAGAACCTGGCCGCATTCGAGGAGCGTCGCGCGGAACTGGAGAAGCGGGCGGCCGAGGAGCTTTCGGCGGCGCAGGCGCGGGCCGCGAAGCTCGAGGGGCTGGAGCTGACGATCCCGGCACGCAGCGGCGAGGAAGGCAAGCTGTTCGGCTCGATCGGCCCGGTGGACATCGCCGAGGCGGCGGGCGCGCGCGGTGTGGAGCTCGAACGCGCCGAGATCCGGCTGCCCGAGGGTCCGATCCGGATGCTGGGAGAGACCGAGGTCGAGGTGCACCTGCACAGCGACGTCAACGTGACCATCCGCGTGGTCGTTGCCGCCGAAGAGTAGGGCTGCCGGAACGACGGTTACTTTGCTGCAGCGCCGGTCGCGGCGCTGCGGTATCGTATGCCGATTGACCCCGGCGAATCCGCGCCTGGCGCGTGCTGCACGATCGGGGCGGGACGGGACGGCCCGCGGGCGTGGGCCGGTGCCCCCGTTCCACGGGCCGCTGATTGGGTACCGGGGCATTGGCCACTCCTGACGATTACATCCGACCGGCATCCGCTGCGGCGATAAAGGTGCCGCCGCACTCGATCGAGGCCGAGCAGTCGCTGCTGGGTGCGCTGATGCTCGAAGGCGACGCGTGGGACCGCGTCGCCGATTCGGTCAGCGACCGCGATTTCTACCGGCGCGACCATCGCATGGTGTTCGACGCCATCGGTCAGCTGGTGGAGCTCGGCCACCCCTGCGACGCGGTAACGGTGGCCGAGCACCTCGACCGGCAGGGCACGCTGGAGGAGGCCGGCGGGCTGGCTTACCTCAGCCGCCTGGTTCAGGACACCCCGAGCGCCAGCAACGTTCGCGCATACGCCGACATCGTGCGCGAGCGCGCGGTGCTGCGCGAGCTGATCAGCGTCGGCGGCCGCATTGCCGACAGCGCCTACCGACCCGAAGGGCGCACCCCCGCGGAGCTGGTCGACGAGGCCGAACGCGAGGTGTTCCAGATCGCCGAGCGCGGTCAGCGTCACGGCTCCGGTTTCGTCTCACTCAAGAAGATCCTGCCGGCAACCATCGACCGGCTCGACCTGCTGTCCAACACTGACGGCGACGTCACCGGACTGTCCACCGGGTTTGCCGAGCTGGACCGGATGACCGCCGGCCTTCAGAAGGGCGACCTGGTGATCGTGGCCGGCCGTCCGTCGATGGGCAAGACCTCCTTCGCGATGAACGTCGCCGAGAACGCGGCGCTGGGCGGCAAGGTGCCGGTGGCGGTGTTCTCGATGGAGATGCCTTCCGAGCAGCTTGCCTTCCGCATGATCGGCTCGATCGGGCGTGTGAACCAGTCGCACCTTCGCACCGGCAATTTCTCCGACGAAGACTGGTCGCGCATCAATTCCGCGGTGGCGATCATGTCGCAGGCGCCGCTGTTCATCGACGACACGCCCGGCCTTACGCCGTCGGAAATGCGCGCCCGCGCGCGCCGCCTCAAGCGCGAGCACGACCTTGGCCTGATCGTGGTCGACTACGTGCAGCTGATGCAGGTGGCCGGAACCAAGGAAAACCGCGCGACGGAGATTTCCGAGATATCCCGCTCGCTGAAGGGCCTGGCCAAGGAGCTGGAGCTGCCGATCATCGTGCTCTCTCAGCTGAACCGAAGCGTCGAGCAGCGCACCGACAAGAGGCCGGTGATGTCGGATCTGCGCGAATCCGG
>JBJHCZ010000050.1:0-1831 GCA_050486285.1 Chromatiales bacterium
AGTAGATCGCCCGCTCGATGATCAGGATCCACATGAAGAAGATGGTCCAGCCGATAACCACCAGGACATCCCCGCCCAGGGCGAGAAAGTCCCGGATGGCCTCGTACATGTCAATCATCAGCTGCATGAACTATCCCCGCTGATCAGTACGCAAAAAGGCAGGGGCGGCCTCAGGCCGCCCCACCCTTCTTGTTGTACTTCTCGGAGTGCTCCGCCACGATGCCCGCACTCTGCTCCTGCAGGACGTGGATGATGCGCTTGCTGCGACCGTTGACGATCGTGTGCAGCAGCACCGTCGGGATCGCGACCGTCAGGCCGAGCACCGTGGTGACCAGCGCCTGGGAGATGCCGCCCGCCATCATGGTCGGGTCGCCGGTACCGTAGAGCGTGATCGCCTGGAAGGTCTGGATCATACCGGTGACGGTACCGAGCAGACCCATCAGCGGTGCCACCACCGAGATGATCTTGATGAACAGGATGAAGCGCTGCAGCTTCGGCGTCTCTCGTATGATCGCCTCGCCAAGCTTGAGCTCCAGCGTCTCGGTGTCCACGTTCCGATTGTCGTGGTACACCTTCAGCACGCGGCCCAGCGGGTTGCCGGTGTCCGGCGTCTCGCTCTTGAGCTGGCGGGTGACCTTGCCGCTGATGATGCCCAGCGTGATCAGCCGCTCCAGCGCCAGCAGCACGCCGAGGATACCCAGCGCGATGATCAGGTAGCCGATCTGCGCGCCCTGGTCGATGCGTTCGCGCAGCGTCGGCTGCTCGATCAGCAGGGACAGGATCTGGCCGCGGGTGGGGTCCAGCGCAAAGGCGACGAAGCCGTCGGTCGCGTTGACCAGGTTCGAGGTGCTGTTGCGGTACCGGCGCTCGTCCGGCTGGCGCACCAGCTCCTGGATGCCCGAACCGGGCTCGTAGGTCAGGTAGCGGCCGTCGGCCACCAGGTTGAAGGCGCCCACGCGCACCACGTCGGTGGTCTCGCGCTGACCGTCAACGGCAGTGACTTCCATCGGCGAGCGGATCACGCGGCCGAGTTCGGTCGCCTCGCGCTGCATCTCGAACCACAGCCGCTCGATTTCATCGACCGAGGCGATGCGCGAGGTGCGGCCCATCGATTCGACCAGGTCCAGCAGGAACGCGCGCCGGTCCGGATACTGGACGCTGGTGAGCGAGTTCTCGAAATTGCTGGCCGCGTCGCCGGCGACGATCTGCACCACGCCGAACAGTTCGCGCAGCTCGCCCAGGCTCTCGTTGAGCTGCTGGGTCAACTCGGCGATCTCGCGTTCGTTGTCCTCGAAGTTGCTCTCGAGCGTCGCGCTGCGGTTCTCCTCGCTGGTCTGACGCTCACGCGCCTCGCGCAGCAGTCGTTCCTGCTCGCCACGCTGCGCCTGAAACTCCTGTTCGCGCTGACGCGCTTCTTCGGAGTCGCGCGCGCGGCCCTGTTCCACCAGGCGCAGCAGCTCGTCCAGGCTGCGTGCCTGGCCCTGCGCGTCGGCGGTGTCGACTGCGCCCAGCGCCAGCGTCGCGGCCACCGCCGCAAAGATAAACTTGAGTCTCATTGTCAGACGTCCTCCGGAGCCTTGATCGGCAGCATCAGCAGCTCGGGGGCGACCTGCTGGCGCGCGACGCGCAGTGCCAGGCGAATGCGGTTGCGGTATTCGTTACCCAGGGCGACCCACTGGCCGTTCTCCTGGTCCCACACGCCCTGCTGCTCGCCGTCCGCGGTCTGATAGACCAGCGCGACGCGGCCGACGCGCAGGAAGTTGACCTCGCGGTCCAGTCCGTCCACTTCCAGCGTACCGCGGTAGTGCTCGATGGTGCGTCCGTACTCGTT
>JBJHCZ010000051.1:0-1661 GCA_050486285.1 Chromatiales bacterium
TCCTGATTCTCGGCGAACTCGGCGATGGTCTGCTTGCCGGTAAGGTGGCCGATCTCGTTGATCGAGCGCACCATCTCCCGGTCGATCGGGTCGTGCAGAATCTCCTTCACGAAGCTGCCGTCGATCTTGAGGTAGTCCACCGGGAAGTGCTTCAGGTAGCCGAACGACGACAGCCCGGTACCGAAGTCGTCCAGCGCGAAGCGGCAGCCAAGCTCCTTCAGCGCCTGGATGAAGCGGTTGGCCTGCGAGTAGTTTGCCACCGCCGCGGTTTCGGTGATCTCGAAGCATATCTTCGAGGCGTCCAGGCCCGAGCGGTGGAACTGATCGATCACGAACGGCAGGAACTTGTCGTCGCCCAGGCTCTGCCCCGACAGGTTGATCGAGCACATCGACAGGCGCTCGCGCTCGTCGGCCTCCGACACCAGCCACCGCAGCGCGTTCTCGATGACCCAGCGGTCGATAGCGGGAGTAATGCCATAGCGCTCCGCCGCGGTGATGAACAGCTCCGGCGAGACCATGGCGCCGTTCTCGTCGCGCATGCGCAGCAGCAGCTCGTAGTGCGCGCCATCGTCCTTCACGTTCAGCGGCTGGATCGTCTGGCGGAACAGCTCGAAGCGGTGCTCCTCCAGCGCGGTGTTGATACGCGCGGCCCACTGCATTTCGCGACGCCGGCGCATCAGGTCCAGGTCGTTTTCCTCGTAGCTGTAGACGCGGTTGCGCCCGCCCTCCTTCGCCGCCTGACAGGCGCTCTCCGCCGCGGAGAGTATCGAGGCGACGTCTTCGTTGTGCGGGAGGATCGGCACCACCCCGCAGCTGGCGCCGAGGCGGAACGTGCGCTCGTCCCAGAGGAAACGGTAGCCCTCGATCGCCTCGCGCAGCGTTTCTGCGGTGCGCAGCGCCTCCTCCAGCGAGCAGCTCTCCAGCAGTACGCCGAACTCGTCGCCACCAAGGCGCGCCAGACTGTCCCGCCAGCGGATCTTGGACTTCAGCAGCGCGCCGATCTGCCCGAGCAGCGCGTCACCGGCGCTGTGCCCGCAGCTGTCGTTCACGATGCGGAACTGGTCCAGGTCCAGGTGACAGACCGCGTAGGAGGTCTCTCGCGCCTTGGCGCTCTTGAGCGCACGCTCGAGCCGGTGCTCGAACTCGCGCCGGTTGACCAGACCGGTGAGCATGTCGTGACTGGCGTGGTAGCTGAGCCGGCGGTTGAGCTCGCGCGCCTCGCTGACGTCGTGGAACACCAGCACGCCGCCGGTGACGTTACCCTGCGGGTCGCGGATCGGCGAGGCGACGTTCTCGATGTAGAGCTCGTTGCCGTCGCGGCGGATCAGCAGCGTCGGACGCACCGACTTGACCGTGCGGTTGCGCCGCATCGCCAGCGCCAGCGGGTTCTCCAGCGGCTCACAGGTCTCCTCGTGGAAGCCGCGGAAGATGTCGTCCACCGGCCGTCCGACCGCATCGTCCACCTTCCAGCCGGTCAGCTCCTCCGCCACCGGATTGAGGTACTGCACGCGGCTGTGGTCGTCCGTCGTCACCACGCCGTCGCCAATGGACTGCAGCGTGATCTGCGCGCTTTCCTTCTCTCGGAACAGCGCTTCCTCGTAAAGCTTGCGTTCGGTGATGTCGGTCTCGACACCGACCAGCCGCTGCAGGCGGCCCTTGGG
>JBJHCZ010000052.1:0-1636 GCA_050486285.1 Chromatiales bacterium
CCCCCACGCTCGACGAAGTGGCGCGCATGCCCGAAGGCTGTGTCGTCATCGGCTTCATGCAGGCACACAACCATCCCGATCTGGTCCGCAGTCTTGCCGCACGACGCATCACCAGCTTCGCGATGGAGTTCGTCCCGCGCATTTCACGCGCGCAGTCCATGGACGCACTCTCGTCACAGGCATCGATCGCCGGCTACAAGGCCGCGCTGATCGCGGCGGACAGCCTGGACAAGTTCTTTCCCATGCTGACCACTGCTGCCGGAACGATACGCCCTTCTCAGGTGCTGATCGTCGGCACCGGGGTCGCCGGTCTTCAGGCCATCGCCACTGCGAGACGCCTGGGCGCCGTCGTCGAGGCTTACGACGTGCGCACGGCCACCCGCGAACAGGTCGAGTCACTGGGCGCGCGTTTCGTCGACACCGGCGTGTCCGCCGAGGGCGAAGGCGGTTATGCGCGTGAACTGACAGACGAAGAGAAGGCGCGCCAGCAGGAAGTGCTCGACCAGCATATCGCCCGGGCCGATGCGGTCATCACCACAGCGGCAATTCCCGGTCGCAGGGCGCCGCGCATCATCAGTGCCGACGCCGTGGCGCGCATGCAGCCGGGTTCGGTGATTGTGGACCTGGCGGCCGAAAGCGGCGGCAACTGCGAGCTCACGCAGGCGGGCGAGACCGTCGTGTCGGCCAACGGCGTACGCATCATCGGACCGAGCAATCTGCCGTCGACCCTGGCCCGGCATGCCAGCCAGATGTACTCACGCAACATCCTCAATTTTCTGACGCCGGCGATCCACGATGGCGAACTGGCCATAGACTTCGACGACGAGGTGTATGCCGCCTCCACACTGACCTGTGACGGCCGCATCGTGCATCAGGGGATTGCCGCACTGGTGGACGCCCCCGACAGACAGGCCACGCCCGCCGAACCGCGGCCGTGACGTGACGTGACGGAGAGATTGACCGAACCATTGACTGAGCGATCGACCTGACGGAGCCCGGACCATGATTGACGGATTCATCGCGCTCTACATATTCATGCTCGCCGCATTCACCGGCTACGAAATCATCGCGCGTGTGCCGGTCATCCTGCACACGCCGCTGATGTCGGGGTCGAACTTCATACACGGCATCGTGCTGGTCGGCGCCATGGTCGTGCTGGGGCGGGCCGACACCACGCTGGAACTGGCCATAGGCTTCATCGGCGTGGTGCTCGCGGCCGGCAACGCGGTGGGAGGTTACGTCGTCACCGAGCGCATGCTGGAGATGTTCAAGTCCAGCACCGACAGACACTCATGACGTTCTCCACAGACACACTGATACAGGTCGCGTACTTCGTCGCGGCTCTGCTGTTCATCGTCGGCCTCAAGCGCATGAGTTCGCCAAAGACGGCGCGCGACGGCGTGCTGTGGGCCGGTGCCGGCATGGTGGTCGCCACGCTGATCACGTTCCTGTGGCCGGGCATGCACAATTTTCTGCTGATCACGACCGCAATTGCGATCGGCGGCGGCATTGCCTGGTATACCGGCAGGCGTGTGGCGATGACCGACATGCCGCAGATGATCGCGCTGTACAACGGCATGGGCGGCGGCGCCGCGGGCGCGATCGCGGCGGTGGAACTGTTCCGCGTACACGATCA
>JBJHCZ010000054.1:0-1528 GCA_050486285.1 Chromatiales bacterium
CGGCGTCCGCAGTAGCGTACTGGCGAATGATCCGGGCTTGCAGCCTGTCGGACTCCGCAGGATGCTGGAAAAGTGCCGTCCGGCACTTCTTTCAGCGGGGCGGGGCCGGGCAGCGGACGGTGTTCGTCGAGGTGCGCCGCCCCGGATGCCCGGCAGCGAACCCGTCGCAACCGGCTTCGCGCAGCGGTCGAGCGTCGCGCAGCGGCGACGCCCGAGCGGCGGTTCAGTCGAAGTCGGCGGTCAGCGCGCGCACCGTCTCGGCCGGCAGCGGCGAGACCTCGTGGCGGTAGTTCTCGTGGTCGATGCCGGCGGACAGCATCGCACCGCCCTTCAGCGACTCGATCATCTCCGGCGTGAACTCGAAACGCAGGAAGTGCACCGAAGAGGTCTTTTCCTCGGTCTCGCGCTCCAGGTCCTCGTCGGCGATCGGCATGACCTTGGGGTGGTCGTCGACCTTCAGCCACACCACGTCCTCGATGCCGATCAGCCGGGCGAGTTCGCGGCGGCGCTCGTCGGCGTCCGGGTACTCCAGCATGAAGGTGGCCTTCAGATTGCTGCCGTCCGGAATCAGCGGGTTGTAGGCGTCGAGCTCGTCCTGGATGCCCTCGGCCTCGAAAATCTTCTCCACGCGCAGCATTTCCTGAATCTGGTACTGCAGCGTGATCCGGTCCTCGAAATACAGCGTGGCGTTCGGGCCGATCGGCACCTGGCGGGGCTTCTTGTGCCGCATCACGTCGGCGCGCATCTGCGGCCGCTTTTCGGCGTACTGCTCCAGGCTGTAGAGGTCCTCGCGACGAAGCTTCTGCATGGTGGCTCCTGGTCCTTCAGATGCCGTAGGCCTGCCGCAGCAGACTCAGCGGGTGGTTGGCGTCGGCCTTGTCGGTGCCGGCGGCGATCTGCTCGGCGGCCATCGGGCAGTCGCTGACGAAGTGGTCCGCCTCGGCCTGCTCGACGCGGCGCACCACGGGTTGGGCGATCTTCCGGGCCGAGTCGAAGAATTCCTTCTTCACCGCGTAGGTGCCGTCATGCCCGGAGCAGCGCTCGATCGCGTCCACTTCGGTGCCGGGCACCAGCTGCAACAGGTCGCGCGTCTTCATGCCGATGTTCTGCACGCGCAGGTGACAGGGCACCTGGTAAGCCACCTTGCCCAGCGAGGCCTTGAAGTCGGTCTTCAGCCGACCCTCGCGATGGCGCAGCAGCAGGTAGTGGAACGGGTCGAACATTGCCGCGGCAACCTTCTGCACCTGCTCGTCATCCGGGAACATCAGCGGCAGTTCCTGCTTGTACATCAGCACGCAGGAAGGCACCGGGGCGACGATGTCCCAGCCCTCGTCGACCAGCCTGGCCAGTTCCGGGACGTTGACGTTCTTCGCCTTCTCCACCGACTCCAGGTCGCCGAGCTCGAGCTTCGGCATGCCGCAGCATTTCTCGGTCGCGGCCAGCTTCACCGGAATGCCGTTGTGTTCGAACACCGCGACCAGGTCTTCGGCGATCGCCGGGTGATTGCGGTTGCCGTAGCAGGTCGTAT